>CAKRNA010000014.1 GCA_934365195.1 uncultured Clostridia bacterium | reverse complement strand
TCATTTGGCTGATAGAGAACAATTTGAGACTCATCAGTAATCTGTATGTTATTATTGTCGTTTGCCATACTTGTCATTATTTACAAATAATAATTTCCAAAGTTACGACTTTTTTATCAAACCACCAAATAAAATGACTAATTCTTTTGTATTTACATTGGAAATCATCATATTTCAAATAATATGCCCTATATTTACTCATAGAAAGACGATAGCCATTGATTAACGGCTCCTTTGTCTTCCAATCTAAGAAGTTCTTCCTCTTCTGCTTTAGTAAACTTAGGAACACCAAAGTTTTTGATGTTTGAACCATTCAGCGAATAATATCCTGATGTGTAAGGCTTACTGTTAGCTACAACATAGTTCCAAAAAATATCAGACTCCAACACCTTCTGCAAAATCTTCATCTTTCGCATATCATCACCCACGAACGCCATGCCATTGTATAACAGCAAGTTTGAATTTTCTACAATAACGCAGTTTAATGGCTTATTAGCAATTTTCGGGAAAAACATCTTGATTGCAGGCATTACCAACGATTGCGTCCGACCATAAGCATACCATGCTGGATAATCCCCAACCTTTCCTTTATCTCGTTTATCCAATGTTTCCCTTTGAGATTGCAGATATGAATACGCACAAGGATATTTTGCTTGTATAACCTCCTCTTTAATCAAAACAGCCTTACCACTCTTGTCAATCACATAAGGAAATATAGCCTTATGAACAAGATCAACAAGAGCCTTTTCTGAATTCAATTTATTAGAATTCACTATGTCTTTACAGAGAGTCTTCTCTATAGGATAGCTCACGTCTTCTTTTTCTAGATAATAATACTTATCATCTTCCTTGTTGGGCAAGAATATATAAGTCTTATTACTCAATGTCGCAATACCATGGCGAGTTTGGCAAAACTCAAACAAAGGTGTGCCAACAGACTCTATTTTATTAGCCACTTTATTTTGATTCAAGTTCCATCCTTTCTCTGCATCCAGCAAATTCCAAGGTATGTCCTCATAATGCATTCGCTTGGCAAGTTTCACCTGCTCATCGCAACTATAATGGAGAGCTTTGCTCTTTTCCTTTTCCAAGAAAAACAAACAGGTATAAGTACTTTTGCCCTTAAACACTTGATACCCCCGAAAATCAACAATATGAATATCAAACTGATTATCAACGAAAAATGCCCTCAGCTTACGAGCATTCAAACTCTTCAGAAAAGAATTCATCGTAATATACCCTATCTTCCCCTCATCATTCAACATCTCCACAGCAATCTGGAAAAAAGGAATGTATAAATCAGTAGAACCTGAATCACATACCTCATACCATTTAGTCTTCAACCTGGTATCATCCTCCATATTTCTACCACAGACATAAGGCGGATTACCCACGATTACATCAAAGTGAGAAAAATTAGAGTTCCATGCATCCGATTTGAAATCCAACGTATCAGCACACAACAGATTGAATTCAAAATCCACGATTTCACCTTCTGTCAAAGCCAATAGATTTAAAAGTATCTGACACCTTTCTATAGAATAATTCTGGATATCTATGCCATAAATACATCTTTTGAAAATATCTCGATAAGGCATTTTTGTAGTCCTATGAATCATTCTGGCAGCGTCCATCAGAAAGCCTCCACATCCACAAGCAATATCAGCTACACGAATTTGTAATAAGTCTGTGTTCTTACGAAGACAAGCATCAAGTATATATTTTCTGATTTTCTTGGGCGTATAGATAGCCCCCGTCACGATTCTATCCGATGGAGATATAACAAACTCAAAGAGCTT
>CAKRNA010000013.1 GCA_934365195.1 uncultured Clostridia bacterium | reverse complement strand
AGAGTTGCAGGGGAAGCTTTTGAACAGTCAAAGGTTGTTGCCGGCGAAGCAATGGACAAGGGCAAAAAGAAAATGAGCGAAATCTCTTTGAAAGCCGACCTTTCAAAAGCACAGAAAGATTTGGGCGCACTTGTTTATGCAATGCACAAATCCGGTGAAAAGGACGAGGAGCTTTTGAATAAGTATTTCGATGATATTGCCGAAATCGAAGAAAAAATTGCCGCTTTGGGCGAACCTGTTCGGAATGAAAAGGATGAGTACGATTTTTCTATCGAGGATATTGAAAAGGCAGCAGATGATATAGCAAACAATATTTCCGTAGAAAATGAAAAATCGGAAGAAGAACCGAAAACCGAAGAGCCGGAAGAAGTTAAGCCGGAAGAAACGGAAGATAAACCGGAATAATTAAACACAATTGAATAAGATGCCAAAAGCCGCACATTGTGCGGCTTTTGTTTTTTAAATTAACAGGCAACCGGTAGAGGTTTTCTGTTTATCGTTATATTTATCGGTTTATATTTTGTAAAAGATAAATCGTATATAGGCGGCTGATTGAATTTATCCGCAATACAGTTTGCCCGTAGTAAGGGTTTGATTTTATTTAAAATAAAATTATGCGCCGCCAAGGTATGCTCGTTTAATGTCGTCGCTTTCGGCAAGCTCCTTGCCTGTGCCGGTAAGGGTGATTTTGCCGCTTTCCATAACATAGGCACGGTCGGCAACGGCAAGAGCCATTTCGGCGTTTTGCTCAACAAGCAAAATTGTTGTGCCGGATTTATGCAGTTCTTTTATAATGTCAAAGATCTGCCCTACAAGTATAGGGGCAAGACCCATAGAGGGCTCGTCCAGTATCAAAAGTTTCGGGTGGCTCATCATGGCTCTGCCTATGGCAAGCATTTGCTGTTCACCGCCGGAAAGTGTGCCGGCTATTTGGTTTTGTCTTTCTCTCAAACGGGGAAAGCGGGTAAATACATCTTCAATATCTTTTTCCGTGCCCGCCGGATTTTGAGTGTATGCGCCCATTTCAAGGTTTTCTTTAACGGTCATCTGTAAAAAAACTCTTCTTCCCTCGGGAACATGGGCAAGCCCCATGGGAACAAGTTTGTATGCTTCCGCCTTGCTTATGTCTTTGCCCATAAATTCTATTTTTCCGGTTTTGGAGTGCAAAAGGCCGGAAACGGTTTTTAAAGTCGTGCTTTTTCCTGCGCCGTTTGCGCCTATCAAAGCCACAATTTCACCCTCGTTTACATGAAAGGAAACATCCTTAACGGCGTGTATCCGTCCGTAATATACATCTATATGTTCAGCATTTAACATCATTTTACTGCACCGCCTTTTTGCCTAAGTAAGCCTCGATAACCTGTGGGTTTGCCTGTATTTGTGCCGGGGAGCCCTTTGCAATAACCTTGCCGTAGTTTAAAACGCATATGCCCTCGCAAACACCCATAACCAAATTCATATCATGTTCGATAAGCATAATCGCTATTTGGAATGTATCACGGATTTTGCGGATATTTTCCATAAGCTCCGCAGTTTCCGATGGGTTCATACCTGCCGCCGGCTCGTCCAGAAGAATAATTCCCGGATTTGTGGCAAGAGCACGGACAATTTCAAGTCGCCTTTGTGCGCCGTATGGCAAACTGCCTGCCTTGTTGTACGCAAGGTTTTCCATATGGAAAAAGCTCAAAAGTTCAATGGCTCTTTCGTCGGATATTTTTTCCGCTTTGCCGTAGCCGAATCCGTGGGTTATGCTTTGAAAGAAGTTTTCTTTAACGGAATTGTGCATGCCTATTTTTACATTGTCCAACACCGACATATTCCGAAAAAGACGAATGTTTTGAAAAGTTCTTGCAATGCCCATTTTATTTACCCGGGCGCTTGTTTTGCCTTTTGTGTCGTATCCGTCAAGAATAACGGAACCTCTTGTAGGTTGGTAAACATTTGTCA
>CAKRNA010000012.1 GCA_934365195.1 uncultured Clostridia bacterium | reverse complement strand
CCTCGGTAGTTATAGAGGCAATGAAAGCCGTGAGAAAATATGGTTTTAACATTACCGATGATAACATAGTTAAGGGAATAGAAAATACCAAGTTTCCTGCAAGAATTGAGGTTATAAGCCAAGATCCGCTTATTATATTGGATGGCGGACACAATACTGACGGCGTAAGTGCCCTTACAGCGGTGCTAAAAGAAAATAACATTAAAAATCTTACAGCTGTTTGGCGGACTTTGTCAGACAAACAACCGGAAAAAATAATAGAGATGATAGCGCCGTATGTAAAAACACTGTACACAGTTACTCTTGAGGGAAATAAAAGGGCTTTAACCGCTCGGCAGCTTGCGGAAATGGCAAAGGGAAAAATTAAAACGGTGTATGCCGCTCAGAGCACGAAGGAAGCTGTGAATCTTGCAAAAGAAAATATTTCCGGAGGATTGCTTGTGTTCGGTTCGCTGTATCTGGCTTCGGAGGCAAGAGGATTGCTTTTAAAATAAATTTAATACAGATTGCTTAATATAAAAATACCTTGTGAAAATCAAGGTATTTTTCTTTTTGCGACAAAATATTTTTATGTTATATAGTATTATATTTTCAAAGAAAAAAGAAAGGGCGTGTATAATGACTTGTGTTGATTTTGAATACGAAAAATCTGTGCTGACGGCAAAGCTGTCCGGAGAGATAGACCACCACGGCGCAACAAAAATAAATCATATAATAGACGACAAATTGATTTCCTATATGCCAAAGGTTCTTGTTATAGATTTTACCGGGGTAACATTTATGGATTCGTCAGGCGTAGGTTTGGTGCTTGCAAGAAATAAATTTTGCCGGGCTATGGATATTTCCGTTTATGTGCAATCGGTGGACAGGCAGTCCTCTAAAATATTGGCTCTTGCGGGAATAAAAACAATAAGAAAATAAAGGAGAAAATGTATGTTATCGGAAAACAAATTCAAACTGTCTTTTCCGTCAAAATCAATAAACGAATCTTTTGCAAGAATGGCGGTGGCATCTTTTTGTATGCAGTTTGACCCTACTATTGAGCAAATAAACGATATAAAGACGGCAGTGAGCGAAGCGGTTACCAACTGTGTTGTCCATGCCTATCCCGATCAAATAGGTACTATTTACATAACAGCCGACATTAAAGAAAATACACTTACTATATCTGTAAAAGACAAAGGCGTCGGTATATCGGATGTAAAAAAGGCCATGGAACCTATGTTTACTACCGATACTCAAAACGAGCGTGCAGGTTTGGGTTTTGCCGTTATGCAGGCGTTTATGGATAAGGTAAAGGTGTTTTCAAATCCCGGAAAGGGTACAAGGGTTGTTATGACTAAAATAATATCTAAGTGAGGTTTTTATGTCATCTGCTCTCAATGAGAAAACTATTTCCCGTGATGAATTTATCGAAAGCAACTTGGGACTTGTACATTCCTGCGCAAACAGATTTAGAGGTAAGGGTGTAGAATATGAAGAACTTTATGCCGCCGGCTGTGTAGGGCTTATAAAGGCCTATGACGCTTTTAATACCGACAGAGGAGTTAAGTTCAGCACATATGCCGTACCGGTTATTTTAGGCGAAATAAAGAAATTGTTTCGAGATGGCGGAATTATTAAGGTTACAAGAAGCCTAAAAGAACTGTCTATAAAAGTGAACTATACAAAAGATGCGCTGCAAAGGAAAAACGGCACAGAACCAAGTTTAAAAGAAATTGCCGCCGAAATAGGTGTAAGTGTGGAGGATGTGTCACAGGCTATTTCCGCCGCCACACCGCCAATGTCCCTTACATCGGCTTTTGAAGATGATGAGGGCCAAAATGAATTTGACGTACCTGTTGACAGTGAGGAAGAAAACTTGCTGAATATAATGGGATTGAAATATGCAATGTCGGATTTGACAGGGGAAGAAAAGAAAATTTTATACTTGCGATTTTATAAGGATGAAACACAATCCTCTACCCGGGCAATTTTAAATAAAACCCAAGTGCAAATTTCAAGACAAGAAAGAAAAATAATTGAAAAATTAAGAAAAAGATTTATGGAATAATTTAAATAAAAATGAATATAAACCGATAAAAAAGCGGAAAAAAGAGCAAAAAAAACTTGCAAAAAGCCCAAAAAATGATGAAAAAGCTGTAAAAAAAGTAGAAAAAAGGTAAAAGCTGCGAAAAACAGTTGACAATCTGTGGTGAATGAGCTATAATAACTAAGCTGTCAGCGAGAGAGGCTGACGCAGGACCTTGAAAATTGAACAATAATAAGA
>CAKRNA010000011.1 GCA_934365195.1 uncultured Clostridia bacterium | reverse complement strand
AACGCTCTTCAAAACAGCGATTTCAGCTCAAATGACAACTGGCTCACAGAAGAAAACAAGAGCATTTCAGCCAACAACGGAACTGTAACAATAGGCGGTACAGCAGGTGCGGTTGATGATTCCAACACAGAATCGGCAACAGAAGGAACTACTACAGAAAGCAACACCGAACCATCTACCTATACCAAAACAGTTACGGAAACCGAACCTAATGACAGCATCACCACATATGATGATTACGGCAACGCAATCAAATCTGAACAGGGATTTGTAGTCAGAGAAGTAAAGAAGACTTACGAAGTTGAATCTTCCGATACTTCAACCGATGAGGACGGCGATGATACAGATGACAGCACATCATCAAGTCCCTCACTCGGCAACAAATATATCTATCAGAATGTAAAGGTAGATAAGGCGGGAGTATCATTTAAAATCAACGGTACTGCAAAGGCTGATTCTGTTCCGCTTTCAAACGAAAACAGAACTTTCGGCATTGCACTCAATATTTACTACAAAAACAACAGCACTCCTGAAATGCACTATCAGGAATTTAATGTCAATACTTCCAAAAATCAGCAGGTAAGTTTGTCAATAAGTCCCGAAAATAGTGACGAAACCATAGATTATGTTGCATTTGCGTTTGTTTATGGTTATAATGAAAATGAAATGACGGTTACCAACGCTGAACTGAATATTTTAGCAATGGGGTATGTGACTAAACAATCTGAAGATTCAAAAGATGATTCTTCAGTCAGTGCAGGTAACGATTCAGACAATGATACAGAGGTTGACAATTATGTTGATTATGAAGTATTGTCCGAATCTGTTGACAAAACAAAACCGTTTATGCAGACAAGTTCAGAATATGACAGCACAGGCAATTATGTAACTTCCGAAACCAATGAACAGGGAAGTACAACACATTATGTTTATGATGTCAACGGTAATGTAACTTCGATTACTGACGCTGATGAAAATGTGACAAGCTACGCATATGATTCATCAGGCAATCTTACATCTGTTAAAAATGGTGATTCTGAAAACTCATATACATACAGCGGTTTAGGCTCTGTATCAAAAATCACACACAATGGTTTTGACTACTCCTTTAACTACGATGTTTTCTACAATCTTGTGTCAACTAAAATAGGCAATGTAACTGTTGCAAGTCATACATATGACAGTAACGGTAATCTTACAAAGACTGCTTATGCAAACGGTGATTATCTTGAATATGCTTATGATAACTATGGCAATATTTCGATAATCACAGGCGAAACAGGCAAAATTGCCGAGATGATTTACAACAAGCAAGGTCTTGTTACAAAGGCGGTTGACTATTCAAGCGGCGAAACTTCATATTACTACTACAAATTTGACGGTTCGCTTGAAAGCGAATATCGTACATCATCAGACGGCAGTCTTACTCATTATATTGTTACCGATTCAGACGGCAATACAGTTGAAAAAACATCTGTAAACGGTCAGACAAAGACCATTACAACAGGCACAGATAAAGACGGTAAGTCATTTGTAAATAATGATGGTGTAATAAACGAAACCTCAACAGATGATTTTGGCAGAGTGTCAACTGTAACAACAAAACAGAACAAGAACGATACCGTATTTACAAAGCAGTATTCTTATTATCACGGAAGTGAAAGCAATGCTACTACCAATATGGTTGGCGGTATCAGTTATAAGTTGAGTTCTGATAGGGTTCTGGATTACAGCTATAATTACAACGATACAGGTAATGTAGAGAATGTGTATGAAAACGGCAAAAAGGTAGCCGTATATACATACGATGAACTAAATCAGCTTGTATGGTATGCAGATACCCGAACAGGTCGCTATATCAGAATAGTTTATGATAACTACGGTAACATTCATAGAATGGAGTCGTATTCACTCGGAACTAACTGGGCACCTGTAAAATTACTCGAAACAAGAACTTATTCATACGGTGATACTAACTGGAAAGATAAACTCACCGAGTTTGACGGCAACAGTATTACATACGATAAGAACGGCAATCCATTGACATACCGTGATGATATGACTTTTGAATGGGAGAACGGAAGAATTCTTAAGAAGATTAATACTTCCTATAAAGCCATTCAGATGAATTATGATTCAAACGGTATGAGAACACAGAAGTCCGTTGACGGAGTGAAAACTAATTATTATTACGACAGCAGTAATAACCTTTTTGCTCTTACGCAAGGCAGTGATACGCTGTTCTTCTATTACGATAATTCGGGTGAAGTAATGTCGGTTTCATGTAACGGAACTATGTATTACTACATCAAAGACCTGCAGGACGATATTACCGAAATTGTTGATAAGGACGGCAAAGCAGTCGCAGAGTATGCCTATGATGCGTGGGGCAATATGCTTACCGAAAACAACGGCACACTGACAGTCGGCAAGCTGAACCCGTTCCGCTATCGTAGTTATGTTTACGATGAAGAAACAGGCTTGTACTATCTCCAAAGCCGTTATTATGACCCACTCACAGGCAGATTTGTGAATGCTGATATTTATTGCGATACCGAAACAGATACCCCGCTAAGCACAAATATGTTTGCTTATTGTGAGAATAATGCGATAAATAATGTTGATTTTACCGGTGAATGGTTCTATAACTTGAAGGATTACTATAATCATAATATAAAAAGATGGAGAAAAAATTCTAAAGCTAAGTCATATATTGCTTTTAAACATTCATATAAGGATAAACTTAATAGATTCCGTAAGAATAAAAAAATAGTAGGCAAATTTAATGGATTTATTTATGGTCAAAATGTAAAGCATAATGGTTATAATATTCAAAATGTATTATTGGGAGTAAACAACTGTAAGGTTGGCTCTAATGGCTGTGGTTTAGTAGCGGTATATAATGTAATGAAATGGATAGAAAAATATCAATATTTTCCTAATGTTATTGTTGAAGCGGAAATAAACGATATGCTCGTGTTAGGTGGTTCTTTAGGAGTGAGTGACAAAAAAATTGGTGAATATTTTCACGCTCATAAAGTTAAATATGATAAAATTGAAACGGTTTCCAAGCTAAAATCCAAAATTGGTAAATATAGAATTAGTATAATATATGTTAGAAATAATAGAAGTATAAGTCGACATTACTTTTGTGTTATAAAAAGATACAATAAGTTTTTAGCACTTAATTATTATAATAATTTAACTAAACTTATCGATTTTTCTTGGAGCATGTGCGATGAAAATCACTTTATAAGAGCATATTGCTTTAAATAAGAGGGTGCGAGAGATGAAGAAAACAAGGAAGATAATCATTGTTATTTTAATAATTGTTACCTTAATTGCTGTACCAATAGGCGGTTATTTGTATTATGATTTATTTGTTACTGACGAAATCGGTGATGAGTATAGGCAAACTTGGCAAACGGATGACAAAAGCATGACCCTGGTTACTGACAATAAAAAAGGATTTTTGTTGCAAGATAATCAAATGTTTAGCGGTAGTTTGTCAAATAATGAAGATACTATGGTTGTTGAATTTGGTTTTGGTGCAAATTGCATTGCGTATACGGACTCGAATGATATTCTTTTTGAAGGTGATTATTCCTATAACTTTATTACATCTGAATTAACAATCAAGGTAAAAAATACAACCAAAAAGTATGACGATATGTTTTTCTACAAGGAGTTTAAACTACATAAAGTTTAAAAATCTATGACAGTGACAGTATTACATATGATAAGAACGGCAACCCTCTGACATACCGTGACGGAATGAGCTTTGAATGGGAGAACGGAAGAATTCTCAAGAAAATCAACACTTCCGATAGTTCTATTCAAATGAGCTATGATTCAAACGGTATGAGAACACAGAAAACCGTTGGCGGAGTTAAGACCAACTATTACTACGACAGCGATAAAAATTTAATTGCTCTTGTAAAGGGTAATGACACTCTGCTGTTCTACTATGACAGTGACGGAAGTGCAACCTCATTCTCATATAACGGTACAATGTACTTTTATGTGAAGAACTTGCAGGGTGATGTAATCAGAATTATTGACCTCGCAGGTACAGAAGTTGCAAGTTATGTTTTATGACGCTTGGGGCAACATAAAAGATACCAATGGCGAGCCGACAATTCGAGAAATAAACCCAATTCGTTATCGTGGCTATGTTTATGATACTGAAACAGGCTTGTACTATCTCCAGTCTCGTTATTACGACCCATTCGCAGGCAGATTTTTGAATGCGGACGCTTATTGTGATACAATGTCAGGTTCTCCTTTAAGCACCAATATGTTCGCTTATTGTGAGAATGATTCTATTAATTACGCTGACTATGATGGATTTAGGATAACTGTAAATGTAAAGCGAACCAATAACAGCTATGATTTAAAAGTCAAATTACCATGGAGTGACATTTCCAATTATTTTAATTATCTTAGTATAGCTTATGGAATGGTTGGACTTGTTGCATGTTTCATTCCTGAACCCGTAGTTTCTAAGGCTTTAGGTGTTGCTGCAGGAATAGCTTCATTGGCTTCAGCTATTGCATCAACATTGATTTCTAATTACAAAAAAAATAAAAGTATAAATTTTAAAATGTCATTTAATTATCAGAAAGTTAAAAAGACTGCGTATTTCTATATTATTAATACATGGTGGTTAAAAGTAAGAATAAGATTCACAGCCAAGTCAATACGAATATACAACTTGAAAGGGAGTGTTACATATTGAATCCTGTGTCAATATTTTTAGAAATTTTATTTTTATTTAGCTTAATAATATATATAGTATATGTATTTGTAATTAAAAAAGACTACTCTGTATCAAGGATTATTATCTTTGCAATCTTATTGTTGTCTTTTGTAATTAATATGTTAAACTTGTTTTTTCAATAACATTTTTGCAACTAAGATGAACAAAATATCGGCAAAAGAGTTTTTAGCAGAGTTAATAGTTATCTAACTTAAATAGCAAGCTGCTCTTGCCACCTTTTTCGCGGTAGCGTTGGGGGTAGTTTCGAACAGTACTGCTTTCTTTAGGTCTATAGTAGCTTTTCTTGCAGTGGCAGGCGACAGTTTTATGTCGCCTGCTATTGCTTTTACTATGATTTTAATGGCAATCTCCCAGGTGAATATCGTCAGGCTGACGGCAAGCTCGTATTTAATATAGACTATGAGTATGCGGAATGTAAGATTATTAACAAATACCTCCCATGGTAATTTCTTTATTATCATAGGAGGATATTTTTATTGTACTTTTTAGGAGATTAGTCCAATGAATTTATCTAACAGAAAATGCATAAAATAGTTTGACTAATATATAATATTGTGTTAAAATTATGCGAAAAGGAGGGTGACAGCCCTATGGAGCAATATATGCCGATAGTGTGGATAGGCTTTGCAATATTCATGTTGCTTTGTGAAGGCTTTACAACACAGCTTGTATCAATATGGTTCGTTCTCGGCTCGGTTTGTGCCGCAATAACAACTATATTCAC
>CAKRNA010000010.1 GCA_934365195.1 uncultured Clostridia bacterium | reverse complement strand
CTCTTCCTCTTCCTCTTCCTCTTCCTCTTCCTCTTCCTCTTCCTCTTCCTCTTCCTCTTCCTCTTCCTCTTCCTCTTTCAACTTACAATATACACAAAAAAAGTTCGACAACTCGTGCCGAACTTCGTGATTTTTTGTTTGATTTTATAAGGTTAAACCTTAAGGTTTATTTTATTTTGGAACTTGCGTTTACTTGCACCATAAAGCCGTTACCGATGATTTCGTGGATATTACTTACGTAGAAGAATGCGTTAGGGTCGATTTCCATTATTTTCTTTTTCAAAGCAACAGCCTCTCTTTTCCTAACCACCGCAACTATCATAGTACGAGGCTTTTTGGTGTACATTCCGTAGCCCTCAAAGGTGGTAGCGGAACGGTGGAAAGTTTCGGTGATTACCTTGCCCACTTCTTCCTTTTTCTCGGTGACAACCTCGAACTTAACGCTGGACACAAAGCCACGTTGAATTTTTTCCGCTACGTAACTATTTACGAATAGTGCGATAAAGGAATAAATAGCAGTTGCCAAGCCGTCGCCTGCTGCAATACCCGTAATTGACGTAGCAAATTGCTTAACTACACCAGCCGCAATAGCAACCGTGCTATCTAGAATAAGTATTAGCCATACGATTTTCACCTTAGGGAACTTGTTTTGAATTAGCAAGCCCACGATGTCGTTTCCGCCTGTAGAACAGTTTGCCCTAAGCAACAAACCAAGACCAAAACCATTTAAAACGCCTGTGCAGATAGCGGCAAGGAACACGTCGCCCTTAAAGGTTGGGAAGTTTACAACAGGCAACTCCATAAGCGCAATAAACGCTGAGGTTAAAGCGGTTTCGATAATCGTGTACAGCGCAAACTTTTTGTTTAGGAAAATGCACGCCAAAATTAGCAGCGGGAAGTTGAACGCAAATATCAAAATACTTGACAAATCCTTAACGGCAGGCACGTAGTTTGCAAGAATCGTAACCAAGCCCGTAATTCCGCCCGGCGCTACCATATTTGGCTTTGAAAACACAACGTAGGACGCTGCCCTAACTATTGCCGCAATCACCAAAAATGAATAAATAAGCGTAAGTTCTTTCTTGTCCGCTTTCTTTATTGCGTTTTTTATTCTCACTTTGATTTTTTCGTCCGACTTAGGCTTTTTCTCTTCCTTGTAAGTCATAACGATGGAACTATTTTTCGTAGCGGTTTCCTCGCTAATGGGCTCGGTAACTTCTTCGGTAATTCCTTCTGTATTTGCTCTTGAGCCCTCGCTTGCCACGTTCAAGTTTTCGTTATCTTGTATGTGGCTTTCCCCTGTTTCGTTCGTTGTTTTGTTTTTTTCGTCCATATCCCGACCTCTTTATCATTTTCGGCACTTAAAGTGCGTTTTTTGACGTATAAAGTATTATATTTTGCAGTTTTTTCATTTTTCTGCAATTTTCGATTTTTATTTTGCTACTATTTTCACCGCCATTTTTTGCGGATATTTTCTTTATTTACCTTTACTACTTGCCTTTTCTTAAAATTTTACTGCACTAATTTTGCCTTAGAATTTCTTTAAGCAATTATCTATAAATTTTACCTATTTTCGCCTTGCTTTGCGCTTTTAATATTACCTACATTCGCCCTTGCCTTATGGATATTTGGCTACATTCTATAAATATTGCTACCCTACGTTTTCCTTAACAAACGGCTTGTTTTTCGGCTTAGTGGTTTGCTTTTTAATACTATTTACCCACCCAACTATCTACTTTTGGCAAATTTAGTTGCCTAGGTTTTTGGGGCTCTATTCTATATCTATCACCTTATCGCAAATACGCTTTGCATATTGCGGCTCGTGGCTTACCAAAATGATTGCGCCCTCGTACTTTTCAAGCGCCTCGAACAGCCTGTCCTTTGCGTTCACGTCCAAGTGGTTTGTAGGCTCGTCCAAAATAAGAATATTCGTTTCTTTTTGCATTATTTTGCACAGCCTTATCCTGACTTGCTCGCCACCGCTTAGGTTAAACATAGGCTTTGTGGCAAGTTCCTGCGTTATTCCCACCTTAGCCAGTTCGTTCCTTATTTCGCTTTGGCTCATTCTAGGGAAGTTGTTGTTCATATAGGTTACGGCGTTTTTGTCCAGCCCGCCCATATCGGAGTCCTGCTCCAAGTAGCCCACTTTTGCATTAACGTGGAAAGCACAACTGCCGCTAAACGGCTTTAACATATTCATAATCGTTTTGATTATGGTGGACTTACCTATTCCGTTCGTACCCCTTATCCAAACCTTATCGGTCGAGGACATCGTAAGGCTAAAAGCAGGAAGAATAGGCTTGTCGTAGCCAACAACCAAGTCCTTCACCACCAAAAATTCCTTGCTAAACGCCGGAGAATACGGGAAACTGAACCTTGCGTCGCTCACCTTTACAGGCTTTTTCATAACGTCAATCCTATCAAGCATCTTCTTTCTGGAGTTTGCCATGCCGGCAGTTGCCGCCCTAGCCTTGTTCCTTGCTATGTAGTCCTCCATTTTTTTGATTTCACGCTGTTGTCTTTCGTAGGACTCCTCGTATTGCTTAGCATTAGCGTCACGTTGCTTTAAAAACTCGTCGTAGTTGCCCGTGTACTTCTTCATTTGCTTGTTTTCTATATTTATAATTATCTTGCACACCCTGTTCAAAAAGTCGGTGTCGTGCGAGATAAGGATAAACGTTCCTTCGTAGGAATCAAGGTACTTAGCCAGCCACTCTATATGTTCAAGGTCCAAAAAGTTGGTAGGCTCGTCTAGTAGCATAGCGTCCACGTTTTCCAAAATAAGTTTGGAAAGCAGCACTTTTGCCCTTTGACCGCCCGATAAGTTCTTGATAGGCGTGTCGTAACCGATAGCGTTAAGCCCCAGCCCGTTGCCCACCTTTTTTACTTTGGAGTCAAGGTCGTAAAAGCCTTTATTAGTCAGTTCCTCTTGCATTGAACTACTTTTTAGGATAAGTTTGTCCATCTCGTCGTAGTCCGTTACGGTTTCTATCTGCTTGTAAATCTCTTCAAGCCTATCGTTAAGTTTGAAAAGTTCGTCAAAGCCGGTAAGCAAGTACTCCATTACCGTTTTCGTTCTATCGATATCAGCGTGTTGATCCAAATATCCGTAGCGAATATTTCTGTTCCACAAAACTTCACCCTCGTCTTGCATCACTTTTTGACACAAAATTTTCATAAAGGTGGATTTTCCTGCGCCGTTAAGCCCAACTACGCCTATATGTTCGCCGTTATTGATATTTAATTCGGCGTCTTCAAACAGCAATTTATCGTCGTATACGTGCGTTAAACCGTTAATAGAAAGTATGCTCAATGTCGTTTCTCCTTCATTACCTGCATATTTTATAAAATTAAAAAATAAAAGTCAAACGTTTAAGCCGCATAGTAATATTATTATATCAAATAAATTTAAGATTGAAGTAAAGCGCTCAAAATCTTTACATAAGGTTTCGTTTTAGTTGTAGGCTTAGCCTTGCTTATGAATTTTAGTTATAGCAAACGTTTAATAGCACTTTTACTATTTATTTTCTTTTGTTTTGCCGATTTTTTATTTTTTTAATGTGGCTATTAAAACACACTTTATTAGCATAATCGTGGGTTTATATTGCAAATTCGACACTTTACATATTATATTTTGCTATTATGACTTGATTTTGCCTCTTTCCTAACATACAAATCTACTACCGAATTCAAAAATTAAAATTAGTTAATAAAAAAAGTAAAAAAACCTAAATATTGTTGATATCACCCCCTTATATATGCTATAATAAGTTATATTTTACTTAGAACATATTTTTTGGAGGCTACATATATGTTAAACGTATTTCAAAAAGCATGGTGCAGAACCTATCAAGGCGTATTCAAGATTTTAATCCCGATGCTTCCTTACAGAAAACCGGAACTTATTGAGGGTGTAAACAGCGTAAACAAATTACCTGCTAAAATCAAAGAACTTGGATATGACAGCGTACTTATCGTAACCGATAGCGTACTTAAATCTTTAGGACTGGTTGACGGCTTAATCGACGAGTTAAAGGCTGAGGATATCAAAGTTAGCCTATACGACAAAACAGTTCCTAACCCAACTATCGATAATATCGAAGAAGCACTTGCTATGTACAAAGAAAACGGTTGTCAAGCAATCATTGCTTTCGGTGGCGGTTCACCTATGGATTGCGCAAAGGGTGTTGGCGCTAGAGTTGCTAGACCTAACAAAACCATTCCTCAAATGAAAGGTTTGTTAAAGGTTATCAAGAAAACTCCTACTTTGTTTGCAATTCCTACCACTTCGGGTACAGGTAGCGAGACCACTCTTGCAGCAGTAGTTACCAACAGCGAAACTCACGAGAAATATCCTATCAACGATTTCGTACTTATCCCACATTACGCAGTACTTGACCCTACCTTGACGGTTGGTTTGCCTAAGCACATCACCTCTACCACCGGTATGGACGCTTTAACCCACGCCGTAGAGGCTTATATCGGCCACAGCACCACCAAAGAAACTAGAGAAATGGCAATCAAAGCCACCAAACTAATTTTCGAAAACTTAACCAAAGCATACGACGACGGTAAAAATATCGAGGCAAGAGACAATATGCAACACGCAAGTTTCTACGCAGGCGTAGCATTCACCGTTTCTTACGTTGGATACGTTCACGCAATCGCTCATACTCTTGGCGGTTTCTACCACGTTCCTCACGGCCTTGCAAACTCTATTATCCTACCTTACGTTTTGGATTACTATGGCGAGTCTGCTTACAAGAAACTTTCTGAACTAGCAGACGTTGTAGGTATCGAGGGCGCTAGCGAGGAAGAAAAGGCTAAGAAGTTTATCCAAGCAATCAGAGATATGAACAAATATATAAACATTCCTGAAAAAGTAAGCGGAATCAAAGAGGAAGATATTCCTACTATGGTAAAGAGAGCGCTTAGCGAAGCAAATCCTTTGTACCCTGTTCCAAAACTAATGGGCAAAGAGGAAATGACCGAGATGTTCAAAATTATTGCTGAATAATCTTATTTTAAAAGCAACAAACAAACGAATCTTACGGTTCGTTTGTTTTTTTATTGCTTTTTTAAATATATCCACTCCCTACTTATTTAACGATAAACCTTTTAGCATAAAACATAAAAATTGCACAACAATACTTGATTTTAAATCAAAAAACCCCGATATTACTCCTACTTTATAAAATTAGCGCTAATACTTGCGGTTTACTTTGAAGTTTTAAGCAAAAATGCTATTATATAGTTATGAGAAAACTAACGTACCAAGCAAAAATAAGCGGAACGGTTGAAGAAAACCTAAGGCTTGAAGGCTTTTCCTCGGTAATAATCACGGGATTAAGAAAAGAATTAGGGCTGATAAAACGAGAAAACGGCGAAAATCTTAGGACTATCGACGTGCTTACTTGTGGCGAAAAATACGTGGTTACGCTGGTTGACTTAGTTACAAGGGAAATTCCGCCTTACGACTTTCCTATCGAAATAACGTATGAGGACGAGGACGTTGCCGTAATTAACAAACCACACAATTTAGCGGTGCTTTCCACCAACTTACACTACGCAAAAAGCCTAGAAAACGTGCTAAAAATTAGGTGGGGGAACTTTGTGTATCGCCCTGTAACTCGCCTTGACAAAGACACTTCGGGGCTAATGATAGTTGCCAAAAACTCGTTATCCCATTCGCTACTTTCAAGCCAAAATATAATAAAAAAATACGTTGCGTTAGTTAGCGGAAAAATGGAAGGAGAAGGCGTTATAAACGCACCTATTTACAAGCCCGAAACAGGCAGTATGAAACGAATAATAGATAATCGTGGCAAGGAGGCAATCACCCTATACAAAAGCCTGAAAGTTTACGACGAGTACTCTCTTGTCGAGTTCACGCTAAAAACGGGCAGAACGCACCAAATCAGAGTGCACTCAGCCTACCTATCGCACCCATTGTGCTGCGACTTTTTGTACAATCCTCGCCCCGAAAAAGTGCTTGCTCCAAGCGGAATAATTTTAGATAGACAAGCCCTACACAGCAAATACCTTGCCTTTACTCACCCTATCACAAAAGAATTTATGGAGTTTAGCGTAAAAGCCGATTTTGAAGAATGAGTGGTTTATATTTGTATTTTGCACGATAAACTATCATTTACGCTAACGTAAGCCAAAATAATATTTATAAAAATACCCCTTAACCATTACTAATTTGATTTTAGCAAGAAAGTTAAGGGGTTGATTTTTTGTTTTTACTTTTGGTTGTTGGTTTTACTTAATACCTTTGTAAACTTTTTACATTTCCTTATCTTTTATATCTTCAAGAAGGTTACGAATCGGTTGCACGCTCTCATACGCAGGACGAATGATTTTGCTACTATTCGTAAGTTCCTCTATCCTATGCGCACTCCAACCGGCAATACGAGCGATTGCAAACATCGGGGTGAAAAGTTCCTCGGGTAAATCAAGCATTTGATACACGAAACCGCTGTAAAAGTCGATATTTACGCACACGCCTTTGTTGATTTTTTTCTTCTTTTGGATAAGGCGTTTGCCGATTTCCTCAACGGATTTGTAAAACTCGAATTCCTTGTCCAAGCCCTTTTCGTGCGACAATTTTTCAACGTAGCCTTTAAAGATTTCCGCTCTTGGATCGGACAACGAGTAAACTGCGTGCCCCATACCGTAAATTAGCCCGCTCTTATCAAAAGCCTCACCGTCCAAAATCTTTTCAAGGTAAGCCTCTAATTCTTCCTTGTTCGAGGTGTCCTTTACGTTTTGTTTAATATCCCTAAACATTTGGCAAACTTTGATATTTGCGCCACCGTGTTTTGGACCTTTCAACGAGCCAAGCGCCGCCGCTATTGCCGAGTAGGTATCCGTTCCTGACGAACTTACAACCCTTGTCGTAAACGTGCTGTTGTTACCGCCGCCGTGCTCAGCGTGAAGAATTAAAGCAACGTCCAAAGTTTTTGCTTCAAGGTCGGTAAATTTGCCGTTAAACCTAAGCATATACAAGAAGTTTTCCGCAATGCTAAGGTCCATTCTCGGCTCACGAATAAAGAACCTGTGGCCGCCTAGCAAATAGTAACTGTAAGCGTGATAGCCGTACACCGCAATTTGTGGAAAGCGTGCGATAAGTTTTAGGCATTGTTTAATTACGTTTTTGGTGTCCGTTGCGTTTGGATTATCGTCAAAACTGTATAGCATCAAAACGCTACGAGATAGGTAGTTCATAACGTCCGCACTAGGCGATTTCATAATGAAGTCCACAACGAAACTACTAGGCAAATACCTGTACTTAGACAAAATATCGTTAAATACGTCGTAAGCCTCTTTATCGGGAAGATTGCCAAAAAGTAGCAAGTAAATCACCTTTTCAAAGCCAAACTCGTTCCTCGATTGAAAGTAACCGATAAGGTCGTGCACGTCGTAACCCCTGTAGTAAAGTTTGCCGTCGATGTACACCGTTTTGCCATCCACTATTTTCTTAGCGTCAACCTCCGAGATTCTGGTAAGACCTGTCAAAACGCCCTTACCCGCATCGTCACGCAAGCCTCTAAAAACGTTGTACTCTTTGTATAGTGACGGATCAATTGTATTATTCATTATCTTTTCTGTAACGTAATCCTCGATTTCCTTAGAAATGATTACGTTTTCGTCGTCATATCTGTTCATTTATTCTCCTATTTAATAAAATTTTAATATGCTTTAAAATATTTGTCAAATCATTAAAATGCATAAATTATGCAAACTACAACTCTTTTAGGGAAACGTCATTGATAATACTAGCAATTTTATCTATAAAAATAAAACCTAAGGTTTATGTTCCATAGGGAGAACAAAAACAAAAAGCGGATGCGCTGAAACGGACAAGTCAAAATTAAATAAAAAAAGAGTGATAGAATTACCCGAAAAAGTGGCGGCAAAACGTTTCAAAACAGAATAAGCGGAGTTCTATACACGGTGCGGAAAGGTATCGAAAATGAGCAAAAAGAAACGAATTGTGAGTAAACTTTTGATTTTTTGTAATTTCACACGAAGTTAAGGCAAACAGGCTTGATTTTTTAAGAAATTTATGGTAAAATAAGAAAGACAAAACGTATCATATATTGATACGCGGAACTTTTAACGCCGAATAACCTGCAAAAATGCGAAATACAGGCAAAAGGAGTTGACAAGGTATGACAAGTATGCGACAATCATTAGCAAGCAAGCAAGCAAGCAAGCAAGCAAGCAAGCAAGCCGTAAGTCTGCCCTTTGGGGCGAATATAACAGGGTTTTAACGCACTGCTGCATAGGCTAAACCTATGGGGCGGTGCGATTTTGCTTTTATAAGGAAAAAAACTACATTATTACAAAGGTTTTAAGTCGCGTAAGCGACACGGAACATATCCTAAATCTTAAAAGGAGATACGAATATGACAAACAACAAGGCGAAAAAATCAAAGATATTAGCGCTTATACTCGGTCTTACGATGTGCATTGCGCTTATGCTTGGCATTGTGTTTGCAAGCCCGACGAGTACGGTCTATGCAGAAGGAGAAGACGGAACAGCGCCGACAATTATCCGCACGGGCGGTAATGATGTCGATAGAAAAAACCATATGGGCAATCTTCCTGCGGCAATCAAAGGCAAGCCTTACAAAGCGGAAGATGGTAGCAACTACAAAATTGAGGCGACGGGAACAGAACCGTTCACTTTTCACGCATATAAATCGGGCGAAGGCCGTGCCCCACTGCCCGAAGGACTTTCACTAAACTCGGTGACAGGCGAAATCGTAGGTACGCCTACGGGAACGGCAGGTCCATACAATATCAGCGTTACCGTTACAAATAAATACGGCAGTGATAACATCTTTGTGGGGTTGTACGTTTACGACGAAAACTCCAAACCGCAAATCACAACGCCAGCAGGAGCATTGCCGGACGGTTATTTAAATTCTTCTTATAATCAAAAGATAGATTTTACCCATAACATGAGCAATTTTCCCGAAGTAAGTATTCCAAGTGGCACTTTACCTGACGGGTTAACATTCCTACGTCAAGGTCGCACTATCGCAATATACGGAACGCCTACCAAGGCAAGGACGTTCACTTTTACCGTGCGCGTAGAAAACGGTGCAGGATTTGACGAAAAACAATATACCATAACAATCAAAAATGAAATCGTCCGCCCT
>CAKRNA010000009.1 GCA_934365195.1 uncultured Clostridia bacterium | reverse complement strand
TAAATATAACGAACTTGCAGAGTGTTCTCAGAAGGAGTAAACTATGAGAACGCAAAATAATATTCAAGAAAAAATCACGGCATTATATTGCAGATTAAGTCGTGATGATGAACAAGAAGGTGATAGTAACAGCATAGTACATCAAAAAGAGATACTAATGAAGTATGCGAAAGAACATAAATTTCGTAATATTGAAACGTTTGTTGATGATGGCTATTCAGGCACGAATTTCAATAGACCAGATTTTCAACGCCTAATGCAAAAAGTCGAAAACGGAGAAGTCGGGACAATCATCGTAAAAGATATGTCAAGACTTGGAAGAGATTATCTGAAAGTCGGCGTATATACAGAAATCACGTTTCCGGAAGCCGAAGTGAGATTCATTGCCGTCAACGACGGAGTAGATAGTAATAGTCAAGTTGATAACGACTTTACGCCATTTCGCAATATTATCAACGAGTGGTATGCAAAAGACACAAGTAAGAAGATTCGTGCCGTTTTCCGTTCAAAAGGTAATTCAGGAAAACATCTGTGCACCGTTCCGCCTTTTGGGTATATAAAAGATCCGAATGATAAGGATAAATGGATTGTTGATGAAGAAGCGGCAAAACAGTGAAGGAAATTTTTAATCTTTGTATGCAAGGATTTGGACCGACTCAGATCGCACGTATTCTTAACGAAAGAAAAGTTGAAACGCCGATTTGCCACTATGATAAACTCGGAATAAAACATCCCGCCAAATCTGCTATACCGGAACTGTGGTGTTCTGACACAATAAAAAATATTCTTAGCAATCCGCATTATACGGGATGTACAGTAAATTTTCGCACGACTAAAAAATCCTACAAGAATAAAAAGAAATTGTGGAATGATCCATCGAAATGGGTTACTTTTGAAGGAACGCAAGAGGCAATCGTGGATAAGCAAACATACGAAACAGTTCAAAAAATTCGTGAAGGGAGGCGCAGACCTACCCCGATGGGTGAAATGAATGTGTTTTCAGGTATGGTATATTGTGCTGACTGCGGGAAAAAATGTATCTTTGTCGTTGTTCTACAATGAAGCAAAAAGAATATTTTAACTGTTCGTCTTATCGCAAACAGAAGAAATCAACATGTTCTTCTCACCAAATAACGGTAGAAGCAATTGAAGAAATTGTTTTGAGTTATTTGAAAAGAGTATCAGATTTTGTTATCGACCACGAAAAAGAGTTTATTGATATTGCTATCGAACACTCTCGAATGTTTTCAAAAAAAGAAATCGCAAAGAAGGTGAAACATGTATTCGAAGCCGAAAACAGAATAAAGACTCTGAATAAAGTAATTAAAGCCTTTATGAAGACAAGGTTTTAGGGAAGATCTCGGAAGAAAGGTTCATTTTGATGTCTGAAGCATATGAACAAGAACAATTTACATTAAAAGAAACAATAGCCAACAGTACGTGTGAAATAGAACGCTATGACGAGATAAACGACAATATAAATAATTTCGTTTCGGTTGTTGTCAAAATGGGAAGGATAAATAAACTTACTCCCGAAATAGTAAGGTTGTTAATAGACAAAATTATTGTTTCCGAAAAGGTAAAAACTGAAAGTGGATACAAAAGGACAGTAACAATATTTCTAACTCACGTAGGCGAAATGGAGTTGCCGTAAAAGACAAGAAAACAGGCGTAAGCTTTTCGCCTACGCCTGTTTCCCTAATAGTGACACCCTAAAGTGCTTCTTTTTTTGTTTAATAGGCTGATATCTAATTTATTATTGCAAGAAACGGCTTGAAAGGGTATAATATCATTTAGATAATCAAATTTTTACAAAATATCAAAGCGAGCGGCGGGGAAATAGAGTATTGAATTTATCGCTGGAAAGGAATGTGGGAGCGTAGTATGAAGGGCTGGATAGTAGTAAATAGTTTTATAAACTCTAAAAAATTTAACGAATTGTACGAGTTTTTTGAAAATTCAAGTAAGAGGTTGGGGATTAGTCTTGAAGTGAAAACTACGGACTATTTTACGATAGATATTGCAAGCCATTTTTCAGGTATGGCGCTGCCTGATTTTGTAATTTTTTGGGATAAGGACGTGCACCTTGCCTACCAACTGGAGAAAGCGGGCGTGCCTGTTTTTAACTCGGCAAGAGGGATTGAGTTGTGCGACAATAAGATTTTGACGGCGCTTGCTTTAAACGGTAAAGTAAGAATGCCTAAGACCATAATCGTGCCAAAAACGTTTGAGGGGGTTGGCTACACAAACTTTAATTTTCTTGAAAAAGCGGTGCAAGAACTGGGGCTGCCTATCGTGATTAAGGAGGCATACGGCTCGTTTGGAAAGCAGGTTTACCTTGCCGCAACAATAGACGAAGCAAAGGAAATTTTGAACAAAATCGGCTACAAAGAGTGCTTAATTCAGGAATTTATCGCATCTAGCAAGGGCAGAGACGCAAGAATAAACGTAGTAGGCGGCAAAGTAGTTGCCTCTATGTACAGGTTCAATAATAGCGATTTTAGGTCGAATATATCTAGCGGCGGAAGTATGAGAGCGTACGAACCAACCAAGGCGGAAGAGGAGATTGCGATTAAGTCTTGCGAGGCGCTGGGGCTGGATTTTGCAGGGGTGGACGTGATGTTTGGCGAGGATAATTTGCCGTATATTTGCGAGGTGAACTCTAACCCGCACTTTAAAACTACTTACGTAAGCACAGGCGTGGATATGAGCGAAATAATTCTTCGTTACGTAAAAGAGAGAGCGTGAAAAAATGAGAGGAATACTGGTTTACGACAAGGTAGGCGCAAAAAGAAACGAGTGGTTTATCAATAGTTTGATAGAAAATTTTAACAAAAAAAAGGTTGATTTAAGGCTGGTCGTGGTGGATAACGATGGCTTTGAGTTTGACGAAAATATCGATTTTGCTATCGTAAGGACCATTGCGCCACGCATAAACGAAAGGCTTGAAAACGCCGGGGTAAGAGTGATGAACAACTACAAAACCTCGCTGATTGCTAACGATAAATGGGAAACGTATCTTTTAGCCAAAAGGCTGAATATTAGGGTGATGCCCACCTATCGTTGCGTGGAAGAAATCGACGAAAAAGCATTCCCGTACGTAGTAAAAAGTCGTGCAGGGCACGGTGGCTCAGAGGTGTTTTGGGCGGAAAATATGAGCGAACTAATTGCCGTTAAAGAGCGGTTAGACAAGGATAAAATCCCGTTTATTATCCAAAGCCCTTCCACTACGCTGGGCAAAGATATGCGGGTGTACGTGATGGGCGGTAAAATCATAGAGGGCATACTTAGGAGCAATCCAAATAGTTTTAAGAGCAACTTTTCCCTTGGTGGAACGGCGACTAAATTTGCAGTTTGCGAAAAGCAAATCGAGGTGGTAAACAAACTTTGCGACTACCTAAAATGCGACTACGTGGGCGTGGATTTTATAATCGATAACGGCGAGTGGATTTTGAACGAAATCGAGGACGTAGTAGGCAGTAGAATGCTGTACGAAACAACCGATTTTGACGTTGCAAAAGAGTACGCAAACTATATTGTGTCCGTTTTAAAACGTGGCAAATAGCCCTTGGTTTATCGGTAAGCCAAAAACCGATGAAAATAAAAAAACTTAAAACAAACAGCAAATAAAGGCTGATTGTAGTCAATTATCCAACTATTTTAAGGTTGGATTTTTTGTTTTTTATCATAAATATTATCTAATAATTAAATTACAAAAAATTTTAAAAACGTTTTTTTCAACGATTTACGGGTTAAAAATTTTTTGATATAATAAAAATTAGGAGAGAGTTATGATAAAAAAAAGAAGTATTTTAATGATTATAGCGACTTTTTTCGCTATTGTTTTTGCTATGAGCGTTTTGGCGATTTTCCCCGTAAAAAAGGCAAATGCCGAAAGTATTTCGTTTTACGACGAGAAAGCCGCTCCTATTTTTTATGGTGCAACTAAAATAACTATAAGCAAGGATGCCGTGGATACTTTTTCGGTAAAGGACAGCCGTTTTAGAGTGTTTGCAACCGACTACGAGGACGGTGACGTAACGCCTAATATAGTGTGCGAGTTTAACAACGTGAACCCAAAAGTTAGCGGTAATTACACGGTGAAGTACTCTGTTACCGATAAACACGGCAATAAAGCGAGCCTTTCCGTGCCGGTTACCGTTCTTGACCAAACGGGTGGTACTTTCGTTATTGAAAGGACGGTGTATGCTGTGCCAAAAATGGAAAATATGTCATTTATAGGTACTGAGCGTTGTAACCCGGGGGACAGGCAAATTCTTGGAATATTCGTGCCTGAGGGTGCGTCTTTTAAAGCACGCAGTCTTTCTAACGACGCTGAAAATAACTTTGTAATCACGTTTTTTACAAACACAAGAACTCAAAATTCTACTTTAGATTTTGATAGGTCAACAGGTGATTACAGCGAAATTAAAAACGTAAAAGACAATAAGTCGTATGCGGCAGTTCCGCTAATTACTTCGCCAAGACTAAGTGAGGAGAAGGTGGGCGTGACTTATAAGATAGAGTTAAGTTACGATAATACCGTTAAGCCGCTAGATTATTATCATTACAAAGACGACGAAAGCGCTTTTATTACCTCTTGGAAGGAGAGTAAGTCTGAGTTTGGCGTGGTAGACGGAGAGGCTATGCTTGTAATAGTTCCGTTTGCCGACGTGGACAAACTTTCTAACTATAAAGCAAGTGGCTATAACGCACCGTTCGAGTCGTTAGATGCGTTTTTCGAGTACTATTTAGAGGTAGTAAACAAAATGGACGAGTGGATAGGCTTATCGTTTAACCCTACCTCTTGGCTTAATCGTAATTACCGTACTAAGTACACATGCGCGGCGGACGGAGCAATGTCCGGCATAGGTGCTTATTACGAAAAAACTTTTATTGCAGTAGGCAGTTACACGGTTGCGCCGTTTTTCCAGTATGGCTGGGGAACTTTGCACGAGATAGGGCACGGGTATCAAGGTTTTCTTGGTAGGGGCAATACTAAGGGTATGAACTTAGGACTTAACGAAACGGGTAATAACGTGCTTGCTTACTATATCCAAAACGACAGGACTTTGTATAAAGGTACTGATAACTGGCTAGGCGGTACGCTAGATAAGGTGGAGGAGAGCAAAAACAAACTCCGTTTAGAGGGGAAAGAGGTGTTTGTTGCAACTAGTACTTACGCAAACGCTTCTGAAAAACTTTACGCCTTGGTAAATTTGTTTAATGCGTTTGAAGGGGCTAATACCTACGGTAAACTATTTTCTTACTACCGTGCTCTTGCCTACGAAAAGGGTGTAAACGCATTTACAGTACCCGATATTTACGCAAAATTTTTTAGTGAAGAGTACGGCGCAAACGTAATTCCTTATCTTAAAGCGTGGGGGTTAGTTATTTCTGACGAAGTGGATATGCTGGTTTCCTCTAAAAACCTGATGCCTTACGTTATTCCTAGCGATGTAGTGGGTAATGACGAGGCAAAAGATATGGTAAAAAACGGGAAAATAAGCCTACTATACGGCGTAAATAGTGAAAAGTCGCTAGAATTAAATAGCAAAGCAAGTTTTACCGTAAACGTGGATATAGACGATTTTAACGTGCTAAAAGGGAAACGTGTCGTGCTGTATAAGGGCGATAAACTTGTGGAAAATATATGGCTTGAAAAGTCTAGTTTTACGGTGAATAACCTTAAAGTCGGGGTGTACAGGTTGCTAATGCCTGCGCTAATTAGTTACGACTCAAACAATCCGTCATTTGTTGTGACAACGGATAGCCAAAAGAATACGCTTAATATTAGTTACACGAAAGCGGAAATAAAAGACAGAGCGTTCCATACGAAACTAAGGCTGATTGGAGTGCATGGTACGGAAGGGTTTTCGCTTGATTTAATGGGAAACAACACCAAAGCAAAGGCTAATCTTGGCGCAGCCGATATGGGCAACCAAAACGCTTATTGGGGCGGTAAGCCTAACGACGTGTTTGCCTCGGTGACTATTTTAAACCAAAACGGCGAAATAGTGGAAGAGTACGCAATAAAAGGGAATGGATATTTTTTCCAACTAAAAGACGTGAAAACCGAACTTGACCTAGAATACGGCTACACTATCAAAGTGTTTACTAATAAGCCTGAAAAAGTGGGCGTGTGGGCTACGTTTAAGGACAAGCAAAAAGAGATTGCAGCCTACAAAACCACTAAACAAACCACCTCTTATCTTATTACTGAATACGGACTAAAAAAACTAGGTGAGGAGTTTGACGAAAAGCAAATTCTGTACAATGAAATAAGGGACGAACTAATCGGAGAAATAGACGAATATAAAAATAACATCAGCAACGATTACGCTAAAAACCTAAGGCTTGATAAAGAGAAAAAGCGTGAAATACTGGCTAATTACAATTCCCTTAGTGATGAGGACAAAAAAGAATACAAGGATTTTTGCGACAAATTGCGATACGGTAACGCTTTAAAAGTTGCCGCCAAAGAGAGTAAAGTGGCTATAAAAAGCGGCGAAAAAATTGACCTGCTTTCTTTAATAACCATAACCGATTTTGAGGGTAATATCGTTGGGGTAGATAGCGTATACGTAATGGTGGATACGAAGTTAAACACTTCAAAAGAGGGTATTTACCAAGTTAAATACGTGGTTGCGGACTACGACGGGGGCAAAGCGGAGGCTACCGTGCAGGTAGAGGTAAGCGGCAAGAGTAATAAAGGACTTATTATCGGACTAAGCGTTGGGACAGCGGCACTATTAGTGGTTGTTGTGATTACGATAGTAGCGGCAACTAAGTCTAAATCCGGTAAAAAGAGTAAGAAAGTATAATTTGCTTTTAAGGTAGTTTTAAGCAATTTAAAAGTTTGACTAAAAGGCTTAATTATAAGGCGATTTATTAAAAACATTTGAAAATTTAAGAGGCAATCAAAAACAACCGACTAATAATCGGTTGTTTTTTTAGATATTGTTAGGCTACAAACCTAATTAAAGCGAGCCGTCGTTTTCTTGTTTTAGTAGGGTGGCGTAGCGTAGCATTTGTTTCCGTGAGGTTACGCCAAGTTTGCCTAAAATGTTGTGATTGTGGTATTTTAGCGTGCCTTTTTGAATGCCGCAAATATCCATAATTTCCTCGGCGGTTTTGCCACTTAGGTACAAGCCGAATATTTGTTTTTCCGTTTTTGTCAGCGTTTTTATGCCGAGTTTGAATTGTTCGTAGTCGTCCGGCGATACTTCGTTTTTGCGAGAGTACGCTAGCCTACTGATATCCGCTTGGTTTTGCTCTATCATATTGCCTTGCTCGTCACACCTAGTGCGTAGCAGGGTGGTTTCCTCGTCGTGCAGTCTGTCTTGCTCGGCAAGGAAGGAGAAAAGGTCGTCTATTTCCACAAATTCCGACCTTGCAGTTTTGTGTTCTTGCTTGCGGATTTGCTCTATTCCTTTTAGTAGCGGCCGCAAAAATCTTCTGCTAAAAAATACGCAAACGGCACAAGTAGTGGTTACAAGTAGCAGGATAAACAGCGTGATATAGGTTGCGTTTTTCCTCACGGTTTCGTCGTACTCTGCCTTAGGGTAAGCCGCCATTAAAACGTAGTCTTCATTGCATATTTTGGTGTTTTGGATTTTTGCAACGTAGGACTGGTTGCCGTTAAGCGTAACTATTCCGTCGCCGATATTTTTCACGGTGAACTTGCCTTGCGGTGGCAAATAATAGCCCCTGTACACGCCCGCTGCAAAGCCGTTTTCCATATTAAATTCGTTGCCATTTTTTGAAAACAGCATACAGGTTAAGTGCTCTAATTGAGTGGGCTGAGCAAAGAATTGTTTAAAGAAGTTTTGCGATATTTCAAAGCCGCACAGCCCGTAGAATTTGCCGCTAGCACTTATGATTGGCACGATAAAGTTGATGGTTTTTTCCGACGTACCATATAGGTTGAACACGTTTGTTAGATAAGGCGAAGCGTTAGTAATAGGCTCGCCTGTTAAAAATCTTTTAAAGTTCGGGAAGCGCTCCGTGTTAAATTCCAGCCGCCATTTACGGTGCGGCATTACGCCGTTTTCCCTGCCTATCTCAGAGTTGCCTCTAAAAAGTAGCAGCGTTTCGTCCGATTCGTCAAGCGAGGCACGTTGGAAGTACAGCCCGCTTTTTGAGTTTTCTGCACCTTCGATATGGGTGTTTACCGTTGCGTTCAGCATAATAAATGCGCCTGAGCAGTCGGTTTTAAGTAGTTCGGTGCTAAGAATATTAAATAGTATGCGTTGCAAAGCGTTCAGCCTAGTAGCATCGTCGTTTAGGTCGTCAAAATCGATACCCTCGTCGGTTAGGTAAGCGTCGGTTTTTTTGCTTACGCTACTAGAAAGCGAACTGCCAAGCCTTGTCATATCCTCAAAATACTTAGAAATTTGCCTATCGAAACTTTGCATTTGAAATGCCAAAGTCTTTTCGGCGGATTGCTTAGCGGTGGTGAAGTTGCCAAGTATAAAAATTCCGCACGCCAAAAATACCAGCAGAATAACCGCAAGCGTCAGCATGTACAGAAACAACTTGTGTTTCATAGGTAATTTTCGGGTTTTTTGGTTTTTAATCACGTTCATTAGTTACCGATATTATAAAAGATTTTTAATAACTCTGCAGTAATGCTTTCCACACTTTCGCCACCGGCGTATTTAACGGCAAGTTGCTTTTGCAAGGTGCGGATTTGACCGTAAAAAGCGTAAGTATTAGGGTAGTAGTTGTCCAAGGTGGGCTCGGATAAAAACGTGCTTACCATTTTGGTTTTTCTTAGCGCATCTTGGGTTGCTTTGTATTTTTCCTTTTTAAATTCGTGGCTAGCCAGTTTGTCAAAAGCGCCGTCTTTAACGGGCATATACCCCGTTTCTGCCACAAAGTCAAGGTTGCGTTTTTCCTCTGTAAACCACTTTGCAAATACGGTTTGCGCCTCGGCTTTTTGCCTTGTGGTTTTGTAGCCTACCAGCCCGACGCCTGCTTGCGTTACGTACTTTTCGCCGCTTGCATTTTGAGGAAGAGGCAGCACTTTAAGGTTGGTTTCCTCGGTGGAGTTGTCTTTGTAGGTGATTACGTCGTTGTAATAAAGCACCGCAGCAGAGGAGGATATTCCCGAAATGGTTTGCCCCGTCATTACCTGCGTGTTGGAGTACAAATCCGCCACGATAATATGCCCCTTAGCGATAGCAGTAGCAAATTTTGAGAAAGATGCAATGATTTTTTCGTCGTTTTTGTACCAGCCGTTGTCGTTGTAAAAGTCGGTAGCGCCCCTTGAAATAGCGTCTAGTTCCACGGCTCTTAGCAAGTAGTCAAGAGCGCAGAACGGCTTTCCGCCGGAGTACTCGTAGTACTTTTCTGCCGCCATAAAAAATCCGTCCCACGTTGCAAGGTCGCTTTCGGTAACGCCCGTAGCCTTGCTAAAACGCTCGAATGAAGAGCCTGCTAAAAACAGCAAGTGGGTGGACTTAGAAACGGGTAGCACCGAAAGTTTGCCTTCCGCCGTGCCGTCTGTAACAAAACTATCCACAAACCCGTTCAGTTCGCTTTTGGAGAACTTCTCGTTCCAGTCGATTAGGTTGTTTACGCCCAGTTCCACAGCGTTACTTGTGTGGCAGAAAAATAGGTCGGGCATAGACGGTAACCCTGCCTTGCCTTTTTGTGCGTTCAGCAGTTTTTGACCTATTTGCGAGGCGTTGGACAACAGCGTTACGTTCACGATGATGCCTTTTTCCTTGCCGACGGTTTGGTTAAACTCGGTAATATACCTATCCATAGGCGAATCCGATTGCTCGCCATAAACGTGCCACATAGTAAGGGTGACGGGTTTTTTTGGGTTTAGCAAAGAGTCGGACTTGTTGCAACCGCAAAGTCCTAGCAAAGCGAAAAGACATACGAGGGCGCACGCTATCGGTTTTTTCATTAAAGCACTCCTTTTTGTACTGTTAAAGATTTTTTCCTATATCCCGCACCTTTTAAGGCAAAAATCACGCAAAAATTTAAAATATTTTTCCATTTTCCATACCTTTTGGGTGTTTGGGTAGGGGACAAAAATTTCTATATCCGTATAATTTAATATATAAAGATAGGTTTATCAGCATATATTTAATTTTATTTTAGCATACGCATTGGTCAAAATCAATATAAAACAAATTTTGAGATTGGAAAAATAAGGAGAGGGAAATGGTAGAAAGCACCAAAACTGCAAACTACGAAATATCGCTTGTAAGTGGTGGCAAAGTCGTATCGTTTTACTGTGCTTTGTCGGGAATGCTGGTGTGCGAATATAAAACGAAAGAAACGGTGGATAGCCTAGCCGTAGAAGATGCTTGGGAAAAAGAGGGCAAACGCCATTTTGACAAGTGCCACAAGTGTGGTAGGTGGGTGTCGTCGGTAATGTACAATGCAGACGTGCTTGCTTGCGTGGACTGTGCTCCGTGGCAAGACAGCCCTGAGTATTGCAAGCAATGTGGCGAAAAGGTAAATAAGGGCGACGTGTTTTGTTCTAGGTGCGGCGCAAGGTTGCTGTACGGAGGTGACGAAAATGGATGATATTTTTGAAACTTACAAAAAAGAGGCAATGCAAAAATACGGCTTTGGCATTGACGAAATGAAAAAGATAAAGGTGTGCTCTTGTTGTGGAGCGCCTCAAAAAGCCGAAAACGTTGTGTGCGACAAGTGTCAAAATCCGCTTGGCGCAACGCTTTACGAAGAATACAAAAGCAGACACCTCACTTGTAGTCGCTGCGGCGAAGTGGTAGCAAATAATTCAAAGTACTGTCATAAGTGCGGAAATAAATTAGTTAATAATTAAAAAAAAGGAACGATTATGAAAACGAAAACTTTTAATTCAAGAATATTCACGCTAGTAGTAGGGCTAATATTATGCGCATCTATGTTTGTAAGCATTGCGGCTATCAGCCAAACTAAAGCGTATGCGGAGGGAACTGACCCACGCACCGTAGTCAGCACGATCACCGCAACCTCAAACGTTGACGAAATTATAGGCTTTGGAAAAAGCGTTGTAAGACCGTCTTTTAATATAGAGGAAGACGTACCGGCGCAGTTCCAAACCCAGTACAACTGGCAAAAGAAGACTGCGACTGGCGGTTGGGAAAGATATACGAGTGCAACGTTTATGGAAGGGACTTATATATATAGAACTCAAATTCGTATCGATAGTGACAGCGGCGGGGGAACAACTCACGTGCTTGACAAAAACGGCATTACCGTCACGGTAAACGACGTAAAATGGGACAATTCCACCCCTGAAATTTATGCTGAGTATTCGTTTGCTTGGATCGAATCAAAGGAATATCTCGTCGTTGCCCCGGCAGGCACGCCGTTGGAATTTTTTAAAAACAAAAAATGGGATATCGACAGTACTTATATCAACCAAGCGATAACTGCGTTTTCGGTGGTGGACGGTGCGGCAGGCGGCACAAAACCTTACACTTTCTCAAAGGTTTCAGGCCCCGAGTGGCTTGACGTTTCAGCAGACGGCACGGTTTCGGGAACGCCGACAGATGTGGGCAAAAACGAAGACCTTGTGATTAAGGTTACGGACAGCGCAGTGGATCCAGCCTCAAAGGAAATCACCCTGAAAGTTGGCAAAATGTACGTACTCCCTGCAGACCGTGAAGTAATCAGCGTAATCAGGGTAACTTCAAATATCGGTGAAATAATAGGTTATGGAAAATCCGTAGTTAAACCGTCGTTCACTTTTACGGAAGGCACGCAGGCAAATTTTCCCTATATAATGGGTCACTGGTATAAGAAAGAAGGAACGGCGTGGAAAAGATATAATGAAGCGACGTTTACGGAAGGAATTTACAGGTATAGTAACCAACTTCGTGTCGATGACGAATACGGAAGGACTCACGTACTAAACAAAGACGGCGTATCCGTTTATATCGACGGCGAGTTGCGTGCGGACAATCAAAAACCTGAGATATATGACACTTTTTCATTAATATATGTTGACACCGCTGAATATGAAGTTATAAAAACTACTACGATAACCGACGAACTCGTACCCGTTACCGACCTTGAAAAAGTGTACGACGACAATCCGCAAGAGCCTACTTTTAGCGGAGCGCTTGTTAGGGGCACCGACTACGAAGTAAGTTATACGGTAAAAGCGGGCTCGACAGGTTCGCTTTTTGGGGGAATACCCCTTGGCGCAGGCACTTACATTGTAACCGTCACGGGAAAGGGCGCTTATTCAGGTAGTTTTACCAAAGAATTCGTGATTAACAAGGCAGAGCAAACAGACGTCCCTGTCGGAATTATCGCCAACCCTATTTCGTGTAACGAAGGTCTTGGCGTAATTGACGGCGTTACCACCGCAATGGAATATAGAAAAGTCGGCGAGGCGGATTTTACGGCTTGCACGTCAAGTAAGATTACAGGGCTTGCAGCAGGCGAATATGAAATAAGATATAAAGAAGACGACAATTATTTAGCAGGCGCAGTTACGAAAGTAAGCGTTGTTATAAATCATAATTTTGGCGCTATTGTGGAGAGGCAAGAGCCTTCTTGCTCGGCAACGGGAATGGAAGCGCATTACTACTGCCATAGGTGCGACAAGTATTTTGACAAAAGCAAAAACGAAAAGACGCTTGATGAATTGACTATTCCTAAAGATCCTGCAAAGCATAATTTTAGCGATTTGGTTAGCGAAAAACCCGCAACTTGCAATGAAGACGGAATGAAAGCACACTACAAATGCGTAGAGTGTGGAAGGTATTTTGACGAAAGTAAAAACGAAAAAACGCTTGAAGAATTGACTATTGCCGCTACCGGCGTTCACGACTGGAATGCTTG
>CAKRNA010000008.1 GCA_934365195.1 uncultured Clostridia bacterium | reverse complement strand
GTACTTGGTTGGAAACGACCCGGGAGGATAAGGAGTTGCCGATTTTCAATTAAGACCTACAAACGTAGGTCTTTTTTTTGCTTTATATTCCAAGTTTGTATTTATATTTATTCTAAGTTTTGCCTTTATATTTGCTCTTTATTTCACATTCTATCTTTATATCCGTTAATTTCGCTTACGCCGTTGTGTGATTGTTTACTGATATACATTTTGTGTTTGCTTTTATTGAAATGAGCGAAATGCGAATATATCTATCAAAATCACAAAAACTATCTATGGAGATAGTGATTATGTACGGTTTAGTTAGATTAGTGTGTGTTAGCGTAATAGTGGCGTTTTCTTTTGTGTTCAACTTGGTTATTTTCAATTATAAGAAAGGCGAGGCGCTTATTAAGTTTGCGGCGTTTAGTTTGCTCATGGTAGCGCTGGTTACGTTAGCCTTGGAAATAAGCAGGATATACGTTAGTTATTTCTACAATAACCTAATTCTTGCAGACTTACTAGGGTTGTACTCGTCGTTACTTTTTATGAGTGGGCTAGTGCTTACAACTTCAAGGGACGTATCTACAAATTTAATAAAAGACACTTTAAGTATGTTTTTTGCTACTTTAAGTATTATATTCGGTTTGTTAATGCAAATAATTAGGCAAGTAGGCAACTTTTCTAGCGACCTATTTATTGCCACAACCGTATTCTCGGTGCTTACGATATTAGGTTTAATTTACGGAACGGCTATGGAAAAATATTTGTTTGGGCTGGTGATGAATAGCGGTATAAATTCCAAAAACATTAAAGAATACGGCAAAAACGCACTAATAGTAAGAACTGTGCGACTTGGCAAAAGCACGCATATTGTAAAGGTTTTAAGGCGAGATAAAGCGCATATCCAAAAGGTGAATACTGCTAAATTTTTGTTCGGCTTAACGATTACGCTGATAATACTGCTAATTTAATAACGCACACGGTAAGATGCAAGCGTATAATTTAAAAACCAAAAAATAAAATAAAGCCGTAGCCAAAATCTAAGCACAAAAATCCATATTGCTAGCATAATAAAAAACAGACCTTAAAACATAAAAAATAAAATCAAAAATCGAAATTTTTAAATTCAAATTCTAAATTCTAAAATCATAAAGTAAAAAATCTAAACTAAAAGCGCTAAAAATTGCGAAAGGCAAAATAAAAAAGCCACCTAGGTGGCTCTTTTAATTAGTCGTTGTTTGAAGCGCTGTTTGATTTTTGGCTACTTCTTTTGCTAGTTGCGTTCTTTTCGGAAGACGAACTTCTGTTTGAACTGTTTTGTTTGCTACAATTTCTTTGTTGACTCATAACTTTCTCCTTTTCTTGTAATATTAGTTTGACTAGTTTTCAAAAAAATATACCCTAAATTACTAAATATCGGCTATTTCGCACTTGTAAAATACTATATACTTTGTTATAATATTTTGATAAGAGGTATGTATGAAAACTATTTTCGTTATTTTTACAGGTGGTACTATAGGCAGTCAGGTTAAAAGCAAAGAAATAAACGTGAACGACGAGCAAAAGTACATATTATTAGAGCATTTTTATGAGAATTACGACGGCGAAGACGTGGAGATTAAAACGTTGTCGCCTATTTATACTTTGAGCGAAAATATGACTTGCGAAAAGTGGAAGAATATCGTTGGGGCGGTTAGGTCGGCTCTTGAATCTAAGCCTGACGGAATAATCGTGACGCACGGCACGGACACTTTGGCATATACGTCGTGTATGCTTGGTTATATGTTCGCAGGGGTGAATATCCCTATCGTAGTGGTGTCTAGCAACAAGCCGCTATCGGACGAAACGGGCAACGGCTTTGCCAACTTTATGAGCGCCGCTAATTTTATAATAAACGCCAACGTGAAGGGAGTGTACGTTGCTTATCGTGATAAATTCGGCAGCGATAATATTATCCTTGCAACGAGAACCACCCAAGCCACTCAAATCACGGGGGAGGTTTTGTCCGCTTCCGGCGAGCCTTTTGGTAAAATGGTGGACGGCAAGTTCTGTTATATTCCGTCCGAGTACAACCCGACCGTTGAAGAGGTGAACAACAAAAAATTCGTGCCTTCGGGCTACACGCCGAACTTTTCTAACGAGTTTATGCTGATAAAACCGTACGTAAGTATGAATTACGAGTTTTTCCACAGCAAGTTCAAGGCAAAATTTATTCTGCACGAACTTTACCACAGCGGTACTTGTTGCGTAGAGGGTGAAACTACGTCTTTGATAAACTTTGCAAAATATTGCAAGCAAAACTCCATTGATTTGTACTTAACCCCGATGGATATTAAGCAAAAAAATTACGCAAGCACCACCGCCCTTAAAGAAAATAACGTGAAGATTTTGAAGGGTATTAGCATAGAGGCTGCACTTGTAAAACTGATGATAGGCTACGGCAACTTCGACGTGGCAAAAATTAGAGATACTTTTATCGAGCAAGATTTGTTCTTTGAATATATGAAATAGGTGAAAAATGAATATTGAATTAACGCTATCTAGAGAATTTGACGTAAAACCGGAATACACCAAAAATATTATAGCCCTAATCGACGAGGGCAACACCATTCCGTTTATAGCAAGGTATAGAAAGGAGAAAACGGGCGAGGCTAACGACCAAATGCTTCGTGAATTTTACGATAGGCTAGTGTACTTGCGCAACCTTGAAACTAGGAAACAAGAGGTGGCAAACGCTATTACCGAGCAAGGCAAAATGACCGACGAAATCGCTATGGCGCTAACTGTTGCCAAGACGCTAACCGAGGTGGAGGATATTTATCGTCCGTTTAAGCAAAAGAAAAAAACGAGGGCTAGCGTGGCTGTCGAGCGTGGTTTAGAGCCGCTTGCAAAGGTGATTTACGGGCAGAATGGCGAAAATATCGAGGAAATTGCCAAAGATTACGTAAATGAAGAAAAGGGCGTAAACTCCGTGGAGGAGGCTATTAGCGGCGCTAAGGATATAATTGCCGAGTGGATATCGGATAATGCTAATTACCGCAAGGCGCTAAGGCAGATGTTGTTTGATAAGGGCAGTATCGAAACCGCTTTTACCAAGGAAAAAAGTAGCGACGTTTACGATATGTACGGCGAGTATAGTGAGCCGATAAACAAAATTCCTAGCCACAGAATTTTGGCAATAAACAGGGGCGAAAAAGAAAAATGCTTGAAAGTAAGCATTGTGCTTGATAAAGAACTTGCTCTTGACTACCTAAAAAGCCACGAACTAAAAAGCGATAGTAAGTATATGATAGAGGCTATCGAGGACAGTTACGTAAGGCTTATTTTCCCGTCGATTGAAAGGGAGGTTAGAAACGAACTGACCGATACGGCAAGCGAGCAAGCAATCAAAATGTTCGAGGTGAACTTAAAACCGTTACTAATGCAAGCGCCACTTAAAAACAAGGTGATTTTAGGGCTTGACCCTGCGTATAGAACGGGCTGCAAAATTGCGGTTATCGATAGGAGCGGCAACGTACTTGCTACCACCGTAATTTACCCAACCCCACCGCAAAGTAAGATTGAGGAAAGCAAGGCAATAATCAAAAAACTTGTTAAAAAATTCGGCGTGGAAGTGATATCGATAGGTAACGGAACGGCAAGTAAGGAGAGCGAGATTTTCGTTAGCGACTTGATAAAGGAACTTGACACCCCCGTTGGTTATATGGTGGTGAATGAGTCGGGCGCAAGCGTTTATAGTGCTTCAAAACTTGGCGCAGAGGAATTTCCGGAGTTCGACGTATCGCTTCGTAGCGCTGTGTCGATTGCAAGAAGGTTACAAGATCCGCTTGCCGAACTAATCAAGATAGACGTTAAGTCTATAGGAGTAGGTCAATATCAACACGATATGCCCGAAAAACGCTTGGACGAAGTGCTTGGCGGAGTGGTGGAGGACTGTGTAAACAGCGTCGGCGTTGACCTAAATACTGCGTCGGTTAGCCTGCTTAAAAGCGTGGCAGGGCTGAATAACGCTATTGCAAAAAATATCGTTGCTTACCGTGAAACTCAGCCGTTTACCAGCAGAAAACAACTACTAGAAGTGCCAAAACTCGGACCTAAGGCGTACACTCAATGCGCCGGCTTTTTGCGTATTCCAAACAGCAAAAACGTGCTGGACAACACGGGCGTTCACCCTGAAAGTTACAAGGCTGTTAGGACTCTTATGGAGCACTTTGGCTACTCTGCAAAGGACGTAAAAGAGGAAAAACTACAAGACTTAAAAAAGAGGATAGAGAGCGAGGGCGTGGAGCAAATCGCAAAAATGTGTGATATCGGCACGCCGACTTTAATGGACGTGGTGGAAGAACTACTAAAACCGGGCAGGGATATAAGGGACGAATTGCCTCAACTTGAACTTAGAAAGGACCTTATGGATATTTCTAACTTAAAGGAAGGTATGACGCTAAAAGGCACGGTTAGAAACGTAATCGATTTCGGCGTGTTCGTGGATATTGCCGTTCATCAAGACGGACTCGTTCACATTTCGCAAATCACCGACGTCGGATACGTAAAACACCCGTCCGACGTACTGAAAGTGGGCGATATCGTAGAGGTGAAAGTCCTTGGCGTTGACGTGGAAAGAAAGCGCATCAGCCTGACTATGATAGGTTGCAAAAACGATTTTATGAAAGAAAGACTTGCAAAAACCAACGTAACCAAGCGTGACAAGGATAACGGCAGAAGGAATAAACCTAACGAGAAGAGCGTGGACGATATGCTTAAGGCTTTGCAAAACAAATTCGGAGGCGTAAAATAAATGAAAGTACTACAAAACAACAAGTTTAGAATTGAGTACGACAAAGTGAAAGGCGGAATTAAAAAACTGACGCTAAACTCCGACCAACATCAACTTAACTGGGTGAAGAGTAATAGCGGGCTGTTTGGCAGTATGTACGGCGAAAATACGATAACCTCAACAAGTTACGAGCCGAATAAAATCACCGAAACGTACTATTACAACGAATTAGAGGTCGTATGTAATTTGACTATGACCGAAAACGACGCTTATCTTGACTACGTGTTCACGAACAAGCAACTTAATCCGCTTACCTTTAACACGGGCGATATCGGTATTTTTGCTCCGTTTAACGATAGTTACACGCCGTTTACAAAGGAGCACCAACTTACAAAAAAATGCCATGCGCATATCTGGTGCGGCGAAAGTTCCAGTTATATTTACGCTCTTAGAATGAACGGGGAGGATAACAACTTCGGCGTTCAAGTTGTGGGCGGACAAATTGCGGACTACGCTATTATTAGAAAAATGCAAATAAACGATAGGGGCGACTTCGTGCTTTTGTTTAGGCCGTTTACCATAAACCCTATGGATAAATTGCACCTAAGACTGAAACTTTTCTCGTTTAGAAACGAAAAGAGATTCTTTGAAAAGGCGCTTAAAGAAGAAAGTTACCTACAAATAAACGTGGATAGATTTACCTTCAGAATAAAAGAAGAAATCAAGGTGGAACTTCAAGGCAAAAACATCAATTCCATAAACGTAATGGCAGGTGGCAAGCCGTGTGAGGTGGCTAAAATCGGTGACGATAGGTTTTTATTGCACGGCTCGTTCGACACTCCGGGCATAAAGAAATTCGTGATTAAGTACAACAATCATACCACGCATTTTGATATCAATATCATTAAAAACGAACTAGAACTAATCGACGATAGGCTTAACTTTATTGTGGATAACCAACAAAACCACGATAAAAACGATTTAAGGCGTGGGGCTTACTACGTGTACGATTTTAGCGAGGAAAGAAAATTGCACGAGCCAACTGCAAAAAGCGACAAAAACCTTGGTAAAGACAGGGTTTGTATGCCTATTGCCATTCTTTCAAGGCTACTATCGGAGCAGCCTATTACTGAGGAATTTAAGGCAAAATTAGAGGACAGCATTAAACTTGGGTTGGACTTTATCGATAGGACGATTGTAAAGGAAAGCGGAACGGTGTGCGACACGGCGATTTTTAAAGTTTCACCTATTGAAAACAAGTCCACGTACGGCTGGTATTCGCTACTTTATTTGCTTGCTTACGAGTATTTTGGCGATAGAAGGTATTTTGACAAGGCGGTTAAAATTCTGTTTAAGTTCTACGAAAAGGGCGGTGTGAACGCTTACGTGGAACTGCCTATCCTTAAAATAATTGCGTTTGCGGATAAACTTGGCGAAAAAGAAGTGGCAAAATCTTTAAAGGAGAAGTATTTGCAACAAATCGAAAACGTGCTAAAACACGGCATACACTTCCCTACCGAGTACGCAAGGTTCTCTGACAGCGTGGTAGCGTCGGCCACCGATATTATGCTAGATGCGTACGATTTGACGGGCGAGGATAAGTATCTAATCGAGGCAAAAAAACTGTTCAAAATCTTGTTGTCGTTTAGCGGAAAACAACCAAGCGTGTTTATGTACGATTCGGCAATAAGGCATTGGGATAGCCACAAGTTTGGTCAAAGCAGGCTTTACGGCGATAACTTCCCAAGCCTAAGTAGTGTGATTACGGCAAAGGCGTTAAGCAGGTACTCAAAGCCGAAAAACAAGCCTTATTACCAAGAAAGAGCGAATAATCTTTTGTTGGATTTGTTGCTATTATATAACGACGATAAGGCTAGTTGCGCTTACGTTTTCCCTTACAAAGTTAATTCGTTCAGCGGCAAAAAGTTTGACGAACTTGCAAATAATCAGGACTGGATAATTTATTACAACCTAACGTATAATACCGATTTTAACAAACAATCGGAGCAAAAATAATGCTAAAAAATAAGTAACGAGGGCAAGAACCTCGTTATTTTTTTGTAAAATAATTGCCTATTTTGTGGGATATCCCGTTTTAATAGGTAAAAACTAAGCGTTATTATTCTTGCAAATTCACGTAAAAATTTCTTTTAAAGTATCAAAATTACGTAAAAAAACGGAAAAACCTTAGGTAAAAGAGGAGATAAAGGCGATGTAAATATCCGCCTACTTTATAAGGTTTTTAGTGTTAAAAATGGCTAATTTTACAAAATTTGCGGGGAGAATTGTGTTTTTAAGCAAATTTTAAGCGTTTTTAAACGGCGTAAAAGTTTACGTTTTTGTGCGCCTTAAAGAGTAATAAAAACTCTTAGCAGAAAAACGCCTTAAAACAGCGAGTTTTTAACATAATCAATTAAGAATGCAATATAATTACGAATTAAATAGAATTTTGGCTTAAAAATTAAAAACACCTAAATTTGATTTGCTAAACTGCAAACTTTATATTATAATAAGACCTATGGAAGCGTATCGAAGTGGTCATAACGGGACTGACTCGAAATCAGTTGTACCGTAAGGTACCGTGGGTTCGAATCCCACCGCTTCCGCCACAAGCGAATTGTACGAACCCTGAAACAAAAACGGGGTTTGTATTATTTTATTATTTAACTTTTTTCGGTATGAAAGTATGTGCCGTCTAAACGTCATAAATCTTTTGAAACATATCCTCATTATTCCCACCAAATATTGCCTAACTTAGCGGAAAGCGAGGTTAGGGTTTTAAGTATTAGATATTTAACCGTGTCGAGTGCTTGAATTGTTGCGGCAAAATATGTAATTTACGCTTATCTTTTGCGATTGATTTTGTTGCTTTGAAAAATAAAAGCGCCTTGTTGATTAAATGATCAATATCGAAATATATTTGCAAATTGTTGCAATTTTTCGTAATGGTTTTATCATCAGGCGGTTTTTGTTTGTATATTTATGCAGATTTATATTTTGTTACTATATAGACACACTATTTATTAGCATATTTACCATTTGTTAGGTTTTCGATATTGCTTTTTTAGGGCTAAAATTCGTGAAACTTTGGGTTATTGTTTAGCAGAGTCCTCGAAAGTGATATCGGGGCTAACTGCGGTAAGATATTCTTTTAGTTTTTCGTACGAAAGGCGAGGGCTATCTAGGTTTTCGGGTATGGTGCGTTTGCCGTCTTTAGTGTAAATTTGGATTACGGAATCCTTGTTCATAATGGTTACTTTGGCAATATCCGTAGCGCAAAGCACAACCGAATTATTGTAATTATTTATTTCGATTTTGTCACCATTAAGGCTTATTACGGGTAGCGCCAAATTTTTGTTGTTCCACTTGCTTTCTTTTAACGTTATCGGGGTGACGATAGCGCCGATAATAAAGGAGAAAAGCACCCAAATTAAAGCCCCGCCGGCTCTGCCTAATTTAAGGGTGTCGAGTACGTTAAATAGTACCATATTCCATCTTTCAGGAGCGCCCGCTACGTAAACGACCCCTACGATAATCACAAACAGGATTATCGCAATATCAGAAATAATTTTTTTTAAAGTAGATACTTTTTTGCGTTTAAAAGCCATACCGAGTTCTCCGTTTTTAATACGTGTTTCACAACGTTTTGTCAATAATATTATATCATAAAAGTACGATTGTGAAGCGAATTTTACGCCTAATATGGAATTTTTAAGTTCTTTTTATATAATTACAGGTGAAGTGACTTTAAACCTCATTAGTTGTTATTGCATAAATAAAAGATATGGTTTAACTGATTGTTTAAGGCAGGACTAATACGCAGCAGTATTTATCCTTGATTTGAGAGAAGAACGGGAGAAGAATTTTGTTTGCTTTTAGTGGTATTGTGGAAATAAGCAAAATATGGTATTATAAACGTAGGCTAGATTTTGCGTTTTGGCGTGGCAAGTAAAGGGGCAAGATTTTACAAGGATTTGGGTAAAAGGGCTACGTTGCGTCGGGCCGGGAAGAATAGTCTGAACATGCGGGCAGCGGCGTGAAGGGTGACTTGAAAAGCGAGAGCGAAAGGCTTGAAAGTGTGAGGCGTAAGGCGTGAAAAACCAAGGATATGAATACGAAATAGGCGAACGAAAGGTATAACTGAGTAATTAAGCCGTTTGAAATGGCAACCTGTCTAAATATAAAGCCCGTTTTTATTGACAAAAGAAGTTTATAGAATATAAAATATACTTATTAAATAGTATTGCTTGTAACGAAAAGTTATAGTAGTATTAGGGGAGAGGGGGATATGACTTTTTTAGCAACTCCAAACGTGCCTGACGGTATGGTGGTGGCTATGAGGGTATTTGACGAGGCGTTTATTTACTTTGATATCGCCTTTTTGGTGGTACTTATCGGGCTACTGCTGTGGCAGAAAAAGTATATGACGCTACTTGTCGGAGCGCTTGCAGGCGTGCTGTATATGGTGGTGGATTACGGCATATTTTACCACGCATTTCAGGAGCGGATTATCCTATTTAACGGCGATATGGCAAATAAGCAGTTATTTTTTTGGATACTGTGCTGGATGTCGCTTAGTTACGGCTTTACTAATTTTGTGTGGATTTGGCTGTGGATATCAAAGGACAAGCACCTGTTCGAGTGGTCGCTACTAATATTGTGCTGGTGGCTAACAGGCCCTATGCTTGCCGATAAGTTCTCGGCGGGCGGCGAGATAATCACTTTTAGAACCACGGGCACTACTCACGGCGGCATGGCGATAATGCTGTTTGTGGGCTACTTGATGCTGATAATTTGGAATTTGAAAAACAACAATAACGGCAAAATCAATATCCTGTGGCTACTGATTATAGGCATTCTTGTGCAGTTTGGCTGGGAGTTTACTTTGCTTATAGGTGGTATTAGAAATCCGTCTAGCACGATGCCGTTTAGCCAAAAACTAAAAACGCTTATCGTAAATTCGCTGGTGGAAACCAACCTTGGTATGCCGTACGTGTACTTGCTGTTTATTGCCTATTCGTCTAAGTTTACCGAGCGGTTAAAAAGGCGCAAAGCCCCGTTAAAGTTTTTGGATAGGATAGACGAAAATAATCGTGAAAAGGTGAAAAACGACTTTTACAGCGAGTTTTTGGCAGGATAAAGTGCGGTTTGTGGTAATTAAAACGTTATTAAGCGAATAATAAAAAAAAGAAAAATTAGGTTAATTGCACGTAAATAAGATAGGTAAAGCGATAAAAATACAGTTTATAAAGTATAAACAAAACGAGTTTGCCGTCCACGATTTGCGAAATTACATAATTTATTACCAGTATAAAAGAATAATATATTTATAATACAAAAGAGTTGTATTTCATAGGAGGAGTATGGAAGAGACGAAAATTACTTTTGGCGATATTGCTAAAATGTTAAAAAAACGTATTTGGTGGGTGGTTGCTGTCGTTTTGATTGTAACGATAGTTGCCTCTTGTCTTATGGCATTCGTTGTAAATAAGGGCAAGCAGGAATATTCGTTGACTTTTGGTTACGAGTATCCAAATTCCGAGGACAACGTTTATCCAAACGGAGAAAAATTTAACGTGGAGTCGATAGTGTACGTAGGTAATTTGCTTGCCGTTAAGCAAAGCAATGCAAAGTTTAGTAAGGTAGACGTTGAAAGCCTTACGGGAAATATCAGTATCGCACCGGAACAAAAAGTGGTTGGCGAAGGAAATAACAAAAAAACCGAGCCGACAGGTAACTACGTTATCAAGGCTAAATCTAATTGTTTTAGCGACGTAAAGCAAGCAAAAGAATTTTTGATGGCATTAGTTGACTACGCCATGAAAGAAGTAAAGGAAAACTTAAATAAAATTGATTACTCCATGAATTTTGCATCATACGATTATGCAACTACTTACGAAGAAAAACTTAGTGCACTTGATAGTCAATACAAAGGGTTAGTAAAATATTATGATGATATAATAGAAAAAGGAAAGAATGCTAACTTTATTTACAATAAGCAAACTATTAGTCAATTAAAAGAAGAATTAAAAGGTAGCATCGCTAGTATGTTAAGTTATCTAAGGAATGATTTAAACGTAAATAAATATATTACTAGCGAAAATAAAGTTGAAGAAGTTTTGGCAAAAAACAAGGCGTTTGAAAAAGAAAAAGAAAATAATGAGAATATTATCAAAAGTTTGAAAACCGAAATGAATGAGATTATCGACAAGTTAGGTAGCGTAAGTACTACGCAAATTAGCGAGTCGCTTGCTCCGTTTACCGAGAGGATATCGGCGCTAACCGAACGTAACGCAACTATCGATAACGAACTTAAAACGAGTTATACTTCGCTTGGTTATACTTTCGACGGAACTAAGTGGGTTGCTCCAAGTGAGATATCCATTCCTCCTCACGCAGAGTTTTCGGCAAACTTAGAGAAAACGAAAGAGGCGCTTATCGTTAAAACCGAGACGTGCCAAAATGCAATTAGTAGGTTTTACGAAGAAAACACGAAGGTGGAATACCCAACCGGAAACGTGGTGGTTGTAAATAACGGAAGAAGCGTGGTGCTAGTGGCAGTAATTTCGATAGTTTTATCGCTAATAGTAGTAAGTTTAATTATATGTATGGTGGATTATCCTAAGTACAAAAAAGAGAAACTAAGCGGTGAGCAATAAAAAAATCAAAAGTAATTTAAATATAATAAATTCGGTTACTAATAAAATGCTAAATAATATAGAAGTAAGGTAATCGTAAGAAAACAAAAAGCAAATTTAATAAAACAAAATATTAAAGCAAATCAAAAACGCCTGTTTGGGCGTTTTTTGTTTTGTATGGGTAACTTCAAGGGGTTAGTATAGGGGTTGGTATAGGGCGAATGGCAAGGGGTATGATTACTGCCGATTATAATGGGTTATTTGAGGGCGATTGTAGTTGGCAAGGGTTATATTACGGGCACAAAGAATTCGCCTCACAAGACGATTAAAAGAGTGGCAAATGATTTAACTGCTAACTTTATAAGTAGTGAGTAATAGGCAAGTATAAAAACCTTATTACTGCAAAAAATTATATTGTAAGGGGTGAAGTAAAATAATAAGAAAAAATAAAATTAGGAATTATTACTAATTTTGTTGACAATGTGAAAAAATGGTTATATAATAAAACCATGAAAAACAATTATTCACAACAACGTGAACTGGTTTACGAAGTATTGTCAAATACCACCAGTCACCCGACAGCCGAATGGATTTACGAAAAGTGCAGACAAAAAAATCCGTCTATTAGTAAGGGCACGGTGTACAGGAATTTGGCGCTACTTAAAAGCAAAGGCGAAATAATCGAAGTCAGCGGAACGTTCGAAAGCGCAAGGTACGACGCTAGGGTGGAAAATCACAACCACGTAGTATGCTTAAAGTGTGGCAAGGTAACGGATAGTTTCCCAACAGATAGGCTGGTAGATGCGTTAAACTGCGAGATGGACGAAAACGGGTTTTGTGGCTACGGCTTAACCTTTTACGGTGTGTGTGAGGATTGCAAAAACAAAAAATAAAATTTAAAAACGTTGGAGGTAATTATTATGGCAAAATTTGTATGTACCGTATGTGGATACGTATATGAGGGCGATAGCGCTCCTGAGAAGTGCCCGGTTTGTGGCGCAACTACTTTTAAGGAATTAGTAGAGGGCAAGGGTTATGCTTGCGAGCACGAAGTAGGCGTTGCAAAAGACGTTGACAAGCGCATTATGGACGATTTAATCGCTAACTTTAACGGTGAGTGCAGCGAGGTGGGTATGTATCTTGCAATGAGCCGTCAAGCAGATAGAGAGGGCTATCCTGAGGTTGCAGAGGCTTTCAAGAGATACGCTTTGGAAGAGGCTGAGCACGCTGCTAAATTTGCTGAACTTATCGGTGACGTTTTAACTAATAGTACCGCAACCAACCTAAAAATGCGTATGGAAGCAGAGGCAGGCGCTTGCGAAGGCAAACTTTCTACCGCTAAACTTGCAAAAGAGTTAGGCTACGACGCCGTTCACGACACCGTTCACGAAATGGCTAAGGACGAGGCAAGACACGGCGCAGGATTTACCGGATTATACAACAGATATTTTGGTAAATAAGTCAAAATTAAATAAACAAGTAAGGGCGATTAAGAATTCTTAGTCGCTCTTTTTTATTATTAGAAAGCAAAACTAGGGGGCTAGGGAAAACGTTTTTATGAGAAGATAGCCTAAAAAAATACAGGAAAATAGGAAATTTTGGTAAAATCTATATATAAAAATAGGAAAATTTGGGCAAAAGTTATATAAAAATAGGTAAATCTTCATCAAAAACTATAAAAAAGAGGGGAAAGACGGCAAACGTCCTAATAATGACACACCTTGATATTGAAGTAAAAAAGTGAAAACTGTAAAATGTAGGTAGAAAGGTGGAAAATGGAAAAGAAAAAAAGGAAAGAACGAGAGTGCGGCGACGTTTTTGACGGATTACTACGGGCTATCCACGGCACATTGGCTATATCTTTAATTTTTGATATTGCGATAATGGTATACTTAGTCGTAAAACTTGGCTATATCGCTTAATCATAATCCTACCTAGGATTAGTTTATAATAACCCTACGTAAATGCGCTCCAAACGGGGCGTTTTTACATATATTAAATTTAAAAAAATAACGCTGACGTTTTAAAAAAACAGGTTAATTTTTGCTCGCACATAATAATAAAATTAAACTACTAAGAATATAAAAGCAGTATAGTATTGACTTTTAATTTGCCAAAAAGTATAATAAAATTATCTTAAATTGAGTGAAATTTTAAAACAAAATTTTTGTACAGAAGGAGTAAATTATGGCTGTGGAATTAAAAGGTAAATTTGTGTATTCAAAAACTGCAAACGGCAACTTCAATTTCAGATTGAAAGCCTCTAATAACGAGACAATCGCAGTAAGCGACGGCGTATATCCCGCACTTAAAAACTGTAAACTTGGTATTGATTCCGTAAGAAAATTCTCGGTTATCGACAAGGTTGAGGACCAAACCGTTAAAAATTATGAGGTTTTGACTAATCCGAAATTTGAATTATACAAGGATAAGCAAGACAAATTCCGTTATAGATTGCGTGCAAACAACGGTACTTTGCTATGCATTTCAGAGGAAGGCTACGCAAGTAAGGCTTCTTGCAAGGCTGGAATTTTGAGCGTTGGCAAATGGGCGCCTGAGGCTGAAATATATTCAGTTGAGGAGTTCGAGGCAAAATACGGTAAGTAAACTGCCTAGTAATAAAGGGAGAATATTTTGAAAAAAAGAATTATAGCGCTCCTATGGAGAAGTATTGCCGTTACGCTAAGCATAATCGGTATTACGTTTTTGTTCGTAATTGACAACCAACCCGTAAGGCAACTATACTATTTTACTATGCAAACAAACTTTTTCATTTTGTTTATGATGATAACCTTGGCGGTAAAAACCTTGGTGCAAATCGTAAAAAAGGAAAAGGGCGACGAAGTGGCGCACATAAATTGCTCGGTGCAACTTGCATTAGTATTTTACATTACCATTACGTTTTTGGTGTACGCAATTATGCTGTCGGGCACGATGTTCTCGATGGTGAACAATCCGCAAATGGGCATAAAACTTGTGGTAGCAAATATTTTGGTGCATTATATCGTGCCTATTATGGCAATTATCGACTGGATTGCATTTATGCCGCACAAAACGGTTAGTTACAAAAAAGTATGGTCGTTTTTGCTGTATCCTATCTTTTATTTGATACTAATCACGTCAAGGGCAGGCATACAAAAAACTAAGATTTTCGTAGTGGGCAAAACGGCAGCAGGCGAGGTGGTTCGTTCTAGATATCCATATCCGTTTATGGACTTTGACGTACTAGGCTACTGGATGATACTGATAATACTCGGTATGGCGCTAGCGTACGCAGGGCTAGGTCTTTTGTACATACTTATGGACAAAAAACTACCTAATAAAAACCTAGTTAAAAAGGAAAGCCACTTATACGGTAACGAGGTTTAACCTAAAATTAGGGCAGGTGCTACGTTAAAAGTTATCTTAATAAATCTAAAAATAAAACGCAACGATTCGTTGCGTTTTTTTGTAAGGAAAACGCTTGGTAAAAAAATTTGTAAGATTATATAAAATAATTGATAAAATCGTTTGCTTATTGAATTAAATTGATATATAATCTTTGTGAAATTGTGAGGGAAAATTACTGAAATTTACACTTTTTTAGGGAAAAAATGGACAAAAACGTATCGGTGTCAAACAGTATAGCGAAAGGTGACTTAACCGTAGGCAATCCGTTTAAGGTGCTACTTAGGTTTGCCTTGCCTTTGCTTTTATCAATGGTATTTCAGCAACTGTATTCGCTAGCGGACAACATTGTGGCGGGCAATATGGGTGGCGCAAACTCAATGGTGGCGTCGGCTGCAATCAACGCTTCCTCGAATATCGTTATGATATTTATCGCCTTTGCAGTTGGCGGAACTACCGGGGCAAGCGTAATCATTTCTAGGTATTTTGGGCAGCACGAGTACAAGGCGACGAAAACGGCTATCTACACGGCTATTATCTCCTTGTCGATTATGGCGGCTGTTATCACCGTTATCGGCATATTCGTTTCTCGTCCATTGCTTGAATTATTAAAAACCACGCCCGATATTATAGATGCGGCGGATAGGTATTTGCAAATTTATATTTACGGCTTTTTCTTCCTGTTTATTTACAACATAGCAAACAGCATCAGCACGGGGCTTGGCGATAGCAAAACGCCACTAATTTTGCTTATAATCTCGTCGGTATCTAATATTATTTGCGACGTAGTGTTTGCATTGCTTTTTGACGATATTATCTTGGCGGTTGCGTGGGCTACGTTTTTATGCCAAGGCGTTGTATCTATTATTGCTATCGTGCTACTACTTCGCAAGGTTGTAAAGATTAAAACGGGCGAGAAAAACAAGTATTTTTCGTCTAGCACCCTAGTTAAAATGACCAAGGTTGCCATTCCTTCTATCTTGCAACAAAGTTTTATATCGGTGGGCAATTTGCTTATTCAATCTTTGATAATGTCCTTTGGCATCACCGAAATGTTCACCGGGTTTGGAATAGCGCTAAAACTAAACAGCCTTATCACTTTGTCGGTTGTGGCAATGTCCAACGCAATATCCACTTTCACCGCACAAAACCTAGGCATTTTGGATATCGAAAGGATAAAGAAAGGCTTTATAGATATGCTGATAATCAGCGAAGGTTTTATACTGGTTTGCACCATCATTATGCTGTGCTTACCAAGGGAGATAATAGGCTTATTCATATCGAAAAACACCGACGGCAATCGTGAACTTATTTTGGACTACGGAATGCAGTTTTTGTACGTGGTTGCGCCGTTTTACTGTGCGGTAAGTTTCAAAATTATGTGCGACGGACTGCTAAAAGGAAGTCAAAATATGGTGGGCTTTACCGTTTGCACTTTCCTAGACCTTGGTACGAGGGTGGCGCTAGCGTATATCTTAGTACCCGCTATGCAGTTTAAGGCAATTTGCTGGTCGTTCTCGATAGGCTGGACGATAACTATGCTTGTGTCTATGGTGTACGCAATCGTATTTTTCAAAAAGACGAGAAAGCGAATAAACCAAGGAAACTTCGAACTTATGAAAGTAGACTAAACTACCCAAAGCGGTAGTTCTCATAGGAAATTATTAAAACTTAATTAAAGAAATGCCTTTCAAACGATAAAAAAGTTAACAAAGATAGTGGAAGCGCCCCAAAAACACGGGGCGTTTTTATATAGCGCAAAAGATGTTGAAAATGAGAGGAAATGAATAAATAGGGGCGAATATTTGATTTTGTGTAATTTTACATTAAGGTATTGATTTTATAAAAAACTTATGTTACAATTAAAAAAATACATGTTATATAAACTTATGTAACTATCAATCTCGCAAAAACCTGCAAAAAAAAATGTAAAACACAGGCAAAAGGAGTTGACAAGGTATGACAAGTTTGCGACAATCATTAGCAAGCAAGCAAGCAAGCAAGCAAGCAAGCAAGCAAGCAAGCAAGCAAGCAAGCAAGCAAGCAAGCAAGCAAGCAAGCATAACGTAAATCTGCCCTTTGAGGCTAATATAACAAAAGTTCAACGCACTGCTGCATAGGCAATAGCCTATGGGGCGGTGCGTTTTTGCTTTTATAAGGAACAAAAAAATAGCAAGGTCACTATCGTGGCAAAACTAGGTTACATACTCTTAGTAAGAGATATGCTAAACAAAAGGGAGGGATTATGAAGAAAATTTCAAAAATTTTGGTGATGGTGATTGTTCTCACTGTGGTGTCGCTATGCTTGGTGGCATGTAATCCGGGTGGACAAGGGGCAAAGCCGGGGCAAGGCACAACCCCGGACCAAGGCACAACCCCGGACCAAGGAGGCAATCAAGGTGCGCACAAGCACAACTTTGACACACCTTGGAAAGTATCCGAGACAGAGCATTGGCATGAGTGCAGTTGCGGTGAAAAGAAAGACGTAGCAAAGCATATAGACGGCAATGGCGATGACGTTTGCGACGTTTGTGGCGATGTCAAGTCAACGGCGCTTAAGAGACTTTATCCATATCTAGGTTTCAGTATTATTCAAGATATATCCGATGATATAGGAGGCGAAGGAATTATTTTGTCGGACGAGGAGTATCCTTGTTATATGGTAAGTGCTTCAAACAAGGTGTTGTTGACAGAACTTGTTATTCCATATTCTATCGATGGTATTCCTGTCAAAATAATGGGATGGGTTGACAACTGTGTAAACCTCTCTAAGATTAATTTACACGAGGGAATTACATATATAGCAACCAATTTTGAGGACACAGCATATTATAATGATGAAAAAAATTGGCAAGATGGTTCTTTGTACGTTGACAACTGGCTTGTAGCGGTAAGAGAGACCGTCTCAGGTGAATATAAAGTAAAAGAAGGAACGAGAGGAATAGGTCAAGTAATGATTGGAAGAAATGAGAAAATAACTAGCATTGTTATACCAAAAAGTGTAATAAAAATAGGAACGCTATTATTTATTACAGGAAAAAACATAATAAACATTTCGGTACACAAAGATAATGAAGTTTATTATAGTGAAAATAATTGTATTATAGAAAGAGCAACCAAAAAACTTGTGGCTGGTTGTGGCAAGTCAGTTATTATACCGGAAGGCGTGAAAAGTATAGGAAATGGTGCATTCATTTATTGCACAGGACTAACATCAATCACAATACCAAACAGTGTGACAAGTATAGAAAGAGGTGCATTCGCTGAGTGCACAGGGCTAACATCAATTACAATACCAAACAGCGTGAAAAGTATAGGAAATTGTGCATTCATTTATTGCACAGGACTAACATCAATTACAATACCAAACAGCGTGAAAAGTATAGGAGATTATGCATTCCAAGATTGCACAGGACTGACTTCAATCACAATACCAAACAGCGTGAAAAGTATAGGAGAGGTGGCATTCCGTGATTGCACAGGACTTACTTCTATCAATTTCAATGGCACAAAAGCGAAATGGCAGAATATTACGAAAGGTGCTGACTGGAAACTTAATGTTCCAAGTACTTGCAAAGTTGTTTGCACCGACGGCACAGTATCAATCAATGATTGAGCTGTGTAAAAAGAAAGCTTATGTGGCATTGATTAAAGTCAATGCCACATATATAAAAAGCAAGGGGAAAATTCGATTTATAATTACTAATAACTATTGATAGAATTGATAAGAAGAGCGAATATAAATGCTATTACAACAACGAAAGAGTATTTCGCAAACAAAAAGGAAAGCACCCGTGCAACGTCGAACTCGATTCCAAGTAAATCAATTCGGGTTTCCAAACTTTTGCGTTCGCATAGTCGTCGTGTTTTTTGTGAAATAGCAACAAAAGGCGAAGGGATACCCAGCGCCTTTTTTATTTGTGCAAATAGATTTTGAAAGGCTACCGTAAAATTTCACGTTATAAGCGTGGCTTTTTTAGGTTTTTAATTATAATTATTGCGAAATATAATAATAAATGTTAAACTATTATTTAGTAAATGTTTTCGGAGATAGTAATGGCGAAATTAGATAAATGGGAAGATAGATTATTAGACCTTGGCAAAAGGAATAAACTTATAAACTACAAGGACTCTAAGGTGAACACTTTGGAGGTGGTTTTTCCAAACGTGCAAACGGTGTATTCTGTTTTTACAGGCGAAAAACCGTCGCTTAACGTGGTGGATATAGACGATATCGTTCAAAAAAAGCATCTTGAAAAGGCTATTACTAGGGATATTGCCGCTAATCTTACCGATTTAAAGGCTAATCAAATCGCCTTGCTTAATAGGTACACTCCTACCGATAAGGTGCTTAAAGCCATAGACAAAAAGGCAAAAGAAACGATACTTGAAAGGGGTATCAACGTTTTGTATTTGGCTGTCGGTTTCGTTTGGTGGAAGGAAGAGGGAAATAACTCTTACTACAAAGCGCCGCTAATTTTAGTGCCTATCACGATAAAAAAGGAGAGCATAAGTGCGCCTACCGTAATAGAGCAGTACGAGGACGAGGTGATAATCAACCCTACGCTTTGTTACAAACTTGCCGTTGAAAAAAATATCAAGTTGCCCGTTTTAGAGGACGGGGAGGACCTTGAAGAATACCTTGTAAAAGTTGCAAAAACCGTGGCTGTGCTTGGCTGGAAAACCACTAAGGAAATGAGGATAGGTTTGTTTTCGTTCTTGAAAATGAATATGTACCTCGATATTAAAAACAACGCCGACCACATTTTGCAAAACAAAAACGTACTAACGTTGCTTGGCGAAAGGCAAGTGAACGAAAAGGAAAATATCGCTATGGCTGAGGAGGTTAAAAATAGCGACCTTGTACTTCACAACGTGGTTGACGCCGATTCCAGCCAAATAGACGCTATCAAAATGGCAAAGCAAGGGCTGAGTTTCGTTTTACAAGGCCCGCCGGGAACAGGAAAAAGCCAAACGATAACAAATATAATCGCAGAGTGCTTGTACGACGGCAAAAAGATATTGTTCGTAAGCGAAAAACTTGCCGCTTTAAACGTGGTTTACAACAACCTTAAAAAAGCGGAACTTGACGACTTCTGCCTTGAACTGCACAGTTATAAGACGAATAAAAAGGAAGTTATAGCAGAACTTAATAGGATACTAAACAAGCCTAAAACCACCGTTCCCGTAAAGGCGCTTGAGGAACTTACCACCCTAAACACCGTTAAGGAAAAATTGGACGAGTACGCTACCAAACTTCACGAAACCACGCCAACTATCGAGGTTTCGCCGTTTAGAGTTTTTTGCGAGGTGGCAGGGCTTGACAACGTAAAAGAGATTGAATTTATCGTAAAGAATATAGAAAACAAGGGTATGGACCACCTAACTAGGTCGGTTGCCCTTATTGAAAGGTACGTGGAGTACACCAAGTCGATAGGCGTAAACTACAAGAAAAACGAGTGGTACGGCTATATCGATACGGACACGTCGTACACCCACCAAATCACCCTAAAACAACATTTAATATCGGCGCTAGGCGCACTAACCGACCTAAGAAAAGTAAGAAAGGAGATAACCTCCGCCGTTCCTCTTCAAATTTTGAACGTGAGAGGGCTGGAACTACTTAGGAAGTTGTTTGCGCTTGTTAGCAATATGAAATTCTTGTCGCCTACCATTTTCTCCAAAAAGGAACTGGATAGGTTTATAGTTGATACCGCCGAGTGCAAGGAACTTGCCGGTAAGATTTTGGCGCTAAAAGGCGAACTGGACGAGCAGTTTGACGAGAATATCTACAAGTTGGACGGCAACAACTTGTACGCAAGGTACGTCAACCTATACGGCGACGTGTTTAGGGACTTGAAGCGTGGATACAACAAGGATAAAACCGACATAATCCTATGTTTAAAACCGGACAAAAAATTAAACTACAAGCACACCGTTTACTACCTTGAAAAGTTAAAGGAAATGCAAGGGCTTGAGGCAAAATATAAGGAAAAAGAGGGCTTTATCAAGGATATTTTGGGCGAGTTCTATAAGGGCTACCAAACCGATTTTGATTACGCAATCAAAAAAGGCAATGATATTAAGAATTTTTACAGCCAAGGCATAGACCTATCGCCGCTTTCAAACTTTGCCGAGGGTGAGTTTGACGAACTAAAATACAGTATGGCTATTTGGTCCACGAAACTTGGCAAGGTGCTAAACCTGAATATGCAACACTTCGAGTTTTTGGAGGAGTGCTTTGACAAGGCGATTTTCAACCTAAAAGTAGAATATCTTGAAAAGGTGATTGAAAAACTGTCTAGGTGTAGTGGTAATATAGGCGAGTTGGAAAACTGGGTGCTTTTCTACAAGTTGTTAGAGGAGGCAAAGCAGTTAGACGTGCTTACCTTTATCGATACGGCAAGGGAAAAGAACGTAAAAGCGGAGACTATGCCAAGCCTGTACGCATTGCTTTTCTACAAGCAATGGGCATACCAAATCTTCTCTGAAAGCGAGGTTTTAAGCGAACTTGATAGGGTGTCGCACGATAAATGCGTAAAACTATTCAAGGATAAGGACGAACTTACTTTCGAGATTTCCAAAGCGCAAATCAACGCAAAACTATCCGCAATGCGCCCTAACGTAGAGGCAATGGCGCCGGGTAGTCAGGTTGCGGTGCTTGTTCGTGAGCAGGAAAAACAACGCAAACAAATGCCAGTAAGAATGCTATTAAGTAGGATACCTGAACTTATCCTTACTTTAAAACCGTGCTTTTTGATGTCGCCGCTTAGCGTAAGCACTTTTTTAGATACCGATATAGAGTTTGACCTTGTAATATTCGACGAGGCGTCGCAAATCTTCCCTGAGGACGCTTTGGGGGCAATATACAGGGCAAAACAAGTGATAGTCGTTGGCGATAGCAAACAAATGCCGCCAAGCAATTTCTTTACCGCATCAATCGGCGAGGAGGATTTTAGCGAGGAGGACTACAACGAGGACGTAGAGGACTTCGAGTCTATTTTGGACTTGTGCACCACGGCGTTTTCGCAAAACCGTTTGAAGTGGCATTACCGCAGCAAAACGGAGGATTTGATTGCCTTTTCAAACAAGAATTACTACAACGGCGAACTCGTTACTTTCCCGTCTGCACTTAAAAAGAACAAAAACTTCGGCGTAGATTTTTACTACGTGCAGGGCGGCGTATTCGATAGAAAGACGAAAACCAACTTAATCGAGGCGGAGCAAGTGGCGAATATGGTAATAGACGACCTTAGAAAATTCCCTAATAGGTCGCTGGGCGTAGTAGCGTTCAGCCAGTCGCAACAGGAGGTTATCGAGCGCATAATCGCAAGAAAGCGTGACGAAAACAAGTTGCTTGACAAACTGTTTGACCAAAACCAAAAAGAGCCGTTCTTCGTTAAAAATCTAGAAACCGTTCAAGGTGACGAGAGGGACACGATAATTTTCAGCGTGGGCTACGCAAGGGATAATTCGGGCAAGTTCTTCCACAACTTCGGTCCGTTAAATAGAGTGGGCGGCGAAAGAAGACTGAACGTGGCGGTAACTAGGGCAAAGTACAACGTAAAACTGGTGGCGTCTATTAAATATTACGATATAGACCTAAACAAAACCGCTGCAGAGGGGGCAAGGCTGCTTAGAGAATACCTAGACTACGCCGAAAATAAAGCGGTAGCATTAGAGCGTAACGTAAGGCAAAGGAAATCGCCTGTTAGAGATAGCGCAATCGTCAGCGAGATTTACGATTTCTTGACGTCGGCAGGCTACGTTGTGGAAAAGAACGTGGGTAGTTCTAGTTACAAGATAGACTTAGCGGTTAAGCACCCAACTTTGAATAAGTACGTGCTTGCCATTGAGTGCGACGGGCAAACCTACCTTCAAAGCAAGTCTACGAGGGATAGGGATAGGCTGCGTGAGTCCGTTTTGGAAAAACTGGGCTGGCAATATTACAGAGTGTGGTCTACCGACTGGTTTAGAAACAACAAGGTGGAAAAGAGAAGGCTATTAACCGTTACTAAAGACGCCGTAACAAAGATGGGCTTAAAAGACGGTGCTAAGGGTGAAAACAAAAACGCTAGCCAAAAGCCTACTCAAAACACCTTGATTATCTACAAAGAGTACGAGCAAGAGCCGATAAACAAAGCCACTTACGACGGGAAATATAGCAACCTAATTTGCAAAATCATTATAAAAGAAGCCCCTGTCAGCGAGGAGTGGATAATGAAGCGCACAGCCGTGTTGTTTGATAAAACTTTTGTAACAAAAGCGGTGAAAGATTCCTTTAACGAAAGCCTAGGCAAGATAAAAGGCATCACTAGAAAAGGCGGATTTATCTACAAAACCAGCCAAGGTACTTTCGAACTAAGAGTGCCTAAAAAGGGCGAGCAACGGGATATTAGGTATATCGCTCCTGAGGAACTTGCAGCAGGCATCGAGATGGTTGTAAAGCAAAATATCGAAGTTACTAAGGACGATTTATTCAAAAACATTGCGCAAAACCTTGGCTACTCAAGGGCAGGCGACGTGGTTACTATGCAACTGGAAAAGGCTTTGCAACTTTTGAAAAAGGCGGGCAAAGTGTCTGAAAAAGGCAACCTAATCACGCTTAAATAGTAAATTAGATTTATTTTAAAAGGCTACCGTTTGGTAGCCTTATTTTATTATATATTTTCTCTATCGTTAAAAATATAATGTGGGAGTATTGTGTAAAAATGCACTTTATGTGTCAAAAATGTGTTATAAAGCCTTGATTATGTTATTATAGGCGATATTTATGCAAACTATTTTTGTTCGTATGGAAAATATAAGGCTATATTTTTTGCGGGGATTTCGGGCGGAAAAACGAGGTAGTATTGACAACGTGATTATGGAATAATATAATAAAACTGTACTAAATTATAAGGAGATAATATTATGGCAAACAGATTTATCCTAAACGAAACTTCGTATTTTGGTGCGGGTTCAAGGAGCGAACTACTTGGCGAAATTAAGGCTCGTGGCTTTAAAAAGGCGTTTATTGTGGCCGATAAAGACCTTGTAAAATTTGGTGTAACGGATATGGTTACTTCTTCCTTAGAGGGCTTCCCTTACGAAACGTTCGTGGATTTTAAGGCAAACCCAACCGTTACTAACGTAAAGGACGGCGTAAAGGCTTTTGAAAAGTCCGGAGCGGATTTTATCATCGCAATAGGCGGCGGTAGTGCAATAGATACCTCAAAGGGCATAGGAATTGTGGCAAACAACCCTGAATTTGCCGACGTTACGTCGCTTGAGGGAGTAGCGCCTACAAAGAACAAGTGCGTGCCGATTATAGCGCTTCCGACAACCGCAGGAACGGCCGCAGAGGTTACCATTAACTACGTAATTATCGACGAGGAAACGGGCAGAAAAATGGTGTGCGTAGATCCGCACGATATACCTATTTTGGCAATAATCGACGCTGAACTTATGGAGTCTATGCCAAAGGGCTTAACCGCATCGACGGGTATGGACGCTCTTACTCACGCTATCGAGGGTTACATCACCAAAGGGGCGTGGGAGTTATCAGATATGTTTGAGTTAAAGGCTATCGAACTAATATCTCAAAACCTTCGTGAAGCAACTTTTAACGGCAAAGACAAAGTGGCAAGGGAAAATATGGCGCTTGCTCAATACGTGGCAGGTATGGCTTTTTCTAACGTCGGACTTGGCTGTGTGCACTCAATGGCGCACCCACTTGGCGCAAGATTTGATATTCCGCACGGCGTGGCAAACGCACTACTTTTACCTATTGTAATGGAGTACAATATGCCTGCTTGCGTTGAAAAATACTGTAATATTGCAAAGTCTATGGGGGAAAAAGTAGAGGGATTAACCAAAGAGGAAGGCGCTAAACTTGGTGTTCAAGCAGTAAGGAAATTGTCGCTTGACCTTGGCATACCACAAACGCTTAGAGAGATAAATATCCCCGAAAATGCACTTGAACAACTATCAAAAGACGCATTTAACGACGTTTGTACGGGAGGAAATCCAAGGGAAATTACCGAGGCGGATATTCTTGCTCTTTACAAAAAAGCGTTCTAGAATTTGTTTGAAATTTGATAAAACTAATGATATTAAATTAGGGCAAGTCGGATTTTTGACTTGCTCCTTTTTTCTGTAAATTTTAAGGCTAATTAAAAAACAAAAAACGCAATATATGATAATTTGTGCAATTATTGAAAACGCCTTTAAAACATGATATAATATAAACATAAAGATAAAAGTTGATGCTTGCTAAACTTTTAAGTAGCACGTATTAAAAGAGGTAAAAAAGGACTAGACCAACGAACTAACTTACTAACGGACGGGAGGAAGTCGCCTATGAATAAGATTTTTTAGCGTAATAAAAACACGATGATTTTTGTTGCGCTTTTTTGTTTTTAGCAAAAAGCGGCTTTGGAAAGATTTTTGAAAATAGTTTACGTTATTCAAACAATTTATAAAAATTTTTGAAAAAAAGAGAGAATTTTTTGAAAATTTTGTCGAAAAATAGGGGGTAATTAAGCCACTTGTATCATTAGCGGTACAGGTGGCTATTTACTATTATGTTAATAATATTGTTTAATTATATAGATACAATTAAATGTGTTGACAAATCCTATTTTAAGTAGTATAGTGTCTACGCCTTATAGGTACATATTTTATAAACAAATGTATAAAAAACATAGAAAAACTTAATAAAAGAGCCTTTTTTGTAAAAAAACAAATACGGCTAACGTTAAAACATTAAAAAAACAGTCGAAAAATTTAATTTTTTAAAAATTTTTCATCAGTCGTGTCTAAAATTTTCAATTTTTTAATTACGGGGAATGACGTAGTTCGTATTTTTTGTTCAAAAAAAAGTTGTTTTAGAATAATTTGGTAAAAAAAATGCATATAAAAGCAAGGAAAATAGGAAGTAAAAAATGAAAAGAAATGTACACGTTAAAAAAGTAATGACCGTTGTTGCTGTTTTAATCATTGCATTGATGATGCTTACCGCCTGTAAGGTTGGTAATTTTGGCGTTTTTAAAAAGTATGAAATCAAATTCTACTTGGACGAAAACGATGCTGCGCCTGTGTCCACTTTAAAGGTGGATAGCGAAAAATTCGATTTTGAAGGTTATATGCCGACTGATCCAACTAAAAATTGTGAGGAAGAGGGAAAAACTTACAAGTTTTTAGGCTGGTATTTTAGTGATGGCACTATTTTCGATTATCACAAAATTGATAAAAATGAAAACTTGTCTTTGTATGCAAAATTTGAACTTGTAAGAAAGAGTTTCGTAGTTGCCTTTCAGGACGAAAACGGCAATCCTATTAAGGTGGACGGAAAAACCGAGCAAACAGTATTTTATGGCGAGAGCGCTGTTGCGCCTGAAAACCCTACAAAAGAGGGACACACTTTTGCAGGCTGGGATAAAGACTTTGCAAGCGTGAAAGAGAACCTTATTGTTAAGGCGAAGTTTAACATAATAGTTTACGAAGTAGAGTTCAGAAACGAAAAGGGCGAACTAATCGAGAAAAAATCTGTTAATTACGGAGAAGATGCGGTAGCCCCTGTGCTTCCGATTAGAGAGGGTTACACTTTTGTTGGTTGGGATAAAGATATCACAAACGTAAAGGGTGATATTGTAACTAATGCAATCTATAAGATAAGTGAATACACCGTGACTTTCAAAAACGGTGAAAAAACTATTAAAACGCAAGTCGTTGAGCACGGCAAGGGCGCTGTTGCGCCTGAAAACCCTACGAAAGAGGGCTACAATTTTGTAGGCTGGGATAAAGAGTTTGATGTAGTAACTAGCGATTTGACCGTAAACGCAAAATTTGAAATCAAAGTATTCGATGTAAAATTTGTGGACGAAGATGGCAACGTAATTAAAGTAAACGGCAAGGACGTGCAAAAAGTTGAGTACGGCAAGAGCGCTGTTGCTCCAACTATGCCTGAAAAAGAGGGGTACACGTTTAGTTGGCAACAAAGTTTTGACAACGTTAAGTGCGATTTGATTGTTAATGGAAAATACGAAATAAACGTGTACGAAGTTAAGTTCGTGGACGGTGACGGAAAGGTAATACAGGTTGGCGGCAAGGACGTGCAACAAGTTGAGCACGGCATGAGCGCTATTGCGCCTGCAACCCCTACGAAAGAGGGCTACAATTTTGTAGGCTGGGACAAAGAGTTTGAGGTAGTAACCAGCAATTTGACCGTAAACGCGAAGTTTGAAATCAAAGTATACACAGTGACTTTCAAAAGCGGTGAAGAGATTTTAAAAACGCAACAAGTTAAGCACGGAGAGAGCGCTAGTGCTCCTGCAAACCCAACGAAAGAGGGGCACACTTTTGCAGGGTGGGATAAAGAGTTTACAAGCGTGAAAGAGAACCTTGTTGTTAATGCGAAGTTTAACGTGGATACTTACACCATCGGATTCCAAGACGAAGAAGGAAACTTTATAGAATTAGATGGAAACACAACAATATCGGCAGAGTACGGCACTAAGATAACTGCGCCACCAGTAGCGGAAAAAATCGGCTACACGTTCATCGGCTGGAAATATGGCGAAACAGGGTTTATTCCTAGTGGCGAGATGATAACCGCAACGGGTGAGTATGTTTATACTGCAACATATAAAATAAATAAGCATACTATAATAATTAAGTCGTTTGAAAAAGAATATAGGGTGGAAGGAGTTGAGTACGATAGCGAAATATCGTTATCTATGCCGGAAATTACCGATACAAAACTTAAGGAAAACGGGCTAACGTTCATTGAGTACGTTTTGGATACGGGCGCAACTGTTGAGGGCGAAACAATGCCTGACGAAGACGTAACCGTAAATGTTAAATGGAAGATTGACAGCATAAGAAACGTTGAACTTAACCCAAGCGTAGAGGATAAGCAATTTGTTTATGGCGAGGCGCTAGCAAACTACACATTAACGTTTGAAAAGGCTAACGAGAGGATAGCCTACGGCGTTGAGTGGTTTGTTAATGGCAGCACGGCAGGAAGTTTTGACGAAAATAGAGGCACGTACAACTTTACTCCAAGCGTTAGAGATTGCGGCACGTACACAGTAAAAGCAGTAATTACCGCAAGCATTGAAGGGTTAGAGAGTGTTAGCGCTAACACTAGCGTACTTGACTTTGAAATAATAAAGTCTACTTTAACCGTAACTATCGAGCAGGCCTCAGTTACCTATGGCGATAGCCTAAAAGATGTAACCTATACGGTAGACGGCTTTGTTTACGGCGAGAACGAGAGCGTAATTACGGGAACTTTTGAAAAGGTGACCGATTACGTTGAAGGCTCTGACGTAGGAACGTATTTTGTTAGAGGAAAAGGGCTATCTGCAAGTAACTATGAAATTAGTTACGTAGTGGGAGAAATAACCGTTAATAAGAAAAATGCAGAGGCTAAAATTACCCCGATAAGCGTGATTTACGGGGAGATTTTGCCAGAGATAAAATATGAATTTACGGGCATATTAGACGTGGACAAGGACAAAATGGGCACGGCTCAGTTAGAAACCACTTATGCTCAATATGACGGCGTTGGAAATTATGATGTCAACTTTAAAGAGGGCTTTGCTTTTGATGGAGAAAAGGCAAATAACTATGAAATTACGCTGGTTAATTCTACCGTGACCGTGGGAAAACTTCCGGTTAGCGCCTATATAAACAACGTGGCAGACGTAGTATACTTGTCAAAAACGCCTACTTTTAGTATATCTTGCGATGGACTGATAAACGGCGATACTACTCAAAGTTTGGGCAAGGTGAAATACGATACTACTTATACCGAAACTAGCGACGTTGGAAAGTACGAAGTTAGCGCTGAGTTTGTAACTGATAGCAAAAACTACTATCCTACGATAAGTAATAGCGTGTCGTTTAACGTTACAGCAAAAGAGGTTTGGTTTAGAGGCAATTTTATAAAAGATAATTCTAGCGATAATACTTTGTGGTCGGCAGAACTTAATGGGCATATTGATGGGTTACCAAGCGGTTTTGCTATAAGCGGAATTATTAAAGCGAACACAAACGAAACGGGCGAGTACGTGCTAAACGGAGATTTAAACGATAACTTCACGGTTGAGGGCTATGAGGTTACAAAGGACGCCGAATCCAAAACCAAAAACTTTGCTTTGAAATTTGACTTTACGTTAGCGATAGATAAATTTGTCAGCGTGAAAATAAACACTTTCGTGGGTGACTACGACGGTACAGAGCACGGTGGCGAGGTTGTGGTAACTTCTGATGAAGTAACGGATATAATTGTTGAATACTTAAATGGTGAAACGTGGACTACTGTCGCTCCAAAATTTGTAAACACCGGCGAGTACGTGGTAAAATACAGGTTAATGAAAGATGGCACAGAGATGCAATCTAATACCTTTAAAGTGGTTATAAGAAAGATTGATAACGACTTTAGTTTTACCCAAAACTCCTATACCTATAACGGACAAGAGCAATTTATAGAGGGCACGGTAAGTGCGAAAGAACTAGGAAACGTTAGGTACGAAAACAATAGTTTTGTAAACGTTCCTGACGGCAGCAAAATGACGATTACGGTAATTTGCGAGGAGACAACCAACTACGAAGAAACCGCAAAAACCTTTGAAGTGGTGATAAACAAGGCAAACTACGAGGGTGTTACTTTAGATAAGTTCTTTGTAAAAGTAGAACCAAACAAAACGCTTGCAGACAGCACTTCGCCAAAATACGTAACGTTTAAAAATCCGTCTTACGTTCCACGTCTTGGCGAGCAAACGGTGGAGGTGGTTTACCTTGCCGACGAAAGAAACTACAACCCTCTAGATACTACTTTAACGGTGGTTGGCGAAAAAACTAATATTGAAATAGTGGCAAATGACGTTGAAATGAACTTTAACGGTAAAATCAGTAGTGACGACGTACAAATTGCCGTTTCCTACAAAAAGAACGGCGCACCGATTGAGTACGCAGGGCTTAGCATAACAAGAACACGTGTTGATATAAACGTGGGCAGTACCTATGTGGTAACGCTAACGCTAAACGACAACGAGTGGTATAAGGCAGAGGCAAAGCACGTAGCGATAAAGGTTAAGTCGGTAAAATATGGCGCTGCGTTATACACTATCGAGGACGCTTTAGCAAAGAGTACGGCAACTACTAAAAAGCCAAGCGTAAGCAACTATCTTGTAATTACTGCTAATACTTCGTTTGCAAGTAGTGACGTTAGAATAAAACGCCCTGATTTGTTTAACGGTGCGGATTGTTATAAATTAGCGCAAAACGAGTACTTATTAGTTCCATACGATAATACTTATGAAATTAGAGCAAACGTGGTGGAGGACGTGCTTTCTCCAACAAGTAAGGATGCGGCTTACGTAACCTTAACCGTGCCTAGCGGTGTTAACTTTGTAACCGAAGGACATATTTTGGTCAACGCAGTAAGAGCAGGCGGAGCAGGTGTGTCGGGCAACCCTAGTGGCAATAAGTACGGAGCAATAAAGATTGAAAGGGATGCAAATATTACTGTAAACGGCGGCGTGTTTGAATCGTTAGGTTTTGTACACGGCGAAGGAAAACTCGTTGCAAATAGCGGAAACGTGTACGAGGCAATGGCAGTACTAAACTTTAAGGGTGGCTCCGTTACGTATGCGATATATGGCGATATATTCCCTATAAATCAATTTACGCTTGCTAATATTACGGTAGATACCGAGATAAATCGTGGCGTCAATTACTTTGCAAAAGCATACGTATACGCAAGTGCTGAAGCACAATCCGATATTAAATTTATCGGAACTACTAAAAATGAATTTATCCAAATAAATAGCGGCAAAGTTATTAAGACGTTTGATGAAAAAACCGGGAAAATGATTTTAAATTTATACGGCGACGTTACACTAAATAATATATCGTTGACGATAAAGGTGTTTATTTCTATCACGGCATCAACAAATAACAAACAAGTACCACTATCCGGATATATCGACGTAGTTGCCAAAACCGGTAGCACCGTGAACGTAGGAATAGGAGTAAAATTGTTGCCCGGCTCTAAGTTTATCGTGGAGAAAGGCGCAACGCTAAACTTAAATAACGGCGGAAATATGTTTGTATATTCGCTTGACGAATACTTGACTATGAATAAATCTACAAACCCTAGGGGAACGGCTGTTTACGACGGTTTCCAAGACGGAGCGTGGGATTATCCTACTGACAGTCAAAGTGCGTGGTTTAGGAATATAACTAGGTCGTTTAATAAGTATACGCCTGCTGAATTAGTGGTGGAAGGCACGTTGAACTTAAATGCAGGCTCATCGTTTGCGGGTAAGATAACTGCAAGAGATGGCGGAAAAGTCGTGATTAACTCGGCGGCTAAGATAACTTATAGTATAAAAGAGGATTTTACTAAGTCCGAAGGTGCGTTTAAAACTAAGGCAAATTACTTCACTTCCACGGGTTACGCTTGTGGAATGGTGGACGGAGTGCTTACGAAGTTTAGCGCAGGAACTACTTACGTTGCTACTAACGATGGTTGGGGAATAGGATAATATGGAAGTACTAAAGATTGAGGGATTAAAGAAAAGATATTCTAAAAAAGCCGACCTTGTGCTAAAAGGGGTGTCTTTAACCTGCAACGAGGGTGAAATTGTGGGCTTGCTTGGGCATAACGGCGTGGGCAAGTCTACCCTAATTAAGTGTATGGAAGGGGTGTTGCCTTTTGAAGAGGGCACTATATCCATAATGGGTAGTGACATAGTAAAAGAGCCCGTAAAAGCCAAAAAGAATATGGGGTTTGTAACCGATAACCACGCTGTATTTACCTCTATGACGGGCGTTGAATACGTGAATTTTTTGGCGGATATTTACGGCGTTGGCACTACTGAAAGAAAAGAAAGGCTGGAGAAATTGCAAGAGGTGTTTAGGCTAGGCGGTCCTATTTATAATCTGATATCTTCTTATTCTCACGGTATGAAACAAAAAATATCTATGATAGGCTCGCTTATTCATCAGCCTAAACTATGGGTTTTGGACGAACCTATGCTTGGACTTGATCCTATCACAATGAATGCCGTAATCAAATATATGAAAGAGTACGCAAGTATGGGTAACGGCATTGTTTTTTCGTCGCATAACCTAAATACCGTGCAAAAATTGTGCGATAGAGTGGTGATTATAAACAGAGGAACGGTGGTGTTAAACGTTAATATTGCCGAGGCGCAAAACGAAGGAAAGAATATAGAGGAAATATTCTTAAATGAATACTAAGACAGAGAAATTAAAACTAAACGTTAAGTTGACAAACGTACTACTGAAAAAGGAAGGCACGGAGTTTTGGAACAAACTAAAATCCCAAAAAACCGACGTGCTGGGTTTTGTTTTAAAAATTTTGATATTCGCAGGCTATATTGCAATATTCGTAAGCATATTCAATAGGTTTAGCGATATTTACTTAAACGTGAAAATATACGGCGTGAAGGACTACGGAAAGAGGGCGTACGAAATGTTGACCATGCTGTACAACGCTATTTTCATTATTATGATAATTAGCGGAGCAGTACAACTGAACAAATTGCTGTTTAGGGAGGAAAACGTGCTGTTTTCGGCAATGCCGATACCTGATACCAGCCTGTATTTTTCCAAAATAATCAGCGTGTATATTAGGCAACTTATCGTAAGTATTGCGTTTATTATTACCGTAAACGTAACTTTTGCAGTTAAACTGGAACAGAGCGTGGGGTACTACTTCGGCTCGCTACTTGTTACCTTTATTTTGCCGTTCTTGTCTATTACGGTGGCGTCGTTTATAGTGTTGCCGCTTAGAAAAATAATAATGTTTTTAAAGGAGAGATTTACTTTGTCTTTCCTTATTGTAAACTTGCTAATTGCAGGATTTATCGTTGCTTATTGCTACCTATTAGGCGGCATTCAAAAAATCCTCGTTGGCGAAGATATACGCTATTTCTTTGACGAAAGGCGTATGAATTTAATAATAAATTTTACAAAAAATACTTATCCGGCGTGCTGGCTTAGTGGAATGACGCTGGGGCAGAACTTTTGGGTAAACTTCTCGGCAAGCATCGGGCTAACCATAGGTTGCATTATAGTTACGCTAATCGTTACTAAAATGCTGTTTAATAGCGCTATGCAAAGCCGAACGGATAGTTTGTACTTTAACCGCAAACACAACGGGCTTAAAAAACAAAAAAGCCCTGCTTTTGCGTTAATGAAAAAGGAGTTTATCATAATATTTAGAACGCCCGGTTATGCGTTTTCTTATTTGTCGGTGGCACTAATTATGCCGCTTATCGTGTTTTTCTCGGTAAGTCTTACGGCGGATATGGTTAAGTCGCTTGTGGGCGTAAATACCTCGCTGGAACTTGCGCTTATCCTTACCGTTTTGTTCGTATCGCTTACAAATACGTTCTGCGCAACGGGAATAAATAGGGATAGGGAAATGTTCTACTCTATTAAAGCAATGCCCGTGAGTGGCAAAAAAGTGATGATGGTAAAGGTTTTAACCGCACTAATCGTGGCATTTATCAGTAACGTTGCAAACGCCGTGGTGCTGGGTGCAACCGGCTACGTAAACGTGGGTGGAGCGTTCTTGGTGCTAATAGTCGGCGTGTTGATTGCTTTTACCCAAATTTGCTTTGCTACAAGGAGCAACCTAAACTTTCCGGACTTTACCGATAAAGGCGGAGATAGGGCTACAAACCTTGTAAGCAGGGTGATTACGTTCGGGCTTATCGCCACCTCGCTTGTGGGCGCATTGCTGCTATATTTTAAAATATCGCAAAGCCTAAAAGGTGTATATTCAAATACGATTACTTACGTAATATCGGCGCTAACGTCGGTGATTTTAGCGGTGTTAGGCTGGGCGTATATGATTAGAAAACTTAAGAAAAAATACTACGAAGTATCAGGGGGCTGCTAATATGAAAAAAATGATAATAGCGCTTGTTTTACTTATTCCGCTAATATTTATGTTCACCGTTTTTTCGGTGGTGCAGGTTAGTAGTTTGCAAGTGAACGTTCCCGTAAACGGAATAGAAATTAAGGATAAAGAGCCAACTATGTACGTGGATATGGCTTCGTATAATAATGACAAAAAATTCAACGTAAACGTGTTCCCACTTAACGCATCGAACAAAAAATATTCTTTTGTTGTAGGCGACGAAAAGGTGGCTACGGTAACTAAGGACGGCGTGCTAATTGCTAAGTCCCTAGGCTCTACCAAGATAACTATCGTGTCTAACGACGGCGGATTTAAGGACAGCGTGAACGTTGTGGTAGAGTCCTCTTCGGTGCTTGATTTAAGGCTGGGTATGTACGACATAGCGGACGAAAACCACAAAAATAATCTTATTGAAACTAATGGTGAAAACTACTTATCAAACGTCGCCGTGGGTAAGTACAGTTACGAGGCTTCACCTATTCCGCTTAAAGAAAGCAAAGTGGAAATAAACGTAATTAGCGGCAACGTTATCGTGGATAAAACCACCAAAACTATGGCGTTTTTAAGCAAGGGCGAGTCGGTAATAGAGTTCGTAGTTCGTGACAAAAAGACCGTTACGAAGCGTCTAACCGTGAATGCAAGCCCTATAAAAGTAGATTCGCCGATATTGATAAACGGCGAGGCTAATCACACGTTTTTGATAGATAAAGTCACGTTTACGTCAAAATCGATAGTATATTCGCCTAACGGAGAGCCCGTAATTAAAGATAATCCGGAGATTAAATCTTGGAAAATTACCCCAAAGGAAGAGGGGCTGTACGATTTGGATATTACCTATAACGATACGGGCGTAGACGAGTTTAACGTAGTGGTTTCGGCAGACGAAAAGGAGCAGACTTTCCCTGCTAAAAAAATACCTTTTGATTTTGTTGTAAAGACCGACTTGGTTAAACAAACAGGCAACAAAGTAACGGCTGTTTTAGGCGATGAAGTAACGTTCTACGCAAGTTCGGTAACCAACCCTTCCGATATAACTTACGAGTGGCAAGCGATAGGCGGAAACCAAACTATTGAAAATATTAGAAACGGCGCTATAAAGGTTAAAGCAAAGACAAAGCAAATGTTTGTTTTGATATGCAAGGCAACTTATAACGGCACAAAAGTTTTGGAAAAAACGGTGAACGTAACCGTAGTCGGTAGGGCAAGTAGCGTTGCGTTTAACGATGACGACGGGAATGGTCTTTTGGGGCTAAACGCAATAGGCGATACGCAGTTTGTGGATATGAAACTTGCAAGGCTAGACTATTACTTTGACGTTAGCCTTAAAAATATCGGTGGCGAAAACCCTGAATTAAAAGACTTTAATATCACCGGTTCGAACAATAGTATTGCTGAAACCACAATAGAGGGAGGCAGGCTAAAACTTAGGATAAAAAGGACCGGTGAAGTAACCATAAAAGCCGAGTGGAAGGGCAACCAAAATTACGGCACGAATATTTGCGCTAAGTACACTTTTGTGGCGGTTAAAGGCGGCGTGGAAGTATATAACTATGACCAACTTAAAAAGGCTACCGATAGCCAAAAACCCGTTGTGCTAAGAAGGAATATAAACCTTGGCACGAAAGAGGATAACAAAACGCCTTATTCTATTGAGGAAAGAAAGGGCAGAATTTACACTATGCCAAGCACGTATAATACCGATTACGTAAAAGCGACCGGCGGTTCTAACGCTGTAAAATACGCTATCGAATTTAAAAATAACGTGTACGGCAACGGCTATATGATAAATGCAGAACATATTGCAAAAGCGGAGGATTCCACGGGTAAACCGCTAATATTTACGGGCAGTTTGCCGCTGGTTGGGTACTATTTAAACCAAAACCAACTAATGAAAATATCAGGTCAGGATAATATATCGTTCCTAATTAGGACGGACGGGGTAACATTGTCCAACGTAACGCTTGCAGGGTGCTTTGACGAGAGTTTGGTGGAGGGCGATAAGGTAGAATTAAACCGCTTAAATAACGTGGGCACGGTGCTGGAAATTAACGCTGATTGCAAGGTGCTAAATTGCAGAATAAAAAACGGCAAAACTGCGGTGAGGGTGTTTGGCGGAAACAGGGAAGGACAAAACTTTTTTGTGCCTAGCCTAGACGGAAACGATATTGCCGAAGCGGATAGAATTAAGGTGGAAATAAACGGCTCGGTTATATCCGTAGCAAGAGAGTTTTTAATTAAAACGGGCTCTAACCGTGCGCTTAGGTCCTGCAAAATAAACGGCGACGAGCCAAACCTACTAGACGCCGGCGGAAAGCCTTATAAAACGAATGATTATAACCTTAACGACGAATACTTCTACAACAAGTACGTTATGACGGATTTGACCTTGAAAAACAGCGTGCTGGAAAATAGCGGGCTATTTGCTTTGGGTATGGAGAGTAACTTCTCAGGTCCGGTGCTTAATGGTGATAACCTATTAGACGCAGGGCTAGAAGAATTTGCTAAAAACTGGAAGATAGGCGGTACGATGTTTGCTAGCGCTATTAGGCTTGAGGGCGACGTGAGGTTTTACGACTGGAAATCCGTGAACAATATGGACAGTTCGCAACTGGTGGAAGTGTTTGCGGGCGGAAAATTCGATAGGTTCAAACTGGATATTAAAAAGATGATAGAAAGCGTTGTGGATATTGCTCATAGCAAGGGCGATAATAGTTACGACGATATATTTACTATAGAAAATAACGAGAAGTTTTTAAGTAGCGCAATGGTAAAATACGGCGGCGGTAAAAACTACGCTAATATCGACCTATCCAAACTGGATACTCGTTACAAAGATTTTACCCGTTACGACGTGAATATCGGTATCCTTAAAGAAACTAACGATAAAGACTTGCAGGACCAAGGCACGTACTTGCCTCTTGCAGCAGGCACACAAGATTTTAACTTCTTCTTGTACTCTAATTCAAGCGAGAATTCACTTTATAAGCAATTAGACGACCACGAAACCGGCGTGGCTTATAGCGGCGTTTTGCCCGTCAAAATCGCCTAACTTACACGCTAAAAAACATTCTTACCAAAAAACAAAACCTAAGCCAAAACAGGCTTAGGTTTTTTGGTACTCCCGGCGGGAATCGAACCCACAACGGCCCCGTAGGAGGATATATCTGCCCCTGACGTAGGGTTTGCAAAATACCTAAAATACGTATTTTGCGTCATTTTCGCCGTTTGCCCGCCGTATTTTGCATAATTTTTACGTCTTTTAACAACTTTTATAGCGTTCAAAAACCCAAGGCAACCAAAAAGGTCACCAAATTTGGTTGCCAAATCTTAGGTAAAATAAGGCATTTTATAAACCCAGGTCACCAAAATGTGTGCTATTATGTTCAGTATACTGAAAATCATATGTCCCTGCAAATTTTTTCAATCGAATTCATTATGGATTTGCACTTGGTAACAGATAACCTGAATTCCTTTGCTACCGCAAGCAAATCGTCTTTGGTCGGATTGCCGTTGCCGTTTACCGTCATTTCGTGCTCATATTTATCGGGTACTCGCGTTAGGTCGTATGCGGGAGAAAGCGCGTAGCCGTTAAGCGTTTCGTCGTAAATGAATGCAAAATTCTTTCCGTGGTCGTCTTTGTTGTTATAGAACACGTTAAAACACATACGGCGGAACGCCTCGTATAAATCATCGGTAGGTTTCGCACTAATGGTTTGAATCACCTGGAATAGATGCATATAGTCAAGGTTTGGTATTTTGTGAGTAGTTTCCAAAAGGGCGGCAAGCGAAATCGTATGGACACGCCTTTCACCTTTTCGGTCAAATCGCTTTACTCCGAAATAGCCCGCGCATAACTTGGACGGAAACAGTTTATATTCGTTTACGTTGATACCGCATTTTTCGGCAGTTTGGTTTGCGATAAATTCTTTTTCGCCTACGTTTTTCGGGTCGATTCTGCAAGCGAATTTTACAATCCATTCTTCGCCGTTTAGTTTAATGTGCGCCTTTGGTCTTGCGCCGCCGCTGGAGCCGCCCAAACCGTAAACCAAATCCAAATCAACGGGTTCGTTTTCGTCGTTTAATATCTTTTCGATTTCCTTTGACAGTTCGTCAAAATTAAAATTGCCGTATTCGTATTCAAAAGGTTGAGTAGGTTCGTACGTCAATCCGCCTAAACCGTTTTTATTCACGAGCGACAACTTGGTTAAAATAGAAATTTTGTTGGGATTTATTCCTTTCTTGCTCAATAAACGATTCATCAGCAATTCGCCCCAGCCGTCGGGGAGAGAATCCCAGAACACGCCGTATAATCCCGCGAATAAGTCTTTTTTGCTAACGAGAACGGCATTATTGAGAGGTAACGATAAAGGAGATATAGAAAAGCCGTTTTTCACCCAGGCATCGTCGTATTGAAAGGCGATGACGGACGGTTCAATTTCGGCAAGATATCCGACTGTGCGACCGTTATACTTAACCGTAACTTTTTTTACGTCTTTAATCATAATTTCAAGTCCTTTAAGTTGGTTATTCTTCTACTGCCGAAAAGCGCGTTGAAATCTTCAAGACAATTGAGCGCGCTTGCGATTTTTAATAAGGATACGAACGCTATATCGCCCGTGCTTTCAAAACGTCGAACGGACGCGTAAGAAACCCCCGACTTTTGTGCAAGGATTTTTTGAGATAACTTTAATTCCTTTCTGCGCGCTTTAACCCTGTCGGTCAAAGAAACGAGCGTCGATTGAATAGTGGGTGCGTTTACGAAATCGCTTATATCAAATTTTCTTTCCATAGTGCTAATATATTAGCACATTTTAGTCTTTTTGTCAATAATTTGCTCGTATATAAGCAATATTCGATTTATTATTTGAAAAACTGCCAACTATACGATAATTTATTTCGTTTGTTTTGGTCAAAAATTCATCGCTTTATAAAAAATAATTTCAAAAAGTCAAACGATTTTCTGTAACGGCATGTTTTCCCCTGTTCATATGTAAATTATCAATTCTAATAAACATAATTAAAAAATATTTTAAAAAATGTTCGCAATTTTGTTGACAAATGACTTTAAGTTGCATATAATACTAATGTAAGCAAAAATGCGAACATATATTAAAGGAGTAAGACTATGGCAAAATATAAGGCTATGCCAAGAAGAGAAGACGGCGCAGTAATTGCAAACGCAGAAGGCGTTACCTTCGGAAAAATGATAAAGAAGTTAAGAGAAAGGTGCAATTTGTCGCTCCGTGGTGCTTGTGGAGAAATAGGAATATCCCCGGCATATCTTTCCGACCTTGAAAACGACAGACGCTATCCGCCCGTAGGCGAGGTTCTCAAGAAAATCCTTTCTGCTTACAGAGTGAATGAAAACACCGAGTATGAGGTTATGGAATTGATCGGATTAGGAAGAAAGGAACTTGCTCCCGATATGGCTGAATTCTTACGCAAAAATCAATTTTCCAGACTAGTAGTACGCAAACTAATGCAAGTGGACAACTTGGATTCGCTAGTGGTCGACAACGAAGACGAATCGCTTGCGATAATTTCAGCCGTTGACGGTCTTATATCAAAAGGAGTGGCTGACGCCGACGTAGAAGATTAGTCTGCTCCCTTCCTAAAAAGGAATTGCCGATTCCTTTTTAATTTTACCCGAGTGTTCGCAATATTGCTAACAAACATATAAGCAGGAGGAAACACGTTGATAACTAGTAGGAACTACATAAAACTGGACGAAAAAGTGAATTCTATCACTTCTATTCCGCCACGCGCAAAAATACTGCATGGAGAGATTTGCGCCTTATCACAAACCGACGGGTTTTGTTTTGCATCAAATAAGTATTTTGCAAGGCGATTAAACCTGTCAATTCAATCGGTGAGCAGATTGATAGGGGTACTTAAACGTTACAAACTCATAACCGTTAGTCGCATTACAGACGATAATGGTTATCGTAAGCGTATTATTAAACCGAATTCTTCAATAACGCTGTCAAAAATAAGCGTGGGTAACGCTCAAAAACGCGAAAAACATACGCTTAAAAACGCTAACTATAATACAGTAAGTAGAATAGATAAAAATAATATTTCTTACGAAAGTAATTACGGTATCGACTGGGGCGAATAAGATTGATGAATACGATTGTACTACAAACCGACGAATACTTGGGCGACGACGGACTTGCCTATTGCAAAAACTGCCACACGCCAAGGGTATGCCGTATTGAAGACATTTATTTCCCCGTCGCCTGCAAATGCCGTGAAGAGGCTTATAAAAAAGCCGAAAACGAGCGAAAAATGTACGAACGGAAAGTAAAAGCGGAAGAATACCGCCGTAACAGCGCGCTCGGAAAGCATTTTAGAAACTGTACGTTTGAAACGGTTACGATTATACCTAACAACAAGGAAGTCTATCAAATGTGTCGGAACTATTGCTTTCACGCGGACAAAATGTACGCGGCGGGCGTCGGTGCTTATCTTTACGGCGTTCCCGGCGTTGGCAAAACTCATCTTACCGCATGTATGGGTAACGCCCTGGCGGATAAGTTATACACCGTACTGTTTACCAGTTTCGTGGAGATTGAAAGAAAACTAAAAGAAGGCTTTGGAAACAACTCGGCGCAATCTGCCGTACTTAACAAAGCCGAAACGGTTGACTTTCTCTTTTTGGACGATATCGGCGCAGAAAACGTTAAAGCGGGTACGGGTTGGTTGCAAACGATAGCGTTTGATCTTATCAATACTCGTATCAATGCTAAAAAACCAACCATCTATTCAAGTAATAATCGCATCAGCGCCCTAATGGCGAATTGCAATTACGAAGAACGGACGGCTCACCGAATTAAAGGCTCGTGCCTATTCGAACGGCAGTTAGACTGCGAAAATATGCGTGACCTCGTACGCAAACAAAACGAGAAAAAACTATTAAAATTTATTAACGGAGACATTTAACGTGGTAGAACTTAAAAACGCGCAAGAAAAAAGAATGAAAAATATTATAGGAATTTATGCTCAAGAAAGCGGTGACGAGGGTTGGGTACTCAGCACCAAGAAATTGCAAGATATCTACAACGACGGATTGCCCAAAAACGAACGAATCGATATTATTACCGCCTATAATTTGACGTTTGAATTAGAAGAATTTCTGACCCGTCGTTGCTATATTAAGCACGAGTACGAGCAAGAACCTGACGGTGCTTACGTACACTACTTCGCCCTGATGGAATGCGATGAAATCAAGAAAATGGAAGACGAGAGTGGTAGGGTCTAATTGCGTTCCCTGGGGGGATGTCAAATCTCTACGATTTTAACTCATAAGCGGGGCGGCAATCATACGTGAGTTTTCGCATAATCAAAAATCAAAGCGCAAAATCAAAAAATATTTTCAAAACTCGTTCGAAGTGGCGAAAAAGGCGATTTTAGTGACAAATCTTTAAAAAAATGCTAAAAATACGCCACTTCGTTCGATTTTGATTTTTGATTTTAATACACACGAAAATCAAAATTTATTCAAAAAATCAAAAAATTCAAAGAAACTAAGATACGAAGAACGACGCAACAATGCAACGAAGATACGAAGATTCAAGGAAAAGGAGAAAAATATGAGCAAGAAGGAGTATTAGATGACGATTCCCAGAATGAGAACGATAACCGAAACTATAGCCGAAATTAAGGCGATAGACCCTATGACGGCGGTAACCCCTAACTGTGTTCGCAGCCTTTGCAAAAGCGGTAAAATACGTTGCGTATTTACGGGGAAGAAACTTCTCGTGGATTTAGACGATTTATTCAAATATTTTAGCGGTTCGCAAGGCTAAATCGCTAGACTTTTCTAAATTTTTACGGCTTCCTTTTGTTAAGGGGATTGCTACGTCCCCTTAATAAAACGCCGTAGGAGGTAATTTAATGGCAAGTATAAGCAAACGCCCCGGGAAAAGCGGTATGACCTATCGGATACAGGTCAAAATTAAGGATAGGGGTAGCGGTGAAATCAAAGTTCACTCTACCACTTGGAAACCGCCCGTCGGGCTTACCCCAAAACAAACGGAACGGGAAGTAGTGTTGTTCGCCGCCGAATACGAAACAGCCGTTAAAGCGGCAGAAACGGCGTCGGGAGAGCCGACTCAATCCCCCGAAACCACTTTCTCGGACTACGCGCTTTGGTGGCTAAAAAGGCGAAAAGACGAAGTGGCTGCGAGTTATTACGTAAACTGCGAGAGCGCCATAGAATTGACGAATAAGCATATCGGCGGATACAAACTTAAAGAACTTACGCCGAATATCATACAGCAATACTACGATAAACTCGACCGTATGAAAAAGATCGTTACGGTCGTTACGGCAAAACCAACCTTGCGTGAGAAAATGAACCAAACGGGTATCGGTTATATGAAACTACGATATGAAAAGAATTTCAGCAGTTGCTCCCTATCCAACGCGTTGGCAGGTAAGCAAATCAGTTACGAGTATGCCAAACGGCTAGCCGAAACGCTGGGCGAGAAAACGGAAAACTTATTCAACGTTACGCATATGACGCAAAAATACGCCTACGAAACGATAAACAAAATAAAGCGCACCATACGGGCGGTGCTTGCTACGGCAAAAAAGCAAAGGCTGATAGTCGATAACTACGCTAGCGCCGATTACATAACATTCCCCAAGCGTCCGCCACGGGAAATTGATTATATGGATGACGAAGACGCTAAAAAGTTCTATAAGGCGGCGGACGAGTATTCCGATATCCGCTATAAAACGGCCATGCTTACCCTTCTTCTAACGGGTATGCGCCGTGGCGAACTGTGCGGACTGGAATGGTCGGATATCGACTTAGAAAACGGCACGATAACCATAGCAAGGTCGCTCACCGTCGTTCGCAAGGTTGGGTTGGTGTTGAAAGAACCGAAAACGGAAAGCAGTAAGCGCGTAATTGCCATATCTGACAAACTGATAGCGGTGCTGACGGAATATAAGGCTTGGTACGAAGAATACCGAGTGATGTGCGGCGATAAGTGGGAAAACAGCAACCGCCTGTTTATCGGTGAATACGGCGGAAACATTTACCCTGGCACGATAAACACGTGGATGAAACGGATATGCCAGACGGCAGGACTTGAAGAACGAACCGTCCACAGCCTTAGACATACCAACATCACTATGCAAATCGCCGCAGGAGTTCCTATCGTAACAGTCGCAGGTCGAGCGGGTCACGCGCGAACCAGCACAACCACCGACATATACAGTCACTTCCTAAAAACAGCCGACCGTTCCGCCGCCCAAAAGATAGAAGAAATATTTGAGTAGACGAAAAACCGAGGGATAAACAAAACGCCTCGGTTTTTTACTGTTATTTTTCAAAGAATTTCTTTGATATGTCAAAGGAATTACTTGCAATTTTTCCTCTTTTTTGCTACAATACTATCAGTACTGTATGAGGTGTAAATATGACAGTCAGTTACGATAAACTTTGGAAATTACTCATAGATAAAAAGTTGACTAAGACGGCTCTATGCAACTTAACGGATATGTCTTCTTCCACTATGGCAAAAATGAGCAAAAACGAAACCGTATCAATGGACGTAATGCTACGCATTTGCAAGGTATTACAATGCAATATCGGCGATATAATGGATGCAGGAAAGGAAGAAATTTAAACTGTATGTCAAATATCAAAGTTGCAAGCCTTTTCTCGGGCATTGGAGGAATTGATTTAGGCTTTTTGCAAGCAGGATTTGACATCGTTTTTGCCAATGAAATTGATAAATATGCTTGCAAAACATATAAGAAAAACTTTCCTAACCATAACCTATTGGAAAAAGATATTAAAAAAGTTAATCCTAACGATATTCCTGATTTTGACGTTTTGGTTGCTGGTTTCCCTTGCCAGGCATTCTCCATTGCAGGCAAACAACGTGGTTTTGAAGATAAGCGAGGCTCTTTGTTTTTTGAAATTGAACGTATAGTAGAAAAAAAGAAACCTAAAGTTATTTTTCTTGAGAACGTGAAAAATCTTCAAGAACATGATGACGGCAAAACCTTTAATAAAATATTTGCCTCCCTCGCTCAATTTGGATATTCGGTCAGATATAAAATTCTTTGTCCAACCGAATATGCGAATATTCCCCAAAAGCGAGAACGTATTTTTATTGTGGCTTTTCTGGATGAGAACTTGGGAGAACTTTTCAAATTTCCCGAACCACAAGAGTTAAACGTTAAACTAACTGATATAATTGATTTTTCTATTAAGCACGATGCAATCTATTATATTGATAAGCAAAGTGAAGACTATTTTCTTTTAAAATCAAAAATGGAAGATAAAAGTCAAATGTACCAATTACACTTCGGACAAGTACGCACAGGTAAAGACGGAATTTGCAGAACGCTAACCGCTAGTATGGGTGGGTTAAAATTACACAAACCCATTATTTACGATAAATTCGGTATACGCTACCTTACGCCACAGGAGTGCCTATTACTTCAGGGGTTCCCGACAACCTTTTCTTTTGCAAGCGGGACAACATTAGATAAAGCATACTCTGAAGCGGGTAATACGGTATGCGTACCGCTTGTTAAAAGGATTGCAATTAAAATTAAAGAAACTCTTAATAAAGGAGAAAACATATGAATAAAGAATTAATGATGAAAACAATTTTTGAAAAATTGCAAAAAGGAATCCCTCCCGTTTGGGAGGGAAAGGCATCAATTGAATACATGAAAGAGAATGGTTGCCACCATTGGAAACAAATGGAGTGGCCTGGTTTTTATTTTCAGTTTATGTGCGAAAAAACTTTAGGTAAAGACAATTTTATGGAATGCCCAGGCAAAAAATATGGCAAAGTAGAATTTGATGGTTTTAGAGATATAAATTGGGATTTTAAAGCACACAGTATTGACCCTGTCAAAAATGATGGCGGTAAGATTCCAACAAATGGCTATGACGAAACTATGCGCGCAATTGACGAATATGGACAAGTTTGCTTTATCATTGCTAGCGGAGTTAGTATTTATGACACTGACGGTTCTTTTAAGAAGTGGCATGACGAATTAAAAGGTGGAATCAGTAAATACGAAAAAGAACGCGTTGAACGTAAAGCACCATCAAGACGCAGAAAAACTTCTTTTTCTTTTGACGAACTTATTTTTGCTTGGGTAAATGCCGAAACAATTCAATATTGCGGCAAATTTCAATCGGCGTTTAGAAATTCTAATGGCGCGGCTAGAAATGCCAAGGTTATGATCGATGTAAATAATCCTAACCTTGAAATTTATAAATTTAAAACAAATAAATAGTACTGGACTTGTAAAAATATTTACGCTATTTTGGTAGCGGAGGTAATAATGACCAAATTTAAATTTATAGATCTATTTTCAGGAATAGGAGGATTTCACCAAGCGTTAAGCAATTTAGGTGGAGAATGCGTATTTGCATCAGAAATAGATAAATATGCGATTGAGACATATAAGTTAAATTATAACATAGATTCTGGAATAAACATCCGTGACGTCGCTGCTGAGATGATTCCAAAACACGATGTTCTTTGTGCAGGCTTCCCTTGTCAAGCATTTTCGAAAGCAGGCCATCAAAAGGGATTTGAGGATGAAACGCGTGGTACGCTTTTCTTTGAAATTATAAGAATACTAAAGTATCACAAAACGCCTTACTTTATTCTTGAAAATGTTAGAAACCTGGCAGCGCACGATAACGGCAATACTTGGCGTGTAATTAAAAATAGTTTAAAAGAACTAGGATATGTCATTACAGAAGAACCTATAATTATTAGTCCACACCAGTTAGGCATTCCACAAATACGCGAAAGAGTTGTAATACTAGGTATTCACGAATCACTTGGCGTAACAGAAATAAAGGTTGAATTACCACACACCGACAAAGATAAAATTAACTTCTTGGAATCTGGCATTATTGAAGAAGGTTCCGTTGACGCTAAATACTACATTACCGAACACGAAGAAAAAGTGTTAACATGCTGGGATGAGTTCATAAAAGGCATAAAAGAAAAAGTAATTGGATTTCCTATATGGTCTGATGAATTTGGAAAAACGTATCAGTATGAAGGTTTAGGTTACCCAAAATGGAAGGAGGAATTTATTAGGAAAAGCCGTGCGCTTTACTTAAACAACAAAGAGTTTATTGACAAATGGCTTAAGAAATGGGATTACTTAAAAGACTTTACCATGACCGAACAAAAATTCGAATGGCAATGTGGTAAAGATTGCTCTTCCGTTTGGGATGCATTGATTCAGTTTAGACCAAGTGGCGTACGCGTAAAAAGACCTAGCGTATTCCCCGCTCTTGTGGCAATGGTTCAAATTCCTGTCATAGGCAAGGTTAAACGTAGACTGACCCCTAGAGAGGCTGCACGTCTACAAAGTTTCCCTGACACGTTTATATGTAACCCTAACGACCACCAAGCCTATAAACAATTCGGGAATGCTGTTAACGTAAAAGTAATTGAATATATGGCGAAACAGTTGTTTGGTCAAAAAAACTGAACTTATAAAAGAAATACTGGCTTAAATATTGGAAAACAACCAAACTATTGACCACAAACAAAACAGGTATGACTATAACGAAATCCAAGTAAAACACGAATAACAAAGGAGAAAGGTTGTGCTTACCGACAATAATAGAAAAGCCACGATAATGGCGTATTATTTTTCAAAATTTGATAGGGATGCAATGAAAGCGCTTGGTTATTCTACGTTAACCGAGGCTTTTAGCGATTTATCCTTAAAATTTGGCAAAGATAATCATTACCTAAAACTCCGTCGTGATGAGTTTGACCCATTAACAGGTAGCCACCGCGTTGGTTTCAATAAAAGGATGCCTAACGCCGTAGTTGAAACCTTTCACAACGGCTTAAAACATTACACTTTTGAAGAGTTAACTAAAATTGTTCAGTCTATTTTAGCCGATAACGAAGAAATAACCATTGAGGAGCACGAAAGACAGCAAGCGCGGAAAATTATTCACGGGTGCTCCGAAGACGAATTAGAGGCAATAATAAACGGTAAGGACAGCACGGCTCATATTATTAAGACGATAAAAGAATCCAAGAACCGCGTATTCGACCCTAAAATTCAACAATCGCTTAAAGGGTTGTATGAATACCGTTGCCAAATATGTGGAGCACGAGCAATTGAAATGTATGGCGTTGACGTAAGTGAAGCACATCACATTCAACCCATCTCCCTCACAGCAAACAACGACGCGAAAAACGTGATGATTGTCTGTCCAGACCATCACCGTATAATACATAAAGCAAAGCCAGTCTTTAATTACGACCAAAAAGCCTTTTTATACGATAATGGCCGTGAAGACAGGCTGATGTACAACATACATTTATAAAAAAACGAGGAAGAGCATGATTAGTAGGATACAAGAGATAAAAAACATTGGGACATTTTTAAGTTCTCGCCCGGCGTCAATTGAATTATCAAAACTAGTACTGATGTATGGACCAAATTCACAAGGAAAAACAACTATATGTGACGTCATTAAATCGCTTAAGAATAACGACCCCATTTATATTACTCAAAGAAAAACTGTTGGACAGACTGAACAACCGACTGTATCATTCAATTTTTCAAATGGTAAAAATGCAAAATTTCAAAGAGGTTTGTGGTGTATAGACCCAGGGTTGGGCGACATGTCAAATATAGAGGTTTTTGATACCGCTTTTGTTTTTGATAATGTATTTACAAATAATGCAATAGAGCATAAAAATAAAGAAAACTTTACTCGCTTTATTATTGGTGAGAAAAGCGTAAATTTATCAAGAGAATTATTGGCATTAAACGAACAAAAAAATGAGCTTACTCGTAAATATGATTCCCTTACCGAAGATATTGAACGTGCAATCGAAAAAAAACTTCCATTGAAAGACTTTATAAAAGCGCCATATCAAGCAGATATTCACGATGAAGATGTTGCGTTATTGGGAATAAAAACGACAATACAAGAAGAAACAAAAAACTTGAAAAATATTTCTGCTATTAAAAATTTAGCATTCCCAACTGCTTTGCTTCCCATTGATATAAATATATTTTCCGTAATTAATGATATAAATAAAATACTAGCCAGTGCATATTCTTTTCAAAAACAAGATTTAATTGAATTATATAATAATCATAAAAACACTTATATAAATTCATCAGATTCAGTTGCAATAGACAATTGGATTTTACAAGGAACACAATGGATTGTTGACGAACATTGTCCTTTTTGTGGTACCTCCTTAACTGGAAATGAAAGCATCGATGTTTTTATTGAATTTTTTAGCAAGGAAATACAAGAATATACCCAAAAGGTATTATCACTCAATAAAATTAAGTTTCCAACAAAATTAAATATTAATCCAACAAAATTAATACAAAATGAAGATTTAATTGCGACAATTAATTCAAAGGTTTTCGATGAAAAGGTTTCAACTTTATACCATTCATTGCTTGACGCAAGAGAAATTCTTATATCTAATTATGAAAATTGCGAAAAGAGCCTTAAAACACTAATCGAAACAATGGAAGTAAAAATTAAAAATAAATTTGACAACTTTTATACTTCGATTGAAGCATTTGATTTGCAAAGTTTTTACAACACCATTAAAGCATATAACGAAAATATAAAACAATATAACACCCTATTACAGGAATTTAATACATTAGCGGGCGCATACATTGCCAACCTAACAGCAGATTCAATAAATAAACACATAATTGAACTAGAGAATGAATACAACCGATTATTTATCATTGTCCAGCGTAATTTGCTTAACGATAAAATTCAACAATTTGTTTTACTAAAAAAACAAATTACTGATATAGCAAATCAGTCTAAGCAAAAAAAGCAAGATTTTGACAAAGAACAAGAATCCTACTTAACCGAATTCTATGATGATATTAATGCTTATTTCGAAAAATTTGGTAGTAGGAATTATAAAATCGAAAAGGTTATTACCACCAAAGGAACAAACAAAACCTACTCACTTGATGTTTATTTTAGAGGCGAGTTAGTACCGAAAGATAAAATACAATTTGTATTAAGCGAATCGGATAGGCGAGCGTTGGCATTAGCAATATTTTTCACCAAAATAAAAAGAACAGCATCGGGTGAAACAATTATTTTTTTAGATGACCCTATCACAAGTTTTGATATTGATAGAATGAATATTTTCATCAATGAAGTAAAAAAATTAAAGGATTCCGTTGCTCAAATAATTATTACAACTCACTATCAAAACTTCTATAAAAAAGCAGTTCAATTAACATATCACGATAATCCTACCTTAATAAAAATAACCCACGGTCCGACAACAAATGATTTGAAAAAAATCGATCCCAAAAATGAACCTTTGTTGATGGACGATTACCAATCAGCAATTCATTCTATGGTTACTTTCATGGATGGCACTTCTCACTCTTATAATGAAGTGGATGCGCGTACTTTAATGCAAAAACATTTAGAATACCATTTTGCATATGAAATAAGAACTGCGAATTTTAATTACACCCAACTTCACGAGTTGTTAAATTGGCTAAAAGATACAGGTTGCCTTGGATTAGATTTATTTAAGGAACTTGACCTTAAGAGAGAAGAATACAACTCCCCAGCGCACCAATTTGACAATGACGAAGAAGAACAAAAAAGAAACAGTATAATTGATTTATACACAATACTCCAAAAGGTATAAGTAAAAACGACCGATGATTCGGTCGTTTTTCTTTGGGTTTTTGGCGGGTTTTATTGGACTTAAATTTTCATTTGCTGTATTGTATATTTATCAAAGATAGGGAGCAAACAGTGTAAATAAAATGGATTATGAAAAGGTAATTACAGAGGCGAAGGACTAAGGCGAACTGATAGGCGTGATAATCGCCTTCTCCCAGGATACAAGCCTACCGTGGGCTACCTTTAGAAAATACTATAGGCAAGCGCATCTACGTATGCTGACAGAATTTAAGAAAGAATAAATAACGCACTACAATGCAAAAACGACCGAGAAATCGGTCGTTTCTTTGGTCTTCCCGCCGGGAGTCGAACCCGAAATTGCGCCTTAGGAGGGCGCCGTTATATCCATTTAACTACGGAAAGATATATTAAATTTTACAGGATATAGCAATACCCACTTTGGCGAACTTTTTTCGCCGTGGTCACCATTTAGGTCACCAAATTTTATTTTAGCCGTCTGCCATATCGCCAAAATGCACGATTTTGAGCGGTTTTTGCATAGTTTTGCCCCGTTTTCAAGGGTTCATATTAGGAATAGCAAACCCTTAGGAGGGGGCTGTTATATCCATTTAACTACGGAAGCGCAAGCGGTATTAAGTTTTAGCAATGGTAATTATAGCACAACGGTGGCGATTTAGCAAGGGATTTGCGTTTATATAATTAGCGAATTGTATTTATATTATTGGAAAATATACTGTTATGTGTGGGGGTATTGTGCTTACATTTCTACTTATCAATTTAGTTATTTTTATATAATTTTCCCTTTTTGTAAAATTTTCGCGCATATCCGGTATAACAGATAACTTAAACTCAGGCGAGTATTTTCTAAACGCTTGTTCTTTTTTTGCCATTAAAAATGCACCTCCAAAAGTTTTATATTTTTGTCTAACTTCTGGGGTGCACTTTAAAATTAGTGGTTTTTGTTAACTAATAATTTAGTTTAATACTTCTATTTGTTTTGTGGTAAAGTCATACGAACATAGATTGCCTGTACTAAATGTTGGTTCTGGAACTGAATTTAATACTTGCCATTCGTTCATAAAGTACAATTTACCGTCAACCATTTGAGCATTAGATACATAGTATGTTTTACCATCTCTAACCATATCGTCAACCAATACTGGTGTTGCACTATTATTTGTTAAATCTAGTTTATATAAACCTTTAGATGAACTACCTGCTGCTACATTACGATAGAAATATAAGTCATTACCTACTACCATAAGGCTTCTTGCATCATCAACACCTAGTTTTACTGTATTTAGAATAGCGTTTGTTGTTAAATCTCTAATCTCTAAAGTATTGCTCTTTTGTGCATTAACTACGATAAGCTTATTGCCAACAATTATGTATTCAAGTGGTGAACAAGTATCTTTATTAACTTCTTGCACTGTACCATTTTTAGTATCGTATGTTAACATCTTTTTGTAGCCTACTGATGGGTCATTTACAAAATAAATTTTACCATCTTTTAGTGTAATAGGTCTATCTGCTACTTTCTTTTCTTGATAAAGTACAGTATTTTTTGTTCCATCAAGTTTCATTTTATTTAATGTGTTTTTACCACTAAAGTTTAAGTAGTAAATCCAATCATTATCAAATGTTAAATAGTAACATTTATCTGTAGAAATTCTATCCATTTCACCATTAATTAAGTTAATTCTGTATAAATCAAAATTAGTCATAAATCTAACTGATGCAAAGTATAGATAATCGCCATTGATTGCAAAATCTGCAACTTGAAGACCTGTTATTCTAAATTCATTACCGTTTTCAAAATTGTATTTATAAAGTTTACCACCATCTTTCATATTGATATAATACATTTCGCCATTATGAACTAAAGTTTTTTCATAATATGTTGTTATAACTTCTTTTACTTCTGGTGGTGTAAAACCTGCCATACAATCTTTTTCTTTACCTGTTATTAAGTCATAAGAATATAAGTGCTTATCATTTTGTTTGTAATAATATAAATACATATTATCACCAGTAAATGCATACACTTTATTTTCTGAACCATCTATAACTTTTTCTGCATTTGCACTACCATCTAATTTCGCTTTATAAATGCCATCCCCAAATATTGTTGTTGTAGCCATATCAATATTCATAAAGAATAGATAATCATTTATGACTGTTAGGTTTTTACCTTTTGATGCTGTGATTTTCTTTACGATACTGTTATTATCTACAACTGGCAATGCTGGATTAGAAGTTAAATCAATACTGTAAATTGCTGCAGTTAAGTTGCTGTGTCTATTAAAGTATAATTTATTGCCATATGCAATTAACTCTGAAACCTTATAATCGTATACTTTTGTGCTTATACCGTTGTTAGCTGTAGTAGCTATTCTATAAAGTTTATTGCCATCTTTTTTATTTGCAAAATAAATATAACCATTGTTGTATGCTAAATAATCAGCTTTAACACTAGTTAATTTTGTTGGAATCGGGTCAATACTCTCGTTTTCCAAGTCTGCTATTGCTATCTTATAAATACCATTAGCCTCTGCATTAAATAAGCTATTGTTTACATAGTATAGATTTATTCCATCTGTTACAAGGTTTTCGCCGTTTACTTCTAACAAACTAGTTACTTTATTACCACCCAATGCATCAAACGAACAAATACTTGTTGAAAGTAATCCTTTACTAAAGAAATACATCTTTTCATTAGCCATAGCAAATGAAACTGGAGAATCATAGCTTACAAATGAAACATTTGCATTATCATATCCATAGAAATAGTTGTTATGTAATGGATTTTGGAAGAACAACATATCCTTATATAAAACGACATTTAAATCTTCCTCTGTTGAGTTGATTTTCAAATTAGCTTTTAATACTTTTGTATTATAGTTGTTTGATGTAACAGTTGCAGTAATCTCGTATACACCTACATTAGTAGCACCATTTTTACCATCTTCACCACCAGTATATACAACTGATGCACCTTGAGGTATTGTACCTTCAATAGTTATTTTATGTGCAGTTGCATCGTATTCAAAAGTCCTATTTTTAAATACAATATTATCAGACATATTAATTTTGTTAATGGTTAAGGTTGTATTTAATGTTAAATCCTTATATCCAGCCTTAGATATTACGGCTTTAGCATTATATGTACCTGCATTTGTAGCCTTATTATTAGTATAAGTTACGGTTGCACCATTCAATTCCCCAACAACTTCAACTTTTTGTTCGTGTCCATCATAATCTACTGTTTTGCTTGGAAATGTAAAACCTGTTAAGTCCTTTAATTCTGGCTCTGTGCTACCACCGGTATCTTGACTTGTGCCAGGTTTAGTTGGTGTATCGTTTCCCTTATCACCGCCACAGGCTACAAGTGTAAATGTCAAAGCAATAACAAGAATTGCAGTAAGTAACATTAGCAATCTTTTCTTTTTCATTTTTTCCCCCTTTTGTTTTTTTAATATTATTTTAATTCTTTATTAACTTTATGTATTGTAAATGGGAACGAAAATGGTGCAACAATTAAGCCTACAAATACTCCCACTAAAAACAATAATGCACCTAACATAAAACTAAGTACTGTAAGCCCTAGTTTTACAAATATCAAGAAAAACAATCCACTTAAATCAAGTGTAAAGATAACACCAGGCATACGAAGTGGCCTTGAAACAAACCATAATAATATATCGCCAATAGGTCCTTTATCAAGAACAATTTCTGCGGTAAAAGCATAGCTTCCATAAGTTACAAACAAGAAGAAAAAGAATAAGCCTACTGTACCTGCGGCATCTGAAGTATCTGCAAATGTAACCATCATACCAAATACAAAAACTAATACAGCTACAATACTACCTTTAATAATGCTCTTCTTTTTTCTAGTCCTTAAATCTTGCTTTTTATTTAGTCTTGCCGTCTCTTTTGCTCGTTCTTTTTTATCTTCTTCTAGCCTTACTTCTTCGGCACACTTTTTACATAAAATTTTTGGACTAGTAACTCCAACATTGTCTTTTGTTACCTTTGTTCCACAATTTGTGCAATACCCAATAACATCTTCTTTTATTTCCGTAACAGCATTTGCAATTGCATCACTAACTTCTTTATTTTGTTGTACACTGGTTGTCTCTTCATCTACGTTGCTATCTATTTTGATATCTAGAAATTCATCAATAGATATATTAAATATACTAGCAATCCTTTTTACAGTTGCAAGGTCTGGTTCTGATAAATTATTTTCCCACTTTGAAACTGCCTGAGCACTTACATTAAGTAAATTACCAAGTTGACCTTGTGTTAAATTTGCTTCTTTTCTTAATTGTGATATTTTGTCCCCGTACATTTTTTAATTCCTTATGTTTTTTACATAATTATAACAATTTTTAAAAACTCTTACAATATTAAAGTGTAGTAATTAACTCAACTGTTAGTTGAATAGATAAACTTTTGGTTTAATCGAGAGGAAATGAGGAAATTTTGTAGGATTTTAGATAATAAAAGATAAAAAAACCATAATAATTACGCATAGCATAAGTATTAAAATTTATTCAATTATTCCCCATTAAAGTATTGTTACTTCAATTATTATACTAACTCAAAAGAGTTTATATGTCAATAGTTGTGGGTTATGTATTTAACTCATTTAAGTTGTAAAATATTAACATAAGGGGTAAGCAAATATGGAAGTACTTGAAAAAATTGAAGTATTAAGAAAAGAGAGAGGCTGGTCCATAAATTATCTTGCTATGGAGAGCGGGCTTACTCAGTCCACTCTAAATAATCTATATTCAAGGAAAAGCGAGCCTAAAATTTCCACGTTAAGAGCGATTTGCGGTGCATTTGGGATTACTTTATCCGAGTTTTTTAGCGAAGAGGAAGGCGAAGACGAACTTATAAGAAGAGTAAGGCTGCTTTCAAACGAAAATAAAAAAGCATTATTACAACTTGTGAAAAATCTGAAATAAGCAAACGGCTTGTTTCGGTTTTTTTATTTATTAAATATTTTAGATTTTTGTAACGATATTATGGTTATCGTATTTTTTATTAGGTGGGTAATTAGTTGCGTTTTGCATTATCCTAGCATTTTTAAAACTTCAATATTAAAAAAATAAAAAAAAGATAAGCAAAAAATGTGCTTTTTGACACCAAAATTGACACCGATTTTGACACCACTAATCAAAAAAATTAGGTTTTTTAGCGGTAAAACGCTATAAAAGGGAGCGAAAAACAAGGAAAAATTGCAAAAAAATAGGGTAATTTCGTTAAAAATTACCCTTTTGGCTCCCCAAGTTGGACTCGAACCAACGACCCTGCGGTTAACAGGTTTAAAAAGTAAGTAAAATCAAGATATACACTCATTTTGACACTCATTATCAAATTTTAAAGGTTACCAAAGCGGTAGCCTTTTTTATTATAAAAACCACGTAGTTTGACTACGTTGATTAACTTCGATTTTTAACCACGTTGTTTAACCCCGGTTGTCTATTCCGGTGCATAGCCCAGGACGGTGGCGGCGCTGAACGGCACCGTTGTTAGCCCAGGAACTCAACGCTGCTGTTTAACGTCAAAAATTCCCTCAAAAATTCATAAATTTTTGCATAAAAAAGCGGTCAGGACAACAGCGAATTATAAATTCGCCGTTTTCCCGACACCTTTTCATAAAGCGGTTGGGAGAATTTATATAATGCCGGGTAACTTAGGGGGGACTTGTCCCCCCTATGCCCCCCGGCAGTATTTTTATAGTCGGCAAGCCGACTGTGGCTTAATAAAGCCTAATCAAAGCAATGCACTTCGCCGTCGTCTTCGTCTGACGGCTCTATTGATTGCACTACTTTTTCCGATTTTGCTTTTTCTCGGTTTTTTTGCTTGCAGATTTCAGCAATTTCCTCTTCCGACTTGTTTCGATACTTACCCGACGTTATTTCGTCGTAATGTTTTAGTATTACGCTCAAATTCTTCCAACGTTTAACTAGGTCGGATTTATTTATTTCGGTAAGCAATAACCCTACGTTTATATCTTTTGGCAGTTCTACGTCAAAATTCAGCGCCGGAATAAGTTTTTTAATGCGTTCTTCAGTAGTTAAACTCTCGTTTTTGTCCGGTTTTTTGTACGGAGCAAAAAATTCGTCCGCTTGTTCCCTGGTAAGCAACGTATTTTCCCACGCAACGTTTTCTTTAACGGTGTCAGGTTCAGCCTTGTAGGCTACGAACATACACTCGTTATCATAGTCAAAATCTAAATTTTGTGTCCAGTAAAGCGTAAGTTTAGTGCTAGTAAATTCTTTGCCGTTTGATTGCCATATTGTAGAGTACCACACACGAAAACCTATGCTGTCAATATAATTCTTAAGCCGTTCAAGTTTAAGCGCTAGGGCTACGTTATTTTCGTTTTTAGGCAGTATTGCTTTGCTTTGTAATCGGTTATAATAGTGTTCTATTAAATGCGGTTTACAAAAGTTCTTTTGACCTTGCATACATTGAGTTAATTGTGTCATACACCTTACGTCTATTTGTATATTATCTTGACGTTGCTCGCAGTAAACACACCAAAACTTAAAGTGTCCTATCTCACGGTAAGTGTCCACTAGGGCAGTAATCTTGTTTTCAAAAGATTGTTGGGGCATAAACTTGCCTGCTTCGTCTATAAGCCATAAAGTGTAACGAGGCGCCCATATTTGTTGTAATAGGTGTCCTTTTTTAAGTTGTAAAACTTGTTTGCCTTTGTACGTACAAGGCAATGAACTCATTACGCACCAGGCGTAATCGTGGCTTGCCCAAAACTCATACGAGGCTTTTATTACTTCCCACTTGATTAGTTTGTCGGTTTTGCCCTCTTTAGTCCATTTTTCGATATGATTTTTGTAATACCAGTAGTCGTACCTAAGTTGAAACTCTAAAACAGGCTGTATAAATTGCGCCTCAAGATACATACTGCTACTTTTACCGGTTCTTGGCGGGGCATACTTCTCTTTAATCGGCACAAGTAAAGAATTTACCTTGTACGGCGTGTTGTTGACCTTGTGTTTAAGTATGAAGTAGGGCGCTAGATAGCCGAGGCTACCTATCATAAAGATAAGACTTATGATAGCGTATATAACTGTGCCACTTGCCCAGGTAAGCGACTTATTCATAACGCCGGGAACAGTAACCGCAATAGCAATTAAAAGGTTAAACAGCGCAATATACGTGGAAATACTGCGATATCTACGAGTACGTTTTAAGTTTTTTCTTGTAATTTCGTTCATTTTGTTGACTTTCCTCCTATTTATTGTGTATAATAAAAATGGAGAAAAGGTTTAACCTTTATTAGCACCCCCGTGTCTGACTTTGGGCTTACACAAGTGGCGGTGCTATTTTTTTATTTGTAATTATCTTTATATTTTACAAATTTTCTAATTTCTCTTTTTTGCTTTTCAGTAAAAACGTTGTCTTTTATTGAAGTAATGTGCTTGGAATCCATTGGGTTTATATTTTTATTGTTAATAGTTTTATCTTTATAACTGTCTAAATACCCACTAGGATACTTAAAAGTAGGAATTTTTAATTCTTTTAAGCGGTTATTTTCAAGTTTTTTTACTTTGTCAGGTTCGTATAAATGAGTTAGACGTACTGCACGTATTCGTCCATTTTCCTTATATAAGGCAAAATGGTGGATATTGCGGTTTTTGGATTTTGGGATAATATATCCGTCTTTAATCGTTGCAAAATACATATCGTTATCGTTTTTAAACAGATTATTCCTTGTCGCTTCCTTAACCGGCTTATGTATTCGTAACCTTGCTAACCACCGACGAAACAACGAATTATTTATAGTTCGTTGTTTGCCGGTATTTTTGCTGTTTTTCTTTTTGTATGTTTTATTATTTGGTTTTTTAGTATTATTTTTCATAGTATTCCTCGTTTTTTGACAACGTAGATTGACTACGTATGTAGACCTCGATGTTTAACGCAGCAATGCGCCCTGCTTTATAACCACGTTGTTTAACCCTGGTTGTCGATACCGGTGCGTGTGTTAAAAATAGAAGAAGCATATATCCGAATAAGAATTGTTTTCCATTTTTGTATACTCCGGACCAAAAAAACGTTTAACACGTAAGCGTGGTGTTCCGTCGTCGCCTATTACTCCTTCATAAGTTAATTGATATACACCAACGGCAGAAGGTTGGTCATTATGTTTATCAAAATTAAAGGTATAATATTTATATCCGATATTCGTGCAATATCTTAATTTCCCCTTAAAAACAAAACCGTCGTCGGGCAAAAATTTACGTTTATCGATATTATAGTGGTGTGGAAAAATTAAATTAGTACCTTGCCACCCGGCAAAAGGCATTCCTATTGTAGTATATACGTGCTCACCTTTGTAAAAAAAGTGGCAACGAATATATCCGCCTTCATCTGCTTCTGTGGGGATAAAAAAATCTTCGTTTATATTTTTTTCGTGCCAACTATTATTAAAGCGGGTAGGCTCAATGATATATTCAACAGGTGGAACGCTCCCTTCAGGTTTTATAATAGGACGTATGTTTCTAACTGCTTCTTCAATATATTTTTCATCGCTTTTAAAATAGATTAGTTCAACATTAGGTTCGTAGTTACCCTCATAAACAGTACTTTCATTATTTTCTATGTTTAAAAATAGTTGGTAAGTTTCTTCTTTCGGTTGGGTATATGGTAAAAAGTGAACCGAACCATTTGGAACGTTATAATTACCAAAAGCGTTGTAATGTAATAACGTACACTCTTTTAAGTCCGGATATATAATGCTAAAATCATAGGCTAAAAAATCGTTATTCATCGTCTTGTCATACGGTAAATTGCCTTTAACAACCCTATAATCGCCGTCTACGTTAATAACAAATTTTATACTCTTATCCGGCATTTCGACGTAATTATTTCTGTTTCCTAAATAGCATTTTTTTAAATCACTTATAGTTTCAACGGGAGTTTCAGGTGGGGGTAGAGGCTGTGGCTTAAAAATCAAGTTTCGCAGTCCATATAGCACACCAAACAGAGTAGTTGATAAAACTATAAATAAAACTGACAAAAGTATTAGCGTTTTTATTAGAAAAACGTTTTGTGGTTTCTTTTTTTTATTTATTTTTTTAGTATTATTTTTCATAGTATTCCTCGTTTTTTGACAACGTAGATTGACTACGTATGCTGACCTCGATGTTTAACGCAGCAATGCGCCCAGATTTTTAACCACGTTGTTTAACCCCGGTTGTCGATACCGTTGCTAGCCCGGACGTTAACTGTCCGGGGAAACAACTTGTTATTTATTTTTTCTTAATTATACTTTCACGCCGGGCTTGACGTTCCTCGTAGCGTTCCAGTTCTTGAATAGACTGTAAGGCGTTTATGTTTTGCTGCTGTTCTCGTTTAACCGCCTTTTCTTTAAACGCATAGAACGTTTTGCTAATTAAAATAAAAGGTAATTTAATCAGCGCAAAGGCTACTTTGAACACGAAAACTATAACGTTAGGCAATACCGGAAGTAGTAGCAAGCATATAAATGCTAGTAATATCCATTTCCAGTTTCTTTTTAACCAATCAATAATTAGTTCTAAAAGCGATTTAGGATTTATAGGTTTAGTGCCACCACCGGCATAGTTTGTCGGGTCGGAAACTACAGGGATATTAGTGTATTTGCCGTCACGGTAGAATTGAACTTCGATAATTTGTAAGTCGTAAAAGAGCGGTTCTTGATATAGGTACGTATCTGCCGTTCCGGCGCCGTATACGTTGCCTGCCTCATATTTGTGAGTCATAGGAATTGAATAGTAGTCGTCGAAATCAAAACGCATTAAATATGTGGTCTTATTACCTAATTCATTTTTTATAACAAAAGAGGATAAATTGTTTACGTCGCACTCTGCAACTAAAAGATTTTTTGATAGTTCAGTAACGTTTTTAATAATATCTTTAGTAGATACCGTTCTAATACCTTCTACGTTTTTAAATTCCTCGTTTGTTGGCGTTCCAATATTGATTAAACCATAATCGTTTAACTTGTCCCACCAACTGTGAGTACTGTTATAGTCTAACAAGTTGGTTTTATCGTTGGCGCTGACGATGTATTTTTTATACATTTGGTCTTTAGTTAAAGTTGAACTATGTAAATCGTTAGACACTCCATTAAAACATTCGCCATTATTATAACTAGCAGAGTAGTTAAAAATTTCTTTCATAACTTCTTTACCTGGCACGTACATATCTGGACTATCGGTATAAAAAACGCCGGTAAGATAACTTAGACGATTTTTTATTTGTAGAGGAATACTTGTTGGTTCACCACTTCCCCATAGCCTGCCGTTATTCCAGCCCCATTCGTAAACGTATGTACCTCCAACTGCTTCTTTATAATAAGACGTTAAATATTCGTCCACGTCTTTATCTCCTCCTATCGGCATAGTAACTCCTAGATAATTTTTTAATTTATTATAAAAGGTTTTGTCTTTAGTTACTATAAACGGAGCGCTGCGTTGTTTATACGTTTGGGCGTATATTTTATTAACACCGCCATAAGTATCTAATATTTTGTTTGGTATAGCAAAGTACATACTTGTTATTTGATTTTGGTAAAAACGTCCTTTTGGTGACGTATTCGTTCTAAAAAAAGTAGTGTGACATTCAAGTTCCATTGTTAAAAGTTCGCTAATAGTTTGATGTAAAGACGAAGTTGTATTGCCATTACCTAGCCCTTTAGCATAACCAGTTACAGTATATACTCCTCCGGTTTGATAATCTTTCAACGTTGTAGAGCCTTTAGTTAACAATTCAATAGAAGCGATATTATAAATCCTGGCGTTTTTGTCTACAAGTTTTAATATTTCTTCTGCATTTTTTACCTTAAATTTGTAAAAAAGGTTATCTGTATATAGTTGGTTATCATCTTTTTTCGTCGATTTGCTTAAGAATTGTAATTCGTAGGTTTTGTACTCGCTAGTTATTCCATTGTTAGTTACTGCTAACGAAACTGTATTACGATTAGTTTTAGTGTCAAAATCTATAAGTCGTGGATTGTACACGTAAAAATATAGTCCATAATTGTTGGAATTATCTTGCTTATAATTAAAACCATACTCGACAAAATTACATAACGTTAATTCGCCTTGGTTGTCGGGACGATATTCTAAAAGATTGAATCCGTCAGCGGTGGACAGGTCGTCCATAACGTTAGAGGTGTCGAAACTATCTTGAGCAAACGCAAAAGACGTAGCGCCTACTAACATAGTAGATAGTAGGCATATCAACGTTATTACTACTAATAGTTTTTTCTTTTGCATAAGTACCTCTCATTTTGATTTAGCAATAACTAAAAGTATTGCTACGTAAAGTAAACTAACAGTAAAAATTCCAAAAATACCTATGAAAATAGGCATTATGAATTGAAGTATAAGTGTTATCATACTTTAATGTTGCCTTGGTCAATGTTTATGTTAGTTGCTGGGATATCTACATAAATATCAAGGTTAATCACATCACTAAAAGTTATATCTTCAAAATTATTGTGAAAAACAATCGTTTCAGTAAAAGCCTTATTGCCTTCCGTTTTCATCCAATCATAGACTGCTTTTAAATCATTATTAGAAGTAACGTTAAAAAACTTTTTATAGATATCGTTCATAGTAACGTATGTATTCTCTGTAGAAATAGTTTTATACGAGATATTACCCTCAGGATAATTGTAGATAATATCGTTAGATTTTGTGTTCAACGAAATGGTATATGTAGATACTTCCGAAGTCCAACCTTGGCTATCTATAAACTGTTTAAATTCAGGAGTTAACGCATAGGTAATTTCAGCAGAAGTTATATCGTTTGAAATAGTACCTATTGATTGATTATAGAAGAAGCCTATTTTTTTATTTTTATAATCATCAGGATTAACATTTATTCCACCTTTCCCGGGAGTATAATCTTCAAAATTATATACAGACATTAAATATGCTGCCAAAAATATATTATAACCGTTACTACCGGTATCGTTTTTAGGAAAAGTATTTCCGTTAAAATCAGCGAATAAAGGAACTGCTCCGTCGGCGTTAAAATGTATGAATTTTTGGACACAATCGACCGTGCATTCGGCATTAACGGTAGGATTAGTATATATATAAGCAACTACTTTAATTTTGCTTCCAAAATCTTGTTGATAACTAACTTTGCATATTGCCGGATTAGTGGTATCTTGCTTGATAGTGATATAATCGGTTACTTTTTTGCCGTTTGCAAATCCTACGTTAGGATTTACCCATTCGACTTTCCAGCGTATATTGTTTTTATCTGTAGCGTTCTCGGGTTCAACTGTAGCATTTAACGTTATTGTTTTGTTAACAGAGTTTTCAGAACAAACATAAGCAAAGTTGTCCATATCGTACGTTTTGCCTGCTAGCATATTATCGCCTTTACCCGATATAGCGACAACGTCATTATCAACGGGCGGTTTAGGAGTGCCCGGGTTAGTAGGCGTATCGTCGCCCGGTGGGGTAGGGTTAGGCTTAGATTGTTCGTTGCCGAACAGTTGCTCCCACTTTTTCGTCCATTCCGCCGTATTCCAGTTAGTAAACCAGTCACTTGTCCACGCTAAACCTAGCGTGAACAAGCAAAGTATTACTGTTATTATAGTGGCGGTTTTATATGTACTTTTTTTCATATTATTCCTCCTTTTAAATTAAAATAGTAAAATTCATATCTTTTGCTTTTCCTAAATAAATAGAATAGATTAAAAGAGCAAAGTCAGCAGTAAATTCTATTTCTTTAAAAAAACTATCCGAGAAGATATTATATCCTCCTCCGTCATAAAAGTAGAAAAAGTGCCCGTCTAGATACTGTTCTTTTAAGTTCCACCACTTATGTATCGTTTCCCCTACGCTCCTTGTAGGAAGTTCAATATTGTTCTCTTTAAATAGTTTTTTAAGGTTAATAGCAACAAATCCGCCGTCAGCCTCATATATTGTAAAAGCAATACTATTTTCAAATACGACGTTAGTAACAACGCCTCTAGTTTTATCTATACAAGTTAAATTGATATTAAACGGAACGGGGTACATATTGTTAGTATCTATATAGGTAACTCCATAATAATTCATAGCGTTTTCTTTACTAACTCTTAAATTATTTACAACGTACGTTTCAGTTTTTTTGTTTAAGGCGGATTTAATGCCGTAGAACGCACCGGCGCCGGCGCCGGCACCTAATACAAAAACGCATAGGATTGTTATAAATATTTTTATACCTCTTTTATGCGGCACTTTTTTCGACGTTGCGGGTTTCGTTTTGCTGTTTTTTACTTTTTTCATTATTAACCTTTACGCTATCGTTACTGAGAAATCTAACTCAGTTATTTCTTTAGAAATGTACTGGTCTTTATAACTAGCAATTTCGATTTGTAACTTGTCCAACTCTCTAAAGTTAGTAACGTATAAAACGTAGTTACCGAACTTGTATACCAGTCCCGCTTTCTCTTCCGGCTCACCGCCGTTTAATGCCATACATTGAAGTATTTTTGCCCCGGCGGTTTCAGGGAAGATTTTAGCGATATCTTCTTCGCTTATTTTTAATCTTGTAGATAACTCATTATCAAGGTAAGCACCTCTAACCACTATCTTATCTAGACTAATAGTGCCCACGTACTCGGTAACAATCGGCACGACATATTCTTCATCGCCGAGATTAACGCCTTTGAAAAGTCTAATATTTATAGGCAATTCTATCGTGACGTCTTTCTCAAAATACGCCTTGTGAAACTCTTGTGCATAGTTTTTCCAAAACTTAATATATTCGTCGGTATATGTTTGTGAAGCCTCGCCTATAATATCGTTCGTGCTAGAATAATGAACGTTTTTATTAGTTACTTCTTGCTCTTGCTGTATAGGTGGAGGAGTCGTGCCGGGGTTTTTCTTATCCACGGCGGATTTAATGCCGAAGTATGCGCCTGCGCCGGCACCAACGCCTAAAACAAACGTGCATATACCGGCAATAAATTTATTGCGAATACTACGCTTACGTAGTTTATTAAATTCTTCTTTTGATATCCTTTGCACTGTTGGAGCGCTAGTTCTTGCTTTAGTGTTTTTTCTAGTTTGATTTGCCATTTTTCTTCCTCCTTTTTCTTTCAGTATAAAATGGGTTGTAGGGTTTAACTTTAAGCCCTGCCTTAGTAAGAGCGGGTTTTACAGCGTCTACTAAATCTGTCCCGCTATGCGTTGAAACTAATTTGCCGTTAGCATTGTAAACGGTAGCGGTGATTATTTCATTATCCCTGGACAAATGCGTCGTTGCGTTGACTGTGTATTTTTTTCCAAACTTTGAAGAACCATATTTGCCGGTTCTTTTTTTGTTGCCGAAAAAATGGAATATCCCACGCCAAAAAGTATCGTTTTGTATGTATGGATTCCGTGGGTTAGCAGTTGTCTTTTTAGCCTTTTGTGGCTTTGCTTTTGGTTTGCTCGGTTTTTTTGTTGCCATAATTTACCTCCTTTGGCTATTCTTTATCAAAAAGGAAAAAGTAACAGGAAGAAGCAGAGTATAGAAGCGCCTTGCTAGGTTTTTCAATGTAATACTTAATATCAAAGGCGTTAAAAACTAATACTTGAGTTTCTTCGTCAAGTTCTTTTATCTCTTTTTTAGTTATTTCATATAGGTGAGTTTTAATTTCTTTCATTTCCCACCTCGTCTATTGTGTTAAGTGCAAAGTTCGTTTTAATATCATTTGCGCTGTAAAAAGATAGATTGTAGCGTTGATACACTCGCTCGCATTTTCTTTTAACGTTGCAATCGGCACAAGCGCCCTTGCAGTTTTCTTCAATTTCAAATTTCGTATTGATTAAATCTTGTTTAGTCATATAAACCTCTGTCGTATTCAGAGCGTTCGTTTTTAAGGAACGCAATAACTTTGTCCAGCGCCTCTTTTTTGTTGTTTAACGTAGGAAAAGCGCCGCTGTTTTCGGTGTTGTTCTCAAACGTAATCGTTGCATAGTAGATATTAAACGGAGCGCTGTACTCTACGTGAGCGTAAAAGGTAGGCTCGAGCACTTCAAACTCCGGTAAATTCACTACTTTAGAGTAGTCCACTTTATCTAGTAGTATTCTTTCCATAAGCACCTCGTAGAAAATCAATGTCGTCCGCACGGTGTCCGTACGTTTTTATTTCGTCTTTTTTGTTTACGCTTAGCAAAAGCAAAAGAATTATCGTCAGCATTTCAATACCTCCTTTATTCGCTCTTTATTAAAAGCGAATTAGGTGTACAATCTTTGCAAATTACTTCTACGTAAAGTCTGCTTAATTGACTGCCGTTTCTGTTTGGATACGGCTTAGATATCTCTACGTAATTGACGTAATCCTGTTTACGTAGCGCTTTGTAGTAAGTTTCAGCGCTTTTCAATTCTTCGGGTGTTCCCATAATACGAATTTTCATATTTACCTCCAGCGTTTTTGCTCGCCAGCAATTTTTCTTTTTAGGTCTTCTATTCGTAGATTTTTTAATTAAATAGTTGACAACGGTAGATATTATTTGATATTTTATTTATAGATAGTAACGCCGACTTAGTTATTTGAGTCCGTCTTATTACTCGTGTGAGTTTTTGGACTTGTGTTACTATTTTTTTTATTTTTATTTGTATTTAGGTATTTAACTTTTGCATTGTCCGCATAGTGTTTTGCTTGTTTATAATCTTTTTCAGACATTACTCCTAGTTCTGATTGAAAATAATTTCTTTTTTTATCAACCGTACCTTGTCTACGCATATAAGAGTGTCTTGTATCGTGTGATAGCGGATTGATATCTAAAGAATAATTATTACCGGCTTTTTTACTCTTTCCTTTTTTTGAATGAGTTGATAAGCCTACCGATATGTGTTTATCGTCAATATCTTCAATAATGATGTGCGGGTGGTTACCTTGAGAATCTCTATGTCTTTTTGTATTGACGATTATAGGATTTACTATGTTATTGTTTTTGGCTCGTTGAAAAAGCGTTTGTAGTAGTGATAGGTGTTTCTTTTTGTTTTTCTTTTGTGTCATATTACCTCCTTATTTTTGACCTCGATATTTAACGCAGCAATGCGCCCAGATTTTTAACCACGTTGTTTAACCCCGGTTGTCAACGCTGCTTGTTGGCTACGTTGCTAGCCCCAACTTAACGCCATTGCTTTTGCTACGCCCTCCTAAAATTCCAAATTGTCGAAATTGTCGATTTCCGGGAACATCTCGGCAAGTTGCTCTTTGGTGTAGTTGCGACGGACGATTGCTTGGTCGTCAGTTGCTCCTTTGCCTATATCGACAAAGTAATTATTGATAACGTCGTTATAATGACGAACGTAAAATGATAACTTTGGAATTTTGGATAAAAATTTAGTAGATTGCTTAACAGCATTTGCGACTTTGTCGCAGGTAAAATCCGCTGGTAAAGTTTGAACATCGATAATTAAGTTCGGCAGTACCGCCTTTAATGGCGACAAATCCACCTCTTTTACGTGCGTACACGCACGCACGCCTGCGCCCACGCCCGCATTTACACACTTATCAATATTAGAATAATCTTTAATAGAATAATCAAGGGCATTTTTGTTCCCTTGGTCAAGGATACTTTTGTTCCCTTGGTCAAGGATACTTTTGTTCCCTTGATTAGCAAAAAAAATATCGTCAATCAAAAGCGTGTATTTTTCGCCTAAGCCAAACCACGCTGTTTTCCCTGACCTATGTTCAATCTCCGGAGCATTCAATCTTATTTCACGAACGAGAACACCTGCCACCAGCAAGCGTTGGATATTGTATTTAGATATTGCTTTTTCGTTTTTTTGGAGAATTGGCAAACTTTCGATAATATGGTGATAGTTAATCCAGTAGTATGGCTTGCCGTTTATTTGGCAAGATTTTATTTTAGGCGAGGGCGTGAAGTCGACGAACCAACGTAAAATTAACAGGTCGTCGTTGTTTAGTCCTAATTTAACTGCTTCCGCTTGATTAAAGCCGTGGATAGTGATTTTCATACGTACCTCATCGTGTATTAACAAAATTAAGTTAATGTTGTATAATAAAAGGAACACTAAAGATAAGGAGGTAAAAACTATGGAGAAGTGTCCTTTTACACAATTGAACTGTATGAGCGATTGCAAATTGTTTAATAGTGGTCAATGTTCGTTTTCTAAAATTGCTGAAGAATTAGAAAAACAAAACGAAACTAATGACGATATTAAAGAAGCAATAACTTCAATTGCAAATACGCTTTACAACAAAGGTTAAAGAGAGAGTTTTCTCTCTTTTTCTTTTTGTAGTTTTTTATAATAATTGCTTTTTTCTTCTACATATATCTCGTGCTGCATTATTTCAAGTGGAATAGATAGTTGTTTATGTAATTTTTCCAAAGCAATTGATAACGTAAAAATATCTACGTTGTTGTCAAATTGTGTTTTAACGTGCTTAATATCGTTTTCGATATCGTCTAATGTTTTTTTGATAAAGTTTGTGTTTGTAATATTCATAAAAATACTCCTTTTTACTTGCAAAATGTAAACCAGCAGTTTACAATGTTAATTATAGTACACTATTAGTTTACTTGTCAACCACTAGTTTACATTTTTGCTAAAATAATAAGCAAGAGGTAGACTATGAAATTTACTGAACGATTTAACGAAGTTTTGCAGGGTAGCAAAATTACACAAGTACAACTAGCAGAAAAATTAGAAATATCTAGACAAGCGATAACAAACTTAAAAATAGGTACTAGTTTACCTAGTTTAGAACTGTTATATAAAATATGTATGGTTTTAGATATTTCAGCAGATTATTTATTAGGCTTGTCCGATTATTAAGTGATTGTGTAATTGATTGCTTATGTATTGACAAGTATTATTTTTTGTTGTATATTGATGTAAAGTAGACCGAGTGGTATGAGAGCGTTGCTTGAAACTACCGCCTAAAGGCTACTTTTTTTTATTTTCCAAATAATTTATGATAAATTTTTTATCTTCTTCGGAAATTTTGTATTTTTTCAATACTGCGCTAAAATTTTGTTTACTATCGTAACGTAACTCTTTGCGTATATAGGCTTTACCTTCCTTTTCTTTTTGTGGATTGTGTTTCAATTCAATATTTTTGTGATTGCCACGCTTTGGCGAATGAGTTAAGCCCATAAAACCGTATTTATCAGGAGTTTCGTCAACAATCAATTTAGGGTGGTGTTTGCCACGTTCGGTTTTCTTATATTTTCTAAAATTAAATAATGCCATAAGTACCTCAATTAGTTATTTGGACGGAGCGCCCAGAGTTGCACTGGGCTTTTTTTGGAAGGAAACTGTTACTCCGGTATTCCGGGCTCTCGCCCGGACAGGAAGATGAGAGAAAATGCAAGTAACGGTTTAATGTGGAGGATATAAACCGCACTTGCACTTTTTATAAGCAAATATATGGATTCGTGTCATACAATCCCCCATAAAGTACAAAAAATGTACCTTTATTAAAATAATATACACAAAAAATGTGTTTGTCAAGACAAAATGTACAAAAAATGTGTAAATTTATAATAGGAGGGAACAAAAATGGAACAATTTGCAAATAAATTTAGAGAATTAAAGGAAGAAAAAGGATTAAAACAAACGGAGATTGCTCAAAAATTAAATACAACTCAGCAAACGATAGGACGTTGGCTAAAGGGTTTTTGCGAACCGGATATAAATAATTTAATAGAATTAGCAGAAATATTTAATTGTAGTATTGACTACTTAGTTGGAAGAGAGGGCGAGGACGGAATAATCGTCGTGTCCGGAAACGAACTATCCAAAGACGAGGAGCATTTAATCGAGATACTGCGACAGTTGAACCCATTAGATAAGGATATGGTGTATCGAGTGGCGGAAATGGCTTACGACGTTGCAAAGAATAGTTAAAGTTTTGTGCGAACGAGCAGTCAATACACTTAAGGTAAACGCTATAGAGTAAGTTTTAAGCGCAGCATATAGTGTTTAAGGCTGTCGTTCGTACGGAGTAATAATGAATATAGAGGAAAAAAAAGAATTTTAGAGCAAATAAAAAAGGTTTTGAGTGAAGACTTGAGCGTTATCGAAAAAGGAGATAACGTGAAAAAAATAGTAGTAGAAGGTAAAACAATACAGCAAAGAGCCGACGGAAGATACTGGACTAGATTTAGAACAGCGGACGGCTATCAAAAATCTATTTATGGGAAAACGCCTGAAGAAGTAAAAAGTAGATTGCAAGTTGCGTTGAAACTTGACAAGGTACGACGGAAAAAAAGGCTAGAAGCACAAAAGGAAGCACAACACTTAAATGATAAAGATTATTTATACGCTTGGCTTGAATTTTGGAACGAAACTTATAAAATGCCCTATAACAAAACGGATAATATAACAAGGAACATCAGGTTGCATATAAGACCAAATATTAAAAATAAACCGTTAAATATGGTAACGGCAATCGACATACAGCAAGTTATAAATAAAATTGAGGGGACGAAAACAAAACAAGAAGTCTATAATATTTTTAACGGCGCATTTAGAGTGGCTTATGTTAACGACTTTGTAAAAAAGAATCCGTGCGAGGCGGTTGTAAAAGTAAAACATATTCGGAATAAGGGTTCAGCACTTACGATTGCAGAAGAAAAAGTTTTTTTGCAAAATATAAAAGGAACTATGTACGAACCATTTTTTAAAGTTTGCTTATATGCAGGACTTCGACGTGGCGAAGCGCTTAGTTTGAATGTTAACGACGTAAAACTAGACGAAAACATATTGCACGTAAGAGGTACTAAAACGACAAATTCGGATAGGTATATCCCATTATTTAATGTTCTGAAAATAATATTTGACAGTATAGAGCCTGACGAGAAAGGTTTTTATTTTGGGAACTTGACCGAAAGTGCAGTAACACATAATTTCCATAAAATATGCCCTAATCATAAGTTGCACGACCTTAGACATACATTTGCTACAAGGTGCATAGAGAACGGAATAAGTATGAAGGTAATACAACGTTGGCTAGGACACGCAAGTTACAAAACTACGGCGGATATTTACGCTGAAGTGCAAGACCGATTTAACTTAGAAGAATCGGCAAAAATTAACGCATTTTTTGACACTCATTTTGACACTCATTTTTTCGAAAAAGCCCAAAAAAATGACTGAAAATATGGCAAAAAATGAAAAATAATCGTTAAAAATAAATAAAAGGGAGCGAAAAACAAGGAAAAATTGCAAAAAAATAGGGTAATTTCGTTAAAAATTACCCTTTTGGCTCCCC
>CAKRNA010000007.1 GCA_934365195.1 uncultured Clostridia bacterium | reverse complement strand
TTTGACAAGTGGGAAGTTACGGGGCTTGACACCACGGGTATGGACCTAACTCAAACGGAAATCACTTTCAATATGCCTGCAAATGCAGTTGAAATCAAAGCAACCTATAGAGAAGTGAAATATAACGTAAGTGTAACAGGTGGTACAGGAGGTGGTGAATTTGAAGAAGGCGCAAGCGTTACCCTTACTGCAAATACTCCGGGTGTTGGTGAAAGATTTACAGGCTGGACGATCGAGGGAATAAGCGGTCTTGATACAACGCAAGCAAGTCTTACTTTTAATATGCCTGCTGGCAACGTAACTGCAACCGCAAATTATGAAAATATCGAGTACACCGTTACTGTAAATGGTGGTACGACTAATAAGGTAAAGGCAATATATGACGAAAGTGTAACAATCACCGCAAACCCACCAATAACAGGAAAAGCGTTTGACAAGTGGGAAGTTACAGGTGTTGATACTTCGATTTTAGATTTGACCAAAACAAGCATTACCTTTAATATGCCAAACGGTAATGTAACCGCAACCGCAAATTACAAAGATATAGAGTACACAGTTACAGTAACCGGTGGCACAGTGGACAAATCAACAGCAAAATATGGCGATACCGCTACAATCACCGCAACCGTACCACCGGGCAAAAAGTTTGTTGAATGGACTTCATCATCGGTTCTTGTATATGCCGACAAAACAAACGCAACTACCACCTTTGTAATGCCTGCCGGTGACGTAACCGTTGAGGCAACGTTTGAAGATGAATTATATAGAGTTACCGTCACAAACGGAACAACAACTCATAATATGGCAAAATATCAAGAAGAAGTTACCGTAACGGCAAACGAGTCTGATACCGATATGTATTTTGACAAGTGGGAAGTTACGGGGCTTGACACCACGGGTATGGACCTAACCCAAACGAAAATCAAGTTCCAAATGCCTGCCGGCAATGTGACCTTTAAGGCAACCTATTTGAATGTTATAAAGTATGAAATAGTAGTGGTGAACGGAACGAAAGACAAATCACCTGCAAAAGCCGGCGAAACCATAACCATAACTGCAAATCCTGCGAAGGAAGGAAAAGTCTTTGACAAATGGACTTGCGAAACGGCGGGAGTTACGATTGTGTTTGCAAAAGCAACAAGTTCTACGACAACCTTTGTAATGCCTGCAAGCAACATTAAAATCCAAGCGCATTTCAGAGATGTAGAGGCTGTTCCATCGGTAGAAATTAAGGTTGAAGGAGGAACAGGTGGAGGAGCGTATAAAGTAGGCGAAAGCATAACCGTTACCGCAAACAATCCAGCAGAAGGCAAGGTGTTCAAAGGCTGGAAGGACGAAAAAGGCGAAATAGTCAGCATGGATAAGAGTTATACTTTTACAGTAAACGGCGAAACAACTCTTACCGCAGTGTATGAAGACAAGGCTTCGGGCGGTGGCGAAATCACCCCACCTGCTAAAAAGGACGGACTGTCGGGCGGTGCGATTGCAGGTATTGTAATCGGCACAATCCTTGGCGTTGGAATTATCGGTTTTGCAATCTTCTGGTTTGCAGTCAAGAAAAAAGACGTTTGCTGACCTTGGCGTAGCAATCAAAGCATTGTTCACCAAAAAAATAATCCGTAACAATTAAGCAACACTAAATAACAGCAAAAAAGAGAGTTTGACTATGGTCAGGCTCTCTTTCTATTTATCTTTTCTACCATATAATTTATAATCGAAAAATTGATTTGGCTCTTTGGCGGGTGCTTGGCTCGGCGGAGCGAAGCGACGACGACTTGTTCAAGACAAACACACGTCTTACCCCAATACCCCCAACAAAACCCAAACATTTCCCCAACTTTTTGTAAACAAATTAGATGTGTTAAAATTTTCAGTTAAACATTGGTTTTGTAGGTAAAAATATTATTAAAAGTTAAGCATTCGCCAAAATGGCAAATCAATATTTACATTACTGTTACTATTAATTTTTATGGTTTTATTGACATTTAGATATTAGGTTCTGCTTTTTACAGTGCTACCCAAAAGCGACGAAAGGCAAAAATATTATATGTAATACCTAATGTTCATAAAGTTGTGCAGCACCCTTTACACAAAGGGGCCGTTTTTTATAGGGAAGAAGAGAAAAGGAAAAAGCAGAGTTGTGGTTTGCTAGAAGTGGGCAAGAGGACAAAAATAATGCTGAAAAGAGAAAAAATAAAAGCCTCTCCTGTGTGAAAAAAGTATTGATTTTAGTCTATCTAAAAAAGCCCCCTTTACACAAAGGGGCCGTTTATTTTGTTTATAGGGAAGAATAGAAAGAGGAGAAGAGGAGGATAGGTTTTACGGGTGCTATTTTGTAGTTCAATCGGTTTTGTATGAAACTAATCGTACAAGCCTAGCGACTCGTATCTATCGCCACTGTCGTGAGCGATAAACACAACTTTTTTGCCCTCGTCAAACAGTTTTTTAGCCTCGGTAAAGTTTGCGCCCGTGGATATTCCTGCTTTTATGCCGTAATTTTTAAATAGGTCGGTAGTGTTTTGTATTGCGTCCTCGTCCGATACGTCCACAATCTCGTCTAGGATATCTTTGTTTAGTACGGACGGAATAAAGTTTGCGCCTATGCCTTGAATTTTGTGTTTTCCGCTGAAACCTTTTGTAAGTAGCGGGCTTGAAGCGGGTTCGATGCCGATAACTTTTACGTCTAATCCGTGCTCGTTAAGGTAGGTTTTAATTCCCGTTACCGTTCCGCCGGAGCCGATACCTGCTACGATATACTGAACGTCGGGGTGACAGTTTAGAATTTCCTTTGCCGTTTCGTAGTGGGCAGGGGCGTTGTACTTACTATTAAATTGATCCACGATAAAGGTGTTTTTGTTTGTCGTAGCGAACTTTTTCATTTCCTCCACCGCACCTTGCATGCCAAGGTCTTTCGGGGTTAGGGTGACCGTTGCGCCGTAACTTTCTATCTTTTTAATACGCTCCTTGCTCATATTTTCGGGCATAAAGATATTGCATTTCAGGTTCATTTTGCCGGTAATATACGCAATAGCGATGCCGGTATTCCCACTGGTTGCCTCGACTACTACGGAGTTTTGGTCGATTCGCCTTGTTAGGTAGGCGTGCTTTATTATGCTAAGCGCCGTTCTATCCTTTATGCTACCTGTTGGGTTTTCGTACTCTTTTTTCACGGCGATATAGCCGTTTTCGTTTGATAGTATCTTTTCGGAAGAAGTATTGCCAACGGACAAACCAAACTTTTCAAACTCTAGGGTTTTGATTTCTTTTTCAAGGTCCTTTATCCTTAGGGTTAGGCAGTCTAGCGCTTCCACGATAGGATCGGGCATCTTGATTTGGTTCATATTTTTTATCTTGCTATCGAACTCTTCCGTGCCGATTTTGACAACTCTTCCCGGGATTCCCACAACGGTGCTATACGGCGGAACTTCTTTAAGCACTACGCTACCTGCTCCGATTTTGCTGCCTTTACCAACGGTGAACGGCCCAAGAACTTTTGCTCCTGCGCTTATCATTACGTCGTCTTCGATGGTAGGGTGGCGCTTGCCTACGTCCTTACCCGTGCCGCCCAAAGTTACGCCCTGAAAAAGCGTTACGTTTTTACCTATTATTGCGGTTTCGCCAATTACTACGCCTGCTCCATGGTCTATAAATAGTCCCTCGCCGATAACTGCCCCCGGGTGAATTTCTATCCCCGTGAAGAATTTTGAGGTGGCGCTAATTAGCCTTGCCAAAAGTTTCAAGTTATGTTTGTAAAAAAAGTGCGCCCGTCTGTGACTTCTTATGGCGTGTAAACCGGGGTAAGTAAGATAAATTTCCAGCCCGGACCTTGCCGCAGGGTCACGCTGTTTTATTACTTTGATATCATTTAATAATTTTTTCATTTTTACCTCGTAATTTTATTATATGGTATAATTTTTATCGTGGCAACAAAAATTTTTGCATAGTTATCCTCTAATTTTGCGTAAATTATTGCAGTTTATTCTAAAAGTGATATGCTATTATCGAGGGACGGTATGAATAATATTGCAATTATCTATTTTAGCGGGACGGGTAATACCAGATACGTGGCGCACAGATTGAAGCACGAACTTAGCGTTAGCGCCGTTACCGTGAATATTTGTAAGGACTTGGACTTTGAAGGGATAATCAAAAGCAGCGATTACCTGTTTTTTTGCTACCCTGTGTACGGCTCGATGACGCCTAAGATTATGGTGGACTTTGTGAATAAGTATGCGCCGATTATCAAAGGAAAAGAGGTGGGCGTGGTTATTACGCAAGGCTTACTTAGTGGCGACGGGGCAATGGATTTAGCAAGAAAATTAACAAAACTTGGCGCAAACGTAACTTCTTGCGAGCACTTTATTATGCCTGATAATATATGCGACGTAGGTAAGCCGCTGGGTGAAAAGAAGATATTTGAAATACTAAACAAAACCAACAAAAAGATTACGGATTATATTGATAAATTCGAGGAGGGTAAGGTAAAAAAGAGAGGCAACAACCCGCTTTCAAAAATGGTTGGAGGTGCGCAAAGGGTGGTGTGCAAAAAACTTTTTCCTCGCCTTGAACAAGGAATAAAACTGGACGAAAACAGGTGTGTTGGCTGTAAGTGGTGCGAAAATAATTGCCCTACAAAAAATATCATAGTGGAGGGCAGCAAGGCAAAATTCTTGGATAAATGCACGCTTTGTTACAGGTGCGTAAACGGTTGTCCTAATAAAGCGATAGCCATTATGGGCAAGAAAACCGAAAGCCAGTACAAAGGGCTGGGCGATAGGGTGATACCATAAGCGCTTACTATTAAAGCGAGGAATTACGGGGGGAAAAGACGGCGCAGAGGCTTTGTACCCTTTGAAAATGCGGCTAGTAGGGGCGTAAATTAAGAAAATAAACATAAAACAAAGCATAATTAAGTTGTGAAAAATTGAGTTAAATTAAGCGGAAAAAACCGAATTAAACTAATTAGTAGTAAAAAGAAAATTAAAAAGACAAAGGAAAAAGCCTTCAAAAAGAAGGCTTTTTATAATTGAATTTTTCGTTTTAACAACACAAAACGTGGTTTATGCGTTAAAATTGCACGATAAAACGTGTTTTAGTTAAGTTTGCTTGCGCTATCTTTATCAAGAATAACGGTAACGTCGTTGTGTAGTTGCAAAATACTTGCAGGGCAAGAAAGCGAAACTTCGCCTTTTATCATATTGTACACGGCGTCGGCTTTGTTTTTGCCGTTTGCCATAAGCACGATTTTTTTGCTTGCCATAATTTCTACCATACCCATAGTAACCGCCGACTTTGGAACTTCGTCCTCGCTAGCAAAAAACCTTGCGTTGTCTTGAATCGTTTTTTGGGTAAGGGTAACTTCCCTTGTAACAGCGTTGAACGGGGTGTTAGGCTCGTTAAAGCCGATGTGACCGTTTGCGCCTATGCCAAGTATTTGTAGGTCGATAGGGTTTTTCTCAAGAAGAGCGTCGTACCTTCTGCATTCCTCAGTTACGTCCTTTGCCGTTCCTGACAAGAAGTTCACTTTGTTTTGGTCAATATCCACTTTGCCAAAAAGTTTGTCTTGCATAAAGTAAAAATAACTTTGGTTGTGGGTTTTTTCAAGTCCTACGTATTCGTCTAGGTTAAAGGTGGTTACGTCTTTAAAACTAATTTCGCCGTTGTTAAAGTACTCGATTAGTTTTTGGTAAGCGCCAACAGGGGTAGAGCCGGTAGCAAAACCGATTACGGCGTCAGGCTTACTTGTTATTACTTCTTTTACTACATTTGCACCTAATTTATCAAATTCTTCGGTGTCGTTAGCAATCAAAATTTTCATAGAGATTCTCCTTTTAGGTTTTTATTTTACAACTATATGTAGGTTTAGTCAACATAGTTTTTGTGTTATAAACAGAATTTTTCAAATAAAATTGCAAAAATTATGGTTATATAAGGTGTTAAAATTTTCAATGCTTTTTAACAATATTGACAGTTTTATACTATTTATGATAATATATTTTAGTTAGTTAGGAGGAACGATATGACTAGATTATATAGATTAAGCGGTGAGATTAAACCGCTATTAAAAGAAATTTGCGAAATCGACGTGAAGGAACTACTAGAAAATTCTTTTGGGTACGAAACTATCGACAGCATAGACGACGTTGACAAAAGCGTGGAGGTAGCAATAGTTTTTAACGCCGATGCGGTGGCTTTGGATATTAGCGATATTGTAGAGTTCGGCGAGGAACTTGACGAGTCCACCATAACGAATTTTGGCTGCTACGTAATTAGCGGCAACACCGACTTCAAGCAGCAAGCGGACTTTGACGGCGTGTACTGTGTTACGGATATTAAGTCCTTGGCGGATTTAAGCGAGGAAGTAAGGCTATCTATTATCCAAAAACACGCTGAAAACGGCGTGGAGTTCGAGTGCTTTGACGACGTGTATATCGGAAAGGACGTAGAGATTGACAGCACGGCAAAAATCGAAAGGAACGTAACCATTAAAGGTAACAGTAAAATCGGGGCAGGCGCAGTAATCGGCACGGGCTCTATAATTATTAGTGCAGAGGTTAAAGCGGGCGCTGACGTAAAAAGCAGCAGGCTAGACAACTGCGTAATCGGGGAGAAAACCACCGTTGGACCGTACGCAAATATCCACACGGGAAGCAAAATCGGTGACGAGTGCAGGATCGGTAACTTTGTGGAAATCAAGAACAGTTCGCTTGGCTTTAACACAAAGAGCGCACACCTTGCGTATATCGGCGACGCCGATATCGGATATAAGTGTAATATCGGTTGCGGTGTAATTTTTGTAAATTACGACGGAGAAAACAAGCACAGAAGCGTGATAGGTAACGGAGTGTTCGTTGGTAGCAACAGCAACGTGGTTGCTCCTGTTCATTTAAAGGACGGCTCTTACGTTGCGGCAGGTACAACCGTTACTTGCGACTTACCTGAAAACTGTATGTGCATTGGCAGAAGTCGTGAAACTATAAAAGAAAATAGGTCTAAATATCATAAATTAGACAAATAGGAGCGTTATGAAAAAATATTTTGGAACAGACGGCATAAGAGGAAGATACGGTAAAGAACTTACCGACGAAATTGCTTACTACACAGGTAATTGCATCGGCAAAATGGCAAACGGCGGACTTGTTGCAATCGGCAGGGACACAAGGCTTTCGGGCACGGCGATTTTCGTTCAAATTGCAAAGGGCGTGCTAGACGCAGGCTCGCAAGTGATTGACCTTGGCGTTATATCTACCCCGGCGGTAGCATATATCACTTCGCTAATTTACGCAAAATTCGGTATCGTAATTAGTGCAAGCCACAACCCGAAAGAGTACAACGGAATAAAGATTTTTAACCACGAGGGAAGAAAACTTTTGGACTCTGAGGAAGTGGAGATTGAGAATTTTATAGATAAAAAAGGCAGGTTTTTCAACCCTGACAGAGGGCTTTTATTCCAAAACCAAGATGCTGTCGAAAAGTACTTCCACCTTGTAAAGAGGGCAGCAGGCGGCGATTTATCGGGCTTAAAAGTAGTGCTTGACTGCGCTAACGGTGCGGTAAGTTTGTTTGCGCCAAGGCTATTTAGCGAACTAGGCGCAGAGGTTGTTAGTTACTTCGATTCGGGCGACGGCGCTATGATTAACCATAATTGCGGTGCGTTATTCCCTGAGGTTGTTGCGGCAAAAGTTGTGGAAAACAACGCTGACCTTGGTTTCTGCTTTGACGGTGACGCCGATAGAATAATTGCGGTAAATAAAAAGGGAGAGATTGTGGACGGCGACTCTATAATCTACATCATTTCAAAATACCTAAAAGAGCAAGGCAGACTAAACAAAGATAGCGCAGTAGGAACTCTTCATACAAATATGGGTATGGAAAAATCTTTAAACAAACTGGGCATTCAACTATTCAGAACCGATATCGGCGACCACTACGTAATGGAAAAAATGGTAAACGACGACTTACTTGTCGGCGGCGAGCAATCGGGACACATTATTCTAAGAGAGTTTATCAACACGGGCGACGGCTTGCTTACCGCTATGTACTTGTCGCACCTTGTAAAAATCACGGGCAAAGGGCTTGACGAATTAGACGATAGCGAGCACTTTGTACAAGTCAACGTGAACGTGGTTACCGAGCACAAGAAAGAGATTATGAACGACGAGGGCTTATTAAAATTAAAGAGCGACCTTGAAAAGAAGATAAAAGGTAAAGGTAGAATACTACTAAGAGCCAGCGGAACAGAACCTAAAATTAGAATTATGGTAGAGGGCGACAGCCGTGAACTTTGTGACGAAGTAGCAGGCGAATTACAACAAAAAGTAAGCAAAATTATAGAAAGAATAAGTTAGTATTGAAGTAGGGACGTAAGAGATGAAAAAACATTTAACAGAGTATGCTCAAGCGTTATTCGATGCCGTCAGCATTTGCGTAGCGTCGATAATAGCAAGTTCTGTAATACAACTGATTACGTATAGATATTCCATAGCGGAATTGTACGGCTACACGATGCTCGTCGTACTAATTTTGGAAATGGCAACGCTGTGCTTGTTTAAAATATACAAAATGATTATCAAGTACGACGACGTTACCTATAATATTCGTATAGCCGTTGCAATCATAATCGGCGGTTTGATATCCTTTATTATACTAGGAATAGTGTTCGGTTTTAGACTTGCAGCGCCGTTTGTATTCATTCAAGGAATAGGTGCGTACTCGGGCATAATTATCAGTAGGCAGTTGTATCAATTTGCCGCCTCAACCAAAGAAAAACGCATTCACAAAACAACCAAGCGTATACCCGTTATGGTAATAGGCGGAGGCTGGACGGGAAACCGTGTGGTATCCGAACTACTAAGAGATAACAAGAAGTTTTTGCCGGTTTGTATCTTAGACGATAACCCCGAACTTATAGGCAAAACAATGCAAAGCGTAAAGGTTGTGGGTAACACCTCGCAAATCGAACACTTTGCAAAAAAATATAGGGTTAAAAAGATAATTTTGGCAATTCCAACTGCAAGTAGCGACGTGAGAAAGCGTATTCTTAACGACTGTATGAAAACTAATATCGAAGTAAGCGTTTTGCCAAACCTTGCAAACTTTATGGGCAACGCCGATATTATCAGCACGCTAAGAAAGGTGCATATAGAGGACTTGCTTGAAAGAGATCCTGTTAAGTTCGACCAAGAAAGCGTAAACAAGTTTATTAAAGGTAGCGTTTGTATGGTGACGGGCGGCGGCGGAAGTATCGGTAGCGAACTTTGTAGGCAAATTGCCTCCTACGAACTGGAAGAACTTATCGTTGTGGATATCTACGAAAACAATGCGTTTGATATATCTAACGAAATAAAGGAGAAATATCCCGACGTTAAGTTGTCTACCGAAATAGTTTCAGTAACCGACCACGACGCAATGGAGGAGTTGTTTAAGCGTAAAAAAATCGGCATTATCTTCCACGCCGCAGCGCATAAGCACGTTCCACTTATGGAGCATAACCCCGAGGAAAGCGTTAAAAACAACGTAGTAGGAACGAAAGTGGTAGCGGAACTTGCCTTAAAGTACGGGGCGAAAAAATTTATAATGGTGTCTACCGATAAAGCGGTAAACCCAACCAACGTAATGGGTGCAACCAAGCGTTTCTGCGAGAAAATAGTAAACTTCTATAACGAAAAAGCAGATGGTAAAACCTCGTACGCTGTGGTTAGGTTTGGCAACGTACTAGGTTCTAACGGTTCGGTGCTACACACTTTTAATAGGCAAATTGCAGAGGGTGGACCGATAACCGTTACGCATAAAGATATCATTAGGTATTTTATGACCATTCCCGAGGCGGTATCATTGATACTTCAAGCAGGCGTGTACGCAGGTGGCGGAGAGGTGTTCGTTTTGGATATGGGCTCGCCGGTAAAAATCGTGAACCTTGCCGAAAACCTAATCAAGTTAGCAGGCTACAAGCCGTATAGAGATATCGATATCGTATTTACGGGTTTAAGACCGGGCGAAAAACTTTTTGAGGAACTACTTATGGACGAGGAGGGTTTGAAAAAGACCTCTAACGAAAAAATTTACATAGGCAATCAATCTTTCGTTTGCGACGAAAAGGTGGCGGAGTTATATCACGAACTCGTTGAGGCTGCCGAGAAAAACGACGGTGTAAGCGTAATATACGCTTTAATGGATGCGGTAGAAACCTATACTCCTGACCTTAGATTCCACGACGTGAAGATAAAAAAAGAGGAAGAAAAGGACGAAAATAAGGAAGAAAAACCGCAAAAAACCGAGAAAGGTAAGAAAAAGCGCAACAAATAGTTGCCACAAAAAACGGACAATAATAAATTAAAGGAGGGATTTCCCTCCTTTTCTATACATAATTTGTATAAGTAATTGACTTTTAGTAATTAGTATAGTAATATATTATATGCGTTTAGGTGATTAGAGTATAATAACCTAGCAAAAATTTGACCGATTTTACCTAATAGGTAAAGAAAAATAGGCCGTACGGACAGCCGGGTCAAAAGCCGATTGGCAACTTGTTGCCTTATTGATTATAATGTGGGTTGGCTCATAAAGGGCTAAAAGTGTGTATTACACAAAACTTGTGAAACGTCAATAAGATGGTAAAGTTTTTTGCTTTCAATCTCTGATTACTTATTCAAGATAAGTATTATTCCCAAGTTTTGTAACTTGGGATTTTTTATTATGAAGGGTACGAGTATGGAAAAGATGAAATTATACGGATTTAACAATCTTACAAAGTCATTGAGTTTTAATATTTACGACGTTTGTTACGCTAAAACGGCAAGAGAGCAACACGATTATATCGCTTATATTAACGAGCAGTATAACTCGGACAGGCTTGTAAATATTTTGCTTAAAGTTACCGAACTTATCGGTGCTACCGTATTAAATATCAGCAAGCAGGACTACGAGCCACAAGGTTCTAGCGTTACTATGCTGGTGGCTGAACAATCGCTTGTAGGCAATATGCAAGGCGACACCCAAGTTGCGCACCTTGACAAAAGCCACGTTACCGTACACACTTATCCGGAGTACCACCCGGACAACAATATCGCCACGTTTAGAGTGGATATCGACGTTGCAACTTGCGGCGAAATCACACCGCTTAAAACGTTGGATTTTCTTATCGGAAGTTTCGATAGCGATATAATTTATATGGATTACAGAGTAAGAGGTTTTACAAGAAGTGAGGACGGTAGGAAGTTATTTATCGACCACGATATTACGTCCATTCAAGACTATATTGACAAAAAGACCTTGGAAAAGTACGACGCAATCGACGTAAACGTATATCAAAGCAACATATTCCACACGAAAATGCTGATTAAGGAAGTGGAACTACAAAACTATTTGTTCAACACCGACGTGTATGAACTTGCTCCTAAGACAAGACTTGCCATTACCGACAGTTTAAGAAAGGAAATGATAGAGATTTTTAGTGGGACAAATGTATATTAAAGATTTAGACCAAGACAGAATGCCTATTATTGAGGCGTTAGAGAATATGAAAGCGGCAAGACTTGTGCCTTTTGACGTACCCGGACACAAAAGAGGTAGGGCAGACAAAAACCTTACCAGATTTTTGGGCGAAAAGGTAATGAGCATAGACGTAAACTCTATGAAACCGCTTGACAATTTATGCCACCCGATTTCCGTAATTAAGGAGGCGGAGGAACTTGCCGCCGCTGCTTTTAAGGCTAAGGGGGCATTTTTTATGGTGGGAGGCACGACTTCTAGCGTGCAAGCAATGATTTTTGCCGTAACCAAGAGGGGCGACAAAATCATAGTGCCACGTAACGTACACCGTAGCGTAATCAACGCAATGATACTTTGCGGCGCTATTCCCGTTTACGTAAACCCACAAATAGAGCAAAACCTCGGAATACCGCTTGGTATGGATTTAGACGACGTAGAGCAAACCATTCTTGCTAATCTAGACGCTAAGGCGCTGTTTATAAACAACCCAACCTATCACGGCATTTGCTCTAATCTAAAAGCAGTTGTAAAGTTATGCCACAAGCATAATATCAAGGTAATAGTGGACGAGGCTCACGGAACGCACTTTTCTTTTAGCGACAAGTTGCCTATATCGGCAATGGAGGCAGGGGCGGATTTGTCGGCTGTGTCTATGCACAAGTCGGGCGGCTCGCTTACCCAAAGTTCGTTTTTGCTCGTTGGCGAAAATATGAACGCCGACTACGTAAGGCAAATAATCAACCTAACCCAAACCACGTCGGGCAGTTACTTGCTTATGGCAAGTTTGGACATTGCAAGAAGGAATATGGCGCTTAACGGCAAGGCTATATTCGACGAAGTGCTGGATATGGTGGACTACGCAAGGGATGAAATAAACGCAATCGTCGGTTACAACGCTTTTGGCAGCGAACTAATCAACGGCGGCAGCGTGTATGCTTTCGACACCACGAAACTTTGCGTGAACACCTTGGATATGGGGCTTACGGGAATAGAGGTATACGATATTCTTCGTGACGAGTACGATATACAGGTGGAGTTTGGCGACCTTGGTAACATATTAGCGTACGTATCGGTGGGCGATAGAAAGAGCGATATCGAAAGGCTAATCGGTGCGCTTAGCGAGATTAAGCGCAGGTATCAAAAGCCTAGGTCTACCATTATGCAATACAAATATATAATGCCCGAAGTGGTACTTTCACCGCAAGAGGCGTTCTATTTGAATAAAGAAAGTTTGCCTTTAAAAGAGGCAAAAAACAGAATTTGCGGGGAGTTTGTGATGTGTTACCCACCGGGAATACCTATTTTAGCCCCGGGCGAGTATATCACGGACGAGATAATCGAATACATCGAGTACTGCAAAGAAAAAGGTTGCAACCTAACCGGCTCTGAGGATTTAAGTGTAAAGCGTATCAACGTGCTTTTATAGGAGGGTTTTATGGATTTATGGTTTTCGGAGTTTCACACCAAGAATGTGAAATTCAGCATAAAAGTAGATAAACAACTTGTAAGTTTAAAAAGTGATTTTCAACGTATAGACGTGTTCGAATCAAAAGAGTTCGGCAGGTTTTTAACCCTTGACGGATATATGATGCTTACCGAAAAGGACGAATTTATTTATCACGAAATGATTACGCACGTGCCTATGGCTGTTCACCCAAACGTAAAAAACATTTTGGTAATAGGCGCCGGCGACGGCGGTGTAATTAGGGAACTGACTAGGTACGATTGCGTGGAGAATATCGACGTTGTAGAGATAGACGAAATGGTGGTAAAGGTGGCAAAAGAGTACTTGCCGTTTACCGCTTGTAAGTTTGACGAACCAAGAGTGCATATATACTATCAAGACGGCTTGAAGTACGTAAGAAAATGCGAAAATCAATACGATTTGATAATCGTAGACAGCACGGATCCGTTTGGACCGGGCGAGGGACTTTTCACAAAAGAGTTCTACGGTAACTGCTACAAAGCGCTAAAAGAGGACGGAATAATGGTGAACCAACACGAAAGTCCGTTCTACCACGACGATGCCGTTGCAATGCAAAGGGCTCACAAGAGGATTGTGGAGTCGTTTGATAAGTGCAAGGTGTACCAAGCGCATATTCCAACCTATCCGTCAGGACATTGGCTATTTGGTTTTGCCACCAAAAAGTACAATCCGTTAGAGGTTAGAGCGGAAGAGTGGGAAAAGTTAAACTTGAAAACAAGATATTACAATACAAAATTACACAAAGCAAGTTTTGCTTTGCCAAACTACGTACAGGAGATGCTGGAAAATGTTGAAAAGTAATTTTACAGGGTTTATAGGTTGCGATAGCGAGTACGACAAGGCAACGCACGTAATATTCGGTGCGCCTTACGACAGCACCACGTCGTTTAGACCGGGCACGAGGTTTGCACCAAGCGTAATTAGGAGCGAATCTTTCGGAATCGAGACTTATAGCCCGTATCAAGACAAAGATTTAACCGATTACGATATATTCGATTACGGCGACCTTGAACTTCCGTTTGGTAACGTAAGAGAGGCGCTTGACCAAATAAAAGACCTAACTAGCGAGATTTTAAAAGACGGCAAAGTACCCGTTATGCTTGGCGGCGAGCACCTTGTAACCCTTGGCGTGTTCGAGGCAATCAGCGAGAAGTACGACGACGTGTACGTTATCCACTTTGACGCACATTGCGACCTAAGAGAAGATTATTTGGGCTGTAAATTATCGCATGCGTCTGTAATTCGCAGAATTTATGATATAATAGGAAAAGATAGAATTTTTCAATTCGGCATTCGCTCCGGCGACCGTGAGGAGTTTAGATTTAGCGAAAAGGGTAATACCTATATGCAAAAGTTTAATTTTGACGGTTTAGCCGAGGTGGTAAAAAGGCTGGAAGGCAAAAAAGTGTACTTTACCGTGGACCTTGACGTATTAGATACGTCGGTTTTCCCGGGGACAGGTACGCCTGAGGCTGGCGGAGTAAGTTTTAACGACTTGCTAAAAGCGGTACAAGAGGTAACTAAGTTGGATATTGTAGGGTGCGATTTGGTGGAATTGAGCCCGTCATTAGATAACAGCGGAGCGTCAACGGCGCTTGCTTGTAAAATATTAAGAGAACTTTTATTAGCGTTACAATAGGAGGAAAGAGATGTCAAAAGTTTTAATTATCGGTTGCGGAGGAGTTGCTAGCGTAGCAATTCACAAATGTTGTCAAAACAGCGATGTTTTTTCAGAGATTATGATTGCAAGTAGGACTAAGTCTAAGTGCGATAAGTTAAAGGCAAAACTAGACGGTGGCAAAACCATTATCCACACGGCAGAGGTAGATGCAAACAACGTTGAGGATTTGGTAAACCTAATTAACGAGTTCAAGCCTGAACTTGTGCTTAACCTTGCGCTTCCTTATCAAGACCTTACCATTATGGAGGCTTGTTTAAGAACGAAAGTGCATTACGTTGACACCGCTAACTACGAGCCAGAGGATACTGCTAAATTTGAATATAAATGGCAATGGGCATACAAAAAGAAGTTTGAGGAGGCAGGCATTACCGCACTACTAGGTAGCGGCTTTGACCCCGGTGTAACCAGCGTATTTTCGGCATACGCACAAAAGCACTATTTTGACGAAATTAACTATATAGATATTTTGGACTGCAACGGCGGTGACCACGGTTATCCGTTTGCAACCAACTTCAACCCTGAAATCAACATAAGAGAGGTTTCTGCAAAGGGTAGTTACTGGGAGAACGGCGAATGGGTAGAGACCGAGCCGATGGAAATTAAGAGAGAATACAACTTCAAGGGCGTAGGAATGAAGGATATGTACCTTCTTCATCACGAGGAACTTGAATCGCTTGCTTTAAATATTAAGGGAATTAAGAGGATTAGATTCTTTATGACTTTCGGACAAAGTTACCTAACCCACTTAAAGTGTTTAGAGAACGTTGGTATGACCTCTATCGAGCCTATTATGTACGAGGGCAAGGAAATCGTTCCGTTGCAATTCTTAAAGGCAGTACTTCCCGATCCTGCCAGCCTAGGTCCAAGAACCAAGGGCAAGACGAATATCGGCTGTATTTTCAGAGGTAAAAAAGACGGCAAGGACGTGACCTATTACGTATATAATATTTGCGACCACGAGGAGTGCTACAAAGAGGTTGAGTCGCAAGCAGTTTCTTACACCACCGGCGTGCCTGCTATGATAGGCGCTATGATGGTGCTAACGGGCAAGTGGAATAAGCCGGGCGTACACAATATGGAGGAGTTCGATCCGGATCCGTTTATGGATGCGCTAAACAAATGGGGCTTGCCTTGGGAAGAGGACTTCAACCCCGTGCTTGTAGATTAAAAAATTAGGGCTACTTAGTTAAGTAGCCTTGTTTTTAATAAGGATAAGTTAGCGCTAAACGGTTTGGGTTTGTTAAGTTTGCTTAGGGCTAACAAAAGCAAAATAATGCTTTTTACTAAGGCAAAATTTGTGCTAAGGAAAAATTATTAGGTGAAAAATGAGTGAAATAAGAACGCCGTACTACTTAGTAGACGAGGATTTGCTAATTAAAAATTTGGAAATTTTAAAGGACGTACAAGAGAGGTCGGGGGCAAAGATTTTGCTTGCCCAAAAAGCCTATTCCACCTTTTACACTTACCCGCTAATTAGCAAGTATTTAGCGGGCACTACGGCTAGCGGTTTGTACGAATTAAAACTGGGAAAAGAGGAATTTTGCGGGGAGACGCACGTGTTTTCGCCTGCTTACGAGGAGGAGGAAATAGACGAGATTCTATTCCTTGCCGACCACGTTGTGTTCAATAGTTTTTCGCAATGGAAAAGGTACAAAGAAAAGGCGATTAAAAGCGGAAAATCTTGTGGAATTAGGGTAAATCCCGAGGTTTCGACGGGCGAGCACGAGATATACGATCCTTGCGGAAAGTATAGTAGGCTTGGCGTTACGATAGATAACTTCGAAGAAGACCTTGACGGCATATCGGGGCTACACTTTCATTGCTTATGTGAGCAAAACGTAGAGCCGCTTATAGAGGTTTTGGAGGGCTTTGAAAAGAAGTTTGGTAAATACCTAAAAAATATGAAGTGGGTAAATTTTGGCGGCGGACACCACGTAACGAGGGCGGATTACGACAGAGAAAGGCTTATTGACGTGATATTAAAATTTAGGGAAAAATACGGCGTAGAGGTGTATTTAGAGCCGGGCGAGGCTGTGGCTTTAAATAGTGGCTTTTTGGTTAGCAAAGTGGTGGATATCGTAAATAACGGCAAGCAAATTGCCATTATGGACGTATCGGCGGCTTGTCACATGCCGGACGTATTAGAGATGCCGTATAGACCTAATATTATAGGCAGCGGCGAGGACAAGGAAAAGGCGCACTCGTATAGGCTGGGCGGACCGACTTGCCTTGCAGGTGATATCATCGGCGATTATAGTTTCGATAATCCGCTTAGTATCGGCGACGAACTTGTATTTTGCGATATGGCGATTTATTCTATGGTTAAAAACAACACGTTTAACGGAATGCGTTTGCCGTCTATCGTGTACAAAAAAGGCGATAAACTTACGCTGATTAAGGAGTTTTCGTACGAAGATTTCAAAAACAGGCTATCGTAATATTAAAAATTGCGTGCAATAATATGAAAAAAGGTGCGGCTACGAATAGGTAGCCGTATTTTTTTGGCAAAAATCGTAATATCCTGATTATTAGTGTTATACTTTTATAAAGGAGAAAATATGAATTTACCAACAAAAATAACCGTCAGCCGTATAGTGCTGATACCGATCATAGTTGCTTTGTGCTGTTTGCAAAGCGTGTTTAGTTACTACTACGTGCCGATGGCGATATTGTTTTTCGTGGCGGTGATGACCGATTTTGTAGACGGCAAACTGGCAAGAAAAAACGGATGGGTAACCGATATAGGCAAATTTTTAGATCCTATTGCGGACAAAATGCTTACGGTTGCAGGCATTATGATTGTGCTGGAAATAGGTGCGTTTTCCTTGCCGTATTATGCGCTAATCACCGTGACGCTGATTCTTTCTAGGGAGTTTATTATCGGGGTGTTTAGGCAAATTGCTGCGGCAAAAGGCTTGGTTCTTCCTGCGGATAAGATGGGAAAATATAAGACGGCAATCACTTTTTCCGCCATATTCTTTTTGATGCTTACGCCGTGCCATCACGGTAATGTTTTGCTTAGCAAGGTGTTTTGGTGGATAGGAATAATCGAATTTTCGTTTGCTACCGTGCTTACTATAGCATCGGGGCTACATTATATTATCAAAAACAGAGCGGTACTTAAAAGCGAGTAGAGGTGAAGTATGGACTTAAAAGAGAAGTGCTTATCGGGGGTTTTCGGCGCTGTCGTGGGAGATGCCGTAGGCGTTCCTTACGAGTTTAGGTCACGCAACGAAATGAAACAAAACCCTTGTTTAGATATGGTGGGTTACGGCACGTACAACAAGCCTTGCGGTACGTGGTCGGACGATTCCAGTATGCTGCTTGCCACAATGGACGGTGTAAGAGACGGGGAGTTTGACCTTGACGAAATTATGCTGAACTTCCTTGACTGGCAGGTGTACGGCAAGTACACGCAGGACGGCTTTATGTTCGATATAGGCAGCACCACAACCAAGGCGCTAGATAATTATAGGTACAGTTTAGATCCAACGGATTCGGGCTTAAAGGAAGAAACGAGCAACGGAAACGGCAGTCTGATGAGGATACTTCCCGTGGCGTTTTATTTGTACTTAAAGTACGGAGAGGAGGCTATGCTTAACAAAAAAGCGGTTAGGCTGGTTGCGGACTTGTCCGCCCTTACTCACGCACACAGAATAAGCAAAAAAGCCTGCGTAATTTACGTGGCGGTGGCGATCAGATTGCTTTCTAGCCCTACTAACGAGGCGATTATTCAGGGGTTAGAGGACGTGAAAACCTACGCCCAAAACGAGCAAGCCTTTGAAAGAATTTACGGTGAGGAGTTTTTTAATCTTCCGCTAGAAAGTCTTTCGTCAAAGGGCTACGTCGTGGATACTTTGGAGTCTTCATTAAGGATTACCTACTTAGCAAAGGACTACGAAGACGGGGTGTTGAAGGCGGTAAATCTAGGCGACGATACCGACACTACGGCATCTGTTACGGGCGGACTTTTGGGGCTGAAATTTGGTTTTGACGGCATAAAAAAGGACTGGCTAAACAAAATTAGACGCAAGGAATTTGTGGAAAATACTTGCGAGGAATTTATTAAGAATATAACGAAATAGGCGGTTTAACTATCAAAAACGATTGTTAAACACGTGATAATGCTAAAAGGAATGGTATGATAGATTTGCATTTGCACCTTGACGGTTCGCTTTCGCCCGAGTTTTTAACGGGGCTTATGCGTAGGCAAGGGCTAAACTTAACGAAGGAAGAGATAGAGAAAAAAGTGGTGGCGGACAGCCGTGTAAGTAGCCTCAACGACTACCTTGAAAAGTTTGATTTTCCGCTTAGCCTACTTCAAACCGAAGAGGCTATTATGGAGGCAGTTTACCACCTTGTAGATAGGCTAAACAGCGAGAATATGTTGTACGCCGAAATTCGTTTTGCACCGCAATTACACACAAAACGTGGGCTAAGTATCGACAGGGTGATTAGGGCTTCGTGCGAGGCGCTAAAAATGGCGAACGGCAGTTTTACCACGAAAGCACAACTGATTCTTTGCTGTATGCGTGGCGGCGTGGAAAACAAACTGGACAATATAAAAACTATCGAGGACGGCAGAAAGTACTTAGGGCAAGGAGTGTGCGCTATTGACCTTGCAGGTGCAGAGGGGCTGTACCCAACCAAAGACTTTGGCTATCTTTTCGAGATTTGTAACGGCGTAGATATGCCGTTTATCGTGCACGCCGGTGAGGACGGCGATGCTAGTAGCGTAAGGTTTGCCGTAGAAAACGGAGCAAAGAGGATAGGCCACGGCATAGCGTTAAAGGAGGACGAGGGGCTATTAAAAGAAGTTGTCGAAAGGGAAATCGGCATCGAAACGTGTCTGTCTAGTAACCTTCAAACTAGGGCGATAAAGAATATTGAAGAGTTTCCTATAAGGAAGTTTTTAAGTGCAGGGGCGCTTGTCACTGTGAATACCGATAATATGACGGTGTCTAATACTACTATCCAAAAAGAGTTCGATTTGCTTACAAACGAGTTTATGCTAACCAAGGAAGAAAAGACCACGCTACTGTCTAACGCAATCAAAGTTAGTTTCCTTTCCCCGCAAGACAAGGCAAAACTAATGCTTACAACCCTAGGTGGCAAAATAAAATAAAAAAAGTCAAAAAATTTTTTCAAATTTAGCAAAAAAAATTTACTATTACTAAAGTAATAGTATTTTTTATTTTCGGCTAAAAAAATGCTATCCTAGGGGATAGGATTTTTCGCTAGATAATAGACAAATCGCTATAATTTGTCTAAAATCAAGTAGTTGACAAGAATTAAAAAGCCGTATATTATATGCTCAAAATAACATTATAGACAAATAGTGACTACAAAAGAAAGTGATTTAACAAGTTTATTAGACCGGTAAAACGGTTCTGTAAAAATATAACCTTAAAAAGAAAGACGACTGTTGTCGCCTTTCTTTTTATATCATATTAAATTAAACTTAAACGTGGCGTCGATAAGCCTGCTAGAATAGTGCGGTTAGCCATTAAAAGCCTTAGCCAAACTTATAGCCTTAACATAGCGTATCCTTGTTAAGAGAAGAGTACAAGGCATATTGCTTGTTTATCCCTCAAAAACAATCCACAAGCCAAAATAAACTAGATTTTAATAAATAGTGCTAAGCCCGTGTTTTAGACTAATTAAAAAGTCCTAGGGCGAATGGTGGTGTCGTACAAGGTGGTGCGAAGTAGCACGTTAAGGTAGTGCGTAATCTCGTTTTTGGTCATATTCAACTCGCCAAAAATCCAAGCCTTAACCGAACTAATTACCCCGCCAACGAAGTATTGCGTTAGAAATTCAACGGGAACGGAGTATTTTACGCCGCTGGCGATCGACTCTCTGATTTTCTTTTCTGCGTTGGTTGTAAGGTGCTTTCTTACGTCGTCAAGGATAAGGGCAGAGGATTGCGTCAAAATGGATTTTGCCACCGTTTTTTGCTCTATAAAAAATGTTACCACGTGCTCGAAAACTTCCTCGTAGTAGTCGATGATGTTTTTATCGTTACTAGCCTTGGTAATCTCCACGTCCACGTCCTTCATAAGTTCGTAAATGCAGTAGTCTAATAGGTGGTACTTGTCCTCAAAATGAGTGTAGAAAGTACCTCTGTTTACGTCGGCTTTATCGCAAATTTCCTTTACCGAGATATCGGCGATATTCTTAGATGCAAGTAGTTCGTAAAAGGCGGTGATTATTGCCTTTTGGGTGCGAACGATACGTTGATCTTTTTTAAAATATAATTCCTCCATTATCTTCTCCCCTAAAGAATTTATATAATTACTGTATTCTACCATTATATTTTACAAGTGTCAAGAAAACCCCAAATAATATAAAATGCGACAAAATTCTTTAAACGGAGGTTTAAGCCGCTAAAATGCAAGATAAACCGCAGATTTTGTTGGGAAACGCTTATTTTCGCTAATTTTAATAATTAAAAATTTTATTCGTTTTTTTAAAAAATACACCTTGACAAACCAAATGGATAGTCCTACAATATTCTATAATCGTAAAGAGAATAGGAGGCGGATAATGAAACAATTTAAGACTGAATCAAAAAGGATATTAGACCTTATGATAAATTCTATCTATACGAATAAAGAGATATTTTTAAGAGAACTTATTTCTAACGGCAGCGACGCTATCGATAAACTTCACTTTATATCGCTAACCGATAGCGAAGTAAACGGGGATTTTAAGATTAAAATCACCATTGATAAAGAGAATAGATTACTTACTATCGAGGATAACGGTATAGGTATGAACAAGGAGGATTTGGAAAAGAACCTTGGCACAATCGCCGAGTCCGGAACGCTGGACTTTAAGGAAAAAAACGGCGAGGAACTTATCGGTCAATTCGGCGTAGGTTTTTACTCTGCGTTTATGGTAGCCGACAAAATCGAGGTGCTTACCAAAAAGTACGGCGAGGAGGTTGCGTATCTTTGGACTAGCGAGGGGGCAAAAGGCTACGAGATAAAAGAGGCAGTCAAAGAGGGCGTGGGAACAAGAGTAACGCTTACAATAAAGAAAAACTCCGAAGAGGAGGACTTTGATCAATACCTTGAAGATTACGTAATAACCTCCCTAATCAAAAAGCACTCCGATTATATCCATTATCCTATTAAAATGGACGTAAAAAAGACCAGAGATGTTGGCGGCAAAGAGGAAACGTTCGTGGAGGAAGAAACCATAAACAGTATGATACCATTGTGGAGAAAAAACAAGAGCGAAGTCACCGACGAGGCAATGGAAAACTGCTATATGGACGTATTCCACGACTACGAAAAACCGCTTAAATGTTACTACTCTAAAATCGAGGGCAAAATTAGTTACAACGCAATGCTGTTCGTGCCTAGCAGAGCGCCGTTTGACTACTACTCAAAAGAGTTTAAAAGAGGGCTAAAACTGTACTCAAGCGGCGTGCTGATTATGGATAAGTGCGAGGAACTTCTTCCCGATTACTTCGGTTTTATGGCGGGTATTGTGGATTCTAGCGACCTATCGCTTAATATTTCTAGGGAGATTTTGCAAAAGGATAGGCAAGTAAAACTTATTGCCGAAAGCCTAGAAAAGAAAATCACCACCGAACTACAAAAGTGGCTGGAAGAGGATAGGGAAGGCTACGAAAAAATGTTTGGCGAGTTCGGGCAAACCATTAAGTTCGGTATATATAATTCGTACGGCGTAAAAGCGGACGAGTTAAAGGACTTGCTACTTTTCTATTCGTCAAAAGAGAAAAAGGAAGTAACGCTAAAAGAGTACGTAAACAATATGCTACCTGACCAAAAAGAGATTTACTACGCAACGGGCGACAGCATAGAGCAAATCGACGCCTTGCCTCTTGCGGAAAAATTAAAAGACAAGGGCTTTGAAATTTTGTATTTAAAGGACAAAGTGGACGAGTTCGTGGTTAAGATGATAGGCAAGTTCGATGATAGGGAGTTTAGGGCTATATCGGACGGCGACTTAGGTCAGGACACCGAAGAGGAAAAGAAGGAAATCGAGGATAAGCAAAAAGACGCAAAGCCTATGATTGACGACCTAAAAGAAGCGCTTGGCGGCAAAGTGGAAATAAAACTAACGAATAGGCTAAAAAGTTATCCTGCTTGCGTTACCGCAACGGGCGAAGTAACGCTTGAAATGGAAAAACTGTATAGAAGTATGCCACACGCTAATATGCCAAAAGTAGAGGCGGAAAAGAGGCTGGAAATAAACGTGGAGCACCCTATCTACGCAAAACTCGTGGCTTTTTACAACGAGGATAAGGAAAAGGCAAAAAAACTTGTGAAAGTGCTGTACTACGAAGGCTTACTACTTGAAGGACTTCCAGTTGATAACGTCCCTGAAATGATAAGCGATATCACCGACGTTTTGGTGTAAGCGGCAGCGTCTTTGCAATATAGTTGTAAAAATAGAGTTGCAAAGATAGAATTGAAAGATAGAGTTGTAAGGTTAAGTTGCAAGATTGAGTTGCAAAGATTTAATCGTAAAGGATTACTTTTAAAGATTAAGTTGTGAATAACAATAAATTAAAGGAAACCGTAAAATTGCGGTTTTCTTTTTTATGGAAATTTTTGCTAAATATCGCTATTTTTTAGAAAATATCGGTTGTAAATTGTATAAATATATATAAAACGTTAGACAACTTGTGATATTTTTTATATCATATAAATAACCGATAACAAATAAAAACACATTAAATGTTTGTATTTTATGAAATTGTCAAGCGATGAGATTTGTGTAGTTTATGTTTTACAATTTTAACTAGTAAAACGTGGTTATTAGTTGTTTAACAACGTAAAAAGAATTAAAATTAAGAAAACTAACGAAGAAAATCGTATGCCAAGGAGAAAAGAGTGTATAGGAAGTTTTTTAAAAGGACGTTCGACGTAATAATCAGCCTGAGTGGGTTAGTTTGTCTTGCCCCGTTAATGTTTTTTGTTGCGTTGGCTATTAGAATCGATAGTAAAGGACCTGCTGTATTTAAGAGCCAAAGGGTTGGTAAAAACGGGAAGGTTTTTAATTGTTATAAATTTAGGTCTATGTCGATAGATGCGCCAAACTCCGAAGCAACTAGGAATATCGATAGCGGACTATACATAACAAAGGTTGGAAGAGTAATACGAAAAATGTCGATTGACGAACTTCCGCAACTACTAAACATACTAAAAGGCGAAATGGCAATAATCGGCTACCGCCCGGTAGTAGTTACCGAAACTGACTTAATAGAATATAGAAAAGAATTAGGCGTGGACGAATGTTTGCCGGGGTTAACCGGACTTGCCCAAATCAGCGGCAGGGACGAACTTACCGATATGCAAAAAAAGGCAATAATCGACGCTACTTATTGCTATAATATAACGTTTTTGAACGATTGTAGAATATTCTTTAAAACCATAGGCTACGTTTTGACAGGCAAGGGGATTGTAGAAGGTTCTGAACCTATCAAGACGAAGAAGTCCGTAGTTGTGCCGGTTACTTTTAAGCAGAGCGCTGCAAAAGGCGAAAAAAATATCGGCATAGGCGCATAGTTGGTGAAAAAACTGATAAAAATACAAAATAAAATAAACAAAACGAGCGGTTGCTCGTTTTTATAATAAAGAAGAGACGATATGAAAATATTAATTCTTACGCAATATTTTTATCCTGAAACATTCAGCATAAATACCGTTGCAGACGAACTTAACAAAAGAGGTTTGGACGTAACCGTTTTGACCGGTTACCCAAATTATCCTATGGGTAAAATTTTTGATGGTTACGGCTACGATATTCCTTACGAAACCGAAATAAACGGCGTAAAAATAGTAAGGGTAAAGGCTCGCCCAAGAAAAACGGGCAAAGTCAACCTTGCTTTAAACTACTATTCTTTTTACGCTAAGGCTTATAAGTGGTTAAAGAAAAATTACAAAGAGTATGATTTGATATATTGTTTCGAGGTGTCGCCGATTACTGCGTGCCTACCTGCAACAAGGCTTAAAAAGAAGTTCTCTACGCCGTACGTTATCAACGTGCAGGATATGTGGCCGGAAAGTTTTGAGGGGGTAATGAATATTCATAACCCGATAATAATAAAGCCGCTAAGAAAAATGTCGGACTATATTTATAAAAATGCAGACAGGTTGTTGTGTTCGTCAAAAAGTTTGTGCGAAACGTTCAAAAGCCGTGGAATAAGCGAGGAAAAAATAGAGTTTTGGCCACAATTTGCAAAGGATTACGAGGCTTGTGAAAATAGCGAAATAGAGGAGTACGTAACTCCGTATAGATTTGTATTTGCGGGCAATATCGGAAAAGCGCAGGGGCTTGACCTAGTGCTTGATACGGCAAAACTTACTAAGGAAAACAAGGAAATAGGCTACTATTTAATAGGTGACGGCAGCGAACTAAATAGGCTGAAAGAGAGGGTTAGCAAGGAGCAAATATCCAACGTGTTTTTTATCCCTAGAATGCATGAAAGTAGCGTGCCAAAATACCTATACAACGCAACTAGCGGGATACTGATTTTAGAGGAAAATATCTTGTCAAGAATAGTTTTGCCACAAAAAATGCAAATGTATATGGAGTGTAAATTGCCTATTCTTTGCGTAATGGACGGCGAGGCAAGTAGAATAACCTTAGAGGCTAAGGCGGGGTACTTTGCCGAGGCAAACGCCGAAAAGGTAAGCGAAAAAGTGCTTGAAATTGTCAGCGACGAAAATAGAAAAGAAAAGGGCGAAAACGGAAGAAAATATTTTGAAGAAAACTTTAACAAAGATAAACTAATTGATAAACTCGTAAAGGTTTTAGAAACCGAAATGGAAAAGAAAAATAATTTGTAGAATGCGCACGAAAGTGCGTATTTTTTATTAGAGAAAGGATAAATTGACAATATTATACCGAATAATGCCAAAAATAACTACTTTTAGAGTAGCATAAGTAAATATATTCTTGTAAAAACCTTGCCGATATAGTATAATTATAAATTATAAGTAAGATATAGTGGGGAATCAGCGAGTTATGAGAGTTTTGTTTGTAAATTCCGTGTGCGGTTTTGGTAGCACGGGAAGAATAGTAGAACGCTTAGCACGAGAAGTCGCATCGTCAGGCGGAGAGGCGCTGGTTTGCTACGGCAGGAAGGACTACTCGGGCAACGTTAACGCTGTAAAAATAACTACTAAAACGGAAAATTATATAAACGGACTAAGCGCAAGGCTGTTTGATAACGAGGGGCTGGGGGTAAAAGCACCAACTAAAAGGCTAATCAAGATAATTGAGGAGTTTAAGCCGGATATTATCCACTTACACAATCTGCACGGATATTATCTAAATATTAAAACGCTTTTTACGTATCTTGCAAAAACGGATATAAAAATCGTGTGGACTCTACACGATTGTTGGGCGTTTACAGGGCATTGCGCTCATTTTGACTACGTGAAGTGTGAAAAATATAAAACGGGTTGTGAAAAATGTCCTAACAAAAAGGAGTATCCTTCTAGCAAATTATTAGATAATTCTAAACGAAATTATAGAGTTAAAAAAGAGTTGGTACAAAGCATAAAAAAAGAGAATATAGTGTACGTTGCCCCTAGCAAATGGCTAAAAGGCAAAATCGATAATAGTTTTTTAAAAGATTTTGACAGTAGGGTGTTGTACAACGGAATTGACTTAACGAATTTTAGCCTAGACAAGGCTAAAACTAACGAGCAAAGCAAAACGGTTCTTGCCGTCGCATCTGTATGGACGGAGAAAAAGGGGTATAAAGACGTAGTAGAACTAGCAAAACGAGTTAGCGGAGAGTACAAAGTGGTGATGGTAGGCGTTAGCGATAAGCAAGTAGAGGAATTAAAAGAAACTGATGTCGTGGCGGTTAAAAGGACGTCTAGCCAAAAGGAACTTGCAACGTTGTATCAAAACGCAATGGTGCTTGTAAATCCGACGTACGAAGAGGTTTTTGGTATGGTAAACGTAGAGGCACTTGCTTCCGGAACGCCGGTGATTACTTATAATACAGGCGGTAGCGTAGAGGTAATAGACAACAACGGGTATATCGTAAAGCAAGGAAACGTTGCTGACCTTATTAACAAAATCAGGCTTGTAGAAAAGCAAAATTTTGACAGAAAGGCTATAAGCGATAAGGCTAAGCAGTTCAGCGACGAGAATATGGCAAAGAATTATATGAACTTATACGAAGTGTTTGGAGGGGAAAGTGTATAACGAGGAAGATATAAGAAAAGTACAAGGGTGTTTGCTTGAAATTTTTAAGGTAGTAAGAGACGTTCTCGATAAGATGGGTATTAAGTATTATGCCGGCTTCGGCACTGCTTTAGGGGCGGTTAGGCATAATGGATTTATCCCTTGGGACGACGATATGGATATTCTGGTTTTTAGAGATGATTACGAAAGGTTTTTAAAAGAAGGGCAACAGTACTTGCCGAAAAATTACTTTATTCAGGACGTTGAAACCGAGCCTAATTACAATGTGGTTTTTGCAAAAGTAAGGAAAACCGATACGGTATTTTTAGAGTATAACTCGCAAAAATTAGATATAAATCACGGAGTGTATATAGATATTTTCCCGATAGATTATGCGCCTATCGACGAGAAAGAAATAAAAAAAATAGACAAAAAGTTGAAAATACTTAGAGTAAGATTATCGAAAGGGCTTGTTTTGGCAGAGCCAACGTATAAGCATATTTTGAGAAAAACGGTTACGTTAGGCAATATGCATGACAAAAAATATTACGTAAGAAAATTTAAAAAAATAGTTACGGACGTAAAGAAAGGTGATATGACGGTTATTTATGGTAACATTACGGCTTGTCATTGCCCGAAAGAATGGTACGGCGAGGGAGTTATGCACAAGTTTGAGGATACTACTATTCGTCTTATGACCGAGTACGATAAGAACTTGACGCAAGTTTACGGGGATTATATGACGCCGCCTCCAAAAGAAAAACAAGCACCTTTGCACGCACCGTTAGAAATAAAAATTTAATTATATGAGGTAATAGATATGCAGGCATTAATGTTAGCAGCAGGCATGGGAAAAAGACTAGGAAAATATACCGGAAATAACACTAAATGTATGGTGGAAGTTGCCGGTAAAAAACTAATTGATAGAACGATACAAGCAGTTGAAGAAGCGGGTATCGAGAAGTTTATTCTAGTAATAGGATATAAGGGAGAAAATCTAAAAAATTACATACTTGATAACTATGCTAGTAGTAAGGTCAAGTTTGAGTTTATAAACAACAAAGATTACGCAACCAGCAATAATATTTACTCTTTTTATATGGCAAAAGAGTACCTTGAACAAGACGACACAATACTTTTGGAGTCGGACTTAATCTACGATAGTAGTATTATAAAAAGAGTGGTCGAATGCGAGGATAAGGACTTAGCCGTCGTAGCAAAGTACGAGTCTTGGATGGACGGCACGGTAGTTACGTGTGACGAAAATAGAAATATAACTCAATTTATCGAAAAAGTCGATATGGATTTAAGATTATCTGAAAGTTACTACAAAACCGTAAATATTTATAAACTATCTAAGGAGTTTTCACGTTCTACCTATATCCCGTTTTTAGAAGCGTATATGAAAGCGTACGGGCTAAATAGTTACTATGAAACAGTATTGAAGGTAATATCACACTTGTCTAAAACCTCGTTAAAAGCCTACTATATGGGGGATTTGCCTTGGTACGAAATAGACGATGCACAGGACCTTGATATTGCAACGGTAATGTTTAGTTCCGGCGAGGCAAAATACAAAAATATAACGTCAAAATTCGGCGGATACTGGAGATATAACAAAATGTTAGATTTTTGTTACCTTGTAAATCCTTATTTTCCGCCTAAGCGAATGGTAGAGAAAATGCAAAACGAGTTTCCGATATTGCTTACGCAGTATCCGTCGGGGCTAAATATCCAAAATTTAAACGCTGAGAGGATTTTCGGCGTTGAGGACAGTCGCATTTTGGTTGGCAACGGTGCTGCCGAACTAATAAACGCATTAGGTTCGTACGTAACGGGTAAGGTAGCGGTGAGTTTACCTACGTTTAACGAGTACGTGCGTTGTTTTAGAAATTGCGAACTTATAAAGATAGATAATTCGCAGTTTGACTACAAGCACAACGTGGACTACTTGATGAATTTAATAGAAAAGGTGGACTATATGTGTATAGTTAGCCCGGATAATCCCGGCGGCGACCTATTAACTAAAGAGCAAGTGCTTGCGTTATGTGAAAGAGCAAGGGAATTTAATACTACAGTCGTAATAGACGAATCGTTTATTGATTTTGCCGATAAAGAGAAAAGGTATACCTTGCTAGATAACGATATATTAGCGAGCAATCCAAACCTAATTGTAATTAAAAGTATTAGTAAGTCGTACGGCGTACCGGGGCTAAGACTTGGCGTGCTTGCCTCGGCAAATCAACAAGTTTTAAAAGGACTAAGAGATTTAATGCAGGTGTGGAATATCAATAGTTTTGCTGAGTACTACCTTCAAATATACAACCTATTTGCTAGTAGTTACGAAAGGGCTTGCGATAGTATTGCTTACGAAAGGAATAGGTTTGTAAAAGAGTTAAATACTATAAAGTCGATAAAGGTTTATCCGTCGCAGGCAAACTTTATAATGATAGATTTAGGAAAGACGAACTCGTATAAATTCTGCATTAAAATGCTAGATAAGTACAACGTTTTAGTAAAAGATTTGTCCACTAAAAACTATTTTACGGGCAAAAACTTTATTAGAGTGGCAATTAGAGACGATAAAGATAACGATGCGTTTATAAAAGCGATTAAAGAGGAACTTTGTAAATGATTTATTTAACAAACGAAGAAATACAAAAAAAGATAAGCGTAAAAGACGGATATGATTTTGCAAACGACGTTATAAAAAACAAAAAAGAGACGATACTTCCTGCTAAAACCAGTTTGAAATTAGAAGGGCATATCTTTTATAATTATATGCCGTGTATTATTCCAAAATACAATATTGCCGGAGTTAAAATCGTGAATAGATATCCGCAAAATAATCCAAGCCTAAAAAGTAATATTTTGGTTTACGACCTTGCAAGCGGCGATTTAAAAGCAATTTTAGACGGCGAATATATTACGACGCTAAGAACAGGTGCGGTGGCGGCGCATTCCATACTGACTTTTGCAAGAAAAAACTTTGAAACGATAGCGTTGGTAGGGCTTGGCAACGTAACTACAATGGCGTTTAGAGTGTTATTAGAAAAAATCGGGGATAGACAGTTAAAGGTAAAACTACTAAAATTCCAAAATGATGCAGAGGAGTTTGTAGAAAAGTTTAAGGAGAATGCTAACTGTACGTTTGAGATTGTGGATAATAATTACGACTTGATGCACGATAGCGACGTAATAGTGTCGGGCGTAACGTATGCCGATAGTGATTTTACCGACGTAGAAAATTACAAAAAAGGCTGTACTATTATACCTATCCATACTCTAGGATTTCAAAATTGCGACCGTGTGTTTGATAAAGTATTCGGTGATGATTACGACCATATCAAAGGGTTTAAGTACTTTAACGAGTTCAAAAACTTCAACGAAGTATGCGACGTTATAAACGGTAAAGTTAAGGGAAGGGAAAACGACGAGGAAAGAATCCTTGTGTACAATATAGGAATAGCAATACACGATTTGTACTTTGCTAATAAAGTACTAGAAAAATAGTTTGTATATTTGGTAAAGCAGAACTTTTAAATAAAAAGGGCGACTAATGAAAATAATTTTTTTATCGTTAACGTACGAAAGAGAAAAAGAAGAATATTATAAAAAAAAGGTTAAGTGTAATATGTTGAATGCGTCTACTACTTTTCAATACGCAATATTGGACGGATTAGAGGAAAACGGCAAATTAGACGATTTATACTTAATCAATTCTTACAATTTCGGTACATACAAAAAATACTACGACGAGTTGTTTTTAAAAGGAAGTCCGTTTGTATATAACGAGAAGGTTATAGGCAAAACCATTCCTTGCGTAAACGTGCACGTACTAAAACAAATAGGGCGTGAAATTGCTACGTACAAGGAGATCAAAAAATATATAAAGCAAAACCCTAATGAAAAGATTACAATTATAACTTACAACGTGTACGAGCCTTATTTGAGGGCGCTGGCAAAAATTAAAAAGAAGTTTCCTAACGTTACGGTATGCCCGATTATTACCGATATGCCGGGAGAGTTTGGGATATTGCCAACCAAGTTTTTATTAAGACGATACGTGCTTTTACAAGGCAAAAAACTATTGTCTTTATTAAAAAAGGCGGACAAGTTCGTATTTTTAACCGAGCAAATGAAAGAGCCGCTTGGGGTTAGCGATAACTATATGATTATGGAAGGAATTTATTCTAACCTAGACGAAAACAACAATAAGCACGAGAGGGTGGATTGTGAAAATAAGGTAATATTGTACACGGGCTCTTTAAATCCAAAATACGGTATATACGACGTTTTGCAAGCGTTTAAAAAGATTGACAAAACCGACGTAGAATTGTGGATTTGCGGAGGATACGATGACGTTAGCAAGATAGAGCAGGAGGCAAAAGAAAATAACAGGATTAAGTTTTTTGGGTACGTTACTAGGGAACAAGCGTTGAAATTCCAAAGAAGTGCGGATTTGCTTGTAAATCCAAGACCGAATAACGAGGAGTTTGTAAAATACAGTTTCCCGTCCAAAACTATGGAATATATGGCTAGCGGAAAGCCCGTATTGATGCATAGGTTGGCAGGTATCCCTGAAGAATACGACAAGTATTTAAATTACTTTACAGGCGAAGACTCAGAACTAATGGCAAAGGATTTTGAAAACGTTTTGTACGATAATAACGAAGAGTGTGTTAAAAAAGCACAACTTGGTAAGCAATTTATACTAAATGAAAAAAATTCAAAAGCACAAACGCTAAGATTGATTGAATTTTTGGAGGGGAAATGAGGATAGCGCACGTTAATATTTGCGATAACGGAAGCACTGGCAAAATAATATTAGATATTTTTTCCTGCCTTCAAGAAAGCGACGAAAAAGTAGCCTTCGTTAGTTTAAAATATACTCAAAATCCTCAAATAAAACCGATACATTCACGAAATCAGTACAGAGTACACAAGTTTTTGGCTATGTATCTTGGCTTGGACGAGTTTGGCGATTATTTTGAGACTAAACGGCTAATAAAAGAACTGAAAAAGTTTAAGCCCGACGTATTGCACTTACACAACATTCATAGTTACGCACTTAACTACAGGCTACTGTTTAAATATATAAAAAAAGAAAACGTTAGGGTAATATGGACGCTTCACGATTGCTGGGCGTTTACGGGTGGCTGTTCGCATTTTGATTATAACGACTGCAAGAAATGGAGGACGGATTGCAAAAAATGTCCGCACCTTAAATCTGCAGGTATACTCACCGGTGTGAACGTGACGGGGAAGTTGTATAAGATAAAAAAAGAGGCTTTTACCGGGGTTAAGGACATGACAGTTATTTGCCCAAGCAAGTGGCTTGCAGGCTTAGTAGAGCAATCGTTTTTGGGGGAATATCCGATTAAAGTTATAAATAACGGCATAAATCTTGACGTTTTTAAGCCAACGGCAAGCGGCGTATTTGACGGTATAATCGATAGCCAAAAACAAGCGGTACTATCAGTTGCAAGCGTATGGAGTGAAAAGAAAGGATATAACGACCTAATAAAAATTTTGGGCGTGCTACCTAATAAGTATCAACTTGTCGTAGTAGGCGTAGACGATAATCAGAAACAGGAACTTGAAGAGAAAGGCGCAGTTGCTATTAAAAGGACTAATAATCAAACGGAATTAGCGGAATTATATACGAAAGCCGCCGTGTTTATTAACCCGACCTACGAAGATACGTTTCCGACTACAAATATAGAGGCGCTTGCGTGCGGTTGTCCTATCGTATGTTATAAAACGGGGGGAGCAACGGAAATGCTGAATAAAGATAATTCGGTTGTTGTAGATAGGGGCGACTATTTAAGTATGGCGGAAGCACTTGATAAAGCAGTTGATTTATCGAAAAATGCAGAGAAAAATATAAAGGTAGTTAGAGATAAGTATTCTAAAGAAACGATGGTGGAAAATTACAAACGATTATATTTGTAATAAATATCGAAAGTATAAGAAAGCGAATAAATAAAAAAGTATATTAAAATACGACTAAAAAAGCGGTATTTTGATTGGAGAAGTAGATTATGGCAAGCGGGATAAATGAAATTCCTACGTACAAGCGATTAAAAAACGCATTTATTGAAAATAACGTTGAGAATACGTATGCTAAAAAATGGTATATGCTATTTATCGTTATAAATTTATTAAGTTTCGGTCTTTGTTCGCTTTTTACTACGCTGTCGTTTTTAAAATTATACGCAAAGGCAATAATGTATTATTTTTCCTTTGCAATATGGTTTATTACGGCGACGCTAATTAATCCGTGTTGGATTAAAAAAAGACGTACGTTTATTATATGTTTTGCTATTTATATTTTTACGCTTTACGGTGATTTCGTATTATCGAATAGCGCAACGTTTTTAGATACGTTTTATAGAGGTGGCGTTTTTGTTTTCTTTTATATGTTTATGGGGTTGTTTTATACCGATAACTTTAAAAAAAGGCAAATACAATATCTAATAGTAATGATTACAATGCTATTAGCAATAAGTTATATTGCTACGGCAATCGGTTTGAAAAAATGGCCTAACGCTTCAAGGTGGTTAGCATCGGAAAACGAAATAAACGCATTTTTTATGAAACGCGGGATAGGTGGATTCGGGTATATTTATGCAATGCCGTTTCTATTTGTAGTCTGTTTGTTTTTGATTAGTAAAAAGCAAAAACCTATAATAATATTATCCGCATTAAGTATGATTGCTTTAATGGTGATAGTTATATTAAGGGCGAACTATACCACGGCTTTGGCGATTGCCTTGGCGAGTATAGGGTTAGGCGTGTTTTTAATAGGAGAAAAAGAGCCGAGACTAAGGATACTGGCGCTTGGGTTTGTTACCTGTTTAGCCTTGGTGTGCTTACCGTTTGCGTTGCAGTATGCAATCAAAACAGCCCCCAAAGACCAAGCAATGTACGTAAGGTTGGTACAGTTATACGATGCGCTGTTTAACGGTAAGTTTTTAGAGTTAGAAAGGGTAAAACTTATGCAACAAAGTTTTAATGCGTTTTTAAAAAATCCGCTAACAGGGTTAATCGGATTACCAAAAGTATACGGTGGGCATAGCGGAATAGTTGACGCATTAGGTTTGTACGGGCTACTGGCAATACCGTATTATTGCATATATTTAAGTGCATTTTATTATCAATATAAATCGCTTGAAACAAGAAGAGGAAAAAATTCCATGTTAATAGTGTTTGCTCTTTTTATTATGGAGGCAATAACTAATCCGTTACAAGTATCCACGTTGATAGGTTACGTTGCATTTTGTTACGTACCTCTTCTAATTAAATGCACCGAACAAGGAACGAGAAAAGGTAAATGTTTTTCAACGAAAACGAATCGAAGTAAAGCAAGCGCTTTGCAAACAGGAAAGGAGAAAAGATTATAAAAAAGGGAGATAAAATGAAAGTAGTATTTTGTTCGAATTATATGAATCATCATCAATTATATTTTTCCAAGGCAATGTTAAACTTAGGCGTTGACTATAAGTTTATTGCCTGCGAAACCATTTCTCAGGAAAGAAAAGATGGTGGGTGGGAAGATATGAACGACAAGTACGAATGGGTAATAAAGTTTTATGATGAAAGCCAAAGAAAAGAGGCTAAAAAATTAATTCAAGACGCAGACTTAGTGATAATAGGAAGTTTCCCTATAAAGTATATAAGGAAAAGCGTGCTAAAAAATAAGCCGGTGTTTTTGTACAGCGAAAGATGGTACAAGTCTTATGACGGAGATATGCAAAAGTTTAAAACTTTTCCTAGGTACGTAAGTAATTTGTTACGAAAAAAATACTTTCATTATTTTAACGTTTATATGTTATGTGCAAGCGGATATACTGCTTATGATTGTAGTCTTTATAATAACTTTAAAGGTAAATGCTATAAATGGGGGTATTTCCCAAAAGTTCAGGAAAACGACGTGAAAGAACTTTTAAAATGTAAAAAAGACAATAATGTAATAAAAATTTTGTGGGTTGCAAGATTTTTGGACTGGAAACACCCTGAAGATGCCGTTATGCTTGCAAAACAACTGAAAGAAGACGGCTATAACTTTGAACTAAATATGATAGGAGTTGGCGAAAAACTTGAAGAAATAAGGGGAAAAATAGAAGAATTAGATTTGCAAAACCAAGTACGCTTGTTAGGGGCTATGCCGAATGAAAAAGTAAGAGAATATATGCATAAGTCTAACATCTTTATATTTACCAGCGACTTTAACGAAGGTTGGGGCGTTGTTTTAAACGAGGCTATGAATAGTGCCTGTGCGGTTGTTGCAAACCATGCGATAGGCTCAGTACCTTTTTTGATTAAAGATGGTGAAAACGGAATGATATATTTAAATAGCGATAAATCTAAATTAACTAAGCAAGTGGAAGCACTAATAGATGACGAAACGTTACGTGAAAAAATATCAATAAATGCTTATAATACGATAATTAAAGAATGGAATCCCGATAATGCGGCAAAAAAATTGCTTACGTTATATGATAAACTAATAAACAAAAAAGACGTAGAGATATCGGACGGAGTATGTTCTAAGGCAGAAATATTAGATAATTTTTGGATAGATGAAAAATAGTGACAAATCTTGCGAAGAACAGGTTGTGTTAAAGTATGAAACTGGTAAGAAAAATCAAAAATAAAATAAAAATAGTAAATAGAAAATATGCTTTTTGGTTGGTAAATAAAAAATGTGTAGGAACAAGATGCTTTGATAGAAAACTAAAAGCATTAAGACGTGGTGGTTATAAAATCGGTGATAATACGAAAATAGTAGGGCCTGTCTTTATAACTGCAGATTTAGAAATAGGTGCTAATTGCTGGATAGGAAAGGATTTTGAAGCACAAGGCAATGGCAAAATTATTATAGGGGATAATTGTGATATTGCACCTAACGTAATAATAAATACCGGCGGGCATCAAATAGGAGATAACTCAAGGCGAGCAGGTGAAGGAAGAATTACTAATATTACTGTTGGCGAAGGTACGTGGATAGGCGTTCGTACTACTATTTTAAACGATACAAATATAGGGAAAGGCAACGTTATTGCCGCAGGCTCGGTTGTTATAAAATCATCAAACGATAACGTATTACTTGCCGGAGTGCCCGCAAAAGAGAAAAAGAAGTTGGATTAAAATGAACAAACGATTTTTGAAAAATACTGCTTGGATAATCAGCGGAAAGATAATTCAATACTTAATAAGTTTTGTAGTGGGCGTTTTTACTGCAAGTTATCTTGGTCCTAGTAATTATGGAATATTAGGGTACGTTACTAGCATAGTAATAATGTTTACTGCTTTTGCTAATCTTGGGTTAGGCAATTTTATTGTTAAGGAAATTGTAAAAAACAAAGGCGACGAGGGAACGATTGTAGGTACGGCAATGGTGCTACAAATTATTTCCTCGCTTATTGCTTACGTGCTTATAAACGTTACTATCATTGCGTGTAACGTTGGCAACACCGTTATGTACGTATGCGCTATGTTGCAAGGATTTGGCTTAGTGTTACAGTTTTCGGATAATATCAACTATTATTATCAATCAAAACTAGAATCCAAAGTGCCAACCATAATTACTTTGTGCGCTTACGTAATCGTGCAGGTTTATAAAATCGTACTATTGATTTTAAAAGCCTCTGTAGAATTGTTTGCTTTGGCTAATACGTTGGATTATTTTGTAATAGCGACGGCAATGTTAATATCTTATAAGGTTCGCAAAGGGCCTAAAATACGGTTTTCTAAAACGGTTGCAAAGAGCATATTAAAACAAAGCGTGCCATTTGTATTTGCAGGGACTATTAGTGTTCTTTATGCGTCTTTGGACAAGATTATGCTTAAAGAAATGCTAACGTCTACCGATGCGGTTGGTTATTACAACGTTGCTCATTCAATTGCTATGGTGTGGTGCTTTGTGGTAAGTGCTTTTATTACGTCGTTTGCTCCGCTTATATACGAAGCGGTTCATAACGAGGGAACTGAAAGTAAAGTATATAAAACCAGACTTAAACAGATGTATTTTGTCGTATTTTGGCTGGGGGTAATGGCGTCTACTTGTATAGACGTTATCTCGCCGTTTTTGATAAAGTATGCCTATGGCGAGTCGTATAAACCGGCAATAATTCCTACTTTAATTTTGACTTGGGCGGGGGTGTTTTCGTATCTTGGAGTGGCAAGAGGAATACAATTTGTGTGCGAAAACAAGCAAAAATACTTTGCCGTTTTTGCATTTCTTACAGTAGTGGTAAACGTGATAATGAATTATGCTTTAATCCCCGTTTTACAAACCTCGGGTGCGGCAATAGCGACGGTTGTATCGGAATTTTTCGTGTGTTTTATTGCTCCGTTTTTCTTTAAAAAGACAAGGAACGTATGTGTAAATATTATACAAGGGGTTGTAGGAAAAGGAATAAATCTAAAAGAATTTATAAAACAAATAAAAAACCGTTTAAAAAAGAAACCGAATGATAAGCCTCTTGAAATTACCGAAAAAAGCGAGATGCAAGAGCAATCTGACGAAATATTTGTTGAAGAAACGACAAACGGACAGCCTTTTGAGGAAAGAGAGAGCGAAAATATAGAAAAACCGCAAAAGGAAAACGAAGAAACCGATAGTAAGGAAAAATCGGACGAGAATGAAACGAAAACGGAATAATTAAAAGATAAAAGCGCCTCTTTTAAGGGGCGCTTTTTGATTTATACGGAATATTTGCACGTGTTTTTAGGGGGAAAATCTATCAAAAACATAGAATAAGCCATTTATAATATATAAATAAATCGCTATTGAGTTTTATTATTATTGATATAATTTATATATTAGTGTATAATAGAAACTAGAATAATATACTTTACAAGAGGTTAAAATGAGTATTTTTAAGGATAAAACGTTAATGATAACGGGTGGCACGGGTAGTTTTGGTAACACTGTATTAAACAGATTTTTGGATACCGACATAAAGGAAATCAGAATATTCAGCAGAGATGAGAAAAAGCAAGACGATATGAGGCACGAATATCAAGCAAAATTCTCGGAGGCTTCGGGCAAGATTAAATTCTATATCGGCGACGTTAGGGATATTCAAAGCATTAAAAACGCAATTCACGGCGTTGATTATATTTTCCACGCAGCAGCGCTTAAACAAGTGCCCAGTTGCGAATTTTTCCCGATAGAAGCGGTTAAAACGAACGTGCTTGGTACTGAAAACGTGCTTACCGCAGCAATCGAAGAGGGCGTTAAAAAAGTAATATGTTTGTCTACCGATAAGGCGGCTTACCCGATAAACGCAATGGGTACTTCTAAGGCAATGATGGAAAAGGTTATCGTTGCAAAGTCAAGGACGGTTAGCCCTGAAAAGACCGCTATTTGCTGCACGAGATACGGCAACGTTATGTGTAGCCGTGGCTCTGTTATTCCACTATGGATAGACCAAATTGAAAAGGGCGAAAAAATCACCATAACCGAGCCTTCTATGACTAGATTTATTATGAGCCTTGAGGAAGCGGTGGACCTTGTACTTTTTGCCTTCGAGCACGGCGAGAGCGGTGATATCCTCGTTCAAAAAGCACCTGCTTGCACTATCGATACTCAAGCGAAAGCAGTAATGAGGCTGTTTAAAGGAAAGGAAGAAGATATCAGGGTTATCGGTATTCGTCACGGCGAAAAAATGTACGAAACTTTGCTAACTAACGAAGAGTGCGCAAGAGCGTTCGACCTTGGCAACTTCTACCGTGTGCCTTGCGATAAGCGTGACTTAAACTACGACAAATACTTTAAAGAGGGCGACACCACAAGGACGAAACTATCGGAGTTTAACTCTAATAACACGGAATTACTTAACGTGGAGCAAACAATGGAAAAAATCCACAGCCTATCATACATTCAAGATAGACTTAAGGAAATGGGACTAGAAAAATAATGAAGATTTTGGTTACGGGGGCAAAGGGTTTCGTTGGTAAAAACCTTTGCCGAGAACTTAATAACGTAAAGGAAGGCAAATGCACACTTTATCCGTTTTTAGAGGACGTAGAGGTGTTTGAGTGCGACCTTGATACTCCGTACGGGGAGTTTAGAAGGTTCTGTAAGGAGTGCGACTTCGTTATTCATCTTGCCGGCGTAAATAGACCTGAAAAGCCTGCCGATTTTATGGCCGGAAATTTTGGTTTTACCACTATTTTAATCAGCGCATTAAAGGAATACGGCAACAAAGCGCCTATCCTTATGAGCAGTAGCATACAAGCGGTGCTTGATAACGACTATGGCAAAAGCAAAAAGGCAGGCGAGGATTATATCCTAAATTACGGCAAGGAAAATGACGTAAAGACCTACGTTTACCGTTTGCCAAACGTGTTTGGAAAGTGGTGCAAGCCAAACTATAACAGCGCAGTTGCAACGTTTTGCAATAATATAGCAAACGACTTACCTATAACGGTAAACAACGAGGCTACCGAACTTACTTTGGTGTACGTTGACGACGTCGTAAGGAATTTTATAAGCGCAATAAACGGCGAGGTAAAAGTGGTTGACGGCTACTGTAAAGTTGACGTTGAATATAAGGCAACCCTTGGGCGTATCGTTAGCCTGCTTAATAGTTTTAAAAAGAGTAGGGAAGATTTGACCGTTGCCGATATGAGCGACGAGTTTGTTAAAAAGTTGTACTCTACTTATCTAAGTTATTTGCCTGAGGGCAAGTTTAGTTATCCACTAACTATGCACGAGGATTATAGGGGTAGTTTCACCGAGTTTTTGCACACGATTAACAACGGGCAAGTAAGCGTGAACGTTAGCAAGCCGCATATCGTAAAAGGCGAGCATTGGCATCACACAAAAAACGAGAAATTTTTGGTGGTTAGCGGTAAGGGTGTGATTAGGTTTAGGAAAGTGGACGATGACAAAGTGCAAGAGTACTTTGTAAGCGGCGACAAACTAGAAGTGGTGGATATTCCTTGCGGGTACACGCACAATATAGAGAATTTGGGCGATACCGATATGGTAACTATTATGTGGTGCAACGAGATATTTAACCCGGAAAAACCGGATACGTACTTTTTAAAGGTAGGAAAAGAGAATGAGTAAACTAAAACTAATGACGATTGTAGGCACGAGACCTGAGATTATTAGGCTTGCTGCGGTGATAAAAAAATGCGATAAGTATTTTGACCAAATACTTGTTCACACCGGGCAAAATTACGATTACGAGTTAAACCAAGTGTTTTTTGAGGATTTAGGGCTACGTGCTCCTAACTTCTATCTTGACGCCGTGGGCGAAAACCTAGGGGATACAATAGGCAATATTATTGCAAAGTCGTACAGCCTAATGGTGAAGGAAAAACCCGATGCTTTGCTTATTTTGGGCGATACCAACTCTTGTTTGTCGGCTATCAGCGCTAAGCGTTTGCATATTCCTATCTTCCATATGGAAGCAGGAAATAGGTGCTTTGACGAGTGCTTGCCTGAGGAAACTAACCGCAGGATAGTGGACCATATTGCAGACGTAAATATGTGCTATTCAGAGCACGCTAGAAGGTACTTAAACTACGAGGGTACGGCAAAGGAAAGAACCTACGTTACGGGCTCTCCTATGGCGGAGGTATTGCACGCTAACCTTGAACAAATTAAAAAAAGCGATATATTAAAAAAGTTGGGGCTTGAAAAAGGCAGGTATATTCTTTTGTCCGCTCACCGTGAGGAAAATATCGATACCGAGGAAAACTTCTTCAATTTGATGAACTCTATAAACGCAATGGCTGAAAAATACGATATGCCGATACTATATTCTTGCCACCCAAGAAGTGCAAAGTTTATAGAAAAGAGGGGCTTTAAGTTTGACGAAAGGGTGATTAAACACAAGCCGCTAGGCTTCCATGACTACAACAATTTGCAAATGAATGCGTTTGCCGTAGTTAGCGATAGCGGTACGCTTCCGGAGGAAAGCAGTTTCTTCTTGTCGGTGGGTAATCCGTTCCCTGCGGTATGTATTCGTACTTCGACCGAGCGTCCTGAGGCGCTTGACAAAGGCAACTTTATTTTGGCGGGCATTACCACGGAGCAAGTGTTACAAGCGGTGGATACAGCCGTGGAGATGAACAAAAACGGAGATTACGGTATTCCTGTTCCTAACTATACCGACGAAAACGTATCTACGAAGGTGGTAAAACTTATCCAAAGTTACGTTGGCGTAGTAAACAAAATGGTGTGGAGAAAATACTAGGATTATTTTAAAAAGGGTTGATGAGCAAAATTATTTTTTTAGCAAACGACTGGTTTGCTTTGTACAATTATAGAAGAGATTTAATGGCAAAACTCGTTAATGACGGCAACGAGGTTTTTGCATGCGTAATCGAAGACGAAGGCAACTACAAACTTGAGGAACTTGGCGTAAAAGTAATAGTTGTGCCTATGGAAAGAAGAGGTACGAATCCTATAAAGGATTTTAGCGTGTTCAAAAAGTACGACAAAATTATGCGTAAGATAAAGCCTGACGTCGTTATTGCTTATACTATCAAGCCTTGCATATACGGAGGCTGGGCGGCAAGGAAAAACAAAATACCTTTTATTGCAACGATAACAGGGTTAGGAACTGCATTCCAAAGCGGCAAGTTTATGAAGTTTTTAGTGGTGAATATGTATAGATTCGCTTTCAAAAAAGCAAAATACGTGTTCTTCCAAAACGACGATAATATGAACGTGTTTTTGGAGAATAAAATCATTAAAAACAGTCAGATTGTAAGGGTAAACGGTTCGGGAGTAGACTTAGAGCGTTTTAAATATTTAGAATACCCTAAAAACGAGAACTTTACGTTTTTATTTATTGGGAGAATAATGCGAGAAAAAGGGATTGAGGAATTATTGTACGCAATAGAAAAAATCAATGACAAAAAAATAAAATTCGAGTTCCTCGGAGAAATAAAAGAAGAGCAATACTCTTCAAAAATTAACGAATTACAGGAAAGAGATTTGCTAAAATATTACGGTAAAGTTGACGATACGAGAGAATATATTAGGAAAAGCAACGTGGTGGTAGTGCCGTCATATCACGAAGGATTGAATAACGCATTACTTGAAGCAAGCGCTACAGGAAGACCCGTAATAACTACTAATATACCCGGTTGTATCGAAACGTTTGAACCGAATATTACAGGATTTGCTTGCGATAAGCAATCAAAAGACAGTTTGTTAGATGCTATTATAAAATGCCTAAACACTCCTATTGACGAATTGGAAGAAATGGGTAAAAAGGGTAGGAAAAAAATAGAAAGAGAATTTGATAGAAAAGAAGTAATAAAGAAATACTGTGAAATAATTTATAAATGCTTAGAGGAATAACTATGTTTAAGAATTTGTATGAAGATATTGTAGCAAGAAAAGAAAAAATTTCTTTGGTAGGTTTAGGATACGTAGGTATGCCTATAGCGGTCTCGTTTGCTAAAAAAGTCGACGTAATAGGTTACGATTTAAATAAAGCGAAGATTGAATTATATAAAAGTGGCATTGACCCTACTAATGAGGTAGGTGATGATGCCATTAAAACAACGAAAGTATGTTTTACTAGCGACGAAAAAGAATTAAAAAAAGCAAAATTTCATATTGTTGCAGTACCTACGCCTGTTAATAACGATCACACCCCGGACTTATCTCCGGTGGAAGGGGCTTGCCATATCTTAGGTAGGAATTTAGAAAAAGGAAGCATAGTTGTGTTTGAATCTACTGTATATCCGGGCGTTACGGAAGAGGTATGCGTACCTATTCTTGAGAAGGAATCAAATTTAAGATGCGGAGTTGATTTTAAAATCGGATACTCTCCTGAAAGAATTAACCCCGGCGACAAGGTACATAGGCTAGAAACTATTACAAAAATCGTGAGCGGGATGGATGCAGAAACTCTTGATATTATAGCAAAAGTGTACGAACTTGTAATAGAGGCAGGCGTTTACCGTGCGGAGTCTATAATGGTTGCAGAGGCCGCAAAGGTAATTGAAAATAGTCAAAGAGATATAAACATTGCATTTATGAACGAGTTGTCGATAATATTTAACAAATTAGGCATTGATACAATGGCTGTGCTAAAAGCGGCAGGAACTAAGTGGAACTTCTTAAAGTTTTATCCCGGGCTTGTAGGAGGACACTGTATAGGTGTTGATCCGTATTATTTGACGTATAGAGCAGAACAAATAGGATATCATAGCCAAGTAATACTTGCCGGGCGTAGAATTAACGACGATATGGGCAAATACGTGGCGGAGAATATAGTTAAAAAGATTATAAAATCTAATTGTAACGTGTTAAATAGTAAGGTTGCAATATTAGGCTTTACATTCAAAGAGAATTGCCCTGATACACGCAATACAAAGGTAATAGATATTGTAAAGGAACTTAAAGAATATGGAGTAAATGTGGTTGTTGCAGATCCGATTGCCGATAAGGACGAGGCTAAAAGACTTTATGGTATTGATTTTGTTGATATTAAAGACGTAAAAGAATGCAATGCCGTAGTATTTGCAGTTGCACACGAAAGGTTTAAGGATATCAACGTTGAAGATATAAACAAAATGTTGATAAAAAATAATACTTCAAAAGTCCTAGTAGATATCAAGGGCATATTTGATAGAAAGGAAATGGAAGCACTGGGCTATAATTACTGGAGATTATAATATGGGATATAAAAATTTAGTTTTTCCTAATGATAGTGTGTTTTTAATAACGGGCGGCGCCGGATTTATTGGTTCTAACCTATGCGAAGCAATACTTGAACTTGGGTATAAAGTAAAATGCCTAGACGACTTATCTACCGGTAAACAAGAGAACGTCGATTTGTTTAAAGATAATCCTAATTACACGTTTATAAAAGGTGATATAAAGGATTTTGACGTGTGTCTTGAGGCGACGAAAGGGGTGGACTACGTCCTAAATCAAGCCGCTTGGGGAAGCGTACCTAGAAGTATAGAAATGCCGTTGTTTTACGAAGAAAATAATATTCGTGGCACACTAAATATGATGGAGGCAAGTAGAAGAAACGGGGTAAAAAAGTTTGTATATGCCTCTAGTTCTTCGGTGTATGGTGATGAACCAAACCTACCTAAAAAAGAGGGACGAGAGGGGAACTTGTTAAGTCCGTATGCTCTAACCAAAAGAGTTTGCGAAGAATATGGGAAACTATATTATAAATTATATGGATTAGATACTTATGGATTAAGGTATTTTAACGTGTTTGGTAGAAGACAAAATCCGTATGGGGCGTATGCTGCGGTTATCCCTAAATTTTTAAAGCAGTTATTAAACGGAGAAGTTCCTACGATTAACGGCGACGGCAAACAATCTAGAGATTTTACGTATATCGATAACGTAATAGAAGCAAACCTTAAAGCGTGTCTTGCACCTCACGAAGCAGGAGGAGAAGCGTTTAACGTTGCATACGGAGGAAGAGAATATTTGATAGATATTTATTATGGTCTTACTAAGGCACTAGGAATAAACGTAGAGCCAAACTTTGGCCCTGATAGAGCAGGTGACATTAAGCACAGCAATGCAGATATTTCCAAAGCAAAAAAATTGCTTGGGTATGAGCCGGAGTTTAGTTTTAATGACGGGATTAAACTTGCAATAGAATGGTATAAAGAAAATTTATAAAAAACATATGAATTATAAGAAAATAATAAAGAATAAAGAAACAAGAATTAAAATATTGCAGGCGCTAAGTTTTGTACCGGATAAACTTATGCTTCAAACCGAGTATTTTATTAAAAATAATCGTTTGCCAAATTTGAAAAATCCTCAACGTTTTACAGAGAAATTAATTTGGTACAAACTTAATTATCGTGATCCTCTAATGAAAAAATGCGTAGATAAGTACGACGTTAGGGAATATATCGAAAGCCTTGGATATGGTGATTTATTAGTAAATTGCTATGGCGTTTTTGACAACGTAGAGGATATAAACTTTGAAGTGCTTCCCGATAAGTTTGTATTAAAGGATACAGTTGGTAGCGGTGGGCATGAAGTAATTGTATGTAAAGACAAATCGAAGTTAGATATTGAGGAAACGAAAAAACAATTAAATAAATGGCTTGCCGAAAATAAGAATATAAATAAAAAAAATATCGGCAGAGAATGGGTTTATGATAAAATTCGCCACAGAATAATTATCGACGAATATATTGAAGCGGAAAAAGAAACGGGTATTACAGATTATAAATTCATTTGTTTTAACGGGGAGTTTGGCTTACTTTACGTTGTAAATGATAGGAAACTGGATGAAGGCGCTGACTTTGCTTTTTACGACGAAAACTTTAATAAACTTGACGTGACAAGAAGTGATGAAAAGCCGTCTAAAATCGATGAAAAAAGACCTGAAAATTTTGAACGATTATTAGAAGTAGCAAAAAATATTTCAAAAGGCTTCCCGGAGTGTAGGGTAGACTTATATGATGAGAACAACGTTATAAAGTTTGGCGAAATCACGTTCTTTGATGGGGGAGGATATTTTTCGTATAATCCCGATAGTTTTGATTTTGAATTAGGTAGTAAATTTAAATTACCAGAGAAGAACAAATAGGAGAAAAGTATGAAAATAGCGTGTTTTGGAGATATGGGTTTGTTTGGGAAAAATGCTCTAGAAAATAATCCTAACGTTATTGAAAGATTTGAGATTATAAAAGAGTTTTTGCAAACCAACAAATATGACATTGTATTAGCAAACTTAGAAACGCCTATGACCAATGCTAAAAAAACTATTGGGGGGAAATCTGCATATTTGAAATGTTCACCAGGAAATATCAAAATATTAGAGGATATAGGGATTACTCATGTAACCGTTGCTAATAACCATATGTTTGACTATGGCAAGGAGGGTTTTAAAGATACTTTAGACGAGTTAGAAAGAAGCAAAATCGAATATTTTGGTACAAGAGAGAAACCTAATTTGCAAGTTCAAAACGTTATGTTTAGAGGATATTGTTGTTTTTCAACAAATGCAAGAGGCTTACGTGAGGAAAATAAAGAATATATTAACGTTCTTAATTATAACAAAGCAATAAATGATTTAGATGAAGATAAAAAAAACGGCTTAATTAGTTTAATGTCAATTCATTGGGGACAGGAACATGTAAATATCCCTAATTATAATGATATTATACTTGTAAATGATTTTTTAAAACATAATAAACTTATTGTACATGGGCATCATCCACATGTGTTACAGCCAATTATCGAAAAAGGAGATTCGGTTATTGCGTATAGTTTAGGGAATATGTTTTTTGATGATGTTTATACTAAAAAATCAGACAAACCGCTTGTAAAAATGACCGAAAACAACAATACTACTTGTTTGTTAGAAATAAATATAAATAATGAAAATGATATAACTTATAAAACATATGGCATTAAAGATGATGGTACTAAATTGATATTTGTTGATAAAGTTTTTAATGAGGAATGGGAGGAATTGCTTAAACTAAGCAAGGATGATTATATTTCAAAAAGAGAAAGAATTATTCAAGAGAGATTAAGTATTAGAAAAAATCAAAGAAATTTAAGTTGGTACATAAAAAGGTTAAATTTAGAGAGCATTAAGATGATGTATCAAGCAAAGAAAAACAAAAAAGAGTATAATAAAAATATTAAAGTTTTTTTGGAGAGGCAATGAGAAACATAATATTTATCGGTCAAGGGTATATGCCTAATGGAAATGCTTGTGCGCTAAGGATTTTATCTTTAGCACAGAATTATATAAGAAATGGATATAAATGCTATTCTATAAATTATTTTAGTCCACACCAAAAAGAAGATTACGTAGCAAAAGAGTTTTATGGCGTAACTTGTTTTTTTGATAAATATCCGATTTCTAAAAAAGAATGGATTAAGGAATTAGTGGACTGCAAAAGAGAGATTGATATTATAAACGGAATTGAGGGGGAAAAAGTAATATTATTTTATGGAGTAAAGGCTATAAAATTAAAAAAACTAATTAGATTTGCCAAATCGAAAAGTATTCCGTATATCGTTGATATTGAGGAGTATGAAGATTATGGGAAAAGTTTGCACCTAATAAATTTGGTAAGAAAAATAGATAGTAGTATTAGAATGAATTTTATCTATCCAAGAATTAAAAATCTTATTTTAATTAGTAAATATTTAGAGGGAAAGTATAAAAAAAATAATAATACTATTGTTTTGCCGACGACAACTAATTTGAAACCAAAAGAAGAATTAAAACCTAATATTTGTAAAAATACGGGCAAAGTAAAATTGATATTCGCAGGAAATATCGGCAAGGATTTTATAAAAGAAAGGTTGGACATAGTAATGAAAGTATTACTTCGAAACGATTTTCTGCAGGATATTTCTTTAGATATAGTCGGTGTTGCGACTGAAGACCTTAGAACTCGTTTTACGGAAACCGAATTAGAAAAATTTAATATCTATGGTAAAATAGATAATATTAAATGCAAAGAAATGTTAGCAAAGGCGGACTTTTCGCTAATTCCTAGAGAATTTAAAAGAAAGACTAATGCAGGATTTCCTACAAAGTTAAGCGAAAGTTTTGCACAGGGAACACCCGTTATAGCAACGGATACAAGCGATATAAAAGATTATATTGTTGATGGTAAGAATGGATATTTGTTGTCTGAGTGTACTGAGGACGAATTTGTGAAAGTGTTTGAAAAGATATTGAAGTTGTCGATAGAAGAGAGATACGATATGAAGCAAAATGCGTTTAACATGAACAAATTAGTTGCAGAAAATTTTGAGGATGATATAAACGTTTTTATGAATAATTTGATTAAATAGCGAAGAATGAAATATTTGTTTATAGGTGGATTTTATAATCCTAACGAAATAGAATACGTTATTGATAATAACTCTGCGGGTATCCAATTTGCTGCTGATAGGTTGCAGTGGAATTATCTTAGGGGATTTTGTGATAATAACGTAGACGTAGAGGGGATGAGCAAGCCTTTTTTGTCTAGTTACCCAAAAAGAAGTAAAATCCTAAATGTAAAATCTAGTACATACGTTGCGGAGGGTATTAAAGTTTGTCAAGTTGGATACTGTAACCTTTTTGCCTATAAATTAGTAAGAGAAAGAGATATCATTTATAAAGCGGTGCTTAATAAAATCAAATCAATAGACGATGACGTAACGGTGGTGTTTTATTCGCCACAAACGGCTTATTTAGACGTAATAAAAAAACTAAAGTCTAAGGTTAGTAATCTTAAAATTATATTGATAGTTCCGGATTTGCCGATATTAACGTCTGAAAGTACAAAAAAAGATATAAGGTACGTATTGCGCAGCATCGCCCAAAAGAAATTAGAGCAATCTAAAAATTACGTAGATAAATACGTATTTTTAACGGACAAAATGGCTGAGTGGCTTGGTGTGTGCGGTGAACAATACGTGGTTATTGATGGAATTATCCCAAGCGAAACTGAAAAAAGAGAATATTGCCAAAAAAATGCAATCGAGGGAAAAAGTATATTATATACGGGGACGCTTACTAGAAGGTATGGCGTAATGAATCTTGTAAACGCCTTTGAATTATTAAAAGATACTAATTACAGGCTTGTAATATGTGGGCAGGGGGCAACCGAAGAGGAAATAAAAGCCAAAGCAAGCCAAGATAATAGGATAATTTACAAGGGGAACTTGCCACCTAGCGAGATATATAAATTGCAAAAAGAGGCAAGCGTTTTGGTTAATCCAAGGCAAAACGTAGGGGAGTACACAAAATATTCTTTTCCGTCAAAAATGATGGAATATCTTTTGTCGGGGACGCCTATCGTATGTTATAAATTAGATGGTTACGACAAACAATATGACGATTATTTTTATTATCCTAAAGATAATACAATAGAAGCATTAGTGGAAAAGTTAGAAGAAGTGTTAAACTTTGACGATGCGAAAAGGGAAGAAATTTTTAATAATCAAACGAAATTCGTATTGCAAAATAAAACGCCAAAAGAACAGGTGAGAAAAATATTATAAATTATGTTAAGCGATAAAAAGACAAGTAAACTTATGAATTATTTTTTAATAATTGCCACTTTAATTTTTAGTGGTAGTTATTTGCTTGTCGTGGAACTGCCAACGGAATGGTTAAGACTGGGGTTGGTGGCTATTTTCGGTGTTTATTGTTTATATATCGGCAAAATATCGATGAAATTTTTGCCTACCAAATATTTAATAGTTTATTCAGTATTTTTCTTTTTAACGCTTATCGTAAACTACAAAACGGAAACGTTTACCGGATATGTTGGCACGTTGTTGCCATTATGTTTTGCGTATTTGGTTGCTTTGATTGTTCCTTGGGACGACTTTAAAAAAACGTACGTAAACGTGATGGTAGTTTTTACGATTATTGCCGTAGTTATGTATTATTTTGGCACAGATTTTGTACTAAAGTATGGTAAACCTTTGCAAAACATACAATCAGGAAAGATTTATTATAGCATTCTTGTGTATAGTTACGTGCCTGCTACCCCTAGAAATTGTGGTTTTTTTTGGGAGCCGGGGCTTTTTTCTACGGCGCTAGTTTATGCAATTATTTTGCTAAACCAAAAGGCGCTTTCTGTGAAAAGTTTAATATATAACGTTATATTAGTGTTTGGTATTGTGTCTACAAAATCTACGGCAGGTTACGTTTTAATACCTATAGCGTACGTGTACGTTTTCTCTACTAGGTTGCAAAGGGATAATAAATATTACAAACAAATCTTAATTGCGCTATTAGTTATTTTATTTATAGGTACGTTATGTTTTATATTTTTGGATAAAATAATATACGGGCTTAATCTTGAAAACGTGCGTGTATTCCAAAAACTACTAAGAGAAAATCTAATAAAAAATCCTCGTGTAATTGCCGTTCAGGAAAATTTAAAATACTTTACGCAGTACTTTGCGTTTGGAACGGGGCGTGCAAAAGGATATGAACTAATGAAGGAATTAGATTGCTACGACACGGCAACGGCGTTCGTAATGCTTTCAAGATATGGTATCTGCGGAATAACGTACACGGTAATGATGATGCACGCAATAAAAAACGCAAGGAATATCTCTGCGATAAGTAAAGTTTTGTTGTTTATGTTGGCGTTTTTATTAGTGAATAAAGAACCTAATTATTCTTATGTATTAAGTTGGGCATTGTTTTTTTATATGCTAAATAAAGAAAAAATGTATAATAAAAAAACGGAACGACTTTGTGAAATAACAGAAATAAAACAGATTGAAGAGCAGCAGCAAAGGGACTAAAATGTTAGACGTAAAAAATAAAGTGGTATTAAAAAATACAATAGGTGCATTCGTAGTAAAGGGCGGAGCGTTGGTGGTTTCGTTGTTTACTATGCCTGCGTACATAAAATATTTTAATAATCAGGCGGTTTTGGGCGTTTGGTTTACTATGTTGTCCGTTTTATCTTGGATGCTAAGTTTTGATTTAGGCATTGGTAACGGGCTAAGAAATAAACTCGTGGTTGCTATCAGTCAAAACGACAGATTATCTATGAAAAAATATATTTCGTCCGGATTAGTTGCGATAAGCGGATTAGTCGGTATCCTTTCTATTATAGGTTTTGTGGCAATACCTTTTATTCCATGGCAAGCAGTGTTTAATATAAGTGGTGGAATTTCGCAAAAAACGTTAGCAATATCTATGGTAATTTGTTTTGGCGGTATAATGTTGCAATTTATATTTAATATTGTAAATTCTATCAACTATGCAATGCAATTATCAGCCGTAAACAACTTTTTGGCATTGATTACGTCGGTGTTGCAACTTATATTTATTTTGGTGTTTAATAGTGGCGATGCAGAAAAGAATTTGGTATACTTATCCGTTGCGCACGTAACTTGCATTATTTTGCCTTTACTTATTGCGGGCATTATAGTCTTTGCAACTAAATTGCGTGATTGTTTGCCTAATATTAAATATTTTTCTAAGGAAATGGCAAAACAGGTTGTAGGGCTTGGCGGGATGTTTTTCTATTGTCAAATACTTAGTATGCTTATGGTTGCTATAAACGAATTTTTAATTACTTCATTATATTTGCCGGAAAACGTTGTGGAATATCAAATTTATTATAAGATTTTTTCGTTGCCGCCTATGTTAGTTGCTCTTGCAACTACGCCTTTATGGTCTATGGTGACAAGAGCACTTGCGGAAAATGATTTTATATGGCTGAAAAAACTATTTAGAAGGTTGGAGTGTTTAATCGGAATAGTTGCGCTATGCGAATTTATACTAATATTCTGTAGTCAGTTTATTATTAATATATGGCTTCGTGACGAGGCAATAACCGTCAATATGGCTTACGCAAGTATATTTGCTTTTTATGGTTTTGCATTTGCTTATTCTAACATTGTAACTACGATTGTAAATGGTGTAGGACATTTGAAAACGCAGGCTATAATTATGACGGCATTAGTTGCTTTAAAGTTTATACTAATATTTTTGTTGAAAGACGTTTATGGCTGGATACTAATAGTTTTAGCAGTAGCAATACTTGTTTTAATATATAGTTTATTTATAAATATAAGAGTTGAAAAATATATAAAGTTTAAAATAAATGATGCAGAAAACACTTATAAGATTTGAGGTAATTATGAAAAAAGTAATTAAAAAAATTATAAATAGAATTAAACGAATTACATGTCATAAAAAGTATAAAAAACTTGGGTGTAGATTTGGGCGGAACGTTAATATTGTAGGGACGATATTAGAAGGGAATAATGGAGTTTTAAATAATTGCAATATTATGGATTGCAATGTTGGATATGCAAGTTTTTTTGGTAGTAATTGTAAATTCTATTATACAAAAGTAGGTAAATATTGCAGTATAGGTAGTAATGTGAATATATTTGCTGCAAAACACCCGCTAAATTATGTTTCTTCTCACCCGCTTTTTTATTCAACTAATAATGATTTTGCTGATAAGTATGTAGAAAAGACAACATTTGACGAGTTTGATAGAGTGGACGAAGATTATAACGTTGTTATTGGCAACGATGTATGGATAGGTTCAAATGTAAGCATAAAAGGTGGTGTGACCATTGGGAATGGTGCGGTTGTTGGAATGGGCGCTGTTGTTGTTAAGGACGTCCCACCTTATGCTATAGTAGGAGGGGTGCCTGCAAAAGTGCTAAAATACAGGTTTAATCCAAGTACTATTGAAAAACTCGAGAAAACAGAATGGTATAATTTAGAAAAAGAACAAATAAAAAGTTTGGCTAAATATTTTAATGACGTGGGGACGTTTATTGATAAGGTTAATGAATTAAAAAAATAGTTGGCATATTAAGGTGTATAATTCCTTTTTTAATTGTAAAGTAAAGAAAAAAGGAGATATACGATATGGAGTATAAAAGCAAAGAGAATATGCTGATATTCACGACGAAGAGAGTGCCTCAAAACGATGGGAATATTAGCGAGGAAATAAATATTGATAATTACGATGGTAGTTATCAATATTTTTTTGAATTTTTATGCCCTCAAAAGAAGAAGTTTATAAGTGAACTAATTAGTTTTGACGGTTCTTCTACAGGGGCTGTCAAGATTAGCGGCAAGATAACTGAAAACGTTGGGAAAGTTTTTGTGCAGTTGGTTATAAGGGATAAAGCGGGGCATTTGATAAAAAAATCATTAATGCCACAATATCCTTTTTATATAGTGGAAAAATCAGTAAATGCGACGTCTACGCTTAAAGCGGACGAAATAAACGACGCCTTAACGTATCTAATCGCTATGGGAAACAAATCTGTCGAAATAGCAAATCAGGTGAAAAATGATGCAAATAACGGTAAATTTAACGGGAAGGACGGCACGATAATCAAGGTGGGAGGAGAAGAGAAAAAAGAACTAGCGTTTAGCGTAGATCCCGAAACCCAAATAAAACAAATTGCCAAAAAAATAAAATTCGTAAGCCATACCTCTAATTTTTCGTTGAAATTTACTAATGCCGACAAGTCTACCATTATGGTGTCAGGGTGTCCTTACGGGAAAATGGAAATATATATAGACGGCGTACTCGATAAGACTATTACCGTTGCGCCAAATATTTTAATCATGGGCATATATCAGGATAATGCGGCGTTATTGCTAAACTACGCAAACAAAGCGTCGGAAACGATATCGTTTGCAAGGTATAACAATATCGAAGTAAAAATGTATAGTTATTATGGAAACGTTGTAGTATTTGAGGAGTAATATATGGAAATAGTATGTTTTAAAGGCAAAAGTCTAACGAAAAACGAGAAAGAAAAGATAATAATGAAAAATAATCGATATACCGAGATTAAGAAAAGAATGGGAGAGATCGCTGAGGATATAATTAAATCTTTGGCGGGCATAGAAGTATCGGATTTGGAAAGCAAGAAAGAAGAGTATAGGGCGTTGTATCAAGAAATAGTGAGCGAGGAAGAGGGGAATTTAGGCTAAATTTTTTTGATTGAGGAGTGGAAGACACGTAATAGATTGTATGAAAGAGAAAGAGGTGCAAAAATTGATGAAATAATCGGTAGTCGGTGGATTTAAGCGGAAGTAACTATCGTAAGCATTATAATATATTGATATTCTAATTATAAAATGATATAATATATAAAACCAAAACGTGAAACGGCGGTTATTAAATTTAACTAAAACCGAAGTTGTTTTAATAGGGCGCATTATGGTGTAAATTGCCTTTATTGTCCGAACAAAATTGCGGAGGGTATCTCATAAGTTGCGGTTATTAGATTAAAGTGTTGCAATAGACCGGTTTTGTGATAAAATTAAGATAGAGAATATTGGTGGAGGTTGCTATGAAAAAGATATTAGTTACTGGAGGCGCAGGATATATTGCATCTCATACGAACGTTGTGTTACTAAACGCAGGTTACGACGTTATCGCTATTGATAACTTTGTAAACAGCAGTATTGACAACGTTAAAAACGTGGAAAAAATTACGGGCAAAAAGATAGATTTTATAGAGGGTGACGTTTGCGACAAGGCGCTACTTGAAAAAATCTTTACCGAAAACGATATATATGCGGTAATCCATTTTGCCGGCTTAAAAGCGGTGGGTGAAAGTTGCGTAAAACCGCTACTTTATTACCAAAACAACTTAATTTCGACTTTGACGCTTGTAGAGGTTATGAGCGAGCACAACGTTAAAAACTTGGTGTTCTCGTCGTCGGCTACGGTTTACGGCGATCCAAAAGTGTTGCCTCTTACCGAAACGTGCGAGGTAGGTGGCGTAACTAACCCTTACGGCGCAACCAAATATATGATAGAAAATATCCTTAAAGACGTATATAAGGCGGACGCAACGTGGCATATTGCTTTGCTTAGGTACTTTAACCCTGTCGGCGCACACGAAAGCGGACTAATCGGCGAAGACCCTAAGGGTATTCCAAACAACTTAATGCCGTACGTAGCAAAGGTTGCGTTTGGCGAACTTCCTTACGTAAGAGTGTTTGGCAACGACTACAAAACGCACGACGGAACAGGCGTTAGGGATTATATACACGTTATGGACCTATCCGAAGGTCACCTTGCTGCGCTTAATAATATCGAGAAGTTTGACGCAACCCCGGTAAACCTTGGAACAGGCGTTGGTTACAGCGTGTTAGATATGATAAAAGCATTTTCTATCGCTTGCAAGAAGGAACTTCCATACAAGATAATCGAAAGAAGACCAGGCGATATCGCATCTTGCTATTGCAGTCCTAAATTTGCAAAAGAGTTTATCGGTTGGGAGGCAAAACGTACGCTTGAAGATATGTGCCGTGACACTTGGAACTTCCAAAAAAATAGAAAATAATATAAAGGGTGGCAATGCCACTCTTTTTTAATGCGCCTTAATCCAAAATAAAAAGACGACGCTTTAACCAAATAACTCATAGCGTTATTTTTTTGAAGTATAGTAAATAGTATGTGTTCAGGCTGTTTTATTTTTTAAAAGTACGTAACGATTGCGTGAAAACGGTTAAACATTTAGGCAAAATCAGGAATAGTTGCTTTGAGAAACAAGTTATTTTACGGTGATATAAAGCATTTGCTAAGTGATAAGTATTGTGATATTATAGTTACACAAGAGGTTGATATATGTATAAACATTGTATTAAAAGATTATTAGATATAGTTTTGTCGTTTATGGCAATTATTTTGCTTAGCCCCGTGTTTTTAATTTTTGCAATCATAATTAAATGCACCAGCAATGGCCCTGTATTTTTCAAGCAAGAAAGAGTGGGCAAAAACAAAAAACTTTTTAAAATGCTTAAATTTAGGAGTATGAGGACTGACGCTCCTAAGAATTGCCCGACGCACTTATTACAAGATGCCGACACGTATATTACTAAGGTGGGCAGATTTATGAGGAAAACCTCTATTGACGAACTGCCGCAAATATTTAATATTTTCGTTGGTCAAATGAGTATTATAGGTCCTCGTCCGGCACTTTACAATCAAGACGACCTAATTAACGAAAGGGACAAATACGGCGCAAACGACGTCCGCCCGGGGCTTACGGGTTGGGCGCAAATCAACGGCAGGGACGAACTGGAAATCCCCGTAAAAGCAAAACTTGACGGCGAGTACGTGGAGAAACTATCTTTTTTAATGGACTGTAAGTGCTTTTTTGGAACTATACTTAAAGTGCTTAAAGGTAGCGGTGTAGTGGAGGGTGCTCACGAAACCGAAAATAAAGAAAACGCACAAAGCATAGATATTGTCGAGCCTACCGAAAGCGATAGCGCAGGGCAAAACGAAAACGCCGCTGGAAACCAAGAGGAAAAGTAAATGAAAAAAGTGGTGATTATAGGAAAAAACAGTTACATAGGCACTAAGTTTATGGAGCACGTAAACGGCGGAATGCAAGTTGAGGAAGTGGATAGTATCGGCAGTAACTGGAAAGATATTGACTACTCCGGCGTGGATGCGGTACTTCACGTAGCAGGAATAGCCCACGTTAGCGCCGATCCTAAAATGGAGGAGCAATACTACAAAATAAACCGAGATTTAGCAATAGAGGTGGCTAGTTACGTAAAGGGAAAGGGCGTTAAACAGTTTATTTTTATGAGCAGTATGATTATCTACGGAGCGGACGGCAAAGTTGGTAAAAGCAAAAACATTGTGACGGGTGAAGAGTATGCCCCCGTTGACTTTTACGGCAATAGCAAATTAGAGGCTGACCTAAAATTGCAGAAGATGGAAACGGACGATTTTAAGGTGGTAATAGTACGCACTCCTATGGTTTACGGGGAAAACTGCAAAGGCAACTTCCCGTTGCTTGTTAAGGCGAGCCGCAAATTGCCGCTTTTCCCTAATATAAAAAACGAGAGGAGTATGATTTACGTGGGCAACCTTGCCGAGTTTTTTAGGCTAGTGATTGAAAACGAAGCAAGTGGAGTGTTTTATCCGCAAAACACAGAGTACGTTTCAACCGGGAAGGTGGTTAAGGATATGGCAACCTTGCAAGGTAAAAAGTTGTGGAGCACGGGGCTATTCAACCCTATGTTAAAACTTTGTTCGTGTATAGGATTTATCAACAAAGTGTTTGGCAACAAAACTTACGACAAGAGTTTGTCTAATGCCTTTAACAATAAATATAATATTTACACTTATGAGGACAGCCTAAAAAGAACGCTTGGGCAAGATGGCGATAAAAAAGAATAAAGCAAAATAGAAAGTCAAATTAAGGATAGTTATATATAAAAGATATATAAATATATAATAGAAAAAATAATAGTACGATATAATAATTAAGTTTAGAAATATTAAAACGAAATAAACGAGCCGAGTGGCTCGTTTTTATTTGTATTATAGGTATGGTTTCAAGTTAGTGCTCGGCACGGTTTTTCTTAAACAGTTTGGCGAAAACAGAGTGGGTGTTTTTCTTCGTGCATAGGTCGGTGATAATCTCGGTGATTTCGGTTGGGTTGTAAGTGGTGGCTTGCACGGTAAGTACGTCGCCTGCTTGCAGTTGCGTGTGACCTTGAACCGGAACTTGAATTTTGTTACGCATTAGGTATACGATAAACGAGTCCTGCGGCCACAAAATATCCCTGATAAACTTGCCGTCCACAAACGAGTTTTTCTCCACCGTGATGTTGGTGGTGACGGTTTGTCTGGTTTTGTTTTCGTTCATTCTTGAAATGTAGCGTTTTAGCAAGTGGTCGTACAGGGCGGTGGATTGCGATAATTCCATTAGGATAAAGGCAATGCAAACCGTGAACACCGGTGCGATAAAGCCCGACCTAAACATAGTCGTTTCGATAATTGCCAGTATTGCGGTTAGCGGCGTTCTTGATACAGCGCCCAAAAATGCAGCCATACTACAAATAACGATGGTGTTGTATGCGTCACGGCTCATACCCATTTTCAAAAAGCCCTCAGCCATCAGCCCGCCGATAAGTGCGCCGATAGTAAGCATAGGGAAGAACATACCGCCCGTTGCTCCGCTGTCGAAGGACAAGATTGTAAATAGCGCCTTAACGAAAAGGAGCAAAAGTAGTGTTTGCCAAGCAAAATGGTCGGAAGATATATCTAGGATTAGTCCGTGTCCTGAGCCTGCGCCTTTGTAGAAAAACACGTTGGTAATTCCGATAACGAGAAAAGCAAAGGCAAGTTTTACCCAGTCGGGCACTTTGATTTTGTCGGTAAGTTTTTTGGTTTGGATTAAAAGGAAGTTGAAGATAATTCCGCTAAGTCCGATAACGATGCCAAGCAAAATAGGGAAGTGTATCTCCTTGATGCTTATTTCGTGAATGTTCATTTGAAACAGTATCGACTCCACGCCAAGCGCCGTATTGATTAGGTTAGACACAATCATAGCGGACATTACCGAGCAAAGCGTTGCGATAAGGATAAGCGGCGTAAAATGGTCGTGCGCTTCCTCTATGCTGAAAATTATGCCCGTAATAGGTGCGTTAAAAGCGGTTGCCATACCTGCTGCTGCGCCGCCACGGATAAGGTATCTATCCCAATGCGGATTAGAGCCAAGCAGTTTGCCTGCGCCAACCGACGCCGTGCTACCAAGTTGAACGCTAGGACCTTCCGAGCCAAGCGATAAGCCGACGAAGAAGGATATCATACTGTTAAAGAAGGTGGCAAGAAGTACTCTTAGCCACTTAAAAGTAAGCAGGCCTTTTATTGCGCCTTTAACTTGCGGTATTCCGCTACCTTTTGTTTCAGGAACTTTTTTTTGCACGAAACTCATAATAAGGCTAAGTAAAACAAGCCCCAAAATAAGTAGTGGCAAATACGCCAAATTCTCCCTAATATAGCCGTAAACTATTTGTGAGTTTTTGGAAACAAGCCTTGCAAGGTAGTTGAAAACAGACACTAGCGAGCCAACTAATAATCCGCTGACCGAAGTGTACAATATACATTTTGCAATGTTAATTATTTGGTGTTGTCTTGTTTTAAGCGTATTCATACGTATAATTATAGTACTAAATCTTATTATAATCAATAGGAAAATTCGCCTAGGAAGTTATTTTATTGAAAAATTTTACTAAGTGTGGTATTATATTTTTAAGGAGAAAAATATGTCTAGACCAAAGATTGAAAAAAGTATATGTAACGTGCCTAGTTATGAGGAATTTACCACGGTAAACGGCGGAAAAGAAAAAGTGGTGATGTCTTACGAGGAGTACGAAACCATTAGGCTTATCGATTATAGCGGGCTGATGCAGGAGGAGTGCGCCGCAAGAATGGGCGTGTCAAGACCTACCGTGCAACTAATTTACACTAGGGCAAGGGAGAAAATGGCAGATTTTTTGGTTAACGGCAAAAGACTTGTTATAGAAGGAGGGGCTTACAAGGTTTGCGAGGCAAAAACTAATCGTTGCGATAGCGGACATTGTGATAAATGCGGTGGAAAAGACTAACGTACTAAGGCTGCTTGACAGCAAGAAAATAGAATATACGGTATTTCAAACGGCGCTTGATTCGACGCACTCGGCAAGCGAGGTGGCATTAGACCTAGGCAAAGACGTAAGCGTGGTGTACAAAACGCTGGTAACCACCTCTAAAAGCAACAAAAATTACGTGTTCGTGGTGGCTGCCGACAAGGAATTAAACCTTAAAAAATGTGCAAAAGCGGTGGGCGAAAAGTCCGTAGAAATGCTGAAATCCAAGTTACTATTAGGGCTGACGGGGTATATCCACGGCGGTTGCTCTCCGTTTATGATGAAAAAGCAATTTACCACAGTTTTTGATATAGACGCAAAAAATCACGAAAAAATACTGGTAAATGCCGGTAAAATAGGCACGCTTGTTGAATTAAAAGTTAGCGATATCGAAAAACTTATTAGGGTAAGTTTTCAAGATATAGCCGATTTTTCTTGACAAACGGTAGGTAAATTGATTATATTATAAAAAACGAAATACGACTGTTCGCAACCATCCAGTCGCTAAACAAAACTAGGGACTAATTAGCCTCTTTTAACGAGGCGTTTTTAATTTTTGCGGGCAGTAAAAGAGGAATTGTATGCCCAACGAACTTATCATTATTTTAAACTTAATAGTGCTGTATCTAGCCGTACTTTTGTGGTACTTTTTATTTGGCACGAAAGGGCTGTATTGTTTCAGCATTTTTGCAACAATCGTGGCAAATATCGAGGTGCTTATTCTTGTAAACGCTTTTGGTATGGAACAGACGCTAGGTAACGTGCTATTTGCAACCACGTTCTTAATCACCGATATCGTCAGCGAAGTCAACGGCAAAAAAGAGTCGCAAAAGGTAGTAAATACTAATATTCTTACTTCCGTTTTGTTTGTGGTTATCACTCAAACGTGGTTATTATACACACCGTCAAGTAACGATTTTGCTTTTTCTTCTATCAAAACTTTGTTTGCTACAACGCCAAGAGTTGTGTTTGCAAGCCTAATCGTGTACGCCGTTAGCCAAAAATTCGACGTGTGGCTATATCACAAATGGTGGGACTTCACAAACAAGCGTTTTAAAAATAAAGAGAAGTATTTGTGGCTAAGAAATAACGGCTCTACACTTGTTTCGCAAGGAATTAACGCAGTACTTTACAACCTAATCGCATTCGGCGGCACGTACAGTTGGGAAACCGTGGGCAGCATTATTGCCACGAGTTATATCATATTTATTTTCACCAGTTTGTTAGATACCCCTATCGTTTACTTGGCACGTAGGATATACCACAAAAAGTTCGAGGGGAAGAACGAGGACGAGGTAACCAACAACTACGCAAGCGTTACGTTCGGAGTAAATTTTAAGAAAAAGAAATTAGAAAAGTCAGTAAATACTGAGGGTTCAGAGGCTAATTTTGTTACCGATAGCGGCGAAACCGAGAAGGAAAGAGATAATTTTGACGGCGAAAACGCGAAAAATATAGATAACAAACTTGAAAGTTTGGATAACGAGAGCGGTAGCGAAAAGTAAAAGGAAGAATAATTTGCTTAAAAGTATATTTAGTATATAGTTAAAATAGACGTTGCTAAATATAAAGCCAAGGCTAAAATACTAGAAAAAAATACTAATAAAATAAAAACATAGTTTAAAATGCTTGCAAAAAAACATCTATTATTGTAAACTTAATTACGCAAACAAGTTTACAATACGAAAAACAAGTTTACAAATTAGATTTGAGAGGTTTTTATGGTAAGCAAGCGATTAGATTATATGAGAAAAATTACGATGTGCGGTATTTTCGTGGGGCTGTTGGTTGTGTCGGGTATGTACATTAAGATAAACATTCCGCCCGTTCCGTTTTCCACCCTTACGATAGTGGCTATGCTGTCGGTAATACTACTTGGCAAATATCTTGCGCCGCTTTCTTTTGCGATTTACGTTGCTATGGGACTTGGCGGACTGCCTGTATTTGCAAAAGGTTTGTCTGGCCCTGCTTACGTATTCCAACCGAGTTTCGGCTACCTACTTGGCTACATTATATCGGGCTTTGTAGTAGGGCTAATATTAGAGCACATAAAGGACAACACGAAGGAAAAGGAGTACGAACTAGAAGTACTTACCGATAAAAAAAGCAGGTTTTTGGTAAAATTAAAGTATAACTTGTTTTTAAAAAGATTGCTTGCCTGCCTTGTAGGTTTACTAATCGTGCATTTGTCGGGTGTGGGTTACTTCTGCTTGATGCAAACCTTCTATTTTCACAAACCGATAAATTTTGGTAAAGTGCTGGTATCGTTTAGTTTGATTTTCTTGCCGTCGGATACTATTCAATGCGCATTAGCGTGTTTTATAGGCGGAAAACTGAAAAAAGCGCTTAGATTAAACAAATAATTGCTCGAAAGGGCAATTTTTTTTTTGCGTTTTTAACAATTTACGAAAATAGTGTATTATAATAATAAATACATATAGATACAAAAAGTGAGAGAACTCTAGAATAATATAGGGGGTATATAATGAGAAATAAAAAGTGGCTATCGGTTTTATTGATTGTTGTGCTTGCGGTGGTGCTAGTATGTGGCTTGACTGCTTGCGGCGAGGAAGAACCAGAAGCCCCTAAAATTACAGGACTAAGCGTAACGGGAAGTAGTGAAGCCTACGTTGAGGATTTTAGCCTTGCAAAATTAAATATTGCATGGCGTTATTCTAATGGCACGACAAAGAAGATTGCCTATAAAGACAGTATGGTTTCAGAGGACGAGAGGTACTACGCTAACTTTTTGGGCGAAGTGAACGAGAGTGGCAAAGCGATAAAAACATTTACTTTTAGCGCTAAAACCGATCAAAACGTTACGTTTATAACAACGTTTACGGTTACTTTGTCACATAATCCCGAGTTAGCGGATTTGGATTGCACTATGCCGTCCGCAACCTTTGTGTACGAGCCTAACACCGTAAGAAAACTTGAAGTGGTAGGCGCCGGTGAAGACGCTGAAATTATTTACGGCAAAAACAACAGACAAATCAATGCAGGCGAGTACGAAGTAAAGGCGCTTGTTAAAAAAGAGGGATTTAAGTTTAAGGAGTTGACCTCTACTTTAACGATTGATAAAAAGACCGTTGAAGTACCTAAAAATCCTGAGGCAGTAGTTTATAACGATAGAACTCAACAAGTAGGCATTGAAAAATCTACTCTTTATAGCGTTACCGGTAACACTAATGCAAAAGACGCCGGCGAGTACAAAGTAAGCGTAACGCTAAACCAACCTAATAATTATAGATGGGCAGACGACGTAGAGGGTAATGAAAGAACCAAAGAGTACACTTGGAAAATCGAAAAACAAAAAATCGATTTGTCTAACGTTGCTTGGGCTTACAATGCAAAAGGCATCTTGTACACCGGAGAGAAGCATAAGGTATTTGTAGAAAACTATAATTCAAGGTTGGTAATGCCTTCTTACGAAGGGGTGTTTGAACATTCTGACGAAGGCAAATACGTTGCCAAAGTTAATTTTGAGGTGAAAGCGGACAAAAAGAACAACTACGAGATTGACGAAACTAAGCCTTATCAAAAAGAATTAGCGTGGAAAATATATCGTAATAGATTAGATCCCGACAATAAAGTTGACTTTGAAGGTAAAGAGAACGGAATTGTAAAACTAATCTATAACGGGGGGCAACAACATCCTAACCTAATTAATCTTGACGCTATTCCTATGGGAGTAAACATAGAATATAGCGATAGCGGTAACGTAAACGTTGGCGAGTACTCTGTTTCGGTAACCATAACCAAAGAGGGTTACGAACCGCTTAAACTAGAATGCAAATACCAAATTGAACGTAAGAAGGTGGAAATACCTGAGATACTTCAAAAAGAATACGTTTATAACGGCAAAGAGCAAACCGTACGACTATCTAATACCGAAGACGTCAATATCGTAGGTACGCAGGCAGGCATAGAGCCAAACGAGTTCAAACTATTATTCTCGCTAAAAGACAACAAAAACTATGTTTGGGCAGACGGCACTAACGAAGATATAGACAAGCCTGAAAACGTTTGGAAAATATCAAAAATCACGTTACCTACCAACGTTTCGTGGGATTACAATCAATCTAATCCATTTATTTACGACGGAACAACCAAGTTTGTAAGGATTGATATCGGTGAGGAATCAGGCTTAAAAGTTGAGTACTTAGAAGGAGATATCAACGGTAAAAACGCAGGCAATTACATGGCAAAAGCAAGAGTTTCGTTGAGTTTCTCACCTGATAAGTACGTTAGCGGTGCAGAAGAGTACGTAAACGGTAAGGAATTGTCTATCAACTGGAAAATCAAACCTTACGAGGTAGATTTTGCAAACGTAAGTTGGAATTATTCGGGCGACTTTATTTATAAAGAGTTTAAAAACGTAACCGAATATAAGGTATACTTAAACGGCTTGCCTGAGTTTGTGCTTAATGACGAAGGTCTTGACGCAAACGGAAACGTTGCAATTAAGTACGAAAATAACGTAAAAAATATCGACGACGAGAAGGTAGTGGGCGAGCATACCGCAACCGTACAATTTAACCAAAACTACGAAGTAATTAACGGCGACGGCAAGTTAGAACTTTTGTGGAAGATAATTGAAAACAAAATGGTAGGAGTTGTGTATGAGGACCAAGAGGTTACTTATGCTCCTGACGGACACGACTATATCCGTGTGAACGAAGAAATTCCGGGCGCAGAGATTACTTATTCTCCTGCTATCAGGGAAGTAGACGTTGGCGTTTACGACCAAACGGTATTGATTCAGAAAAAAGGCTTTACCATGTTTGAGAAGACCGTTCAACTAACCATATCGCCAAAGACCATTGCAAAACCTACGTTAAATAACGATGCTCAATATGGAAATTTAGTATTTGACGGAACACGTCAATCTTGCGGAATAGAGCCTCCTGAAAACGAAGAGTACGAAGTAAAAGGTATTTACTCCACCGTATTAGCGGGTAAATTTAGTGTAACTGCTAGCCTAATAACTTTTGAAAACGTTAATGGAAGAATGGTAAGCAACTACGTTTGGGCAGACGGCTCTTACGAAGACGTTACTTATAACTGGAGCATTAAAAAACTTCATTTCGATCCGGATGTAGTTAAGTGGGAAACGGAGGATAAATTCGAGTACAGCGGTAGGAACATACAAAAAGAACTTATCGGTATCCCAAAAGGAATTATTGCTAACTATGAAACCAGGGATATTAACGGAAACGAAGTTGTTAATACCATCAACGTAGGAAAATACGTAACCACCGTATCGCTAGGCTCTGCAGTAGTTGACGATAGTTTGTTAGAGCAATGTTTCGATAACTATCAAGCACTAAAAGATTTTACGAAAGATCCTGAAACTTGGGAAATTATTCCTAAAGTTATCGATATGCAATACGTAAAATGGAGTTATGATGGACTTCAAAATACTTGGGTACAAGAGCAAAATTACTTGGGTGAAAAAACCGTGTACCAAATTAAACTTACTAACGTTCCTAACGAAATAGAAAGATACTTTATTTATCACGGACAAAGCAATAAACAAACCGATGCGGGTAAATATACTGCGGAAGTAACGTTTACTAGCACGAATCACACCTTAATCAATATCAACTTTGGCGACCCAAGTAAACTTACTTGGAAATACGATTGGGAAATTGTTAGAAACGACTTAGACTGGGTTACTTACGAAGAAAACCAAGAAGGAGTATTTGACAAAACGGCGCAATCGCCAAAATATAAGATATTAAACGGGGCTCTTACTCCTGATCAAATTGAGGATGATCTTAAAACAGGAAAAATGTCTATAACTATGAAGACTTATCCGGGCATGGAGTCAGCCGCACAAACCGATGCAGGTAAGTATAAATTCGTTATGAGCGTAAAAAGAGAGGGCTATGCATTAAAGGAAATGTTGGTTAATTACACTATTAAACCAAAACTTATTGAAAAACCTAACGTAGCGGCAGGTACTCCAATCGAAGTGGTTTTCACCGGAAAACCATATATTATCAACATAGTACACCATCACGTTGTTGATGGCAATTTAAATCCGGGTGACGAGGGTTACGAGAGTGCAATTAACGAAATCTACCGTATCTATTTTAGAGAGATAACCAGCGCAGGTACTTTCACAACTACGGCTGTACTACAAAGCACTAACTACGCTTGGATGCCGTCTGGTAACGAAACGCAAAACTCGTCGGATTTGAAACTACACACGATTACCGTAACGCCAAAACAAGTGGCTGCACCTACTTTGGTTACAAATGAGTTTGTGTATGATGGGGTAGAGAAAGAGGTACAATTTAACGGACTAGATAATACCGCATGTGTTGTAAGCGGAGTTACAAAAGCAACTGAAGTAGGAACTTACACGGTTGTTATATCACTAAGGTCTAATAATTACGTTTGGGCTGACGGAACGAGTAAAGACATTGTGCTTAACTGGTCGATTGTATCACCGTAAAAGCGCTTAAACTAAATAACAACAAGAAAACGCCTGTTTTACGGGCGTTTTTTATTTGGGGTTTTGTGGCGAGGTGAGGTTTGGGCTGGCGATAAACGGAGTGTTAGTGGGTTTTGTAGTGGAAGTATGTCGCAAATGCTTGGCATTGATTAGGTAAATGACGGCTGAGGCGGGCTGGCAGGATGAGGTTAGGTATTTAACAGTATTAGGGTTTTAGTAAAAGCGTAATTGAAAAGCATAGTTTTAGTGGCGAAAAGTTAGATTTGTAAAGCGCTGAACGACTAGGCTAATATTTACTATTTAAGAGGCGAAAAACATTGTGCGATTAACTAATCGATATGCCCGGAAACGTGGCTTTTGGCTTAATTTAGGGGCAAGAAAGGGCGATTTGCTTAACGTGACATAAATTATTATATAATGGCGTAATAGTAGTAAAAACCTTAAATTTAAGGTGGAAATAATAGGGTGGGTAAATTAGAAAAATCGTAAAAAAAGAGTTCGCCAAATGTCGAACTCTAATTTGCAAATTTAATATCCTAATTTAACTAGGAATTTAAAACTTATTTTTTCAAAGCAAGCAATACTCCGCCACCAAGAGAGCCTATTAAAGCCATAACAAGTGACAATACAGGAGCAACGGTTGACACGTCGTCGCCACCGATTTTATTAGCAACGCCGGTTGCTACGCAAGCGGCTATGAATGCTGCAAGTAATGCTACTGCTGCAACTAAACCGAAAATGAAACCAAGTTTCTTATTCTTTAAGATTTCAAGAACAAGAGCAGCAAGAGAAATAGCCATAGCAATTGCAGAAATTACGATAACAGAAAGGATAGAATCGTATAATACAACCGGTGCTTTAGCGCTGTCTAAAGCCTTTTGAAGTTCGGTAGTAGGTAAACCTTTATCTTTTGCTTTATCAAGAGCCTCTTGTGCTTTTTTAATACTGTCTTTAGCGCTTTGGATTGCGGTTTTGTCGCCTGTTTTTTCGTTCATATCTTCTAAGTATTGAAAACCTGAAATTTTTGCGTCTTCCGGCATATTTTCAGCGGTGAAGATAGGTGCTGCCATCATACATAAAGTAAGAATTGACATAACTAAGATTATTGCGCATGCAATAATAGGGAAAATTGATGATTTTTTTGCTTTTGCCATAATGTCCTCCAAAAAATTTTTCGGGTTACCCCTTTTGTAAAGTGAATAATTAAATAGTACAAATTTATTCATACTATATATAATACTATATGATTATCGAAAAAAAATGTCAACACTAATTACAAAAAACGCCCGATTTTTTTCGAGCGTTTTTATAATTTTTTAAAAATTTTAAATTATTTTTTACTAAATAATAAGGTTAGCATACTTAAAGCGCCGCCTACCGAAGAAAGTATTACAAGCATCATAGTACTAATGCATGTGGTAGACTTTGTAATGCCTGCTACTGTTCCGTCTAGCGATTGAGCGATAGGGGTGTAGTAAGCAAGTGCGATTGCCGAAAGAACGATTATCGAGATTACGCAAACAAGTGATAGCAAACCGAACGTACTACTTAGTCCCTTTTTCTTTACGCAAGCAAGAATTAGTGCGATAAAGCCAAGCACAGCGCCAACTGAGGATACCGCCATAACGATAATCAAACACTCTACGATAGCAACTTGGTGCTTGTTAGATTCGTTGATTTTGTTTAAAGATTCGGTTTTAATGTTGCCTTCCTCGTATTTTTTGATAGTTTCTTTAAGAGCGGAAAGTTTGGTGTTGCCGTTGTCGTCTTTTTCCGTCCAGTCTTTTACGTACTCAAAGCCGGTTTTACCCTCAGTAGTAACGGTAGAAGAGCCGGCGGTCGTTACGCTTTTGTACATAGGTAGCGATAACATACAAAGCGAACCTACGTTAACTGCGATTAGTAGTATTGCGGTAATAAGTAATAATACCGATAATTTTTTAGATTTTGATTTAGCCACGAATTTATCCTCCATATATTTTTGGGTTTCCCCTTTATTAAATCAAAATAGTACGAGCAATCTCTCATACCATAGAAATACTATATGATTTTTATAACTAATTGTCAAATAATATAACAATTTTTATCAAAGTTTTATTAGAAAATTCAAAAAAAATATCAAAAGTTTTTTATAGAAAGCCGAAAGCATATAAGGTGAAAAATAAACGTACTAGGGCTATAAACGACACAATTAGATATTTACATCTTAGCCTCAAAAAAGTAAAATAAAGAAAAGTGGAGGTAAGTATGAAATACATTGAGATTAAAATGATAGAGGAAAATAGGGAAGGATATTTTGAAGGCAGATTTTACGTAATTGCCACCGATAAATACGAAGCGGTAGAAAAAGCGATAACCTTTCTTGAGATAACCGATATTAGCAAATGGAAGATATTTACCCGTGAATTATCGGCAGAGTCCTATTTTAGAAAGGTGCAAAATGCAGAAAAAGAGAACGAAAGGAAAAACGAGGCGCTTAGGTTTTTGAAAAGTTACGGCGTTTGTTTGGGGGAAGACAACGTGCGTTACGACGGGCTGACTACTAGGGTGAATAACACCTGCTATAGAAGTTTTATCGAAAGGCTAAGTAGGGCGTTTGAGAGCAGATATCCCAATAATGACACTTTTAGGCGTAACGACAGATTAAGTTGCTAATTGCGGGTTTTGTATTGATTTAGGAGTTTTACTGTGTTAAAATAAGTCGAGGAAGGTGAAATATGGCAAAAGGCAACAATCAAAAGATAAAAATAATGAAGGTGTACGAGATTTTGAACTTGTACAGCGACGAGGAGCACCCACTAACTACAAACGATATTATTGATAGGCTTAACGAGGAGGGTATAGAGTGCGCAAGAAAGTCGCTTTACGACGATATCGACACCTTGTGCGAGTACGGTTACGAGATAGAAAAGGTGAGGAAAAAGCAAAACGGCTACTATCTAATAGACCGTGGTTTCGACGTGCCTGAACTGAAAATTCTTATTGACGCCGTGCAATCGGCAAACTTTATCACCGTGAAGAAAACCAAGGTTTTGATAGACAAAATTTCAAAACTTGCGGGGACTTTCAAGGGCAAGGTGCTTACCGAAAACGTGCTGTACCAAAACAGCCTAAAAAAGAACAACGAGAAGATATACTATTCGATAGACGCTATTGAAAACGCCATAAACCAAGGTAAAAAGATTGCGTTTAAGTACTTTAATACCGACCTAGACGGCAAAAAAACTTACAGAAAGGACGGTGCACTTTACGAGATTAACCCCGTAAAACTAACTATTTCGGACAATAACTACTACTTGATTTGCTACGACGATAAACACGCATCGCTAACAAATTACCGTGTGGACAGAATGGACGAGGTTAGCGTGCTGGTCAGCGACAAGAGTTTCTTGGAGTGCGAAAACAAGGAAAACGTTGTAAAATACACAAACGGGCTGTTTGCAATGTACAACACGAGCGGCAGTAAAATCGCCGTGGAGTTAAAAGTGGAAAATACGCCTGCTATGGTGGACGTAATTAACGACCAGTTTGGCAAAAACAAGGTGGTTACCAGCCTTGACGACAAATATTTCTTCGTAAGAAGCGACGTTGTGGTTGGCCCTACTTTCTTTTCGTGGCTGACTACGTTTGGCGGGAAAATCACCATTCACTTCCCAAGCAACGTGAAAGAAGAGTACTTAGAATTTATCAAAGCCAACACCGACGCTTACCTATAATGAATTTTCTTGACTACTTTACTTGCTATTGTTTATAATATAGTTAGAGATAGTGATATAAAGAGGATTTATGCAGGGAATAATTCAAAATATAACGCAGTCGTTTGCTAGTGCGTTAAACAGCAACGAATTAGTGGTGTTTTTCATATCGATGCTACCGATTGTGGAGGTTAGGGGCGGCATTCCTATAGGGCTAAACCTAGGCTTAACGCCGGCGGAAAGTTTCGGGTACGCAATATTATCGGGCATGGTAGTAGTGCCTATTATTTTGTTTTTGCTTAAAAAAGTTATCTACTGGATGTGCAAAAGCAAAATTTTTGGCAAGTTCGGTAAGGCGTTAGACGGCTATTTTTACGATAAAGCCAAAAAAGTGGAGGAGGGCAAAATTGTCCAAAACCGCAAAAACGCAATACTAAAATATCTTGCGTTATACGTATTCGTTGCAGCGCCGCTACCATTAACGGGCTTTTGGACGGGCTCGGCAGTTGCGGTATTTTTGAACTTAAATCCGTTCATATCGTTTTTTGTGATTGTGCTAGGCAACCTTACGGCAGGCGGGCTTATCCTTGCTATGAGTTTGCTGCTTGGCGATAATGCGATAATCATCACCATAATTTTCTTGATTTTCGTGCCTATCGTGTTTGCGGTTTTGTTCTACAAACTGTACAAAAAAAGAAAGCAGGAAAAGGCGGAAGAGAATGCTACGCTAAGCGAAAGTGCGCAATGCGAGATAACCGATAAAGCCGAAACGAAATCTGACGTTAGCGGGCAAACTGCGACGGAAAGTTTTTCGGAAAGCGATAGTATAAACAGCGATAGTATAAACGACGAAAAAGTATTGCAATCTGATTGTGATTGTGAAATAGACGAAGGTGAAAAAATAACGCCTAGCGAAGAGGTCAAAAATACGACCGAATAGGGAGAGTTAAAATTGCGTATGGCAACCGAAAACCCAAAGGTGAATAAAGAATTACAAAAAATAGACAAAACAACGGCGATAGAAAAATTGCCGTTTTATAAATTTTTAACCGATGAACAAAAGGATATGGTTGTTAATAATTCGGAGATTGTGTCGTACAAAAAAGGAGAAGTAATTACCGGATTAGTAGACCATTGCATAGGTCCGTTTTTGATTTTGGAAGGCGAAGTAAGGGCAATAATCGACGACGAGAATTTTAGAGAGGTTACGTTGTTTGAGTTACGCACAAACGAAATAGGGTTGTTGTCGGCTGCCTGCGTTATGGAGCATATAACTTTTGAAGCAAAGTTTGTTGTAGAAACGGACAGCGTGATGCTTGTAGTTAAATCGTGCGCCGTAAAAAAGATAATGGATGCAAACGTAGAGGTTAGGTGCGTGATTTTTGAAATGCTCGCCGACCGATTTTCACTTTGTATGACCACTTTGAACGGCTTGCTTTTTACCCGATATGAAAGAAGAATGGCGGCATTTTTGGTGGAAAGATACGTTTATACAGGGGAAATTGAGTTTAGCATTACGCAAGAAGAAATTGCAAAAATGACGAGTTCTGCTCGAGAAGTTGCGGGCAAAACCATAAGGCAATTTGCAAAAGACGGGATACTTGAATACGGCAGAGGAAAAATAAAAATCTTAGACGTACAAAAGTTGAAAGATTTAATGTAATAGGCGGCTATTATCAATTATATTGAAAATAGATTTCGTGCGTGGGAAAGCGGCGTTAAGTTATTAACGGGCTTTAAATAATAAAAAATAGACAATTATAAAATCATAAAGTCGAACGGAAAACGTTCGGCTTTTTCGTTATGAGAGTAACTCTCTTTTTTAATTAAATTCAAAAGGTTATAATAAACAAAAAAAGGAACGAAAACGTTTATGGAATTTTTGCTGACTTTCCTTGAAGGGCTAGCCTCGTTTATATCCCCATGCGTGCTTCCGATGATACCGTTGTATCTAACTTATTTTGCCTCGGGCGAAAACGAAGAGCAGGAAAATAAAGTAATAATTGAAGACGAAGCACCTAATCAAATTGATAGTGAACGGGAAGAGTTAATCGAAACAGACGAAAAAGAGAAAGAAAAAAAGAAAAAAATTCGAGTATTAGTACGATCGATTTTTTTCGTATTAGGGTTTACCCTTATGTACGTTATTTTTGGTGGTCTAATAGGATTATTAAGCGGATATATCAGTAAATACAAATACGTGATGAATATCGTAGCCGGTATTATCGTTATTATTTTCGGGCTTTCTTATATGGGGTTATTCAAGTTGCCGTTTTTCAAAGGGCTGAAAAAAACGTACAAAATTAGTAGTGTATGGTCGGCATTTTTGTTTGGCGTGGTGTTTGCGGTGGGCGTCGGTCCTTGTACGGGTGCGTTTTTGGGTTCTGCACTTGCCCTTGCCTCTACTTCAGGAACGGCGTTTAAAGGGGTAATGCTATTGTTATTTTATTCGTTAGGAATGGGAATCCCTTTTATAATAACGGCAGTTTTGATAGACAAAATGAAAAACGTATTCGGATTTATAAAACGCCACTTTAACGTTATAAAAATAGTAGTCGGCATTTTTCTAATAGTAATGGGTATTTTAATGGCAGTAGGCGTTATGGATAAACTGGGAACGATTATAAAATAGGAGGTAAAAATGACGAATAAGAAAAAAAGCATACTTACAATACTAACGACGATAGTGTTTGTCGGGGCGATAATCGGCGCATATTTCGGGTATAAAGCGCTTGTTAACGGAGGTGCGCTAGACCAGTCGACGCCGTCAATTCAAAACAAGGGTAATTACAAGAATTTTACCGTAACCGACAGAAACGGAAACGAGGTTAAATTGTCGGATTTTATAGGGAAACCTATCGTAATTAATTTCTGGGCGTCGTGATGCGGACCTTGTAGATCAGAACTTCCGCATTTTAACAAACTTGCAAAGGAATACGAAGGAAGAGTTCATTTTTTAATGGTAAATCTATCGGGAGAGGATAAGCAAAGCATAATAAGATTTGTAGAAAGGAACGGATACACGTTCCCGCTATATTTTGATAATACTAATAGCGGGGCAAATGCATATTCGGTGTCGTCGATTCCCGTTACGGTATTTATTACTGCCGAAGGAAAAATCGGCGAGCAGAGAGTAGGAGCATTAAGCGAATCGGTTTTGCGAAATTATATAACACAAATGATTAAATAAGGAGAAAAAAATGGTAATCGAAGTAGGAAAAAATAATTTTCAAGAAGAAGTAATGTTGTCAGACAGGCTTGTAATTTTAGATTTTTATGCGCAATGGTGCGGGCCGTGTAAAGCGCTTGGACCTATATTAGAGGGAATATCGAAAAAGTACGACGGAAAAATAAAAATTGTTAAAGTGAACGTGGACGAAGAAGAATCGCTGGCTGTAAAATTTAGAATTGCTAGTATTCCAACAGTAGTGTTTATAAAGGGGGGAGAAGTCGTAACGTCGTTTGTCGGGCTGAGAAGCGCTACGGATATAGAAAAAATAATTGAAAAACAATTATAATTTGTAAGAAAACGAATCGTTAGAAAATGGAGCAAATTTTTAGGGATTTTCGCTTGGGAACAAGGGTAGAAAGAAGGACGACGTTGCTATTATATCGCCGACAACCCTAAACGCTATTCTCGTAGCAAATAATATAATAATAACGGATATTTAACGTAACCGTTCAAAAAATAGGTAAAGTGAATAATAAATTTAATCCGCAAGAAACGGGTGCTATTAGTTGCGTTAAGATAGAAGAATTTTATTAAGCCATTATAAGCGGCAAAAAAGAGCGTTATAACTTTAAAAACAATAAAAGAAAAATGGAATAGAAAAAGAAAAAAAACCTAAAAGTATAAAAAAATATCCACCGCAAAAAGCGGTGGATACTTAATTATTAGCAGGCTAATATTTCTTCGATTAAGAATTCTTTTCCCGTTAGTATTTCCTTGTCGAACGAATTACAATTTGGGCAAAAACCTTTGGTTTTTATTACGTTGAATATCGTGCCACATTGTTTGCATTTTGCCTCGCTAGGAATTACGTCTATTACTAACTCGGTATCGCTAAACATAGGCTTGCCGTCGATGGCTGCCGGGAAACATTCTTCCAAATATTGCGGAATGATTAGCGAGCCTTCGCCAACTGCCAGCGTGATGCTGGCAATTTTTTCAAGCCCTTGCTCTTTTGCAATATCTTCTACTGTTCTTATTACTTCAAAAACGATACTAAGTTCGTGCATAAATACCTCTTATTTGAAAATCTCTTTAATAGGACGAGTAACGATTTTACCAACCCTCTTTACAGCGTTTTTAGCAACTGCGATAGGTAGTTTTTCGTAAACCGGAGCAAACGTATTGTACTTCTTTGCAAGATGGATTGCATCGAATTTACATTTCGTAGTACATTGACCACAACCAACGCACTTAAATTCGTCCACGATAACCGCACCACAGCCTAAGCAACGAGCGGTCTCTTTTTTAAGTTGTTCCTCGGTAAAGGTTGCTCTGGTATCCTTAAAGGTCTTCTCGTTCTTGTCGATATGAAGAGGTCTTTGTCTTGGAGTAGAGTCGTAACTACCGTTTTCGATAACAAGATTTTCCTTGTCAAGAGAGTGGTACTCACGTCTGTCACGACCAAAGATAAGGCTTTGTCCTTCCCAAACCGTTCTGTGAAGAGAGATTGCGCCTTGTTTACCTGCGGCGATTGCGTGGATAGCAAACTTAGGACCGGTGAAGCAGTCGCCTCCGACAAAGATATCTCTTTCTCCTGTTGCATAGGTAAATTCGTCTGCAACGGCTGTGTTGTTTTTGTTTAATTTAACGTTAGTTCCGTCTAGTAGGTTGCCCCATACGATAGATTGACCTACAGAAAGTAGTACGTAGTCGGCAGGAACAACGATGGTGTCGTTCTCGTCGTAAACAGGGCTGAATTTACCCTCTGCATCGAATACCGATACGCATTTCTTGAACTCAACGCCGGTAACTTTGCCGTTTTCAACTACGATACGTTTTGGACCGTAAGAATTGTTGATTTTGATTTCCTCGCTTTCAGCCTCTTCGATTTCCTCGTCAAGAGCAGGCATTTCCTCTCTCTTTTCCAAACAATACATATTAACCGTGCTTGCGCCCTTTCTTACAGCGGTTCTTGCTACGTCGATAGCAACGTTACCGCCACCGATAACTACTACGTTACCGGATAGGCTTACTTCTTTGTCAAGAGCCACGTCACGCAAGAAGTCTACGCCGGCGATTACGCACTCGTTATCCTCGCCTTCAAGACCAAGTTTTCTTCCGCTAGAAGCACCGATTGCAAGGTAGAAACCGTTGTAACCTTGTTTTCTTAGTTCAGGAATGGTTACGTCCTTACCAACTTCAACGCCGGTTCTAAACTCTACGCCCATCTCACGCAAGATGTCGATTTCTGCATTTAACACGTCCTTTTCAAGCCTGAATGAAGGAATACCAAGGGTAAGCATACCGCCAAGTTTTTCTTCCTTTTCAAATACGGTAATGGTGTAGCCGTCTAGTGCTAGGTAGTAAGCGCAAGATAATCCTGCAGGGCCTGAACCTACGATAGCAATTTTCTTCATGCTGTAATCGTGACGCTTTTTAGGGATAAATCTAGTAGCGCTGTCCATATCTTTATCGGCAATAAACTTCTTGATTTCGTCGATTGCGATAGGCTTATCGATAGTGCCACGGGTACAAGCGTCTTCGCACTTGTGAGGGCAAATTCTTCCGCAAACTGCAGGAAGCGGATTTTCCTTTTTGATTAACTCTAACGCCTCGGTGTATCTACCTTGAGCGGCAAGTTTGATATAACCTTGTACTGCAATATGAGCAGGGCATTGAGCCTTACAAGGAGCAGTACCGGTGGAAACTTCGTCTTTTCTGTTGGTTCTGTATTCTTTATTCCATTTATCCTCGCCCCAAGCGTGATCGGATAGTTTAGCATAGTCACGGTCGTCAGGAAGCGGAGTTTTGGTGCAAAGTTTTTGACCAAGTTGTAGTGCGTTGGTAGGGCAGTTTTCTACGCATTGTCCACAAGCAACGCAGTTCTCGGTTTTAACCTCTGAAACGTAGTTAGAACGGATAGCGTCAAAAGCGCCATAGTAAGTACCGATTCTCATTGCAAAGCAAGAACAAGAACAGCAGTTACAAATAGCGGCAGATTCGCCAAGACCTTCAATGTTTGGCATTTGGTGCATTAGACCGTTTTCCTCTGCTTTCTTAAAGATAGCAGCAGCCTCTTCACGAGTGATTTGCCTTGCTCTACCGGTTCTGATATAGTACTCGGCGCCGCTACCCATTTGAACGCACATATCGTCCTCTAAGTGGCCACAGCCTTCGCCGATAATTCTACGTGAACGACGGCAAGAGCATGGAGATACAGAGAAAGTGTCGTATTTGTTTAGGTAGTAAGATATTTTCTCGTAAGGGCTAGCGCTAGGGTCGTCGGCAATAGCCGTTTCGATAGGAACAACCCTCATCATACTAGAACCTAGTGGTAAGTTAGCGGCAAGCATTTTAACACGGGTTAGGGTGTATTGCTCGAAAGCCTTACCTATTTCAGGGTGCTTTTCCACGTTTTCGGTGTTGTTAACCATCATTTCCAAGATGCCGGGAGCAAAGATTTGGATTAGGTATTCGTCGATGCCTTTCTCCTCGTTGGTGTAAACCTTACAAAGACCTACCCAAGCCATTTGGTCTAGGATTCTTTTGGTTTCCTCTACGCTTTTGCCTGATTTTTTTGCCATCTCTTCTACGTTTCTTTCTTTTCTAAGTCCCATAAGAAGAGCCATATCGGCCATTTCGTCGGTAACAGAGCCCTCTAACGCATAGTATTCGGGTGCGTTCTCGTCGATTTTGTTTACCATACCCGGTAAACCGCCTATCATTTTGGCAAGTTTTACAATTTTTTTCCTTAGTTCTGCCATAAATATAACCTCTCTATGTTTATTTTTTCCATTCCGATACTTGTTTTCTTATCCAGTCAGCCCAAGCCTCTACGCCTTCGCCTGTTTTTGCGCTGATAGGGAAGATTTCAATATTAGGGTTTAATTTCTTCACCCTTTCCGTACACTTTTCGATGCTGAAATCAAAGTACGGCATTACGTCTATTTTGTTGATAATAAGTGCGTCGCAAATCGAGAACATAAGCGGATATTTAAGCGGTTTGTCGTCGCCCTCAGGTACGCTAAGAATCATAGCGTTTTTAGATGCGCCCGTGTCAAACTCCGCAGGGCAAACTAGGTTGCCTATATTCTCAAGGATAGCAAAATCAATTCCTTCAATGCCAAGAGCCTCCACGCCTTGTCTGGTCATATCTGCGTCTAAGTGACACATTCCGCCGGTGTGCAGTTGGATAACCTTAGCGCCGCTTGATTGAATGGTTTTAGCGTCTACGTCCGAGTCGATATCAGCCTCCATTACGCCGATAGACATTTCGTCTTTTAAAGCGCTAATAGTCCTCATTAAAGTGGTGGTCTTTCCGGAGCCGGGGGAGGACATTAGGTTAAGCAAAAAAGTTTTTTGGGTTTTTAAATCCGAGCGAAGAGCGTCTGCACGTTTTTCGTTGTTTTTAAAAACGCTTTCTTTAACTTCGATTACCTTAAAATCCATAATCTATATTCTCCTTATTTCTTATTTTTAGTTGTTAAAAAATTATCTATATATAAATTTTACTATATCATTTTTATTTTTGTCAACGAAGGGTAGTAAAATATTGTTAATGATTTGACTAACAAAAAGGGCTTATTGTACAAAAAGCCACTATTGTTTACTAATTTTTGGAATTATTAAGGGGATTTATACCACAAAAATGAAAAAACTCAAAATTTAACAGGGTGGTTTGTTTGGCAAAATGGCAATTAAAAAGTAAAAAAGCATTCCTAATTGACTTAAAGGGCAAAAATTCGTATAATTTACAAGAAGGAAACAAGGAGGTAACAATGAAGAAATTAGCGTACGTATTCGTTCAATTTACTTGGGGTATTTTGCAAAGTTTGATGGGGCTGATTTATATGTTAAGGTACGTAAAATGCAGGCACGAGTGGTATCACGGGGCTTACGTTACCTATTTTGATGCTTGGGGCGGCGGAATATCCTTGGGAATGTTCGTGTTCGTTGCGGAAAATAACGAGAAAATAAGGGAAATACATAAAGAAAGAGGCAACGTCTATGACGAAAAAAGGCAAAGAGCAATCCTTGTTCACGAGTACGGGCACACCATTCAGTCGCTAATTCTAGGGCCGTTGTACTTAATAATAATAGGTTTGCCGTCGCTAATTTGGGCAAGTAGCAAGCGTTTTATTAAGTACAGAAAGAAAACGGGCGTTAAATACACCTCTTTTTACCCTGAAAAATGGGCAAACCGCCTTGGCGAACTTGTAACTAAAGAGGTTGCGGTGGATAATTAGTATGGAAATAAGCATAATTAGGTCGAAAAGGCGTGGAATAACGATAAGAATCGATAAGACGGGAGAGGTAAAAGTTTACGTAGACTACTTCGAGCCTATCGAAAATATAAACAAGTTCGTTTTGTCAAAGGAAAAGTGGATAGATAAGCACGTAACGGCGGCTAAAAATTCCTATTTAAAGTACGACACGAAAAACTTAAAAGAGGGCGATTTAATTTACGTTTTAGGCAGCCCTTATCCCCTTAAAATAGGAAGTTACAAAAAGGCGGGAATTTACGAAAATTCCTTCGTTCTCCCCGCAAATTTTGGTAATAACGTGGAAAATGCCATAAAAAACTGGTACAAAAAGGTGGCGAAAGTGCACTTTGAAAAGATGCTGGAAAAAGAGTTAAAAGGAGAGGAAATTACGCTAAAATTAACCTCGGCAAGAGGCAAGTGGGGTAGTATGGATAGTAGCGGCGTTTTAAGGCTGAATTTTAGGCTTGTTGCCTGTCCTGATTACGCAATTTCGTACGTTATTTGCCACGAACTTTGCCACTTAAAAGAGATGAACCACTCCAAAAATTTCTATGCGCTTTTGGACGAAAGGTTTAAGGATAGAAAAAAGGCGGAAAAATGGCTGAAAGATAATAGAGGGCTGTTAAACGCTTTTTAGTAGCCGTATGGCGCTAATTAAAAGCCTAGCAACCTAAAAAGATTGACATATACGCTAACTAATAGTAAAATCTTATAGTAGTAAATTTCTTAAAGGAGTTACAATGAGTAAAGTAGATTTAGAGTATTTGGAAGTTTTAAGCAAACTTAAACTTTCCGATAGCGAAAAGGCTCAATTCGAAAAAGATTTCGATAAGATTATCGATTTCGTAAACGAGATAGCCGAAGTAAATACCGACGCCGTTTCGGATAAGGTAAAGGCAATTCCTCTTTCTATGCTAAGAGAGGACGAGGCGAAAGAAAGTATGGCAAGAGAGGTCGTACTTCAAAATGCACCAAAACAAAAGGACGGATGTTACGTGACTCCGCTGGTGGTTGAATAATGTACGAGAATATGACTGTTAAAGAGTTGGTAGAGGGTATCAAGGCTCAAAAATTTACCGCAGAAAGCGTAATGGAGCACTTTATCGGCGTTTGTAACGAGAAAAAAGATAATAACGCAGTTATCGAAGTTTTTGATGACGCTATTATAAAAGCAAAAGAGATTGACGAGAGAATTAAGAATGGCGAAAAGGTTGGTAAACTTGCAGGCTTACCTATTGCGTTTAAGGATAATATCCTTATCGAAGGCAAGCACACTAGTTGCGCTAGTAACTTTTTGACCGACTTTATTGCTCCGTACTCTGCAACGATTGTTAAAAACCTAGTATTTGAGGGCGCTATTCCTTTTGCTAGAACTAATATGGACGAGTTTGCTATGGGCGGCAGTTGTGAAAACACCATTTACGGCGCTTGCAAAAACGCTTGCGATCCAACTAGGGTTTCGGGCGGTTCGTCAGGCGGTAGTGCAGTTGCAGTTGCAAGCGGTATGTGTCCGGTTGCAATCGGTAGCGATACGGGTGGCAGTATTCGTCAGCCTGCGTCGTTTAACGGAATAGTAGGAATTAAGCCAACTTACGGCACGGTTTCAAGGTACGGTATGGTTGCTTTTGCTAGTAGCCTTGACCAAGCGTCACCGTTTACCAAAACCGTGGAGGATAACGAGTTTATCCTTAGGATTATGGCAGGTAAGGACTATAACGACGGAACTACTATCGACAACAAGTTTGAAAAGAGAAAGTCGGACGAGCCATACAAAATCGGTCTTATCAAAGAGATTATGGATATGGCTGATACTTTGCCAGAGTACGATAATTTCAAAAGGGCAATAGACCTATTAAAAGAGAGTGGGGTAGAACTTGTTAGCGTAGATATCCCTCATATTAAAAAGTCGCTTGCTTGCTACTATATAATTGCGCCTGCTGAGGCTACTTCGAACCTTGCAAGGTTCGACGGCGTTAAGTATTCTAAGCGTAGCAAGGAATCTACCGACCTAGACAGCGTGTACGTTCTAAGCCGTAGCGAAGGTTTTGGAAAAGAAGTAAAAAGGAGAATAATGCTAGGCAACTTCGTGCTTTCCAGCGGATATTTCGACGCATACTACAACAAAGCAAGAAAGGTGCAAGCGCTTATTAGGGCGGAGTTTGCCGATGCGTTTACTAAATGCGATGCTATAATGATGCCAACCACGACGGGCGAGGCGTTCAAGATAGGCGAAAAGATAGACGATCCCGTATCTATGTACCTAGAAGATTTGTTCACCGTTCCGGCAAATATTGCAGGCGTACCTGCTATTAGCGTGCCTTACGCAAAGGGCAAAAACGGTTTGCCACTCGGTATGCAATTCTACGGAGCAAACGAAACCGAGGAAACTTTGTATGAAATTGCTGAAAAATTTGAAAAAATGATGGGAGGTAAAGCGTAATGCAAGAATTTGACGTAGTTATCGGCCTTGAAATACACGCAGAGTTAAACACTCAAACCAAGGTTTTTTGTAATTGTAAAAACGAGTTCGGTTGCGAGCCTAACACTAATACTTGCCCCGTTTGTACGGGGATGCCGGGCGCTTTGCCTATTATCAATAAAAAAGCGGTGGAGTACTGCATCAAAGCGGGCTTGTGCTTTGGTTGTGACATAAACGATTACGCCGTATTCGAGCGTAAAAACTACTTCTATCCCGACCTAAGCAAAGCATACCAAATCAGCCAACTTGTGTACCCGCTATGCTTAAACGGTGGGGTAAAACTATCTAACGGCAGATTTATTAGGTTGAACCGTATTCACTTAGAGGAAGACGCCGGAAAACTTATCCACTTAGGAAAGGACGAGGGCACTTTGGTGGACTATAATCGTGGAGGCACTCCGCTTATCGAGATGGTAACCGAGCCTGATATCACTTCTAGCGAGGAGGCTGTTGAACTACTTAAAAAAATGAGAGAGGCGCTTATCTTCTCGGGAATTGCAAACTGCAAAATGGAAGAGGGCGGTATGCGTTGCGACACGAATATTTCCTTAAAACCAAGAGGAAGTAAAGAGTTTGGCACGAGAACCGAGATGAAAAACATCAACTCTTTTAAGAGCGTTGCAAGGGCTATCGAGTACGAGATTAACCGTCAAGCAAAAGTGCTTAGAGCAGGCGGCGTAATAGAGCAAGAAACAAGAAAATGGGACGACGAAAAGGGCAAAAACTTCGTAATGAGGTCGAAAGAGCAAGCCCAAGATTATAGGTACTTCCCTGATCCTGATATTTTGCCAATCACCATCACTCAAGAGGACGTGGCAAAAATTAAAAAAACTATGCCAATGCTACCGGACGAGAGAAGGGAATTGTACGTAGAAAAGTACGGCTTGCCTACTTACGACGCTGAAATTCTTACCTCTTCAAAATACGTGTCCGACTTCTTTGAAAACTGCGTAAAACTATATAACGAGCCAAAGAAAATTAGCAACTGGATAATGGTTGAATTGCTGAAAATAGTAAAGGACCAAGAGGAATTTGCGTTCCCGATTAGCGAAAAGGATTTGACCACTATTATTAAAATGGTAGAGGACAAGAAGATAAACAAAACCACGGGCGTAAAACTATTAAATATGGTTATCGAAAGCGGAAAAGACCCTATGACGCTAGCAAACGAAAACAAAATGTTAGAGGGCGTATCCGAGCAAGAAATCGAAAACATTTTGATTAGCGTAAGAGATAACAACCCTAAGGTAGTAGAGGACTACAAGAAAGATCCTAATAAAGTAAAAGGCTTTATTATAGGTCAAGTAATGAGAGCAACGGGCGGAAAAGCAAACAACGGAGTAATCGTTGCTTTGATACCTAAGGTGTTCGACTAATAATTTGCCCAACTTAGTTGGGCATTTTTTTAACGGAGGGGATATGAAACTAACCGTAATCGGCTGTCACGGACCGTACGCACTTAATAAGGGCGAGGCTACGAGTTGCTACTACGTTGAAACAAAATACGGCAATTTTGCCCTAGATTTTGGAAGCGGAGCAATGGCAAACCTTGGCAAAGACAGGATAAAAAAACTTGATTATATCTTTTTGTCGCACCTACATTTTGACCACGTTAGCGACCTATTGCCGCTAAGATATTTATTAGCAGACCTAGGAAAAAGCGTGACGATTATCACCGAAAAAGCGGAGGGCGACTGGTACGAAATACTTACAAATAATCCGCACTTTAAAGTGGTGAACGTAAGCGATAAGGAGAGCGTAAATATAGAGGGCTTAACCCTAACGTTTTTTAGGACTAAGCACCCTGTAAACAACCTTGGTGTTAGGATAAAAGAGGACAAAACCTTGGTGTACACGGGTGATACCTCTTACTATATCGGCATAGAAAACGACGTAAAAGATGCCGATCTTGTGCTTATCGACGGCGTGCAAGAAGACGGCTTTAAAGGGCCTCATTTAACCTCTGAAAAGGCAATTAAATTGCAAGAAAAAGTGGGCGGAAAATTTGTTTTAACGCACAAGAATAGTTACGAATTAGTTTCTACTAATAGCGAAATTAGTATTGCCGAGGAAATGGCGGAATACGAGGTTTAAACGTTAAAAACAGCACGTAAACACGTGATTACGTTATTATATAGCAAAATTAAGTTTGCGGTTAGGTGTTGAATATTAGTAACTAACATATCTAAATACCGGAGCGATTAGGTAAATTGTAGCGTTAAAAAAGCACTAACAAAATGGCGTTAAAGCAGTAATATTTAATATCCAAAATAATGCTCCAAAAAGCGTTAGCATAATAAAAAACCGTGTTGAAGAGTGCTGACGTAATAGCCACAACAGTAGCAAAAAACAGCACGTACCCTGCTTTTTAAATGGAAAAAAGACAAAATAAAAGGAACGATTATCAAAGTTTTAGTCGTTCCTTTATTTTTTAGTTTGGTTATAGCAGGCTAAGTATTTTGTCCTTACTTATTACGCCCACCGATTTGTTTGCTACCTTACCGTCTTTGAAAACAAGCAAAGTAGGGATACTCATAATGCCGTAGTCAATAGCAAGCCCTGCCTCTTCGTCCACGTTTATTTTGCCAACGATTACGTCGTTATTTTCGTTTGCGATTTCGTCCACTATCGGTGACAACATTTTACATGGTCCGCACCAACTTGCCCAAAAGTCTACTAGCACAGGTTTGTCCGCTTTTAGTACGACGGACTCAAAATTATCTTGAGTTATTTTAATTACTGCCATGGTTTCCTCCTTTAGTACTACCTATTGTTATGATAAACTGAAAGAGGAAAAAAATCAATAGATAGGGCTTAAGTTGATAATTTTATTTGAATTTAGCAAGGAATTTTTTTAATTTTACATTTTTTGCAAATTTTGTCACTTTTAGAATAAGATAAGTATTCCTTTTTTGTATAAATTAGGCAAAAAACGAGGCTCTTTACCGAATATTTTTGCTTTATTATTGATAAATTTATAATTATAATATAAAATAGTTTTGTTAAGTTAAGGAGAGAGTATGGACAGATTACTTTACAAAAGCGAAGCGAAAAAATGGGTAGAGGCGCTGCCTATCGGCAACGGAAAGGTCGGGGCAATGCTTTTTGGTAGTTTTGAAAAGGAGAGGATTGCCGTAAACGACGGTACTCTTTGGTCGGGCTACCCAAAATGTCAGGATAACCCCGAAAGTTTGAAGAACTTGGAGGCTGCAAGGGACTTGCTAAGGCAGTGTAAGTACAAAAAAGCCGACAACTTAATGAAAGCAAAAATGGAGGGAGGATATAGTGAATCTTACCTTCCTCTCGGAGATATTTTTATTAGTTACGAGGGGGCAATTAGCGGCGGTTACGAGCGTAGTTTGTCGCTTAGCGAAGGGCTATTTAGCGCTAAAAACGACCTTGTTTCTGTGGAGGCTTTTGCTAGTTTTTATAGCGACGTTGTGGCTTACAAAGTCAGTTCGAAAAAGCCGCTTTCACTTACTATTACCTTAAAAAGTCAAATGCCAAGCGAAACTAATTTCGACGGTGATTTTTGCTTAACGGGGCAAGCACCCGACGAGGTTATCCCAAATTACGTGCTTAGCGCAGTAAACCCGATTAAATATAACGAGGGTAAGGGTATGGCTTTTTGCCTTGCTTTAAACGTTACGTCAAACGGCGAAACGGAAAATCAAAATGATAAAATAACCGTAAAAAACGCAACGGAAATCACTATTTATTTTGCAACCGCAACGGGTTTTACGGATAGTTATTCTATGCCGATAACCGATAAAGAGGCGGTAAAAAACAAGGCAACCGCAAAACTAAAAGGCTTAAACTACGAAAGCATAAAAGAAAAGCATATTTTGGACTACCAAAGCCTATATTCTAGGCAAAGTTTTAAAATTAGTAACGGCAGTAGTAAAACCGGTCTTGAACTACTTAATGACGCTAAAAACGGAAACGTAACCCCCGAACTTATCGAACTATTTTATAATTTTGGCAAGTACTTAATGATAGCGGGCAGTAGAAAGGGCGGGCAAGCACTTACTTTGCAAGGGCTGTGGAACGAGGATATGCGCCCTGCTTGGAGCAGCAATTACACCGTGAATATCAACACGGAAATGAACTACTGGTGCGTGACTAGGTGTAATCTAAACGAGTGTGTAGAGCCGTTTGTCAACCTTGTGTACGAACTAATCAAAACGGGCGAGCACACCGCAAAAGTAAACTACGGAGCGGAGGGTTTTTGCTGTAATCACAACGTGGATATTTGGCGCAAAACGTCGCCTGCCGTTGGCTCTTGCAATTTTATGTTCGAACCGCTTTGCGGAGCGTGGCTGGTAAACGAGGTGTACGAGCACTACAAAAACGGAAAACTAACCGAGCATTACGACAAAATCAAGGCGGTAGTCACTAGGGCTGCGGAGTTTTTGGTAAGTTATCTTGTGAAAGAGGGAGAGTATTACGTAATTACGCCGTCCACTTCGCCTGAGGCTGTGTTTGTGAACAAACTGATAAATTGTAACGTAAGCGTTGCTACCGCTTTTGATATGGCTGTCACGAAACGGGCGCTACAAAACTACTTGGAACTTGACGAAACGTCGGATTTTGCTGTAAAGGTAAAGGAAAAACTTAGCGCTTTGTACCCTATCCAAATAGGCAAGCACGGTATAAGCGAGTTTTATGGCGATAAGAGGATACTTGACAAAGGGCATAGGCATTTTTCTCCGCTTTACGCTTTTTATCCTGCGGACTTAATAGGCTACTACAAGGACGAAGAATACACAAGTGCGGTAAGGAAATTGTTTAGCGAGCGTATTAGCCACTCCAAAAACCACATAGGTTGGAGCGCAGGCTGGGGAATATGCCTTGCAAGTAGGCTGCGTGACGGGGAAACGGCAAGCGAAATTATCCAAAGTCTGTTCAAAAATTCGGTGTTTGACAACTTGTTCGACGCACACTTCCCTAGCATTTTCCAAATAGACGGAAACTTCGGTTTTGTGGCTGGAATTAACGAATCGCTGCTTACCGTAGAAGACGGTATTATTGAGTTTCTGCCCGCAAAAATCAAATATTTTGCCTCGGGAAGCGTAAAAGGTATGGTGGTTAGCGGCGTAACCGTGGACTTTGAATTTAGCAATAACAAGGTGACGAAAATCACTTCGTCGGGCAGTATTAGGGTAAGAAATAAAAATTTAGCAGCCGATATCGAACTTATGGGGGATATATCGGTAGAGGGCTAATTTAAGCGAAAAAAGGCTTTAATAATTTGGGTTTTAAACTCTAAGACCACAACGAAATACTGTAAAATTACGAATAAAAAATAAAAAAGAAAGTGGAACATAAGGATAAATATGAGAGAGATTTTTGCAAAGGACTATAACGTAAAAAACGGCGACGATATCACCCTTAAATTAAAGGAAATGATAGAGGCGTTAAGAGGGAAAGAGGGCGAGAAAACCATTATGTTTGAAAAGGGTGAGTACAAACTTACTAAGGAAAACGCTACCAAACTAAACCTATATATAACCAACACGATAGGGGATAAGGAGTGGAAAGAGGGCGAGGAGAAACACGCATATTACACGCCGATTTACGTAAACGGAATTAGCAATTTAACGCTGGATTTTGGAGAAAGCGTGCTTACAGTTTACGGTAAAATGAACAACGCCGTAATTACAAACAGTAAAAATATCACCATAAAAAACGTGGAAATTAGGACGGACAAACCCGATTTGCACGAATTAAAGGTGGTAAAAAGAAAGGGGCTTACCGTAGAGTTTGAAATCGATAAAGAAAGCGTCTACGAAAAAAGAGGCAAGGATATTATTTTCGTCGGTAAGGACTATGAGTACGATTTAAAAAATATGTCGGGCATTGCCTCGTGGCCGTGGGTTGCTAATATAAAACCTGATTCTTTGGATAAAGTTAGAAGAGTTCAGCACCCGCTAACTATGGCAAAGGTGAAGGAAACTACCGCTCACAAAATAAAAGCCACCTATTTTAGACCTATAAACTACAAGGTGGGCGAAAGGTTTTATATTTACGATATACGAAGGAAAAACGTGGGAATTTTTGCTGAAAAAGTGGAAAATCTCGTGCTTTTAAACGTCAAGCAAAGGTTTAATTATTCCCTTGCCGTCGTGTGTCAAAACTGTAAAAACATCACGCTAGACAGGGTGGATTTTAGCCCGCTTGGTGATAGTTTGTTTTGCTCGCTTGCGGATTTTATACAAATATGTATGTGTAGTGGCGACGTTGTGGTCAAGGATAGCAACTTCGAGGGAGCAGGCGACGACTGTTTGAACGTGCACGGCTTCCACTTTAAGATAAAAGAGGTAAAGGGAGGTAAACTTACGGTAAGTTTTAAGCACCCGCAAAGTTACGGATTTTTGCCGTTTGACAAAGGTGACGAGATAGCGTTTATCGAGCCGTTAAGCCTAAAAGAAATAGGAAGAACGAACGTTATTTGTGCAAAAATGCTAAATGAGTACGACATAGAGTTAGAGATTGAAAGCGCAGAGCACGCTAAGACGGGAGACGTAATAGAGAATATTACAAAATGCCCTAACTTGCTATTTAAAAACAACAGACTAAATAGGATAATCACAAGAGGAATACTCATAACCACTCGTGGCAAAGTGGTGGTAGAAAACAACGTGTTTAACAGCAACGGTATGCACGGAATACTGCTGTCTAACGATGCGTCTAGTTGGTACGAAAGCGGCAGAGTGGAAGATATTACTATTAAAGGCAATGTGTTTAACTCTACCGAGGGCTATGATATCTTTATTAAGCCCGAAAACTTAAAGCACGAGGAATACGTGCATAAAAATAGCACAATAACTGGCAACGTGTTTAATAGCGACTTAACGGGCGGAATTTACGTAAAATCCAGCGACAACGTGGTGATAAAGGATAACGAAATTAAGGAAAAGAACTTTAAAATAGAGGTAAAAAATTCAAACGTAATTAGTGATTAGTGGAGGAAATTATGCAAAAAATCGTAGTGATTACGGGTGCAAGCGCAGGAATAGGCAAGGCGACAGCCAAGTATTTTATGGATAGGGGCGACAAGGTGTACAACCTAGCACGCCGCAAAAACGAGGTAACGGAAAATATTACTTGCGACGTAAGTAAAAAAGAGGACGTCGAAAACGCAATAAGAACCGTTTTCGAAAAGGAAAAGCGAATAGACGTTTTAATAAACAGCGCAGGTATGGGCATTGCAGGGCCTGTTGAAACCACCGAAGAGGAGGCAATCAGAAAGATATTCGACGTAAACTTTTTCGGCACGGTGTTTGCTATTCAGTCGGTACTACCTATTATGAGAGAGATAGGCGGCGGCACTATAATAAACCTAAGCAGCGCAGGTGCTCCGTTATCTTTGCCGTTCCAAGCGTTTTATTCGAGCACGAAGTCGGCAATCACCACTCTTACCGAGGCTCTAAGGCTTGAAGTTAAGCCTTACAATATAAAGGTTTGTAGCGTTTTGCCGGGGGATATCGTTACCGAGTTTACCAAAAATAGAGAAACGAATATTCCGGATAGCGTGTACAAGGAGACCGCCGAAAAGTCGGTTAGAAAAATGTCTAACGACGAACTTAACGGTATGAGCCCGGAGACTATTGCAAAACTTATATACAAAATGGCAAAAAAGAAAAATCCGCCGGTGTACGTAGTTGGCGGAGTGAGTTATAAATTATTAGTGGCGTTATCAAAGATTTTACCAAAGAGGCTGGTAGTTAGTCTAATAGGTAAGTTGTACGCATAAAGGAGAATGAACGTGGAAGTATTGAAACAATTTTGTTTGGATGGGGAAATAGCGGATATTAACGTGTATGGCGAAGGTCATATCAATTCTACTTATAAAGTGGATATGAAGGACGGAAAGTCCTACGTTTTGCAGAGGATAAACACCTCTATTTTCAAAAATTACGAGGGCGTAATCAATAATATTTTGCTTGTTACCGACTATCTAAAAAAGAAGATAGAAAGATGCGGAGGCAATCCTGAAAGGGAAACGATGACCTTGCTTAAAGCAAAGGACGGCAAGTACTATTACGTGGATAAAAACGGCGATTGTTACAGAATGTATTTGTTTATTACCGGCTCAAAGTGTTACCAAACGGCAACTAGCAAGGAATTATTAGAGAGTTCCGGAAAGGCTTTTGGCAAGTTTATGGCGGACCTTGACGGCTTTGACGCAACGAAACTTGCGGATATTTTGCCGCATTTTCACGAAACGCCGATAAGGTACGAAAACTTTGAAAGGGCGGTGCGCTCCGACGTTAAGGGTAGGCTTAGCGAGGTAACAAACGAGGTGGAGTTTTACCGCAAAAGAAAAGATTTTTATAGTGTAATTACAGATATGCTTAAAAAGGGCGAAATACCTACTAGGGTAACCCATAACGACACGAAACTGAACAATATTTTGTTTGATGCAAATACCGACAAGGCGCTTTGCGTAATAGACCTTGACACCATAATGGCAGGCAGCCTATTGTACGATTTTGGCGATTCGGTTAGGTTTGGGTGCTCCACCGCAAAGGAGGATGAAATCGACAAGGACAAAATTCACTTCGATTTGTCGCTTTACGAAAGTTATTTAAAGGGCTATCTTGACGGCGCTATGGACAAAATTACAAAAGCCGAGGTGGATAACTTGCACGTGGGCGCAATTATGATGACGCTTGAGTGCGGTATGAGGTTCTTGACCGACTACATCGAGGGGGACACCTACTTTAAACCGCTTATCCCGAGCACAACTTGGTGAGGGCGACTTCGCAAATGATACTTGCTAAGGAAATGGAGGAAAAAAGCGAAGAAATGAAGGCGCTTGCCTACAAATATTATAAGGGGTAATATGAAAACTGAAATCTCGTTTTGTAACGTTCTTGACAAGGTGGACGACTTACTAAGTAAAGACAACTTTGTAGAGGCGGAAAGGATACTGAATTATTGGGTGGAGCAGGCAAAATCAGACGGCGATTTAACCACCGAACTTAGCCTTCTTAACGAACTAATAGGTATGTACCGCAAGCAAAACAACAAAGAAAAGGGGCTAGCGGTGATTGAGCGTGCGCTGTTTATACTAAAAACGCTGAAAATCACCGACGTAACTTACGGCACGGTTATGGTGAACGTAGCCACCGCTTACAAGGTGTTTAAAATGAGCGGCGAAGCAGAAAAGTGCTACCTTCTTGCCGAGGAAAATTACAAGCAAAATCTTAGCCCGCACGATAAGAAATTTGCTGCGCTGTACAATAATCAAGGCAGTTTGCTTGTAAGTTGTGGCGAAAACGAAAGGGCGATAGAGCGATATAAAAAGGCTATAAATATACTGGATAAAACCGAGGGTAACGAACTGGAAAAAGCGATAAGTTTACTAAATATAGCGGACGCTACGCCTAACGAAATATTAAACGAGAATAAACTTAATGCGCTTGTCGAGGAGGCGTACGAACTTTTTGACAAAGAGAAAAAGCGTGATAGTTACTATTCGTTCGTTTGTAAAAAATGTGCAAGTGCGTTTGGGTATTACGGCTACTTTATGTACGAGCAAGAATTATTAAATAGGGCTAAAGAGATAGATGAACGGAATTAGTTTAGCAAAAGAATTTTATATTAGCCACGTGTTACCTATGCTAAAAAACGATTTTCCTAGCGAGGAAAACAGAATAGCGGTGGGTATTTTCGGCAAGGGCTCTGAGTGTTTTGGTTTTGACGACGAGGTGTCTAAGGACCACGATTACAAGGCGGGGGTAAGCCTATTTATTACAAGAAGCGACGACGCAATTTTCGGCTACAAACTAACTAGGGCTTATAATAAACTGCCAAAGGAGTTTTTGGGGCAAACCGTAGCAAGCGAAAGTTTGTTTGGTGTGGATAAGTTCGGCGTAAACATAATAGAGGACTACTTTGAAAGTTTGCTTGGATTTAGCAGCATTCCAACCGACTGGAAAAGGTGGTTTTACACCCCCGATTATGCTTTTAGCGAGGCGGTGAACGGCGAAATTTTTAAGGACGACCTTGGCGTCGTTACGGATTTTAGAAAGAGGCTGGTTACCTCTTTTCCGCAAGACGTAAAACTAAAAAAGATAGCAGGTCATCTTGCGCTTAGTTCTCAAGCAGGGCAGTACAACTACAAAAGAATGATTAAACATAGCGAAGTTGCGGCGTCAACTTTTGCTTTAACCGAGTTTGCAAGCAATATTTTGTACGTGATTTTTGCCTTGGAAGACAGGTTTTTGCCGTATTACAAGTGGAGATTAAGGGCGCTTAAACAGTTTGATAAAGATGGCTTTTACGAGGATTTTGCAAAACTTCTTAGCCTAGAAAACAACGAAAATAAGGTGGAACTAATAGAAAAAATATCTAGCAAGGTGATTAAAAAACTGACTAGCAAGGGGTATTCCACCTCAAATAGCGACTACTTGGAAAACCACGCAATTAGCGTTCAGTCGGGCATTATACTGAGGGAAATAAAAGCCTTGCACCTAATGGATTTTGGCGGATAGAATAAGAAAGCGTTGGTGGAATAAATTAAATTTTTTTAGAAATTTATATAGGGAAAGGAAATATTTATAGTTTAATCCACGCAGTAAATAAAGAAGAACGTTTGGCTTATAATAGGTAGGATACTTATTTATAAGCCTTTTATTATAGTTAAAACGCTGGTTTATGCGCTAAAACCACTAGATAAACACGTGATTGTGTAATTATAAGGGGAAATGACAAAATTAACGGTTTTGTTAGTTAAGCAAAGGTATACTTAAAATCAAGTGGAGTAATCGAGGAGAATAACGCTAAGATAAAACTATAAGTTTAACTAATTAGTTTTGCTTTGAAATGCTTTTCAATCTTTGGATATGGTAGTAAAATATTATTAGAAAAAAATATATAGGGATAAACTATGCTGGTATTAAAAGATATTAAAAAGACTTATGGCGAAAAGGAAAACGTCGTGCACGCACTTAAAGGTGTGTCGCTAAACTTTACAAATAGCGAATTCGTGTCTATTTTAGGTCCGTCGGGCTGTGGCAAAACCACTTTGTTAAATATTATAGGCGGGCTGGACCGTTACACCGAGGGCGATTTAGTTATAAACGGCGTAAGCACCAAAACTTACAAGGATAGGGACTGGGATACTTACCGCAACCACTCAATCGGCTTCGTTTTTCAAAGTTACAATCTTATTCCGCACCTAACCATTCTTGAAAACGTGGAACTTACCGTAACGCTTGGCGGTATGGACAAAAAAGAGAGAAGGCAAAGGGCTAAGGACGCTCTTATCTCGGTGGGGTTAAAGGAAAAACTGAACAAAAAACCTAACGAATTGTCGGGTGGACAAATGCAAAGGGTGTCGATAGCAAGGGCGATTGTGGGTGAGCCGGATATTATCCTAGCGGACGAACCAACGGGTGCGCTTGATACTGAAACTAGCGAAAGCATAATGAAACTACTTAAAGAAATATCCAAAACCAAACTGGTAATTATGGTTACGCACAACCCAAATATTGCTTACAAGTACTCGGATAGGATTATCGAGATGCTAGACGGAAAAGTAACTGGCGATACCGTGCTAACCACGGCAGGAAAAGAGGCCCAAAAGGAAGAAAGGCTAAGTAGTGGTGAAAATTGCAAGGGGAATCCTAGCAGTTTAGCCGCCGAAAATAAGGACGAAATAGGAAACGAAAACGGCATAAAAACGGGCGAAAACACCAAATTTGCGGGGAGAAATAAGAAATATAACAAAAAATATTCCTCAATGAGCGTATGGACGGCGCTAAGGCTGTCTAGCAAAAACTTGTGGTCGAAGTTAAACAGAACCATTATCACAAGTATTGCGTCAAGCATAGGTATTATCGGCATTGCAGTAGTTTTGTCGATTAGCGCAGGTATGCAGGCGTACATAGACAACACTATGCAAAACACGGCGGCGTTTAATTTTGTGTCTATTAGCGAAACCACTTACGAAAACGGAATGATGGGCGGACACCCAAAACCTCAGGATACCTCGGGGCTTACCGAATATCCGTCGGGCACGACGGGGGTAATTCCTTACGATAATACTAAGAATAAACCTAAAAAAATAAAACAAAACCTTAGCAAAGAGTTTGTGGAGTATCTAAGTGAAAACACCAAAAAGGACGTAATCGATATCACGTATTCGTACAACGTCACTTTGAATATCTTGACCAAAACGGATGGTGGCTACAAGCACGTATCGGACGAACTTTGGAGCGAGTGTATGTCTAACGACAAGTACCTTGCCGAAAGGTACGAGGTGTTAAGTAGCGTTGACGGAGCAGGTATTCCAACCAAAGAAACGGAGGTTGCTTTGGTGGTGGATACCTATAACCGCTTGCCGATGAGCACTTTAAAAGGGCTTGGAGTTGTAAGCGAAGAGGGGAAAGAGATAAACTACTCAGACTTACTTAATAAAGAATACAGGCTGGTTTATAACGACGGTTGGTACACAAAAAACGGCGAAAAATTCGACGAGGCTAACACCGGTAATTATGATAAGGCTTACGAAAATGAAAACGGAATCACTGTTAAAATCACCAGCATTCTAAGGCAAAAACAAGATGCGAAAAACGAGTGGCTAAGCGAGGGCATAGTTTATTCGCCAAGCCTAACGAAAAAGGTTTTGGAAAACAACTCAACTTCAAAGGTTGCTTTGGCGCAAGCGGAAAGCAAAACGATAAACGTAACGACGGGCAAGGAGTTTGCGCCATCGGGCTCAATCGGAACGCCCGGTATGTTCCCGACTATTACAACCGATACTTACGAATCGATGCTACAAAAATTAGGCTACACCACTACGCCGTCTTCAATAATAATTTATCCAAACAACGTGAATGCAAAAGATAACGTGCTTGCAGTTATTGACGAGTGGAACGACACTCACGAGGCGCAGGATAAAATAATCTACACCGATATGGCAAGCGTGCTTACTTCTATGTTTGGCGAGGTGATTGATATCGTTACCTACGTGCTAGTTGCCTTTTCCACATTGTCGCTTGTGATATCTTCTATAATGATAGCAATAATTATTTACGCCTCGGTAATAGAAAGGACGAAAGAAATCGGAGTATTGCGTTCAATCGGCGCAAGAAAGAGGGACGTTTCGGGCGTGTTCAAGGCGGAGGCTTCGCTTCTTGGCTTAATTTCAGGCATTATCGCCGTGCTCGTTACCCTCGTTGCTAACGCCGTAATCAACAAAGTAATCGAAAAAGTCGTAGGCGTTACGGGTATTGCCACGCTTACCCCTGCGATTGCCTTTGGCATGATAGCCTTGTCGGTAGTACTTTTACTTGTAGCAAGCCTTATCCCAGCCCGCTTAGCAGCCAAAAAAGAACCCGCCGTTGCTTTAAGAACGGAGTAGTTTTTACGGGTAGTCTTGGTTAGGCTTAGGCATTGCTTTACCTAAAAAGCACAAAATTTGCACGCAAAAAAGCACTAAAATTACATACAAAACACGCTTATATCGATATATTTTGCGTCTAAGGGACTTAAAAAAGCATTATAAAAATACGCAAAAAGCGAAGAAAATATGCGCTAAAAGAACGAATAAAACAAAAAAATAGGCTTTACTCTAATAAAACGAAAATCACGTTATATTAGCGTAAAGCCTATTTTATATTGAAAATTCGTGTAATAAAGTGGCGAATATGCTACTTTATGCGGTTTAACGTTTGCTAGTTAGCGCCAACTATTTATTACCCTTAATTAGTTCACGCATAAATTGTACGCCGTCGTAAAGGGTGTCGATATCTAGGCTTTCGTTAGCGGCGTGCATGCTTGACATTTGGTCAGGGTGAAGCAGCATAGGGGTAAAACGCAAAGCACAGTCCGATATTTCTTGGAAGTGCCTACAATCTGTGCCGCCCATAATTACGTAAGGCGCAATGCCGATATCAGGGAACACTTGTTTTAGCGTGTCGGTAAGCAGTTTGTAGCCCTCGCCCTTTGTAGATACCGGAGGTAGAGCGTCACGAGCGGTAAGAACTTCCGTTTCGATATCGTATTTTTCGGCGATTTTTTTAAGCGCAGCAACCGACTGCTCTACCCCTTGGTGAGGAATGAACCTAAGGTTTGCTATTACGCTTGCCTCTTGCGGAATTACGTTAGGAGCAGAGGAAGCCTTTGACATTGTGAACACCATCGTGGTGGAAAGAAGTGCGTTTCCGTACGGGCTGACTTTTGGTAGCGCCCACGTTACAAGTGGCTTAAACACCCCTAGGTTGCCAAGCAAGAATTTTAGCGGGCCGGTCATAGACTTGGACATTTCGCCTAGCATTTCTTTTACTTCAGGCTCCATTTGTTTTTTGAAAATTTTGCTATTTTCCACTTCGCAAACAAAAGCGGAAAGCCTTGCAATCGGCGTATTTTTTGGAGGACTGCTACTGTGTCCGCCTTTACTTCTTGCGGTAAATTTAATATCTGCGTAGCCCTTTTCAAGCACGCCCACCATAGCGTAAGGTTTGGTCATACCGGGGAACGCCTCAGGAAGAATTGCGCCGCCTTCGTCAAGAACTATAAACGGACGAATGCCCTCGTCTTTTAGGTATTTCACAATGCTTGGCGCACCGTTACCCGACGTTTCCTCGTTGTCGGAGCAAGCGATATATACGTCGTAATCAGGCGTGAAGCCCTCGCTAATCAGTTCGTCTACGGCTTTTAAGCAAGCATACAGCGTGTTTTTGCAGTCCATAGCGCCACGACCCCAAATCCTTCCTTTTTCGATTACCCCTTCAAAAGGCGGATATTTCCAGTCGCCGTCGTCGGCAGGAACAACGTCTTGGTGTCCCATAAGTACTAGGGGTTTGTCGCTACTTTTTCCTTGCCACTTGTAAAGCAATGCGTTTTCGCCCAGTATTTTTAGGTCGCATTTTTCGTGAAGTGACGGGAAAACCTCTTTTAGTACGTTTCTAAACTCGGCAAAATTCTCGTCGCCGATACCCGTTACGGTATTGACTCTAATTAGTTTTACCAGTTCGTTTGCGTAGGTGGTTTTTTTATCCATATTTCCTCCTAACTTAGTAGTATTATATTCATTTCTATAATTGTAACACCACCTATATTTTTAGTCAATATTAACAAACAAAACCACGAAACCAAAAGGCAAATTCTAGTAAAGATTCGCCTTAGGTTTAGGTATAAAAACAACTATTTAAGCCAACAATTTTTGGTGGCGGATTTAGTAAGAAAGTTGTACAACTAGGAATGATAAATTATGGGTATGGAAAATATTATTGAAAAAATAAAGGAAAGTTTCGGGGGCTCGGCGGACGTAAAATTTAGGGCTATTCAGGTGGGGAAGGTTAGCCTTACCGCCTGCTATATCGACGGGTTTAGCGACAAAATCCTTATGGAAGAGTGCCTAATAAAGCCACTTATTAAAGCGAAAACGACAGAGAGCGTGACTATTAAGTTTTTGCAAAGCACACTTACGTATATCGAAAAAATCCTAGTGGTAAGCGGCTTAGAGGATATGGTGTCGGTAATAGCGGACGGCGACGTGCTACTTGTCGGCGAAAAGGAAAGTTACGCTTTGTCGTTTAGAAGTTATCCGGTTAGGAGCATTAGCGAGCCGCAAACCTCGATGGTGGTAAAAGGTCCACGAGAGGGATTTATCGAGGATATGAAAGCCAACACCGTACTACTTAGGCGCAGGCTTAGGACGGAAAAATTCCAAATAAAGTATCTAAAAGCGGGTAGGTACACCAAAACGTCCGTTGCGGTGTGCTATATAAAGGGCATTGCAAACGACGAATTAGTTGATACGATTACGGAAAAAATAGGACAAATAGATATCGACGGGGTGCTGGACTCCTCCTACGTTGCCAAGTTTTTGAGCGAAAATAATTACAGCGTTTTCAAGCAGGAGGGCAGCCAAGAAAAACCCGATATCGTCACTTCGAAACTGCTTGAAGGCAAGGTGGCAGTTATTGTGGACGGCTCTCCTATAGTGCTAACTTATCCCTATGCGCTTATTGAGGATTTGCAGGATAGCCACGACTATATTACAAGGCCCGATAGGGCAACGATGCTAAGAATTTTGAGGCTGGTTGCGGTTGTGCTTGCGGTGTTTTTGCCTTGTAGTTACGTGGTGATGCAGGAGTTCCATTACGAGATTTTCCCCGTAAAACTATTAGAAAGCGTGGCGTCTAATACGCAAAGCATACCTTTTACGCCCTCTATCGAAATGCTGATAGTGATACTACTATTCGAAATATTGAACGAGGCGAGCATACGTATGCCAAAGTACGTGGGTATGGCGCTTGGCGTGGTTGGAGCGATAGTGCTTGGCGATACGGGGGTTAAAAGCGGGCTGATTAGTTCACCTGCCGTGCTGATTGCCTCGATATCGTCTATTAGTATGTACTGTTTGCCCGACTTAGTGGGCTCTATTAGTATTCTTAGGATAACTTTTATCCTTATATCCACGGTGACGGGGCTTTTCGGACTACTTTCGGCAATAATCATAACGATAGGTTACGTGGCAAGGATAGAGATTTACGGCACGCCTTACCTTTCGCCTTACGCTCCGAATATTAGTAGCGATTTAAAAGACGGGGTGAACAAGGCGGACCTTTTGGATATGGTGCTTAGACCGAAAAGTTACAACAATAAAAACAAGGTTAGGTTAAAACGTGGGAAATAAAATATCTTCTAGGCAGTTTTGGTTGCTGGCTACAACAATGACTATTACGTTTAAATTAAACAATTTTGCAAGCCTGATTTATAGGGGCTACAACGTGACTACGGCGGTGGTTTTTGCTGCATATTTAGTTCTGGATTTTGTAGTTGCTACTTTTGTGTACCGCCTTGCAAGGCGTGATTTTTTTAGCCTACTTACCGTGAAAAGAAGGCTTGCGTTGTCCGTACTGCTCACCACGTTTTACGTGATAAAACTTACGCTGAATTTGTCTATCGAGGTGGCGTTTTGCAAAAATAATTTAGTTACCGAAATGCCCACGTGGTTAGTGTATTTGATTGCTACTTTAACCGCCGTCGTGCTAAGTAAATTTAAACTAAACAGCCTTGCAAGAACAAACGAAATAGTACTGCCGATTGTTGCGTTTACTATGCTGGTAGGGTTAGTTTTTTTGAGGGTGGAAATAAATTTTGACTATCTTTTGCCCGTTTTTTCTAAGTATAATCAAGGCTTTGGCGGTGCGTTTAAGTATTTTGCGTGGTCGCTGGATTCATTGCCGCTACTTACTTGCAAAGTGGAAGATAGAGAGGATAACAAGGCAAGAAGCGGCAAGGTTTTTTACTTTTTAGGCGTGATTTTTGCGGTGGGTTTGGTGATTGTCGGGCAGGCAATTTACGGTGGAGCGCTAAAAGACGTGGACAATTTATACGTAAAAATAGGGGTGTTCAACGACTATAATTTGCAACTTGGTAGGCTGGACTGGATAAGTATAACTTGCTGGGAACTCAGCGCTATCGTGTCTGTCGGGGTAGGGGCAAATGCCGTTAGAAGTAGCGTAAATTTGTTTTTCAAAAGCAAAAAAGCGCCGTATTTTGCGTTTGTTTTCGTGTACGTTTTGCTTATCACCGTTATGAAAGAGCAGGAAAAAACCGTAAATTTGATGCTAAATTATCTAGGTTACGTGGGGTTTTACACCTCGGCTGCGGCGCTAATACTAATGTTTTTTGCAAAAATAAGGGGAAATTATGGTAAAAAAAATACTGAAAAATAAATTTTTTATCCTTTTTACTTCGCTAATTATCGTGGTGGTTACGGCAAGATTTTCCAAAGCTTATCCATTAAATTCAAGGCTAATCGTACTGTCTATGGGGCTGGAAAAAGAGGGCGAAAATATGGTGGTTACGGTGGAGGGGATAAAGCCCGAAAAGGATAAGATAGGCTACCAAACGTTTCAAGGAAAGGGGCTGACAATTAGCAAAGCGCTAAGCGAAATAGAGGCAAACAGCGGCAAAAAAACCTCGCTTGCTCAATGCGAAATAGTGTACATCGCAGAAGAATTACTGGAAAATGGCGGGCTAAAATTTTACGAAACAAAGGCTATGAGGGAACTACCCGAACTTGCCGTAAACGTGTGTTGCAAAAGCCCGAAAGAGATAATCGGTAAGAAAATCAATAAGGAAAATTATAGTTTTACGGTGGGCGAAACCATACGAAAAAACCAAGGAAACTTTGCCGCTTTGGAGGTGAACAACAAGGACTTAGGCAGAGATTTTTTGTCTAATTTAAAGGCGGTGACTTTGCCTTATTGCGAGGTGGTAAACAAGGAAAACTCTATTGACCTAGTGATAAACTCGGCGGTGTGCTTTAACGAAAAAAGCAAAATTCACCTTGACGAAAATTCCTACCTTGCCTACCTATTACTTAATCCGAAAAACAAAAATACAAAGGGCAGCATAAAGGTAAAAATAGATAGCAAAAATGAGGCAAGCATAAGCATAAACAAAATAAAAGTTAAGAAAAATATCGAAGTGTTTAACGAGCAGTATATAACAAATTACGAGGTTTATATTGAATATTTAGAAGATGAAACCTATTTTATGTCAAATGACGGAGATAAAGAAAATAAACGAAAACTAAAAGAAGAGGATAAAGCGCTTGTTGAAAACAAGATTTTAAGTTGGGTGAATAACCTTGTTAAAATATCAAAAGAAAGTAAAATAGATATGCTAAAAACCTACGATAAATTTAGGGCGCATTACGTAGATTTGGTTTTTAACGAGAAAAACTATATGGACAAAATAAAAGTAAGCGGCGTGGTAAAACTAAGTAAGACTTTGGAAAAGTGATTACAGCATCGGGTAGGTAATCGAGAAGATTTCTAGTTGAAGCGTGACTACTTTTTCAAGGTCTGTTTTATCAAACTTCTCTACGCCGGTTAGGTCACGTACGCTTTTTAAAACGTTAAAATTTGCGCTGAAAAAAGTGGCTTTGTAAAACGAGCGTTGAACCTCTCTGTTAAAAGAGCATGGCAAAACGAGGGAGGAAAGCAGCCTATTGATAGTTTCGAAAATTTGCTGAACCAGGTCAAGCGCAAAATCTATCTCAGGGGTGGGTTTGGTTTTAAAAAGAAATAGCAAAAAGTCCTTTTCCTTTTCAAGTGCGTTTTGTAAAGTGCGAACGCAAACTAACTCTTCCTTTGATAAAGGCGAACTAAAAGACAAGGATTTAATCTTTGCCTCGCTTAATTTTTTTTGGTATTCCTCGCTAAGTTTTTGCATGGTTTTTTCGTCCGCAATTTGAAAATCGTCCATAATTTACCTCGCCTAAGTATATGCAAAAAGCGGTGAAAAAGTGATTAAAATCAAAAAATAAAGAAAAAAAGTGTGTTAGGCAAAAGTGTTTACAAAAAAATAAATACAAAGTATAATGTTAGTATGATTGAAAAGAGTGAAATTTTATCGCCTACAAAGTTATGGCAAGATTTTAATCCCGTAGTGGACGACACCGAAATATCGATTATCGGCATGAGTACGAAGGACGGAAAAATAACCACCGAACTTATGTTCACCGCAAAGGAAGTTGACGACGGGAAGATTAGGGCTTATTTAAAAATCGTCCAAAACGAGCAAACGGTGGAGAACGCACCTATCGTTTTGATTATTCCGGACGTAAAAGGTATGCCCGATGACAGCGTGATTGACAGAGTTTTAGGCGAAGGCTTTCAGTATGCAACGTTCGAATATGCCGGAGTGGGCGAAAAGAGGGCGGAGTTTACCGCATCTACCTATTACGGTAATTTTGACGCTATCGAAAATATTATTGAAGTGGACAAAAGTGCAAAGAACACTTGCTGGTACTTGTGGGCTACCATTGCTCGCAGGGCTATCACCGTACTTTACGAGCGTTTTGAAAATCCAAAAATTTGCCTAATCGGTGAAAATATCGGGGCTAACGTTGGTTGGATTGTTGCGGGTATGGATGCAAGGGTGGATTGCTTTGTGCCTATAAACGGCAGCGGCTACATTGAAACTATGTCGGAGTACTACAAGCCCGTTATCGTTAGCGATTACCCTACTTCGTGGCTTGCAGGTCTTGCTATGCAGGCGTACGCTAAGCACGTAACTTGCCCCGTATTTTATATCGGCGGCAGCAATAACAAGTACAGCGATATAGATAAAGCGCAAGATATTTTGGCTCTTTGCTCGTCTCAAAACAAGCACGCATCAATTTGCCAAAACGCAGAGGATAAAATCACCAGCGAAGAACTTTACTGCGTAAAATTATGGTTGGATATGTTCTTTACGGGTAACGAGGAGTGTATTAAGGACACCGAAATCGGCTTTAAAGTCAGCGGTGGAAAACTATACTTAACGGCAAATTCCACCGACGAAAACGTGGTAAAAGTGCGCTTTTTCGTGGCTAAAAACGAGAAAAACCCTAGCGTCAGGGAATGGAATAAAATGTCGCAAGTAACGGCTTTAAGTAGCGGGGAATACCTTGTTCCGCTTGAAGTAAGTAGCCTTGACGACAGGATATATTGCTTTGCTAACACCTACTACAAAAACGGGTTGGTATTTAGTAGCAAACTTGTGAATTTCTTGCCTAGCGAGTGCGAGGAAGAAGTGCTACTTACTCCACAAAAAACTCCGCCAAGGATTATTTACAACACCTCTATGGGCAGGTACTTTTTCTACGGCGATAACGGTGCGCTTACCTTCGATAGAAGCAAAATCATAAAGAGAGCGGGGGCGTTTGGCGTATCGGGTATAGGGCTGGAAGGCGGCGGCAACTTGTACACCTTTAAGGTGGGCGACGAAAGGTATAGAGAGCCTGTTACGGCTACTTTGCAACTCGATGCCTACACCGAAAAGGACGCTACTATTGAGGTGGTTGTGTACAACTTGGAAGAGGACGAACTAATGCCTTACAAAGTGTCGGTATTTTTGGAAAGTTGCGATAGTTGGCAACAAATAAAACTGACCGCACAAGACTTTAAGAATTACGAGATGATATCGCTAGATACTTTTAAGGATATCAAGAAGATAGAGTTAAAGGATATCGGCGACGTGATATTCAACAATATAATTTGGGTATAATATGTATCAAATAAACGACGAATTAACTACCAAAAAACCTCACGCTTGCGGTGGAAACGAGTGGATTGTAATAAGAAACGGCGTTGACTACAAGTTGGAGTGCAAGAAGTGTGGCAGGGTGATTATGGTAGATGGCGCTAAGATTGACAAGATGGTAAAGAAGTGTAAAAAAGCCGATGAGACAGAAATTTAACGATTTAAGAAACCGAATTTCGAACGGGTGGGTTGTTCTTGCCGTCGTTTTAGTTATTGCGCTGATATGTGTGTTTAGCATATTTGACTCGGTAGCGGTAATAGGCAGTTCTATGCAGCCTAATTTTGTGGGCGGCGAGGCGATTAACGGAACGATTACCGTAAAAGGCGACAAGGTAATAATCTCTAAAATATATGGAATAAAGCGTGGCGACGTGATAGTGTTTTATAGCGACGAACTAAAAGAAAGCCTTATAAAACGTGTGATAGGCGTCGAGGGGGACACCGTTGAAATCAGAGATAACGAAGTGTACCTAAACGGCAAAAAGTTGCAGGAGAATTATATTAAGGAGAAAATGCACACCTCTAACGGCGTGTGGAAGGTGGGCAAAAACCAAGTGTTCGTGCTTGGCGACAACCGAAACAGTAGTGTGGATAGTAGAATCTTCGGGTGCATAAGCACTAAAAGTATTCAGGGCGAAGTGGTGCTGCGAGTTGCAACGGACGGCAAGATATATTTTATCTAATCGACAAAAATAGTATTAAAACGGTAAGTTAACCTTTTGTTTTTTGTTTTAACGACAATAACGAAAGGTTTTTTTGTTGCCTATTTATTATACTTTTTCCTAAAACAGAGGGAAAGTATGAAAAAAATTAAGATAAAGCAAAATTACAAAGTTTACCTAAAATACTTGGTGTACGTGGCGCTTTTTATTCTTCTTGCAAACGCAAAGATAGATAAATATGCGCCCTTTGGCTTAGGGTTATTCGTGGCGCTAACTTACAGCAGACAAAATTTGCTGTTTTTAGCGTTTACCTACGTTTTAAGCAATATTGCCTTTTCGCCCACTATCGAAACGACCGTTACGGTGATAACGCCTGCTTTAATAATTACGTGTGCGTATTTTATCCACAGCAAATTGAAGTATCCGATAAACGTGACGTACGTAAATATCTATGCGTTTTTGTCCTCGCTGGTCGGGTTTGCCTTTTGTGAAATGGGCGATTACCTTTCCTTAGTTACGGTGATAGTGCTGGGGCAAGTGTTTACTTATTGCTCGGTAATGGCGTGCTACACGGTGCTTATTCGTGGGCTAAAATACAAGTTTAACGGTGACGAAATGGTGTCGGTAGGTGTGGTGCTTGCGGTGTTTTCCCTTGCCTTGTATTCGGTGGAGATAGAGGGGTTTAACTTGTTCTTTTTGGTTGCCCCGTTTATAGTTTTGCTGTCTAGTTACTTTTCTAGCGGCATAACTTTGGAAGCCGCAATTATTATGGGGCTTGGAGTAACGCTTAAAACGGGGGATATTTTTTACCCTGCTATAACAGGGATTTGGGGGCTTGTGACGTGCTTTTTTAAAAGGCTAACGTACGTTCAGGCGATTGCTCTACTGCTTGTGGACGTGCTACTTGGCGTGTACTTTTCTGCCTATCCTACCTACGATATTATGCACGTAGTCGCACTTAGTTGCGGAGTGTTGTGCTTTATCCTGTTACCAAAAAAACTAAGAATGAAAATCACCGCTAACTTTTCCGTTTCAGCAGGTGGTATTGCCTCAAAAAATATGATAAACCGAAGTAGGAGCGAGGTAAGTAACAAATTATCTTTTATATCGGGTGTGTTTTACGATATGAATTACATACTGTCCGGTAGTTACAAAGAGGAGAAAAACGTGGAGGAAAAGAGCGAGATTATTGCCGAAAATATCGTAAGTAAGGTGTGCATGCAATGTGATAAATACGATGAGTGCGAAAAAATAATGGACCTAACCAAGATTTTTGGCAAAATGGCGCAAAACTCTTTAAGGCGGGGCAAAGCCACAATTTTGGATATTCCGCCTTTTATTGCTAGTAGGTGCGACAATAACCTAGTGCTTAGCGTAATTAAGAATGAGTTACAGGACATATCAAGGCGAGAAAAAGAGGACGAAGACAAAAACAAAGTAACGAGGTCACTTGCCGAGCAAATGAAGGGAATGAGCGAGATTTTCGGGGATATTGCGGGCGAAATTAACAAAACCGTAAGGTTTGACCAAAACACCGAGCAAAAAATAATAGACGAACTTATGCTGCACAACGTGGTTTGTAGCGAGGCAATCGTGTACGAGGACAAGGAGAAAAGCGAAGTGTCGCTGGTGGTTAGAGAGGCGGATATGGGCAAAAAAATCATAGCAAAAGTGATAAGCAAACTGCTAAAAAAGACTATGATTGTGAAGATGAATAGCGTGAAAAAGGTGGCGGGCGGCTACTATATGCAACTAATCCAAAAACCAAATTACGACGTGGCTTTTGGCGAGGCAGGGCAAAACAGAGGGGATAATTTTGTAAGCGGCGACTGTTCGTTGGTGCAAAAAATCAGCGACGATAAGGTGGTGATTGCACTATCGGACGGTATGGGTAGCGGTGGCAAAGCAAACGAAAAATCCCTTACCGCATTGTCTATGATAGAGAGTTTTTACGAGGCAGGGTTTAACAGCGAAGTGATACTTTCTATGGTGAACAAACTGCTTGCTTTGTCTTGCGACGAGGACTACGCCACACTAGATATTTGCGTGGTGGATTTGTTATCCGGCAGGGCGGACTTTATCAAAATGGGGGCAAGCGACGGGCTGGTAAAACATAAGGATAATTGCGAAATCGTAAGTAGTAACGGCTTGCCGATAGGCATTTTGGAGCAAATTAAAATCAACGTGGAAAGCAAAACGTTGATGCACGGAGATATGGTGGTGGTAGTTAGCGACGGAATAACCGACGCCGTGGGGGAGGAAACGCTGTACGACCTCGTACTGAACACAAAAACTACGAATCCGCAAACCTTAGCTGACGAAATCACCTGCCTTGCCGCAAAAAAGGGCGCAACCGACGATATGACGGCGGTTGTCGTTAGACTATTTGGCAAGGTGGCGTAAATAAACGATTGTAGGCGAAAAAGTGTTGCATTTAAGATAAATATATAATATAATTTAGAAATGATAGATAAAAGTGTAAAAGAGATTTTAGAAGTGCTAAAAAACGAACCGATTGCCGTTGCTGTCAGCGGCGGTAGTGATTCTATGGCACTTTTATATTTTATTTTAGACTACGGCTTTTCAAACGTGAGGGTGATTAACTTCGAGCACGGTATTAGAGGCGAAAATTCTATCCGAGACAGCGAGTTCGTAAAGGATTATTGTTTAAAAAGGGGCGTTGAGGTAAAAGTTATCCCCCTAAACACGCTTTACGAGGCAGAAAAAACCAAGTCCACCGTAGAAGAAACGGCAAGAAGGCTACGCTATGAGCATTTTGAAAAATTGCTTAACGGGGGAGAGGTAAAGAAAATTTTTCTTGCCCATCACAAACAAGACCAAGCCGAAACCGTTTTGATGCGTATTTTAAGGGGCACGGGTATTAGCGGCTTAGAGGGTATGAAAGTGGAAACGAACGGCTACGTAAGACCTTTTCTAAACGTGGATAAAAAGGATATTATGGAGTACGTTGCCAAAAATAATATTCCGTACGTCACCGACGAAACCAACTTTGACGAGGGCTACGCTAGGAATTTTATCCGCAACAGCGTGCTTCCGCTTGTAAAAACCAAGTACCCGAAAGTAGAGGATTCTTTGTGTAGACTGTCGGGAATTGCCCTAGGAGTGAATGAGCATTTAAGCGGATTAGCAAAGGCGGAACTATTAAATAATAACGAAGTAAAAGTGCCGCTAAGCAAGGATAAGGAAGAGTTTTTTAGGTCGGTTAAAAAGGCTTTTAATATGCTGGGCATAGATAAGGACGTGGAGCACAGGCACTACGAAATAATCTATGCGTTGCAAAACCTTGAAAACGGAGCAAGTGTGGATACGCCGTACTTTACGCAAGCGGTAAAGGACTACGACGGCATTGTATTGCTAAGAAAAACCGAAAACGAAAAATACTGTTTGCCGTTTAAATTAGAGGTTAATAAAGCGAAAACGTACGATAAAGTCACGTTTACGCCACAATCCGAGGTTAAATTAGGCAGCGGGCTTTACTTTGACTACGATAAATTGCCCGAGGGCTCTGTGATTAGGACAAGGCAAAACGGCGACTATATCGAGAAGTTTGGGGGCGGAACAAAAAGCCTTGGAGACTACCTTACCGACAAGAAAGTGCCTAAAAGATATAGAGATAAAATGCTCGTTGTAGCAAAGGGCAGCGAGGTGTTTGTCGTTTGCGGAGTGGATATATCTAACAAAGTGAAAGTTGTAGACGAAAGTCTAAATATATATAAAGTTACTACGGAGAAAGAAGATGAAAGAATTTAGGACTTTGATTTCTAAAGAGGCTATTGAAAAGAGAATTAAAGAACTTGCAAAGCAAATTGACGAGGACTACAAGGGCGAACAATTTTTGCTTGTTGCCGTGTTAAGAGGTTCGTTTATTTTCGTTGCGGATTTAATTAGGGAAATCGAGGGTGACGTAAGCGTAGATTTTATCGAGGCTAAAAGTTATTGCGGAACAAGTACCACCGGCGAACTAAAAATCCTTAAAGATACTAGGGAAAATATCGAAGGCAAAAACGTAATTATCGTTGAGGATATTATCGATACCGGTATCACGCTAGATAGACTAACCAAGGAGTTTAGTAAGAGAAATCCTAAGTCGCTTAAAATATGCGCTTGCTTTGACAAACCGTCTAGGCGTGAGGTTCAACTTGAAGGCGATTATATCGGCTTTGAAATTCCAAACGAGTTCGTTATAGGCTACGGTCTTGATTACGACGAAAAATACCGTAACTTAAAAGAAGTGCAAATTTACGAGGAATAATGACGATTAGTAAAAATTTATATAATCTTGCCAAAATCTTTCACAAAAACGCACCGCTTTACGTGGTGGGTGGCTACGTGAGAGATTTTTTGCTAGGTAAAATATCTAATGATATCGATATTTGCTCCGCTTTGTCCTATAACGAAGTGGAAAAAATGCTTGACGGCACTAACTACGAAATCACCTTTATTAATAAGAAAATGGGCACGACGGTTATAAAAATCGATGGCGAAAAGTACGAGTACACACCGTTTAGAGTGGATAATTACGACGGGACGGGTAAGCACGAGCCAACCTGCGTGGAGTTTTGCGCAACTTTAAAAGAGGACGCAAGCCGTAGGGACTACACGATAAACAGCATTTATTACGATATTTTAAAGGGCGAGTACGTGGACTATTTTGGCGGAATAACCGATATTAAAAACGGCATAATGCGTGCCGTAAAAGAGCCTAACCTTACTATTCAAGAGGACGCACTTAGGATTTTTAGGCTATTTAGACAATCTTCTACCCTTGGGTTTAGGATAGAGCCGCAGTTATTTGAGGCGGTTAAAAATAATATCGCCCTAACCGAAAATTTATCGGGCGAGAGGGTTTACGGCGAGTACGTAAAGACGGTGGAAAACGAATTTTTCACCTACGACGCTCTAATTGACTACGCAAAGTTGCTTGGCGAAAGCGGACTGATTAGTAGGTACGGCACGGCTAAAATTAAAGACTACGAAATTGCAAGCGGTTTAGAGTGCTTTGCTCCTCAGGTTAGCCTACTTTATTTTACTGTTATCGAAAGGTATTTTTGGGATAGTTTGCCAAAGCCTGAGAGGGTGGAAAACTTCGCAGATTTGAAAATTTACGGGGAGAAAGTGCAAAAATTCGTCTATGAAACGGTGAAAAAGGACAAATTGCCAACCGCCGTTAAAAAGGAGATAGCAGGCGTTACCGCTTACCTTACAATTTTACTTGTGTCACAAAGGAAACAAGTAAATCTTGACCTTGCGTATTGTTATTATTATGATATAATAAGAGAAAGGTTTATGAAAGGGCAGGCTAAAATCATGATGAGAAACCGCATGGTGATTAGCGAAATAAATAGGCTTTATTCTTTTGATAAGCCCGTATCGGTAAAGGGGCTCTTTGTAAAAGGCGACGACCTAAAAGGGCTAATAAACAAGGAGGAAATAAGCACGGCTTTATTAAAAGCGTTGGAACTTGTTATTAAAGGCGAACTTGAAAACGACAAAGAAGTGCTTATAAAGTGGGTGAAAAATGAATACTGTTGAAATCGTATTGTTAATAGTAACTTTAATATTGCTAGCGGCTGTTTGCGTGTTGGCTGTGTGCGTGGTAAAAGGAAAAAAATCGAATAATAACGACGAATTGCGTAGCCAAATCAAACAGGACTTTATGGATATGAATAACCAAAACGCAAATATCGTAATTAGTGCGGTTAATTCCTTGGGCGACACCATAAACGCAAACGTAAAGGACAACGTGGCAAGGCAAAACGAAAATATAGAAGAATTGCAAGGCGTGTTTTTAAAAAGCGTTCAGGACAACATGAATTTGCAGAGGGAAAACCAAGACGCATTAAGGAAAATGATGACCGAACAAGCCGAAAAAACCACGGCAAACGAAAGGCTTACTCGTGACGTAATCGACAAAAAACTAAACGATATGGCAACTCTTACCGCAGCAAGAATAGAGGATATCAACAAGACGGTAAACGAAAAATTAGAAAAAAATATAAACGAGCGCTTTACCAGTTCTTTCAAGGTGGTTAGCGACAGCCTAAGTTCGATAAACAGAGGCTTCGAGCAAATGCAAGAATTATCGATGGGCGTAACCGACCTAAACAAAATGCTAAGCAACGTAAAAACAAGGGGTGTGTGGGGCGAAAATTCTTTGGACGCTATTTTGGAAGATATTTTAACTAGCGACCAGTACGCAAAAAGCGTGAATATCCAAGGCAATAACTTTGTGGATTTTGCAGTAACTTTGCCCGGCAAAGACAAGGGCAATATTCTACTTCCAATAGACGCCAAGTTTCCTATCGAGGACTATTACAGAGTGATAGATGAAAGGCAAAAGGGCAACGTAGAGGCAGAGGAAAGAGAACTGAAAAACTTGGAGGCAACCGTTAAAAAGCAAGCAAGGTCAATTAGGGATAAGTACGTAATGCCACCAAAAACCACCAACTTTGCTTTAATGTTCGTGCCTACCGAAAGTTTGTACGCCGAAATACTTCAAAGGGGCGACCTTGCCGAGAAAATTCAAAACGAATTTAGGGTGGTTGTAGCAGGTCCTACCACAATATCCGCTTTACTTAACAGTTTGCAACTCGGATTTAAGACCCTTGCTATCCAAAAAAGTAGCGAAGAAATCTGGAAAATGTTTAATCAATTTAGAAAGGATTTTGATAATTTTAGCGAAAATTTGGACAAAGTACAGAAAAAATTGAATGAAGCAAGCAACGTAATAGGTGACACAACCAAAAGAAGTGATATAATAAGAAATAGACTAGATAAGGTAGAACAAATACAACTGATAGAGGAGTAACTATATGGTAAAATGCGATTTGCATACTCATACCGTAAGAAGTGATGGACTATTTACGCCAAGTCAAGTAGTGGATATGGCAATCGAAAAGGGGCTAGGCGCTGTGGCAATATCCGACCACGACACCGTAAAGGGAGTGAAGGAGGCGGTGGAATACGCTAAGGATAAGAATATCAGCGTGCTTCCCGCAATAGAAATATCCACCTTTGCCTGCTGTGAAATACACGTGCTTGGCTACAACGTAGAGTACGACAATCCGGAGTTTTTGCAAGTAATCGAGAACGTAAAAAGTATGCGTAGGTCTCGTAACGAGCGTATTTTGGAAAAACTAAGGGAGTACGGCATAGACCTAAACCGTGACAACCTGGATAACAGCCACAAAAACATAGGGCGTATGCATATTGCTAGGCAAATGGTTAGCGAGGGCTACGTAAAGGACGTAAACGAGGCGTTTGATAATTACCTAGGGCAAAAGGGCGTGTGCCATATAGATGCCGTTAGGCTAAAACCTTTTGAGGCGGTGAAACTAATCAAGCGTTACGGAGGTGTGCCGGTGCTTGCTCACCCTCAAAGATACTATATGGAAAACGTGTTGGAAAATCTGATAGAGGGCTTGCTAAAATACGGGCTTGAGGGCATAGAGGTTTACTATCCAAAGCACAACAAGGAGCAACGAGATTACTATTTATCCCTTGCAAAAAAGTACGACTTAATCGCAACGGGCGGCAGCGACTTCCATTCGTTCACGCCGAATTGCGAGGTGGGTATTGCCGAAGCCGTGCTAGACGAAAAAGCGTGCAAAAAATTAGGTTTGCAATATAAGTAAGAATTAAGAGCCAAACGGCTCTTTTTTATTTGTAATTTTAATCGGTAATTAGCAAACGAGCACGTTAGAACGTGGAGTAGTAGGAAATTCGTTGTGTAGTTACGCTAAACTAGGCGGCATATAATTTATATTTTTATAGAAAACGCAGCGTGGTTTGTTATTAAAAAAGTGCTTACAAATATTTTCGCTACATACACGCAAACTAACGGTATGAAAAGAATTTTATCAGTATGTTTAATAGCGGTTATTCTTGCCACGTTTTGCGGGTTTACTATTTGCCGAAAAGTGACGATAAAAATCGAGGGGAAAGAGGCTTTTGAAAAGGACTACTACCTATCAAAGTTTGCGTTGTCTATTAGAAAGCAGGAACTAATAAACGGAGGCATAGAAAGTTTAAAGAGGCTGGACGAGGGGCTTTACAAGGATTTGGTATGCTTTGCCAAAAAAGAGAGAATTAGCCCCCAAAACGCAAGCGTTAAGTACGACTACCTAAAAGAATATCCATTCGTTTTTACAAAGGAAGTATGGGGCAAAGAAGTGGACGAAAGAAAACTGTATTACGACGTATTGCGGGCTTTATATGGCGAAAACGAGGTGATAAAAGTAGGATATTGCAATTTAGAGCCGAAAATAAAGGAAAAAGATTTAAGGGAAGAATACGCCCTAATATCCACTTTTTCAACCGATTATTCGTTTAGCGGTGAAAACAGAAAAAGAAACGTGGAACTTGCTGCAAAAAAACTGGATAATCTGGTGATTAGTAGCGGCGAGGAATTTTCGTTTAACCAAAAGATAGGTAAAAGAAGCGAGGAAAACGGCTTTTTAAACGCCCCTATTATCGTGGACGGAAAGTACGTAAACGGCGTAGGCGGAGGTATTTGCCAAGTGTCCTCTACCTTGTACAACGCTTTTCTGCTTGCAGGCTTAACGGTGACAGAGGCAAGGCGGCACACCTTACCCGTTAGTTACGTAGAGCCCTCGTTTGACGCTATGGTCAGCGAGTGGAGTGACTTAAAGGCAACAAACCAAAGCGAAAGCCCGATATATTTAAAGGTGAGTGCTAAAAAAGGCAAAATCGAGGTGAGAATTTACGGCAAAAAGCAGGAATATAGCGTGGTAAGAAAAAGCGTTGTTACAGAAGTTTTGCCATACGAAACCATAATAATTAAAAGCGGCGAGGAGAAAAAAGGCAAAAACGGACTAAAAAGTTACGCTAAGTTAATATACTACAAGGACGGCAAAATAATAGGCGAAAAAGTGGTGAGAAGAGATGAATATTTGCCACAAAACGAAATAGCATTAGAAAAACCCGACGAGGAAATTTGCTAACAATACCGCAATAAAATTGACTTGACTGAAAAAAAAGTTTAATATATTTATATTAAAGAGAGGTAAAATATGGATTACTTAAAAGAATACGAGTACTGGCTAAGCAAAGTTACGCCTAGCGAAAAGGAAGAACTTTTGGGGCTAACCGACAGTGAAATAAAGGAAAGATTTACCTTGCCGCTTAGTTTTGGTACTGCCGGTATGCGTGGCGTACTGGGGGTGGGCGTTTACAGAATGAACGTGTACACCGTAGCAAGAGCGACTATGGGGCTTGCGAAATTTATTTGCTCTATGGGTGAGGAGGCTAAAAATCGTGGCGTTGTAATTAGTTACGACACAAGGATAATGTCCACCGAGTTTGCTATCACCGTGGCTAGAGTGCTTGCCAACTTTAAGATAAAAGTTATGCTTTTTGAAAACGTAAGGCCGGTGCCTATTTGTTCGTTTGCCGTAAGGCGTCACAATGCTTTTGCAGGCGTTATGATTACCGCAAGCCACAACCCAAGCAAGTACAACGGATACAAGGTTTACGGGGAGGACGGCGCTCAAATGTCGCCTGAGGACACCGAAAAAGTGGTGAAATATATCGACGAAATAGAGGATTATTTTGCTTACGAAACCATAGACGAAAAGATTGAAATCAGCGATATTAGGGCAAAAGAAGGCAAGAAAATCGGCGAGTATATTAGTATTATAGGTAAAGAAACCGACGAGGCTTATTACGACGTAATCGAGAAGTTGTGTCTAAGCAAAGATTGTATCGACAAGGTAAAACAAGATATAAAAATCGTCTACACGCCAATTCACGGCTCGGGATATATCCCCGTTACCGATATGCTAAAAAGACTGGGCTTGCCGCTACAAGTGGTGGAGAGCCAAACGAGTTTTGACGGCACGTTCCCAACGGTAGAACTACCTAATCCGGAAATGCCCGAGGCAATGGAAAGGGCGGTTGCGCTTGCTAAAAAGGTAAACAGCACGATAGCCATCGGCACTGATCCCGACTGCGACAGAATGGGCATTGCGGTAAAGGACGATAATGGCGAATTCGTACTACTAAACGGCAACCAAATCGGTGTGCTACTTATGGATTATATCCTTAGTAGGCACAAAGAAACGGGCACTTTGCCAAAGAATGCGGCAGTAATTAAGACCATCGTTACCACTAATATGGCTACCAAAGTGGCAGAGTATTACGGCGCAAAAACGTTCAACGTACTTACGGGATTCAAGTTTATCGGTGAAAAGATAAAAGAATGGGAAAAGACGGGCGAGTACACCTATATGTTCGGTTATGAGGAGAGTTACGGCTCACTTATAGGCACTCACGCAAGGGATAAGGACGCCGTTGTTGCAAGCATGATTGTGTGCGATATGGCTTGCTACTATTACAGCCAAAACAAGACGATTTACCAAAGGTTAATCGAACTGTTCGAGCAATTCGGCTACTACAAAGAACTTAGCGTTTCCACCGCATTCGAGGGCTTGGACGGACTGGATAAAATGAACGGCATTATGGCAAAATTAAAGGATACGTTCGTAAAAGAGATTGCAGGAAACACGGTGAATAATATCGAGGATTACTCTAAGAGCGTAAGAAAATTTGCTGACGGCAGAGAAGAAAAGATACTATTACCGAAGTCGAACGTACTGCTTTACAACTTGGATTGCGGCGACTGGGTGTGCGTAAGACCTAGCGGAACAGAGCCAAAGTTAAAGACCTATTCTTCGGCAAGAGGCACTTCGATGGAAAAGGCTGAAAACCTTGCAAAAGACTATATCGAGGATATTAAAAAGATAATATTCAGTCTATAATATTTGTAAGTTTGGTAAAACGCTTTAAATAGTTAGAGGACGGCATAATTTTGTCGTCCTTTTTTTTGTTAAAAAAATAAGAATAATTTTGCCAAAAGTTAAATAAAATTTTTTATCAATAGTATTCTATTTTGAAATTTGGTGTGTTATAGTTAAAGTATCTTAATGATAGGGGAAATATCACGATGGGAAAGACTAAAAAGGAGCAAAATAATATGGATACGCCGTCGGTTTTTAATACCGAAATGACCGACAGCGAAAAGCAGGAACTCACCGATTTAGAAAAAGAGGCAGAGGAACTCGCTAAGGAAGTGGAAGAAATTCCGGAAGAAGAGGACGAAAGTTTTGTAGAAACTGCTATCGACACCATCGATAGCGAAAAAGAGCCCGTTGAAATGGAGAGGGAGAACGACGACTTCGAAAGGGAAATGGCGCTTGCATCTCTTGACAAAGAGGACGAGGAAAAAAGAGAGGCAGAGGAACTTAAAGAGGAGCAACCGCTAAAAGAAGAGGTTGCTAAAAAAGGACTTCCTAAAAAGCCTGATAAAAAGAAAATCAACTTGCCGCAGCCTGTAAAATACGCTTGTTTTACTTTAAGCGCCGGCGCAATACAATTTATCGTAAGTTCGATTTTGTTTTTATGCTTGCCGGATATGGGCAATATCGACGTGATTATCACGATGAAAAAGTCGCAATTTATTGCAAATACGGTAGGTCTTGCCCTGTCGGTACTATGGAACTTTACCTTTAACCGTAAGTTCACCTTCAAGTCGGCAGGTAACGTGCCTAGGGCAATGTTTTTAGCATTCTTGTTCTACGTACCGTTCTATCCGTTCCAAATTTGGTGCGAACCAACGCTGGCACACGCAATCGCCCCCGGTCAAGACTGGGCAAACATATTTGCGCTAATCGTAGTTATGCTTACCAACGGCGTGCTTGAATTCTGTTGGCAAAAGTTCGTTATTTACAGAAAGGAAGAAAACACCGCCGTGCCTAAGCAAAAAATTAGTTAATTTTAGCATAGGAAACAGGTTATTAGGCTAGCGCTAGTAGTTGTGAACTAGGTTTAGCCAAAAAACGCTTAAAAAAGCAATAAAAAAGAGCATACTTTGTAAAAATATGCTCTTTATTTTTTAGTCTGCCGCTTTGATATCGATATTATCCTTACCAAAGAAGTTCACGGTTAAAGTGCCTTGACCTGAGTGGCAACCGATAATAGGTGAAAGCGGGGTGATGTAATAGGTGTCAATTCCCGTTACTTCCTTTACCTTTTCAGCCAGCATCAAAGCCTCTTTTTCGTTGTCGGCGTGCGCTATGCTAAACCAAGTGGTTAGTTCGTTGCGTTGCGACTCCACAATCTCTGCCATACGCCTAAACACAAGTTTTTTGCTCATTACCTTTTCGATATTACGCAAAGCGCCTTCGGGCGTCATATATAGTAGCGGTTTTATTCTCATTATGGTTCCGGCAACGGCAGCGGACTTGTTTAGCCTACCGCCACGGTACAAATACATTAAATCGTCCACGGTGAAGTAGATGCTTTGTTTTGGCACAAGATAGCAAATCCTTTGGTACGTTTCGTCAAGGGTTTTGCCCTCTTTACGTAGTTTGATTGCCTCTGCGCAAAGCATACCCAAGCCGTTTACGGTGATTTTGCTGTCCACCGAGTAAAGTTTCCTATCAGGGAACTCTTTTTGAAGGTTTTGACAAGCAAGTTGTAGGTTGTCGGCTGTTGCGGATAATTTACCCGAAAAACTGATATTTAATACGTCGTAGCCTTGTTCAAGGAACGGGCGCAAAAAATTCTCGGCAAAGGTCGGAGAAATTTGTGACGTTTTGCCAACGCTTCCGCTTCTAAGTTTGTCGTAAAAAACCTTGTTTACTTCGTCGTTAGATTTATCGCACGTAAGGACGGTGTCGTCCATAATATATTCCATCGGCATTGCGTAAAAATCTTTGTCCGCAAGTTGTGGCGGAATGTCGCAGGTTACGTCGGTTGTGATTATAAATTTGTTTTCCATTTTTATCTCCTACTGCCTGCATTTTATACTATTTTACTGAGGTTGTCAACAATAAATTCTTTTAACGATATTGACTTAATAATATAGTGTGATATAATACCTATATATTGATTAAGGGGAGAAAAAATGAATCATCAAGTTACTACTAGGCAAAAATTGCTTAACGAAAAGGGCGCTCTTACCGAGCCGGGCTATGCTACCGAACTAATTTTCGACTACGACAGGGCGGATATTAAGGCTAGCAAATTGCTTATAAAAGAGTGGGATTATTACCTAATCACCAACAAAAAGCACGCCGTTGCTTTAACCATTGCAGACAACGGTTATATGGGGCTACTTAGCGCTTCGATTATGGACTACGAGGCTAAAACGGAGATTACTTGCAGCGTACCTACGCTATTCCCTTTGGGCAAACATCACGCACCAAAAACCAGCAAAATAGGTGATTTTGTGGTTAAAACCAAGCGGGCGGAGTTCTCTTTTGAAAACGACGGAGAAAAGAGGCGTTTAACCTGTAATTACCATAAATACAAGGACGGTAACGACCTAATCGTCGATATCACTTTAACCGACGAGCCAAGGGATACTATGGTTATTGCAACGCCGTTTTTCGAGAAGGAAAATAAATTCTACTACAACCAAAAAATCAACTGCCTAACCGCAAGAGGCTACGCAAAATTAGGCGACAAAACTTACGAATTTAACGACGAATACTCACTAGGCGTGCTAGACTGGGGCAGAGGCGTTTGGAGTTATAACAACACGTGGTACTGGGGCTCTATGAACACTAGGCTGCCTAACGGCGACAAGTTCGGCTTTAATATCGGCTACGGTTTTGGTAATACTAGTGCCGCTAGCGAAAATATGTTGTTTTTAAACGGAGTGGCGCACAAACTAGAAAACGTTACATTTAATATCCCTGTGGACGAAAAGGGTAAGGACGACTTTTTAAGCGACTGGACGTTCACTTCCAGCGACGGTAGGTTCGAAATGAAGTTTAAGCCTATTTTGGATAGGGCGGCAATTATCGACGCCAAACTTATGTGCTCAATCCAGCACCAAGTTTTCGGTAGGTTCACGGGTAAGGCTATCCTTGACGACGGCACGGTAATCGAACTAAAAGACGAAATCGGCTTTGCTGAAAAAGTACATAATAAATGGTAAAATAACGGAGGCAAAATGTATTTTTATTTATCGCTCGTTGCAGGCATAATTGCGGCGATAGTATTTTTGATTGTAAGAGTAAAAAAGGGCGGAGTAGCAGGTCTACTTGCCAAAACCACGGCAAGCGTGTTGTTCATTATCACGTCGTTTGCAGCGTTAAAGGACAATCCTAACGGCTACGAATGGTTCACCTACGTGGCACTTGGCTTAATATTCGGTATGATAGGCGATATCGTGCTTGACTTAAAGGTGATTTACACCGAAAGTTCAGATGCGTATTTGCTTAGCGGTATGGCTGCTTTCACTATCGGGCATATCTTCTTTATCGTGGGTATGGGCGTTAAGTACGGCATTCATTGGGCAGTTCCCGTTGTTGCTATCCTTGTAGGCGCTACGGCTGTGTTAATAGGACCTAAACTAAAACTTGATTACGGCAAATTCAAAATTCCTGCCGCATTGTACGGCATCACGCTAGCGTTCACCGCTTGTATGTCCGGTTACGTTATGGTAATCACCGAGTTTGCAACTGCTTACGTAATTATGTTCGTTGGTTCTGTTTTCTTCTTAATTAGCGACCTTGTGCTTAGCACAATGTATTTTGGTAAGGACAAAAACACTCCTACAAACGTAATTATAAACCACGCCACTTACTATATCGCACAATTACTAATTGCTAGCACTGTGTTCTTTATTTTGTAAGATAGAGGGCGCAAGTTAGCGGTAAAATATTTGAGTTAGTAATAACGCTTTATCTAGTTAATGCTTTGAAGGTATAAAACTGTTAGAGTAATACAAATATTGAAGTAAAGCGCTATAAAGGGCGAGTAAAAATTAAAAAGACAAAACAAAAACGGCTTAGTAAATTCTAAGCCGTTTTCTTTATTTTTACAAAATTGATTTCGGTTAAAGCGGGTAGTTTTTTGCAAAAAATCGCATACTACTACTTTCGCTTAGGTCAAATAGCCTTATTGCTCGATAAATGGTGCAAGTTCAGCAAGCAAATCGTCGCAATTATCAGAATATATTTCCATAAAAACCGGTTGAGAAAGGTCTAATGAGAATATACCAAGAATTGATTTAGCGTCTATTACGTGTCTACCTGCTCTTAAATCCATATCGTAGTCGTATTTGTTGGTTATTTGAACAAAGTTTTTTACATTCTCTGCCATTTTTAAATTTATAGTAACGGATTTCATATATGCCTCCAAAACTTATTTATACAAATATTATACATTATTCAAAACCAAATATCAATAAAATTGTTTAGCAATTTGAAAAATATATTTTACTTGCAATTTTTCTTAGTTGTGATATAATTATACGTACACAAGTAGGAGGAATTATGAAAAACGTAAGCGGAGAGGCTCTTAGAGCGCTAGATAGTCAGTACGAGCAACTTGTTAGTTCCAAGTTTATTTTCTGCACCGTACCTATGAAAAACTTTTTGAAGTGCCTTGCTTATTATGACGAATTTAGTTCTGTAATTAAAAAATATAAGCAAAATTTTGACTACAAAAAGGAATTTTACAAGTGCGCTATGGACATAAACGGGGTGAAAACTTTCACTTTGCCTACCATTCATTCCAAGATAATTCCGCTAGTTACCTGCTTGCTTTTGGATTTTGACGACGGCACTAAGACTTTTACCGATTTTATGCTAGATTATTTTCCGTCGGCATCGCACAATCAGTCCTACAATGCTTTTTGCGACGCCGTTATCACTCCGTTTTACGAGGCGATTAAGTCGGTTGCCTTCGGCGGAGAGGTAAAGATGCAAGATGACGAAATCACCACAGCCGATAAGCAAATCACCATTGTCAACGGCGGTCTGTTCGAGCAAAGCGAGTACCTTACCCAAAGGCTTTACGAGGCGGTGAAAACCTCCAACTTAAAGGACGAGGAAAGGGAGGAATGCAAAATCGTTATCGAAGGATTTTTGCTTGCTACCGAAAGTTGCGACAGCAGAAGGATTAGAAGCGCTTGGATAGGAATGAAAAATACCTTAAAGATGGTAAAGGCGATTTCCACCCAACTTACAAAGATAGAAGATTTGCTTAAATTTTACTTGGTTTTGTAATATATCTATTATATATATTAAATAAGGGTATTAGTGATATCATTTAAACAGCGGCTAAAATCGGGTTTTTTGCCCTGTTAAACGACAAAAATAGGCGATTGAAAAAAAAGTTGCAAAATTATAAAAAAAAATCGCAAAACCATAGTAAAATCATTGACAAATACAAATAATAATGTTATTATTTTTAGGCTGTCGCTTGAATGAGTGGCAAAATTAAATAACACGCACGTGGGGGTATAGCTCAGCTGGGAGAGCACCTGCCTTGCAAGCAGGGGGTCAGCAGTTCGATCCTGCTTATCTCCACCACACGGGCTCATAGCTCAGCTGGTTAGAGCACTCGCCTGATAAGCGAGAGGTCGGTGGTTCGAGTCCACTTGAGCCCACCAAGTCCATTAGGACACCGCACATTGACAACTGCATAATTGAGAGGTATTTGCTTTTCACAGGAGAGCAAATACAACGATAAGAGAAAACAAAAAGAAAAAAAATCAAGAAAAATATCGTAAAGAAAAGAGTAATACACTTTCTTCACATATTTTGCTGAGGAAGAAACATCTTTAACAAAGAACCATATTAGGAAAATGACGTATACGATCAAGCTAATAAGGGCATAGGGTGGATGCCTTGGCACCAAGCGCCGAAGAAGGACGTGACAAGCTGCGAAAAGCTACGGGGAGTTGCAAATGAACATTGATCCGTAGATATCCGAATGAGGAAACTCACCAGTAGTAACGTACTGGTATCCGTATATGAATATATAGTATACAGGAAGGGAACCCGGTGAACTGAAACATCTAAGTAACCGGAGGAAAAGAAAGAAAACAATCGATTTCCAAAGTAGTGGTGAGCGAAATGGAAAGAGCCTAAACCTAGGATAGTGATATCCGACGGGGTAACGGACTAGATAAAGTATCAAAATGAGTAGTCGAATACAACTGGAAAGTTGAACCAAAGGGAGTAAAAGTCTCGTAGACGAAACTTAGTTTGAACCGCTAGTATCCAGAGTAGTGCAGGACACGAGGAATCCGGCATGAAGACAGGAGGACCATCTCCTAAGGCTAAATACGACTTGGTGACCGATAGAGTATAGTACCGTGAGGGAAAGGTGAAAAGAACCCCGGGAGGGGAGTGAAAGAGAACCTGAAACCCTATGCTTACAAGCAGATACAGCACTACTGAAAGTGTGGTATCGTACTTTTTGTAGAACGGGCCGGCGAGTTACGGTGTGTAGCGAGGTTAAGTAATTAAGTTACGTAGCCGAAGCGAAAGCGAGTCTGACAAGGGCGTATAGTTGCATGCCGTAGACCCGAAACCAGATGACCTACCCATGAGCAGATTGAAGCTGTGGTAAAACATAGTGGAGGATCGAACTCACGTCTCTTGAAAAAGGCGGGGATGACTTGTGGGTAGCGGAGAAATTCCAATCGAATCTGGATATAGCTGGTTCTCTTCGAAATAGCTTTAGGGCTAGCCTCTCGTTAGAGTACTGAAGGTAGAGCACTGAATGGGCTAGGGGGCTTCACAGCTTACTGAACCTTATCAAACTTCGAATGACAGATACTTGATGCGAGGGAGTCAGACTATGTGAGATAAGTCTCATGGTCAAGAGGGAAACAGCCCAGATCCACAACTAAGGTCCCAAAGTATAGATTAAGTGGTAAAGGATGTGTTACTGCTAAAACAACCAGGATGTTGGCTCAGAAGCAGCCATACATTAAAAGAGTGCGTAATAGCTCACTGGTCGAGTGGTGATGCGCCGAAAATTACCGGGGCTAAAATCTAACACCGAAGTTTGGGGATAATATTTATATTATCGGTAGAAGAGCAATGTATAAGAGCTGAAGCAGTATCGAAAGGGGCTGTGGATTTTATACAAGAGAGAATGCCGGCATAAGTAGCGAGAGCAGAGCGAGAAACTCTGCCGTCGAAAGCCTAAGGTTTCCTGGGGAAGGTTCGTCCGCCCAGGGTAAGTCGGGACCTAAGCCGAGAGCGAAAGCTGTAGGTGATGGACAACGGGTAGATATTCCCGTACCGGCCGAAGACGCTTAAATGAAGCAATGACACAGGAGGATAGCCAAAGCGCGCTGATGGATAAGTGCGTCCAAGATGTTAGGCTAACGTGTAGTGAAGTACGCACGTTGTTAGGCTGAGCATTGATGGGGAATGAAAACTAGTAAGAAAGTTGGTGAATCCACACTGGCGAGAAAAGTTGCTAAATATGTCTAAGGTTGCCCGTACCGCAAACCGACACAGGTAGGCGAGGAGAAAATCCTAAGACGATCGGGATAACTATTGTTAAGGAACTCTGCAAAATGACCCCGTAACTTCGGGAGAAGGGGAGCCTCCGAGAGGAGGTCGCAGTGAAGAGGCCCAAGCGACTGTTTACCAAAAACACAGGTCTCTGCAAAATCGAAAGATGATGTATAGGGGCTGACGCCTGCCCAGTGCTGGAAGGTTAAGGGGAAATGTTAGAGCAATCGAAGCATAGAACTTAAGCCCCAGTGAACGGCGGCCGTAACTATAACGGTCCTAAGGTAGCGAAATTCCTTGTCAGGTAAGTTCTG
>CAKRNA010000006.1 GCA_934365195.1 uncultured Clostridia bacterium | reverse complement strand
GTTTTTATTAATTTTTTAAAATTAACAGGTTTGTTTAATTTCGTTCATTCTGTTTGTTCAATTGTCAAGGTTCTTTTAACTGCCATAACGACAGCCTAATCATATTACCATACTAAAAAAAAGTTGTCAACAAATTTTCATTCTTTTTTAAAAGTTTTTTGAATTTATCCCACTTTTTTTTAACTATCCTTTTTCTTAGGTGCTAATTGCTTTTCCGTTTTTCGTAAGGCGCTCTGAATCAACCGTATTTACTATGGTTTTGCGCTTCTCGTTTGCCTATTTAATTTCAAATTCCCGTTTTAGCCTTTTTGTATTTAAAGCAAATTGCTTCACCCTGTCAAAATCGTTTGACAAAACCTGCAAGGTGCAATATAATGTATTAGCATAAAAACGGCGAAAGCCCGATAAACGCACCGTTAGCTCAACTGGATAGAGCGTTGGTCTACGGAACCAAAGGCTAGGGATTCGAACTCCTTACGGTGCACCACAAAGAGTGTAACAAGCGTTGCGCTCTTTTTTTATATAGTTTGCCTCGCTTTTGCTTGTTTTGTATTTTCGCTGTTTTGAATTTGCCTTTCATATTGTATTTGTTCCCTTGCCTTGCTTTCTGTAAACGTTTTATCTATATATTGTTTACTATGTAATATACCTATTTATATTTATCTTTTCGCTAGCAATTATATTTTGTTACAAGCATTTATGTTTTCTATCACTAATAAATCATATCTTCCCACGTTTTTTACAAATCGTGTTGCATTTTCGACGCAAATTGTATACACTAATAGTGTAAGGGAGTAGTAACCGCTTGCGGAACAAGTCAACATACTGACTAAACGAATAGTCTGGCTTGTTTTAATTTACGAGACTTGCGTATAACTAATGCTATACGTGGGTTCTGTCCTAAGTGTAGCAACGCTTAGGTTTTTTTATTTAGGAGGTGCGAAAGTGGATGCTACGTTTTTTGTAAACGCTCTACTGCTTGGAATAGGGCTATCGATGGACGCTTTCTCGGTGGCTATGGCAAACGGACTTAACGAGCCTACAATTAAGTTTAGAAAAGGCGCTTGTATCAGCGGCGTTTTTGCTATTTTTCAGTTCGCAATGCCACTTGTCGGCTGGGCGCTGGTTAGTTCGCTAACTAATGCTTTTGAGATTTTTGAAAAATGTATCCCGTGGATTGCCCTTATTTTGCTGTGCTTTATCGGTGGCAAAATGATTTACGACAGCATAAAGCACGCCGAGGACGTAAAACCTACCGTAAAATTTAGCGGGCTAATCGTACAAAGCGTGGCAACCTCTATCGACGCACTATCCGTTGGGCTGACGATTGCAGACTACGACGTGTACTCCTCGCTTACTGCATCGGCGATTATCGGCGTAATCACCTTTGTTTTGTGCCTTCTAGGTGTGTTTATCGGCAAAAAAGCAGGCGGCAAAATGCGTAGCAAAGCAGGTATTATAGGAGGTCTTATTCTTATTGCAATAGGGCTTGAGATTTTTATCAAAAGCCTACTATAATCCACCCTTAAACTCTCTATAATTGCAATGTTTTTCGGCGCTATTTTGCGCCGTTTTTATTTTATTTTTTCCTTTTCTTTGGCTAGCCGATTTTTACGCCGTTTTTATTTGCTTGATTTTCAGCGTTTTGCTTTGACTTTTACGGTTTTACGTATGCGGTAAAAAAGATGATTTTAAGGGCAAAACCCTCAGTTTTACAAAATTTGCGGGGAGGATGGCGTTTTTAGGGTGATTTTACAGTTTACTTTCCTTGCTTTTTTGCGATTTTATAGTTTGTTTAACTTTGGTTTTATGCTAAGTTCATAGCAAGGTTTTACGGCTCTGTTTTGGCTAGGTTTATGACTATTTAAAAATGGCAGAAACAAAAAAATTACGCAATATTCCATGCGTAATTTTGGTAAACTTATTGTTCTAATTTGGTAGCCGCTATTTTGGTTTTATGCTTTCAAATTTAATAACCGCCTTCGGTTTTATAGCGGCGATATTCGTGATATTATGCAGGGCTGTTTTCGTCCTCTGCGCACTCTTTACCTGCCTTTTTCTTGTCTAGGCGTGCTTTAAGTTTATTATCCAAGAATATGTACAAAGCGCCGAACAAAATGAAGAAAACGGTAAGACCGATTACGCAGCCAACCACTCCGCCGACGCCCACGAATTGCGGATCTAGGAACGGGTAAGGATACATAAGCCATTTGCCCATCAATTTGTAGTACGGCTCGTCGGAAACTGCACCGATTATGTACACGGAGATTAGATAAATAATAGGATAAACCAACCATTTTAGCGAATCTTTCACCTTTAAACTGCCGTGCTCGAAGAAGAATAGGCACTCAAAAATCGCCATAAGCGGTGTGATTGTGTGCAAAAATAGGTTTGACGCAATCAGCATAGGGATTTTCGGCAGTCCGCCCGTTGGACACAAAACTAGCCAGTAAACAAGCATCGTAATCGTTATGTAAAAAGTGCAAGCAAGATGCACGTTTTTGTTCATGCTCGCCATCACTAAACCCTTGTTTTTGATGGACAACACAATCGTCTTTAACACAAGATACAAGAAAATTCCCGCCGTGAAAAAGTTGGTTTGTATGGTGAAGTACGCCAGCACGTGCTTCCCCATAAACGCCGCCTCGGGAAGTTTGCAAGATATTAGGTGCAACACAATTCCCGTAACCGAAATAGCAAGACCTAATAGCCTAAAAATAAGTGCGCTAATTGTTTTTTTCATAATTCCTCTTTCCTTTTGTTACAAAAATATTATACCTATCTGTCTGCTTTTTGGCAACACCTAATTTTTCTATTTTTATAATCGCTGCTCCCGAATTTTGAATTTTCCGCTTATGCTTACCGCTTTTTTCCTTTTTAACTCTAACTTAAACAAAATCGTCTCTTTCACGGTTTTATTTCACTTTTACAATAGGTTTTTGCCTACTCTTTGTAATTTTTATCCACTTTTCTTCCCTCCTAACCTCTTGACAAACCCCCCGTACTATTATAAAATAATTCTTGCCCATGCGGATATGGCGGAATAGGCAGACGCGTAAGATTCAGGATCTTATGACCATCGGTCATGCAGGTTCAAGTCCTGTTATCCGCACCAAACAAGAATAAAACGAACCCGAGAGATAGTTTCGAGTTCGTTTTTCTTTTTTTTTCTCTAGTATTGAACAACTATTGCAAAACATGGTATTATAAAAATATAAAGAGAATGCAAAAACATCGAAAATTATACGAGCATTATGGAATTGTTTTTAACAACATACCAATATCAATGCAAAACCAACTTTGAAATTATGGGGGACTTTACATGATATTCCTAAAGATATTATTTGTAGTGCTGGGACTGGCGTTCCTTTTGTTTGGATATTTTATTTATTTTAAAAAGAAATACAATCTTATTAACGGTTTTGAGGCAGATTTCAAAGCCGATCGAAAGACTGAAAAACATGCTAAGAAAGTGGGGCTGATAGAGTTTATTGTTGGTATAATTCTACTTATCACAGGTGTAGCACTTATTATATTTGTCTAATAAATACCTACTTATCTAGATAGTTAATTTTCTCTAAGAAAAAGTGTTCCTATCATCTAAGCCTTTGCAAAACTCTTCCTGAGTTGTTCTCGTTTTAATCGTTTTTTGTCAAACGCTACAATGTAACCGCCATATACGGCAATAAAAAAATATACTAAAAGCCTAGTAAACACTAGGCTTTTAGAATTTGGAATTAGGACAAACGGTGAAGGTTATTTCTTCTTTTTGTCCTCTGGTTTTTTGCCGATTTGCTTTTTGTCGTCGTTATACTGCTTGGTGCGTTGTTGAATTTTTTGGGCGCTTCCTGTGATTGCGGTTAGTTTTTTGTCGGCGTCTTTGATTTTGCCTTTCATTATCTCGGCTTTGGTTTTGCCTTGTGTGGAAGTTTCCTCGGTAGGCTCTGCCATAGACGAGGACACAATTTCCTTTACGTCTTTTTTGAAGTCGTTTTTAAGGTCGTCTTTTTGCTCGGCAATTTCCATTTTCTTCTTGCGCTTTATCATTTTTTTAATTTCTTTTGCGATTTGCAAAATAACTACCGGAACGGACACGATTGCAAGGATAAGCGAGAATTTGCTTCCGTTATCGTACAACACCGTGTTGGTAATCATCATAACGGACAATGCAAGGTTGGATAATTTAAGTACTTTTTTGAATATTTTTAAGGAACTTTTGTAGTTCTTTACGCTTGCTTTGACCTCTCGTTTGCTACCCACCAAAAGCGTAACGACAAAGCAAATAAAGTAGATTACGCTCATTGCGATAATTACGTAAGGAACCCACGGAACAGTTTGGTTTTTGTTGTAAATTTTGATTGCGGAATAGGTGATAAACGCTGCCGTGTACAACAAGTTGAATATTATGTAGCCTATTCTTTTTAGCGTTTTAAACACGCCGGTTTTTTCTTTCTTTTCTTGCATTTCTTGTGTTTCTTGATTTTCAGCCTTGTTTTTCATTAAATTCTTTTCCCCTTTTTTACTGCTTTTGCAATTTTTGCATTTTCTTTTAATATTTTCAAGCCTTCCCACGTAAGTTGCCTTTTTTCAAACCAAATCTTTTGAATTTTGGCTTTTAGTTTATTTGGCGTTGCTTTTTTCACGCCGGTTGGCTTTACTTTAGTTATTTCTTGCACGATTTCCATTGCCGGATTTAGCCTAGACAAAAAGTCCTCGTAGTCCTTATTTTCGGCGTTAGTCCACGCTGTTTCGGACATAGCAAGCGCCCTAGGAAAACTCTTTTTAACGATTGCGTTCATATTTTTTACGTACTCCGTCCACAAATCACCCTCAACGCCTAATACGTTTTCAGGCCTCGTTATCCCCTTTAAAACGGGCTCGGTTTCATAAGTCCTTCTTAGCGGCACGTCGTGATAAGGCAAATCAAAGTAGTAAGCGTCGCTTTGGACGTTTATCATTTTTCTGCCCTTGTTCACCTCGCTAACCATGGCGTCTTCCTGCTCTTTTCCGAACATATAGTAGTTCCAAACCACGTCCCTAGACATAATATCGTCCGGCTTTTCCTCGTTCCAAACTATTGCTGTTTTGCCGTTTTCCTTGACAAACGATGCAACCTCGTTCATAAAGTGACTTTGCAAGCCGCTAGCGTCCACCCCTAGTTCTTCCATTTTCTTTTTGCAGTTAGGACACAAATTCCACCTGGTTTTCACCGCCTCGTCGCCGCCGATATGCACGTAACCGTCCGGGAACATTTCCATAATCTCGGTAAGAACGCCCTTAACAAAGGTCATAGTGCTGTGCTTACCTGCGCAAAGAATGTCGTGCTTTACGCCCCAATGAGTAGCCACGTCTATCTCCCTATCGAAGCAGCCCAGTTGTTTGTAGCAACTAATCGCAGCCACCATGTGCCCCGGCATATCGATTTCCGGCACTACTTTTACGTACTTTCGATGTGCGTAATCCACAATTTCTTTCACGTCCTCTTTGGTGTAAAAGCCCTCGTGCGCCTTACAATTAAAGTTGGTGTGGCTACGCTTACTGCCCTTTTCGGTAAGTAGTGGATAGCGGTCTATTTTAATTCGCCAGCCTTGGTCCTCGGTTAAATGCAAATGCAAATAATTCAGTTTTAGCATAGCGATAACGTCGATAAGTTTTTTTACCTCGCTTACGTTGTAAAAATACCTGCCCACGTCCAGCATAAATCCACGGTACTGAAACCTTGGATAGTCGGTGATTTTCAGTTTTGGCAGTTCGTTTGAATTTGCTTGAAGTAGTTGTTTTATCGTTTGAAGAGCGTAATAAAAACCCTCGTCGCTGCTTGCCGAAATCTTTACTTTTTCGTCCACGTCAAGCACGTAGCCCTCGTAAACCACGTCCTCTTTAACTAGGTCGATTACGCCGCCCCACCTCAAAAATTCCACCTCTTTGCCCGCAAATGACAGCAAAACGTTGGTTACGGCCCACTTCATATTCTCGGAAAGTTCGCCCGATACGGTGATGACTTTGTCCAAAGCAAGCGTGCCCTCTCTTTCTTCTATCCGTTGCGGTTTTGGTATTATGCAAACCTTAGCCATACTATACCTCGTAAGATTTAAGAAGTTTCTTGTAGAAACATACCATCTCGCCAACGTTATTTACGCTGATGTTTTCGTTGTCTTGGTGAATGGTTTTAAATTGCTCGCCCGTAACAACAAGCGGAGCAAAGCGATAGATATTTTTACTAACCGTGGTAAACCTTCTAGCGTCGCTGCCTGCGGTAAGTAAGAACGGAGCAACGTTAACTGACGGAAACACCTCGCTAACCGTTTTTTCGATTAGTTTGTACTTGTCGTTCTCGTAACTTGCGGGCTCGCAGAAGTCCTTAATATCCGCCTCTACGGTGATGCCGTACTTACTTGCAATCTCGGTAAATTGCTCCACCTCTTTATACAAGTCCTCTTCCCTAATGCACCTAAAAAACGCCGTTGCCGTCACCTCTTTTGCTTGCACCATATCGTAAATGCCGTTGCCGTTTACGTTGGTGATTGACACGCTGTTGCCTAGCATTGCCGATACCGTAGGGCTGAATTTTGGCATAATTTTAAGTAATAAGCCCTTGAAAAAGTCTATATTGTAGAACAAATATCTAAACGGGAAACTCATATACGGTGCAGACTTAATAAATGTTGCACGCACTTCGTCGTATAATTTCACGTCGAATTTCATATTGTCTACTTCGCTAATGAACTTGCTCATTCTAACTATCGGATTGTCGCTTTTGCAGGTAAGTCCGGAGTGTCCGCCGTCCTTTCCCACGTCCTTTTTGGCGGTTAGTTTGAAGGTGTGCCTGCCCTTTTCGTGAACGGCTACCATAGCAGAGTAACCCTTTACGCCCGGCATCATACCCTCGATAATTGCGCCGCCCTCGTCTATTACAAAGTCAAAGTAAATACCGTTTTCTTCAAAGTATTTTACCGCCTTTACAATTCCGTCGCCGCAAAGTTCCTCATTGTTTGAGGAAGCGATATATACGTTACAAGGGAACTCGTAACCCTCGCTAATTAGTTCCTCTAAGGCTTGCATTTCGGCAAATAACGGCGTCTTGGTATCGATAGAGCCTCTTGCGTAAATCTTGCCGTCGTGAATTTCTGCCCCAAACGGATCGTACTTCCAGTTGCTGCTTACGTCCACAACGTCGTGATGGCTCATAAGCATAATGTTTTTATTTGGATTTTTGCCCTCGAATTTGTACACGATACAGCCCGTGCCGAATATTTGCAAGGTGCATTTTTCGTTGATTTGAGGAAATTCCTCTTTAAGTACGTTTCTAAACTTTGCAAACTCGGTGTCGTCGTAGTCGTGCATATTGAAGATAGTTTTGCATTGCAACATTCTTCTTAGTTTTCTTACGTATTCGTTAAGAGTAGCCTCATCTACGTTTTGATTTGGTAAATCTTTGGTTGTTCTTTGCTTTTTTGCTAAAATCGTTCTAGTAAGTAACATATCCTACTCCATTATTTTTAGTTTGTCTATATCCATTAAGTGTTTCATTTTTAGTATGTCGAAAAGTTCGGACTCCATTAAGTACAGTTGCCCTCTTAGGCTTTCCAGCAGTTTTTGTTCGTCCTTTTCCACCTGCTTATTTATAGGGTTCAGCCCCGTGGTGACTTTGATAAAAATCTCCACCTTGGTTGCCCCGTCTATTTTGATTTTGTCCTTTTTGTAGGTGGTAATTCCGTCGGTATTTATCGATAAACCAACGCCCGATTTTGAGTTTTTAAGTACTGCCGCAACGCAGAATTTATCCCCGCCGAAAATAGCCTTTTCGGTAGGCAAAAGTTCTATTTCCACCTTTTGTTTTTCGCTAAACAAAATTTTGTGCGCCACGTAATTTTTACCGCACACAAAACTATCCTTGGTTACGCCGTTATCGGTAACAAGATGGGTAAAGTTTTCCTCGTCGTACTCTCTATGGTAGTTTTCTTGCTTTTTAAGTTTGGTTTTAATACTTACTTCGCCGATTACCTCCCCTTTTCCGTTGCCTACGTAAATGGTTTCTTTTCCGATTTGCCCGTCGAAGTAGCCCTCGATTTGACTTGCAGATAGATGAACGCTATCCGCTAGTTTTTTTGATTCGGTATCTAAAATTTTCTTTGCCATAATTCCCTCTTTCCATATAATATATTATATTTAATTAGATTTCAATAATAAAGCACAAATATCGCCTAAAACAAACGCATTTTTCAAGTTTTTTATGCGTAAAAAGGTGCTGCTTTTTTAAAACCTCACCTTTTTTAATCACGCTATTTCTAGAAAAAGGAGCAACGCTCGGTTGCCCCTTAGTTAGTTTGTTTTTACTTTCTATTTTTCTTCGGCATTTTCCTCATACGGCTTATCGGGTTTTTCCTCTTCTACCTCATTCTTGATAGTAGGTTCTTCGGCCGAAGCCTCCTCGGTCGTGGTTTCGGTTTCCTTACTCTCGTCAGCCTCGTACTCTTTTTCAGCCTCCTCGTAAACTGCCATATCGATAGCCGTAGGCTCGCCCGTTAATTCTTGGCTAAGCGCCACGTTTTCAATAGCCACGCCGTCCGCCGTCATAACCGACCTTGCTTTAAGTTCCTCCACTATTTGTTGGTGCTTTTTCCTCGATAGCGGATAGAATAGCATTACGATAAGCATTAAGCCGCCGCTAACAGCAGATATTATTGCCGCAATGTTAAACCACTCGCACGCAACCGATTGTTGTGCTGCCGTAAGGTTTTGCGTAATCTCCAAATAATCTCTTTGCTCGAAGCCGACTTGTTTTTGCAAGTAGTAGAACGCAATCATTAGCACGTTTATGGTTAAGCCAGGCAAAATAAAGAACATATTTTGAAAGTGTCCGTCAAGCCTCTTGCCCGTTTTCCATTGTTGATAATCGGCAACCTCGCCCAGCATAATAGGTACTAATAAGTAGATAGGGTTCATAGTTGCGATAAAGAATAATATCGTTAATACGATAAGCGAAGTTGTTCCGATAGGGATATTTTGATAGCCTATTGCGGACAAGATTATGTAAGGCACGGTGCTGGTAAATGTGAATAATACCATAGCCGTTCTTTTATCTAGTTTCCTTGTAACAAGCGGTAACAGTAGCATTGCAACGGTGCAAGCAAAACCTATTATGGTTTGCGGCAATCCCGAAATTTGTACTGCCGTTTTGTACTCTGCGTGGAATCTGAATTGAATAATTAGCCATCTAAATTGATCGGTAAAGCCTCTTAGTGAGCCAAGCGTAAGAGCGATACACAAAATGATTGCAGGCTTGTTTTTGCTTATCATTTTTAGCGCCTCGAAGAAGCCGACTTTTTCCGACTTTTCCTTTTCTATATCGGCGTCGGAGTAAATTCTCTCCTTAACTTTTAGGATAAACAAAATACCGATAACGCCAAGCACCGCACTAACAATACCCATAATACGCATTGCCATATATTGTTGCCCCTCCGGGAAAGCCGCCCTAATAGGCCCTGCAATAATTTGAAGAATTGACGGTGCTAAACCTACGATAAGACCGATAGGCGTCATAAGGTCCGCTCTTTCTTGGTTGTTAGGGGTAATAACCGTAGGCATATTTTGGTACATATTGTTTAAGAAGTTAGAAAGAACTAACGACGGCGTAACAATTAAATATGCGTAAATTATACGTCCCGATTCCTCTTTTATCTGCGGAACCCACATAGCAAGCACCATAAATATAACGTAAACAGGTAGCGCCGCCAAAATAACCGGCTTGTACCTACCTATCTTTGTGTTCAATCTCTCGATTAAGTTGCCGATAAATGGCAAAATAACCATATTGATAAAGGAAGCAAGCGCAATGATTATATATGCGTGTATTGCCTCGATTTCGTAAAACATAGGTAGCCACGCTATCGTTGCTACGTAACCAAGCGCACTCATCATCGTGCTGTTACCTAGTGCAAAGCCACCGAATGCAAGCATCTCTTTTACGTTTAAATATCTGCCTTTTGGAGGGGTGCTCCACATGTTTTTAAGCGCTATTGCACCGCCTTTTATTTTCTGTTTAAAAGGCACTTTCTCTTTTTGTTTTTCCATAATCTCCTCTCTTAAACCTCTTAAGTAATTTTATTACTATAAAATATAATAACATAAAAAAAGCGACCTTAAAATAGAAAAAACAATTTTATTTCGTTTTTTATTTAAGTTCGCTTTAATTTTTTGCTAATTATTTCCTTACACTTCCAAAATCGACTTGCAAATCATATATTTTGCAGGTGCAGTTGCCTTTAAATTTTCAACGTCGGTAATTCTTTCTGCAGTCATTCCGAAGTTGCAATCCTTTAATATTCCGCAGCCGTAACTAAAAATCTCGTCGTGGGCAAATATTCCGCCTGCGATATACACTTTTTCAGGGTTTAACATCTCGTTTACGTCGGCGATAATTACCGCTAAATATTTTGCGATATTATTTAACATTGCCGTTGCCTTTTCTTCCTTGTTGTACAAAGCGTAAATCTCGTTAATATTAAGTTTATTACCCGTAAGCATTTGATATCTATCCTCGATTGACTTGTCGCTAACGTAAGTGTTCAAACAGCCAACCTTACCGCACTTACAACGCCTGCCTTCCGTGTTGACAATAATATGACCTAAGTCGCCCGTAACCTTGTCGTTGCCCTTGATAACCTCGCCCTTAATAATCATTGCCGAACTAAGTTCCGGCGAATGAGTTACGAATAGGTAATTCTCGTTGCCCTCACGGTACAAAGATAGCGCTTGTGCCTTTACGCTACTCATCACTTTGGTTTTTAAGCCAAATTTTTCGCTGATATGCGCCTCTATGTCTAGGTTTACGGGAAGTTCGCCGTAGCCCATTATTATCACGCCGTTTTCAACCTTTCCAACCGAAGCGATACATATTTGATTTATGCTAGAAAACTCCTTGATTAGCGCTGCGATTTTCTCGTCTAATACGTCTAGGCTTTCGTTAAGTTTTAACTCGCTTGTTACCACTTTTTCCACCTTGAACACCTCTTTTACGTTTGCTACGCTAAAATAAGTGTAATCTGTTTCGATGTTTACTCCTAGCGCTATGTTTTTATTTGGGTTTAAGTCCACAAGTATTTCTTTTCTGCCCGTTGCGTTTCTTTGTATCGAACCTATTTCCACAACTTCTTCTTGCAATAATAAATCGTGCATAAGTTGTGTAATTGACGGAGTGGTAAGATGGCATAACTTAGCAAGTTCTAGTCTGGACAAAGGTCCACGATTGTACAAATGCCACAAAATTTGCGCCTTGTTGCTACGTCTTACCTCCCTAATATCCTTCTTTTTCTTTACCATTTTAAGTCCTCCTTAGTCGCTTAATTAGTTTCCTTAATTAATTATAACGCTATTATTTTTTCTTGTCCATTGTTATTTTTGAATTTTTATGCACACTTTTTGCGTTTTGTCTAATAATTATAAAAAAAGGAAATGAATTTCTTCATTTCCCTTGATTTTTATACTTATTTTACTATTTTTGTAGTTTAAATTCTTGTGGTTTTGTCCTCTCCGATACCCGTCATTCCGTTTACTGAGTAACGCTTTCCGTTAGAATCCGTAACGTAGCCTTTAACGTAGCCGAACGGCAATCTGTAACTAATATCAACTACTAATAAATGAAGCATCATCTTGAAGTCCTTTTTCATATCGAAAATAACTTCGGTGGTCTTGTGCTCGTCGTAAATTCTCCATTTGTCCTTGGTGATTTTTTCAAACCTAACAGGCGGAATAGGATGAGCCTCGCCCTCTAACCACAACAAGTTCTCGTTATAGTCGTCCTCGCTGGTAGATTGATTGTGCGTGAAGTTGATTGCAAGATATTTTTGCTCGCCGTCAATATCGACTTTGCCCATCATTGTTAGCCAGTCGTAGTGTGCGTGGAAAGGATAATATCCCTTGTGGTCGTCCACGATACAAGTGGTGTTCTCGTTGCTGGCGTAGGTTTTGCCATTGATTTTAATGTAGCCCGTGCCCTTGAAGAAGTCCTTTTCAGAGTAAAGCGGGTTTGGTTTGCCAAGAGGAATAGATACGATAGACGGATCGCTTACTCTTTCAGCCTCCATTGAAAACTCGAACTCGCCGCTCTTTCTGTTTACGGCTTTACCGACTGCCTTGCACTTACCGTTTGCAAAGTCGTTCTCGATAACAAGGCTGGACTTTTTGGTTTCTAGGCTGGTAACCGTGTCGATAAGGGTAGGCGCAACTTTACATTTTTTGCCCGGGGCAAAATTTTGCCAACTGTAAACCTTATCTTCGGCCTTGTCGTAAAATACCATAATATTGAAGCCGATAGCGTTCATATTATAAACTGCGCTAACTAGCGTGCCTTCGTCCATATTGATTTCGAAAGCCTCCCATACGGTAAGCCTTGCTTTTTTCATAAAGCCGGGCATATTGCCGCATGGCTTTTTAATATCAAGTAGGCTCATGTTAGGGAACGGCGTTTTAAACGTACCGAAATGCGCCTCGCCGTTTTCTACTAAATCGTTTGGTGTATCCACAGGGATACGTTTTTTTGAAATGTAATCAGGATAACTCATAATTCCCTCACTAATTTATTTTTTAACATATTTTATTGTAACACACAAAACCCACTTTTCAATACCCGACCTAAAAATTTTTTGAAAATTTGAAAATTCTTGCGGTTAAATTTTATTTTGATTTTTCGTTCTTTTTACGTAATTACGTCGGTTTTTGTAAGATTATTTACAGAATTTTGAAAGTTTTTAAAATACTTATTTTGTACAAGTTGCTCCGCTTTTTGCGGCATTTTATTATCTTTATCGTGCTTTTTCCTTTTTATTTTACTGTTTTCTTGTCGCTCGGCTTTTTACGTATTTGCTTTTTTACGTGTTTTTTTAACGACTTACCGCTACGACGCTTTCGCTTAATTCCCATTTTATTATTGCATTACTTTCGCTTTTAAACTATTTTATTACTTACGTTATATTGCGTTATATACTCCCCGCAAACCATATTTTCGTTACGATATTTAATTTTTTGTAATGGTTTATTTTGGCATTATCACGTGTTTACGTGTCGTTTTTGCAATTTAAAACTCGTTTTGCGTTACTTTTCGTCGGTTTTTGTTTCCTCGGTTAACGTGGGCTTTGCCGCCTTTACGTTATTTGCTACGAACCTGCTTTTTGTAAATATGCCGTACTTAGTTATTACTCTGTCCAACTGTTTTAGCATAGGTTTTGCAAGCACCAACAAGAACACCACGTTGCTAACAACGTAGATTGCCATATACGGTAGTCCTAGGGTAAGCACCGCAAAGTACCTTTCGAAAACAAAGGCGTTATCTATTGAGATAACCGTCCAAATATCCATAATCAAACTGAACAAGACGCCGCTAAGTGCCCCGTAAATAAGGATTAAAAGTAGGTTGCGGTTTTTCTTAAATATCAGCCCTGCAATTAAGCCTATAAGCCCGAAACTAACCATTTGAAAAGGCGTCCACGCACCCTGTCCGAAATAAAAATTGCTAATAAACGCCGACAAAGAGCCCACCATAAAGCCTGCCTCGTAGCCTAAGGCAATACCGCTGATTATTACTATCGCCGCAATCGGTTTAAAGGACGGAACTGCCGCAAACATAAGCCTGCCCACCACCGAAAAAGCCACCATCACCGTGACTATTGCTAGTTCCTTCGACGTGGTTTTCTTCCTGTCGTAACTTAGGAAAAAGCCCAGTAAAACCAGCAAAACTATTATAACCGACACCACCACGTACTGCCTATCCTTGAACACCGTAACGCCCAAAACAAGCGTAAGCGGTATCAAAATTAGGTACACGGCAAGGTTTAGTATTCGCCTAAATAGTAGTTTTTTGTCCATCTATTGCCTCTTTTATTTCGTTCTCGCTCGTTGCGTTATTTATCACGCCCCTTGCCACTCTCACCGCTTGAGTGGTGTAATACTTATTGCTTGTCAAAAAGTCTCTAGCCGTAGTTTCTCCCACGATTTCGCCGTTAAATAGCATGCCGATTCTGTCCGACACTTCGCCTGCAAATTCAAGGTCGTGAGTGACTAATACGACGGTTACCCCGCTACTTTTTAGGCTACGGATAATGCCCGCAATTATGCTTTTGAAGTAGCCGTCAAGCCCCTTTGTAGGTTCGTCAAGAAGAAGAATTTTAGGGCTTGTTAGTAGCACTTTTGCAAGCGCCACTTTCTCGGTTTCGCCGCCAGACAAGTCGAACGGGTGTCTATCAAGTAGGCTTTCAAGCGCCAACTTTTCTTTTATTTCGTCAAATTTCGGCTTAAAATCCGCCTCGCTTTCCTTGGTGATTTTCCTAACGTCCATTAAGTCCGCTTTTACGGTGTCCTTTATAAACAAGGCTTTTGGATTTTGCGTAAGCATAGCGATTTTTCCTGCCCTATTTTCCAAAAATTCCTTCCTTTTTTCGCCAAAATAATTGATTTTTCCCTTGTAAAAATTACTAATACCCACTATGCAATTTAATAGCGTGGTTTTACCCGATGCGTTCCCCCCGACCAGCGTGAACACTTCGCCTTTTTTAACTTCTAGCCTTAAATCTTTTATTACGTCACTACCCTTTTTGTCGTACCTAAACGACGCATCTTTAATGGTAAGAGCAACCTCTTCGTTCTCCTCTTTTTCCTCGCAAGGCAAGTAATTTATCGGCTCTTTTACTTGCGATTTCAGATATTCTCTTGCCTCTTTTTCGCTAAGCGGACACCGGGTAAGACCTAGTTTTTTTGAAAGCCTTACGGTAAACGGCATCGTCTTTAAAAAGTCCTCGCTCATTCCCTCAGTAGTAAGGCTGTTCGGCTCTACGTCGATAATCTTTTTGCCGTCCTCTAACACGACAAAATGGTCTAGTAGCGTGATTAACTCGTCCAGCCTGTGCTCCGTCATAATAACGGTTACGCCAAACTCCTCGTTTATGCGCTTTACGATTTGCAAAAACTGTCTTGCCGCTATAGGATCAAGTTGGCTTGTAGCCTCGTCGAAAATCAATATTTCGGGATCGGTCACCATTACGGCTGCAAGGCTTAAAATTTGCTTTTGTCCGCCGCTTAAATTTGCCGTTTTTTCCTCTATCCAACTGCTTATACCAAAATACTCTGCAATTTCGCTGATTTTAAGTTTTATTTTTCCTTTTTTTACGCCTAGGTTCTCCGGCCCGAACGCTAGTTCTCTGTACACTTTATCCGTAACGATTTGGTTTTCGGGATTTTGCATAACGAAGCCCACGTCCTTAACCGTGTTAACTTCGCTAATAGGCTTACCTCCCACCAAAATTTCGCCCTCGATTTTCCCGTTTGGCGTTATTTGTGGTTTAAGAAGTTTTAGCAACGTGGTTTTACCTGAGCCGCTGACACCGGCAATTACCAAAAACTCTCCGCTTTTAACCAAAATATCCACTCCGTCAAGCGCCTTACTTGTAGCGCCTGCGTAGGTAAAACTTACGCCCTTGATAAGTACGTCTGCCATACGATTTCCTCCTTAATTTCCACGCCTATGCCCGTAAATAGCCCCAAAAAGCAACTTACGTACAGCAAAATTTCGCAAGCGTTAAAGTTGATTTTTGTAATTGACGGATAAAAACCAAACCTGCCCGCCCCTGCTATTAGTAGCGATATAATCACCGTAAAAATAACGATTGTCCAGCCCAAAAACAGCCCGTCAGCCTGCCTAAACCTAAAAAAGTCAAAACCTGTTTTGCCTTTCAGCCCGTATCCTCTTGCCTCCATAGATTGCCCCGTTTCCACGCTGTTTTCGATTGCCAAAGTGAACAAAATTTGCGTTACCTTTAAGGCGTTTTTCAGTTTGTCCACAAAGCCGACGCCTTCGTTTTCGCCAAGAGCAATTTGCCCTGCCTTCACCTCTTCGTATTCTTTTTTCAGTTTTGGAATAAAAGCCAAAATCGACGATATCATAAGAGCAATTTTTGGCAGTGTCCTCTTGAACAAATATATGAATTTATCGCTGCTCATTGCCTCGTTGTAGGCGTAAAACCAGTTGACGACAGCCATCAGCATTACGGCGGTATTTAGCCCGTAAAGTAGCGCCTCGAGTGTTATCGGCTTGCCGTTTACAAACAGTAATTCGGTAACTCCCTTGTGTACGATAAGCGGATTTACAACGGTTAGCACTAATATAATCCCCACCTCGTTTACTATCCTTTTCAGCATTGTTTTTGGCGAAAAAAGTGCAAAACACAAGCATAACGAACCCAAAAACGATAGCCCTAAAACTATCGGATTAAAACTGAACATCGTTAGGTATATCACCGCAAAAAAGTAGGTAAAAGTTGGCAATGGGTGATAGTTATATATCTTTCTCATACTCTACCTCACGTCTCCTATCTCGCAAGTATATCGCCACTCGATAACGTCGCCCTCGTTAAGAGAGTACTTGCTTGCCGCCACGTTTATTAACTTGCCGTTCACCTTGACAAGCCAGCCCGAACGGTTGCCGCAATCGAACTCGAACAAGTTGTTTATTCCCTCAACGTAGGAGTCCCCTTTCACGCTAATAGGTATTTTATAATGCCTTAACGCCCTTAACAAAATAGATAGCGCCGTATCGCCTTTTTTTATTGCGTAAGCCTGCTTTTCTAATATCACGCCGTCCTGAGGAATAATCTTTTTAGCCTCGTCGCTAAGTTTTTCCATATTATCAAGAACGGTTTTGCAGTCCACCGATAAATACGTCACTTTTGTTTCGGCGGTGATTTTGTCAAGCGGCTCGTTATAGTACTCGTCTACGGTTTTTATGTCTAAAGTAGTAATAGCAACCGCTAACACGGTTGCTATGATAAGTACTACTATTAAGTCTTTTGCTCTTTTTTTAAACATTAAAATTTGTTATCTACCCACTTTATTCCTAGGTGATATTTAAACAAAGTATTGCTATCGTTTTTATAGTAAATATTGCCCTCTTTATCAAATAATACCTTACTCATACAATAGTTTTGTTGGCTCTCTTCAGGCGTAAACAACGTATACTCCATACCTTTTTTAGATACAGGGGTATCTACTAAGTAATATAATCCACCCGGCTTAGCGTTTTTTGTAAAGAATACGAAAATTTCCTCTACGCCGTTGTTATCGGTTACTCTAACCTGTGGTTTTGCAGGGGTTGGATCTTGAGTTTCAACGTTGTAAATTTCCGTCATCCTATCCACGTTGATAACGTGCATTGCAGCACCTGTTTTATCATCGAACTCTTTTCCCGACGATACGTACAGCCTGTTTTTGTAGATTGCAGGGGTGCTATTAGAATAATCGTATTTTAATTTTAAAGTACGTACCGAGTTTTCGTTAGTTGCAAACTTGCCGTCCTTGTCTAGATATACTCTATATAGTTTTCCTGTTTCGGTAGTAAAGAAAATGCTGTTCAATTCCTCTTCGTACACGACTTGTCCTCTTACAACGCCCTCTACGTTTAGCGTAGCAACCTTTTCTCCGTTATTTTTGTTTAGCATTGCCAAAACGGGTTTTCCGTCAATCATATCCTTAACTACTACGTTATTTTTTACAACTGCCACACCACCATGATATAGGTCGGCCTTTTGTCCCGTCCATTTTGCGTCCTTACTTTCAGGGGTTGCAGTATTTTCGTCCTTTATATTTAAACATACCAAGGTATTATAATTGTCTTTATTATAAAATTCTACGTATATGAATTCTTCGTCGCCCACCTTGTCGTAAGCAATAGGCGAACACATATCGCCTGCGTTTCTAATAGTGTACGTCCACAATAAGTTCAAATCCTTATCAAACGCTCTAACGCCACCGTTGTATCCAACAATGATTTTGTCCCCTGCAACAATAGGAGCAACCATACCAAAATACGTAGCGCCCGGCAAGGTTTTTCTATCTACTATTTCAAACTTCGTTCCGTCCTCGGTGATTGTTTCTTTTAATTTTAAAATCTCATTACCCAAAGTAGCATAAATGTCGTCTCCTACAACAACAGGCTCACTAATACCGTTTGAATAACTTTCGTTATTCGGGAAAGTTTGGTTGATTTTTATGCCTTTATCAAAATATTCGTTTTCCTCAACGGCAAATAAATAATTCGTGCCCTTATTTAATTTAAGTTGTTTTACCCCAACGCTTGCTGAGTAATACGTTTTCCCACCAACTTTTTTTATCTTTGTCCACGCTGTTATCGTTTCCGGTTTTTGATCGGTATATACCCAAATACTTTGCAACGTATTAGGCAACAAACCTCTCATCTTGACGGAAACAAGCATATCGTATGCTCCAAACTCTGCACCAAAACCGTACTTTAATTCCGCCTTGGTAAACACGTCGTACACGGTTGCCTTGTCGTTAAAATCGTCTAGGTTTATATTTACCGAATTAGCATTGTCGCTACCTTGCGGTAAAAAGTTAAACGTTGCCGTGTTTTCGCTGTCGGTTTTATTGCAAGCAGTAAGCCCGATAGCCATTGTTAGCATTAAAGCGATAACTAATATCGCTATAATAATTTTGTTAGTTTTTTTCATTTTTTGCCTCTTTTTTTTGTATTCTTTTTTGTTTTATCCTTTCTAATTTTGCCTCGTGAAGCGGTGATTTTTCTTTAAGTCCTGCCTGTTCGAGCGCCCTTGTCCAAGGACCTAGTTTTGCCTTGATTTTGCTTATTTCCACGCCGGTAAAATCGCTCTTTTTAGGAAGTCTACCTAGTTGGTTTGCCTTTTCTACCAGCAAGTTTATCGCCTGTTCCTTGGTCATTTTCCCCTCTAAACTAAAAAAAATTGCACTCAACAAGAACGCAATTTTTAAATAGCATAAAAAATTTTGTCCTCGTATTCAGTACTCCGTAGGCATTCCGACTGTACGGTAATAATAGTTGCGACGGATTTTCACCGCTCTTCCCCTACCTAAGTTGTGTATATATTATAACATTTATTATGGTGGTTGTAAAACAAAAAATTATATAGTTTTGGGTTAGCCCTCTCTAACGGCTACTACATATTATATAGTTTTGGGTTAGCCCTCTCTATCTACTACTACATATTATATAGTTTGGGTTAGCACACGATAACGGCTACTATGCCCTCGCCCTTTATAATAACGGCGATATCGCCACCACTACGACCACGCAAAAGATTCGCTTTATAGCGCCAGCCTTTCTTAACCCTAGGCTAATAGGCACACGCCCGCCTTTAAATATTAGTTAGCACCGAAGCAATCAGCCTTGTAAACTCCTCTGCCGACTTATCCGCCTGCTCCTTTACTTCCTCGTGCGAAAGTTTGGTTTTTTGAATGCCTGCCGCCATATTCGTAATAAGACTAACGCCGCAAACTTTCATTCCCATACTTACGCCTACCATTGCCTCCACCGTTGTGGACATACCCACCGCATCAGCGCCTAGCATACCAAACATTTTGATTTCCTCGGGCGTTTCGTAGTTTGGACCTGTGGTTTGAAGGTACACCCCTCGCTTTAAATCTATCCCCTCGCTTTTTGCCGTGCTTAAAATTTTGTCCTGCAACTGCTTGTCGTACACCTCGCTCATATCAGGGAAAGTAGGAGCAAACTCATTAAAAGTTTCGCCGATAAGTGCGGACGGCACAAATGAAGAGATATGCCCCGTAATTTGCATTAAATCCCCCGCCTTAAAACTTTCGTTTATTCCGCCTGCTGCGTTTGTAAGAATCAAGGTTTTTGCGCCAAGGCATTTCATCACCCTAATAGGAAGCACTACGTCCTCAATAGAATACCCCTCGTAATAGTGCACCCTACCTTGCATACACACAACCTTAGTTTCCCCCACGTAGCCAAACAAAAACCTGCCCTTGTGCCCGCTTACCGTAGACACGGGAAAATTTGGCAAATCCTTGTAGTCCACCACGTGCTTTACGTCGATTTTTTCGCCAAAGCCACCAAGCCCAGAGCCTAGTACTAACGCCACGGACGGCACAAAGTCCGTGCCCTTACGTATCTCGTCCACTATTTTGCTTACCCTTTCGTAAATCTTACTCATATTCGCCTCATATTGCAATTTCGCAACTTTATATTCGCATTTTGCGGTGTAAACCTGCGTTTTTGCTATTTTGTAGGTATTTTCACGTTTTATTACGCCTATTTTATTCCCCGTTTAAAGCAATTAGTACTAATTACTTCGTAAGGTTATTATAACACGGAAATATAAAAAAATTCGCCCATAAGAGCGAATTATTTTCCTTCTATTTTTTGCATGATTTTTTACACGTTGCGCAAGACCCGTTACAACCGACCTCGCCCTTTTTCTTTTTGTACACCATATAAGACGCCACGATAATAGCCAGCACAAGTATCACGGTGATTACGATATAATCCAATGTTTTTAGCCCGCTGCCCGTAAACAGTAAGCCCAGCCTATAAGTAATAAAACTTACCACCCATGCAACAAGGCATTGAAATACGATTACGGCAAGCGTCCACCACCCGCTGCCTAACTCTTTGCCGATTGTGGCAACGGCTGCAATGCAAGGCGTGTAAAGTAAGGTGAACACCAAAAACGCAAACGCCGTAAGCGGTGTAAACGCCGCACCAAGCACTATGCTTAGTTCAGAGGCGCTAGTCCCCATTAAAACCGCAAGCGTGCTAACCACCGCCTCTTTTGCCGAGATACCTGCAATTAGCGAGGTGCTTACCCTCCAGTCGTTTATGCCAAGCGGATAGAAGATAGGAGCAAGCCATCTGCCTATAATTCCTAAGAAACTTTGGTCGATACTACTTACCACGTTGAACTTGTAATCGAAGGTCTGCAAGAACCAAATTACAAGCGACGCTAAGAAAATTACGGTGAAGGCTTTTTTGATAAAGTCCTTTGCCTTTTCCCACATTAGTAATAGTACACTTTTTACGCTAGGCATACGGTAGTTTGGCAATTCCATTAAAAACGGCGTTGGGTTGCCCTTGTAAAAAGTATTTTTAAAGGTTAAGGAAATTAGTATTCCCACCACTATTCCCATTAGGTATAGCCCCATCATAACAAGCGCCCTATGTGACGGGAAAAACGCCATTGTAAACACCGAATAGATAGGGATTTTCGCCGAGCAACTCATGTACGGAGTAAGAAAAATCGTCATTTTTCTATCCCTATTACTAGATAGCGTCCTCGTGCTCATAACGGCAGGAACCGAACAGCCAAAGCCGATAAGCATAGGCACGATACTTCTTCCCGACAAGCCGATTTTCCTAAGCAGTTTGTCCATAACGAACGCTATTCTTGCCATATATCCCGTATCTTCAAGAATTGACAAAAAGAAGAATAATATTACGATTACCGGCAAGAAACTTAGCACGCTGCCTACCCCTGAGAAAATGCCGTTTACAACGAGGCTGGTTACCACGGGGTTAATTCCCGCAGACTGCATTGCGCTAGCCGTAATCTCGCCTAGTTCGTCTATTCCCTTTCCAAGTAGGTTCGATAGCGTTCCGCCGATTAAATCAAACGATAGGTAGAAAATCAGTAGCATTATGCCCACGAACACCGGTATTGCAAGCCACTTATTTGTCAGCACTTTGTCTATCTTTTCGCTACGTATTCTCTCTTTATTTTTCTTCGTTTTTTTCTTTACTGCGCCTTGCACCGCTTTTTCAATAAAGGTGTAGCGCATATCTGCAAGCGCTTCGTTACGGTCAAGGTCCATTTCCTTTTCCATTTGAACGATAGTGTGCTCGATTAGTTCTTTTTCGTTTTCGTCAAGGTTTAGTTCGGCAATTATGTCCTCGTCGCCTTGAATTACGCTGGACGCAACGAACCTTGGCGACAAATTACAGGACTCTGCGTGGTCCTCTATAATATGGCAAACCGAGTGGATTGAACGGTGCACCGCCCCCGAGCAAAAGTCCAGTTTTGCGGGCAAAATCTTCTTGGTGGCAACCTCGTGCATCGTTTTGATAAGGTCGTCTAAGCCTTGCTTTTTTGCCGCACTAATAGGTACTACCGCAACGCCTAATTCGTCGCTTAGTTTTTGCACGTCTATTGAGCCGCCGTTGTTTTCTACCTCGTCCATCATATTAAGCGCTATCACCATAGGCAGCCTCATTTCTAGTAGTTGCAAGGTAAGATATAGGTTTCTTTCAATATTTGTCGCATCTACGATATTGACGATAGCGTCGGGCTTTTGTTTTATAATAAAATCCCTAGTTACAATCTCCTCGCTAGAATACGGACGGATTGAATATATGCCCGGCAAATCCACGATAGTGCTATCTTTAAGGTCCTTAATCACGCCTACCTTTTGGTCAACGGTAACGCCGGGGAAGTTCCCCACGTGCTGATTAGAGCCCGTCAGTTGATTGAACAAGGTGGTTTTGCCACAGTTTTGATTGCCTACTAATGCGTATTTCATATCTCTTCCACCTCTATATCCTTGGCGCTTTCAAGCCTTATCGACAGTTCGTAGCCCCTAAGCGACAACTCGATAGGATCACCCATAGGTGCTTTTTTGATAACGGATACAATCGTCCTAGGAATTAGCCCCATATCAAGTAGCCTTAGCCTTAGCGCACCCTCTCCGCCAACTTTTGTTATTCTTGCACTTTTTCCAACTTGCAATTTATCTAAAGTCATATTGCCTCCATAAGCCTTGTAAGTGTAGCACAACGCTATGAAAAATGTCAAACAAAAAGGCTATTACGTAGTAATAACCTTTCCAAATTACACAATGGTAAGTTTAACGGAATATGCGTGTAATCCGTCGCTAAACTCGTACACCGTTTCGCCCTTGTAGTTTTCAAAATCTATTTGATTTTCCCTAGCCTCGCAGCCACCGATATAGCCTTTTGCCACGCTACCGTCATTAAAGAAGGCAACGTAAGTGATTTTGTCCAGTTCGCTTTGACTTTTTACGGTAGTTTTGGAGAACTTAATGCTCTTTATCTCTTGCCCGTCATAACTTTTTAAGTAGTTAAAAGTCATCACCTTGCCGTCCTTTACGGACACTATAATAGTTTCGGGTTTTTCGCCTTTTTCCACCTTCTGAACAACTTGCTCCATGGTTTTGCAGCCTTTTACCCAAATATATCTATTGCCCGCTTGCTCCACGCTCTTTCCAAAACGTTGCTCCATAGAAGCAAGGCTTTCGGTAGATACGTCAAAAGTGTTTATCCAGTAGGTTGAGTAAGCAGGAGCAAATAGTACGCCCGTTACTATCACCATCGCAACCACCATCACGGCAAGCATAAGCCCTACTAATATTCCTCGCTTTTTATAACTTTTCCTAACCACGATTTTTGCGCCGTTTTTCATCACGCTTATAGGCTTGTTTTTGTCTTTCTTCCTCTTTGCGTTTTCCTCTTTTACGGGTTCGTCCTCGGCATTTCCCTCTGCCGCCACGTTTTCGGCTGCGTTTTCGTTATTCTCAATTTCCTCGCTAATAGTTCCATCGCTTTTGTTAGCCTCTGCACCTGCCAGCGCATTCTCCTTGCTAGCATCTATTTCAGTACTACAGGTTAATGTTTCCTCACTAGGCTGACTTCCTTGTTCTTGGCTTTTATCTATGTCTACGTCAGCCACGGGCTTATTTATTACGCTACTTACAACGGGAATTACTACGCTTGCCTTTTCTTCGATAGGCTCAACGTCGTTAAGCGGATTAGTGCTACCGTCGATTACGCTCCTGCCACAGTACGGGCAGAATTTCCCCTCGAATTCTCTTGAACAATATTTACACTTTTGCATTGTTCACCTCGCTTTCGGTATCGGCAGCATTATCCTCGCCTATTTCCACAAACTCAACGCCTCTAAACAGGTCGTTTTCCTCCTCGATAAGTGCGCTATTTTTGTCCGTTTCTTTATTTACGCCTTCTTTATTTTCAGTTTCTTCGCTTTTTATAGTAGGCTCGCTAACTTCGTTAGCCATAGCGGTTTTTTCGCCGTTATCCTCTCCACTTGCCTCGTTGTTTTCGCTATTAGTTACGCTATCCTCGTTTTCAGTAGCAGCCTCGCTTTCGGCGTTTTCTACTTTTACAATAGCACTTTCTACTGCTTCGCTAGTAGGGGTATCGCTTTCGGTTGGCTCACTACCGTGCTCCTTTGTTTCGTTTACGCCCGTTATATCGCTTTGGATAGGCGGCAAAATCACCCCGTCCTCGATATTTTTAGCGCTCTCTTTTTTATGTTTCTTTTCCTCTTTCTTGTTGCGTTTTTCCTGCTTTTCCTCTAATTTTTGCTCCTTCTTGTCGTCCTTGCTCATCTTTTTAAGGTCACGCTTTGACAGTCCTTTGTACAAGTCCTCTAATTTTTCTTCAAGGTCGTCAAGTTTTATTTCGCCCTCCGGCAAGTCGTCCTTTAATCTATTGTAAGCAGCCTTGCTAAATACCAAATCTCTTCTTTCTTGTATTGCCTTTTCCACGTTTACCCAGTACACGTTATAGTCGATATCGTCCTTTTTTCTGCTGGTCAAAACGTCGTACTCAATGCTGTTTTTTCTGCAATACCTCTTCAACTTTTTCCTTTCGCCAGAGATACCGAAAGCACACAGCATCACCACTATGTACACGCAGTATTCCACTACGATTCCGTAGCCTATCACGTTTAGAATAGAGTTAACGGCATAGAAAACAAACCCTGCAAACGCAAGAATCGAGGTGCCTAAAATGGCAGGTCTGTTGTCGTCTTTTAGTTGTATTTCCATAAATACGTTCACGGCAATGGCATAAGCAAGCAGCAAGGTAATAAAACTTGCAAAACAAAGCATTCCGCCAGAGTACCCCAAAAAGCCCTCGGGAGAAATAATTTGGCATATCTTTTCGCCGGTCATAACGCTGCCTGCCAAAATGGTTAATATTCCAAATACGTGTAGTAGTACGTTATGCTTGTTGTAAATATTGTAGCGTGCTATTGCTATTACCAAAATCAGCACGGGTACGCCCGTAAAAATAGCCGCTAAAATAGATTGAATATTACCCAAGACTCTCCTCCTTTCGTTTAATCAGAGTGTTTTTGATTTACAAATTGCCAGTATTCGTCCATATTGTCGATAAATTCGCCGTAGTAATTGTAAAAGTCCTCCGTCAAGAAGGGTATCGGCTTATGCTTTGGCAAATTTTCGGCAATTATATTTATTTGCTCTTTTAAGTAGTTAGCAATAATATGCCTGTTTTCCTTAGGCGAAAGCGACGGATTATAACTAATCGGCTCGCCAACGTTTATCGTTTTAAGTTGCGGTGGCACGTACACAGGGTAGAATTTAAGTATCTTACCCGTCTCCTCGTAAAGATATTTGCCTATCATTACAAAGCCGTCGTACAGTTCGCAAATATACTTGGAGTACTTGTTCGGGCACTCCGGGAAAATGATTACGTTACTGCCACTTTTTAAAGCCTCCACGCTTTCGTCAAACGTTTGCCTTGCCTTTGCGCTTGCCTTAAAAACGTGTATCGCATTTTGCATTTCTAGTAGCGGGCGAAGGAAAAACGATACCACTCTTGCCAGCCCTCGCCAAAACCACTTGCACTTTTTACTACGAGCAAAAAAGAAGTCGTGAAAAACAAAGTTTGCCGACACTTCCTTGTCAAGTATGTACTCCACTATCCACGGCCGTGCAGGTCTGTCGAAGTACAACGTCATATTCACAGGACCTATCGCACCTGAGTGATTACACACAAAAACGCTTGCCTCGTTTTCTTCGGGCAAAACTGCGTAGTCCATTTTCCTTTTGGGGAATATTATTCTTGCTATTCCCCTACAAATTTTGTAATAAACTTTATTACACCACTTTCTAATCATAAACACATTATACTATAATAAAATATCATAAACAACACGTATTTATCGTTTTTTGCAAACTTTTTGAATTTTTTTTCACTTATTATTTGCAAAATATGGCTAATTATAAACGAAATACCATTGCACCCAAACTTTATATTTGCTATAATTTAATCAAGGAGACTTAAATATGAGAATTGCACTAATAGCACACGACAAAAAGAAAGGGGATATTATTAAACTTGCTATAAAACATAAAGACGTTTTGGCAAAGCACGAACTATTCGCAACGGGCACGACCGGTACTCTAATTATGGGGGAAACGGGGCTAAACATCACCCGTATGAAAAGCGGTCCGCTAGGCGGCGACCAACAAATAGGCTCTATGGTAGCAGAAGGCAAACTAGACCTTATTATTTTCCTACGTGATCCGCTTACTGCCCAACCTCACGAGCCTGACGTATCTGCGCTACTACGACTTTGCGACGTTCAAAACATTCCGCTTGCAACAAACCTAAAAAGTGCGGAGATTATGTTAAAGGCGCTAGAAACTAATAACTTCCCTCAAAACGTATTTGAATAAACTATTTAAAATGCGCTTATTTTGACACAATCAAGGGTTTATCGGTTAAAATTAGAAGAAAAACCTCGCTTTTTGCGAGGTTTTGTGTTTTTATTATTTTCTTTATTTAGCCATTTTTTCGCTATTTTTATTATTGTTTTTGCTCTTTTATTACGCTATTTTTTGTAACTTTTTATACTTTTGCTTTCTGCATTATGCTGTTTTTTGCAACTTTTCTTTTATGATTATACTTATTTTTCACTATTATTTCGCAAGTTTTGGTTAGGTATTTGCTCTTTTCGTTATTCTATTTTTTTGCAAATTACCTTTATCGCTATTGTTTTTTGGGTATTGTCATATCCAAATTTTAAATAGCGATTGCAGTTTTTAGTAGTTTTTCTAAGCAAAAACCTTATTAAAATTAGGTTGGTTTAGCAGTTTTTAATTGTTTGCAAGTTCCCTACATAGCAAGTAGTACACTCTGTTAAATAGTACCAGCCTTACTTCCTTAACTACCTCAGACTCCAAATTTTTTAAATAATCGGTTGCCACTTGTGACGCAAGCGGTAGCGGATACCTATAAATACCGCTGGAAATTAGCGGAAAAGCAACCTTTTCAATACCGTTTCCCTCAGCAACTTTTATTACGTTTTGATAGGTTTTTAATAGTATATCTCCCGTGTCGTAGCCGCTGTTATCGTATCTCGGACCTACTGCATGTATGATTTTTGTAGGGATATTGTAGCCGCTTGTAAGGATAGCGTCGCCTACGTTTCTGCCCCTAAATTCCTTACATTCCTTGTCTAGTTCCTTGCCTGCCGCCTCGAAAATAGTGCCGCATATTCCACCGCCGTGAATCATCATTGAGTTTGCGCAATTCACAATAGCGTCAGCCCAGTTTACTTGATTTAAAATGTCGCCTTCTACTACTTCAAATTTAACTTTCATATTATCTCTCCTACTATTTATATTGTACCATTTTCCCCCAAAAATGCCTACCTTTTTGTAGCATTTTGTCTCTTTTTATCCTATTTCTTTCCAAAATTCCCCTCCTCTTTTCTCTTTCTTATCCCTTTTCTTTTTTCGTTATTCTTTTATCTCCTTTTTTCTAAGATTTACCATATTTTTCGCTTTAATTACCAAAAAATTATAGGATAAAAGCCTGCAAAACGCAGGCTTTTAAGAGAGAGTATATAAGTGAATTAATTTTGGACAAAATTAACTACTGTCTTTTTTTGTGGCTTAATGCCGATTTGGTTTCTTTTTCAAGGGCGTTAAGCACGTTGAATACGTCCTCGATGCTTTCGCCGTAAACCGCTACGCCGTGATTACCCATAAACACCGCTTTCTTGTTCATAGCGTCCACGGTGTTATTCGCAAGCCTTTTCGTCATAGGGATTGCGTGTTTTGAACAATACACTTTATCGCCTAATAGCGCCCTGTTTTCTTCAGAAACCTCTAAGGTCATATTCTTAGCGCAGAACACCGAACTATACCTTGGGTGAGCGTGAACGACAACGTATGCGTCCTTTTTCTCGTTCATTATCCTGCAATGGATACCCTTTTCGCTGGTGGCTTTTACGTCCCCTGCAATTTGCGTTACCGTCCTAAAATCCATCGTTACGATGTCCTCCGGGGTAAGCAGTCCGTAGCCGATTGCCTTTGGTGTGCAGTACAGCGTTTTGTCGTCTATCCTAATAGACACGTTGCCCCACGTACCTTGCGTAAAATCGTCTTGGTACACCTTTTTTGCCGTCGTAAGCGCCTCTATTCTTCTGTCGCTATTTATAATATCCGCTATTTCGATTTTTACGTCCTTAAGGGTGTTGATAGGCTGAGTTTTTTCCTTTTCCCATACTCTATCTTGGTTGCCTTTGGAATAATACTTGGTGTAGCCGATATTCATACCTTTTGCTACAATCTTGTTTATTTTTACCGTTTTGCCCTCACATTTTGCAATGACGAAAGCGTTTTTGTCGATAATTCTTGCCATAGTGCCTGCCTCGTCAATAGACCTTGCAAGCGCAATGCAGTACTTACCTTTTACGATAATGCTTTTATTTCGGTTTAGCGCCCTAAGTACCTTTTTTTCGTCGCATTCAACCACCTTTAACTTCTTACCGAACATCTCGGTGTAGTCGTCAAGAGCGGTGGGAATACCGCCAAAACCTGCGCATTTTTCGATATTTTGCGAATAGAAAAACACAACGACGTTCGCCTTACCTTTACCAAACACCTTTTGTACTACCTTACCTCTTAGCCCCTTGTCAAACTCTTTAATAGGCTTTTCACCGGCGGATTTGCCGTCTTTGGTGTAGTAGACTATTCCGTTATCGTAGGCGCAGATAGAAAAACTTGTGAAGTGTAATTCCTTTTGCAATTCGTTAAACTTTGCGCATAGATTTTGTTTTATCATAATCCCCTTTTATCAGTCGCTTGACCGACTTATCTTATTATACCCCCCGTTTTTTTTCTTGTCAATAGCGACCTCGTTTTATATTATACATTTTAAGAATATTTTCAAAAATCACCCTAATATTTTTTGATTTAATCGGCTTTTAGGCGGGTTTTGTAATATTTTACCGCATTTTTGTTACTAATAGTAGCGTTTTTACTTTTATAATCTTTATTTGCCAAGAAGAAAATTTTTTGATATAATTATAATCTAAGAGGTATATATGCCGGTTTACACAAAAAATGAAGAAAGACTAAATATCATCTCGCACTTGATAGGAACGCTGCTTGCTATCGCAGGTTTTATATTGCTTACTATTAAGGCGGCAAAAACGGGCAACCCGAACAAGATTGCGGCGGCTGTAATTTACGGAATTTCGTTTATAGAGATTTACTTGTCCTCCACGGTTTACCACTCCACCAAAAAGGAAAACGTAAGGCGTGTAACACAAAAATTCGACCACTTGTCCGTGAACTTATCCATTGCAGGTTGTAACGTTGCTTTTTTTGTAGGGGGACTACAAAACAAACTTGGCTACATTCTAACGGGCGTTGTTGTCGGGCTATCGATATTTTCTATTATTCTAAATTCTATCAACGTGAAAAAGTTTAGGGCAATCACTATGGCGTGCTACATAATCACCGGTTGGATGTGCATTTTCGTAATCAACCACTTGTATGCGGCAATAGGCAACGGCGTCTACCTTCTTGCTAGCGGCGGGCTTATGTACATGCTTGGCTTAATCTTTTACGCTATCCACAAAGAGTACATGCACTCCATTTGGCATTTCTTCTGCCTTGCCGGTGCCGTGCTACACTTTTTCTGCGTATTTTTCTACGTATTGTAAGCAAGCGTTAATTTCTAAATTACTACTATTTACTAGGGATAAGGTGCATTTTATTTTTAATTACGACAGATAATTACCAAAACTTACCCTCTATCGTATAGTTTTTCTAAATTAAAAATACCGTATGCTTCCGTTTTGCACTAAAAATTCAATATACAACAAAAAGCCGACTTTTCGGCTTTTTTCGTTTTCGCTTTAAAGCGACTACTATCTTTTTTTACGTTAAGTTTGTATCGTACCATAGCGAATGATATTTTGTCTTTTGGTTTTGGCTTTAAAGTTTTAATTTGATTTTCGTTTTCTTATAGATATTCCATTATCACCTTAAACGCTTTTGTTAGGTCGTCAACGCTCATTTTGGCGTTTGCAGGGCTTGTTGACGGCAACTTATGGATAATTTCCCTTAAATTCGGGTTGTTTTTTACCGCTATTTGAAAACTTTTATCACCTAAGCAAAATATCGCCTCTACTTTGGTGTTTTCGATAAGTTTTTCAAGGTTTGTTGGCACGATATTATATATTTTATTGTCGCTACTGCCCTCGATATCGCACTCTTCCACCGCATCGTAAAGTCCTATCTTAGCGCTTTTCAGCGCCTCTGTTCGCCTTTCTATCGGGCAAAAGTACAAGTCCTCGCCTAATAGGTTGGACATCACCTTCCAAAACCTATTTTGCTTGTGCATATAATAAAAGCCCTGCTCTATCGACTTTACACTAGGCACGCTACCTAGCACCAAAACTTTGGTTTTTTCGTCTTTTACGGGGAGAAACGTGTGCACTACGTGTCTTAACTCACTCAATTATCTTTTCCTCTTTTAATATTTTCCTAAATTTTTTAAGGTCTTCCCACGCAAGTTTTTTAAGGTTTTCGTTTCTTAAAAGCGCCGACGGGTGAAAAGTCGGCATAAATATTACGCCTTTTTTAACTTCCTCTTTGCCGTGGCTACGCATTATTGAAAAACTTTCGCCAAGAATATTTTTGCACGCAATACTACCAAGCAGCAGCACCGCTTTCGGTTTCATTATCAAGTACTGCTTTCTTAAATAATCCATACAAGCCGCAACCTCGTCAGGCTGTGGATTGCGGTTTTTTGGCGGTCTGCATTTTACAATATTGCAAATATACGTGCTTTTTCTATCCAGCCCTATACTAAGCAACATTTTATCCAGTAGTTGCCCTGCCTTCCCGACGAAAGCAACGCCCGTTAAATCCTCGTTTTCGCCCGGACCTTCGCCTATTAGCATAATTTTTGCACGAATATTACCATCGCCCACCACCACGTTTGTTCGGGTTTTACAAAGCCTACATTTCGTGCAATTTTTAATTTCCTTTTCAAGTTCTGTTAGCATATTTTTATTATACCACTTTTTGCTTGCTTGCCTATAAAAACGGTTGATTTTACCAAAAAAACACAAATAAAAAAGCACTCCAAAAGTTTAGTTAAAAACTTTGGGGCGCTTAATCACCTCAACAAAAAAATTCTATTTGCGCCCGACGAGTTCGTCAAGCGTTACATCAAAATAATCCGCAATCTTCACAAGGTTTTCCAGCCCGATTTCACGCTGACAATTTACGTAACGATGCAAAGTTTGGGTGGGAATACCAATTTCTTTTGCTACTTGGTTTATACTTCTTTCCCCGATGTACTCCTTTAAAATCTTTGCAAAACTTTCTTTGTACATACCTTTACTATATCACCGAATGGAGACTACCTCTTGACATTTCACCGTTTGGTGATATATAATATATGTATACTCGTTTTGTTAATTTTTATTATAAAAACGGCTATTATTTTTACTTTCCGCTAACTTAACTTTATTGTTCGCTACGCTTAGTGCGTATTTTAAAAAATTAGCGAATTAGTAAGTTAGTAGGGTTTATCTTGCGCAACAAAATTGCCTAAGCAATCCCGCTGTAGCAATTTAAGTTGTAAAAAAGTCCGCATTTAGCGGACTTTTAATTTGCGTTTTACTATTTATTTTTATTCGTACTCTACTACGTCTACCCATTTTGCCAAGAAGTCTCTTTCTTCCTTATTGCCTTTTACCGATTGACTAGCAGCAACTATAGGCAACCATTTTAAAACGTATTGTTTTGCCGTGTCACTCTTTTTGCAGAAAATATCAAGATATTTGTTAGCAATCTCCTCGTTGTAGTTTAGGTTGAAGATTAGGTAGGTTCTTGCAACGTCTGCACTTGCGTTACCTTGGGTTGCGTGTGACCAGTCGATAACGTACCAACCCTTATCGTTTACGATAATGTTGCTTGGCGTGAAGTCACCGTGGCAAACTTTATCGTGCTTCGGCATGCTGTCAAGACGCATTTTTAATTCGTATCTTGTGGTAGCGTCGAAAGTGGTTTCGTCGATTTTTCTTGTCATTTTATCCTTTAATTTGTTTAGTAAAGGTGACTTTTTAGAATGTATTTCTAATTGTAGGTCAACGAAATTTTCAAGGTACTCGTCGATTTTATCAGGGTTCTCCTTAAACAAAGCAGACAAGGTTTTGCCCTCAACGTACTCGGTAACGATGCCCCATTTTTCGCCTTCTATTACACCAACGTCTTTAATTTGAGGTACTAGAAGTCCCGTTTCAACTGCTCTTGCGTGGTTAAGCGCCTCGTTCAACACGTCGGAATGTTTGAATTCCTCGGAGAAAACTTTTACGCAATTATCTCCCGATTTGTAGATGGTTTTATTGCTTCTTTTAGCAACAACTTTTTTTAGTTCCATTTTTCCTCCTTATTTGCCGTAGTAAGCATTCAAATACATTTGTTTGATTTCCTTCATTAGTGGATAACGAGGGTTTGCGCCTGTACATTGATCGTCGAATGCGTCTTCGGTCATTTGATCAAGTCTTTCCAAAAACTCCGTTTCGTCTACGCCGAACTCTTTAATAGTTCTTGGTAATTTTATTATACTCTTTAATTCGTCGATTTTAGCAATTAATTTCTCAATTTTTTCATCGTCAGTTTTTCCTGTTAAGCCTAGGTTCTCGGCAATCTCTGCATAACGACGTTTACAGTTAGGGAAAGCGTATTGAGGGAACGTACCCATTTTAGCAGGAGCGTCACTTGCGTTGAAGCGGATAACTTCGTCAATCATAAGTGCGTTTGCTACGCCGTGAGGAATGTGGAAGTATGCGCCTAGTTTGTGAGCCATAGAGTGACATACGCCAAGGAATGCGTTTGCAAAAGCCATACCTGCAAGGGTACTTGCGTTTGCCATTCTCTCTCTTGCCTCCATATCGTCTTTGCCTAGTTCGTATGCTCTAGGTAGGTATTCGAATATTAGTTTGATAGCCTTTAATGCCAAGCCGTCGGTGTAGTCGGTAGCCATCATGCTTGCAATAGCCTCTAAAGCGTGGGTTAAAGCGTCGATACCTGATGCGCTGGTTAGTCCTCTTGGGATATTTCTCATAAGGTCAGCGTCGATAATTGCCATATTAGGCATTAGTTGATAGTCTGCAAGCGGATATTTAGTACCCGTTCTGTCGTCGGTAATAACGGCGAACGGAGTAACCTCACTACCTGTACCTGCTGTGGTTGGGATAGCGATAAAGTAAGCCTTTTCGCCCATCTTAGGGAAGGTGTACACCCTCTTACGAATATCCATAAATCTCATTGCAAGGTCTTCGAACTCGATTTCAGGGTGCTCGTACATAACCCACATAATTTTACCTGCGTCCATAGGAGAACCACCGCCGACAGAGATAATTACGTCAGGCTTGAAAGCGGTCATAATTTTAGCACCTTCCTTAGCGCAAGTTAAAGTAGGATCAGGGGTAACGCTGCTGAATACTTCGTAATCGATGCCCATTTCCTCTAATTTTTCGGTAATGTTTTTAGTGTATCCGTTCTCGTACAAGAATTTATCGGTTACGATAAACGCTCTCTTTTTGCCCATAACTGCTTTTAGTTCGTCCAAAGCAACTTTCAAAGAGCCTCTCTTGAAGTATACTTTTTCCGGTGCTCTAAACCACAACATATTTTCTCTCCTTTTAGCAACGGTCTTAATATTGATTAAATGTTTTACGCCAACGTTTTCGCTTACACTATTTCCGCCCCAAGAACCACAACCAAGAGTAAGGCTAGGAGCAAGTTTGAAGTTGTACAAGTCACCGATACCGCCTTGAGAAGAAGGGGTATTGACAAGTACTCTGCAAGTTTTCATTCTTGCGTAGAATTTGTGTAATTTTTCGTCCTCGGTGTGCTCGTCAAGGTACACGCTAGAGGTGTGACCGTAGCCACCGTCGGCAATAAGTTTTTCAGCCTTGTTTACAGCGTCGTCGAAGTTGTCGCTCTTGTACATAGCAAGTACCGGGCTAAGTTTCTCGTGTGCAAATTCTTCCTCGATTTCCACGCTTTCTACCTCGCCGATTAGCACTTTTGCGCTCTCAGGAACTTCAACGCCGGCTAGTTTTGCGATATTATATGCAGATTGACCAACGATTTTTGCGTTCAATGCGCCGTTTATCAAAATGGTTTTTCTTACTTTGTCGATTTCGTCGTCCTTTAAGAAGTATGCGCCCCTCTTACTAAACTCTTTTTTAACCTTATCGTAAATCTTTTTGTCTACGATACAAGATTGCTCTGACGCACAAATCATACCGTTATCAAAAGTTTTTGAAAGTAGGATAGAGTTTACGGCAAGTTCGATATTTGCAGATTCGTCGATAATTGCAGGGGTGTTACCTGCGCCAACGCCGACTGCAGGCTTACCTGAACTATAAGCAGCCTTAACCATGCCCGGACCACCGGTTGCAAGAATGATATCTGCCTCTTTCATAATAAAGTTGCTTAGCGGAACGCTTGGCTCGTCAATCCAGCCGATAATATCCTCAGGAGCACCTGCCTTAACTGCTGCTTCAAGCACTAATTTACCTGCTGCAATCGTGCAATTTTTTGCTCTTGGGTGTGGCGAGAAAATCAAGCCGTTACGAGTTTTTAAAGCAAGAAGCGCCTTAAATATTGCGGTAGAAGTCGGGTTCGTGGTAGGGATAACCGCAGCGATTACGCCGATAGGCTCTGCAATTTTCATATAACCAAATCCGTCGTCCTCTTCTAGCACTCCGCAGGTTCTGGTGTGTTTGTAAGCGTTGTAGATATACTCTGCAGCGTAGTTATTTTTGATAACTTTATCTTCAACAATACCCATACCCGTTTCTTCAACTGCCATCTTAGCAAGAGGAATCCTTGCCTTGTTTGCAGCCATAGCAGCCTCGTAGAAAATTTTGTCTACTTGCTCTTGCGTGTAGGTAGCATATTTCCTTTGAGCCTCTCTAACTCTTCTAAGCATTTCTTGTAAACTTTCTTCGTTGTTCACTACAAAATCTTTCATATATATCTCCTAAAAAATTATTGTCTTTTTCCGCTGTTAAAAAATTAACAATATCACTATATACCATTTGCATACACTTTGTCAACTAATTAACAATCGTTTTCAGCCTTTTATAAAAGTTTTTCCACAAAAATCTACTAATATGCACTTTTTATCGGATTTTTTATTGTTTTCGCCTTGATTTTTACTTTTTTTATCAAACCAAATTGCTAGGGTTATCCGCTTTTAAAACCTCTTCTATCTGTTTTCGTTTTGTGGTTTTTTAATTTTAATGTTTTTGTTTTTTTGTTTTAAAGATAGCGCAATTTTTAAAAATAATTAAAAAGCAATTTTTTGCTTACTTCTATCTTTTTAAAATCTTAGCCATAAACTCGCTGCTAAAACGCTACTAAAAATGGTAAATATATTATTTAAAAATATAACTTAATAAAAAAGAGCCTTTAATTTGGCTCTTCGTTTTCCTTTTTAAAAAACTGTAATAGTTCGTCCATATTGTTAAAAATTCTGAACGCCCTGTTTGTGTTTTCCTCATTTGGCATAATTAGGTCGGGAATAATTATGGTTTTTATCCCTGACGATATTGCCGCTTTTACTCCCACGTTGGAATCCTCCACAGCGTAGCACTCGTCCTTTGTTTTGCCTATCTTCTCCATACTTTTTAAGTACACGTCAGGGGCAGGCTTGCGGTTTTTTACGTCCGTGCCACCCGTGACGCTATCAAAATACTTTCTTAGTCCGCTTAAAGTTAGAGTAATTTTTACTAGCACGGTGTCGGTTGTGGAGGCAACGGCTAAGGTATAACCCTTCTCTTTAAGGTAACTAAGAGTCTCCTTAACACCCTCTTTTACGGGGAAACCCTCTAAAATTAGCCTTTTTACGTACGTTTTGCAAAACTTATTGTAAAACTTTTTGCCCGCCTTTTCGCTGCCAAACCTTTCGCCCATACGCCTTTGAATTTCGCAGCCGGCAATTCCCAAATTTTCTTGCACTATTTCCTTAGCGTTAGGTAGCCCCATTTTTGTAAGCAAGTCAAAATAACACTCCGACATCATGCGCTCGGTGTCTAACAGCACGCCGTCCATATCGAAAATTACCGCTTTTATCATAAATTCTCCTTAATGTGCCCGATTAGTCCCTCAACTCCTCGGGATATATCGTAATACGCCCTTTCAAAGTCGCCTGTGTACCACGGATCGTCCACCTCTCCCTCGTCCTGACAGTAAGACAGTAGCAACGTGGCTTTGTCGCATTCGCCAAGCAAGTAGTTAAGATTACGTATATTGTTATTATCCATACATATTATATAATCCATATTATCGTAATCGCTCTTCGTTATCCTAGTGGCTTTGTGCGGCAAAACGGGTACTCCTCGCCTTCCTAGTACCGCCCTCGTTCCGTAATGTACGCCATTTCCTATCTCCTCAAGCGAGGTTGCAAACGAAAGCACCGTAACAATACCGTCCAGCCCTTCTTCCTTTATTCTTTTTGCCATAATCATCTCAGCCATAGGCGACCTACAAATATTACCATGGCAAACAAACGCTACTTTTATCATACTCTCTCTCTTTATCCAAAATCACATAAAACTGCTTTTATACACACAAAAACGAGGTATAAACCTCGTTTTATGTTATAATTTTGCAATTAGTTCAATTTCCACCAAAACGTCTTTCGGCAAGGTTTTTACCGCAACGCAACTTCTTGCCGGCTTAGACACAAAGTACTTTGCGTACACTTCGTTAAACCTAGCAAAGTCCGACATATCTTTAAGAAAACAAGTGGTTTTGATTACGTTTGCAAAGCCCACGCCTGCCGCCGATAACACCTCTTGCAAGTTTCTGCACACTTGTTCGGTTTGGTTTGTGATATCACCGATTATTACGTCCCCTGTAACAGAGTTAATAGGGATTTGCCCCGACGTAAACAAAAATCCGTCCACCTTAATTGCTTGCGAATACGGACCTATTGCCTCTGGGGCGTGGTTTGAATAAATAACTTCCATTTCTTACTCCTTCATCTTTTACGTTATATAATTCTATATTTGTTTCAATACTATTCCTACTCTTTTCATATCTACTTTGCCGTTGTAATTAGCCTTAAAGTACTTCATTACGTTAGGCATAGATTTATCGTCTAGCGACCTGATTATTTCCTTGATTTCGTCGTCGCTAAGTAGTTTTGGCAAGTACTTTCTGATGGTTTCAAGTTGAACTTCTAGGCTTTGAACGGTCTCCTCTCTGCCTGCGTTTTTGTAAGCAACTTGCTCCTCGATAAGTTCTTTTTCCGTCTTTTGCAATAGTACGTCTACGTCGGCGTCGGTAAGGTCTAAGCCGTCCTTTCTCTTTTCGATAGTTAGTAGCATTGCCTTATTGATAAGTGCGTTCATAGCGTTTACAGCCTCTTTGTTTTTTTCTTTCATATAGGCTACTTTTTCTTTTTTTAAATCCTCTAATAACATCTCTCTTTCCTCCTGTTAATCTAAATAGTTCAATACTTGTAGCGGATTATCTATAATCACGTCCGCTCCCGCCTTTTCTAGTTCCTCTCTCGTTCTAAAACCCCAAGTTACGCCGATAGTAAATACGCCTGCGTTCTTGCCCGTTTTTACGTCGGTGTTGGTGTCGCCCACGTACAGCACGTCCTTTGCTTTTACGTTAAACTTCTCCATTGCTTCAAACACACCTTCCGCAGAAGGCTTTACCTCGTGCCCCTCTCTCTGCCCGATAATTATATCAAACGTACCCTTTCCAAAGATTTCCTCCACCACGCTGATAGCCATTTCGTGCGGCTTGTTAGAGTACACGGCAAGGTGCATTCTTCTTGCTTTTAACTCTTTTATTAGGTTTACGATATCGTCGTACGGCTTAACCAGATACGAGCACTTAGTTTCAAACAAGTCAAGATACTCTTTAAGGCAAGCGTCGTAATTTTCCATATCCGCATTTTGATATTCCATCACCCTTTTTATAAGCATTTTCGTGCCGTCGCCGGCAAAATACTTAAACTTTTCCGTCGGGCTAGGACTGATGCCGAATTTTCCAAGTGCGGCGTTAGTTACGTAAGCAAGGTTTTCTAACGTGTCGGTTAGCGTTCCGTCCAAATCAAATACACAAAGTTTTTTCATACTAAATCCTTATTTTTAACCGTATTTTACAGTATTTAATACATTATAACACGAATTAGCAATAAAATAAAACGATATTTTCCTTAACTTTATAGGTTTTGTTGGATTTTTAAGTTTTTGTGATATAATGATAAAAACGGAGTAAAAATGAAAAACTTTAAACATTACGTAGCGCCTATCGTTATCGCTATCGTACTAATCGCATTTTTAGTGCTTATGGCATACGGCTTTACCAAAATTCCCGATATAGAATTGTGGCTTAAAATCATACTACTTTTAGTGCCGTCCGCATTATCGGTAGTATCAATAGGGGTATGTTTACAACGAATTAAAGAAATAAAGGAGACCAAAGACGATGATATTAGCAACTATTGATAACGTTCCAAACAGACAATACGAAGTTCTTGGCATAGTTAAGGGCAATATGGTGCAAACTAAGAACGTGTTTAAAGATATTTTCTCCTCGCTAAAAAGTATTTTTGGCGGAGAACTGCGCTCCTACACCAAAATGATGAACGAGGCAAGGCAATACGCTACTAAACGTATGGTTGAGGAGGCTACGGGTATGGGTGCAGACGCTATCCTTGGCATAAAGTACACCTCGTCCACAATCATAACGGGTGCTGCCGAAGTAATTGCCTACGGTACTGCAATTAGGTTTTTGGATAAGGGCACGGAAGATAACCCTTCTTGTGACCAACTTTTCTAAGCCTTCTATAAAATTTAACACCGTTTACTAGAAAACTTTGCGTGCTTTTTGGCACGCTTTTTTATTTACCCACCGCACAATCCCCTGCGCTTTTTTATGGTTTTTATCGCTTTTTACTTATCCTTATTCCCTCGGCTTTTGCCCCTTTTTTAAAGCACGCTTTGTTGTTTTTTCCACATACCAACCTTCCCTACGCTTTTTTCTTGCTTATCCTTATTTATATTTTTTGTATTTACTTATCCCTACCTACCTATCTTGGCGTATTTGCTTTATTTATTTTTTTCGCTTAGAGTACTTTTGTTTTGCCCGATTAAACTTGCCTTCGTTTTCTCCGATTAAACGCAACGTTGATTTCTAAACTGCCACTATTTACTAGCGTTTCAGCATTGTTTTTTTATAATAAAAAGAGCCGTTTGGCTCTTTTTAAAACTTATTTGCTTTTTACTATTTAGTCTTCCTTAACTTGATACTTGCCGTTTGGAAGTTTGCTACCTAGCACCTCGTTAAACTTATCTTGAATTGCAACGTTGATTTCCTGCATTTTTTCCTTGCTAACTTTTTCCGCCTTTCTGTCGTAGGTAAGTAGTCCGTTAATCTCGTCCTCCACGTCGCTAAGTTGCGTGTAAATAGATGCGGACAAGCCCTTTTCGATATTGCCGATAATATCTCTTTCGAACAACCTCTTTAACCCTACTTCAAGCACCTCGCTACTCTTCATAAACTTGTAGCCGAACGCCTTTTTGTTTTTAGCGTAATGCCCGTCAACCGCTAGCGAATAGCCACCGAACTCGGTTAAAGCAACGCACCTAGCGTCTTTTGGTATTCTTACCTTGCGCCAGTACACGTGCAAACTTCTAAAATCGCCTATTCTTTGGTCCACCCAACCGCTTGCGTGGTCGATAAGCCTCGTGTCGTCGATGGACAAAATTTTGCTTACCACCATAGCGCTGTCAAACTGTCCCCAGCCCTCGTTAAACGGAACCCATACGGCAATAGACGGCACGTTGTACAAATGCTCGATAGTTTGCTCCACTTCGTTTAGATACTCGGCTCTGCCCATAATGTTCGTCCTAGAGAAGAACTTGTAATTCGTGTCCGAAACGGGTAGGTGCAACATTCCTGCAATACCCATTCTACCCATGTGGATTTTGCCACCACCGTTTACAAAGTCCTGCCATACTATCATGCCCAGCCTGTCGCAATGATAATACCACCTAAGCGGCTCTATTTTGATATGTTTTCTTAACATATTAAAGCCCATTTCTTTCATGGTTTTAATATCGTAAATCATAGCCTCGTCGCTAGGAGCGGTAAGTAGTCCGTCAGGCCAGTAGCCTTGGTCTAATAGCCCGCTTTGGAAGTACGGCAAATTGTTTAAATAAAACCTTGTTTTTCCGTCGTCGGCTACCTTTGTACTGAACTTGCGCATTGCAAAATAGCCCGTAAAACTATCCTCTCCTGCGGTTATTTCGTAGTCGTACAAAGTCGGATTTTCAGGCGACCACAACTCCACCTCGCCAAATTGAAGGGTGCATTCGTTTTGGGTAAACTCTTGCTCCAAAACCACCTCTCCTCTTAGGCTGACTTTGATTTTTTTCTTTTCAATCTCGCCCGACGGGAAAAGTTTCAACTCTAATGTGCGAGTATCGATATCGGGGGTAAGTTTTATCTTTTCCACGTAGTTTTCAGCCACTTGCTCTATCCACACGCTTTGCCAAATACCGCTTTGCGCCGTGTAGAAAATGCCGCCTCTTTTTAACTTCTGCTTTCCTCTTGCTTGCGCCATCGTGTCGGTAGGATCAGTCACCTTTACTTCAAGCACGTTTTCCTTGTCTACGTAATTAGTTACGTCGAATGTAAACGGCAAAAATCCGCCGTTGTGCTTGCCTATAACCACGCCGTTTAGAGTAACCTCCGCAATATAGTCAACAGCATCAAAATGCAACAAAACACGAGGTTTATCTTTCAAAAAGTCAAGTTTAAACTCCTTTTTATAGTACAATACGTCGTCAGGAGATACTTGCCTTTGCACGCCTGAAAGTTTTGCCTCGGGCGAAAACGGAACTACGATTTTGCCGTCGTACTTATTCCTCGTTTTGTTGATATTGCATATTGCATAATCCCAATATCCGTTAAGCATTAGGTAATTATCCCTTACCATTTGAGGTCTTGGATACTCAGGTAGCGGATTGTTTTTGTCGATTGCTTTGCCAAAATTTGTACTAAGAATTTTCATAAAATACCTCTTATTTTATAGGGGTAATAACGTAAACTTTAGACTGGAACGCCTCTAATTTTACGCTGATTTTTTCCTCTGCGGTTTCCCCGCTCCATTGCTCTACAATTTCGTAAGCCTTAGCCTCGTCTAGGCAAACGTACTTGTCGTTAATTAGTTTCCTTACGTCGAAACGAGCGGTTTTGCCTATCCTTGACTTGTTGTATAAGCATAGCGCAACTCTGCCGCTCTCTAATGGTCTTGCTAATATGTCAATCCTGCCTAACTTAATAGGTTTTGCAGGCTTGCATAGTTTGTCTTGGTCGATTGCTATTAGGTTTTTATTAGTGATTATCTTCAAGGTTTCGTTGCTTTCGTCCACTTCGCCGTTTGGCAAAATAAACTTTCTTAGGTCGTTACCGAGAATTAAAGGCGACGCCATCATACACCACAACGAGAAGTGCGATTTGTTTTGATTTGGGGTAAGTTTGCCGTTGCCCACCTCTAACATATCGGGATCGTTGTAAGTGCCAACGCCTGCGTACTCGTACAGTTTTACGTTGTGGCGATATATTTTGTTGATTAGGGTTATCCACGGGCGGATATCCATAGTGGTTCTCCACAAATTGCCCGTAAATCTTCCCCACAAATACGGCTTGTTGAATCCCCATTCGCAAATAGAAAAAGCAATCGGCTTAACCTCGCTGCCCGTTTCTTTTGCGTGCCTTTCGGTTTGCCTGATTAAAGCGTCGCTCATACGCTTGTAAAGAATCCTTGCGCTGTCCACTCTAGTTGCAATCGGGTTGAATATTTTTATCGTGTTCACGCCCTTTTCAAGTTCCACTACGACTTGACACCTCGTATAGTCGTTCCAAGGCTTACAGCCCGGGGTGGAAATCTCGTATTTTTTGTTGCCGTTTACGATTATCATTGCATACTTATCGTAAGTCCAGCCGTACTTTTTAACGGTAAGGGTTAGGGCGTATTTGCCCGCCTCGTCCACGTTTACGTTTTCAAACGTAATAGAGCCCTTGTTTGCGTCTAAGCCCGATACGAACTTGCCGTTTGGCAACTTTTTATCCTTAAATATCCTAGCCGAGCCTTCAAGGTGCGCCGTATCCACGCTGTAAGAATACTTCTCCTTTTCGCCAAGTTTTGCAAGGCTCATAACAGAAATAAGCGGTGCGTTTTTAGATAGCGGTACGTTGTGGCAGAAGTCGTACTTAAAGTACTCTATGCCCCACTTTGCAAAGGTGTAAGCGTCTCTGTCCTCGTTGCCCTCGCTTGCAGGCAAATCCTCGCAAGTAAGAGTGCCGTTAGACGAATAAATGCCCACTTTTAGCCCCATATCGTTAAGGTCTTTTACAAGTGGCGCTACGTTTCTTGGGAACTTGGACAAATCGCCTTGAAGTTCGCCGTTTTCGTCACGCAAACTAGAATGCCAGTCGTCGTCTAGGTTGAAGTACTTGTAGCCTGCCTCGATAAGACCGCTCTTTTGGTAAGCCTTTGCTACGTCAAGTATCATCTCCTCGCTGATTTTATTTCTAAAACAGTTCCAACTGCTCCAACCCATAGGCGGAGTCAACAAAACGCCGTTATTAAAAACTTCGTCCGTATTTATATCAACCAAAGCGTATTTTGGTTTGAAAACGTTTTTTAAAAAGCATATAGGACATGCTTTATTTAATCTTGCCATCTCTCTCTCCTTATAAAATCATCTTTCAAAATTATCCATTTTTATCATACAATATTTTAAGTAAAATTGCAATATTACTTCAATAATTGTGTTTGGTTAAGTAATTTTTTTAATTTTCCGCTCGTTTTAATAAAAAATTCTTCCTTTTAGCAGAATTTAAGAAAAAATTAACCCTTGCCGTGCCTCTCTTACGTCAAAATTAGATTGACATAATTTTGTAATAGTATTAGTATTAAAAATATATATTATAATTTAACGTATGGAGAATAAAAATGAATTTAGTTGAAACCGAGAAAAAGTGGCAAAAAATTTGGGAAGAAAGCGAGTTGTACAAGTTCCATAAAGAGAATATGGACAAAAAATGGTACGTACTCGAAATGTTCTCCTACCCTTCTGCTGCTAAACTTCACGTTGGACACTGGTATAACTACGGTCCTAGCGACAGTTACGCACGTTTTAAGCGTATGCAAGGCTACGAAGTTTTTCAACCAATGGGATTTGACGCTTTCGGTTTGCCTGCTGAAAACTACGCTATTAAAACCGGCGTTCACCCTAAAGACAGCACGATGAAAAATATAGCAACGATGGAAGAAACCCTAAAAGAAATGGGCGCTACTTTTAACTGGGAAAACGAGGTAATCACCTGCACCCCTGAGTATTATAAGTGGACTCAATGGATTTTCTTACAACTTTACAAGCACGGTCTTGCTTACAGAAAGGAAGCGCCTGTTAACTGGTGTCCTAGTTGCCAAACCGTTCTTGCTAACGAGCAAGTCGTAGACAATCGTTGCGAAAGATGTGGCTCTGAAGTAATTAGGAAAAACCTTACGCAATGGTTCTTCAAAATCACCGACTATTCTGAGGAGTTGCTTCAAGGCTTAGACACTTTGGACTGGCCTAAAAAGACGGTGCTAATGCAAAAGCATTGGATAGGTAAATCCACCGGTACAGAGGTTACTTTCACCTTAACTTCCGGCGAGAAGTTTAACGTATTCACCACCCGTGTGGACACCCTAAACGGCGTAACCTACGTTGTTCTTGCCCCTGAAAACGAACTTGTGGACAAAATCACCACCCCTGAAAATAAGGCGATTGTGGAAAAGTATAGAGAGGATTGCGCTAAAATTAACGAAATCGAAAGGCTATCCACCGCTCGTGAAAAAACGGGCGTATTTACAGGTGCTTACGCCATTAACCCTATAAACAACGAAAAAGTTCCCGTTCTTGTTGCCGACTACGTACTAGCAAGTTACGGCACGGGCGCTGTAATGGGCGTTGCCGCTCACGACGATAGAGACTATATCTTTGCTAAAAAACACAACTTGCCTATCGTTAGAGTAATTCAAAACCCTAACGGCGACGACACTTTGCCATACTGCGAAGAGGGTATCGTCTGTAACACCCCGGGCTTTGACGGTATGACCACCGAAGAGGCTAAGGCTGCTATCACCAAAAAACTGAAAGAGGACGGAAACGGAAGGCTTGTAACTAATTACAGGCTACGTGACTGGCTGGTTTCAAGGCAAAGGTACTGGGGTTGCCCGATTCCTGTAGTTTACTGCGACCATTGTGGCATTGTTCCCGTTCCTGAGGAGCAACTACCTGTGGAACTTCCTTACAACGTAGAGTTTAAGCCTGACGGAAAATCTCCGCTTGCTAAGTGTGACGAATTCGTAAACACCGTTTGCCCTATCTGTGGACGCCCTGCAAAGCGTGAGGTGGACACTTTGGACACTTTCGTATGTTCAAGTTGGTACTTCTTGCGTTATGCCGATCCGCACAACGACAAAGAGGCTTTCAATAAGGAAATCGTGGACAAAATGCTACCTGTTGACAAGTATATCGGCGGTGCTGAGCACGCTTGTATGCACCTACTTTACGCAAGATTTTTCACCAAAGCGTTAAGGGATATGGGCTATTTAAGTTTTGACGAGCCATTCCAGTCGCTTGTTCACCAAGGCACTATCCTAGGCAGCGACGGAAACAAAATGAGCAAGTCAAAGGGCAACGTAATCTCTCCTGACACTTTTGTAAAAGAGTTTGGTTCGGACGTATTTAGAATGTACTTAATGTTCGGATTTAGTTATATCGACGGTGGCCCTTGGAACGAGGACGGCATTAAGGCTATCAACAAGTATATCGAAAAAGTGGACAGAATGTACGAAACCGCTAAATCTTACAAGTACGTTGACGCACCTTACCAAAAGGCTGAAAAGGAACTAAATTACGTTCGTAACAACACCATTAAGGCTTGCACTACCGATATGGACGACTTTGCGTTCAACACCGCTATTGCTAAGATTATGGAACTTACCAACGCACTAAACAAATACGACGCTTCTTGCGAAGTTAAAAATAGGCTTTACGAGGACTGTTTGAAGGATTTAATCCTACTACTTGCACCTATCACCCCTCACTTTGCTGAGGAAATCAACGAGAAATGCGGATTCTTCAAGGGCTCGGTATTTAACCAAAAATACCCGATCTACGACGAAAAAGCGCTTGTTCTTGACGAGGTGGAACTTGCCGTTCAAATCAACAGCAAGGTAAAGGCAAAAATCGTAGTTCCTTCCTCAATAAGCAAAGAGGAACTTGAAAAATTAGTGCTTAATGACGAAACCGTAAAAGAACTAATCCAAGGCAAAACCGTAAAGAAACTTATTGCTATACCTAACAGATTGATAAATATCGTTTTAGCGTAATATAAGGAGGAAATATGCTAGACTTAAAATATTTGACCGAGCATAACGACGAGGTTTTTGAAAAACTATCTCACCGTAGCGGTGGTCCTTTCCCTGTAAGAGAGGCTAGGGATTTAGCCCTAAGAAGAAAGGAAATAATAAGAGAAGTGGAGCAATTAAAGGCTGAAAAGAACGCCGTATCACAGCAAATTGCCGTGCTAAAAAGGGAGAAAAAGGACGCTAGCGACGTGATTAACGAAACCAAAAAACTTGGCGACGAAATCACCCGCTTAGACGACGAACTAGCAAAAGTGGAGGAAGACCTTCAAACCGCTATGTACGCTATCCCTAACGTGTACGACGACTCGCTTCCTATCGGCGAAAGCGACAAGGACAACCGTGAGGAAAGGAAGTTTTTAGAGCCTACCGCCTTCGACTTCGAGCCAAAGGCACATTGGGATTTGGGCGTTAACCTAAATATTTTAGACTGGCCAAGGGCCGGCAAAATCACGGGCGCAAGGTTCACCGTTTATCGTGGGCTTGGCGCAAAACTAGAAAGAGCCGTAATAAACTTTATGCTAGACTCTCACTTCATTCACGGCTACACCGAAATTTTGCCACCGTTTATGGTAAACACCGCCTCTATGAAAGGCACGGGACAACTGCCTAAGTTTGCCGAGGATATGTACCACGTGGAAAACACCGACTACTACCTTGTGCCAACCGCCGAAGTTCCCGTAACTAACCTACACCGTGACGAAATACTAAATAAGGCAGACCTACCTATTAAATACTGCGCTTACACCGCTTGTTTTAGGGGGGAGGCAGGCTCGGCAGGAAGAGACACAAGAGGTCTTATCCGCCAACATCAATTCAATAAGGTGGAACTTGTAAAATTTGCAAACCCTGAAAATAGTTACGACGAACTTGAAAAACTTACCGCTGACGCAGAGTACGTTTTGCAACAACTAAAACTGCCGTACAGAGTGGTAACGTTGTGCTCGGGCGACGTTGGTTTTTCTAGCGCTAAAACCTACGATATCGAGGTTTGGATGCCAAGTTACAACAGATACGTGGAAATCAGTTCTTGCTCGAATTTTGAGGATTTCCAAGCACGTAGGGCAAACATTAAGTTCCGTGACGACGACGGCAAACTAAAACTCGTACACACCCTAAACGGTAGCGGACTTGCCGTAGGAAGAACCGTTGCTGCCATTATGGAAAACTACCAAAACGCTGACGGCTCGATAACAATTCCTGAGGCGCTTAAAAAGTATATGCCTGTGGACGTAATAAAATAAATCAAACCATTTAAAAATAAAGGAGGAGCGCTGCTCCTCTTTTTTGTTGGTTTTTTACCGGTTTTATTTGTTTTTTGGCATAAAAAAAGTGGGCAAATTGCCCACTTTAATTTTATTTTAATTACATTGTTACCATGAAGAATCTTACGATAAACAAGATAGCAATTACTAAAATGATGATATCCTTAGAGAAGAACTCCCCGTTTTCGCCTTTCTTAATCATGAAGTACTCTTTTACGCTGTACTCTTTGGTGAAGAATACTTTGAATAATTTCAAAATCATGTAAGAAATCATACCTACTGCGATACCGTTTGAAATGCTGTAAGTTAAAGGCATCATAACTAGAGTTAAGAATGCAGGAACAGCGTTTGTTAGGTCGCTGAAGTCAACTTCCTTAAAGTTCTTAAGCATCAATACGCCAACGTAGATAAGTGCAGGAGCAGTTGCTGCGCTTGGAATCATAGCAGCAAGTGGAGATAGGAACATTGCTATAAAGAATAGGAATGCGGTTACTACGCTTGCAAGACCGGTTCTAGCACCTGCAGAAACACCTGAAGCAGACTCAACGAAAGTGGTTACGGTAGAAGTACCCATCATAGCGCCAACAACGGTTGCGGTAGAGTCAGCAAATAAGCATTTGTCTAAGTTTTGTGGGTTGCCGTTTTCGTCTAACATACCAGCCTCAGCAGCAGTACCTTGTAAAGTTCCTAAAGTATCGAACATATCTACTAGGCAGAAAGTGATAACTAGCAAGATAACCGAAATAGCAGTATTAGCAGTCCAGTAAGAGAAACCTTTGAACCAACCTTGAACGCCTAATTGACCGAAATCTTTAAAGGTGTCGCCAGGGTTTAAAATGTTTTTAAAAGCAGCAAAAGCAGCGTCGTTACCGATATTAAACAAGTAGTACAAACAAGTTGTGAACAAAATACCAACGATTACGTTTGCTTTTGCAAGTTTCGTCTTAGACAAAGCAGCAATAAACAAGAAACCGAAGAATGCTGCAAGTGCAGGAGCAATGCCATACCAAGTAGCACCGCCGGTATATACGTTTAGGTTAACTAATTGAACGAAAGTGAATTGATTAGCAGCAACTAATCCGGCATTTTTCAAACCGATAAACGCAATAAACAAACCGATACCTGCAGGAACTGCCTTTTTAAGACACATAGGCAAAGCCTCTGCAATTTTCTTTCTTAAACCGGTAACCGATAAGAACATAAATACAAGACCTGCAACAAAGATTACCGATAGACCTGCAAAATAAGCCTCGTTTGAGAATGCACTTGCTCCGCCGAAACCAAATAGCATAAACGACGTGAAGAAGAATGCGTTTAGTCCCATTCCTGATGCTTGTGCATAAGGCATTTTTGCATAGAATGCCATAAGCAAAGTACCAACGATAGCACCGATAGCAGTAGCAATATAAATAGAATTATAAATTGCACCACTATTTACTCCGGACATAGTGCTTGGGTTAACAAACATTATGTAACACATTGCAAAGAAAGTGGTTACACCGCCCATTATTTCGGTTTTAATCGTTGAATTTCTTGCTGAAATTTCGAAGAAATTGTCCAACTTTTGTGAAAACTTCATAATAAAACTCCTTTTTAATAAAATAAACTATTTTTATTATATCACATTAGATTATCTAATAACAATAGATTTATCTAATAATAACTTAATTAAAGACAAAAATTTACTCCTTCTTCTTTTTTTCGCTTTTTTTCTTTTTGGATAAATTACGGCTTATTTGCCATACTATTTGTAAATAAAAGGAGAAATTATGCACAAAAAAGTGAAAGAAGTAATAGACGCCTACAACAAAAAATCCCCGCTAGGTAGTTATAGCGGCAACTCCACAATGTTTCCCACCCCCACTCAAGACGCCGACGACCTTTAATTAGCAGTCTTTCTATTCCAACATTTACCTAATCAAAAAATTTATTTCAAACAATGAAAAAAGGAGGCATAGTGCCCCCTAGTTTCATATTGGTGGTTTATTTGAAGATTATGATTTACTTATCTATCGTGGATAGGAACGTACTTTTTGTTTTGCTTTACAGATACGTAAGCAGGACGAATGATTTTGCCTGCGCATTGTAGTTCCTCTATCCTATGTGCGCTCCAGCCCGATATTCTGGCTATTGCGAAAATCGGTGTGTACAATTCGTACGGTAAGCCCAAAATTTTGTACACCAGCCCCGAGTAAAAGTCGATATTTGCGCTAACGCCCTTGTACATGTGCCTTTTTTCAGCGATAATTCTTGGCGCAATTTCAGCCACGGTTTCGTACAGTTTAAATTCCTCTTCCATGCCCTTTTCCACCGACAACTCTTTTACGTAACTTTTCAGTATTTCGGCTCTTGGATCGGACAAAGAATACACTGCGTGCCCCATACCGTAAATTAGCCCTTGCTTATCAAACGCCTCTTTATTTAACAATTTGCGTAGATAAACCTCGACTTTTGCCGGATTCTTAACGTCAACGTTCTTTTTCATATCGTCGAACATTTCCACAACCTTTATGTTTGCGCCGCCGTGTTTTGGCCCTTTCAAAGAGCCAAGTGCCGCCGCTATTGCCGAGTAAGTATCCGTGCCTGACGAACTAACTACGTGGGTGGTAAACGTGCTGTTGTTACCGCCACCGTGCTCTGCGTGTAGAACAAGCGCAAGGTCAAGAATTTTTGCTTCAAGTTCGGTGAACTTGCCGTCCTCACGAAGAAGGTACAATATATTTTCCGCCGTGTCGTACTCCTTTTTCGGATAGTGGATTACCAGCGTTTTTTCGTTGTGATAGTGCTGTTGCGATAGGTAAGAGTACACCGCAAGAAGTGGAAACTCTGCAATAAGTTTTAAGCATTGCCTTAGTACGTTCGCCGTAGACGTGTCGTCCGGATAATCGTCGTAAGAATACAAGGCAAGCACGCACCTAGACAGCATATTCATCACGCTTTTTCCCGGCGCTTTTAGTATCATATCCCTAACAAAACTAGGCGGCAAGCACCTAAGTTCGCTAAGTTCCTCCTCAAACTCTCTAAGTTGTTTTGAGGTTGGTAGTTTTGACGAAAGCAATAGGTAGGTCACTTCCTCAAAGCCGTGCCTGTTCTCCTTAGAAAAGCCCTCTACTATGTCCTTTACGTTCACGCCCCTATAAAATAGTTCGCCCTCGCAAGGAATTTTGTTGCCGTCCTCGTCCACGTCCTTTGCTTTGATTTTGGATATCTCGGTAAGCCCTGCCACGATGCCGTTGCCGTTTATATCCCTAAGCCCCTTTTTTACGTCGTATTTTGCATACCATTCGGGAGCGATTTTGTTGCGCCTGTCCGACGCCTTTGCCAGTTCCCTAACGTATGGTGTGATTTCTGAATAGTTGTTCCTCATAGTTTTACACACCTCCTTATTACTACTACCTTTCTATTATACAACTTGACAACTGTTTTATAAAATATTATAATGTTATAACATTGATAAGTAAAAGGTTATGAACTATGACGATAAGACACTTAAAAACTTTTATTGCAGTAATAAAATGCGGGGGAATTACAGCGGCAGCCAAAGAACTTAGGGTTGCCCAACCTGCCGTTAGCCAAACGATAAGCGAAATGGAAAAATACTACGACGTGGTGCTTTTCGACAGGATAAAACAGCGCCTTGTGATTACCGAGGCGGGAAAAGACCTGTATTTTAAGGCAAAAGACGTGGTGGAATGCTTTGACGAATTTGAAAACCTTGCGTTTAACGGCGACTACACTTCCACGATTAAAATAGGTACGTCGGTGACAATAGGCAAACAATTCGTGCCTAAAATACTTAAAAACCTAAGGGAAAACTACCCTACCGTAAAGCCCGTGCTTAAAATTGACAAGGCGTCGGTGATTGAAAAGGAACTGTCCTTAGGCAACCTCGACTTTGCGATAGTGGAAACCTCGGTACACTCGCCAAATATCCTCTCTTTTGAGTTCGACCGTGACAGGCTGATTGCAATAAGCGGGGCTAACTACCTAAAAAAAGAGGAACTTACCTTGCAAGAATTGAACTCTTGCGACCTACTACTAAGAGAAAAAGGCAGCGCCTCTCGTGACTACCTAGACAGTTTGCTTGCCCTAAACGGACTTACTGCAACGCCTACGATGGAATCTATTAGTAACCAAGCGATTATCTCCTCGGTGATTGAGGGACAAGGCGTATCGGTTTTGCCCGAAAATATCGTTGCGCCTTACGTTGAGCGAGGTCAAGTAAAAGCCTTCAAAATAACGGACGAGGACCTAGACAGAGTGGCTTACATTATAACTCACAAAAACAAAAAACTTTCCAGCATTCAAAATTCTATATTCGTGGACTGCAAAAACAAGCGTTTTGACTAATTCGTGCACGGTTAATTAAAAAAATAATAGCCTTAATCCCCGCTATTTACTAGCGATTTGGCGTTTTACGTGCGTGCTTAATCACGTTTATCGTAAGGGTTGTTTTCTAAATAATCGACTTTTTTAATGGGTAAATAAGCAAATTTTTGGAAAAATACGCCTTGTTTTTTAGCATAAAAGTCACAATTTCACCTTGCTTTAAAGCCACGGTTATGATGGTTATGACCTTGCTATACCACGGTGACGATTTTAAAACCAAATTTAACCAAAAAAGTTAAGAAAGGACGCAAAAATGCGCCCTTTCTTAATTAGCAAAAATCTTAATTATTCCCTATAATTAAATTCTTTTTAAAGTTTTGTTATCTCCACACCCTCTTTGGTGTCTTTTACTTGGTAGCCAAGTTTTGTAATTTCGTTTCTGTACTCGTCGGCTTTTGCCCAGTCCTTCTCGGCTTTTGCCTCTTTTCTCTTTTCTACAAGTTCCATTACTTCGCTAGGGATATCAGCCGTGTCCACCTTAGGCGCTTTTGCCTCGTTTAGCCTTAAACCGAACACTTTGTCCATTTCTAATGCTAAATCGTAAATATCCTTGCTCTTTGGCTCTTTAACCGCTTTCCAAAGTACGCCAAGTGCAAGTGGCAAGTTCAAATCGTCGTTGATTGCCTCTTTAAACTCCTCTAGGTAGCCGTCAATAACCGCCTTTTCGGTAGGAGCGTTTGAGGTTTTGTGTTGGTACAACAAGCCAAGCAATCTGTTATACGACGTTTTTGCCCCGTCCATACCCTCGAAAGTGAAGTTTAGTTTGTTTCTGTAGTGTGCGTTTAGACAGAAGTATCTGTACACAAGCGGCTCGTAACCCTTTTGTTCAAGTTCGCTTATCGTGTACACGTTGCCTAGGCTCTTACTCATTTTGCCGTTATTTACAAGCATAAATTCGCCGTGACACCAGAAGTTTACACTCTTTTTGCCCGTGATTGCCTCGTTTTGCGCAATCTCGTTTTCGTGGTGAACAGGAATATGGTCCACACCGCCCGTGTGAATATCGAAGTGTTGACCAAGATACTTAATGCTCATTGCCGAGCACTCGATATGCCAACCCGGATAGCCCATCCCCCAAGGCGAAGGCCATTGCATAATGTGTTCCTTTGGTGCTTTTTTCCAAACGGCAAAGTCGTACGGATTGCGCTTTTCAGGGTTTACCTCCACCCTTGCGCCTGCGATTTGCTCGTCTAAATTCAACCTAGAAAGTTGACCATACTTAGGGAATTTTGATATATCGTAGTAAATTCCGTCGCTGGTTTCGTAAGCGTAGCCCTTTTCGATAAGTTTTTCCACGTACTTTATCATATCGTCAATGTGGTCGGTGGCTTTTGCAATTATTTCAGGCTTTGCGATATTTAACTTTTCCAAATCCTCAAAGAACACTTTGGTGTAAAACTCCGCTATTTCGTAAGGGCTTTTTTGCTCCTTTTTAGCGGCTTTTTCCATCTTGTCCTCGCCCTCGTCGGCATCGGATTGAAGGTGACCTACGTCGGTTATATTCATTACGCCTTTTAGTTTGAACCCGTCGTACTTAAGTACTCTGCGCAAAATATCCATAAAAATATAGGTACGCATATTGCCGATATGTGCAAAACTGTACACGGTAGGTCCGCACGAATACATAGTTACTTTGTTATCCGCAATCGGCATGAATTCCTCTTTTTTTCTTGTAAGCGTGTTGTAAAGACTTAGCATTTTTACTCTCCTTATATAAAAAATCGCCCTTAAATAAGGACGATAGTCGTTGTTCCACCTTAATTTACTTGTAAACTTTAACGCAGCCATACGTAGCGACATTTCCTTCGCTCTGCTAAGCAGTCGCACTTGGGCGGGACTTTTTAGGAAGTTTTCAGCAGGTTACTTCCATTCTCTGTAAAAAAGGCTTACGCTTAATCTTACTGCCTACGCATTTATTAGTTTGTAATAATATTATACAATATTCTATGTTATTGTCAAGTTGATTTTTCTTTGTTAATCACTTAATTTCTTCACGTAAACTCCGTTTCTACCAAGTAGCCGATGCTTTTTAAAGCCGTGTTTTAGGTAAAAGTTTATTGCCCTCTCGTTTTTAACGTCCACGCCAAGCCACACGCCCTTTACCCCGTCCGCTTTTAGCCTATCAAGAAGCGCACTAAGTAGTTTCGAGCCGTTGCCTTTACCTTGATACCCCTCTAAAATATCGATATGAAGGTGCGCAGGATACTTTCTGCCAAGCCTTTTATCAAGCACGAGTTCCGCCTTTTTCTTTAAGTACTCCGCCTTGTCTATTTCCTTTAATCTTAACAAAAACTCCGCTTTGTATACCTTTACGTACTTTTTATAATCCTCGCTTGCGATTGCGTATCCAACCGTATTCTTTCCGCAAATTAGTTTGTAACCTATGCCGTAAAGGACGTAGTAGTCCAAAAACAGCAGTTTGGTTTGCTCTGGCTTATCCTTATATATTCCCGAGGCGGTGCTTACGCAAATATCTTGTAATACCGCAAGGTCGTCTTTTACAATTTCTTTAATTTCCATTTTCTCTTCGCTATAACTATTTACCAAAAAAGGAGGCTAACCTCCTTTTATTTACGTCGCCGGCAAATTGTTGATATACGTCATTATATCATCTAACGTCATATCGCCAAGCCTTTGCCCGTAGATTGTCTTATCTAGATTCATATTCTCGTCAATCATTTCCCATTCTTTTAATTTATCTAGCGTCGCCGCTCTTACTTTTTGTGGCATTTCCGTTTGGATATTACTGATTTTCGTATCCTTTAATTCGGTAAGTAATCCGCTCTTGGTAGTATCGATTACTTGACCTAACGTCAAATTATTTATTGTTTTATCAATCGTCGTTACATTCTCGTTCGCAAGAGTTTTTAACAATTGCGGCGTATCGGCGCTCTCCATATCAATCGCTATAATTTCGTTTAATTTTAGCGAATTTATACGAGTGCTAATTTCTTGTATCTTTGTTCCTTTTAAAGCCTTTAATATCATCGGCGTATTTACGTTTGTTTCATCTATTTCTAAAATATCGCCAAGAGTGAAGTTGTTGATAGCCGTTGATATCTTCATAACAGGCTCGTCTTTTAGCGCCTTTAATATTAGTGGCGAACTATCGGTGATTTTTAGTACGTCGCCAAGGGTTACGGGCTCGGCAGAACCTTCTTGTAGCCCCTTCATAACGTCCATAAGCGTCCTTTTATTGTTCACCTCATTATCCTCGAACATAGGCACGTCGCTAGGTAGTAGCGTACTATCAAGCCCTCTTAGGTTGCCTATCGTAATGCCGTTAATAACGTCCTCAAACACGTTGGTCGTGCCGCTAGTCATATCCTGTATGCTTGCGTTTAGCATAGGCGCAAGTATATCTTTTAGGCTCTTTTCCTTAGGAACTTCCTCGTTGAAACTAAAACCTACAAGCCCCATAATATCGCCCGTTTTTATTTCCTTAACTTTTGAAAATACGTCAGGAAGTTTTGCCGCCATAACGTCCTTTAAGCAGTCGTAATTCTTGTCCTCGCCAAGCGACTTTTTAAGTATGCTGATAACGTCTATCCCGAATTTGTCCTTCACGTCGTTTAGGCTGGTTGCCTGCAAATTAGTCACCGTGCCTATAACGAGTTGTCCCATCTCGTAAATGGACTTGTCTGCGTTCTTATTATCTTCACCGGGAGTAAGGTCTATGCCAAACATTCCCTCGATAGTAGAAAGCGGTACTACTGCAAAAACCACGTAGAACGCAATGCAGAGTACTAAAAGTAATACTATTATACCGGTCAAAAACCCCGAAAAAAACTTTCCCATATTTACACCCCGAATAATTTAGAAAAGATTTGCCCTAAAAGATTGTTTTCCACAAGCCATTTGCCCATGGTGGAAATCTCTATTTGCTCCGCTAGAACACTTGCCGCAGGGAAATTTAACGATGCAACAAAGCCCACTATTGCCATTCCTATAATCACAAGTACCACACCTTTTATGCCGCTATAAACCGAACCAAGCACCTTGTCTAACACCTTTAAAACGTACGTTCTTTCCAGTAGTCCTTGGTACAATTTGTTCAAAATTATAAACAAAATTTTGATAACTATACACAGCAGCACGAAGGCTATTACAAAAAAGATAATATTCGTTAATGCAGGGGCTACTTTTTCCACAAGCGAAATTCCCGACTCGCCTTTCATAATTTTAGGTAGCGTAAGTTTAACTATAAGCGACAGCCATTTAAGGTTTGTGGACTTTAAAGCCTCGGCAACCTCTACTTCTTCCCCTTCAAGTTCTACGTAATATCTATTGTTTTCCTCGTCGTACTGGATAGGCGTGGTTGCTGCCTCTCCGCCTGCCGACTCCAAACTTGTAGTAAGCGACGAGGTAATGGACGCACCGATTGACGAACCCTTTAATCCCGTTGCGGTTACTCCGCTTAGAAGCAAGGAAATAAGTACGATGATAATAAACGAATTTTTAAGTGCCTTACCAAATCCTCGTATTGCGCCAATCAGTAATCCTATTCCTACGATTACGCCGATTGCTATATCTAAATATGGTACGGTGGACGCTAGCATTGAATATGCCATATCTCCTCCTATTTGTCATTTATAACATTGATAATTATAACATAACAATAATTATATTTACAACCCTGTTATTGTTTTTTACCTATTTTCTAATTATTTTCTAAAAAAATCGGTTTTTTTATAAATTTTGCCTGCCCTCTTATAAGTATTAAAGATTTTTGTTTGGTAATACTCTTTTCGAGGTAAATTATGAACAAACAATTAGTATTTTTATGCGTGGGAACAAGTAACGTAGTAGGCGATTCGCTTGCTCCTGTTATCGGGGATTATCTGTCTTGTAGCAATTTACCCTGCTACGTGTACGGCACTTCTTTGCGCAACGTGAACGCAAAAAACCTTTCTTCCTACGTTAATTTTATCAAAGAAACACACAAAAACAGCCTGCTTGTCGTAATAGATGCGGGGCTAAGCAAACAAGAACCTATCGGCACGGTGAAGATAACTAAGGGCGGATTAAAGCCTCCGGGCGCTATAAATAAAAGCGCTACTAAACTTGGCGACGTGGGTATCCTTGGCGTTGTAAATTATTACTCAACCGACGTAATCGGCGTTTTACGTAGCGTGAAACCCGAGTTTATCTCCGCTTTTGGTAAATATCTTGCAGATTTAATAATTTCGTCTTTTACCACTTCGCCCCTTGTGAGAGGCTGATTATTGAAAAAGTATTTGGCACTTTTCATATTCTATGATATAATACCATATACAGATATATATTCAATAATTAACGGAGGCAACGATTAAGTGAAAAAAAGCACGAAAACAATTTTGATATGTCTACTTGTTGTCGTTTTAATAGTAGTTCTTGCACTATCCTTAAGCAATTTTGGTAAGCCGAAAGAGATAAAACAAGGTGAACTTGAAAACATGATAAAGGAAGGCACCGTTCAAGAAATCTACATTAAAGGTAATTTCGAGGCGTACGTTTTGTTAAAGTCGCCTAATAGCAAAGTAGATGCTAATAAATTCCCTACTCAAGCAGATTATTACGTAAAAATCTTCTCTAGAAGGGACTTTGAAACTTATCTTCACAATATTCAAGACGAAGCGGGCTCCGGATTTACTAAGCCTATCGTTTCTTACGATAATCCGGACAGCGGCTCTTTCTGGGTAAACCTTGTGCCTATCCTAGGCTTCTTGGTAATTGCGGGCATTTTTATCTACATTTTCAGGCAAAACCAAGGTGGCAACAGCATGGTTATGAACTTCTCTAAAAACAGAGCAAGGCTGAACACCAACATTAAGGTTCGCTTTGACGACGTAGCAGGTGCCGACGAGGAAAAGGAAGAGTTGCAAGAAATAGTGGAGTTTTTGAAAAACCCTAAAAAGTTCTCTGAACTTGGCGCAAGAATACCAAAAGGCGTACTACTTGTAGGCCCTCCGGGAACAGGTAAAACCTTGTTTGCAAAGGCTGTTGCTGGCGAGGCGGGCGTTCCGTTCTTCTCGATAAGCGGCTCTGACTTTGTGGAAATGTTTGTCGGAACGGGTGCTGCAAGAGTAAGAGATATGTTTGCCGAGGCAAGAAAAAATATGCCTTGCATAGTGTTTATAGACGAAATTGACGCAGTTGGTAGACAAAGGGGCACAGGCCTTGGCGGTGGTCACGACGAAAGAGAGCAAACGCTAAACCAACTACTTGTTCAAATGGACGGTTTCGAGCACTCTGACGGCATTATCATTATGGCTGCGACCAACCGTGCCGACATACTAGATCCTGCACTACTTCGTCCGGGTAGGTTCGACCGTCAAATTGCTGTCAACCCTCCTGACGTAAAAGGTAGAGAGGCAATCTTTAAGGTGCACGCAAGAAACAAACCGCTTGGAAAAGACGTTGACTTTAAAAAGTTGGGCAGACTAACCACCGGCTTTACAGGTGCCGATATCGAAAACCTACTTAACGAGGCAGCAATCTTAGCGGCTAGGAAAAACCTAAAAGTTATCACTATGGTGGAAATAAACGAGGCTATTAACAAGGTAATCGCAGGCCCTCAAAAGAAGAGCCACGTCGTTACCGAAATCGACAAGCGTATCACGGCATTCCACGAATCAGGACACGCAATCGTCGGTCACCTACTTCCTTACTGCGACAACGTACACGAAGTAAGTATTATCCCTCGTGGTATGGCGGCAGGATACACCATCACCCGCCCGGACACCGATGACGAACACGTAACTAAAAACAAACTGGAAGACACCATCGCTATGATGCTTGCAGGTAGAGCAGCCGAGGAAATTATTATCCAAGACATCTCCACGGGCGCATCTAACGATATCCAAAGAGCAAGCGGTATTGCAAGAAAAATGGTTACCGAATGGGGTATGAGCAAGAAACTTGGCAACTTCTTCCTAGGTCAATCGGGCGAAGTGTTTATCGGAAGAGATTTTGGTAGCCAACATCAATACAGCGAGGAAATTGCAGGCATTATCGACGAGGAAATCAAGGATATTCTTGACAGAAACTACGAGCGTGCCATCTCCATTCTTACCGAGCACAAATCAGTACTAAACAATATGGTAATGGTGCTATTCGAAAGAGAAACCATTTACAGCGACGAGGTTTCTTTACTATTCGAGGGCAAGAGCGCCGAAGAAGTAATCGCTTACAGCAAAAAACGTGACGAGGACTTGTACAACAAATCCAAGAAAACCGAAACCCCCGAAAGCGCAGTCGTAGTTCAAGCGCCTACCGAGGAAAAAGCGGCAGAGCCTACAAGCGAAAAAGACGAGCCAAATAAAACCGAAACGGTAAGCGAATCTACCGAAAACCCTAAAAGCGACGCTGAAACCAAGCCAGCCGAAAAAACCGAGGAAAAGTCCTCTACGGCAAGCGAAGAAAACAGCGAAAAGCCCGAGGAAAAATAACAAAAATTAACCAAATACGAGAAAAGATAGCCGACGTATAGGCTATCTTTTCTTTTTGGGATTTTGGCTATATTCTGAAGTCACTCATTCCTGAGTTCTTTCTTTTTTCTTATTTGTTTTCGCCGAGTTGCTCTTTTTCTTGCTTTTTCTCCTTAACAGCCTGCTTAAACACCTTTTCCAGTTCTCTTACGCAGTTGTCAAGTTCGAACTGTTTTGCGTACTCTACGTACTGTTTGCTTAGTTCTTCCTTTTCCTCTTTATGCTCGATTAAATACTCCATTTTGTCACGCAAATCTAGGTAGTCGCCGTGCTTAAACAGGTTTTTATCGCAAAGCGCAAACTGATTTGTGGCGGATATTTCGCTATCCGATATAATAGGGACAATTCCGCACGAGAACGCCTCTATGCAAGCAATCGCCTCTATTTCTGCGTCTGATGCGTGCACGTAAACGTCGGCATAGTTGCACAGTTTTACAAGGTCGGGTTGCTGCAAGAACTTAAACTCCACCGCTACTCCCTTGGCTGCGGCAAGTTTTTGCAAATTCTTCTTTTCAGGGCCTACTCCACAAAGCACAAGCACCATTTTGTCCTTGTACTTGCTTTCGCTGATTGCGTTGATAATTAGGTCTTGACGTTTTTCCTTAGAGTATCTGCCTATCATCATTACGATGATTTTGCCATCGTATTCCTTAGGTCTTTCCACCTTTTCGGGCTTAAACCCTTTGTCCACACCGTTACTAATTACGTGAGTTTTCCCCGTGTAGCCGTGAATAGCAAGTTGGTTTGCAATCATTTTGCTAGGGCAATGAATATGCGTGAACTTGTTGTAATAGCCCCTAAAACTTCTGTAAATAACCTCGTTTGCCCACTTCATTTTGCCAAGCCCCACCGAAAAAGTCATATTTTCGGGCTGAACGTGGAATGCGCAGGTTGTAGCAATTCCCATTTTGTCGGCAAGTTTTTTGCCCTTCCTTGCCAAAAAGAACGGCATTAAAAAGTGGATAACGTCGCTGCCCTCGAACGCCTTTTTTAAAATCTTCGTTTCGGGCTTTGCTATTGCCATACCTTGCTCGTGTATTATTTTGTCAAGAAACCAAAAATGATACTCCGGCACTACGTACACGTTGTCATCGCTGTTTTTCGTGCAAGTAACAATCCTTACCTCGTTGCCAAATTCTTGAAGTTTTTTTGCAAACCTCAACGTCGTCATTGTCGTTCCGTTTGTTATTTTACCGTCGTCACCGACGTATTGATCCATTACTAACGTTATAACCATATTATGTCCCGTTTAATTCTTCACTTTTTATAGGCAAGTTAAACTTCCTATTGACTTATTACACAAATGTGTATTATAATCTTATTATACTACCAAAAAGTATTTTGTCAACAGGAAACGAAAAAATGGAAAAAACCGAAAAAGACAAGCGCTACCAAAAAAGTAAGAGTGCAATAGAAGAGGCGATACATAAACTTTACGAGGCAGGCAAAAACCTATCGCAAATTACGGTTAGCGAACTTACAAATATGGCAAATATCACAAGGAAAACCTTTTATTTGCACTACCAAAACGTAAACGATTTTTTGACCGAGCAAGCAATAGAATCCGCTGACGGCTACGCTAAGGCTTACCTTAACCCGTCGATGCCTCTTATTTCTGCTACTCAGGACTTGTTCAAGGGGATAACAAAATCGTACTTTTCTAATTCGTTTTTATGGCTACTACAAAAAAGCAAGTACCACCAAGCCGTTTTCTACGACAGAATCACGCTAAACCTAAAAAATCATATTAGGCTTTATTCCACATTAAACGACTACGCTTTGGAGTTTATCTCCGGCGGGCTAACCTCCACTTTTCAGTTGTGGCTACGCTCGTTAAAAGGCGGAAAATACCAGCCCGAGTACGACAATCAAATTAAAACCATGGTGGAGCAGGCGTTTAGTTTTATCGATAATTACAAGTAACGATACGCCTTACGAAAAAAGATGCTAGTTTTTCGTTTTGTCAGCGTTTACTAGGGGTTTAGCACAAAAAATTGCTAACAATAACGCTAATTACATCGTAATTAAACCAAATTGTCATATAACGCTACGTTTATTACGATATGATTACGTTATACTTCATATAGAACTTACTCCTAAAATAAAAAATACCGATTTTTATCGGTATTTTTTTCTATTATCTATATTTTTTTATTTGCTTTTACCCGCTACCGTCTTTCGTTATGTACTATTGCTTGTTTTTTTGCAAGTACACGATAAGCACGTTGATATCTGCCGGCGATACGCCACTAATTCTGCTTGCTTGACCTAGGTTTAACGGGCGAATCGTATCTAATTTTTGCCTTGCCTCCACCCTAAGTCCGTTCATTTGAAAATAGTCGATATTTTCGGGCAATTTCTTGTTTTCAAGTTTTGCCATTTCCTTGATTTGTGCCAGTTGTTTTTGAAGATACCCCTCGTATTTTAGTTCGGTTTCCGCCTCGACAAGCGCATCTTCCCTAAAATCCCTAAACTCTTCAAACAAGTTTACGACGTCCGTATATTTTACGTTTGCCCTCTTGAACAAATCTTTTATCATAATGCCGCTTTTTACCGTTGTTTCGCCCTTTTCCTCTAACATTCCGTTTACGGCGCTAGGCGACACGCTGCGGCTTGCAAGTTCTATAATTTTCTCTACTTGCGCCTTTTTCTCCAAGGTGTTATCCAGCCTTTCTTTTGTGGCAAGCCCTATTTTGTAGCCGATTTCGGTTAGTCTTAAATCTGCGTTATCTTGCCTTAAAAATAGCCTATACTCCGCCCTAGACGTCATCATTCTGTACGGCTCTTCCGTGCCTTTTGTAACAAGGTCGTCGATTAGCACGCCGATATAAGCCTCGTCTCGCCTTAAAACCAGCGGCTCTAAGCCTCTTATGTAAAGGCTGGCGTTAATTCCTGCGATAAGCCCTTGTGCACCTGCCTCCTCGTAGCCGCTGCTACCGTTGATTTGACCGGCGGTGAACAAGCCCTCTATTTTTTTGGTCATTAGGCTGGGAAGTAATTCTAACGGGTTCAAGCAATCGTACTCGATAGCGTAAGCGTAACGCAAAAATTTGCAATGCTCCAAGCCCTCTATCGTGCGGTACATTTCCTCCTGCACGTCGTACGGCAAAGACGAACTTAGCCCTTGTGCGTACATTTCGTTTGTGGTGGTGCTCTCCGGCTCGATAAAGATTTGGTGGCGCTCCTTGTCCTTAAACCTCATAACTTTTGTTTCTATCGACGGGCAATACCTAGGGCCTACCCCCACGATTTCGCCGTTATAAATTGGTGACCTATCCAAGTTTTTCATAATAACTTCGTGGGTTTTCGGGTTGGTATAGGTTAGGTAGCAAGGCTCTTTGTTCACAAGTTTTTCCTTAGTCATAAAGGAAAACGCCGATATGTTTTCGTCGCCGTCCTGTCTTGTCATTTTGCTAAAATCAATGCTGTTTTTATCCAGTCTTGCAGGAGTCCCCGTCTTAAATCTTCTTATTTCAATGCCGTTATCTATAAAACTTTGGGTAAGTTTTGTAGCCCTAGCAAAGCCCGACGGACCTTCGTCCTTTAAGTACTCGCCGATAATAATCCTTGCGTTTAGGTACACACCGCTACACACAACCACCGCTTTTGCCCTGTACTCTATGCCCATTGCGGTTTTGACGCCCAAGATTTTGCCGTTTTCGACAATTAGTTCGGTTGCCTCTTGTTGCACTAGGTCAAGGTTTTTTTCCTCTTCTAGCGTGCGTTTCATATATTGATGGTAAAGCACCTTATCCGCTTGCCCTCTTAACGACTGAACGGCAGGGCCTTTGCCCGTATTTAGCATTTTTATTTGTAAAAGCGTGTGGTCAGCGGCAATTCCCATTTCGCCGCCTAGCGCATCGATTTCCCTTACTAAATGCCCCTTTGCCGTGCCCCCTATGGACGGATTGCACGCCAAAAAGCCTACGTTATCTAGGCTAATTGTCATTATTACGGTTTTGTGTCCCATTCTTGCCAGAGATAGCCCCGCCTCGATACCTGCGTGGCCTGCTCCGACTACTATCGCATCATATTCTTGCATATCTATTTACCCAAACAAAACTTTGAAAAAATTGCGTCGATTATATCCTCGGTTGCGGTTGTTCCTGTCACTTCGCCCAGTTTGTTCCAAGCGTTTTTTAGTTCCATCAGTCTTAGGCAGTTGTCCATCATATCGTAATTGTCAAACACCTCGTCAATGCTCTTTTTCGCCTCGACAATCGCTTGATAATGCCTTTTTAGTACCACCGTTTCGCCGCCCTGAGTTACTTTGCCTTCCGTAACGGTTTTTACGATTTCGTCCAAAACCAGCCCAACGTTTTCGCCCGTTTTACAAGACACATAAAGCACGCCTTCTTCAAATTTTGCATCTTTTATTTTGTCTATTTTGTTTACTACTCTTATTACTTTTTTGCCATCAAGTAGCCTTTCAAACTCTTCGTCGTAAGCCTTGTCGGTTGCATCTACCACGTACAAAACGATATCGCTGTTTTTCAGTTCGCTTTTTGCCTTTTCGATGCCCGCTTTTTCCACAACGTCGTCGCTTTCACGAATGCCTGCCGTGTCGATAAAAGTGATTTTTATGCCGTCTCGCTCCACGCTTTCCTCAATAACGTCACGGGTTGTGCCCGCAATATCGGTTACGATTGCTCTGTCTTTGCCCAAAAAAGCGTTCAGCATAGAACTTTTGCCAACGTTAGTTTTGCCAACCAGCGCAACCTTTACGCCCTCTTTTACAATCCTGCCGTAAGTGTAACTATTTACAAGGTCTTCAATCTCCGCCTTTACGCTTTTCATTTTTTCCCTTGTGTACTCGTCCACTTCCTCTTCAAGTTCCTCAGGGTAGTCAAGGCTTGCCTCACCTCTTGCAAGTAGGTCGGTAATTTCGTCTTGAAGGGCAACTATTTGCTTAGTAAGTTTGCCTTCCATCAGCCTGTATCCTGCGTTCAAACTAGCGTCGCTATCGGCGTTTATCATCTCGATTACGCCCTCGCAATCGGCAAGCGCCATCTTTCCGTTTATAAACGCACGCCTCGTAAATTCGCCCCTATCGGCAAGTTTTGCGCCCTTGCTAAGCAGTAAATCCACAATCTTGTTTATAAGCGCCACACCGCCGTGACATTGCAGTTCCACCACGTCCTCGCCCGTGTAAGAATTAGGGGCTTTGAAATACACGGCAAAGCACTTTTCCTTCACGCTGCCCTCGTCGATATTGCCAAGGTACATATAATTTGGCGTAGCCTCTATAAAACTAGCCAGTTTTTTGGTAGAGAAAACCTTTGACGCAATCTCTTTTGCGCCGTATCCACTCATTCTTATTATGCCTATTCCACCGCTACCAAGGGGTGTACTAATCGCTACAATCGTATCCATATAAATAAATAAAGGAAAACCCTTTCGGAATTTTCCTTTTCGCTCTAAAACCTGTTTCTAGAATATCCGAAACTTCTCATTTTTTTCGGTCCGTTTTTCTTGAAATTGCTGTTGCTTGCTCCTAAAATATCCAAACTTACGTTGTCGTCGGTCTTTTTCTTAGGCACAATAACTACGTGCCTGTCGATGCCCTCGCCCTCGCTAACCGTCTCTACGTATTGATTGCTTTGCAGCGCCGTGTGGATAATCCTTCTTTCAAAAGGATTCATAGGTTCAAGTTCCACTTTTTTGCTCGTTTTGTACGCCTTGTAGGCAAGTTTTTTAGCAAGGCTGCTTAGGGTGACGTTACGTTTTTCACGGTAGTTTTCAGCGTCTACCACCACTTTTACGTAATCCTTTTCGCTGCCCTTGTTTGCCTCTATTACGGCAAGATATTGTATTGCGTCAAGCGCTTCTCCACGATAGCCTATTGCTTTTGCGCTATCCTTTCCTTCGATTTTAACGCTGATCTTATCTTCTAGCCTTTCAGCCTTACAAGTTGCGGTAATGCCCATTTTTTCAAGCAAGGTATTCACGAAGTTTTCAACGTTTTCGCACACGTCACTTACCGTAAGCCTTACCTTTGCTTTACTGAACAAGCCTCCCTCTTTAAGAACTTCTACCGTTACGTCCTCTTTTCTTGCTTGCAACTCTTCAATACCTTGCTTAGTTGCCTCTTCAACGGTAGATGCCTCTATTTCTATAGTTCTAGCCATCGTCTCTCCTTATTTGTACGTCGTGGAAAGTTTCTTTTCCTCGGCTTTTTTGTCTATAATCTTAAATGCCAAATTCGTAATTAGTTGGAACAACGTAGTAACTAGCGCCGATACGAACATGTACAAGGTGAACGCCGAACTATACAAAACTGCAAAAACCAACATCATAATAGGCATTAGCCATTGCATCATTTTCATATTCAGTTGGTTTGCTTTTTGCATTTCTGCGCTACCTGCTTGAGGCATTTGCGGGTTAGACTTTTGCATCATCTTGCTGGTAACCACGTTTAGCACAAACGCAAGGATAGGAAGAATTAAATATCCGTTCCAACGTGTGTTGTACTTAGCGATAATAGGGCTCATAACCTTTTGGTATTCCCTAGATTCCAGCCCCGGAATTTGAATATTTAGTTTGCCCATACCCGTTCCGATGAACGTACCCCATGCAGGGATAGGCTTAGACCAAGTGTCCGGCATAAAGATATTCTCTATCCACAAAAAGCCTTGTTTTGCTCTTATTTCGCCTTCGTATTTTTCCAGTACTTTTTCGTTAATATATTGTTGTTTTGCCTCGTCCGTCGTTAGCGTTGCGTCGGCGTTTGCCTCTTGCTCTGCCACGTTGTAGGTTTGTTGAAGTTCCAAAAACACTACTTTGTTTTGATATTGAACGGTTGCATTAAACCCTGCGAACACCACGAAGAATATTACCATCGTGATAATCATAGGTAGGCATGCGCCAAGCGTTGAAAAATGCTCCCTCTTGTAAAGTTGCATTTGCTTTTCCGCTAAAAGTTGTTGGTTGTTAGCGTATTGCTTTTGCAATTTTTCAAGTTCCGGTTTCATTCTTTTCATTGCGTTGTTATTCTTCCTCATTACCACCTTTTGCCATATATCAAAAGGAGAGGTAACAAGTTTTAGAATAATAGTGAACACCACTACCGTCCAACCGAAGTTACCAATGCTATTACTTAAACCGTATAGCCAGTCACCTATTAAGTTGCCCGTCTGTGCAAGCATAAATACGTTTGTTAAATTAACCATTTTGCTTTTCCTTTCAAATTATCTTTTACGGGATCAAAGCCACCTTTAGAAAACGGATTGCACCTAAGTATTCGCCACACTCCCAGCATTACGCCCGTAATTACGCCTCTTTTTTCAATCGCCTCTATCATATAAGTAGAGCACGTTGGAGTGTATACACAGTTTTTGCCAAGTAACGGGGAGAAAAACCTTTGGTAGCCCCTTACTAAATATATCAGCAGCCTTTTCATTGTTCCACGTATAGCGAGGCTTTGGTAAGCAAGTCTTTCATTTTTTCTTGATGCTGGCAAAACGTTAGGCCGGTCACCTGCGGTCTTGCCACGAAAACGTAATGCGTATGCTTGTCCATATTAGGAATAAGCACTCTCACGCTCTCTCTCATCAATCTCTTCACGTGGTTTCTCACCACACTATTTCCAACTTTTTTACTTACCGAAAAGCCTACCTTTATCGATTGATAGGATTTTACATACACAAGAACCATATATTTATTCGATACGCTTTTGCCGTTACGGTAAATGTAATTAAACGAAGCGTTCTTTTTTAATCTATATTGTTTTTGCATATCCCCATCGATTAGGCACTAAGTGCTTTTCTACCTCTTTTTCTTCTTCTAGCGATTACGTTTCTGCCCGCTTTGCTACTCATTCTCTTTCTAAATCCGTGTACCTTGTTTCTTTGTCTCTTCTTTGGTTGATAAGTTCTTTTCATTTATTTAGCCCTCCGCTTATAATTGTATTTTATAATAACCATTAAATTATATATGAAAGAAAGTGCTATGTCAAACAAAAATTAAGACATATTACTTTTTATATCCACTACTTATCGCCGTTTACCTAGGGTTTTGCGGCTTTAAAATTTAGTAATGCTCCGCAATCTTTCATTAAAGTCCTTTATTTTTGGATTCCTCTTTCCTTTTTTAGTCGCTTTTTGCCCGCAAATCACCCTTTTCCTTTTTCAAACCTTTATCCTAGGCTACTTTCCTATTTTTTTTCTTCTCTTCTGCTCTAATTATTCATTTCCCCCTTCTTTAATTACCTTACTTTTCATCGTGTTTTTTTTATTTTTTCTACGTCGTACAACGATAATTACGCTTATCGTAATATGCTAATCAAAAATAAAACGACCTGTAACCCAACTGTTTACTAACAATTTTGTCACCGTCGTTTACCTTTAATTACAATTATTGCTTTGCCTTTTTAACGTTTGTTTCTCTTTATTTTACAGCCTTTTAGCCACGTTATTAAAAAGTTTATTCGCTTTTGTTTTTTGCCTGCTTTTTTAATTTGCTACTTATCTGTTATAAACAGCGGATTCTTTTCCCTTTGGCGAGATAAAACATCTATTTCATCAAATGGCATTGATTCATTGTAATCATTATCATACCATATCCAACGTTTACAATATTCTGCAAACCACTTCTTTCTTTTCAAATATACATAAGCCACTCCGATACGAGTAAAATAATCTTTGTTTGGATTACCTGAGTACAAAACCGAACCATCAGGTTGCACTTCCTTGTCGCATTCTCCGGCAAACTGCTTATCTATTACTCTCCACATATCTTCAAGTGCGTACTTTTCATCGCTTAACACTTTTTCTTCATCAAGTTGTATCAACATTTTCATCATAAGGTATAATCCTCTCTTTTTTTTAGTATTTTTTCGCAAAACACAACAGTTTCTTAGCAAGTTTTTTCTTTTGATATAAAATCTCCTAATAGATTTATTAGTCTTAGATATATTCATTTTCGATAAGGCTTGAACATCTTGTTTTTTATTAGGCATATTGCTTATTAAACTTAGCCTTTCTTTTACATTCCGTTACTGCTCTATTGCAAATAAGGGGTTTCTCTTTCTTTCCTTTCCCAGCACGTCAATATTTTGAAACGGTAACTCCTCATTGTCATCATTATCATACCATATCCATTTAATGCAGTATTCCGCAAACCATTTTTTATCACTTAAACTCATATAGGCTAACATTATTTTAGTATAATAATCTTTGTTTGGATTGCCCGAATACAAGACCGAGCCGTCAGGCTGTACTTCCTTGTCGCATTCTCCGGCAAACTGCTTATCTATTACTCTCCACATATCTTCTAGTGCGTACTTTTCATCGCTCAAAACTCGTTCTTCGTCAAGTTGTATCAACATTTTCATCATAAGGCATCGTCCTCTCATTTGTTTTCTTATTATACTAATTTTTCACCAAAAGTCAATTTTTAGCAAAGCGCAACAGTTTCTCAGCAAGTTTCTTCTGTTTGATATAAAAAACTTTTATTAAACTTATTAGATTTTGAATTTCTTTTGCAATTCGCTACTTATCTGTTGCAAACAGCGGATTCTTTTCCCTTTGGCGAGATAAAACATCTATTTCATCAAATGGCATTGATTCATTGTAATCATTATCATACCATATCCAACGTTTACAATATTCTGCAAACCACTTCTTTCTTTTCAAATATACATAAGCCACTCCGATACGAGTAAAATAATCTTTGTTTGGATTACCTGAGTATAAAACCGCACCATCAGGCTGCACTTCCTTGTCGCATTCTCCGGCAAACTGCTTATCTATTATTCTCCACATATCTTCTAGTGCGTACTTTTCATCGCTCAAAACTTTTTCTTCGTCAAGTTGTATTAACATTTTCATCATAGGGCATAGTCCTCTCATTTTTTTTCTTATTATACTAATTTTTCACCAAAAGTCAATTTTTCGCAAAACACAACAGTTTCTTAGCAATTTTCTTCTGTTTGATATAAAAAACTTTTATTAAACTTATTAGATTTTGAATTTCTTTTTCAATTCGCTACTTATCTGTTGCAAACAGCGGATTGTCTTTTTTTTCTTCTGCTATAACATCTATCTCGTCCAACGGCATTGATTCATTGTAATCATTATCATACCATACCCAACGTTTACAATATTCGGCAAACCACTTCTTTCTCTTTAATGAATAATACGCCAAATTTATACGAGTATAATAATCTTTGTTTGGATTACCCGAATACAATACTGAGCCGTCTGGCTGTACTTCCTTGTCGCATTCTCCGGCAAACTGCTTATCTATTACTCTCCACATATCTTCAAGTGCGTACTTTTCATCGCTCAAAACTTTTTCTTCGTCAAGTTGTATCAACATTTTCATCATAAGGCATCGTCCTCTCATTTGTTTTCTTATTATACTAATTTTTCACCAAAAGTCAATTTTTAGCAAAGCGCAACAGTTTCTCAACAAGTTTTTCTGTCTAATATCAAATACTCCTAATAGATTTATTAGTCTTAGACATATTCCTTTTTGATAAGGCGACCTTTTCGCTTTAGCAATGTTTTCTTGCCATATCCACTTAATTTAATATCAAAAACACACTATAATGCCACGCTATTAGGCTTTACTTACATTTCATTCCTCTTTCTTATATTTCTAATACTTTTTACCCACCATTACTGCAGGGATTATTACGTCGTTCAGTAGGATTTCGTCTATCGTCCTCACTACTGCCTCTCTGTTCTGCCAGTCCGTCAAAAAGTCGCCTGTCGCTTTTGGCCACATTTGTTCTTTCATTTTTATAAACGACTGCAAGCACGTTTCGTTCAGGTCTAATAGGAACGGCACTAACTTCATCTCTTTTTTCAGTTTCATATACAGTTCCTTGTTTCCCTCTTCCATTATATTTATCGCTTGCGTTCCCCACTTGCCCAAATCTACCACGTTCTCCGGCTCTGTTTTCATTTTCTCTGCTCTTTCCATTGCTCGTATCTCTTGTACGGTTGGGCCGTCCCCTTGTACGTGATGTTCTTCTATTATAATCATAACAAATTCCTCCTGTTTTTTGTTATTTCCATTTTCTCTTTTCAATTATTTTAACGATTTTATCGTGTTCTACTTTTTCTTCATTTTGCGGGGGTTTTATTTCCTTAATTTCTCCCCAAAAACTTTTGCTTTTTTCTTGTTTTACAGTCTTTCAGAACCATAAACAACTGCTCAGCAAAACTATTGATACCTTCTAGGATTAAAGTGTTTTCTGCATCCCTAGGCTCTCTATATTTAAGTTTATTTATTTTGGTAGTGATTTTTAGAAGTTCGTCCTCTTTTTTTGGAAACATATCCATAAGTTCGCCAACCAAAACACCTACAATGCCGTCTTTGTAAGCCTCTTCGCTTACGTCTTCAAGTTTTTCCTTATCTACTTCGAATACACAAACGTCCCTTTCTTTGTCTAAATAAGATTTGTCAAATAATGCCATTTTTTTCTTCTCCTTTTATTACTTTTTTTATCAAAACCCTTTTTAATAAAATTGCTTTTCCTTTTCTATTTAAAAACGCTAAGTCTTCTGCTTTATTCATTTCGTAAAACTTCGTAAAGCATTTCTAAAATTTTATCCATACCATAAAGCATTAACAATTCTTCTACATTTTCATAACACGATTGCATTAGTTCATTTACGTACTTATTTATTTTTCTTAATTCCTCTTCTTTTTGAGGATATTTTTCAATTATTCGGTCGATATATGAGGATACCATACCAACCTTTCTTTCTTCTTCCCCCATATCTTCAAGGGTGTACCTACCTACTTCATACACCATAACATTCCTTTCTTCGTCTAAATAAGATTTGTCAAATAACGCCATATCGTGCCTCCTTTTTATCAGATATTTTTTTCATATTTTTTTAATTTCTTGTAATAACTAATTCTTTCAAGCCATCTTTACTAAACCGTTTATTAATCTTTCAATACCATAAATAATTCGTACGCAAACTTATTTATACTTTTTAACATTAAAGTATTTTCTGCATCATTTGGGTCCCCGTTTTTAAGTTCTGTTATATTTGCTCTAATTTTTGTTAACTCTTCCTTTTTTTCAGGAAACATTTTTTTAAGTTCAAAAATTAAAGCCGCTACAATACCGTTTTTGCAAGCCTCTTCGCTTTCGTCTTCAAGAGTGTGCTTATTGATTTCATACACCATAACGTTTCTTTCTTCGTCTAAATAAGATTTGTCAAATAACGCCATATCGTGCCTCCTTTTTATCAGATATTTTTTCATATTTTTTGTAATAACTAATTTTTCAAACTATATTTACTAAACCGTTTATTCATCTTTTAATACCATAAATAATTCGTATGCAAACTTGTTTATACTTTTTAACGTTAAAGTATTTTCTGCGTCATCTGGGTCTCCGTTTTCAAGTTCTGCTATATTTGCTCCAACTTTTGCCAACTCTTCCTTTTTTTCAGGAAACATTTTTTTAAATTCATAAATTAGAACCCCTGCCATACCGGTTTTTCTTTCTTCTTCGCTTTCGTCTTCAAGCATGTACCTATTTACTTCAAACACCATAACGTTTCTTTCTTTATCAAGATAAGATTTGTCAAATAACGCCATATCCTTCCTCCTTTTATTACTTAATTTTCAAAACCTATTTAATAGGATTACTTTTTTTTCGTGATACTTATCAAATACGATAATCAAATTTTTAAATAAAACGCCACAAACCGTTTAACCAAACATTTTAAATACTTTAAAATCTTACTTACTTTCAAACCGCCCATTTTCCAAAAACAATTCACGGCTTTAACCTAAATCCTTTCATGCCCCAAAATGATGCTAAGCCGCACCAAACAGGCTTACTAAAACAACTAATTCGTTCAAATTCAACCATATTTTTAATTCTCAAAACGCCAAACCAACTTTTTACGCTTAAATTAAAAACAAAAAACCAAAATAAAATAACTTGCAAAACTTTCTAAACTTTTTTAATACTATACAAGAAAAAATTTAAACTAAATTCAAAATCAATAAAACAATTTTCAAATCGGTTAATCAGGAAAACCCTTGCCACCTACTTTCATTATATCATATCCCCTTTTTTTGTCAAGATTTTTTTATCTTTAGATAACCGCCGCCTTCCTAAAAAATTTTTTATTCTTCCTTTTTCACCTTGTAAATTTTACCCTCGTCCGCTTTATATCCACGCTAAACCACGCCCGTTTTATATTCAACCTAACACCGCCCGTTTTATGTTTTAAGCCTCTACTTCATTCCTCCCCCTCAATTTCCTAATTTGATTCCCTCGATACAAACTTCTCACACTATTTTTCGCTTTTTGCCCGCAAATCACCTTTTTTACGCCTTTTCCCTTGGCTAATTTCCCCCTTTCCTTTCTCTCTTCTTCTCATCTTATCATCTACTCTTTTTCTTATTTTCTTTCGAATCATTTTCTTCTGCCATATTTTCTTACGTTTTACAAAAATTGCAAATATTTGCTACCAGTTTCACAGCGCTTACCAACCCAAAATAAAAAATATCTACGCAAACCGCCGTTTTTATCACAATTATGAACTTTTTCCACGCCATATTGACAATTTTAATTATTTTTTTCCGATATTATTGTTGATTTTCCCCTTTTTAAATAGCATCAAACAAATACTTGCTGCATTCAATAATGGTGAACCGATTAAACCCTAACTTTCCTGCCACTGATTTATATATGTAAGGAAAAAAATTGCCCCTAATAATTCTAACTATTGTATTCCTTAACTATTTATATTTCAATTTTTTGTTAAACAAGCACTGAAATAACTACTTTTATTTGTAATTAGAAAAATTTAATATGTTAAACCAAATCCTCCCACGTTAATGAAAACAAATCTTATCTAGTCAATAAAAACCAAACGTTTGTTCAGTTTTTTCGACCTCGATTCTTTTTAATCTTTTCCCAAAAAATACACCGTAATTCTCCTCGTAGAGATATAATAAACGCAACTTAAAACAATTCGACTTTTTACTAATAGAGGTTTTTTTACAACTTCGTACTGCTAAATTTATATAGATTATTTAAAACATTCAAGCAATCACGTTTCATCAAATTAGTCTTTGGCATTCGAGATAATACCGGTATTCTAATTAACTTGAAACGTTTCAACTTTGCAATTTTTAGGTATCCACTGTTGCACTCCACCTAAGTAGCAGTAGAATTTAATGTCCTTATTCCTTTATCTTTTTAAATTGAAACTGTTGTTCCATTTAATTTTAACATCTTCGCTTCATAATAATTAGAAAAAAATGTTTCCCCCTAAGCCTCACCACTCCTTTTCCTAAAAATTGACGAATCATACTGACAAAGCAACCTGCTTGAATCGGTTCAACTAAATTTACTTATTGTTTTACTATGCATGCAGATATAAGTAATAGAAAAATAAAAACGAATACGAAAATAAAGTTTTAACCAAAAATTATCAAACGCTAAACAAACTGAACAAAAACATTTTTTCATATAAAATTATATTTAAAAATACTTATTAAAAAATTCCGAATAAAGAATATCTGTAAACGGCAGTTTAACCGCTTTATCTTGTGAGCAAACGTTTATAACATATTTATATAAATTTTTGCTTTTTTAATTTGTATAGATATGCAATAAATAAGATTTCGCCGTATATTTATACATTTATAATAAAATTCTATTAGTTTTTATTGCATACTATTGAATACTACATTAACATAGCAATATAGAAAAATTTTTAATTTGTAATAATTAAAAACAAGCAATTACCTCTTTTCGCCTAAAAAATTTTTTACTAATTTATAATTTAACGTAGCAAATATTCTAGTATTTATTATCAAGATAATCACTTTATTAAAGAAAAATAGATTAAAAACCTATTCTAATATAAAATAATAAATATTTTAATATTTAAAAAATTTCATATTAAATACTTTTTAACTCTAAAATAATATATTTTATCCCTGTTATTGCAAAAATATTTAGATTTTACTTGAATTAAATCTAATTTTTACCCATTCTCCTATTTTTAATTAAATATTAAAATAACCTCTAAACATTGTTATTTAAATATACCGTTAAATATATTGCCATTCAAAAAGCCACAAACAAGCAAACTGGTGCATTTTTAACAATACCCCCTAATTTTTTATCAAAATATCGTTATATCACTAAATTATCCTACTAAACGCACGCTAGCAGCATCTAAATTTGTGTTAGTTTAATTATTTTCACTAAATACTAATTAGCAACTATCTTTTAATGTTTAAATAATGCGGCATTTTAAATCTAGACAAAAAGGTTATTATAGATCCATAGATACTGAAATATAACAACCAATTACAAACAAAATCTTAAAGCGTATTCGGATATAGGAATTGCATAAATATTGTTCGAAATATAACTAATAACAATAATTTTACACTATTCTGCCAAATATTGCATCTGGCTTACTAGAAAACTTCTAAGACATATCCGGCATATAGAAAATATTATACATATTCCTAGCAATTTAAGTAAATACAATAATTATAACAAAAAAAATAGTAAAAAAAATATTTTTTAAACCGGTATCGGTCTAATTAAAACTTTTGCTTACTAAAAAAATGCTAAACCGTGTTCGGCATATACCAAATTGCATAAATATTGTACGAAATTTAACTAAACACTATAATTTTAACAAAAAACTTTTAAAATCAGAATATTTTTAATCCTTCTCTTTCAAGTATAGCCGGTGGTTCGTGCAATCAACGAATCAGCATATTATCAAGGTAGTTTTTCCTGGCGCATAAGACATTTCGTTCATTTTACTAAATAATTACTTTTTTCTTCATGTAGCATTTATCTTCATCTTGTTACTAAACCTTTTTTTAGTTTTTTCGCCCCATTTTTATCCATTATATTAAATAAAACAGCGATTTTTAGTGTATTATGAGGTAGATTTATATATTTTATTACGAAAAAGTCTTATATAATTATTCGTATATTTTATAAAATAAACGCAATCTTTTAATGGTAATAACGTAATTTTATTTATTTTGTTATAAAACACACTTTTTAAACGTCTTGCTGCAAGTTTATTTATTTTACTAAAAACATTTTTTTGACCGTATTATAGCGTCTATTTGTGTATTTTTAACAAAAAATTTTTTAACTCTCTGCAGGACAATAGTATATTTTTACAAAAACAATGATTTTTTTAGAAATATTGCCAAAATCTTCCTATTTTTATTATAAAAAACACGATTCATATAAAAAAATTTAAACTTCCTTTAGAAAATTTTTCTATTAGCGTCTTCCCGACATTACTAAGTTTTTATAAAAACAAAGATTTTTTAAAAATATTGCCAAAAATATCCTATTCTTTATTAAAACACGTTTTTTATAAATATTTTAAAACCTCATTTAGAAAAATTTTTTCCACCCACAACCGCTTAGGTATTCAAATCTATACTACTACGTATTAAACATAACCGGCTTTATCGATTGCAGCAAAAACCTTAACTTTCACTACTTAATATTTAGGCAAAACAAGTCTTTACTCCCGATTGTTGCTATCCCTTTAAAACAGCGTTTTATCACAAATTACACTTATTTTTCTATATTTTTACATACTTATCCACAAAGTTATCCACAAAAAGTTTAGTTTTCCACAATTTCAAGCGTTTAAAAACTTAAATTATTTTTCTAAAAATCACTTGGCTTTATTATCATTTTTTATTTTTGTTTCACGTGGAACAATTAGATTTTTTAGTATTTTTTTGCTGTTTTATATAGAATTTATAATGTCTGTCAGAAAAATATTTCGAACAATTCCTAACTTAAAATACAGCATAAAATTCTTCTAGGCATATTACTTACACCTTTTTAACGTTTATTATCATAAGCCCTTACTTCCTCCATTCAAACGAATCACAAAATAAAAACGGTTTTGATAGTCATAGCCTAAGGTTTATGCAATTACAACTAATTTAATTATAAAACTCCTTTCATTTACAATTTTAAACGGATTAAACGTAATTTAACTTGCTTTTTGCGGCTAAACTTTTATATTTTGTGGCTCGAAGAGTTTTAATTATGCTTTACAAACAGAACTCATTGTTAGAATACCTATTTTTAACCATTTCCGTATTGCCTGCTTTAATACTTTGATAATTTTTTTTACAGAAAACACGAAATACCTATCAACATAAACTGTTTCTATTTAACTAAATATATCAAATACTATATTGTGTTAAAATATTATGTTTCACGTTTTACATTCGTAAACTTCGGCATCGTTTCACGTTGAACAATTTATACATTATTTATGCATACATTCCGTATTTATTCAATAATTATGTATATTTGCGGCTTTATTGTGTATATTTGACAATGTTTTATACAATAAATTTTGCAAAAAATAATCGTCCAAATTTGCTCCTTGAAAAATTTGCTATAAAATTTAATGTTTGCTCCTTGAAAAAATACCTAAAATTGTTTAACATATTATTTAATATTCATTTTATTTATAAATATTTGCTTTTTTTAATAAAATAATGAATATTGTTGAATATTTACTAATATTTTTTGTATTTATATGCTATAATTTGCATAAATTTACTATTTTGTTTCACAGCACTTTTTACTTATAAATTATTATGTTTTTTTTAATCAGTTTCACCAAATATTAGTTTAAATATGGTTATTTTTTAATTAAATCACGCTAAAATATCTCATTTGCAATAAAATCGCCTCTGAAATGCTCTATTTTTTAATAAAATTGCCTCTAAACCGCTCTGATTTGTTGAAATTTACTTTATTTACTGGTTTTTTCGTGAAAAATTTGCAGTATTATAATACAATTTTTTACGCAGAACGCTCTATTTGGAATAACATTTAGCAATTTTTTATCTTTGACTTGAGTTTTATTGTTTTGAAAATTTTTTTATAGTTAAAACCAGCGCTAAATACACCTTTTCTCCACATTTACAAAATATATCTTTGCTCCTCGAAAAAACGCATTTATATTTTTTTACAATTTCGTTATTTTGGATATTTTATTTAATCAATTTAATTAACACAAATATTTTTTAATTTATTCTAGTTTACATAATAAAAATATTTATTATTAAAAAAGTTTATCATACAAATTACGGTTAATCTATTCGTTTTGCAAAGGTTTTACAACAAATAATTATTGAAATAAATATAGGTTTTTCTATATTAAAATGCACGATTTACTATATATAAATCGATAAAAAATTTATGAATTATTGATTTTAAGGCAGGTATGTATTAAAATTTAAGTAGGAATGGTGCAAATCACCATAAGGAGAGTATTATGAAAAATAAAAAATTTTTTGTGGCGCTAAGCCTAATATTAGTAGTAATTATCGGTGGAATTGTTCTAACGTCGTGTGCAAATAACGATCCGCCACCACCTAAAAAATATAACATTTTTGTTGAAAAGCCCGATGATTGTATGGTAAACGTAAAATCAGAAGCAACAGAATACGAATTAATAAACGTTATTGTAACCGTAACCAACACTAATAAATATATAAAAAAGGTTACATATAATGGTAATGACGTGAGCAAAACGGGTACGGATACTTACACTTTCAGTATGCAAGACAAAGACGCTTATGTGAAAGTGGAACTTGGAAATATCGTTTACGGTCAATCTTTTGCTAATTACGATAAAGATAATAATCCAAAAGATTTAGTAATAAATAGCGGAATTGCCGAATTAAAAATAAAGTTAAATGATAATTTGCTAACTGCAGATAATCTATTTTGGGTTATTGTACCCCTTGATAGAAATATAATTAACGTTAGGCATGAAAAGGATAAGTACGGACAAACATACTCAGCCGGAGACATACGTGTTGAAACCAAAACAAGACCGGACGGCAATATTTTGATGGAATTAATTATAAAAATTGATACCGCCGGAATACAAAGTGGAAAAACTTACTTGGATATTGAACTTACAAACGGCGTATCAAATGAGAAAGCACACTTGCTTGTGCCTATTAACGTTTCATAATTGACGGCTACCTAAATTATTAAAATCTAGTAAAGATAAAAAATAAATAAAACTACCAAAATATGAAGTGCTCCCCCAAAGTTGGACAGAAATGTAAAACTTTTGGAGGTGCATTTTTAATGGCAAAAAAGGGACCAGCGTTTAGAAAATCGAATCCTTGCAAAAAAAAGCACCCGTTTAAGGGCGCTTAGCTTATATCGGAGCGAATGACGAGAATTCTATTCTCTCTTAATAACAAATCATAGTTCTTTTCGGTAACTATTGTAAAGACAATGTGAAAGTACCGCTCCACGTTTCAATTTCCAGTTTGCTTCTGTCCGTGGCGACATCAAATTGATCATATAAATATCCCGTGATATAGTATTTTCCCAGCCGTTATGCGTTGTGTCACCAGTAAAATACGTCCCGGTATACTCGTCCGTATATCCTGTTCCTTGATTTATAATTTTTAATTTATAGTTTCCTTAACTACGACGGCAACGGTCGTTTGAAATTTTTGTGCCTTTAAAAATGCACTCCAAAAGTTTTATATTTCAGTCTAACTTTTTGAGTGCACTTCATTTTACAGGGTGTTTTTGCTTAATTGCTTTTATCGTGTAAAATAAAATCACCTCTTTTCCTACTATTCACTAGGTTTTTTGAAAAATAATAACATTTTACGCTAAGGCTTTATATGGCTAAAAAATTTATAATACCTTCTATTCGGTTATATTTTGTCTTACCTATTATTTGCCTCTTTTTTTCGTTGTTTACTAGCAAATTATAACTATTTATATTACGTGGTAACATTTGGTTTTGTTAAAGATATATTTAAAGATTTTATTGTAGTTTTTAGTCTCATTTTTTTTAGGTTTATTTTAGCAAAATTAGTTTTGTTTTTCAGGCGTTTTTACCATTTCTCCCCGCAAATTTTAGTTTTTAACCGTTAAAACCATTGTTTTTATAGGTATTTAAGCAAAAATAAAAGGCTACCTTCGTAGCCTTTTTTTGCAACTTTTTAAAGCGATTTCTTATTATGATTAGCCTTTTAACACGCTAAGATACTGTGTGATTTCCTCTTTTGCGGTTTGTAAGTCGTGTTCTTTGTAGTTGCCGCACTCTTTTTCAGAGCAGCCCGGGATATAATCGAGTTCTAGGCATTTTTCCATACATTTTACGGTAAGCGCCCTTGCCTCTTCCTTATCAATGCCTAAAAGAAGCAAATAAAAACCTGTCCTGCAACCCATTGGCCCGAAGTAAACCACCTTTTCCTTTACGTCGCTATTCCTAACCACCGTTGCAAAAAGGTGCTCGATAGTGTGCATTGCTGCGATTGGAACGTAATTATCTCCGTTTGGCTTTTTGAATCTTAGGTCGTAGGTGAAAATATTGTTACTCACCCCTGACAAATAAAAACCTTCCTTATGGATTGTGTGGTCTATTGTAAACGATTTAATTCTTTGTAATTCTTCCATTTTATCCTCTATTTTTGTAGTACTTTTAATAGTTTTACGATTAAATCCACGTACTCTTCAACGCCCGTTTTCACAATATCTCTAAACTCGAACTTAGCGTCGTCACCGGCATTGTCGGATATACATTTAATTAGCAAACAAGGAACGTGATTAGATAAAGCGGTGATAGTAATTCCTGCGCTTTCCATCTCGCAAACGTCGGCGTTAAAATCGCTAATTAGCCTGCGTTTCATACCTTCTTCCCCGATAAACTTATCGGACGATGCCACCCTTACTTCCTTGATATTCTCTATGTTAAGCACCTCTTTTCTAAGCAATTCGTCGGTTTTAAAGAATATCTCGTCCCTTTCAGGATATTGCCCAACTTTCATATTCGGGTTTAGAGCGGTAATATCAAAATCAAAGTGAACCACCTCTTTTACAAGCACTAAATCCTTGCATTTAAACTCCGATTTTAAAGAGCCGCAAAGCCCAAAGTTTAAAATCATATCCACGTCGAACTTGGTGATTAGGTATTGCGTCATCATTGCCGCCTGTATCTCACCCTCGGCGGTATCGGTTACGTACAAATCAAGCGTGCCGTTTACGTAATGGTAAATTTCCCTGCTGCCAACCGTTATGGTTTTTTGTTTTTCTCCTATTTTGTCGTACAAAGCCTCAAATTCCGACTTCATAGCAACTATTATTCCTATACGTTTCATAATTACCTCACGATTTATTATATCACAAGTTTGTAAAAACGGAAAATAAATGATATAATAATAAAAAGAAATAGTAAAACTAAAGGACGGACAATGGAAAAACTAATTGAAAAAGCGGCGCTGCTTGGCGTAACTATTACCGAAAATCAAAACAAACTTTTCGACGATTATTACCAAAACATAGTTTTACGTAACAAAACGTGCAATTTAACCTCGATTTTGGAAGAAACAGAGTTTGTAGACAAACATTTAATAGACAGCATTTCGGGGCAAAAATTTATCGGTAAAAACCTTAAAGTTTGCGATATCGGGGCAGGGGCAGGCTTTCCTAGTATACCACTTAAAATCGTTCGACCTGACCTAGACTTTACTCTTATTGACAGCCTTAATAAAAGGGTAACTTTCCTTAACGACACGGTAAAACTGCTTGGGCTAAGCAATATCACCGCTTACCACACTCGTGTAGAGGACGCTGCTAAAAAGGATTTTAGAGAGAAGTTCGACGTGGTGGTTGCAAGGGCGGTTGCCTCGCTAAACACCCTTATTGAGTACGCTGTCCCGCTACTAAAAGTGGGCGGAATTTTTATTGCATACAAGGGTAATTGTGAAGAGGAAATTATAGCGTCCAAAAACGCTCTTAACAAATTACACGCCAAAATTATCGAGGTAGAAAACTTCACTCTGCCCGAAACCGACTACAATAGGTCGCTTGTAATTATCAAAAAAGAGGCAAAAACCGACAAGATTTACCCTAGGGATAAAAACAAGCCGAAACTAAGCCCGCTATAACAAAATTTCAATTATTTTATTAAATTTTTTTAATATAAATAAAATAAAAAGGTTTAGATGTCATTTTTTGCTTTATTTTATTCTAAAAAATGATATAATTATAGGTATAAAACAAAGTAAGAGGTTTTAATGGGAAAAATTATCACTTTCACCAACCAAAAAGGTGGCGTTGGTAAAACGACAACTTGCGTAAATATTGCGTCTTATCTTGCAATAGCGGGGAAAAAGGTGCTACTTATCGATATGGATCCTCAGGGCAACGCAAGTAGCGGACTGGGCGCAAAAAAATCTAAAAATTCCTTCTCGGTATATAATTTGCTTTGTACCGACAAGTCTATCTTAGACGATGGCGTTTTGCAAGAAACGTCTGTTCCTAACCTATCGATTTTGCCTTCAAATATCGATTTAGCGGGCGCAGAGATTGAACTTGCAGGCATTGAAAGAGGCAGGGAAAAAATTCTAAAACAAAAAATTGCGCCGGTTAAGGATATGTTCGATTTTATCGTTCTTGACTGTCCGCCGTCACTTGGACTACTAACGTTAAACTCTCTTACCGCTAGCGATTCTTTGATTATTCCTATTCAATGCGAATTTTATGCGCTAGAAGGTTTGTCGCAACTAATCAACACTGTTCGTATCGTTAAAAAATTTCTTAATAAGGACCTTGAAATCGAGGGCGTTGTGCTTACTATGTTCGATAGTAGGTCTAAACTTTCCTTCCAAGTAGAAGACGAAATACGAAAGTTCTTTGGCAACGTTGTGTACGAAACCAAAATTCCACGTAACGTAAAACTTGCGGAAGCGCCAAGTTACGGTAAGCCTATCGTTGTGTACGATAAGTCCTGCAACGGTGCAATCGCTTATACTAAATTAACTATTGAGTTTATAAAACGTCAAGCACAAAACTGAGGTGAACTATGAGTGAAAAAAATCCACTAGGAAAAGGTCTTAACGCATTATTTAGCGATATATTAGACGATGACTTTATCGAAACTAAAACTATTATTAAAAAACAATTAGACGACGTTGATATCAATTTAATCGATACCAACCCAAACCAACCAAGAAAATACTTTGACGAGGACGCTTTAAACGACCTTGCCGAGTCGGTAAAGTATTACGGTATTATCCAACCTCTTATTCTTCTTCAAACGGGCGAAAGATACCTAATTATCGCCGGTGAAAGAAGGTTTAGGGCAGCAAAACTTGCAGGGTTAAAGTTTGTTCCTGCCGTTATTAAGGAACTTACAAATCAAGAAGTTCAAGAAATCGCACTTATCGAAAACTTACAAAGGGAGGACTTAAACCCTATCGAAGCCGCTGAGGCTATTCAAGAACTTATGGTTAGCCACAACCTAACGCAAGAGCAAGTTGCTTCTAAAATCGGAAAAAGTAGGCCGGGAATTACCAACTCACTTCGTCTACTTACACTAGAAAAAGAGGTAATTAACCTTGTTAGAGAGGGCAGACTTTCAGCAGGCCACGCAAGAGCGCTTGTAGTTGTGGACGACAAAGATTTCCAAGTAAAACTTGCAAACCAAGCCGCTGATAATAAAATGAGCGTTCGTCAACTTGAAACACAAGTAAAACTTTACTTTAATAGGAAACTTATCCCTCAAGGTCCAAGAAGAAAAGAGGCTCAATCAAAAGAAGTTAAATCGCTTATTAACGATATGAAACGTATTTTCGGTACTAAAGTAAAAGCGCTTGGAAACAACCAAAAAGGTAGAATTTACATAGACTACTACAACGAGGACGATTTGCAACGTATCTTCGATATTATCGAAAAACTAAGAAGAGAAATAAATAGAGAAGTATAAGAAAAACACTCTTACCTTGCGGTGAGAGTTTTTTTTATTTATTTTTGTTTTTAATTTATGTTTTTTTTTATAAGGATAATATAACCATTTTTTAAGTAAAAAATAAAGTTATTTTTAATAGTTTTTTTATAGTTTTTTAGTATAAAAATTGTCAAAATCTTGTTTTGTGATATAATAATTATATAAACAAAAAACTACTCGTAAGTAGTACTTTAATTTTATTAGAGGACTTTATGAAGAAAAAAATTGCGTTATTACTTACTATATTTACGGCTATCTTGTGTCTTTACGGCTGTAATAAAGAAGAACCGAAATACACCATTACTTTCGAAGTAAACGGCGGAACGGAGGTTGAGAGCGTTACCACCTCGTTTTTAAGTTACAAGCCTATTCCTGCAAAGAAAGATTACTATTTTGAAAACTGGTATTATAACGCTGATTTTACGGGAAACCCTGTTGTTTTCCCCGTAAAACCTACAAAAAATATGACTTTATACGCTAAATTTAGAGAGGGTATTTTCGATTACACCTTAAATAATGACGGCACGGTAACAATTACAAACTTACTTAATTGCCACTTAAATAAGGACGTTGTTATCCCAAATAATATTACTATAAACGGCACTAATTACCCTGTTAAAAACGTAAATATAACGTCTATAAATCACTCTTGGCTAAAATCCTTATCTTTTGAAAACGTTCAAATAGACAAACTTTTAATATCCGGAGAGGGCATCGAAACTATCGATTTATCAAAACTAAGTAGTATTGAAAAACTTCAAATTACAGGCTGCGTTAACCTTACGTCGCTTACTTTACCAAGCGTTAAGGTTATCCCGCCAAGTTTTATCACTATTTGTAATAAAATTGAAAAAATTACAATTCCGTCCTCGGTAACGACTATTAAAGCAAATTCGTTTGCAAATAACTGCAGGCTAAAAACAATAACTTTTGAAAACGGCTCTTTGCTTAAAACAATAGGGGACAGCGCTTTTTCAAACACCTCTATCGAAAGTATTAACTTATCTAGCACGGTTACTAGGTTATATCAAAACTCTTTTAAAAACTGTTCGTCATTAAAGGCAGTTACCCTAAATTCAACAGAAGTTTTGGCACTTGATAACGTATTTGTAAATTATAATAAGGACCTTGTTATTTACGTTCCTGATCCACTTTTAGAGGAATATAAAACGCAAAATACTAAACTAAATTTTAATAAAATAACCGCTTAAATAAAAATTTTATTAAAACATCCTTAAAATAGTTGAAACAACGGCTATTTTATGATATATTAGTTATCGTTAAGGCATGCCCTTATAGTCTAGCGGTCTAGGACGCTGGCCTCTCACGCCGGTATCGCGGGTTCGAACCCCGCTAAGGGTGCCAACAAAAGCCTACTTTTTAGTTAGGCTTTTTTTATTGCATTTTTTTAGTATTTATTATATTTTTAAACTACTTTTATCTTATTTTTTCGGTATTTATTATAATTTAAACTACTTTTATTTTATTAAGTTGAAAAAATATTTATTATTAAAAAAATACCCTCTATTTTATTTATCAATAGAGAGTATAGTTTTTATTTAAAGTTTTATTTTTACTTAATTTTTAATTTCTTTTAATTACGTTTTTTTAAATTCTTACAGGAAGAACAAGGAATAAGTAATCGCATTTTTCACGTTCCACTTGCTTTATAATTACAGGTACAGACGGGCTATTGCAGTTTATTGATATAAACTCGTCGCTTATATTTTTCAAACAATCAGAGATATATTTTACGTTAAATCCTATCTTTATGTCCTTACCTTCTAATTTAATTTTAATATTCTCTTTAATAGTACCTATTTCGGATTTAGAGTCAATGGTAAGTACGTCCTCTTTTACGTCCAAAATAACGGTATTATTGCCTTCTCTTGATATAATTCCTGCCCTTTCGATACCGTGGTCAAAAGCGGTTTTATCCACGCTTATTTCACTTTCAAAAGTGGTTGGAATAATTCTTCTGTAATTGATATAATCGCCGGCAATTAGTTTTGTAGCAATCTTGGTGTGGAACATATCCAAGGTAATCATATTTTTATCGATATTTACCTTTACAAAGTCCTCGTCGTCATCAAGAAGTTTTACAATTTCCACTATTGCCCTTTGCGGAATAATAATTTTTATATCGTTTCCGTTGTAATCGATAGATTTATTTACAAGAGCAAGCCTATAACCGTCAGAAGCAACCGCAGTTACCAAATTTTTAGTTACGTCTAAGCAACAACCTTTAAGCATAGGTCTCGAATCGTCAGTGGCAACCGCAAAACTTACCTTATTTATTAGTTCCTTTAAGTCCTTTTTCTTCATATTAAAGGTTATGTCCTCGCTTGCCATTTCAAAAGGAGGGAACTCGTCCACGTTAAGTAGGTTTACAAAGGTTTCATTTTCGCCGTAACTAATTTTAAGTTTATTTTCGTTTGTTGCGTCAAGAGTGATTTGGTCGCAATTTATTTTCCTAATAAATTCAGAGAAAAACTTGCCTGGTACTACGATTTCACCGTCGATTAGTACGTCCGCATTAATTCTCTTTTGGATATATAAATTTAAGTCGGTAGCCGATATAATCAAAATATCGCCGTCCGTTTTTAGATTTATTCCTTCAAGGATAGGCAAAGTCTTTTTAATAGGCATTGCTTTTACAACTTTATTTAAAGCATCGCTTAATTCTGTTCCGTTACATATAATTTTCATATTATATCCGTCCCCTTCGTGTTATATATATAGTTTTTAAATAATTATTCTAATAATAAGTGTGTTGATAAAGTGGATAACTTTATTTTAGCACAAAATATAGACCAAAGTATAATTTTAAACACAAGTAGTAGTGTTTTAGTATGTGGATAACTTACATAAGTTATTAACAAGTTGTCCATATTTTTAAAAACTTATCCACTAGCGCTTGTAAATCATATCTTTTATGTCGCTTACTTGAAGTTTTAGTTTGGTATCCGTTTTCATTTGTTCGGCTATTTTATCCCTTGCGTGAATAACAGTGGTGTGGTCACGACCGCCGAAAAGTTCGCCTATTGATACAAGTGGCAAGTTAAGTAAATCTGTAATTAAATATATTGCGATTTGCCTTGGAACTATAAAGTTTTTGTTCCTTTTCTTACCTTTTATATCGTCGCTTGTAATACCAAAGTAATTACATGTGGTGTTTATAATGTCGTAAGCGGTGATTGTTTCCTTTTTAGTGTCTACGTAATCACGTAGCGCCTCTTCGGCAATACTTATTGTAGCGTCCTTTTTAATTAGGTCAGAGTAGAATATTACCCTTGAAAGCAAACCTTCCATTTCACGAATATTGCTATCTACCTTTTGAGCGATAAAAGTCAGTAGTTCAAGAGAGTACACTTTGTTTTGTTGCTCTGCCTTTTTAGACAAAATAGCAATTCTCGTTTCAAGGTCAGGCGGCTGAATATCTGCTATAAGCCCCCATTCAAACCTTGTTCTCAGCCTTTCTTCAAGAGGGTTTATCTCTTTAGGAGGTCTGTCTGAAGTAAGAATAATTTGCTTATTGTTTTGGTATAGGTCGTTAAAGGTGTGGAATATACCTTCCTGAAAACCCGGTTTACCTGCAATAAACTGGATATCGTCTATCATAAGCACGTCTACACTACGATATTTTTCGTTAAAATCACGCATTGCGTTGGTGTTTGATTTTTGTTTAATTGACTCTACAAATTCGTTTACGAAAGTTTCGCAGGTTATATATCTTACTTTAAGCGACGGTTTGGTTTTTCTAATCTTGTTGCCTATTGCGTGCATTAAGTGGGTTTTGCCAAGTCCGACGCCACCGTAAATAAATAGTGGGTTGTATTGTTCGCCCGGGTTTTCGCTTACCGCTAAGCCGGCTGCTGCCGCAAACTCGTTAGATTTGCCAACTACAAAGTTGTCGAACGTGTATTTTTTTGTAAACGGGGTAAAGCCGTCGTCCTCAGCCTTTTCAGGCTCTACTTGACTAACAAGCACCTCTTCTTCGGCGTTGTAGTTATCTTTTTCGTCCTCAATTATTATAATTGCGCCTTTTATCGTTTTATTTACTTTTTCAAGCGCCCTATTTATAACGTCTTGATACTCCTTAATTACAAGTTTTTTTGCACTAGGATTTGGCGCAACCAAAACAAGTTGCGAATTATAAATAAATAAAGGCTTTAATTTTTCTATCCACACTTCGTAACTTACCGCTAACATTTTGGTGGATAATTCTTGTAACGTTTCTGTCCAAAGGTTATTTATATTTATCATATAATTATAATACTATAATTAGGCAAAAATTTCAATAAAAAACGGCAATAATCTTATATAGTAATTATTATTATATAAATTGTAAAAAACTTGAAAATGGTGTATAATTTTAATTGATGAAAATAGTGAAGTTAGAACTGAATAATTTTAGGAATTACGATAACCTTACCTTAAACTTATCCCCGAAACTAAATATTTTTATAGGGGAGAACGCTAGCGGTAAAACCAACTTACTCGAAAGCGTGTACTATCTTGGCGTGGGTAAGTCTTTTAAGACGTCAAAAGATAAGGAACTTGTTAGGTGGGGCGAAACTTCGGCATACCTAAAAATAGAGATTGAAAAAAAATACAGAACTAACACTATTGAAATGCTGCTTGACGAAAAATGTCAAAAAAAGATAATAGTAAACAAAATTCCCATTACCAAAATAGGCGAACTTATAGGCGTGCTTAAAGTGGTGTTATTTTCCCCCGAGGAAATGAAATTTATTAAGGAAACGCCCCTTGAAAGACGCAGATTTATGGATATTAGTTTATCGCAGCAAGACAAAAATTATTACTACAATTTGGTGCAATATAACAAAATTCTCGGGCAGAGGAACAAACTTTTAAAGGATTATTACGGTAGTAGCGGCATTGAAAATATGCTGGAAATTTGGGATAGAGAACTAAGTAAAAAAGCCGTTATAATAGCCGAAAAAAGAGAGAAGTTTTTAGAGGATTTAGAGGTGATTGCAAGCAAAAAAATGCAGGAACTAACCGCAGGAAAAGAGGATATAAAACTGTTTTACGAAACGAGGGTGAACTCTAAAAGCGAAAGCCCGATTGAAGACTTTTTAAAGGTGCTTAGTGAGGATAGGGAAAAGGACACCAAGTTGACTTATACTTCCAGCGGCGTTCACCGAGACGACCTTAGAATAGAGGTAAACGGCGTGGACGTAAGAAAATTCGGCTCGCAAGGTCAACAAAGGAGCACGGCGCTTGCGTTAAAACTTGCCGAAATAGACCTGTTTTATCAAAAGACGGGAGAAAGCCCGATACTACTTCTTGACGACGTACTTAGCGAACTAGACAAAGGTAGGCGAGAAAAACTAATCGAAATTGCCTCAAAAGAGCAAACGATAATTACCGCTACCGAGTTTAACGAGGACGTTTGCGCAGAAAAAACGATTTTTAACGTCAGCAAGGGAATTATAACCAAGATAAGTGAATAAGCCCGAAAAACAACGCACAAAAACAAATTAGGGCTAAATCGACAAATTATATTAAATCACAACAAAATAAGCAAATAAGCGTAATTTATGAGAAAATCGACTAGGTTTTCTCTTTTTTTAAAACTTTTTTTCACGAATGACTTTATTTATGTATAATATTATGTTATTATATTATATATAAATATAAGTGAAAATTTTTTTTATTAAAATAAAACGGAGGAAAAATGGCAAATACGAATAATTACGACCAAAGTGCCATACAGGTTCTTGAAGGATTAGAGCCGGTAAGAAAAAGGCCGGGTATGTACATAGGTTCAACGGATACCAGAGGACTACATCACCTTGTTGTAGAGGTTGTAGACAATAGTATCGACGAGGCGCTAGCCGGTTATTGCACCACCATCGACGTTACCATAAATAAAGATGGTTCTTTAAGCGTAAAGGATAACGGCAGAGGTATTCCGACGGGTATTATAGAGTCGGAGGGAAAATCCGCAGTCGAGGTTGTTTTAACCAAACTTCACGCAGGCGGTAAATTCAACGGAAAGGGTTACACCATTTCGGGCGGCTTGCACGGTGTTGGTTTGTCTTGCGTAAACGCACTTAGCGAATGGCTAGAAGTGGAAGTAAGGCAAAACGGCAAAATTTACAAGCAAATATTTAATAGGGGTATTCCGCAAAAGCCTCTTCAAGAGATAGGCACGACCGACGAAACCGATACCGGTACGCTCGTTACTTTCTATCCTGACGACGAGATTTTCGAAACCTTGGATTTTGACTACAACTACCTAAAAGAAAGGTTTAGAGAAACCGCTTACTTAAACAAAGGTTTAAGGATAAACCTAAGCGATTTAAGACCGGAAGAGCCTAAAAAAGTGTCTTTCCACTACGAAGGCGGTATAGTTTGCTTTGTAGACGATTTAAACAAAAACAAAACCACCATTTTTGAAAACACCGTGTACTTCGACGGCAAGGTGGGAACGAGCGAAGTAGAGGTTGCTCTTCAATGGAACGACGGCTATTCAGAAGTAATTAACGCTTACGCAAACAACATAAACACCGAGGAGGGTGGCACACACCTAGACGGCTTTAAGTTTGCTATTGCAAAGGTAATTAACGACTACGGCAAGAACAACAAAATTTTAAAGGAAAACGAAAAATTAACGGGTGACGACACGAGAGAGGGTATTACCGCAATACTTAGCGTAAAACTAACCAACCCTCAATTCGAAGGTCAAACAAAGACCAAACTAGGAAACAGCGAAATGAGGACGATTGTGTCCAAAATCGTGTCGGAAAACTTAGGAACTTACCTTGAGGAGCATCCAAAAGAGGCAAGGGAACTAATTTCTAAGTGCGTAACTGCGCAAAGGGCAAGAGATGCGGCAAGAAACGCAAGGGAACTAACAAGGCGTAAAGGCGTGCTTGAATCTACTACCTTACCGGGAAAACTTGCAGACTGCTCTGAAAAAGACCCTAAACTTTGCGAAATTTACTTGGTAGAGGGTGACTCTGCAGGCGGAAGCGCAAAGCAAGGAAGGGATAGAAGATTCCAAGCAATTTTGCCACTAAGAGGTAAAATTTTGAACGTAGAAAAGGCAAGCATGCACAAGATTTTGGACAACCAAGAAATTCGTACCATGATTACGGCGTTCGGTTGCGGCGTGCATCAAGATTACGACGAGAGCAAACTGCGTTACGACCGTATTATTTGCATGACCGATGCCGACGTAGACGGAAGCCATATCAGAATACTTATGCTTACTTTCTTCTTTAGGTTTATGCGCCCTCTAATCGAGAACGGACACGTATATATTGCTCAACCGCCACTATACAAGATTAGTAAAGGCAAGCAAGAGTTCTACTTCTACGACGACGACGCATTAGAGAAATTCTACGAGGAAAACGGTAGAAAATGCGGTGACTTACAAAGGTACAAAGGTCTTGGCGAAATGAACCCCGAGCAGCTTTGGGAAACCACTATGAACCCTGATAACAGAATACTATTAAAAGTTACTATGGAGGACGCTATGGAGGCAGACAGTTTGTTTAGTTTGCTTATGGGCGACCAACCGGAACTTAGAAGAGAATTTATCGAACAAAACGCAGGTCTTGTAAAAGATTTGGATATTTAGGAGAGAAATATGAAAGAAGAAGAAAAACAAGATTTTGCCAAATCATTAGAAAACTCGAAAATAAAGGACGTCAAGGTTGAAGACGAAATGAAAAAATCGTTTATTGCCTACGCTATGGCGGTAAACGTATCAAGAGCAATCCCTGACGTAAGAGACGGCTTAAAACCCGTTCACCGTCGTATTTTGTACGCTATGAACGAACTTGGCTTGTCTAACGATAAACCGTTTAGAAAATGCGCAAGAATCGTAGGTGACGTATTAGGTAAGTACCACCCGCACGGCGACTCTGCGGTGTACGACGCACTTGTAAGGCTTGCGCAAGACTTCTCGATTAGATGCCCTCTAGTTGAAGGTCACGGAAACTTTGGCTCGGTGGACGGCGATCCTCCTGCAGCGCAAAGGTACACCGAGGCAAGACTATCCAAAATCAGCGCCGAAATGCTAAGAGATATCGACAAAAAGACGGTGGACTACTATCCAAACTTTGACGACACGTTGGAGCAACCTACCGTTCTTCCTGCAAGGTATCCAAACTTACTTGTAAACGGCTCTGACGGTATTGCGGTTGGTATGGCTACCTCTATTCCGCCGCACAACCTAGGCGAAGTAATCGACGGCACGGTAGCGCTTATCGATAACCCTGAAATCACTATTGACGAACTTATGCAATATATACCTGCGCCGGACTACCCAACGGGCGGCTTGGTACTTGCAAGAAACTCTATAAAAGAGGCGTATAGAACGGGTAGGGGCAGCGCTATTATTAGGGCTAAGACGGAGATTGAAACGGCTGGCGAGCACCACAACAAAGATAGAATAATCATTACCGAGATACCTTACCAAGTAAACAAGGCTCAACTTATCGAAAATATGGCTACCCAAGTAAAAGAGAAGAGAATCGAGGGTATTAGCGATATTAAGGAAGAGTCGGATAGAGAGGGTATGCGTATCGTTATCGATATCAAAAAGGACGCAAACGCTCAAGTAGTACTAAACACTTTGTTCAAGCAAACCGCACTTCAAGTGTCTAACAGCATGATTATGTTAGCGCTTCAAGACGGCGTGCCAAAGATTATGAACTTAAAGGAGATTTTGGTTGCTTACGTAAAACACCAAGAGGACGTTGTAACCAGAAGAACCAAGTTCGACCTTGAAAGAGCAGAGGAAAGGGCGCATATTTTAAGAGGTTTGGTGATTGCAGAGGCTAATATCGACGAAGTGGTGCAAATCATCAAGACGAGTGAAACCACCGATATTGCTAGCGAAAGGTTGATGTCCACCTTCGAACTTAGCGAAAAGCAAGCAAACGCTATACTTGAAATGAAGTTGCGTAGGTTAACCAGCCTAGAAGTTGACAAACTTACCGACGAACTTGCCGAGAAAGAAAGACTTATTATCGAATATAGAGAGATTTTGGGCGATATCAACAAGATTAGGGAAATTATCAAAACCGAAATGCTTGAAATTAAGGACAAATACAACACTCCTAGACGTGCCGAAATCACCTATGATTACAGCGATATCGATATTGCCGACCTAATCGAAAAGCAAGATATTATCGTATCTATGACTCACGAGGGCTACATTAAGCGTATTGCCGTAAGCGAGTACAAGAGCCAACGTCGTGGCGGAATGGGAATAACCGCTCACAAGGCAAAAGAGGACGACTTTGTAGAGAATATGTTTGTAACCAACACGCATATCGACCTATTATTCTTCACGAATATGGGAAAGGTGTACACTATGAAAGGCTACGAAATCCCGGAGGCTCAACGTATGGCAAGAGGCAGGGCTATAATCAACCTACTTCAACTTGACGGCGGAGAGAAAGTAACGGCGTTCTTGCCACTACCGGAGGATAGCGAGCACACCTACCTAACCCTTGCAACTAAGAACGGCTTAATCAAAAAGACCGATATGAAAGAGTTTGCAAGCATAAGAAAGGGCGGCAAGATAGCAATCAACCTTGTAGGCGACGACGAACTTATCGGCGCAACCTTAACAAGCGGCGAGGAAGATATTATCGTGGCTACCAAGCAAGGCAAGTGTATCCGCTTTAACGAAAACGACATTCGTTCAATGGGTAGAGATACCATGGGCGTAAGAAGTATCAAACTGGAAAAGGGCGACGCCGTTATCGATATGAGCAAAGTTTGTGACGACGACGAGATTTTGACCATTTCTTCAGAGGGATACGGCAAGCGTACCAGCCCGGACGATTACAGAACTCAAACGAGGGGCGGTAAAGGTATCAAAGCGGGCGTATTTAACGATAAAACCGGCGAACTTATCGGCTTAAAGGTAATCACCGACAAAGATAGCGACGTTATGATTATTTGCGACAACGGTGTAGTTATCAGAATTCATAGCGACGAAATATCTAAGATAGGCAGAAACACCCAAGGCGTAAGGTTGATGAAGATGAAAGAGGACGCAAAAGCCGTAATGGTTGCGGTTGTTCCAAGAGATGACGAGGAAGAGGTTGAAAACGAAAAAGTAGAAACCGCAGATGCTACCGAAACCGTAAACGTAGAAGTTGCGCCTACCGAGGAAGAAAGCACCGAAACCACCGAAGAGTAAAAATTACAAATAAAAATATGCGTCCTTAGGGGCGCTTATTTTTTGAAAAAGACTGGAAAAAGCGAAAAAAAAGAATATAATATAATTATAAAAAGAAAAATCAAAGCACGATATTTTGTAAGAAATTGCAAAGGATAAGTAAGAGAAAATTGCCATAAAAACAGGCAAAAAGTAAAATTTACGGGGAGAAACGTATGGAAGTTAAGAAAGAATGGTATAAAGAGATGTCTTTTTATCAAATATGGCCAAGAAGTTTTAAGGACGGAAACGGCGACGGCGTGGGCGACCTTAAAGGTGTACTAGAAAAACTGGACTACGTAAAAAGTTTGAACGTGGACGCAATTTGGTTCAGTCCGCTTTACGCATCACCAAACAAGGATTACGGTTACGACATATCGGATTATAGGGATATAAATCCGGAGTTTGGCACGCTTGAAGATATGAAAAAAGTGATAGAAGAGGCGCATAAACGTGGGCTAAAAATCATAATGGATTTGGTTATCAACCACACGTCTAGCGAGCATTACTGGTTTAAAGAGGCTAAAAAAAGCGTGGATAATCCATACCACGACTACTATATTTGGGAAAAAGGCAAAGGTAAAAACGGTAAAAGACCGCCTAACAACTGGAAGTCCAACTTCCCAGGCTCTGCTTGGGAATACGTGCCCGAACTTGACGAGTATTACTTGCACCTATTCGACGTCGGTCAGCCCGACTTGAATATGGATAACCCTAAGGTACGAGAGGAGATAAAGGGCATTATTAGGTTTTGGCTGGACCTTGGTATCGACGGTTTTAGAGAGGACGTAATTAACTATATCAGCAAGAAAGAGGGCTTGCCAAACGGTTTCCCGCTTCCTGCAATGACGGGTATGGAGCATTATGTAAACGGTCCGCACCTTAAAGAATACCTAATGGAATTTAGAAAGGTTTACGACGAGTACGACGAGGTAATGACCGTTGGCGAAGCGCCGCTTGTTGGCGTAAGCAAGATGCTAGACTTTATCGGCGAGGGCGAGGGACAAGTGCTAAAAACGATGTTCCAGTTCGAGCAAATGGAGGGCGATTGCTTTAAGGCAAGTTGGATGAAAACGAAGTTTAATTTGCCAAAATTAAAGAGAATTTACAAAAAATGGCAAGATGCGTTTTACGGCAAGGCGTGGAATACTTTGTTTTTGGAAAACCACGACCAACCAAGAATTATTAACCGCTACGGCAACCCTGAAATGAGGGAGGAAAGCGGAAAAATGCTGGCTACAATGTACATCTTGCTGTGCGGCAACGCCTACGTTTACCAAGGACAAGAGATAGGAATGACGAATATTAAACTGCCTACCATTGACGATTATCCGGACGTAAACTCAAAAACCTTTTACGATTTGTTCCGCAAATTTGGTTTTAGCGATAAAGCCGCAATGAAGAGGGTGCATTATAGCGCAAGGGACAACGCCCGCACGCCTGTTCAATGGGACGACAGCAAAAACGCAGGCTTTACGATGGGTACACCGTGGTTTAACGTAAATCCTAACTACACAGAAATCAACGTAAAGGCGGAGGATAAAGATCCTAGTAGCGTGCTAAACCATTATAGGAGCGTGCTAAAACTTAAAAAGGAAAACGAAGTAGCAATTTACGGCGATTTTAAATTGTACTATCCACATAGCAAAAAATGGTTTGTTTATAGTAGAGAGTACGAGGGCAAAAAGATGCTGGTTATTTGTAGTTTTAGTAAAAATAACGAGGTTTTCAAAGCGCCAAAAGGCTTTAATTTAAAGGACGGCAAAATGCTATTATCTAACTACTTAGAGGGAAATGACAGCGCCGAATCGGGCTTTAACGCAAGACCGTACGAGGCAAGGGTGTACCTATTCGAGTAGCGGAATTAAAAATAAAACAGCCTGAACCAGCAGTAAATACTAGGCATTAAAAAAACAGCGTAGAGTGTTGCGCTGTTTTTTTGCTTAAATATACCGCTTATTTTGTTTGAATGCAAGGTTAAGTTTGCCTATTATTATGGTTTTGTCTTGTAAGTTTTGCGGTAAGCATAATGGTTTTTTTGATTAAAGTAATTGTGTTAAATAGCCAAATTACACGTTAAATCTAAATTCAACCACGTCGTTTTCTTGCATTACGTAGTCTTTGCCTTCGCTACGAACCTTGCCAAGTTCCCTTGCCTTAGACACCGAACCGCATTCAAGAAGCACGTTGTAGTCCACGATTTCTGCCCTAATAAAGCCTTTTTCAAAGTCGCTGTGGATTTTGCCTGCTGCCTGTGGCGCTTTCGTGCCTTTTTTAATCGTCCAAGCCCTAGTTTCCTTTTCGCCGGCGGTTAGGTAACTTATTAGCCCTAGTAGTTTGTAGCAAGCGGATACAAGTTGGTCAAGGCCGCTTTTTTCAATGCCCAATTCTTCAAGGAACATATTTCTTTCCTCGTCGTCAAGGGTGGAAAGTTCCTCTTCAACCTTAGCGCAAAGCACGATGACTTCGCTTTTTTCGTTTTTAGCAAACTCTTTAACCTTTTTAACGTAGTCATTTTCTTCGTTAAGGTTGTCCTCGCTAACGTTAGCGGCGTAGATAACCGGCTTAGTGGTAAGCAAAAATTGTTCGTCCACAAGCGCTTGCTCGTCCTCGTCTAAGTCCATTAGCCTACAAGGAATGCCTTTTTCAAGGTTGTCGTACACCTTTTTTAGCACGCTAGCGTCCTGCAAAAACTTTTTATCGCCACCTTTTGCGCTTTGGTTAAGTTTTGCAATTCGCTTTTCAAGGCTCTCCATATCGGCAAAAATTAGTTCGTAATTTATGGTTTCGATATCTCTGATAGGGTTTACCGTGCTTTCAACGTGCACGATATTTTCGTCGTCAAAGCACCTTACAACGTGCACGATTGCGTCCACTTCTCTGATATGGCTTAGGAATTTATTGCCTAGACCTTCGCCTCTTGAAGCGCCCTTTACAAGCCCCGCAATATCCACGAATTCAAGTGAGGTGTGGGTGATTTTTTTGCAGTCGTACAGTTTTGCCAGTTTATCCAGCCTCTCGTCAGGAACGTCCACGACGCCAACGTTTGGCTCTATTGTACAGAAAGGGTAGTTTGCACTTTGTGCGCCCGCCTTAGTAATTGCGTTAAAAAGTGTGCTTTTGCCTACGTTTGGTAGACCAACAACGCCAAGTTTCATAATGCCTCCGCTATGAATAATCGGTAAGATTTTCGAATATTTATTATTATCCTAAATATTATATCTTAAAAAAAAGGAATAGTAAAGTAATGCAAAGTGTAAAAGCAATTGTTTTGGGTTTAGTGCAAGGTTTTACCGAGTTTTTGCCCGTGTCTAGTAGCGGGCACTTGATATTATTAGAAAGGCTAGGACTAATAGAGCCGTCGATATTTTTAAACGTAATGTTGCACCTAGGCACTCTATTAAGCGTGTTTTTCGTGTTTTACAAGGAGATTTTTTATATGATACGCCACCCTGTAAAAAGCGATTTAAGGTATATTTTGCTTGCCACAATCCCGACGGGGCTAATAGCGGCGCTAATAAAACTGTTTTTAGAGGAGTACTTAACGGGCAAATTTTTACCGCTGTTTTTTATGATTTCCGCCGTTATTTTAATTACGTCTTCCACCCTCTCAAATAGCAGAAACAAGGGTTTAACTGTCAAAAACACGCTATTAACAGGCGTTATGCAAGGAATAGCCGTTTTACCGGGAATAAGTAGAAGTGGCATTACTATTAGCACCCTTACCCTGTTAGGCGTGGATAAAAAGCGGGCTATGGACTTTTCTTTTATGCTAAGCATACCCATAATTTTGGGTAGCGCTGTAGCGGAACTAATTATGATAGGCAGAACGGGGGATATGGTTATCGAACCTATTCCGCTTGTGGTTGGCATGTGTTTTAGTTTTTTAGGGGGAGTAATCAGTCTTACCTTGCTTTACAAAACCATTAAAAACAGAAGTTTTTTGGGCTTTGGCATATATCTTGCCTTGCTAAGTATAGTAACTCTTTTCTTTTATTTATAAATAATTGATTATTTTACTTTATTATGCTAGAATAAAGGCTAAGACAAAACCGAGGTAGATATGGATTATAAGAAAGAGATTGCAAAACTAATCAAAATCGACGGCGTTAGCGAGGAGGAAATAGAAAGTCTTATCGTTTTTCCCAAAGATAGTCAAATGGGCGACTACGCTTTGCCTTGCTTTAAATTTAGCAAAATGCTAAAAAAAGCGCCCGTGCTTATTGCGGACGAACTTAAAAACGGCATTGAATTAAACGACGTAATCACAAAGGTTGAAAGCGTGGCAGGGTACTTAAACTTTACCATAAACAAGAAAGATTTTATCGTAAAAACGCTGACCAAAGTTAGTAGCGAGGGCGAAAAATACGGCAGTAGCGACCTTGGTAAAGGCAAAACCGTGTGCATCGACTATTCGTCAATAAACATTGCAAAACCGTTTCATATCGGGCACTTATCCACCACGGTAATAGGTGCGGCGCTTTATAGAATTTACAAATTCTTGGGCTACAATACTGTTGGAATAAATCACCTTGGCGACTGGGGAACTCAGTTCGGAAAACTTATCGTTGCCTACAAATTGTGGGGAGATAAGCAAAAAATCGAGGAAAAAGGAATCAAGGCGCTACTTGAAATTTACGTTAAATTCCACGAGGAAGCGGAGAAAAACGACGCACTAAACGACGAGGCAAGGGCTTGGTTTAAGAAAATAGAGGACGGCAACGAAGAGGCTCTTGACCTATTCAACTGGTTCAAGGCTATCACTCTAAAAGAAGTGCAAAGGGTGTACGATAGGCTGGATATATCTTTCGACAGTTACAACGGCGAAAGTTTCTACAACGACAAAATGCAGCCTGTTCTTGACGAAATAGAGAAGAAAGGGCTGGCAAAAATATCAGAGGGCGCTATGATAGTGGACCTTGAAAAGTACGGTATGCCACCTTGTCTACTTAAAAAGGCGGACGGGGCAACCTTGTACGCAACTAGGGACTTAGCGGCTGCTTTTTACAGGAAAAAGACTTACGATTTTGATAAATGCTTGTACGTGGTGGCTTACCAACAAAACCTACACTTTAAGCAATGGTTCAAGGTGGTGGAACTAATGGGCTACCCTTGGGCAAAGGACCTTGTACACGTAGCGTTCGGTATGGTGTCACTTGAGGGAAGTTCGCTTTCTACCAGAAAGGGAAACGTTGTATTTTTGGAAGAGGTTTTGGACAACGCCGTTAAAAAGGCCTACGACATTATCGCAGAAAAGAACAACGATTTGCCAAATAAGGAAGAAATTGCCGAGGAAGTTGGCGTTGGTGCGGTGGTATTTAGCGCATTGTCTAATAATAGGATAAAGGATATCAGTTTCAGTTACGACAAGGTGCTAAACTTTGACGGCGAAACCGCCCCTTACGTTCAATACACCCACGCAAGATGTTGTAGCGTGCTTGAAAAGTGCGAAATTACTAGCCAAATAGATTACGAGGGCGTAAACAACCCTGAGGCATTCGAACTAACCAAACTTTTGGATAGATATCCTGACGTAATCAAAGACGCTAGCGAAAAGTACGAGCCGAGTATGGTAACGAGGCAAATTATGGATATTTGTCAAGCGTATAATAAATTCTACATCAACCACAGAATTATCGACCAACCTGAAGGAATTAGAAATGCAAGGTTAATGCTGACCAAAGCCACCAAAGACGTGATTAAAACCGGCTTAGGCTTGCTGGGAATAAAAACGCCAAACAAAATGTAAAAATCAGTATAAAAAAAGACGAATTGCCAAAAATAATACTATCACTATTAGGAGGGAAGTATTATGAGCAATATCGTAAAAACCGGTGAAAAACCGGGCAAGGGCTGTTACTGTTGTACTAATTGTCATACCGAAGTTTCTCTAAACGAGTATGATAAAATGCCACCGTGCCCAAGATGTAACAACACAACGTTTGAAGAAGAATAAAGCAAAAATCCCACTATCTAGTGGGATTTTTACTGTTAATGGTTATATTTGTGAAAGAAAATTATGAGCAAAACTTGTTGCTACTTTACGTAGCGAAATTTTTATTTATTGCTATCTAGCAAGTAAATAAAATAAAGCGACACCCAAGTTTGTGATAACGCTTTGATTCTTTTTAATAACTTTTTTCATATTATCACCTCGAATATTATTGCTTATTTGTGATTATAGTGTATAATAAAGATAGAAATAATGCATTAAACTTTTAGTTTTAGTATTCTCATATATTGCGGAGATTAAAAATGATAAATTACGAAATAAGTAGAGAAAAAGACGAAAAACTGTTCTATTTGTCGGATATTGACCACGTTTGTCCTAGCCACTTCCACAAAAAACTGGAGATTTTGTACGTGGACGAGGGCGACAAAAAAATCATTACGAACAACAAAATGATTGTGCTTCATCAAGGCGACTTGTTCATTGCCGACAGTTACGTTATCCACGCTTACCTTGACAGTAGAAACAGCAAGCAAACGTGTATCGTTTTTCCAAATATGTATCTTGCCGATTTTTTTAGTATTTACGGCAACAAACTGCTTGCGGGCAACGTAATTAGGGATAAGGAGTTTACCGACGGGCTAGTTCCTATTATCAGGGCTTTGCAGGACGAAAAGCGCAACGGACTTGTTACACAAGGCTGTGTTGACCTGCTTCTTGGCAAAATCGTGGACAAACTTGGCGTTGGCGAAAAGGAATACAAGTACGACGTGGGCATTATCGGGGATATTATCACTTATATCGACGAGCACTACGCCGAGGAAATCACTCTAGACACCTTGGCTGACCACTTCGGTTACAGCAAGTACTATTTTTCTAGGCTGTTCAATAGTTGTATGGGCACGTCAATTACGGACTATATATCTATTATCAGGGCGGACAAGGTGCTAAGCGCTCTAAAAAATTCCGACGTTACCATATCCGAGGCGATATTCAACTCAGGTTTTTCCAGTATTCCTACTTTTTACAGGGTGTTAAAGAAAAATTACGTGTACAAAAAGATAGAGGATTTGCTAGTTTAAGCCAAAACAAAAGCCGTGCTTACAAGGTTTTATGGGAAAAAGGTGAATTTGCGGCACAATTTTAGTAATAGTGTGCCAAAAAGCGTAAAAATACAAAATAAAAAGCAAAAATTAGGATAAATCTGCGTAATTTTGTGCAAAAACTAAGCATAAAACGAGTGGGAAAAGGTAAAAAAAGTAAAAAACCAAAAAAAATCAAAATCGGGCTTAAAAGTTATTGACAAAACATTTAAATTCCTATACAATAAATAAGCATCATTTTGGTGTATACGTCGCGGGGTAGAGCAGTTTGGTAGCTCGTCGGGCTCATAACCCGGAGGTCATGAGGTTCAAATCCCATCCCCGCAACCAAAAATGGCGGCGTGGCTCAGTTGGTTAGAGCAGTCGGTTCATACCCGACAGGTCGTAGGTTCGAATCTTACCGCCGCTACCATAATGGCCCCGTGGTCAAGCGGTCTAAGACATCGCCCTTTCACGGCGGTAACACGAGTTCAATTCTCGTCGGGGTCACCATATCGGGAGCATAGCTCAGTTGGGAGAGCATCTGCCTTACAAGCAGAGGGTCATAGGTTCGAGCCCTATTGTTCCCACCATTAAAAGCAGCACGACTATTTGTCGTGCTGCTTTTAATTGCTGTCCACAATAGCGAGCGCCCATTAGGACTTTGTCCGCACGACTATGATATTGCCTATTAGCAGAATTTGACTTGAAAAAGATACTAAAATTTGATAGATGCCGTTATGTCGTATTGTTCCCACCAAGACAGCATTATTTATCGACAAGCAGTCGTACTATTTTTAATTGCTGTCCACAATATGCTCCGCCCATTAGACCGAAGGTCGCACGGTTATGGGTTATCAGTTAGAAAGATAAATAATGATAATGATAAGTAAATAAGAAAAGTATAATTATACCGTATTGTTCCCACCATATACGAGTGAAATATTTAAACAAAGGTATAGTATAATAGAATAGTCGCTTATGCACGGAGAAATCCGTGCTTTTTTAGTGGAAAAAAGGGGGCTGAGATGGGGGAATGGGAATAAAAAAGTGGGATATATAAAATGGCGTTGACTAATTAAAAAAATGCGAGTAAAATTAGGTTGCAAAAAAATATAATACAATGGATATAAAAGAGTGCCATATAAAAGGCGGAGAGGCGCTTACTGAAAGGCGCTTGCCGAAAGGGAAATAGTTGCTAGTTATATAGTGAAAGAAGTGTGAATTAAGGTTAAGAAAAAGAGGGGATAGTATGTACACGATGCTGATTGCGGTGATATATTTGGCGTTTATTAGTTTGGGGTTGCCGGACTCGTTACTTGGGGCGGGCTGGCCGGATATGTATCAAGGGTTTGGCGTGCCCGTGTCGTATATGGGCATAATATCCATGATAATATCGGGCGGAACGATAGTGTCTAGTTTGCTGTCGGACAGGCTGACGAGGAAGATGGGCACGAAGTGGGTGACGATAATTAGCGTGTTTCTTACCGTTGTGGCAATGTTCGGATTTTCGCTATCCACAAAATTTTGGATGCTGATATTGTTTGCAATTCCGTACGGGCTGGGGGCAGGCGCAATAGACGCTGCCTTAAACAACTACGTTGCGCTACACTACAAATCCAGATATATGAGTTGGCTGCATTGTTTTTGGGGCGTTGGGGCAATCATAAGCCCGTTTGTGATGGGTTATGCGCTTACCACGTCCACTTGGGAAAACGGATACAGAATAGTTGGGTATATCCAACTTGCGATAGGCATTATTTTGCTTGTTACCTTGCCGCTTTGGAAGGCAAACGAGAGGGTAGAAACCGAAAAACAGGCAAAAATCGGGCTGTTTAAAGCGCTAAAAATCAAGGGCGTACCGTACCTACTAATAGGCTTTTTTGCCTACTGCGCTATGGAGGCAACGGCAATGCATTGGGCTAGCACCTACTTTGTGCACGTAAAGGGTTTGCCGGTGGAACATGCCGCTAAGTTTGCCTCGCTATTTTATATAGGCATCACGTCCGGAAGGTTTTTAAGCGGCTTTATCACCGAGAAATTAGGCGACAGAAAAATGATTTTACTAGGAACTAGCATATTATTTCTGGGCATAATCCTATTACTTATCCCTAGCCAAAGCACGATTCTTTCGCCGGTTGCGTTTGTTACCATAGGTTTTGGCTGCGCTCCTATTTACCCTTGCATAATCCACTCCACGCCGTTTAACTTCGGCAAGGAAAACTCGGGTGCGATAATAGGCATACAAATGGCAAGCGCCTACGTGGGCTCTACCTTTATACCGCCACTTTTCGGGCTGATTGCAAATAGGGTGGGCTTTAAAATATTGCCGATATACCTAATTGTGTTCGTCGGGCTAATGCTGGTAATGGTAGAACTTACTTTTAGAAAAACTAAAAACCGAATAAAAGAGGACGAAAATGAGGGCAAGTCGCAAATAAAATAAACAAAGAATTGCAAAATATTTAAGCAATAAAGAATTGCGATAAAAACGAATAGAATAGTACGATTAAAATTAAACCGCTAGTATTTACTAGCGGTTTAGTGCGTTTTATTTTTGATTAAGCGGTGACGTTATGCCTAATTAACTATTGCCGTAAGGTGAAAAAGATAGACTTTACGTAAGGGGAAAGACAAAAAGCAAAGTAACGGGCAAAGTAAAAAAATAAGGGGTATAAGGTAGAGGAAAGTAAAGGATTTTAACACGAAAAACGGAATGAAAAATGGCAAAAAGATAAATAAAGCCATAGGGAATAAATAAAAGCGAAAAATAGAAAGCGGAACGTAAAAGCAAGAATAATACCGAAAAAGCAATGAAAAGTGCGAAAATAAGAAAAAGAGGATATAATATATATAATGGTGAAAATAATTGCTTTATAATTTTTGATGTAATATAATATACGTAGTAAAAAATTCGAGGTTTTATATGTCTAAGAAAAATCAAAATCAATTCGTAAGCGAAATAGCGGATATCAACACCGACTTTCCCGGTTGGTACACGGACGTCGTTGTAAAAACGGAACTTGTGGACTATGGTCCTGTAAAGGGCACGATGGTTATTCGACCGTACGGATACGCTATTTGGGAAAAAATAAAAGAGGAAATGGACAAGAGGATCAAAGCGACCGGTCACGAGAACGCTTATTTTCCTATGCTAATTCCATATAGTTTTTTAACAAGAGAAAAGGAGCACGTAGAGGGTTTTGCGCCGGAAGTTGCGCTAATCACACACTTTGGCGAGGAGGAACTTAGCGAAAAGTTAGTGGTAAGGCCTACTTCGGAAACCATAATTTGCGAAATGTACTCTAAGTGGATAAAAAGTTATAGAGATTTGCCGCTACTTATCAATCAATGGGCAAACGTAATGCGTTGTGAGAAAACAACTAGGCCGTTTTTGAGGACCTCGGAGTTCTTGTGGCAAGAGGGACACACCGTACACGCAACCAAAGAAGAGGCTGAGGAAGAGGCTCTAAAAATGCTAGGCGTTTATGAGGAATTTATGAAAAACGTACTTGCAATGCCTGTTCTTACGGGTAGAAAGAGTGAAAAGGAGAAGTTTGCGGGCGCATACGCTACCTACGCTATGGAGGCTATGATGCTTGACGGCAAGAGTTTGCAAGCGGGCACTTCGCACGACCTTGGTCAAAACTTTGCAGAGGCGTTCAATATCAAGTTTTTGGATAAGGACGGCACGCACAAACTTCCTTATCAAACCAGTTGGGGCGTAACCACGAGGCTTATCGGCGCACTAATTATGGCTCACGGCGACCAAAGAGGGCTTGCTCTTCCGCCAAGAGTAGCGCCTGTTCAAGTGATTATCGTGCCTATCGCAATGCACAAAGACGGCGTTGTGGACAAGGCTAAGGAACTGGAAAAGACGCTTAAAGCGGCTGGAATTAGGGTGAAAACCGACCTAACCGACGCATCTACGGGCTGGAAGTTCAACGAGTGGGAAATGAAAGGCGTTCCCGTAAGGCTTGAAGTTGGGCCAAGAGATATCGAAAACAACCAAGTGGTGCTTGCAAGACGTGATACCAACGAGAAAATCACGGCTAGTATGGACAACCTTAGCGAAACGATTAGCGGTTTGCTTGACCAAATTCACGACAATATGTACCAAAAAGCATGCGACTTCTTGCACAGCCATATCAAAGTGGTTTACAGCCTAGACGAACTAAAAGAGGCTGTTGAAACGGGCAACTTTGCAAAAATGATGTGGTGTGGCGATAGGGCTTGCGAGGACAAGATAAAGGAAATGACCAACGCATCTTCAAGGGTAATGCCGTTTGACCAAACCCCTGTTGGCGACGTATGTCCTATCTGCGGTAAAAAAGCGGAAAAGGTGATGATTTTTGCAAGGGCTTATTAAAAACTGCTACGGCTGGGAAGATTTTCTTAAAAGGGAAACGGAAAAGCCGTACTTTAAAGAATTAGAAAGAAAGGTGGAGGAGGAATACGAGAAAAACACCGTATTCCCGCCTTATCAAAACATACTTAGGGCGCTAGAACTCACCCCGAAAAGCGGGGTGAAAGTGGTGATTTTAGGGCAAGATCCCTACCACGAGAAAGGGCAAGCAACGGGGCTGGCGTTTAGCGTAAACGAGGGGGTAAAACTTCCTCCTAGCCTAAGGAATATCTACAAGGAAATAGCCGACGAGTACGGCGTTATGCCTGATACTGTGGGCGACCTTGAGTATTTGGCAAAGCAAGGCGTACTGCTACTAAACACTACGCTTACAGTACGTGAGGGCGAGGCAAACTCCCATAAAAACTACGGTTGGGAAAAGTTTACCGACAGCATTATTTTGGAAACGGCAAAGGACAAAAGCGTTGTTTTTATTTTGTGGGGCAGCGACGCTATCAAAAAGCAAGCGCTACTAAAAGACAATATAACGCTTACGTCGGTTCATCCGTCACCGTTATCTGCCTATCGTGGATTTTTCGGTTGCGGGCACTTTAAAAAAGCCAACGAAATCTTGAAAAAGAACGGAAAAGAGGAAATTCGTTGGGTGAGGAAAAATGATTAGCAGTCAGCAGAAGACGGGAAAACTGAATAAAAAAAGAATGTTTACGCCGGCAAGGGCAACGACGCTTGGCTTTATTATGGTGATACTGGTTGGCGCATTCTTGTTAAGTTTGCCTATTAGCCACAACGACGGCGAGTGGTTCGGGTTTACCGATTCGCTGTTTACGGCAACCAGTTGCGTGTGCGTAACGGGGCTTGTAGTGGTGGATACGGCGATTGAGTTTTCTTTGTTTGGACAAATTATAATACTTCTTTTAATACAAATAGGCGGTCTTGGGTTTATGACGCTTGCCACTATGATGTTTATCGTATTCGGCAAAAAAATCAACTTGCAAAACCGTATCTATATGCAGGAATCCGTGTCGGAGGACCACCTAAAAGGAGTGGTAAAACTGGCACAAAAAATCGTTATTTACACCTTGACGTTCGAGGCGATAGGGGCGTTTATTTTAGCGTTTCCTTTGTCTAAGGATTTTGGCGTCGGAGAGGGCATTTTTAAGGCGATATTTATGAGCGTATCGGCGTTTTGTAACGCAGGCTTTGATATACTCGGAAAAGAGTTTGGTGCGTTTTCAAGCATAGAGCACTACGCTACCAACCCTTTGGTGCTTCTTACACTTAGCATGCTAATTATAACGGGCGGCTTAGGTTTTGCGGTAATTACCGATATTATCAGTAGGAAAAAAAGCAATAGATTAAGGGCGCACTCTAAAGCGGTGCTTTCTATGACGGCGATTTTAATCGTGCTTGGAACGTGTATGTTTTTGGGCTTTGAGTACAACAATCCAAAAACCATAGGCGGCATGAGTTTCGGGGGCAAACTACTTAATTCGTTGTTTCAAGCGGTAACGCCAAGAACGGCAGGTTTTCAGGTGTTTGACCAAGCGGACTTCACGGTGTCGGGCATTACGCTAACTATGTTTTTAATGTTTATCGGTGCGTCACCGGCATCTACGGGCGGCGGCGTTAAAACGACCACGATTCTTATAATGCTAGCGTATCTTTGGGCAAATTTGCGGGGAGAAAGGGACTTAGTACTAAGCAAAAAGCAAATCACCGTAAACCAACTTAGAAAGGCGGTTGCGATAATTACTATGGCCTGTCTTGTAATTGTCGGCTCGGTAATGATTATATCTATTGCAGAGGGCGTAAACGGAAACGCTGCGGCAGGCTTCGAGGAGATTTTGTTCGAGAGTATCAGCGCATTTTCAACCGTCGGGCTAACGATGGGAATCACTCCTACCTTGTCGGTTACAAGTAGGCTGGTGCTGTGTTTAGTAATGCTGATAGGCAGGACGGGACCTATTACGATGGGCTGGGCGCTTGTTAGAAAGGTAAATAAAACGCAAGTAAATATAAAATATCCAAATTCTGATATTATGGTAGGATAAAGGAGAAAATATGTTTAAGATATTTGAGAAAAGTTATTCGCAATTTTTAGTAATCGGTCTTGGTAGGTTCGGTATGGAGGTGACTAAAACCTTGTACGAACTAGGCAAAGACGTGCTTGCTATTGATATCGACGAGGAAAAAATAAACGAGGTGGTAAACTATTCCACCCATGCAATCATAGCCGACGCTAGTGACGAAGGCGTGCTTGAAAAGATAGGTTTGCGCAACTTTGAGGTTGCCATTATCTGTACTTCAAAGAACCTAGAAACCAGCATTCTTACCACTATGCTTTGTAAACAAGCAGGGCTGTTCGTGGTGTGCAAGGCTAAAAACGACAAACACAAAAAGGTGCTGGAAAAAATCGGCGCAGACCAAGTGCTTGTTCCGGAGGCAGAGATAGGGCATAAGGTAGCCACAATGCTTACAAGTCCAAGACTATCCGACGTTATGGAACTTACGCAAGGTTACGTGCTTGCAGAGATTGCTCTTCCTCAGGACTGGGGCGGAAAGAGTTTGCTTGAACTGGATATTCGTAAAAAATACGGCGTTAGCGTGCTTATCATAAAAAGAGAGGACGACGTGATTATAAATCCTGCCGGAAGTACCATAATTAAAAACGGGGACTACGTAATCGTCGGCGGCGAGGTAGGGCTAATTTCTAAGTTCACCAAAAAGATTGGCGATTTGTCTTAGTAAAAGCACGGGGTTTATTACAAAATAAGTCGGAAAAAGAAAATATTCGAAAGAGCATTGACAATTCGGCTTAAAAGTGATAATTTTAATATATTATAAGAAAAGACAATATAGGGAGTAGTCGACGCTACAAGCGTAATTAAGCCGTCATCACGAGGCGTGTGCCTTCGGCTTAGTTTCAAATGACAAGACTGTATTAAATTGCAGTCTTTTTTTATACTTATTTGGAGGTTTTATGGATTTTTTGATTAACGGTTTTGCCGCAATTACGTGGCAACACGTGGTAATGTGGGTGATAGGTGGAATACTTATCTTGCTTGCTATTGTCAAAGAGTTAGAGCCTGCTTTACTTCTTCCTATGGGATTTGGTGCAATTCTTGTAAATATCCCGTTTAGTTCGGCAGTAAATCAAGGTACGGCAATAGGTATATTAGACTGGCTGTTCAAGGCAGGTATCGAGGTGTCGGAGGCTATGCCGCTTATCTTATTTATCGGTATAGGCGCTATGATAGACTTTGGTCCGCTTCTTGAAAACCCAAAATTGTTTATGTTCGGCGTATTTGCGCAAAGCGGTATTTTCCTTACCATTTTGATTGCAGCCGCTATGGGATTTGATATTAAAGATGCGTGCGCAATCGGTATTATCGGTGCTGCCGACGGCCCTACTTCTATTTACGTTGCAAACGTGCTTGGTAGTAAGTACTTTGCTCCTATTATGGTGGTGGCGTACTCGTATATGGCGCTAGTTCCTATTATTCAGCCGGCGGTAATCAAGTGCCTAACCACGAAAAAGGAAAGGCGCATTCACATGCAATACAACAGCGCAAACGTATCTAAAACCACTAGGATTTTGTTCCCGATAGTTATCACTTTGGTGGCAGGTTTGTTCGCTCCTATGAGCGTGGCGTTAGTTGGCTGCTTAATGTTTGGTAACTTAATAAGAGAGTGCGGAGTACTTGATAATTTAACCGAAACTGCGTCAAAGGTACTTAGCAACCTAATCACTTTGCTACTAGGCATAAGTATTGCGTCTCAAATGAGAGGTGAAAACTTCTTGAAACTAGAAACGCTTATGATCATGGGGCTTGGCTTAATGGCTTTCATTTTGGACACGGCTTGCGGTGTAATTGCGGGCAAAGTGTACAATTTATTTGCAAAAACAAAAATCAATCCTATGATAGGCGCTGCCGGTATTTCGGCATTTCCTATGTCGGCAAGAGTGGTGCAAAAACTAGGACTTGAGGAAGACAGAACGAACCACTTACTAATGTTCTCTATAGGTTGTAACGTGTCAGGACAAGTTGCATCTGCAATAGCGGGCGGTATTATACTAAGTATAATGTTATAGGAGGGCGATATGTTTAACTACGTTTTAATGGCAACGGCAGTACAACAAGCAACGGACATACTTTGGAAAGGCATGGTGGCTATGATTATCGTTGTAGCCGTGCTGGTAACGATAATGTACGTGTTCAAGTTTACGGATAAAAAGAGGGCGGAAAACAAAAAGAAAAAGGAAGAAGCAAAAGCATTAGAGGAAAATAACAAGCCCGAATAAAAAATAAAACGCACTAAAACGCTACAAAATAGTGGCGTTTTTTGTTTTATCGTAACGCTCCGATAGGGGCAAATTAAGGTTGTTTTATAACGCAATAAGCGGAAAAGACGGGGAATTTTGCGGGGAGCGGAGCATTATTTAACAAAAAAGCGTAAAAAAAAGATACCCACAAGGGTATCTTAGTTTTTTTGTTAATTATTCAGCATCGTAAGGAAGAAGTCCCATTACTCTTGCTCTCTTAATAGCGGTAGCAAGCATTCTTTGGTGCTTAGCGCAAACGCCGCTCATTCTTCTAGGAACGATTTTACCTTTCTCGGTAACGAACTTTCTTAGTTTAGCAACGTCCTTGTAATCGATTTCTTCTACTTTATCAACGCAGAAAACGCATACCTTTTTCTTAGGTAATCTTCTTTGGATTTTCTTTTCTTCGCTCATTTTAATACTCCTTTATTATTAGAAAGGCAATTCCTCGTCGTCAACGGCTTTCATGCCGCCGAAAGAGGTTGGAGCAGAAGGAAGTTCTTCGAATTCGTCCTCGCCAAGTTCGTTCTTGGTGGATAGGAATTGAACCTCGTCGGCGTTGATTTCGGTGGTGTACCTTCTTACGCCGTCTTGCTCGAAACTGCCTGTACGAATTGAACCGCAAACAGCGGCTTTGCTACCTTTCTTTAAGTACTTAGCGCAGTTATCTGCGGTAGCACCCCAAACGGTAACGGTCAAAAAGTCTGCTTCTCTAACGCCTTGCGAATTAGCAAACTTTCTTTGAACGGCAAGCGTAAATCTGCAAAGAGATTTGCCGTTTTGCGTTGCGCTCAATTCTGGATTTTTTGTTAAATTTCCGATTAAAAATACTTTGTTCATAAATTCTCCCCTTATTTGCGTAATAACATTGAACGAACGATAGCGTCGTCGATTCTCATTTTACGCTCTAATTCAGCCGGAACGGTTGCTTCGGCTTTAAAGTTCATCAATACATAGTATCCTTCGTTTTTGAAGTCGATAGTGTAAGCAAACTTTTTAGTGCCCCATTTATCTATCGAATCAACAACGCCACCTAAACTCTCAACAAGAGCAGAGTATTTGTCTACAACTTGTGCTTTAGCGTCGTCTTCAAGATCGTTTTGGATAATGTACAATAATTCGTAATTGTTCATCTTAATACCTCCTTTTGGACTAATGACCGATTTCTCGGTAAGGCAGTAGAAAATTCTACTGAAACTTACATATATTATATTAAATAAGTAATATTCTGTCTAGCAAAAACAACCCCTAATTGCATATTTATCCGCAAAAAACGGGTAATTTATTGCATATTTAGGCTTTTTTGCAGTTTTTTCTTGGTTTTTTGTATGGTGTTATCCACGCTTTTGTAGTCAAGGCTTAGGGCGGAGGCAATTTCTTGGTAGGTTAGTCCGTCCAAATAAAGTTTTAGTACGGCAAGTTCCTTTTTGGTTAGGGTGGTGTAAATCAGGCTGATAAGGTTTGCGTATCGTTCGTTTTCAATGGCAATAGTCTCTGCGCTATCTATACCGCTTGTGAAAAGGTCTATTAAAAAAGCGCCCCTCACTTCGTCCTGCTTGTTGTAACTTACGCTGGTGTTAAGCGGCTGATTTTTAAGCCTGTTTGCCGACTTTATAGCGTCTAAAATAGAGTTTCGTATGCAGGAAATTGCGTAGGTTTTAAAGGAGGACTTACCGCTTTCGTAGGAGTTTATTGCGCCATAAAGCCCCAGCATACCCTCTTGAATAAGGTCATCGCTGTCCGCACCTATTATGTAAAAAGTACGTGCCGTTTTCATTACCAAAAAACTGTACTTTCTTAGTAGGTAATCGCAAGCGCTGTGGTTTGTTTTTGCCATACTTACGATTTGTTCGTCCGTTAAATCCTTAAAACTTTTCATTATTTTGTCCTTTGGCGGATAGCCTCGTAAAGAATTGCTCCCGTTGCAACCGAAGCGTTTAACGAGTTGATTTTGCCAAACTGCGGAAGTGAGATAGCCCCGTCGCAAAGTTTTCTGGTAAGCGGTTTTACCCCCGTGTTTTCCCCGCCGATTACTATTGCAATATCGCCGGTTAGGTTAGCGTTAAAGATATTTTCGCCGTCCATATCAGCGCAAAATACCGTTACGTAATTGTCTTTTAGCCACCTTATGCTGTCGTTAATATTAGTTACTTTTGCCACGCTTACGTGCTCGATTGCCCCTTGGCTAATCTTTGCTACGGTGTCGGTTACGCCAACGGCTCTGTGCTTTGGGATGGCGATACCACTCACTCCGCAACACTCTCCCACACGGATAATGCTACCTAGGTTGTGCGGATCTTCAATACCGTCTAATATTAGCAAAAACAAGGGTTTACCAGCCGATTTTGACTGATAAAACACGTTTTCTAGCGTATCATAGGTAAATTCGCCGGTGATTGCCAGTATGCCTTGATGACGTTTCGTTGCCGAGTTTTTGTCAAGAACGAACTTGTCCACAAAGGAAACGGGTATCTTTTTTGCCCTTGCTTTTTGTGTAAGTTCCACAAGTTCGTGGTTAGAGTTGTTTTTTTCAACGTACAATTTTTCTACGTTGCGGTTAGAGGAAAGTAGTTCCCTTACCGAGTTTTTACCTTCTATTATCATTTAGAGAATCTCTCCTTAGTCTTACGTCGCTTGCTTTACCGCAAGTTTTTGCGCCTTCAGGGCATCTACCGTTCACGCAGCCCGGACCTGCCGTTTTAAATACGTTTGGCGCAACTTCTATCACTTGTTGTAGCATTTGCCAACTTACCTCTCTGATTTCCCATTGAGCACGGTTGCAACAACGCAGGCTGAAAAAGTGAAGTAATTCACGGGCATTCATCGTCACCACCATTTTGGTTTCAGAGGCGTTTGGAAGCACGAATCTTGCGTCCTCATTACTGCTTTCCTTGTTGCCGCCAAGCAGTTCTTGCCACTCGGTGTACCATGTTTGGATAGTTGCCATTTGATTGTTAAACTTTTCAACGGCGTCCTTTCCAAGCCTTTCGATTGCGGGCGGAATAACGTAGTTAAAGGTTTCTCCCTCGCTTTTTGTAGCGCTTACGTAACGTTGGCTTTTTACGGAGAAACTTGCAATTCTGTGGCGGGTGATTTGAGCAAGTAAGGCTCTTGATACGCCCTCGATACCAAAGGTAAAACTAGCGTGTTCAAAAGCGGATAAGTGCCCCATATCAAGTAGACGAGCAATAAATTTTGCGTTGTCCTTGCTTTCGGTAGCGTTTTTTAGGTCGACTATATCGGCGTCGCTGTAACAAAGTTTTGCGGCAAGTGCGATAGTTTCTTCAGGGTTTTCGGTGTAACGGATTAAGGTTACAAAAGGTTTTACTTGGCTCATTTTTCATCCTCCGACTGTGCGTATTGTAAAAGATAATTTAGTCTTTCGTGGTTTGCGGTAAGGTACAAGTAGCCTATCACCGCCTCGTATCCGCTTGCTTGCTTGTAATCGGCAAGGCTGGCGTTTTTTGCGCTTGACTGAACGTTGCTGTTTCTTGCCCGTTTAAACACAGCCATTTCCTCCTCGGTAAGAACATTAAGCAAGGCTTTGATTTTTTTTGCTTGCGACACGGCTTTCACTTCCTCTGTGGTGCGCCTATGCAGTTCGTTTGGAGGCAGGGTGGAGGTCATCACAAGTTTTGTCCTAACGTACAAAGTTTGCACTCCGTCCCCGATAAAAGCAAGAACAAGGGGGCTGATTTGCCTTGCCTCGTCTTTACTCATTGCAGATAACAAGTTTGGTAAAAAGTCTAACATTATCTCTCCTTGTTGTTGTAGTTATATTTATTATAACATATATATTAAAAATTGCTAACAGTTTTTATTATTGACAGATAGAAAATAGTGATATAAAATAAAAATAAATAGAGGATGCTATGGATAAGGATAATAGAAAATTTGACAAGGCGCTTACCATAATATCGGTAATATTAGTCCTAGTTATTTTGCTAGGCATAGGCGGTGGAGCATTTTATTTTTGCTACATAGATAGTATTTCAATAGAAAACGGTGACGCAATTTCCTTAAAGGTTGCGGATACCGAACTTATCAGCGTAAAATTTCCGGATAAAATATATCTAAGTAAAAAGGTGGAGTTTACTTCGTCCGATAGTAGCGTGGTGTCGGTGGACGACAACGGCAAAATCAAAGCGTTAAAGGTGGGCGAGGCAAACGTTACTGCAACTACGAAACTTTTTAAAAAGACAGCGACTACCAAGGTTACCGTAACTTATGGCGAGCCAAATTCAGTAAGCGTGACTGTTAGCCAAAACGAAAAACAGTACGTGGGCAACGAAAAGAAAGAGGTGACGTTTAATGCGGCGGCTTTAAGAAACGGCTTGCATTCGCAAGATCCTACCACCGTGTCGTTTAAGTGGGAGATATTTGAAAACGGCGTAAAAGTGAAAGAGGCGGATGGCGATAAGGAAGGCAAAATTAGTTTTGCACCCGATACCGACGTTTACAAGAAAATTACGGCAAAAGCCACCATATTCTTAAAAGGAATAGAAACCACGATAAGCGGCGAGCAATATGCGTACGTTTACGAAAAACTTACCGAGGATAAAATCACTCTTACAAGGAGCGCTATAACCTTGGTGATGGGAAAAGACTTAACGGTGTATGCTAGCCTAAGCGATAAGGTGGACAATAGCCAAAAGGCAAAATGGACGGTTAGCGTTAATAGCGGAGCAGAAGAAGTGAAGAGCGAAACGGGGCTAAACGCAACCTTCTTTATTAAAGAAAAAGGGCATTACAAGTTTACCGTATCGTTTACCGAGGAAGGTAGGGTGATTAAGAAATCACTTGAACTGGAAAGCGTATACGCCGTGGTGGATAGCGTCATGCTAACCCCTAGTAGCGAAACGCAGGCGCTAGACAGCCTATCGCCGATAACACTTACTGCTAGTTGGAATAAGTACTCTATGCCTAACCAAATTGCAACGCTTAACTTGGAGTACGAGTCTAGCACGGGAAATCAATCTTTCAAGTGGGAAAGACACGACGTGACGGGTACGAGCGTTGATATCAATTTTTCCGCAGTAAATAACGGCGGAAAGGTGAAAATATATATCGACGACCACGACGCTAATATAGAGATAGACACGACAAGCGATTACACTTTAAAGGCTACGGTAACGGTTGCGGGCGTAAAATCCAACGAATTTAGTTACTTAATAGGTAGCGGCGAGATTGCAAACCTAAAAATTACGGCAAGCAAGGACGACGTGTTCGATAACGAGGAAAGCGACGTAATCCTAGGCAAAAATAACAGAGGCGACATTATAAAAGTTGGGGCGAATATATACCCTAGCACAGCCGCAGGCAAACTTAAATGGTACGTAAACGGAAGTAAAGTTACGGGTAGCGGCAAGGTTTACAACCTAAATTGCCAAGAGGAAATAGGCGAATACCACGTATATTGCACGACAGAGGACGGCAGAGTGAAATCTAACGTGCTGTCCATTCCGTCCACAAGCAGCAGCATAAGTAGTGACACGCTTCAACATATCGGCATGATAAACGGCAGGAGCGTGAACAGGTACGTAACTTGCCAAAGCGACTTAGACGCCGTGCTTGAATACTGTTTCTTATATAATAAAACTGAAATCAAATTGTACGTAGACTCTCGTATGCAAGATATTTGGTCGGATAACGGCGGTGCGTACAAAGGCGAAAAATACTGGGTGCTATTTAGCGGAGGGCTATTTGGCGGCGACACCTATAAGTACGTGGATAAAAGCGGCAATGCAACTTCTAGCGTAACCACGAAAATAAACGGCTCGTCAAGAGATTCTATATCGAGGGCGTTTTACAGGGCAGGATATAGCGGAAGTTTTTCAGGTTATCAACTTCAAAACAACATGCTAAATAGAGAGAGCACGTACAAATTTACTACGTTGCCTACCGTTACTCCAACAAAAACAACTAGCCAAAAAGAACTAAATCAAACGGGTTACAAGCCGTATTCGGCGATAAGCGGAAACTTAAGGAATTTTAAAATAGACGAAATTCAACAAACGGTGACGGTGTCTACCAGCGGGCAGTTGTACGATGCAGTTGCAAATGGGTTTAAGCCTGATTGCGTGCCGGGTAGTATGGCGGACAAAATCTACACCGAGGCACGAAAAGTGCTTACTACTTACGTAAAGGATAGTTCCACCGATTTGCAAAAAGCAAAGTTTATTTACGACTGGATTATTTATGAGGTAACTTACGATTACGAGGCTGCCGAAAGTAATATGTCGGTAAACGAAGCGCTTAAATATTCTGCGTACTATTTAGAGGGCGTGTTCAGTTTGCCTAATACCATGTTTAGTAAGCAAATTGCCGTTTGCGACGGAAGAAGTAAGGCGTACTTACTAATGTGCGCTATCGAGGGTATTCCTTGTATTAGGGTTACGGGCACGTGCTACACGCAATCCGGTCAAAACGCAGGCGGTCACGCTTGGAACAAAGTGTACTTGAAAACGAAAAATTCTCAAATAAGCGGCTCTTGGTACGTGGTGGATACGACGTGGGGTGACCAAAGAGGTTCTAGTATGTTAGGGCTTGTGGAAAATGAAAGATATACCGATCAATTCTTCCTAACTACCGATACTTTCCACAATAACAACAAGTCGCTATCCTATACTTGCCAAGAGGACGAAACCACTTTTGATATGCCTAAGGCAGTGACTACTTACACTAAGTTTTAAAGAATAATTATCCACGCTTTGTAAATACTATTACAGAGGTGGATATGGAAACGGACAAACTAATTCAAGCCGTGTACTCGGGGTGTAGTATGGCGGCGGATAGCATTACAAACCTAAAAGATTACGTGGATAACGAGGAGATGTTAGACGTTCTCGTTAGGCAACAAAACAGATACTACAAACTTAAAGGCAAGGCAAAACTTATCCTAGAAAGAATGGGCGTAAGCGAACTCGACGACCTAAAAAAAGTTAGGGCTATGGCAAAATGCGTAATGAAAATGCGTATGCAGGTGAATAGGACGAAAGAAAAAGTTGCCAAAATGCTTGTAAGAGGCGCTGATAAAGGGCTGGAAGAACTTGCGGTTATGGAAAATCTTCTTAATAAAAACGGAGAGAAAATCCCCGTAATTTCGGGCGAGTACAGAAAAATTTTGCTAATAAGCAAAAAGGAAATGGAAAAGTATTTGTAAGTTATCTTTTAAGAAAATTATTGATTTTACAAAATAGTTGCCTTATTTTAGTAGGGCAACTTTTTTTGATTTTATTAGTAAGTTTAAGCAAAAAATCCCTTATTACTTTTACGTAGACGGTGATGCCTAGCAAAAAGAATACCACCTCGTAAAACCTAGTTATGCCGTCCTGAACGTAAACGAAAAACCAAAAAAACAAGGCAAAGCAAATTAGTGTAGCGGCTACGTCAAGTAGGGCGGTGATTAGCCTTGGAAAAGCAAAGTATTTACCTAATCCGCTAAGCCCGAAAAAAAGAAAAGCAGAGAACACGCCAAAGACAAAATAGATTAGTCCAAAGGTGATTTCGCTTGCAATGTTTTGCCCCATTATTTAAGCAGTTTTTTAACAAAACCGCCGTTTAACGCGCCGTTTTGGTAATGTAAAGCCTTGATTGTGCCGTTTGCCTCGATAACTCCACCCACGGTGTCTATCTTAAAAAGTTCAAGATTTTCACCGTCTATAACAAGGTGATTAGTTTCTAATTTAAGTACAATTTTGGTTTTTGAGTAGGACACCACTTTCTTTACGCCGCTTACTGCAATTTTGTTTGTAATATGTACGCTATGTTCCATAAAATACCTCTACAAAATGGTATGCAAACGGGCTAGGGTATATGATAGGTTTAGCCTTTTTAGTAAAAATCGCCGCAGTTATTAGGAGCGCTAACAAATTAAAGTAGCAAAAACTTTTGTAAAACGCTTTGCTTGTGGCAGGTTGCTTGACTATAATATTAAAGTATTATAAAATATACTAGATAACGAGGTGCAGGTTGATAGCAGTTATAGACGTTGGGAGTAATTCGGTTAGGCTGATGCTACTAAGCAAAAATTACAAAAAGAAATACGTGGAAACTACCGGGCTTGCCGGCGGAAGCCGTGATGGATATTTAAAGGAAGATGCGGTAAATAGGACGATAAACGCCATCGAAAACTTTACAAACAAAGCAAAGAAAGAGGACGTGGACGCTACTTATATTTTCACAACCGAGGCGGTAAGAAGTAGCAAGAACGGAGAGGATTTTGCCCGCAAAGTAAAGGAAATTACGGGGATACCCGTGCAAATTATCCCTGCGCAAAAAGAGGCGGAGATGGGCTTTTACGGGGCGCACGTAAAGGGCGTTAGCCTTGTGATCGATATCGGTGGCGCAAGTACCGAGATTGTGGTTGGTGACGATAAAGAGATTATTTACAAGCGTAGTCTACCGATAGGAATAGTAAGGATAAAGGATGCGGTTTCTTCCGGCGAAGATATGGAGGAGTATATTCAGTCCGTGATAAAGGGCTACGGTATAGTGCCAAAGGCGGACGAGTACTACGCAATAGGCGGCACGGCAGGTACTATCGTGGCTATCACCGAAGAAATGGAGGTGTACAACCCCGAAATTACGCACGGCTACAAACTGAAAAAGACTGTGGTGGAGAGCCTAAAAAACAGGCTTGAAAATATGCCGCTTGAAGAAATAAAGGCGTTTAAAGGTCTTGACGTGAAAAGAGCGCCGGTTATTAAGGGCGGTGTAAATCTGCTATTAGATATTATGAATATGTTGAATATAGAGGAAATTACGGTTAGCGAAAACGACAACTTAGAGGGGTTCGTGTACTGCTATAACGTTAAGTATTAAGGAGAAAAAATGGAAAAAATCACTTCAAACCAACTAAGAAAAGCATTTTGCGATTTTTATATTAGCAAGGGGCACGCACTAATCGGCTCGGCATCGCTTATCCCCGAGAACGATCCAACCGTTTTGTTTACCACGGCAGGAATGCACCCGCTTGTACCGTATCTTCAAGGCGAGCCACACCCACTAGGCAAAAGGCTTTGCAGCGTGCAAAAGTGCGTAAGAACGGGCGATATTGACGAGGTTGGCGACAAAAGTCATTGCACCTTTTTCGAGATGCTTGGCAACTGGTCGCTGGGTGATTACGGCAAGGAAGAGGCAATAAATTATAGTTATGAATTTTTGACCGACGTGTTGAAAATAAACCCTGAAAACCTAGCGTTTACGGTGTTTGTCGGTGACGAGAACGCACCTAAGGACGAAAAGGCAATAGAGTGCTGGAAAAGTCACGGGGTAAAGGACGAGCAAATATTTGCTTTGCCAAAGGAGAACAACTGGTGGGGCCCTGCAGGGCTAACAGGACCTTGCGGTACGGACACCGAAATGTTTATCGATAACGGTACGGACAAGTGCTGTGAGGAGTGTTCGCCTGCTTGCGATTGCGGAAAATATCTTGAAATTTGGAACGAGGTATTTATGGAGTACGACAAGCGTGAGGACGGCAAATTCTTGCCTCTAAAACAAAAAAACGTGGACGGCGGAATGGGGCTTGAACGTACGCTCTCTATACTAAACGGCTACAAATCCGTGTACGACACCGACTTATTTTCGGGCGTAATCAAACTAATCGAGAGCCTAAGCGGTAAGAAATACGGCGAGGATGAGCCGACAGATAAGGCGATAAGAATCATTGCCGACCACATTAGAACCGTCACCTTTATTATGGGCGACCAAAAGGGCGTTGTACCAAGCAACGTTGACCAAGGTTACGTTGTAAGAAGGCTGATAAGAAGAGCGGTAAGGTACGCAAGCACGCTTGAACTTGAAAGCGACAAACTTGTGGAAATCTCAAAAGCGTATATTGACGAGTACAAGGATATCTACCCTGAACTTGTAGAAAACTCAGAAAAGGTAGTCACCGAACTAAAAAAGGAAATAGACAAATTCCAAAAGACCTTGCAACAAGGTTTGGGCGAACTTGAAAAGGTGCTAAGGTTTGTAAAGGATGGCAAATTGAACGGCAAAACTGCGTTTAGGCTGTACGATACCTTCGGTTTCCCTATCGAAATGACCGTTGAACTTGCAAAGGAAAAGGGCTTTTCGGTGGATATGGAAGGCTACAAGCAAGCCGAGGAAAAGCATAAGCAAGCGTCAAAGGCGGGGGCAGAACAAAAATTTGCAGGCGGACTTGCCGATAACCAAGAGGCAACCACGAATTTGCACACAGCAGCACACTTAATGCTGGCAGGACTAAGAAAATTGTTTGGCGAAAACACCAACCAAAGAGGTAGCAATATCACTGCTGAAAGACTAAGGTTCGACTTCAACCTTGATAGAAAAATGGAGGCGGACGAAATTAAGCAAGTGGAGGACTACGTAAACGAGGCTATCCAAAACAAAGTGCCCGTAATTATGGAAGAAATGCCTATTGAAAAGGCAAGGGAAATAGGCGCAACGGGAATTTTCGACAATAAGTACGGCGACGTTGTAAAAGTGTACACCATAGGCGATTACTCCAAGGAAATCTGCGGAGGGCCGCACGCTAAAAACACCGGCGACCTTGGAACTTTCAAAATCGTAAAGGAGCAAAGTAGTTCGTCAGGCGTAAGAAGAATAAAGGCAATCCTTACGAAATAACGAGCGGAAGCACTTAGCGTAAAAGTTAAATTCAAATACCTAACTATCAGTATTTAGTGGTAGTTTAGGTATTTTTATTTTCACCGATAAACTTAAATTCCGCCTTACGATAAGTAAAATTAAGCATTACTTTTCAAAGCGAAAAGTAGCACTGCTAGGAAACAATCCCCCAGCCAGCAGGCTGGCAGCCCCCTTTACACAAGGGGGCCGTTTTTATAGGGAAGAAGAGAGAAGGAAACAAGGTAGAGTTGGAGGTTACTAGAAGCGGGCAAGATGCGGAATAAGGATAAATTTGTTGTTTGTGATGGTGGAGCGAGAGGGAGAAATAAGGTTGGAAATAGAAAAAAATAAAAGCCTCTCTTATGCTAAAAAACAAAGATTTTAGTTGATACAATCAATCTTCACTTATATTTTAAATATTGATTCGGTTTATCTAAATAAGCCTCCCTTGTGCAAAGGGAGGTGGCGCAAAGCGTCGGAGGGATTGTAATATTGAAAGGGTGATTATGAGTGGGTAGATAAGGCGGGAATAGGAAGAAAAGAGAGAGAAAGCAAGGGGAAAAGAGGTGGAGAAAACCAAAGGCGAAACAAGGTTGGATATATAGTTACAACAGGGAGAAATATCTTGCGTAAGGGCAGGCTTTAACGGTTGCAAATAGACGACGGCACGGAAAAATATTTTACATAATTAACGAACAAAACGAAATATGAATAAAGACGGCAATCGCCGTCTTTATTACGTTTGAATATAACTAAACCAAGTTTAGTAGTTACTTATTAGTCCTCAGCATAGTTGGTGAAGTAGTTTTGGATAAGAATGATAGGCGTTCCCTTATCTCCGCTACCGCTGGTTAGGTCGCACAAACTTCCTAGTAGGTCGGTAAGTCTTCTTGGGGTAGTGCCTAGGCTCTCGTTTTTAGCAAACAAGTCCTTTTCCTTGGTTTTGATTAGGTTTTTAATAGCCTCTTTTGCCTCGTCACCTGATAGGTCGCCGATGCTGTTATCTGCAAGATATTTTAGTTTTACTTCGTTAGGAGTACCAACAAGACCTTCGGTAAACGCAGGGCTTACAACCGGATCTGCAAGTTCCCAAATTCCGCCAACAGGATCTTTGAAAGCGCCGTCGCCGTACACCATAACCTCGATATTTTTGCCGGTTTTTTCAAGTAGCAAATCGTGAACGCTATCTACGAAAGTTTGGCAATCTCTTGGGAAAAGTTTTACGCTGGTGTCGGTAGCCATATTAGAGCCAAGAAGCCCGCAAAAATCGTTGTAGCCGCTGCCGTCAACCGAAGCGTTTAGAATGTCGTCAAGACCAAGCACTACTTTTGCGCCGTTCTCTTTTAGTATGCGTTTGCTTCTTTTTCTGGTGTGGATATCTGCGGTGATAACCTTATCGGTGTATTTAAGTATCTCGGTGATGTTGTTTGCAAGGATAACTTCGCAGTTAGGAGCAACTTCTTTGTAGATTTTGATGTAGTCCATACCTGTGAAAGGGTGCTTTATTTCGCCAAAAGTCTTGTAAATTTCGTCACCTACGAAAACGTCGCTGTATGGGTTGATTTTTAGTTCGTCAACCAGTTCGGTATCGAATAGAGCGTTACCAACTTCGTCTTTTGGGTAGGATAGTTGGATAATTAGTTTGTCTACGCCCTGAGATATTCCTTTAAGCAAAGTTGCAAAACGGTTACGTGATAGAATAGGGAAAACAAGACCGACTGTGCCTCTACCGGTTTTGGCTGCTACGTCTTTTGCTATTTGGTCGATAGTAGCGTAGTTGCCTTGCGTTCTTGCAACGATAGATTCGGTTACGCCGACAACGTCTTTGTCTTGAAACTCAAAACCGCCTTCCTTACTTGCGCTAAGCAAACTGTCAACGACGATTTGAACAAGGTCGTTACCTTTTTTGATAATAGGTGCTTTAATTCCTCTCGATATTACGCCAACGTTTTTCATTATTTTCTCCTTTAATATTGCTATATATTATATATATTAACGCTTAATATAAAATATTTTATTGATTTTTCCGTACGTTTACATTATAATGGCATTAGTAGGGAAAATCAACAAAATACGATATAACTAGTTTTTATACGGATATGAGAAAATAGGATAGTGTATGAAAGTAAATTTCGAATTGTACAAAGTGTTCGTAAAAGTTGCAGATAGCGGCTCACTTACCAAAGCGGCTAAGGAGTTGTATTTGTCGCAGCCGGCAATTTCAAAATCCATAAAGCAACTGGAGGAGCAACTAGGCGGTAAACTGTTCAACCGTACCACGAAGGGTATGGAACTAACCAAGGAAGGCAAAATGGTGTACGACTACGTTAAGCAAGCCACCGAACTAATCGATATGGCAGAGTACAGACATAGTAGGCTGAAAAACATTTCCACGGGCTTGGTGAATATAGGCGCAAGCGACACCATTTGCAAGGGCTACTTGTTGCCGATTATTAAAAAATATCACAAACTTTACCCCGACGTTATGTTCAACGTTACCAACCGTACTTCTAAGGAGACCATAAGTTTATTAAAGACTGGTAAGGTGGATATAGGTTTTGTAAACCTGCCCGTTACCGATAGTTACCTTGATATTAAGCCCGTAATCAAAACGGAGGATATATTCGTTTGCGACGGCGAATTTAAGGGAAAAATCAATCATCCGCTTACTTTTGAAGAACTTAATGAGTTTCCGCTAGTTATACTAGAAACGCTGTCAAACTCGAGGCAGCAGGTGGATAAATATATCGAAAGCAATGGCGCAAGCCTAAAACCTGCGATAGAACTTGGCAGTTTGGAACTGGTTGCCGATTTTGCAAGAATAGGATACGGAATAGGGCTTGTTACAAGAGAGTTTGTTAAAAAGGACTTGGACGAAGGCACTTTGTTCGAAGTCCCGCTTGTGAACAAACTACCCGAGAGAAACATAGGACTAATTACGCTAAAAGACACTAATATGAGTTTTGCGGCACAAGAATTTGTAGAATTATTAAACGACTAAGAGGATAATATGAAGAGATTAACCGAGGATCACAAAATAACCGAGTTTTTCGGAGTGAACGTTTTTAACGATAAAGTAATGAAAAAGTACTTAGACGAGGAAACGTATCTAAAATTAAAAGAGGTAATAGACAACAAAGGGACTGAACTAAACCGTGAACTTGCCGATAAGGTTGCGCAAGGTATGAAAGAGTGGGCTACCGAAAACGGCGCTACTCACTACACGCATTGGTTTCAACCTCTAACGGGTACTACTGCCGAAAAACACGATAGTTTTTTGGATTTTGACAGCGAGCACGAGCCTATATTATCTTTTAGCGGAAAAAGTTTGTCAAAAGGCGAGGCTGACGCAAGCAGTTTTCCGTCCGGTGGAATTAGGGCAACGTTCGAGGCAAGAGGCTACACCGTGTGGGATTGTTCTAGCCCGGCGTTTATCAAAAAGAGCGAGGGCTCTAACGGAGTATTGTGCATTCCTACCGCATTCTGCTCCTATAACGGAGACGTGCTAGACAAAAAAACCCCGCTACTTCGCTCTATGCAAGCGATAAACAGGCAAGCAAAAAGAATGTTAAAACTTCTAGGGAAGGAAGTGGATAACGTATATCCAAACGTCGGCGGAGAGCAAGAGTACTTTTTAATCGACAGAAAGGACTACTTAAAGCGTGACGACCTTAAAATTACGGGCAGAACGCTGTTTGGAGCAAAGCCGCCTAAGGGACAAGAAAAGAACGATCAATACTACGCATCTATTAAGGAGAGGGTATCTCGTTTTATGGCGGAACTTGACGAGGAACTTTGGAAGTTGGGTATCTACGCAAAAACCGAGCACAACGAGGCAGCGCCTAGCCAACACGAACTAGCGCCGATTTTCTCAACCGCAAACATTGCTACCGACCAAAACCAAATCATAATGGAAATGATGAAAAAGGTGGCGTACAAGCACGACCTTGCTTGCTTACTACACGAAAAGCCGTTTAAGGGCGTAAACGGTAGCGGAAAGCACGACAACTGGTCGCTAACAACCAGCGACGGACAAAACCTATTAGAGCCCGGCAAGTCGCCTTCTGAAAACAAACAATTCTTGTTGTTCTTCTTGGCGGTTATCAGCGGTGTGGACGAGTACGCAAATCTTGTAAGAATGAGTGGCGCTTGCCCCGGTAATGACCAAAGACTAGGCGGCAACGAAGCGCCTCCTACCATTATATCGGTATTTATCGGCGAAATGCTCGAAGATATCCTAAACAGCATAGAGCAAGGTACTACCAGCGGACAAAGGAAAAAGGAATACTTAAAAATCGGGCTATCCGTTCTTCCTGAATTAAAGAAGGACTATTCGGATAGGAACAGAACGTCGCCGTTTGCGTTTACGGGCAATAAATTCGAGTTTAGAATGGTGGGTTCGTCGGTTACTTTGGCTACCCCAAATATCGTGCTAAACACCATTACGGCTGAAATGCTAGATAGAATGTGCACCGAAATCGAGGAGGGCTTAGCAAAGGGCGAAACCCTTGACGCTCTTACTTCTAGGATAATAATTAGGAATATTAAAGAGCACAAAAAGATTATTTTCAACGGAAACAACTATACTAAAGAATGGTACGACATGGCAAAGGAAAGGAAACTTCCTATCTTAAAGAGTAGTGTGGATTGTTACGACGTGATGATTGATCCTAAAGTTGTAAAACTATATCACAACCAAGGCGTGTTTAGTAAAAAGGAACTAGAAAGCAGGCGTGAAATTTATCTTGACAACTATATCAAGACGGTTAGGATAGAGGCAAACACCATGCTATCTATGATAAAGACACAAGTAATGCCGGTAGTACTTAAATACGAGGGCAAACTTGCCGAAAGGGCTACGTTTATCACCAAGATAGACGAGCAAGCAGGCGGTGTACACAAGGAAATTATAGGCAAAATCGACAGGAACTTAAAGGGATTGTACGAGGTGAGCCTAGACCTTGAAAAAGCAATAGAAACCGCAGAGAAAATCACGGATACTAAAAAACAAGCCACCTTCTTCTCTGAAGACGTGAACAAACTAATGGACAAAGCAAGAGAATTTGCCGATACTTTGGAAATGTTGTGCGACAAAAAGGAATGGCCGTTCCCTAACTATGCAGACATCTTGTTCTACGAGTAGGCTAATTTAGGAGAATAATTATGGACTGGAATGCTTTTGGGCAAAAGATAGTCGAGTGGCTACCAAAAGCCGGAGTAATGCTGGGCAAGTTTTTGCTGGTAATAGTAGTAGGCTACCTAGTAGAAAAAATAGTTATGTACCTGCTTAGGAAGGTACTTTATAAAACCAAAATGGATATTGCAGTAATATCCTTTGTGCTTAGCCTTACCAAAATCATATTAAAGGCGGCTGTTATAATACTTGCTCTTGGCGTGCTAAACCTAGACGTAACGGCGCTAACGGCGTCGCTTGGTATGTTCGGCGTGGCGTTATCCGTTGCCTTAAAGGACACTTTAAGCAGCATCGCAAACGGGCTGAATATAATAGTGAACAAGCCGTTTAAGAACGGAGATTTTGTGGAAATAGGCAGTTATAGTGGCACGGTTGTCGGCATAAAAATAATGTCGACGGAACTTGTTACGCCCGACAACAAAACGGTGGTGATTCCTAATAATATGGTAAACACCTCGGCGGTTGTTAATTATAGCACGCAAGACACCAGAAGAATCGATATCGAGATGGAAGTTGCCTACGGCACGGACGTGGAACTTGTAAAGGACGCTATGTACGAGGTGGTGGACTCTAACAAAAAGGTTAGGCCGTACCCCGGAATACAAGTGCTTCTTGACAGTTACGGCACGAGTTCTATTAGGTTTAAGGCAAGGTTTTGGGTAAACACCGAGGACTACTGGAACGTGTACTGGAGCGTTAAGGAAGAAATGGTAAAAAGTTTCAGAAAGTACGGCATACAAATACCGTTCAATCAACTTGACGTGCACGTAAACCGAGTGAAAGAGGAAAGAACGGACGACGTTCGCCCTCCGCAAAGACCTACCGAACCTCCAACTCCGCCGCCAGCCGAAGAGCACGAAAAACCCCCTCACATGAAGAAGTTGGACAGCATTTTGAACGAAAGGTTTGCAAAAAAAGTGGAGAAAGAAGGGGCAAAAAGGGATAAAAAACTAGCAAAAACACAAAAGAAACAAGAAAAATAAATTACCGAATGTCAAAGCAGTAAGCAGATTAGACGAGGTGAACAATGGCGAGTGTAGAAAAAGAAAAGAAACGCATCGAGAAAAAAGAAGAAAAAAAGAAAGCGAAACAAGAAAAAGCCATAGTTAAAGAGCAACGCAAACAGGAAAAGAAAGAGAAAAAAGAGGTTAAAAGGCAGGGAAAAGACGCCTTAAACAAAACTAACGCTGAAAGTAGCGTCGTTTTACCTACCGAAAAACCCGATAAAACCACGGATGCCGCTCAGGACTTAGACGTAAACGCAAGTATTTTTGAAAACACCGCCGAAAAGGACGAAAAAATCGTAGACTTTAAGGTCAAGACGGAAGAGGCTGAAAAAAATTTACTTCACGACGGTTTTGATAAAGAAACAAAAGAAGAGCCTGAAAAGGAAGAAAAAGAGGACGGTGTGGGTAAAATCACCGAAATCACAAAGCCTGACGAGGACGAGGGCGATTCTGCGTGGGACTCTGTAAGAAGAGGGCTGGAAATTGCTGAGGAGATTAGGGATTCGTACCCAACGAGGCTGTTAGGTAGCAAGGGCGAAAGAAAAACCGCAAACTTTTTGCTAAAAAGGACGGAGGAAACCTTTAAAACAAAGGGCAAATTAGAGCCGTTTTACGTAAAGAGTTTTGCTTATAATTACGGCATGCTTATTTACGGCGCATTTTTCGTACTTACGTTGCTTGTGTACTATTTTAGCCCGATAACCGCCGTGTTTATCAACCTAATGGGCGTAATCGGTATGATGGACAGAATGTTCTTTAAGGTGGATATGGTGGGGCTTTTCGACAAAAAGTCCACGTCGTTTAACGTGGTCAACGAGATAAAAAGCAAGGGCGCTACTAAAAACACGCTTATCCTTACCTCTAATTATTCCACCAGCAAAAAATGGAACTTTACGAGGCTGTTCAAGGTGAATTTAAAGGCATTTTCCATAATATCTATGATTTTGTTGCTTGTGGAAATTATCTGCTTAATCGTGATTGCGGCAGGAATAAACAACCTAGGTTTAATCATATTTACGGGCATAATGATAGGATTTTTTATGATTTTCTGCTTTGCGTTTTACGGCTATGGCAAAAAGAATTGCAAAAACGTAAAGTACGGGCTAACGGGCGTGGGAATGAACGTGGCTATCGTAGATTACCTAAGCAAGCATAGGGAACTTATCGGCGACGGAACGAGAGTGGTATTTTGTTGCTTTGGCGGAGGAACGGACGGAGCGAACGGTTCTAGGGCTTTTATAAAGGAGCACTTCAAGATAAACGATGACTACAAAAAAGCCGTGGCAATCAACTTTGAGGCGGTAGCAAACGAAAACGAGGCGCTATACCTTGACGTGTACAAACGTAAGCACAGCAAAGGCAGGCTTGCAAAAAAGGTGTACGAGGGAATAAACGCTAAGGGCGTAAACAAGGAAACGGGCGTAATCAAAGGCTACGCAGCAACAAACTTCGGCTCTATAGGTGTGGATTCGGTTGGAATCGGCGTAAGTATGCGCAATATCCCTAAGGACTTTAACAACGAAAAGGACGACAGTTTGCCAAGCCAAGAGGAATTTACCAAACGCTTTAATAGATACCTTGGCGTTGTAGAGGAAATCTTAGAGGAAATGAAAACGGAAAAATAGTAAATACGGAAAGACGGCAAATAGCGTAATTTATAAGTAAGCGAGTTTTAAAAATTCGCTTATTCTTTTTATATAATATATATTAGTAAAGTAAATCATTAAAATAACCTCAAATTAACCTCTTAAAAACCGTTAAGCATAAAGGGTAACGAGGCTAAAACGGTTTAGCGGTGAGGAGCATAGTTTAGGCAAACGAGAGGAAAGAAGTTATAAATATGAGAAAAGAAGTTATAAACAATAAGAAAAAGGCCAACGTTACGTTAGCCTTTTTGTATTTAAAGTTATATCAATTTTAGAAGTCTAGTTTCATATCGCCGAATTTTATCCAGCCAAATTTTCTCATAATCTCGCTGCAAATCAAGGAGATAACGGCAGGAAGTACTATCATAAGTAGGATAATTCCGCTCCACATCATAGCAGGGCTTAATCCGTTTGCGGTGCTTTGCGTAATAGTGTCGATAATTCCAACGAAGCCGCTCGTTCCCATACCACCACCGCTTGCGCCACACATAAGTTTAAAGCCGCAGGTCGAGATAGGACCAAGGATAAAACTTGCGATAATCTCCGGTAGCATAATAATAGGTTTTTTCATAATGTTAGGTATTTGTAGCATACTCGTGCCTATGCCTTGCGCAATTAGTCCGCCAAAGCCGTTCTCACGGTAACTGGTTACTGCAAAGCCTACCATGTGGCAAGCACAACCAACCGTTGCAGCGCCACCTGCTAGAAGTATTGCGTTTACGTCAGCCACGCTGTGTGCTGCCGGATTAGACAAGATAGGAGAAGCAACTGCTATCCAAATAGCCGCCGAGGAAGTTGGCATTGTAAGAAGTATTCCCATAACGACGGCGATTACTATTCCCATTGCTGCCGGCGTTATTGCGGTTGCTTTTGCCACGCCAAGACCGATAAGGTCCACAAGTTTTACAAAAGGCCAAGCCACGTAAATGCAGATTAAAGACACAATCGATACGACGAACGGTATTAGGATAATATCTATTTTGGTTTTGCCGCTTAGTTTGTTTGCTATTTCAACGGCAAACACCGTGCATACGTAAGCGCCGATAGGATTGCCGGGAAGAAGTGCTATCGTGCTTATTGCCGTGCCGCTTGTCCAAAATACGCCGTCCACAAACTTCATAGAAAAAGAGCCGACCATACCGGCGATAATTGCCGAGAACATAACGAGGTTAGGGGCTTTTAAGGATTTTGCAATACCTATTCCTATTCCTGCGCCCATCATAAGCGAAGCGATGCTACCTAGTACGATAAGTGCGTTGCCGACTGCAAGCCCTGCGGGAGTGTTTGCTTTTAAGATAAGTTTGCCAAGTTCCTTTATAATCGTGCCGATAATAAGGGTGCAAAAAAGTCCTTGCGCCATGCCCGAAAAAGCGTCGATAAAATATTTTTTGCAAAAGTTTTTAACGTGTTGCTTTGGGGTAAGAGGAACGTATTCCTCAGGGGTGGCGGTTGCGACATTAGAACAAGCGGTTAAATCGCTGTTTTTTGCCTTTTTTCTTAATTTTAACATAACCGTATCCTTATATTTTTTTGTTAGAAACAGTATAACATTTTGTAAAAAAAATGTCCATGTATTTGACCTATAAGTGCAATATTTTTACAAACGAAAAATATTAGTTAAAAACCTACTAATAAGCAAAAATTTTTTCAAAAAATTTTCTTATTTTTTCAAAAAAATTAAAAGTAGATATTGAAATTAGGTAAATTATATGGTAGCATAGATTATATATTGAACACTAGAATAGGAGGATGTTCTTATGGAGAAAAACACAGTAACGGTAGCGCGCATTAATCTATTCGCTATTTTAAGAAATATCGAAGATTTGTGCTCTATGGATAGTGTATGTAAGGATTTAATAAAAGACAAAAAGTTGTCCGTTCAGTTCCGCGTTCCTCAAGTTGGCATCGGTACGCTAAAATTCGAAAACGGTACTTGCACTTTTATTAGAGGTGAGTGTGGAGCAAGTTTGAAATTGTATTTTACTTCGCCTGAACACTTCAACAAGTTGATTGACGGTGAAAAAACGGCTCCGATTTTCTACAACGTATTCCAAGTTGGTTTCTTGCTAAAAGAATTTATGGGCTTAGCAGATAGAATTAAGTACTATTTGCAACCTACCAAAGAGGAAAGAATCGAGAGATGTAAAGATCCGGAGTATTTCAAGGTTAGCACTACGTTGCTTGCTTATACCGCATTCTTCGCAATGAGCGAAATTGCTAACAGCGATCCTGTTGGAAAACTTATTGCAGCACGTATTCCTGAGGGAATTATCCAAGCAAGTATAGTAGACCCGGCAGGCGACGTTGGTATCTCGCTAGCAATTGACGCTAAAGGTCATTTGACCACCACCAAAGGCTGCGAGGCAGGAAAGGGCAGAGCGTTCATGAAATTTGAAGACGTTGCTACTGCAAACGCAGTATTAAACGGCGACCTAGACGTATTTACCCCTATCGGCGAGGAGAAATTGTCATTATTTGGCTACACCCCTATGCTTGATAACATGAGCAAACTATTAGGTTTGGTTTCCAAATACGTTGGTTAATAGGAGGATTTTACAATGACAAAAATTAACGATTATACTAAATCAAGAGAATTATTTAAAAGAGCGTTAAACGTAATTCCTACGGGCGTATACGGACACCAAGGTCCTTCTAACTGCTGTGCTATTCCCGTAAGTGCGTTCCCGATGTTTATGGACCACGGTAAAGGTTCTCACATGTGGGACGTAGACGGTAACGAATATATCGATTATATGTGCGCATACGGTCCAAACGTTCTTGGTTACCACGATGACGACGTTGATAACGCTGCTATCGAGCAAATTAAAAAGTGCGACTGTATCACCACCCCTTCTTACAAGGTGTTAGAGTTTGCTGAACTTATGTGTGATACCGTAGATATGGCAGACTGGGCATTCTTTGCTAAGAACGGTAACGACGTTACTTCCCTTGCTTGCTTAGTTGCAAAAGCAGCAACGGGCAGAAAGAAAATACTTATGTACAAAGGTTGCTACCACGGTGTATCTCCTTGGACTCAAAAATTAGGCTATGCAGGTATCGTTGAGGAAGACGTAGTAAACAGTATGTACATTCATTGGAACGATATCGAAGAACTAGAAAGAACTATTAAAGAGCACAAAGACGAAATCGCAGGTCTTATCGCTACTCCTTACCTAATGTCTACTTGGGTAAACAGCGAACTTCCTGCTCCTGGATATTGGCAAAAAGTTCGTGAACTATGTACTGCTAACGGCATCGTTTTGATTATGGACGATATCCGTAACGGTTTCAGACTAGACCTAAACGGCTCTGATAAGTTCTTTGGAATTAAAGCAGACTTAATGTGCTTCTGTAAAGCACTTGCAAACGGTTACAACGTTTCTTGCCTATGCGGTATTAACGAATTGAAAGCGGCTGTTTCAGACGTATTCTGGACGGGTTCTTACTGGATGAGTGCAGTTCCGTTTGCTGCAGGTATCGCTTGTATCAACAAGTTAAAACAAATCGACGGTGCTAAACTAATGCAAGCGCAAGGCGAAAAAGTATTTGGTAAAGAAGGTTTACAAAGAGTTGCTAAGGAAAACGGCTTTGACCTTGCTGTTACCGGTATATTATCTATGCCTTATATCAGACTTGAAAACGATCCTTCAACCGTTCTTCATCAACAATGGGTTGCTGAAATGGTAAAAAGAGGCATCATGATTCACAACCACCACAACTTGTTCGTAAACTGCGCATTATCTGACGCTGACGTAACAAAGACTTTGGAAATCGCTGACGAGGCTTACAAAGTAGTTAAACAAAACAATAAATTGTAATATATAGGAGGAAACTATGTTATCAAACGAAGAAAGGGCAAACTTAAAAGAGATTGCCAAAGATTTAAGATTAGACATCATTGATACCATGGGATACGCCGGCGGTGCTCACGTTGGTGGCTCTATGAGTATGATTGATATGCTAACCGTATTGTATTTCAAATACTTAAAAGTAGATCCTAAAAATCCTCAATGGGAGGACAGAGATAGATTTATTTTATCAAAAGGCCATTGTGCATTAGGTTACATTCCAACCCTTATGAAAAAGGGCTTTATGGATAAAGAGGGCTTGAAAACTTTCAACCACTTCAAATCTCCATTCGGAATGCACCCGGATAGTAACAAAATTCCAGGCTGCGACGCATCTTCCGGTTCTTTAGGACACGGCTTACCTATGGCTGTTGGTATGGCTATCGGCGCTAAAATGTTGAAAAAGGACTTCAAAGTTGTTGTAATGCTAGGCGACGGCGAGTGCGACGAGGGAAGTAACTGGGAAGCAAGCATGACCGCTAACCACTACAAACTAAACAACTTAGTTGTAATCGTTGACCGTAACCACTACATGATCGACGGTAACACCGAGGACGTTATGAAACTTGAGCCACTTGCTGATAAATTTGCTGCATTTGGTTACAACGTAATCAAGATTAACGGACACGATATGGATCAAATCGACGCTGCTCTTGAAAAAGCATGGGCTGCAACCGACAAGCCTACCTTGATTATTTCTGATACTATCAAAGGTAAGACTTTGGGCGGAGAACTTGAAGGTAAAGTTATTAGCCACTACTGTTCGCTAGACTCTAACCAACAAAAAGCCGCTAAAGAAAATATTCTAAAATTGTATGAGGAGGATAAATAACCATGGCAGAAGTAACGACCGGAACTTCTTGGAACGTATATGACGCGAATACAATGTCCCCTGGTGAAATCTACGGACGTGTAATGACCGAACTTGCAAGAAATAATGATAAAATTGTTGGCGTAACTGCCGACTTAGCAAAATCTACTAATATGGGTGTTTTTGAAAAAGCATTCCCGGACAGAGTTATCAACGTAGGTATTGCAGAGCAAAATATGATGGGTGTAGCAGCAGGTCTTGCTAAAGTTGGCTTCTTGCCTTTCGCATCTACTTTCGGTGCGTTTGCATGTATGAGAGCAGGCGAGCAATTCAGAACTGATATTTGCTACCAAAAATTAAACGTAAAAGTAGTTGCTACTCACAGCGGTATCTCTTTTGGTGCAGCAGGTTCAACCCACCACTGTACTGAGGACTTCTCTATCGTTAAGGCATTCCCTAACGTAACCTTAATTGCTCCGGCAGACGGTGAAGAAACCGGTCAAGCAGTAAGAGCAATCGTTGAGAAAGACGGTCCTTGCTACGTAAGAATTGGTCGTGGTTTCGAACTTCCATGTCCTGAGACCGACAATATTCCTTTCGAAATCGGCAAGGCTAAAACCGTTATCGATCCTGATGGCGCAGATTGTACTATTATTACTTGCGGTATTTGTGTTCGTCAAGCAGTTCAAGCAGCACAAGACCTAGAAAAATACGACAAGATTAAGGTTAGAGTAGTTAATATGCATACTATTAAACCTATCGATGCCGAGGCTATTATGAGAGCAGTTAGCGACACCAGAAGAATCGTTACCGTTGAAGAACACAACGTTATCGGTGGTCTTGGTGATTCTGTTGCAGCAGTTATTGCCGAAAGCGGAAAAGGATGCGCATTTACCAAAGTTGGTATTCCTGATTGCTTTGCTCAAATCGGTTACCCGGAAGACTTGTATGCTTACTATGGACTAGATTCAGACGGTATTGCCGACAAGGTAAGAGAAGTTATGAACAGAGACTTTGAAGCAGACGAAGTTTGGGAGGATGAGGTATAAAAATGGCAACACAAAATGAGAAAATTCAAGCAGAATTAATCCTTCGCTCGATTTTCCCTGTAATGAAAGTGCTTGTTGCCGACGACCCAAAAGTATCAGAGGCTTTTAAGGGCGTTGACGCCGTAGTACAAGTAGGTGCAGCGGAGCAAGGTGAAGATTATTTTGGTGCATATCTTGTTTTTGACAGTTCAAAAGAGCCAACTCAATGTCTTGACGTTAAACAAGGCAAATATGATGGTAAGCCAACTATCAATTTTGAATTCAAAACTATCAAAGATATGTGCGGTATGTTTACCGGTGCAATGAATGGTGCTATTGTTGGCGCTATCGTTAAAACGTTGTTCAAAGGTCACGCTGGTTTGTTCCTAAAAGTAGTTACCAAACTATTCTTAGGCTTAACCAAAATGATGCCTTCGTTCAACCCTAAGACCGAAGCCGACAAGAAGATGAAATTAAAGTTATCGCTTTACATGGTATCTTCTGCACTATCAGTTTACAACAAACTTGCAGACAAGTACGACGATCCTCAAATTAAGGAGTACAGAGCGTGGATGCAACAACCTAAGAGGGTTTATCAATTTATCGTTGGCCCTGAGGAGAATCCTGACGTTGCGTGCTACTTGATGGTTCAAGCAGGTCAATCTAAGTGCGGACGTGGTATCTACGAGAGAAGAAGACCTTTCGTTACCTTCCACTTCAGAGACTTAGACGGTGGTCTTGCTGTCGTTGGCGGTACTGTTCCGTTTGTTGAAAGTGCTGAAAAAGGATATATCACCATGATTGGTTCTCCGGAGTACAGCGCAGTACTAAACGACTATATGTCAAGAATTCAAGCAATTCTACTATAGAAATATCCTACTATAGAATATAAATACAAATAAATTGCATCTCAAGAGTTATACGGAAACGTAAAACTTTTTGAGGTGCATTTTTATTTTGATTTTTGGGTGATTTTGGAGTAAAACACCTTATATTTTTAAAGGCGAGTGCGGGCATTTTTATGATTTTTGCGGGGAGAATAGTTGTTTTTTCTTATACCACGTAAGAATAATTGCTATTTTGCGGCACTTAATTTATAATTAAATTTAGAATATGTCGTAATTTACAATTATATTTAATACTACTTAAAAGCAATAAATAATTAAGTATTTGGTAACAGATAATAAGCACTAAACATTAAGTACTAAACAGTAAGCATTAAGTATTAGGCATTAAGCACTAAACGCTAAATACAAAGCATTAAGTTTTAAGTATTAAATAATACGTAATATGTATTTAGAAATAAGAAATAAAAAATTAGAAATAAGAAAATAGAAAATAGAAAATATAAATTAAGAATTAAAGACTAAAACTAAAAAAGTGTTCGGGCGCTAAGTACTGTAAGGCGTACTATTTTTTAGCATAGGAGAGAGAAAATGAAATTTGTAGTGTTGGACGGCGAGGCGTTTAACCCGGGGGATATCAGTTGGGACGGCTTTAAGGCGCTTGGCGATTTTGAGTATTATCCAAGGTCTACGGCGGAGGAAGTTTTAGAAAGAGGCAAGGACGCCGATGCTATTTTTACTAATAAATGCGTGTTTGACAAAAGCGTAATAGACAGGCTGCCAAACCTAAAATACTTGGGCGAATTTGCAACGGGATACAATAATATCGATGTTGAGTACGCTAAGCAAAAGGGTATTGTGGTGACCAACGTGCCTAATTATTCCACCGATAGCGTGGCTCAAACCACCTTTGCGCTACTACTAGAAATTACCACGAAAGTGGGCGAGCACGACAGGTCGGTAAAGGCTGGCGACTGGTGTAACAGCATCAACTTTTGCTACTGGCTTGGCTCTCTAACCGAACTTAAAAACAAAAAAATCGGTATTATCGGTTACGGAAATATAGGCAAGAGGGTGGCGGAAATCTCCAAAGCGTTTGGTATGGAGGTGCACGTTTATTCTCGTAGTTATAGGGGCGAGGGCTATCTTGACCTTGAAGAATTATATAGTACTTGCGACATAATTACCTTGCATTTGCCACTTACCGAGCAAAACAAGGAAATGATAAACAAAGAAACGATAAGCAAAATGAAGGACGGCGTGATAATTATCAACACGGCAAGAGGCGGACTTGTAAACGAGGAAGATATGAAAAATGCTTTAAACTCGGGCAAAGTCAGGGCGTTTGCTTGCGACGTAATTAGCGAAGAACCTATGAAAAAGGATAACCCGTTGCTAAACGCAAAAAACGTGATAATCACCCCTCATATTGCTTGGGTAAGCCTTGAAACAAGAAAAAGGCTGTACGATATTGCACTAAACAACGTTAAAAGTTGGCTGGGTGGAAAAGCGGAAAACCAAGTGAACCGTTAAATTTTGAATATATACTGTTAAAGCCACATTGAGTGGCTTTTTTTATTTAATTCGTCAAAAAAATCACAATTTCGCACCAAAAAATTTAGTGAAAAATCCGTGAAAATCGCTAATATTTAGGTAGGCAAAAAATAATTAAAAAAAATATTGAAAAAATACAAAAACGGGCGAAAAAAACCTAGTAAAAACGGGCATATTATTGATAAAGAAAAATTTTATGTTATAATTTAGTTAATGAAATCTATAAGGAGAAGATTTATGGATAAAGCGAAATTAGATTTTTTGAAAGAACAAGCCAGAGTGATAAGAAACACTACCATTGAAATGATTGGTACGCTTGGCGTAGGTCACATCGGTGGAAGTATGTCCATTATAGAGGCTCTTACGGCAATTTATTACGAAACTGCAAACGTAGATCCTAAAAACCCGTTAAAGTCGGATAGGGATAGGGTTGTTTTAAGTAAAGGTCACGCAGGCCCTGCTTTGTACGCAACGCTTGCTGAAAAAGGATTTTTCGACAGAGACTGGATTTATACCCTAAACAAACCGGGAACGAATTTGCCTTCTCACGTTGACAAAAATAAGACTCCCGGTATCGATATGACCGCAGGTAGCCTTGGTCAAGGTATATCTGCTGCCGTTGGTATGGCTCTTGCAGCAAAACTTGACAAAAACCCTTGCAACGTTTACGCAATCATCGGCGACGGCGAAAGCCAAGAAGGTCAAGTATGGGAAGCGCTAATGCTAGCAGGTAGCAAAAAACTAAACAACCTAATCGTAATGCTAGACAACAACAAGATGCAAATAGACGGCACGGTTGAGGAAGTAAACGGCATTGAGGATATGGAGGCTAAGTTTACCGCATTTAGATTTAACGCTATCCAAGTGGACGGTCACGATATCGAGGCAATAGTGGACGCTATCAACACCGCAAAAAAGAGCGCTGACAAACCAACCGCAATTATTCTAAACACCATCAAAGGAAAAGGATTCCCGGAGGGTGAGGGCAAAGTAAGTTGCCATAATATGAATATGACCGAGGAAGTATGGCGTGCGGCTATTGAGGCTAACAAATAGGAGGTATAGGTATGAAAGATACGGTAGAAGTAAGAAAAGCATATTGTAACACTTTAATAGATATGGCAAAAAAGGACGATAGAATTTGCGTTTTGGAGGCAGATTTGATGTCCGCAACCGGTACGAAACCTTTTAAGGACGCTTTCCCTGAGAGAACTTTCGACGTTGGTATTGCCGAGGCAAATATGGTAGGCGTAGCGTCAGGTTTATGCACTTTTGGTAAAATTCCGTTTGTGTCCACTTTTACTCCGTTTTTAACTCGTAGGGCGCTTGACCAAATAGAAATCAGCGTTGCTTACGCAAAATTAAACGTAAAACTTGTAGGCACAGACCCCGGTATCTCTGCGCAATTAAACGGCGGCACTCACATGTCTTTTGACGATATGGGAATTATGAGAGGAATACCTACTATGGTAGTTTTCGAGCCTACCGACGCAACTATGGTAGCAAAAGCGTTGCCACAAATTGCAGAGCATTACGGACCTGTTTATATTAGAATGTACCGTAAAATCACCGAAAAGGTTTACGACGACAGCCTAGAGTTCGATTTGTTTAAGTCCATAACCTTAAAGGACGGCAAGGACGCTACCATTATCGCAAGCGGTATGATGGTTCCTGTTGCTCTTGAGGCTTACGATAAATTGAAGGAAGAGGGCATCGACGCTAGGGTAATCGATATGCACACTTGGAAGCCTCTTGACGAGGAGGCAGTTTATAAGGCTGCAACCGAAACGGGCGCAATCGTTACCGCTGAAAACCACAGCATTATCAACGGCTTAGGTAGTGCCGTAAGCGAGTATTTAGCAGGCGTTAAACCAACCGTTGTTAAGAGAATCGGCGTAAAAGACCAGTTTGGCGAGGTTGGAAAGGAAGATTATCTATTCGCAAGATACGAACTAACCGCTGACGATATCGTTAAGGCAGTTAAAGAGGCAATCGCACTTAAAAAAGCCTAAACTTTAATAAATTTTCGGGCTACGCACACAGCGTAGTCCGTATTTTTTATTGCCTAGCAAGGAATTTTTTTAAAAATCGTCGGACAGAAAGTGCTTTTTGGAATATGGGCGCAAAATCGTGGCAAAAAAATCTAATTGACAATTATAAATATATCTATTATAATGTCAAGTAATATTATTCGTAAAAACGGGTGGCAAAATAGGAGGCAATATGGCAGAAGAAATTATATGGTTAACTCAAGAAGGGTTAAACGCTCTTAAGGAAAGATACGATTATTTGGTTAGCGTGGCAAGACCTGCTGTTTCGGAAAAAATCAAAATTGCAAGAGGCTTTGGCGATTTAAGTGAAAACGCAGAGTACGACGCTGCTAAAAACGAGCAAATGGAAATCGAGCAAGAAATTTCCGAAATCGACGAGAAACTTAACAAAGTTCAAATTATCGATTCCGAGGGGCTAAGCAAAAAGGTAGTATCAATAGGTAGTACCGTTCAAATCTACGACAAGGAGTTTGACGAAAAAGTGGAGTACCAAATCGTAGGTGCAGCCGAAGTCAACCTTGACGAAAACAAAATTAGTAACGAATCACCGCTAGGAAAAGCGCTTCTTGGACAAAAGAAAGGCGCAGAAATATCAGTTGCAACCCCGGGTGGAACGCTAGAAGTAAAGATTTTAAAGATAAAATAGAGGAAAAATGGAAAAAGAAAAGGTAAACGCTGTAAATACTGAAGAAGATATTAGCGAACTTATTGCTATTCGTAGAGGAAAACTGGACGAACTAATTAAGTCCGGGAAAAACCCTTATGAAAAAGTAAAATTCGATAGAGACGCTTATTCAAAGGATATCAAGGATAATTTTGAGGCTTACGACGGCAAAACCGTTACTCTTGCCGGCAGACTTATGTCGAAAAGAATTATGGGCAAAGCAAGTTTTACCAACCTTGCCGATTATAAGGGAAATATCCAACTGTACGTAAGAAAAGACGAGGTTGGCGAGGAATCTTACCTTGAATTTAAAAAGTACGATATAGGCGATATTGTGGGCGTAACGGGTGAAGTGTTTATGACTCACATGGGCGAAATAAGTGTAAAGGCAAAATCGATTGAGTTGTTGTCTAAATCTTTGTTGCCGCTACCTGAAAAATTCCACGGACTTAAAGACCAAGACCTAAGATATCGTCAAAGATACGTGGATTTAATCGTGAACCCGGACGTAAAAGAAACCTTTATTATGCGTAGCAAAATCGTAAGCGGAATAAGGGAATTTTTGGATAACGAGGGCTTTATCGAGGTGGAAACCCCGGTGCTTAACACTATCGCAGGCGGGGCTTCTGCAAGACCGTTCGTAACTCATCACAACACTTTGGATATCGATATGTATATGCGTATCGCCCCTGAACTTTATTTAAAGAGGTTAATCGTTGGCGGATTTGAAAAAGTGTACGAAATGGGTAGACTTTTTAGGAACGAGGGCATGGATCCAAGACATAATCCGGAGTTTACCACGGTGGAACTTTACCAAGCATACACCGACTACAACGGAATGATGGATATAACCGAAAGAATGTTTATCCACCTTGCAAACAAGGTTAAAGGAACGTTAAAGTTCACCTATCAAGGCGAGGAAATTTCGTTTGAAGCACCTTGGGAGAGGCTAACGATGGTTGAGGCGGTTAAAAAGGTGACGGGTATCGACTTTAATAGTGACGATTTAGATAGCCTTGCAAGTAGCGCTAAGGCAATCGGCGTGCAACTTCCTGATGACGTAACTTGGGGCAAAGCACTTTACGAAGTGTTTGACCAAAAAGTAGAGGAAACGCTGGTTCAACCAACCTTTATTCTTGATTATCCTGTTGAGGTTTCGCCTCTTGCAAAGAGAAAAGCAAGCGATCCAAGACTAACCGAAAGGTTCGAGTTCTTTATTTCTCGCAGAGAGATGGGCAATGCATTCAGCGAACTTAACGATCCTATCGACCAAAAGGGAAGATTTATGGAGCAAGTACGAGAAAGAGAAAAGGGCGACGACGAGGCGCAAATGATGGACGAAGATTTCGTAACCGCACTTGAATACGGCTTACCTCCAACGGGCGGACTAGGTATCGGCGTAGACAGACTTGTAATGCTACTAACCGATCAATTCTCTATTAGAGACGTACTACTATTCCCAACTATGAAACCACTTGCAAAATAAATTATCGGGCAGTCCTAACGGATTGCCTTTTTTATTAAAGGCAAAATACCTGTTCAAAGTAAGGGAGACTTACCTTCGGGCGAAAGTACTTGCAAGGCGCAAGCCATAGGGATAAGTAGTTAAAAAGCGTGAAAAGACTATAAGGGGCTAAGCAAAGCCCCTTTTTTAATAAATATTTTACAATGTAATTGTATAAGGCTCGCTTTTAGTGTATAATCGTAGATATGAGAACTTTGCTAGACGTAGTGGAAAAATACAAGGATATCGACAAGCGTTTTCACACCCCTGGTCACAAGACTGTCGGGGGTGAAAATTTGTATGCAAGTTCTATTTACGACGTTACAGAACTTGATATAACCGACAACCTTCTTCAACCTAGCGGAGCGATTCTTAGCCTTGAAAAAGAACTGGCAAAAGTGTACGGCGCAAAGCGTACTTTGGTGATAACAACGGGCGCAACAACGGGCAATTTTATTATGCTAAACGTAATAAAAAAACTGGGTAAAACGCTGGTTGTGGGCGGCGCACACAAGTCCGTTTATAACGGGGTGGAATTATTTGACGTTCCTGCCGTTTTTATGGAGGAAAAGCGTGAAAACGGGATAGTCAAGTTCCCCACGAAAGAGGACTTTGAAAAGTATCTTGGTAAGGTAACTTCGGTGTTTATCACCTCGCCTAATTACTTTGGTAACGTGATAGATTACGAGGTTATAAAGTGGCTAAAAGAAAAGGGTAAAATAGTGGTGGTAGACGAGGCTCACGGCGGGCATTTTGTGTACTCACGGCTACTTCCTAAGCCCCTAAGCAATCTGTGTGACCTTGTTGTAGATAGCCTGCACAAGACCTTGCCGGTGTACACGGGTGGTGCGATATTACATATCAATAACGAGGATTTAATAGCAGAAACCGAGTTTTATCACTCAGTTTTGCACTCATCAAGTCCTAATTACGTTACTATGTGCAGTATTGATTACACGCAAGATAAATTTAGTAAGGACGGCGAAACCTTGTATCAAGGGCTAAAAGACGTGGTGGACAAGATAAAACTAAAAAGGTTTAGCGTGGTTAAAACCGACGACTTTTCAAGGCTTGTCGTGGACGTATACCCGTTTAGTAGCGATAGCGTAAAAAAGGAACTAATAAGGCGAAACGTGTATATTGAAATGAGTTACGGCAGATACTTGGTTTTGATATTGTCGCCGCTAAACATAGCCGAACTTGAAGAAACCATCAAGATAATACTTGATATAGAGCAGGACAAAAACTTGCTACTAACTTTTGAAAAAGCCGAAGAAAGCACGCTAAGTCGTGGTAAACTAGAAAAGGCGAGCGGTAACAAAAACGCAAAATACGTAGAGGTAGAAAAGGCGGAGGGAATGACTGCTATGTGCGAAGTAGGTATATATCCCCCGGGCGTGCCACTAATAAAAAGCGGCGAAAAAATAAACAAACAAATGATAGATTACGTCTTGGCTAATCCCGAAAAAATCTTCGGGCTTACAAGCGGTAAAATAAGGGTAGAGAAATGAAAAAAGGATTTTTTGTAACGATTGAAGGCTGTGAAGGTGTGGGCAAGTCCACCCAACTTAACTTTTTAAAGGAATACTTGGAAAAAACCGAGCAAGACGTGTATTTTACAAGAGAGCCGGGCGGCGTGGAGATAAGCGAGGAAATTCGCAAAATTATACTTAACCCAAAATTTACACAAATGACGGACAAAACCGAAATGCTACTGTACGCTAGTTGTAGGGCGCAACTTATGGCGGAGCAAATTATCCCAAAACTAGATAGCGGCGTGACGGTTATTTGCGATAGGTTTATCGATTCCTCGTATGCTTACCAAGGCTACGCAAGAGGGCTGGGGATAGAGAACGTAAAAAAGGTGAACGAGTACGTTGTTGAAGGCTATATGCCTGACCTTACCATTTTTATAGATTTATCGCCCGATAAGTCGTTTAGGCGCAGGAACAACAAGGTAATTCTTAACGACAGGCTGGAAACCGAGGATTTATCTTTCCACATGAAAGTGTACGAGGGCTACAAAGAGGCAGAAAGGCTATCAGAGGGAAGGATTGTAAGCGTCGTGCCGTGCGAGGACAAAATGGAAACGTTTGCAAAAATTCTTAACGTTTTAAGAGAGAAAGGTATTGTTAAATAATGATAAGATTTAAGGGTTTACTGGAAAAAAGCAGGGCGTACTCCTTGATAAAAAGGGACGTTCAGGAAAATATGGTTAGCCACGCTTATATGATTTTAAGCGAGGATAACGTGGCGCTTGAGGAATTCCTTACCTTGTTTTTAGAGGCGGTATTTTGCAAAAACAACGGGTGTGGAGAGTGTGCTACCTGCAAAAAAATCGAAAGTAGGAACCACGCCGATATTATCCACATCGAAAAGGAAAAAACCTTGCAAGTAGAGGATATTAAGCGATTAGTCGAGGAAAGTTACGTAACTAGCGTTGAGGGTGGCAAAAAGGCTTTTGTTATCCACCAAGGCGACAAAATGACCAAGCAAGCCCAAAACAAATTACTTAAAATTTTGGAAGAACCGCCGGAAAACGTAATGATAATAATAGGCGTAAATAACGAAAGTACTATTCTTCAAACGGTGAAGTCAAGGGCAAAGAAAATCCAACTGGATTTGTTCGATTCCAATAAGATTTACGGGGAGATTCGCCATTTTTCCGATAGTGACGAGAAGTGCAAAATTGCGGCAGATTGCAGCGACGGGCTAATAGGCAAGGCGCTAAGTTTATTAGACGACGAAAGGTATCTTTCGCTTTATGACGAAAGCCTAAACATTCTGCAAACGCTTACTCATAGTAGCCAAATAGTGAATTATTTGCCGCTAAAAGCCTTGAATAAGGAGAATTTAAGTAGCACTTTGGATATCCTTATGATGATTTTAAGGGACGTTGCCGTGGTTAAAAAGGCGGAAAATTTGGTACAAAACAAGCATAAAATAAGTGAGATTAGGGCGCTTAGCGAAAAATATTCGGTGGCTGCAGCGGTTGGAATTATAGAACGCATTGAAAAATTCAAAAAAATGTTGTATTATAATATCAATAGTTCAAACGTGGCAGAGCAACTGCTGTTTGCTATTTTGGAGGTAAAATTTAGATGCAATTGATTATAGGTGTTAGATTTAAACAGGTGGGCAAGATATATTATTTTTCACCTGAGAATATACAGTTCGAGCAAGGCGACGGCGTAATTGTGGAAACCGCAAGGGGCGTTGAGTACGGCACGGTGGTTATCCCAAACAAAGAGGTGGAGGACGACAAAATCGTTCAACCGCTTAAACCCGTTATTAGAAAAGCCACCGAAAAGGACGAACTTACCGTGCTTAAAAACAAGGCGGACAGCGTAGATGCGATTAAAATTGCAAAGGAAAAAATCGCCAAGCGTGAACTTAATATGAAACTTGTGGACGTGGAGTACACTTTTGACAGAAACAAAATCATATTCTACTTCACCGCAGAGGGCAGGATTGATTTTAGGGAACTGGTAAAGGACCTTGCCGCCGTATTTAAAAATAGGATAGAGTTGAGGCAAATTTACGAGCGTGACGACGCTAAAACTAGGGGTGCGCTTGCGCCTTGCGGCAGACCTTGTTGCTGTGCTAATCATCTTCAAGAGTTTGAAAAAGTGAGCATAAAAATGGCAAAATTGCAAGGGCTTAGCCTAAACCCAACCAAAATAAGCGGTGTGTGTGGCAGGCTAATGTGCTGCTTAAAGTACGAAAACGACTACTACGAGGAGTCGTACGCTAAAATGCCCGAGGTCGGCGCTAAAATTCAAACCAAGGACGGCGACGGCGTGGTGGAAAACGTGAATATTTTAAAGCAAGAGGTGGAGGCAAAAATTTTGCTTACCGACGGCTCTTACGATATTAAAAAGTACAAGTTAGAGGATATCAACTTCAAAAAGTCCAAGAAAAAAGAGATATCGATAAGCGACGACGAACTGGACGACGCCGTGCTACTTCTTGAAAAGGAAGAGGGCGAGGAAGAGAAACCTCAAAAGAAAAAACAGTTTAACAATAAGAACAAGAAAAACCATCAAAACCACCAAGGTCAAGATAGGAAAAAAGAAGATAAAAAATAAAAAGAAAAACTGTTGTTAACACGCAAAATGTGTGGTATAATCAACTTAATAAATATTAAAGGAGAAGGAAAATGGCTCATATCATTAACGACGATTGCATCAAATGTGGCGCATGTGCAGATACTTGTCCTGTTAGCGCTATTACCGAAGGCGAAGACAAATACGTTGTAGATGCCGATGCTTGTATCGATTGCGGTGCTTGTGAAGGCGATTGCCCAACCGGAGCAATTCAACAAGACTAAGAAGAAAGCGACCGAATAGGTCGTTTTTTTATTGCAAAAATTTTTAACTATGCCAAAATTCTTGCAAAATTATCAAAAACAGTTGAAAATTTTTTTAGAATTTAATAGAATTTAGCAAAATGCCCCCTTTTTGATAGGTTTCAAGAGGGGATTTTTGTATTTTTTACCTAAAAACAGGGTGTTTTTTCATATTTATTTATTTTTTTTGCCGTAAAAAATGGAAATGCAATTTGTGTGTTATAATATGGTTAATAAATGGTAAAGGGGAGAGGTTATGGCAAGAGAAATAGGTATCGACTGTATCAAATGCGGAACGTGTGAAACTGTTTGTCCAACCGGCGCAATTAGTGAAGGGGAAGATATGTACGTAATTGATGCTGAAAAATGTATGGACTGTTCGGCGTGTGAAAACGTGTGCCCTATGGGTGCCGTAAAGGAAAAGGAATAACCTTAGGCTAAAAACAAAAATTAGCCTTATTTAATAAATTACTTTTAATAGTATAGTCATATAATTAAATTATCATTTTATACAAAAACATCAAAATGTTGGGGTTTTTGTTGATTTTAATTTGTGATTATGCTATACTTTTACATTGTGAGGGTTAGTTATGGGAAGATTGAGAGTTGTAGGAACGGCTAGCGAAAATGCCAGCCCCGACAAAATCAAAGTTTTTATGAATTTAACGGCAGAAAATCAAACTGCCGACCTTACAAACAAAGATTTCAATAAAAAGACCGATTTATTAAATAGCATTTTAGACAGTCTTGGTTTTAGCGGCCTAGTTAAGACCGAGAATTTTGTTATAGATAAAAATTTTAAATGGGAAAATAATAAGCAAGTGGAGGATGGCTACAAAGCCACCGCAGACTTAACGCTGGTTATTGACCTTGACTACGATAAATTAGAGGACTTAATCGACAAGGTATCGTCTTCTCTTGGCATAAAGGTCACTTACGACGCTATGCTTGAAGAAGGAAAAGCCCTTGAAGATAAGGTGATTAGCCTTGCTATTGAGGACGCAACAAGCAAGGCGAAACTTATCAGCCAAAAGGCAGGCGTTACGCTTACCGAACTTGTGGAGATATCTTATAAGCCATGCGAGGAGCACTTCGAGGCAAGAGCCCTATGCCTTGCGCCTAGCGAGGATATAGTCCTAACGAAAAGCGTGGTAATGGTGTGGGAGTTCAAGTAGTGCTAGAAAGACAAAACCCGCTTACCGTGAAAGAGTACTTGGACAAACTGGGCGTAGAGTACGAGTATTTCGAGCATAGCGCTGTGGAAACGATGGAAGATTGCAAAGAGGTTGCCAAAACCACAAAGGCGGACTTTTGCAAAAATCTTTTTTTACAAAATAGACAAGGAACGGAATATTTTTTGCTACTAATAGACCAAGATAAGAAGTTTAGAACCGCAGAGGTAAGCAAACTTATCGGCAGGGCAAGGCTTAGTTTTGGTAGTAAGGAAAGGCTTTACGAGTATCTTGGGGTAGCCCCCGGGGCAATCACTCCGCTTGGGCTTATATTCGACAAGGAGCAAAAAGTTACGGTACTAATTGACAAGGCTTTAATTAAAATGGACAAACTGTCCGTGCATCCGTTAGTGAACGATGCAACCGTCACGCTAAGAACAGCCGACGTTACAGAAACGCTAATGAAAGCAACGGGGCACACGCCTATTTTTATTGAAATAAAATAATATTTGGAGAGAGAAGTTATGAATTTAAAAAAATGGCTGAATCAAACAACCACAAACTTCTGCAAAAACTCCTGCGGTGAGGACCTTAAATTTAAAGAGGTAATCGGTTATTCTATAGCAGGATTTGGTCAAAACCTAATTTGTGGTATCATCGGCTCGTTCCTAATGGTATTTATGACTGATGCATTAGGCTTCGGTAACACTACCGATATTTTTGGTAGACCATTGTCGGAAGGGGCAACGTTTATGATGAGAGCATCTACGGGTGTTGCATTCTTAATGTTAGGAACTCGTATATTCGACGCATTTAACGACCCGATAATGGGTAGTATAGTTGATAGGACGAGGACGAAATGGGGTAAGTGCAGACCTTACTTGAAGTGGACGCCTATTCCGATCGCTATAATGACTATCTTATGTTTCTTGCCTTGGTATCCTGCTAATATTACCGGTTTCGTAGCGCTAACGATTATCTACGTTATTTGGAGTATTGCATATACCATTATCGACGTACCGTATTGGGGACTATCTACCGCAATGAGTGCCGATACCGATTTTAGAAGTAGGCTTCTTACCGTAGCAAGACTTCTTTGCACGGCAGCAGCAGGTCTAATCACCGTAGTAATACCTCCTATTGCAAGTGCAGTATTGAAAGGTGGCGGACAAGAAGGACTAAAATATTTCTATTTCGGAGCAGCAGTATTTTTTTCGATATTGTCGGTTCCTATGTTCTTATATGGATTTAAGACTACAAAAGAAAGATATATCAGTAACGAAAAAGCACCGTCTCTTGGTCACAACTTGAAACTTTTGTTCAAGAACACTCCTTGTATGATGGTAGTTTTATCGGGTATCCTTGGTTGCGCAAGAATGATATACACAGGTGCAGGCGGACTTTACTTTGCTAAGTACGTTTTAGCAAATCAAGGCGGCGAAGGTTTGTTCTCAATTATTACCATTTTGGTAATCCCGGGAGGACTTATCGCATCTGTTCTTTGCCCATTACTACAAAAGAAATTCGGTAAAAAATGGACTTACATTTTCGTTCACCTAATCGGTGGCGTCGTAATGTTTATTATGTACTTTATCGGTTACGATGCAAAATGGAAGTTAATCGTAAATGCTATTGGTCTAGTACTTGTTGGCGTACCTCAAGGCATCAACAACATTATGAGTTACGCAATGATAGGCGACTCGGTAGACTACTTGGAGTTAAAGACCGGCGAAAGAGCCGAGGGTATCTGCTTTGCAATGCAAACCTTTATTAACAAAATGGGTCTTGCTGCAACCGCATTTATCGGCGTTATGGCTTTCTCAGTATCAGGCTTTATCGAGAATGACTTCTCTGCTGCTTCAGTTACCAAAAAAGGTAGTGACGCTTTGTGGCAATTACTTATCTTGTCAGGCGCAGTTAGTATGATTGCTTGTACCATTCCTATGTTCTTCTACAAGTTCACCGAGAAAGAGCAAAAGAAGGCTATCGAGGAAATCGCAAGAAGAAAGGCTGCAATGGAAGTAGAGGTTACCGAAACCATTGAAGTTATCGAAAACGCTGACGGCGAAATCGAGGTTAAAGACGAAGTTACCGAGGTAGTAACCGAGGTTGAAGTAGTTGAGCCGGTAGAGGTTGTAGAAACCGTTGAAACCGAGGAAACTAAAGAGGTAGAGGAAAGTACCCCTGAAGAAAAACAAGACTAATAAATAAAAATACAAGCCTACTACGGTAGGCTTTATTTTTTTTGCAAAATTGCTAATACTATCATAAAACGTTAAATTTTCGGGGAGAAAAGCCGTAAGTTAGGTGATTAGCACGCCTAAACCAACGTAAAGGGCGGCAAATAATTAACAAAAACGGAAATTTAAGTTATAATATCTTAGAGGTGAATATGAATAAGTTTTCTTTATCAATAAATTACGGTTTTTATCTTAGCGCTGACGATAGGTTCAGGCTGGTGAAAGAGGCCGGCTTTGACAACGTCGGTTTGTGGTGGGGTAAGGAAAGCGACTGGTTCAATCTAGGAAGAGAGGAACAATTTGAATTGGCAGAAAAATACGGGCTAAATATCGATTACGTGCATGCTCCGTTTAACTATCACTTCCACTTAAAAGACAACGACGATAAGGTATATAAAGAGGGCATAGCCGAGCACAAAAGGTGGGTGGACGTGCTTAGCGAAAAGGGTGTGGAGAAAATGGTTATCCACCTAAATAGGCTTACGGCGGACGAATACGTTACCGATAGGCTAGTTTGCGCCTTGGAGGAAATAAACGCTTACGCCGTTAAAAAGGGCGTGAAAATAGCCGTAGAAAATATCGGTAGACCCGACGACCTTGAAAAAGTGTTTGATAGGATAAAAGATATCTATTTTTGCTTTGACTCCTCGCACGCAAGCATAGAGGGTGATAGAGAGGGCAAGTACCTTGAAAAGTATATTGACAGGCTGATCGTAACGCATTTTTCCGATAACGACGGCGTTAGGGACAGGCATTGGGTACTAGGAAAAGGCATAATAGATTTTGAAAATATGGCTAAAATTTTAATTGAAAACGGCTATAAAGGTAATATCAATATGGAAGTTGTCGAGGACGGCTACGCCGACGCAAAGACGTTTTTAAAAGAATTAAGAGAGAGGGCGGAAGAGTACTTTGGTAAAGTTTGAAAATAACAAAGCGTACAACGGGCTGGACGGATATTTTAAAAAGATTTTTGGCAAAAAAGTGTTAAAAATCGCCCTTGATATAGGGGCTACTTGCCCAAACCTAGACGGCACGAAGTCCACTAAAGGTTGCACTTTTTGTAGTGGTGGCAGCGGTGATTTTTCGGCTTGCGGCGAGGATATTTTGGAGCAGTTTAAAGGGGGTAAGGCGCTTGTAAGCAAGAAGTGGAAGGACGGGCACTTTATGCCGTATTTTCAAAGTTACACCAACACTTACCTTCCAGTAAGTTACCTTAAAAGCAAGGTGGACGCACTAGTCAAAGAGGAAAACGTGGTGGGCATATCCATTTCCACAAGGCCGGATTGCATATCGGACGATATGTTAGATTACCTGGAAAGCCTATCCAAAACCACCTTTTTAATAGTGGAATTAGGGCTTCAATCGGCAAAGGACGCAACGCTTGAAAAGATAAATCGTGGGCACACGGTAAAGGACTTCGAGGTGTGCTTTAACAGGCTGAAAGAAAGGGGAATAAAGGTTTGCGTACATATCGTAAACGGGCTAATAGGCGAAAATAAAGAGGATATGCTATTTACTGCTAAGTACTTGGCAAAATTAAAGCCCGACTTTGTAAAGATACACTTATTATACTTCGTAAACGGCACAATCGACACTTTAAGATACCAAAACGGAGAGATAAAACCATTGTTAAAGCAAGAATACATAGATATCTTGGTATCGCAAATAGAACTTTTGCCACCTTCTGTGGTTATAGAAAGGCTTACCGGTGACGGCGATAAAGCAAAACTAATTGCCCCTAAATACTCGGCGGATAAGCGTGGAATGTTGTCGGCAATAGACAACGCATTTAGGGATAGAAACACCTATCAAGGCAGGCTGTTTGAAAATAGCGGCGAGGAAAACTAACTTTGCGTAATTAAAAAAAGGACTTACGATAAAGTCCTTTTATTTATGTTTTTATTAGGTTATTTACTAAGGTCTTCTTCTAGTTTTTTGGCGTAGGTAATCACGCAATCTTTAATTATATCCATGGTTTGCCTATACTTATTAAAAGAGATAGTCATAAACGGATCGGGGATAGCCTTGTACTTACCGTAACTTACCTCGCTTAGCGAATGGAATTTGTCTTGGTAGGCTTTTGGTAGCATATTTTTGTGCGAGTTCGTCATACCGATAATAATATCCGCCTCTTTAAGTAGTTCCTCGTGCTTTTTTGCAAATGTCGGGGTAAAACTATCTATTTCTTCCTCGCTAAATCCGTCCATAAGCAAGCATTTTTTCGTTTTTGGAAAGATTTTTTTGCTTTCGTTAAAAACAGCCGTCGACTTCACCCATTCGATATGGTCGGATAAAACGGGGCTTTCTTTCACTATTTTTTTAAGTGTGAACTCGGCATACGGGCTTCTGCACACGTTTGACGAGCAAACAAAAAGTATTTTCATATTCACCTCTACAATATTCTAACTAATTAACTATGCTTTGTCAACGCAAAATAATATTTACGATTTGTTGCTTGTGTGGTATAATATTTACGAAGAAAAAATCGGGGGCACGATATGGATAGAAAAGAACTAGGAAGAGAGGCTTTTGTAAAAGGTTACAACTGCTGTCAAAGTGTGGTTTTAGCGTTCAAAAACGATTTACCGCTTAGCGAGGACGTGCTAATTAGCCTTACCACAGGCTTTGGCGCAGGCTTTGCAAGGACTAGGAATATTTGCGGTACGATATCCGCTATGGCTATCGTTACGGGCTTGCTTACTAATAAGGTGCAGGACGTAAAAAAGGATAAGGACGATAGTTACGCCTTACTACAAGGGCTGATTAAGGAATTCACCGAGAAAAACGACACGATTATTTGCGGCGAACTACTTAAAAATCTTAGTGTGACCAAAACGCCTATTTCGGAAAAAAGGGACGAAAAATACTACAAGGTGCGCCCTTGTGTAAGATTTGTGGAGGACTCTATCGATATTTTGGAAAGGTATCTATTAGAAAACGGGCTGATAAATGAATAAGGAAAAAGAACTAAGACTAAGAGAGCAAATGGGCGACAAAGCCTACTACAAAAAACGGCTTGAAGACGACAGAATGACGCTGAAAATAATTAGGCTGATTTTGATTTTGCTTACGATTACTACGGCAATTATCGTGGCGATATCTATTAGCGCAAACCAACTTGGCTTTACGTTAGGCTGGTCGTGTATGGCTGTTTTGGTGTACGTAAGTTGCTTTGTAGAGTGGAGGCTGATTGCAAAAAGGCGTGACGAATTTTTGCAAAAATACGAAAAAAACGAGATAAAGAAGAAATAACAGCGGAGGAATTATGGCAAAAATTTTGATAATAAACGCAAACCCCGTAGGCGAGGCTTATTCGAGCAAACTGGTAAAGGATTTTACGAAGGAGTACTTATTAAAAAACCCTGAGGACGAAATAACGGTAAAGGAGATAGGCGACGTTGAGTATCCGTCATGCGACAGGGATATGCTTGCGTATAGGCTAAAAGGCATTGTAAAAGATGGCAAAGCCGATATTTACGGCGAGTTTGAAAATTTGACCGACGAGTTTTTGGAGTATGACAAGTATCTTTTTGCTTGTCCAAACTGGAATTTATTAGTTCCGCCAAGCCTTGTTAATTACGTTTTGTGGGTGTTTAGAAAAAAGAAAATTAAAAGAGAGGACGGTTCGAGCAGGCTTGAAAACAAAAAATGCTTGGTTATCTACACCAGCGGCGGCAACACAAACACCGTGACGAATACGTCGTTCGGCTTAGAGTGGTTCAAGGTGCTTAGCGTAAAGTACGGTATGGGCAAAAGTTATTTTGTAAATGCCGAGGGGCTTGAGGGGGACGAAACCACCGTAAAGGCTAATTATGAAAAGTATCAAAAAGAAGTTTTAGATATAGCAAAAGAGTTTTAATTAGAAAGGAGGCGGACAGCCTCTTTTTTTGTAAGTTTTTTATTGTGGAAGTCGGAGCGGCGATAGAAGGGTTGTAATGGCTGAAATTTAAGTTTTTTAGGGTGGTTTTAAGGGCAAAACTAAAAATTTATAGGGTGGCTTTATATTTGTTACAATTTATATATTGCCTTGTTGCTAAGATTATGGCGTGAAGAGAAACAAAACAAAAACTTTGCTACGGCTACTAGCGATAATTTTAAAATGCCCAGTAAATAGTGGGGATAAAGCGTGATATTTTTTTAATTAGCGCACATAATAGTACTATGAAAAAGATATCCTACGTATTTTTAACCATATTATTGTTGCTAACTTGCCCTAGTAGTTTGCAGGTTGCAAGCGCAAAAACTATGCCGATAGAGGTCACCGTTTTGATGTATCACGGCGTGGTGGATAAGGGCGAGGGTAAGTACGTAATTAGCAAGGATAGGCTTGAAGAAGATATTAAATATCTTAAAAATTACGGCTACGAAATAGTGGGCATAGACGGGCTAATTGCCATTTTAAACGGCGCAAAAATAAGAAAAGGTAAACTTGCGGTGCTTACTTTTGACGACGGCTTTTACGGGAATTACAAGTACGCTATTCCTATTATGAAAAAGTACGGAGTAAGCGGTGTGTTTGCCGTGGTGGGCGGGTATATGGACGATAAGAGGCTGACGGACAAAACGGCAAAGTACGGATATATGGACGAGGAGGACGTGAAAAATGCCTCTAAGTACGTGGAAATTGCAAGCCATACTTACGCTTTGCACGGCGATAAAGGGCGAATAGGCGTTAAAAAACTACGTGGCGAAAGCCTTGACGAGTATAAAAGGGTGATACAAAAGGATTTTAAGAAAAACCACGACAAAATTACGAAAATCACGGGCACTAAGCCGTATATTTTTGCCTATCCGTACGGGCTTTATAACGAAACAAGCGAGCAGGTGCTTAGCGATATGGGATATATTTGCACGCTTACTTGTAACGAGGGGAAAAATTACCTAACAAATATTAGTGATTTAAAACTATTAAAGCGCTACAACCGTGACGGAAGGCTGACAACTTGGGACTTTATGAAAAAGTACAAAATATAATTATTAAAAAAAGAACCCTTGAATTATGAATAAAATATAATAAGTCATTGTATAGTAGTACAATCCCCCAGCCGATTTTGGCAGCCCCCTTTACACAAAGGGGCCGTTTTTTGTTAATGCTAATTTATGGTTGAAATTTTTTCTCTTTGAAGATAATTAGATAAAAAAGTAATAATCTAAGTTTAAAAACTAAGAACCTATTAAGCCTCCCTTGAAAAAATAGCATTGATTTATATTATCCTATTAAGCCGCCCTTGTGTGAAAAAGTATTGATTTTACTCAATCCAAATAAGCCTCCCTTGTGCAAAGGGAGGTGGCGCAAAGCGTCGGAGGGATTGTTAAAAAGGGATATTGAAATTTTTATATTAGTTTAGATAAAGTAAATAGGAAACTAAAAAATAAAAATAAATCACAATAATTTACAAAACTAACTAATGAAAAAGTCAATAATATTTGACTTTTTTCGTTTACTTGCGCATAATGAAATTATGAAGAAAAAACAACCAAAAGATCCAAATAAAGCGTCGCTTTTTAGAACGTTTTTATATTTTTTAAAGGTGGGTTTTTTGACTTTCGGCGGCGGCTACGCCATTATCGCAATGCTTGAAAAAGAACTTGTCGATAAGAAAAAATGGGTAACCGAGGACGAAATGATGAATATGATTGCAATCGGGGAGTCCACTCCGGGACCTATCGCAATAAACCTTGCCACCTTTATCGGCTACAAACTACATAAGTTTTGGGGCGCATTTTTTTGTACGCTAGGCTTTGTTTTGCCGTCGTTTACCATTATTTCCATTGTGTCGGTGTGCAAGGACTACGTTGTGGGTGTGCCCGTTATACAATGGGTTTTCAAAGGCGTTAGGGCAGGTGTTGTCATTCTAATCGGTAATGCGTGTTTGAAGTTTTTTAAGAAAATGGACAAAACTTGGTTCACGTTTTTGCTACTTTTTGCAGCGTTTTTCGTGTCGTTTTTCACTTCGTTAAGCGCCGTTTACTTAATTTTGATAGGCGGAGCGCTAGGATTTTTGTATGCTTTCACCGCCTCTAAAATCAAGGAAAAAAAGGAAAAAACCGCTAAAATCGGCGAAACAACAAGCGTCGGTGAAGTTGGCGATACTGTGGATAATAGCGAAACGGCAATCTTAAAAGCCGACAGCCAAGAAGGAAAAAAAGATTTAGTAGAGGCGGATAACAACAGCGACAAAGTAGAGCAAGAAACTAGCGTAAATTGTGAGGAAAACAGCAAAGAAGTTAGCGAAAAAGCGAGCGGTAGCGCTGAAAATAAGCAGGAAGAAACTTCTAAGCAGGAAGAAATTATAAAAGAAAACACCTTGGAAAAAGTGAGCGAATCTACCACGAAAGCCGAAAATATGGCTGAAAAGGAAGTATTTGCGGGCAGAAATGAGAAAAACGAGGGCGAGGAGGTAGAGAAATGAGTATTTACCTAGTGTTGTTTTTCGAGTTTTTCAAAATAGGATTGTTCACAATCGGCGGCGGATACGCAATGATTCCGCTTATCGAACAAGCAACGATAAGTAAGGGCTGGATAACGATTGAAGAACTAATGAATATGATAGCAATAAGCGAGTCTACCCCGGGGCCGTTTGCCTTAAATATGGCTACGTTCGTTGGTTTTAGCCAAGCAGGAGCGGTAGGAGCAATTTGCTCAACGCTAGGCGTCGTTATGCCAAGTTTTCTTATTATTTTGTTTATTGCAAGGCTTGTAAGCAAAATAAACACCGAAAGCAGAACGGTAAAGGGTATTATGAGCGGCATCTCTCCCGTGGTAGTTGGGCTTGTGCTTGTTGCTTTTGTGAATATGCTACTAAAAAACCTATTCGGCTACGTAGATCTAAACACTCCGCTATCGGCAGAAAAAATCGACGTGGTAGGAATAATTATTGCAGTTGTCATCATCTTGCTAATGGGCTTGCGAAAGAAAACGTCCGTTATTACCGTCGTGGTACTGTCGGGGCTGATGGGAATGCTTGGCTACTATATCGAAAGCATAATATAGCGATTACTTCAAGTTGTCGTAGCCGTTAAGTAAAAAGATTGCCTATGCGGTTAATTTATGGTATCGTACAGGGATAATCAAAAAATAAAACGGCTAAACCACCAGTAAATACTGGGTAATTGAAAAGTAATGGCAGCGGCTAATTAGATTATGCGTGCTTGTAAATATAGCGGTAAATCGTGGTAATAAAATAGCGTGCTAAAATAATAAATACGGCAAAATATTGCTAAATCATGTAAATATTAAAGTAAAACAAAAGGCAACAAAACACGGGGCGTTTTTATATAGCGCAAAAGATGTTGAAAATGAGAGGAAATGAATAAATAGGGGCGAATATTTGATTTTGTGTAATTTTACATTAAGGTATTGATTTTATAAAAAACTTATGTTACAATTAAAAAAATACATGTTATATAAACTTATGTAACTATCAATCTCGCAAAAACCTGCAAAAAAAAATGTAAAACACAGGCAAAAGGAGTTGACAAGGTATGACAAGTTTGCGACAATCATTAGCAAGCAAGCAAGCAAGCAAGCAAGCAAGCAAGCAAGCAAGCAAGCAAGCAAGCAAGCAAGCCGTAAGTCTGCCCGTTGGGGCGAATACATAGAACTTTTACGCATCGCTGCATAGGTAATAGCCTATGGGGCGGTGCGATTTTGCTTTTATAAGGAACAAATATACAACGGTGCTAAAAGTCAAGATTTTTGCGAAGAAATTGTGAAATTTAATGGAAGCAGGATAAGTGCATTGGCACAAAAGCAGTAATTTTGGCACAAATTCGAAATTATATAAATATAATTTAGATTTTTTGACAAAACCTTGACAAATTTAAAGTAGTTTAGGTTTTAGCCAATGAAAAACCTATCTTTTAAATCTTACTAACGAAAAAGTCAAAAGGAGGTAAAACATAATGAAAAAATATTTTGAAAAAACAAGCATTGCTTTAATAATTGCTATGATGTTCATTCTTGCTATTTTTGGTGGCGAAGCAATGAAAACTCATATAATCGCCGATAATGCAAAATATAAAATGGTCGTGAACACCCAAGGCGTTAAGACGGAAAACGGAACAAGAACGACAACGCAAGTAGAGTTAGGGAATTATATAAGCCTTGGTAAGTACAATGGCAAGGATGTAATATGGAGATGTGTAAGTATCGATGAGAAAGGTGCTCTTATGCTTGCAGACAATGTAATCGACACACTTCCTTATGACGCAAAGACCAACGACAACAACCGTTCTAAGTCGCACAGCCGCAACTATAATCGTGACAACCGTGGCTCAAACTATTGGAAAGACAGCAATATGCGTTCTTGGCTCAACTCTACGGCAGTGGCGGGCGAAGTAAAATGGTTGTGTGGCAACCCGCCAAGGGAAGGGTCTGTAAATGGAAATGCTTATGACCAAAAGGCAGGATTTTTGAATGACTTTTCCAAAGCCGAGATTGCGGCAATGAAGAACGTGACTCAACGCTCAATCGTATCTCACCCCGAATACAATTTGGGATTTCACGATGGTGAAGGTCGCTCTGACTTGGAGTTTAATAGGGATATTGAGAACGTTGCCAACAACTTCAACAGCGCATACGGCGAAAACTCGACCGAAAAGGTTTTTCTACTGGACGTTAAACAAGTCAATACAGTATGGAAAAATTTCGGCAATTATTATATAGCTAGAAACGAGCAAGGAATGGCTTGGCCGTATTGGCTTAGAACGCCTTATTCCAGTTGTAATCATTTGATGCGCTATGTGGAAAGTAATGGTTATATTGAAAGACATTATCCAATGACGGATTATATGGGAGTAAGACCTGCATTTTATCTCGACTCAGACTATTATGTAACGACCTCCGGAGATGGCAGTGTGAGTAATCCTTATGTTGGCTCTGCGCCTGACAAAATCGAGGACGACTATACCGTAGCCGAGCCGGAAGAGGATCCAAATCAAGAATGGGACATAAGCCTCGATCAACAACTCAGACTTACACTTGGTCCATATTATTCTAGCGATGGCAAATACTCCACACCGACCATTCCTGTCTATACTATTCAAAAGACAAGAAGTGATACCGAGAATATGGTAATTCTCATTTGTGGTGAGGGCTACACTAAAAGTCAACAACAAAAATTTATCGATGACGTCAAAAAGGTGTGGGAAGGCGCAATGCAGTACGAGCCATATCGTAGTTATGCCGACCGTTTCAATGTCTATGCACTTTGCACGGCATCGGAGTCTAGTTTTAACAGTGGCGGCAGTACGTTTTTCGACGTGGTTATTGATAAAAAGAGCGGTCCGAGGATTTCAGGAAACAAGAGTGCTTGGAAAAACCATATTTTCGAACGCTGTATAGGACCTGCATTTCTTGAGCAAATTCACGATGCTCATATCACTAACAAAACTGATCCTGATACGTTTATTTGGGATGATGATAAAATGTATCCGCCATTTTATTATGTGCATAAATATATCAATCAGTTTGCTGTGTTAGTCAATACAACTCAAGATTTTGGTGGTTCACATAGAAATTATAAAAGTGGTATTCATTATCTTATAACTCCATCTGATAGCCCACGTGCGCAAAAGACTTTTACACACGAACTTGGCCACGGATTGCTAGAACTTGGAGATGAATATATGACTAGTGCAACAGAATCAACTGACTATACATCTCTAAATGTAGCATACACACACGATCCTGAAAAAGTAAAATGGAAAAAAATGCTTGGATTTAGAAAAACTTTTACTTGTCATACATCTCCTACTTACACTGCATACAATTCGAGTTGGGAATGCCTAATGCGTGACACCACCTATCAATTTTGTGAAGTATGCAAGTTGCAAGGCAGCAAGAGAATGTCGCAACTCATAGACGGCAAGAGCCTCTATGTTGCCGATCCGGAAGTCAAGAAATATACCGGGCAGTATTCTAAGCCATCAGACTTTGCGGATACGACATATAACGGATATTATTATTTTGAAAATTATCGCAAAGGTGTTTTGCTAAGTGGCATTGATAAAAATAAATTCAACACGAGTATGGCGGGTGAGAAAATTCAACTCCGCACCATCGTACAAAATTTATCGGACACTACACAGCGCTATGTTACTATGAAAATGTGGATAAAGCGGGCTGATGGAAGCGTTGCAACTACGACCGACGGACAAAAATTAGAAACAACGCAAACTTTTACTATTCCTGTATGGAGTGAAAAGAGCAAGTTTTGGCCAAAAGGTGCTTTGAGCTATGAAGGTAGCAATATGAATTCGGGATTGGAGAATTGTGAACTCATTTACCAAATTCCTCTTGATGCTGACTTAAAATACGGCGATACCGTTGCCTTTGTGGTTACTGACGAAAACGGAAATGTGCTTGCAAACGACAACACCGAAACCCAGCAATATGCAAACGTTAATATTGAATACAAATTCGAGGACGGAAGTCTAATGCCTAATGCAAATAAAGCCGTAATACCTCTTGCGGTAGGAAGCTACATTAATTGGACGGCTGCTCCATCGCTTTATGGTCATACACTTAGCAGAGTAGAAGGTCTAAATCAAATTGTAAGCGGTAGTGGTCAAACAGTAACGTACTATTACAATTATGTAAAAGCGTCCTATAATATTTTGGTTACCGATTGTGTGGCTAAAAAAGGTGAAGACACGGTGGGATATGCGCAATATGGCGACATTATTAAGGTGACAGCAAACCCTGCCCCTACTGGAAAAGTCTTTGACAAGTGGGAAGTTACGGGGCTTGACACCACGGGTATGGACCTAACTCAAACGGAAATCACTTTCAATATGCC
>CAKRNA010000005.1 GCA_934365195.1 uncultured Clostridia bacterium | reverse complement strand
GTGACAATTTTTTTTATTGAAGATAATTAGATAAAAAAGTAATAAAAGTTTAAAAACTAAAACTTATTAAGCCTCCCTTGTGCAAGGGGAGGTGCTGTGAAAACAGCGGAGGGGTTGTGATATAAAAAGTCGTACATAGTATTTCGTTCGTTTTATTGCAATAAAAAACCCCCATATAGTATTTTGCGCTAGGGGGTGTATTTTACGTAATGTTTTGTTGTTTAACGGAATAAAAAAACCTACCAAGCGGTAGGTGATTTTAGTAAGCGTTAGCCCATTACCAGCGACAAATATGCGTTTACGATACGCTCGCCGCACAGCATAGCCACGTAAGCGCCGATTGCTATGTACGGGCCGAATGGCATTTCGATTTTTCTGCCGTTTTTCTTTTTGGCTATCATTATGCCGATGCCGACAAGCCCTGCCAAAATGCACGATATAAAGAACGTGACCACGATATTTTTCCAGCCTAATAGCATTCCTAGTACGAAGAAAAGTTTTATGTCGCCGCCACCGATACCGCCTGTGATTAGGGCGATAACAAAAAGCGGAACGGATATAACTACTGCGCCGATAAGCCTGCTTTTCCACGAGATACTGTCCACCGGACCAAACGAGATTAGCGCAAAAATAAGAATGATTACGTGGATTGTGTCGGGTATTTCCTTGGTTTTAAGGTCTATAAAACTCATCACGATAAGGGCGGACACCACCACGTAGTAAAAAAACGTGACGACTGACACCTTGTACGTGAAAAACAAGCCCAACCACAAGCCTAGGTTAAGCAGTTCTACAATCGGGTAGATAGGGCTAATCTTCTCGTGGCAATACCGACATTTTCCGCCAAGAAAAACGTAACTAAGCACGGGGATATTGTCCCACATCGAAAGCGTGTGCTTACACTTCGGGCAGAAGGAACGCTGAGAGGAAAAGAACGACTTGTTCGGAATCCTGTAAATGCAAACGTTCAAAAAACTGCCTACCGCAAGCCCTAAGAATATTGTTAAGATAAGTGTAATTATTTCAGGTAACGTCAAAATTCTCTCTCCTATAAGTAAAGTTTAGCAAAAACGAAAAGAATTTTCAAGAATTATGCCAAAAATCACGCATTATTTAATCGGTTTTGGGCGGTTTGGTAATTCTTGGCAACAGCAAAGAGGTTGGATGGGTGTATGTAGATGGTGCGAGAGGGCGGAACGAGGTAGATATGTGGTTGATGAGGGGCGGAACGAGGTTGGAATAGAAAGAAACAAAAGCCTCCCTTGTGCTAAAAAAAAGATTTATTTTATCCTATTAAGCCTCCCTTGTGCAAAGGGAGGTGGCGCAAGGCGTCGGAGGGATTGTAAATAAAAGAGTGATGATAATTTGAGAAAAAGTGCTTTTTGTTGGTGTGTAAATAGGAAAAGTTGTGCTTTAAAAATTTTGTAGGACAATCCCCCAGCCGATTTCGGCAGCCCCCTTTACACAAAGGGGCCGTTTATTTGGATATATTGAAGAAGAGGAAGGTGGAGCGGTTAGAGTAGAAAGGTAGGCAAGGCAAGGTTGGGTGTGTTTTTTTGGTGAGGCGAAACCATGCAAGATTTAATTAGGTATATTTTTTTATCTATTATTGACTTATATAAATATATTTTTTATAATTATATTATACCTTATAAGGAGAGAAGTATCTTTGGACGACAAGATTATATTAGGTCAAGTATTACTTGACAAAGGGATAATTAACCAAGAGCAACTAAAAGACGCTATGCGTTGGCAAAAAACTCACCCTAGTGAAGAACTGGGCGATATTTTGCTGGGCAGGGGCATTGTCAATGAGGGGCAACTGCTTGAAGCGTACGCCGAGAAAATGAACACGGCTTACGTGGACAAGGACTTGGTTGTAAGAAAGCCCGAAGTTTTGAAATTAGTTACAGAAAACATTGCTATGAGGCATTGCGTAATGCCTATCGACATAAACAACAACAAGATAGTTGTGGCAATGTGCAACCCGAACGACCTTAGCGCTATCGAGGATATCAAACTTAGCGCAAAGATGGAGGTTACGCCGCTACTTACCAGCAAGGTGAACATTGAAAACGCTTTGGACAGGTACTACAAGAACGCCGAGGTGTTCTACAAGGAAGAGACCAAGGCGGTGAGCCTAGTAAGTGACGAAACGGCTAAGAAGATGGACGAAATCGAATCCAGCGTAAACAACACGCCGGTGGTTAAACTTGTAAACAACCTTGTTCAACAAGCCTACGTAAGAAAAGCCAGCGATATTCACATCGAGCCGTTTGAACACCAAGTGCTAGTGCGTATGAGAATTGACGGCGACCTTGTGGAGTGTTTAAGGCTTAGCCCAAGTTCGCTAAACAGCGTTATATCACGTATCAAGATTTTGTCCGATATGAATATTGCCGAAAAGCGTATTCCTCAGGACGGTAGGTTTAGGTATCAAACCAACGAAATCAGCGTAGACCTTCGTGTGTCCACCCTTCCGACAGTATGGGGTGAGAAGTGCGTTATGCGTCTACTGAACACCGGCGGTGACAACCTGCTTTCTTTTGAGCAACTTGGTATGACAAAGGAAAATATAGACAAGTTCAACAAGATTTGCTCTGCGCCAAACGGCATTATACTGGTTACCGGTCCTACGGGTTCGGGTAAATCTACCACGCTGTACGCAGTACTGAACAAACTAAACAAGCCAAACGTAAACCTATCCACCGTTGAAGACCCCGTGGAGAAACAAATGTTTGGCATAAACCAAGTACAAATCAACTCAAAAGCAGGCCTTACCTTTGCTAGCGCACTTCGTTCCTTGCTTCGTCAGGACCCCGACGTAGTAATGGTCGGCGAAATCCGTGACTACGAAACCGCAGAAATTGCAACCAGAGCCGCTATCACGGGCCACTTGGTTTTGTCTACCTTGCACACCAACGACTCTATTGCTACCATTACCCGTCTTATCGATATGGGTATTCCTAACTACATGGTTTCGGCATCTGTAAACGCAATCATAGCGCAAAGGCTTGTAAAAAGGCTGTGCCCATACTGCAAAAAGAGGCGTCAAGCCACCGACCTAGACCGTGCTATTATGAGCGACGAAACCTTGACCGATATTTACGAGCCAAAGGGTTGCCCTGAGTGTAATCAATCGGGTTACAGCGGACGTATCGCAGTACACGAAGTGTTGGAATTAGACCATAAGATAAAAGCCCTAATTATGCAAAACGCACCGCTTAGCGACATTAAGAAGGTGGCTATCGAAAACGGTACCGAGTTCTTGGCGGACAACTTGAGGGAACTTGTAAAGAACGGCATCACCAGTATGGACGAGTACCAACGTTTGATTTACACCGTTACGTAAAATAAAAAATAAAAAAAGTCTCCTTTTGTATAAAGGTGACTTTTTCTTTATAATTTATAGCGGCTTATTAAAAGTAGGGTACTTCTTTACTATACAAATTAACGGCCCCTTTGTGTAAAGGGGGCTGCCGGCAACGGCTGGGGGATTGTCCTACTATACTATTATTTATTATAATGATTGTCTTACAATACTATCAATATATTCGCAAACGCCACTAAAATTATTATTTATTTCTGTATTTGGTATTCTAACAACAGTTAAGCCATATTCTTCAAGAAAATCAGTCCTTTTTTCGTCATATTGCTCTTGCTCTTCGGTATAATGTCCGCCACCGTCTAGTTCAACAACAAGTTTTACTTTTGCACAATAAAAATCTGCAACATACATTCCAAGAACTTTTTGCCGAGAAAATCGCACGGGATAATCTCGCAAAAAATCATACCAAAGATGCCTTTCTTCCTTTGTCATATTTTTTCTTAAAACCCTAGCAATAGGAACTATCGATTTATTATGTTTTCTTTGCATTACAATCCCTCCGTCACTTCGTGACACCTCCCTTTGCACAAGGGAGGCTTTATTTGATAATTTATTTATTATTTTTTTCAATACCTTATATAATAATTTATTTATTATTTTTTCTCAATACCTTATATAATAATTTACTTATTATTTTTTTTCTCAATACCTTATGCAATAATATTTAAAAACATATTTTTATTATTATATATTTCATATTATATTATTTTATCAACAAAATCTACTAATTGTATTTTTTATAATTTAATTTTTAAATCTGCACTCTTCATATATAGCCCCTCTTGTGTGAAATAGTATTGATTTTATTCCACCTATTAAGCCTCCCTTGTTTTTTAAAATAAAGTTCTTATTTATCCAAATAAGCCTCCCTTGTGTAAAGGGAGGTGTCACGAAGTGACGGAGGGATTGTGAAAAAGGAATATTGATTTTTTATATTAGTTTGGATATAGTAAATAGGAAACTATAAAAATATAATAAATTATTGTACAGTAGAACAATCCCCCAGCCGATTCCGGCAGCCCCCTTTACACAAAGGGGCCGTTTTATTTTTATATGTATGTATAATTGAATATAATGGAAGAGGGGGAAGTTAGAACAATGTTTAAAGCCTCCTTACGATTTTATTAGATTAAAAAAGGTGAGAAGGGGAGCAGGAAAACGGAACAAAACGGCTATTTTAACACCAAAACGGAAGATTGGCAAGGAAAAAAGGAAGAAAAAATACAAAAAACCAAAAAAGGTGAAACTATTTTTTGATTTAGTATTGACATTGTAAAAATTACAATATAAAATTAAGACAATAAATTGAGTGAAAAATCACTAGGAGGAGATTATGATATCAAGATTAAAGAAAAATGGCAAAAAAGGTTTTACGCTTGTTGAATTGATCGTTGTTATTGCTATTATCGCTATACTTGCTGCAGTAGCAGTACCAACCACTATTCACTTTGTAGAGAAGGCAAACAAGTCTAAAGAGGCAACTAATATAGACGTAAGAAATGTTGTAGAGGCTATATTTACTAATTCTGTTACAGAAGGAATTAGAATTAATACTGCCGCAACTCCTACGACTGGTCAAGAAGATACTTTGAAAGATTTATTTACAACACAAATTGGTAATAACGATTCTATTAAGTATATTATGATTGAAGCAACAGTTGATGCTAATGACCAAGTTACAGTTAAATATAAAATTGTATCTAAAAAATATCCAAATGATGCTGATAAAGTAAATATTGCAAAAACAATGGGTGGCACCTATCCAAAGGCAAGTCTTGGTATTTCCGCTACTACTACGGCTTACTATACTCCAGGTACTGCTTGGACAGTTTCTGCTGATGCACCTACAACATAATATTTAACAATAAGTCTAAATGAATAATAAAGGCTCGACTTAGGTCGGGCTTTTTTGTATTATAAAACCCCCAGATAGTCTGGGGGTAACGGGTAGGTTTACCGATGTATTAAAAAACCTCCTATGTTATAATGAAATTATTGTCTGCCAACAATAAAATCAGAATACCGAAGGAGGTTGTCAATGAATGATACAAATAGTATAGCACGGTTGGAAAGAATACAGAAAAAATAAAAAAATATATCGCAAACCAACTGAAAGAAGATAAATATATATATCAAATGAGTATTGCGGAATTGTTAGATTCATTTAATAATAAATAGGTGAGCACGCAAAAGGCAGACAAGGGTAAGCAATTTTGCTATGCTAGTAATAGAGGGTTATACCCTCACAATGTAAAACCACCGGCTAAGCCGGTGGATATTTATTATTTGTGAAAAAATAAAACCGTTAAAGATTGATTTAACGTAAATAAGCAATTAAATAAAAAAGTAAGAAAAATAACGATTTACCTATTATAAACTAATAAAAATTAAAAAATTAGGTGTAAAAACCACCGAGAAAAGCAAAAATTTAACGATAATTTTTCGCTTATTATTGCATAAGGAAAATTTGTGTAGTAAAATAATGGTGGAGTGAGATTATGAGGGAAAATAGGAAAAAGGGGTTCACGTTAGTAGAACTAGTAGTAGTAATAGCAATCATTGCCATACTTTCGGCAATTACCGTGCCTACCACTATTCATTTTGTGGAAAAAGCAAAGCAAAGCAACAGAATTTCTTTGATGCAAGCAGTAGCAAAGGACGCTTATAGTTTAGTATCTCGTAACGATTCGAACGATATTACTGATGGTGCAACACTTGTTGCAAAATTAAAATCGGAGCAAAGATACGATATTGACGATTTGGTTGGAGTAGATTCCGACGTTGCGGCTGCTACAAACCAGGCATTACCTAACGGTGAAGTGATTACGATATTTTTTGAAAGGGATAACAGCGGAAATGGTAGAGTGGTGCTTAGGTACTACGTGAATAAAAAGTACGTGGATATATCCAAAGAATATAGAGATATAATTTAATAGTAGCAAATATTAAACTTGGCGCAAGCCAAGTTTTTTTTGTTTGTAGGCGCTAACCTAACAACAAATTGATTGTCAAAAACCCAAACTACTAATAACTGTGCGTGCTGTAGGCAATCATTGTATAGTAGGACAATCCCCCAGCCGATTCCGGCAGCCCCCTTTACACAAAGGGGCCGTTTTTTTATGTATATATATTTGAATATAAGGGAAGAGGGAAAAGTCAGAACAATGTTTTAAAGCCTCCCTTGTGCAAAGGGAGGTGTCACGAAGTGACGGAGGGATTGTAAGAAAAGGAATATTGATTTTTTATATTAGTTTGGATATAGTAAATAGGAAACCATAAAAATATAGTAAATCATTGTATAGTAGAACAATCCCCCAGCCGATTCCGGCAGCCCCCTTTACACAAAGGGGCCGTATAAGGTGAGTGCAGATTTAAGTCTATCTAATTAAGCCTCTCTTGAAAAAAAGTATTGATTTATATTATCCTATTAAGCCCCCTTGAGTGAAGAAGTATTGATTTTACTCAATCCAAATAAGCCTTCCTTGTGCAAAGGGAGGTGTCACGAAGTGACGGAGGGATTGTGAAATAAGGATAGATATTTATTAGTGTTGCATTAGAGGTATTTAAAATTTTTCAAACAATCTTTGGCATTAAAATATATGTATTGAAGACAATCCCCCAGCCGATTCCGGCAGCCCCCTTTGCACAAAGGGGCCGTATAAGGAGAGTGCAGTTTTAAGAAGTATAAATAAAAAAATATACTTTGTAGAACTGATTGATAAAATAATATAATATGAAATATATGATAAAAATATGTTTGTAAACATTTACACAAAGGGGCCGTATTTGTTAATGCTAATTTATGGTTGAAATTTTTTCTCATTGAAGATAATTAGATAAAAAAGTAATAATCTAAGTTATAAAATTAAAACCTATAAAGCCGCCCTTGTGTGAAGAAGTATTGATTTTACTCAATCCAAATAAGCCTCCCTTGTGCAAAGGGAGGTGTCACGAAGTGACGGAGGGATTGTAAGAAAAGGAAAAATGCTATCAAATTAACAAAGTGTTTGTCAAAAACCGATTATTATGCTAAACTAAAATAGTAGATAGGATATATTGGATATATTTGTGGAGTTTTGATATGAAAATTTTTGACGTGGCAGTCATAGGTGGGGGCGCAAGCGGACTTGTAAGCGCTATTGCAGCATCTAAGGGTGGCAGAAAAGTAATCGTAATTGAAAAAAACGACAGAATAGGTAAAAAAATTGTGGCAAGTGGCAACGGAAGGTGCAATTTGTCCAACAAAAACCTTGTTACTGATACCTCTTATGTTATGTACAACAATCGTAAGTTCGTCACCTATGCGCTTAATAGTGTGGACAACGCCATTTTGCGTAGTTTCCTTGAGAGCATCGGGCTTTTATCTACTTACGAGGGGGATAGAATGTACCCGTTTAGTTTTAATAGTTCGCAGGTTATCGACGTTTTGCGTCAGGCTATGGAAACTAATCACATTACTTTGAAACTAAATACAGAGGTGGAGGGCGTAACCAAAGCCAACAACATTTTCACCATAAAGAATTCTAGCGGGAAGGATATTTTTGCGCAGTCGGTAATTATCGCAACCGGCTCCGGCGCAGGACAGGAAAAGGAACTAAGGTACTTTTTGAAAGACCACAACGTAATAGAGCCCGTTCCGTCGCTACTGCCTATCCGCACCGATATCAAGTACCTTAAAGGTATGAACGGCATTAGGGCTAAGGCAAAAATCAGTCTGTTCCACGACGGCGAAAAACTATATAGCGAAGTGGGTGAAGTGCTGTTTAAAAATTTTGGTATATCGGGAGTGTGCACTTTTAGTGCGTCTAGTTACATTGCACGTAACATTCGCCGTAGCAGTTACGATTGCTTTAAGGTGAAACTTGACTTTATGCCGGAGTACTCTGAAAAAGCCGTGCTGGAAAAACTTTTAAGCCGCAGCAATATCGTAAAAGAGGATTGCACGCTGGAAAATATCTTCATCGGGCTTTTCCACAAGAATATCGCACTAAATATCATCGAGCAAGCAGGCTACAAGAGGGATATGCACCCTAACTACGAAAACCTACGCAAACTTGCCCTTCAAATAAAAAACTTCGAATTACAAGTTATCGGTCTGCCGCCTATGTCGGTTGCCCAAGTCGCTAGCGGTGGCTACGATGTGAAAAACTTCTCCAAGCACTCGTTTGAGTCTAGAGTGGTGTCCGGCTTGTACGTGGTGGGCGAGGCTTTGGATATCGACGGAATTTGCGGCGGATACAACCTGCACTTTGCCTTTGCCTCGGGACTGGTGGCAGGCAGAAAAGTGGGCGAATACCTAGATAGGAGTTTTTAATGTACGAAGTACGTGACCTAAAATTACCGATAGGCTTTGACGACAATATCGTTAAGGACGCTATCGGTTCTTTTTTGAAAATAGATAAAAATAAAATTCTCAGCGTGAAAAAACTGAAACTTTCCTTGGATAGCAGGCGAGAGGTGTGCTACGTTCTTTCCGCCGCTTTTGACTACGACGGCAAGATAAACAGCCCCAAGGTGAAAGAATACGTGGACGTGAAATACGAGGTGAAAAACGCAAAATCAAACCTTAGACCTGTGGTGGTGGGCTTTGGACCTGCGGGCGTGTTTGCGGCGCTGGGTTTGGCAATGGCAGGGCTGAAACCTATCGTTTTGGAGCGGGGCGACCGCATGGACGTAAGACGGGAAAAGGTGGAGAAATTTAACCTGACGGGCGTTTTGGACAAGGAGAGTAACGTGCAGTTCGGCGAGGGCGGTGCGGGGGCTTTCTCGGACGGGAAACTGAACAGCGGTATTCGTGACGACAGGTGCAAATTCGTGAAGGAGACCTTTGTAAAGTTTGGCGCTAGCGAGGACGTAAACTACCTAGCCAAGCCGCATATCGGCACGGACAAACTGCAAATCGTGTTGCCTAATATCCGCAAGGAAATAGAAAGGCTGGGCGGCTCGGTTAGGTTTAATCACAAAGTTGTGGATATTTTGGTAAGCGAGGGCAAAATCACGGGGCTGGTGGTGGAGGCAAACGAGAAATTCGTGATAGATACCGCCGACGTCGTGCTGGCTACGGGGCACAGCGCAAGGGATATTTTCTGCCTTATGAAGCGTTACGGCGTTGTAATGGAGCAAAAACCATTCGCTATGGGCGTGCGCATCGAACACTTGAGAGAGGACGTGGACAACGTGCAACACAAGGGCGTCAAAGGGCTATCTGCCGCCGACTACAAACTGGCTTGTCACCTAGATAACGGGAGGTCGGTGTTTACTTTTTGCAACTGCCCCGGCGGTGAGGTGATAAATTCGTCTAGCGAGGATTGTGGTATCGTGGTGAACGGTATGAGCAACTACGCAAGAAACAACGTGAACACAAACTCTGCCGTGCTGGTGAACGTTACGCCTAGCGATTTTCCGTCCGAGGACGTTTTGGCAGGCGTGGAACTGCAACGAAAATACGAGAGGCTTGCCTTTAAGGTGGGGGCTGGTAATCCGCCTTGCCAACTATTAAAGGACTTTAAAAAGGGCGTGAAAAGTACCAAAATAGGCAAAATTACGCCTAGTGTGAAAAGATATACGCTGGCTAATCTTAGAGAGTGTCTGCCAAAGTTTGTGGCTGATAGCCTCGTTTTAGGGCTGGAAAACTTCGACAAAAAATTGAAAGGCTTTAATGACGGCGACAGCGTGCTTACGGGTGTGGAAACGAGGAGTAGTTCGCCCGTTCGCATATTGCGTGACGAGGGTTTTGAAAGCAGCGTTAAGGGGCTGTATCCGTCGGGCGAGGGCGCAGGATACGCAGGCGGCATTATGAGTGCTGCTGTGGACGGGCTGAAAATCGCTGAAAAAATAATAGATAAATACCAAATTTAAAACTAGGCAATATTAAGCGTGAGCGCTAAAAGTTTAACGGTACACAATGCGTGACGCCTTGCTACGATTACCAAGTAAAAGTGGCGTTAAATCGCTTTTGGCGTGTTGCCCTACTTGATTATAAAGATTTGCGCATGCGGATTTGACAGGAGGAAGGTATGGAATTTAATCCTAATCAGTTTGCTAACCCTACGGGTGAGGAGGGCGTAAGGCTAACTAAACACATGAATATTCACCATTTGCCACTTACTGAGTGGGGGCTTAGCCATTTGGATTTAAGTGGCGTGAACGCTGCGTTAGACGTGGGTTGCGGCGGCGGAAACACGATTAAACTGCTATCGCAAAACGTGGAAAACTTGGCAGGGGTGGATATTTCGCCCGTGTCCGTTATGGCTACTAAGGAAAATAACGAGGCGCTATATTCGGCAGGTAGGCTGGTGGTGGAAAAGGCGGACGCTAGAAAATTGCCGTTTGATAGCGAAACTTTCGACCTTGTTACCGCCGTTGAAACCGTGTACTTTTGGAAGGATATTTTGGTGTGCTTTAACCAGATAAATAGGGTGCTTACTAAGGGCGGCACGTTTTGTATGATTTTTGAAACCTATGCGTGCGAGGAAAAGCACGAGTACAATTTGGATTTGAAAAGACAGATACAAGGCTTTAACGTGTACTCTACCGAGCAACTGCATTACTATCTAGAAGACACAGGGTTTAGCGAAGTGATTATGGTGATGCACGAAAAGGAAAGTTGGCTAACCGTACTTGCTACAAAATAGCAAAAACCAAGGTTTATGCGTTAAAAACTACCGATAAACTGCTGATTTTGTACTTTTCTGATGGTTACAAGGGCTACAAAACGGGGATTTGCCGTGACAAAGATAGGAAAAATTTTACTAAAAAAATAACAATAACGGTAATTAAAATTACTAAGATTTTTGCAACAAACGGCAACTAAAAGCGACTTTAAGTTATAACAAAAGCGGCAACTAAAAATTACAAAATAACGACGGAAAATAATAAAAAGCAAAACAAAAACAGCAAATTAAAAGAATAAGCAAAATAAAACGATAACAAAAAAAGAGCGATTAAACGCTCTTTTTTGTAGGTTTTCGGTTGTTAGCCGTTAAACTTTTTTAAAAATAGTTTTGTGGTTAGGTCTTGGCTAGGGGTTGCCTCGCCCAGTTCCTCCATAGCCGATTGCATTACGTAATCTCTGCAAGAGTTCTCCATGCACTTCAAGGTTTGGTAGGCTTGCTCCATATCGTCGCCACAAGATATTGCCCCGTGGTGCGCTAGTAGTGCGCCGTTTCTGTCCTTTAATGCCGCCATTGTGTTGTCCGCCATAGTTTGAGTACCCGGTATGCCGTATTTTGCAACGATTAGGCTACCGCCAACTAAGTCCCTCATTTCGTCACTTATCACAGGAACGGGCTTTTTTGTGCAAGCAATAACGGAGCAGTTTAGCGGATGGCTGTGTAGCACCGCAGTTACGTTTGGCCTTTCACGATAGATTGCTGCGTGAAGTTTCCTCTCCGACGTTGGCTTTTTGCTGCCGGTCCACTCCAAAGTGTTGATGTCTACGACCGGGATATCCTCCGGCTTTAAGTCCTTGTAATCTAGTCCACTAGGGGTGCATAGCATGTGCGTATCGTCAAGACGAATGGAAATGTTGCCCCACGTACCTTGTACTAGGTTTTCATTTAGCATACGTATTCCTGTTGCTATTACTAATTCTCTTTTTTCTTGTTCGGTCATACTATTGCTCCTCTTGTAGTTTATTTGCTTGGTTGGTTTTGCTGTACTTCTTTAAGTACACTACGTGCATTAGCGCAGCCTCCCAAGTAGGTAGGGCTAGCGGCTTTCCGACAGAGTAGCCCTCGATAAAGCATTTGCCTGCCTTTTCTAGTACTAAACAAGCGGTAACGCATTCGTTAAGCGTGCGAGTGGTAGCAATGATACCATCGCCGTTTATTAGACAACAATTTCTGCGTTTTAGCGCCTTTTTCACGTCCTTGAACGCAGGGGAAACGGCAACTTTTGCGCTTGGACCAACGATTTGCGCCATATCGTCTAGAATAGGTGGAATTTTCACCCCTACCTTGCTAATCGTGGTGCAATAAAACGGGTGAGTATGACAAATTGCGTTCACTTCGGCGTTGCTTTGGTATAGGTCGGTGTGAAGTTTTATCTCGCTGTCGTCTGTGCTTTCGCCAAACTTTACAAACTCTACGTCCGCCTCGGTGATTTTAGCAAAATCTACGCCCTTTTTCGTTATATACATTCCGCCTTGCGCCTTGTGGCTAATCCTATCGTTTTTGCCGTCTACAAGATTTTCTCTCACAAGGTTGTTTACTGCGTCAAGTATAGCGTTTACGTGGTTATATGCCATATTTACCTCTATTTTTCAAATCCGGTTCTTCCGGTGTCTACTACGTGCTTGAATACGCTGTCAAATCTCTCTAATGCGCCGTCGATAATCTCGTCGGTGTCTGCCATAGAGGTGTACAATCTGCTACCTGCAAGGGTAACGATGCCGTTAGCCATATATGCTGCGCCCATGTGCTCCATAACAACCTTTCTTTCGGTCATCATTTGTTTGTTCTTTAACATAGGGATAACGCTGTTTAACAAACACATTGAGGAGTAGTCGTAACTCATTGCGCCGGAGCACTCTAAGTGAACGATAGAGCCTTGGTTGTAAACTGCGTATGGCAAAGAGTATTTGTCGCACAAATCTTGCAAGCCTTTTGCTAGTCTGTCGCCTGCTTTACCTGCCTTTTCGCAAGCGTTGGTTCTTTCGATTTCTTTTATAGTGCAGTAGCCTGCGTAAGAAGATAGTGGGTTAGCAGCAAGCGTTCCGCCTACGTAAGCCCTCTTTCCAAGTCCTGCAACACCGGCAGCCATTAGGCTGATATATTCTTTTTTACCGCCAACACCACCGGCAGCAGGGTAACCACCTGCAATAATTTTACCAAATATGGTAAGGTCCGGCTTAACGTTGAAGTAGCCTTGTGCACCGTGCAAGCCAACTCTAAATCCGGTAACAACTTCGTCGAAGATAAATAATGCGCCGTACTTATGAGCAAGTTCTAGTGCTTTTTGGTTGTAGTCGTAGTCAACAGGTCTTGTGCCTGACTCAGGACCAACCGGCTCTACGATAACACACGCCGTGCCACCTTTAAGTTTGTTGCGTTTTAACATTTTTTCTAGCATATTTAGGTCGTTTGGTCTTACTTCGTCGGTAGTACCAAAGCAGCCGCTAGGAATACCGTGAGACTCTAAGAAGTTTCTTGAGCCAGGAATTTTCAAGCCGTAAACCATTTGGTCGCTCCAACCGTGGTAAGCGCCGCCGACTTTGATTACACGTTTGTTGTGAGTAGCGCATCTCGATACACGGATAGCAGCCATAACGGACTCTGTACCTGAGCCTAACATTCTGAACATTTCGCAGGCAGGCATTTGCTTTTGAATTTCTTTTGCAAGTAGTAGTTCTGCCTCGTGGAATAAGCCTGTAACAGGTCCGCAGTTGTCGATTAGTTCTCTTACTTGGTCTTTTACAACAGGGTAGTTAGAGCCTAAAATCGTAGGGCCGCCTGCCTGTAAGAAGTCGTAGTATTTGTTGCCGTCAAGGTCATATAGGAACGCCCCTTCAGCCTTGGTGATGCAAATCGGGAACGGGTAGTTGAATGCAAGGTTGTGTTGAACGCCACCCGGGATATAGGTTTTAGCCTCTGCGGTGATTTCCTTAGACTTTTTGCATTTGGTTTCAAAGTAGTTAAGCACTTCTTTGTGATAATCCTCAGATATGTCGTAAATAGTTGCGTCAGTTAATTTTTTTAGCCTTGCGTTGATGTCGCCGGCTTTTTCATAATTAGTGATAGAGTATCCGTCTGCCATTGTAATTTTCCTCCATTATTTTAATAGCGTAAGTATTTTGTGTATTGTTCTTTTTTGCTCTTTTATATCATTAAAAGGCGTGCCTTCTATGAATTTTTGATAAAGCGGACCAAAAACCGTGCCTAGTAATAAGCCGCAAGTTTCGTCGATTGAAAAGTCCTTTTTATTTACGTTGCTTTCCTGTAAATCGTTTTTAATAATGTCTACGATAGGTTTGCAGGACTGGTTTTTGTTGGACAAAATATTGTTGGTTAGTAAAAACATCGATAAGGAAGGGTAGTTGTAAATATCGTCAAGCAGTTTGCAAAACAGCAGTTCTATATTTGCTAGCCCCGTTTTGTTTTCCTTTTTAACCACTTCAAGCAAATCTTCTATTTCTTGGTTGGCAAGTTCAAGAAGTAAGGCGTCGATAGACTGAAAATGGGTGAAAAAAGTGCTACGAGATACGTCCGCATTTTCGCTGATTTCGTCAATGGTCACGTTGCCTATGCCTCTTTGTTCGAAAAGTGCCTTTGCCGAGTGCATAATGCTGTTGTGAGTCTTATTCCTTTTTCGTCTTTGTCTTGTTAACTTTTCCACGTAAACCTCTAAACTTTTGCTTACTAAAATTTTATCATAGGAAAAAAGTCAAGTCAATGTTTATTTGAATAAAAGTACAAAATTAGACTAAAGTCCAAAAAACGCATAGTAAATTTTTGAAATTCTTAATTTTTTTACGCATAATTATAGATGAAAAAACGCCTAAATGTATAAATAACGCCGAATTTTTGCGTTTTATAAGAAAAATTATAGTTAAATTTATAAAAAACAAAAAAAGTTTAGTTTGGTAAAAAGACTTTTCTGCGTAATTGTTGAATATCGAAAAATTGAGTGTTATAATTTTTTTATTATTACAACTTTGGGGGATTTATGGCAGATTTTAAGCAGGGTGCAAAATATATTTACGATTTTACAAAGAGAATAATTGATAAATTCGGTCCTAGGCTACCCGGTAGCGTGGAGGAAGGGCTGGCTGCAAAAGAAATGCAACAGATTTTTACCGACGAACTAGGAGTTGATACCAAGTGCGAAAGGTTTTTGGTAGCGCCTAGGGCAAGTATCGGGGCTATTCCTATCCTTGGCGGAATGGGGCTTTTTAGCCTTATTGCATACTATATGTCGCCGCTTGTTGCAGCAATTATGTGTGCGCTTACGCTGATATTTGCAGTTTTTCAAGTGTTCACCTACTCAGGCGTGTTCGACTTTTTGTTCAAGCAAGAGCCGTCTACAAACGTGTACTCGGTAATGGAGGCTAAAAACGGCAAGCCTGATTACACCATTGTGATGAGCGGGCATATCGATAGCAGTTGGTGTTGGCAACACAGCGCAACAAATCCTAACACGGCAATACTGAAAACCGCATCGGGAATAGTGTGCGTAATTGCGCTTATGGTAATGGGCATTTTGAATTTTGTAAATAGGGCAAGTTACGGCATAGGTATTTCGGCAGGTTACGACGTAAATAACACGGTGGCTATGGTGTTTGCATTCGTGCCGCTTGCGTTTATTTTCCCTATGTACTTTTTGATGAAATACTTGTCGTGGGATAAGAGGAAGGCTGCGCCCGGGGCGATGGATAACCTTAGCGGAGTGGGGCTTGCGCTTTACACGGCTAAGCGTATTAAAGAGGAAAACCTTGTGCCTGATAATTGCAGAGTGATTGTGGCAGGGCTTGGCAGCGAGGAGGCAGGGCTTAAAGGTGCTTTCGAGTTTGTAAAACAACACAAAAAGGACGGACTACTTGTAAACCCTTACGTGTTAAACCTTGATAGTTTTAGAGATTACGAGCATTTTAACGCAGTAAAAGGCGATATGTGGTTGTTCTCTCACTTTGACAAAGGGCTAATAAAATGCACGGTGGAGAGCATAGAGGAGGCAGGACTAAAACCTCATATTATATCCAACCCCGTAGGTGGTTGCGACTCTACGCCGTTTTACAGAAAAGGCTACAAAACGGTGACGATAAACGCTCAAAAACCTGTGCTAACCGACTATTACCACACTCTAAGAGATACTTACGAAGGCTTGGATATGAACACCCTTGAAAAGAGTTGTGAAGTGATGGATAATATGATAAGAAAGATAAACGAACTGGAAAGTAAGCGCTAAAACAAGATTAAATAGTAACAAATCCACTCTAATTTTAATAAAAATACGCCCTAAGTATAAGTAGGGCGTATTTTTTATTGTTGTTTTATTTATGTTTTATTATATATATTTATATAAAAATAGTCATCATATTGCGTAGCACCGCTTAATTGCTTACGGTTTTTTGCAACTTACCGTTTGTTTGCTAAACGGCAGCAAAAATTATCTTTTGTTAAGGATAATGGTCTTTTTGTTTGCTCTATCTAGATAAGCGATATGTTTTGCGGTGCCGTCCGTCCTTGGAGGGCAGTCCGACGATAAGATATTTGCATTAGCCTTTAAGCCTGCGTCAACGTCCGATTGTTTTACTGTTGGGTGGATATCAATCCTAGTTCTTACAATCATATTGTACTTGGCGGTAAGGGTGGTAACCTCTTGTTTCGTAGGCTCGTTTGACAAAGCAAAGCAAGTGTACTTGGTTAGGCTTGGATTTTTTAGCACGTCTTTTCCGTCAAGAACAGGGAAGAAATATTGCTTATCTAGGGTTTTGTCAAGGTTTACGTAATCGTCGGTTGCGTAACCGGGGTGCAAAATAAACATAATTTTGCCACGCATTTGGTCGATTGTAGGGTACTTATCGCCCTCAACCATCTCTTCAAAATCGGTTACTCCGCCGTCACTAAGCATATTTTTAGGGGTGTACAGTTTATCGCCAAGCACCTCTTTTGCCTTAGCGCCAAGGTTTTGCACGTCGTTAGCGGTTAGGGACTTTGTGTCGAATATCCAAGCGCCTTTTTTCAATTCCACAAGTATCATAACGGGTAGGTGGTTTGGGTTGTGATTAGACCAAATATTAAGTTCCTTAAAGGTAAGGGCAAAGTCGATACAGGTGGAGTTGTTGTCAAGCATAGTGTTGTGCACGCATTCCATTTTACCGTTTCGGCGGTAGTGTGCGTCTAGTTCGAAACTGCGAATGCCGTTGTTAAGTTGGTCGGTCAAGGTTTCAAAGCCGTAGTTGTAGGCGGTAGGTCCGTGCAAGCCGCCGGCGTAAGGAATACCGTAGTTAAAGCAAAAATAATTCTCTTGGTCAAGTTCCTTTTTGTAACTATTGTGAGTGGCAAGATAGGTAAGCCTGTTTATTTTAACGTCCGAGGTGTCGGCTGTTGAAAAGTTTGCAAAGTCGTCCTCGTTGCACGGTTTAAGTTCTCCGCTAGCGTACCTACTTTCTAGGCTGTTGATATGGTTAATTTGCCTTTCGTAGTACTTTTGAGTGTTTTTAGACGTGCTTGAAATTGCCGCAATCATCGTGCATATTACAAAGCATAGGTAAATGGCAAGAAGTATGAAAAGTACTCTTAAAGTGGTTTTAAGACGATATTTTCCTCTAACGCTCATAATTTTCTCCTTGTAAAAAAGTCGTTACTATTTACTAATTATAACATATATGATAATATAAATCTATACTGAAAAAACTTTATTTAAGGAGAACGACAATGGTTAGACATATCGTAATGTGGAAACTTAAAGAAATGAGTGAAGAAGGCAAAATCGTGGCAAAAAACAATATTAAAACTATGCTTGAAGCGTTGGTTGGTAAAATCGAAGGCTTGCAATCTTTAGAGGTGGGCTTTAACTACAAAAGTGGTAGTTACGACCTATGTTTAGTGGGTGTTTACGACGATAAGGACGCTTTGGAGTTCTACCAAAATCACCCTGAGCACATAAAATGTAAGGAATATATCCACACCGTTATAGCAGAGAGAGGCTTCTGCGACTACGAGTTTTAATATGGTAGATTACAAGGAAATTCGAGACTATATCTTTGATAAATACGGCAAAAGAGTTTCGAATAAGTGGATTGCCGAAATTAAAAGAGAAAGGGGTATGCTTCAATTTTTCGTAGAAAACGAGGAGTACGAGAGGACTTGCCCTAAAAAAGCCGAGGAGTACATTATCGAGGCGTTTGAATTTTTTGATATTCTTGACGAAAGGCCTGATATATCCAAGTACAACGAGGAGATAAAGAACCCGTATATCACGGTTGGTGAGGAGTAAATGGACTATATAACCCCAAAACCAAGCACAAAGCCTAGCCCTAGTCAGCAGGCGCAAATCGACAGAAAGTACGGTATGTTTATACACTTTGGTATAAACACTTTTAACGATACCGAGTGGTCTGATGGGAAACTTAGCGTAAGCAGTTACAATCCGCCCGAAATCGATGCGGACGGCTGGGTAAGAAACGCTTATGAAAGCGGTATGAATTACGTGATACTGATAACTAAGCATCACGACGGTTTTTGCTTGTTTGATACAAAGTACACCGACTACGGCGTAAATCACTCTCAAAACAAGACGGACGTTGTATTAGAGGTGAGCAAGGCGTGCAAAAAATACGGGGTGAAATTAGGGCTATATTACTCGCTTTGGGATAGGCACGAAAAGTGCTACGAGGACGACGAAAAATACGTGGAGTATATGTGCGGTCAACTTACCGAACTACTTGGCGGAAAGTACGGCGAAGTGTGTGAGGTGTGGTTTGACGGGGGTTGGGATAAAACGCCTGATAGGTGGAACATTTCAAAATTATACGACTTAGTACATAGGCTTCAACCCAACTCGGTATCGGCGGTAAACGTCACGATAGGTTACAAATGGTCTAAAAAGTCGCTAAGAAAGTTCTTGCCTAGCAAATACAAAGAGGGTATGCCTATTAGGTATTTTCCTAGTGATTTTAGGCTGTGGGACCCTAACTTTACAAGAGAGGACGATCCAAAACTTTATAGCCACAACGGTGAACTTTACTATTTGCCGTTTGAGGCAACCATTTGTATTCGTAATATGCGCAACTGGTTTTGGGATCCAAAATACACGAAAGATATACTGGTAAGCAAAGAGTTCGTTGTTGAAAAGTACAACTTGCTTGTAAATAGTGGTAACGTTTTGGTAGTAAACGTAGCGCCAAACACCTGTGGAAAGCAGGAAAAAGAGGACGTTGATAGGCTACTTGAAATAGCGGATAGCCTTAAAATTAGAAGAAAATGGCAAGACTAATTTGTTTTGGTTAGTTTGTGAAGTGCTATAATGATATAATGTTTTGTAGAGTAGTTTGTTATAAAAAACTGCTATTTATAAAGTAGTGTATTATAAAAATACTACAAAAACAGAATACTTTGGATAAAAACCAAAACTATTCTATTTTTTATAAAACCAAGTAGCAGCGCTAAGTATAATGAATAAGCGTAGCGATTTAGTGAAAAGATGGCAAAGAAACAAGTAAATTAAAAGAAATTAAAACCAAATAAAAAAGCGTAAAAAAAAGAGGCGATTGCCTCTTTTTTTAGTTTAGTTTATTTTGGGAATTTTAGTACATATCTCCGCCCATTTGTGGCGCAATAGGAGGTGCAGGCTCTTTGATATCGGCAACTAATACTTCGGTTGTTAGTAAAGTACTTGCTACGCTTGCTGCGTTTTGAAGAGCGGTTCTCGTTACCATAGTAGGATCGATAATACCTGCTTTTAACATATCGCAGTACTCGTTTTTAAGAGCGTTGTAACCATAGTTTTTGGTGTTGCTACGTAGTATCTCGTTGATAACCACGCCACCGTCTACGCCTGCGTTTGAAGAGATTTGTCTGATAGGCTCTTCAAGGGCTTTGATAATAATGTATGCACCGGTTTTCTCGTCGCCTTCTAATTTGTCGGCGTCTTTTTTAAGAGCAGGGATAATAGATAGTAGTGCGCATCCGCCACCAACTACGATACCTTCTTGAACGGCAGCACGGGTTGCTGCTAGTGCATCGTCTATCCTCATTCTCTTTTCTTTCATTTCTACTTCGGTTGCTGCGCCAACGTTGATTACTGCTACGCCGCCGGATAGTTTAGCAAGCCTTTCAGCAAGTTTCTCTCTGTCGTATTGGCTAGAAGTAGTTTCCATTTGGTTTTTGATAGCAGTAATTCTTTGTTTGATTTCGTCCTTATCGCCGTTACCTCCAACGATGGTGGTGTTGTCTTTGTCGCATCTAACAAGTTTTGCAGAGCCTAACATATCGATAGAGCAGTCCTTTAATTCTAGACCTAAATCGCTAGATATTAGTTGTGCGCCGGTTAGGATAGAGATATCTTCAAGCATTGCTTTCTTTCTATCGCCAAAGCCCGGTGCTTTTACTGCTACGCAATCGAATACGCCCTTTAATTTGTTTAGGATAATGGTGGTTAGTGCCTCTCCCTCGATTTCGTCAGCGATAATGAATAGTTTTCTGCCTGCTTTCAAGATTTGCTCTAATAGTGGTAGTAAGTCCTGTAAGTTGGTGATTTTCTTATCGGTAACAAGGATTAGAGGGTTGTCTAGTTCAGCCTCCATTTTTTCAGGGTTGGTCATCATATAAGGCGATGCGTAGCCTCTGTCAAATTGCATACCTTCCACAACGGTAAGTTCGGTTTGCATCGTCTTTGATTCGTCAACGGTGATAACGCCGTCTTTGGTAACTTTTTCGATAGCCTCAGAGATTAACTCACCGATAGACTCGTCGGCAGCGGAGATACTTGCAACTTGTGCGATTTCCTCTTTGCTGGAAATAGGTTTTGAAATTTTCTTTAATTCTTCTACTGCCTTTTCTACGATTTTAGCAATACCCTTTTTAACAATCATAGGGTTAGCGCCGGCAGCAACGTTCTTTAATCCTTCTCTAATAATTGCTTGAGCAAGAAGAGCAGCGGTTGTAGTTCCGTCGCCTGCAATATCGTTGGTTTTGGTAGATACTTCTTTTATTAGTTGTGCGCCCATGTTTTCAAAAGCATCGTCTAGTTCTATCTCTTTAGCAATGGTAACACCGTCGTTGGTTATTAGCGGTGCACCGAATTTTTTGTCAAGAACAACGTTTCTGCCTTTTGGTCCAAGGGTGATTTTAACTGCGTTTGCTAGGGTGTTTACGCCCGCTTCTAGTGATTTTCTGGCGTCCTCGCCATATTTGAATTGTTTAGCCATAATACCCCTCCGTTAGTCGTTTACAATAGCCAAAATGTCGCTTTGTTTTACGATAGTAACTTCTTTATCCTCTAATTTGAAGTCGCTACCGGCATATTTATTATATAGGATTTTGTCGCCTACTTTTACTTGCATTTTTACTTCTTTTCCGTCGATTAGTCCGCCCGGACCTACTGCTATTACCTCGGCAAGTTGTGGCTTTTCTTGAGCAGTTCCCGGTAAAATTATTCCGCTTTTAGTGGTTTCTTCATTTGCTTTGACAGGTACTGTAACTACTTTGTCAAATAATGGTTGAATTGTCATATATTAGCCTCCTAAATCTTTGGCAATCTAATATTTTGATTGCTAATTACAAGGCTATTATATATCACAAATTAGCAGTTGTCAACAACTATTGCCAACTTTTTTTACATAATTTACGGCAATATGTAGAAAAGAAAAGTATTTTATGATATATTACTTTGTAGAGCGATAAATATTACTTTTGTAGAGGTGTTTTTATGGATAAATGGGACAAAAGATTTATGGAAATGGCAGAACTGGTTTCTACGTGGTCTAGTTGTTACAGGCAAGGTAGACAGGTGGGTGCCGTTATCATCAAAAACAAGAGGATTCTAACTACGGGCTACAACGGTGCGCCAAGTTGCGTAACTACTTGCGTAGACAAGGGAGTTTGCCTTCGTGACGAACTGAATATTCCGTCGGGTACAAGGCAAGAAATATGCTACGCCGTTCACGCCGAGCAAAACGCAATAGTTCAAGCCGCAAAACTAGGAATATCCGTAAACGGAGGCACTTTGTACTGCACGCACCAACCGTGTACTATTTGCGCAAGGCTAATTATCAACAGCGGAATTGAAAGAGTAGTGTTTAAGTACGGCTATCCGGACGAGTTCGGTATGAAATTGTTTACCGAGGCAGGCGTAAAAGTGGAAAAATACGAGGAAGAGTAAAAGGCTGACTTGTCGCTTTATTCTTGCCGAGCAATGTGATTATTCTTAGGTAAGGTAAAGTTGTTCTACTTATAATATAATATTTATATAGATATTAAACACATAATTTATTTATCCCCACAATATGTTTTAGTGGGGGTATTTTTTTTGGGAAATAATAATTACAAAAAATACAAGTTTTACACCCCGCCTTGCGATATTTATAATGCTTACAAGGTGGGCGTTTTTGAAATAAAAGAGGTCGAAAATAAAACGATACCTATAACTACCGGTAGAGGTAGTGCTACTGTGATTGAAAAGAAAAAGGCGTCGGATTACGCTAGGGTTTACGACTCCTACGGCGGTGTGATTTACCTTAAAAAAAGAGAACGCAAAAGGGAAAGAAAGGTGCGGTTTGGCGAGAAAAGTAACCTTGTTAGCGAAAATAACCCTAATCTTGCCAGCGTGGATTTTGACAGCGAAAACCTAAACCCTATAAGCACGTTTGAAAGGCAGGGCGAAAGGGAAAAGCGTGGCATAAAAGGTATTAGCGAGGCGTCTAACGAGGTAAAATATAACGTAGTAGGTGACGAGGGCTCGTTTGCTTATGAAAATGAGCGTGGCTTGAGCGAGGGAAACGGTGGCGAGGCGAAGGGAGAAAATAATGGCTACGTGGGTGGCTATAACATAGGGTATAGTGGCGACGAAAACGGAGTCAAGTTTGGTGGCAATGGTTATGAAAATGATAGCAAGATAAGTAGTAGCGGCTGTGAAAACGGCAGGGAGATAAGTTATAGTGGCTACGGAATTAGAGGCGAGGACGACGTTGTAAACCATAGCAAGCACGACGACAGCGCAAAATACGGCGAAAGTTTTAGTAATAGGCGGATAATTCAGGACGAAAGAAGTAAACGTGGGAAAGGCGATAGGCACGCTACTAGCGGTTATGATAAAACTAAAAGAAGGCGTAAAAATAGGCAAGATGGTAAAATCGGAGGCTACGGTGGTTTTGGCGACGGCAGAGGCGGTGGCTTTGGTGGAAAAGGCGGCTATGGAAATGGCGGTAGTAATGGTTACGGTTACTACGAGCAAAATAAAAAACCTAAAAAAATCAGCCGAAGCGGAGCGTTACTAATAGGGCTGTTTATGGTGGCGGTATTTGTGGTTACTTTTTTTGCGTGCAATTTTTATATTCCTAATTCGTGGCACAAGGGCGAGGGGGATAAGTTTTATTTTGCGGTGGGGAAAACCGCTGTAAACTACGAGGACGCTAGGCAAATTGCAAATTCTTACAAGTCTAAGGGTGGCGCAGGGTATATTATGGAGGAGGACTTATTCGTGATTGCGGACGTGTACAAAAGCGAGAGCGACGCCGAAAAGGTGATAAATAACCCTAGCAATAAAAATGCGTTTACCGAGATAAAAACCTTGAAAGAGCGTGAGTACTGTTATGACTACGTGGATAAAACTATGCTTATGGTGATATCTTCCTCGCTTAGTTACGTGGATATTGCTTTTTACGACTTAAAAGCGATAAGCACGGGCTACTCGCAAAAGGAAACTGACGAGAAAGAGGCTAAAAGTAGGATAGTGAAAGTTAGCAATAAATTAAAGCAAATCAAGGATACTTTCGACGATAATGCGGTGGGGGTTAGTAACGACAAAGTGCTAAAACTTAAAGCGCAACTAGGCGTAAGTTACAAGATAACTTCGGACCTATCAAGAGAGGGAAATTTGGCAAGTAGTATTCGCTACGCTTATACCTCTATTCTAATATTACATATAGCGCTTGTAGAGGACAGTTATCTAAAAAAATGATTTGCCTAACCGTGACTATTATTGTATAATAAATAGCGTAAAGGGAGGGTAAACGTATATGATAAATATAGGTTTGTATGGCTACGGCAATATTGCCCGTGGCGTTGAAGAAGCAATTAAGCATAATGACGATATTAACCTTGTGGCTGTGTTTACCAGAAGAGATCCTAGCGGACTTAAAACTGTTAGCGGTGCTAACGTTTATCACGTGGACGATATTGAAAAATTCGTGGATAAAATCGACGTAATGGTGCTTTGCGGAGGCTCGGCAACAGACCTACCCGTTCAAGGCCCTAAAGTACTGGAACTTTTTAACACGGTGGATACCTTCGATACCCACGCAAGAATACCGGAGTATTTTGACGCTATGGAAAAAGTCGGTAAAAATAGCGGAAAATTAGGCGCAATTTCTATCGGCTGGGATCCGGGGCTATTCAGCATTGAGCGTGCTTTGTTTAGTGCGTGCTTACCGGAGGGCGAAAACTATACTTTTTGGGGCAAGGGCGTAAGCCAAGGTCACTCAGATGCGGTAAGAAGAATTGAGGGCGTTGAGTACGCTATTCAATACACCATTCCTAAAGAGGAGGCTGTAAAAAAAGTACTTAGCGGCGAAAATCCTGCTCTTACCACTCGTGACAAGCACCTTAGAGAGTGCTACGTTGTGGCAAAAGAGGGCGCAAATAAAGAAGAGATTGAAAGAAAAATCAAAACTATGCCAAATTATTTTGCCGATTACGACACGATTGTTAATTTTATCTCTATGGACGAGATGAAGAAAAACCATTCGGGTATGCCACACGGCGGAAAGGTGATTAGGAGCGGCAACGTTTCAAGCGAGAATAAAGCAGTACTAAGTTTTGACCTAAAACTAGATTCTAATCCGCAATTTACTTCTAGCGTGGTGGTTGCTTACGCAAGAGCGGTTGCAAGACTAAATAAAGAGGGTAAGACGGGCGCTGTTACGGTTCTTGACGTTCCACTTTCTTACCTATCTAAAAAAACTAATGCAGAATTACGTAAGGAATTATTGTAATGAGATACGACTACGTGTTATTTGACCTTGACGGTACTTTGTCCGATACGTCTAGGGGGGTGTTTAACGCCACCGATTATATGATTGAAAAACTTGGGTATAGGAAGTTGTCTTTGGAGGAGAAAAGGTCTATCCTTGGCCCACCGCTTTGGCAAACTTTTTCTAGGTTTTTTAACGTTACGGGCGAGGAACTGGATAGGGCTGTTGAACTATACAGAGAGTATTACCACAAAAAAGGCTGCTACGAAAACAAAATGTACGACGGCATTGTCGAATTACTAAACAAACTTAAAAAGATGGGCGTTACCTTAATGGTAGCCACGTCTAAGCCAAACAACATTACGCCAAAAGTTCTTAAGTCGTTTGGTATTAGCGACCTATTTAGTTACGTAGCCTCGCCAAACCCTGAGGACGAAAGCGACGATAAAAGTGTGCTAATTCTTAAAGCCCTTGAAGAAGTAGGGGTAAAGGACAAGTCAAGAGCGGTTATGGTGGGCGATAGGCTGTTTGATATATGCGGCGCAAAAAAATCGGGGATTGACAGCATAGGCGTAACCTACGGCTTTGGCACAAGAGAGGAGCACGAAAAGTACGGCGCTACTTATATTGTGGATAATTGCTACGAAATTGAAAAAATTGTGGTGGGTGAATAATGGTTGGAATGACTATTTTGTACTTTTTTATAGCGCTAGTTACCTTGCTGGCGCTATATATTACGATAAATCTTATTAAAAACAGAACAAAGGAGAAGGTAGTAATGGAAGAAAAGCAATATGCTGAGTTTGATGCTGACATTCTTGCCGAGAAACTTAGCAAAGCCGTGCAAATACCAACGGTAAGTATGACGGAGGGTGACACCGACGACAAGTATTTTTTGGAGTATCAAAGTTTTTTGGAAAAAACTTTTCCGCTATTTCACGAGAAAGCAACCAAAACGCTTATAAATAAGTATAGCCTTGTTTACTATATCGAGGGAGAGGATAAATCTTTGTATCCTGCGTGCTTTTTAGCACACCAAGACGTTGTTCCTGCAGGTGACGGCTGGGAAGTAGAGCCGTTTGGCGGCGTAATTAAGGACGGCTACGTTTACGGTAGGGGCTCTCAAGATATGAAAAATCAAATGATTGCTATTTTAGAGGCTGTCGAAAACGTAATTAGAAGTGGTAAAACGCTAAAAAGAGGTATTTACTGCTGCTTTGGTCACGATGAAGAGCCGGGCGGACAAACCGGTGCTAAATTTATTGCTAAATACCTAAAAGATAAGGGCGTTAAATTAGAGTACGTTATCGATGAGGGGGGTATTGTGCTTGACGGTAAAATGTTTGCAATAGACGGCAAAATCGCTTTAATCGGAACTTCCGAAAAGGGCTACGCCGATATTGAATTATCCGTTAGTCAAGACGGCGGACACGCATCTATGCCAAGCAAACGCACGGCGCTAGGTCAAATTGCAGAGGCCGTAGGCAAGGTGGAAACGCACCCGAGAAAAGCAAAATTCACCCAACCGGTTGACGATATGTTCGACGTGCTTACCCCTTATATGCATTACCCACTTAAATTTGTAATCGCTAATAGGAAGTTGTTTGCGCCTATTATCAAAAAAGTGCTACTTTCAAAGGGTATGACGGGCGCACTTATGCACACCACTTTTGCTCCGACTATGGCAAAGGGTAGCAACAGACCAAACGTACTACCAAACAGCGCATCGGCTTGCATAAATTGTAGGATTATCCCCGGCGAGACGGTGGACGGCACTATCGAATATATGAACAAAGTGATAAATAACCCGGAGGTTAAAATTACTAAGGGTAATATGTGCGTAGATCCAACCCCTATTTCACCTAAGGATAGCGACGCTTTTAAGAGTTTGTCAAACACTATTAAAGAGGTGTTCCCTAACTTGATACCGGCTCCGTTCTTGTTTGTTGCAGGCTCTGACAGTAAGTACTATTATCCTATTTGCGAAAACGTATTTAGGTTTGCTCCGTTTGAACTTTGCGACGAGGATAGAAACCGTATCCACTCCAAAAACGAAAGGTGCAAAATCGAAGATTTGGTAAAAGCAGCAAAATTCTTCAACGTTCTTATCGAGAACACTTGCATGTAAAAAAGGCAAATCCTTGTAGAATTTTGTAGAAAAATTAAAAAAAATATCAAAAAATGTAAAAAATTCGAACGTATGTTCGAATTTTTTGTCATATTAAGGGGAAAAAGTTGTAATATGTTTCTATAATGAAGGTAACGTGAGGTGATTATGGAAACAGAAGAAATTGCAAAAGTATTTTTAACAGTTTACAAAAACGTGCCAAGAATGATTGATTCGCTAGAAAGATGCGTGGACCACGCAATTATGAGCGGATTTGGGTGTAGCCACGTGTATTCAGGGGTGACTACCGACGAATTGTACGATAAAATTATCACTTTTAAAAATAGGCAAGATATTTTGGCAACAGTAAAAGCGGTAACTACGGATATTTTAAAGAAAATGAAAAGCAAAAACGCAAAGATACTTTATCTAAAATTCGTAAAGGGTAAGACCTTTAACGAGATTGCTAAAACCACGGATAAAAGTATTAGGAGTGTGTTTAGAAATATGAACTCTGCAATCGCCGAGTTTTGCTATTTTCTTAAAGTGAAAGAGTACGACGACGACACGTGGTTTAGGGGTGAAACTTTCCTTGAGGGTGTGTACGAGGACGTATTGCGCCAAGAGGACTACGAAAGAAGAAAAGAGTGCGAAAGGGCAAAACAACGCCTTAAAGATATTGCCAAGGAGCGAATATTCAATAACTACGAGGAAAAGGAAGTGCATATTGCTAATATGCCAAGCGTGTACCTAAGTTAGCAAAAATTTGAGGTAAAAAAACGTCTTGTTGCAGGGTGAGTTGAGCGCTAAGGTAAGCCTAACTTAAAAGTGTTTCGGTAAGAGGTAGCGTGGATAAGCGAGGGAAACAAAAGTTTAAAAAGGCAATAAAGGGGAAAGTGAACGTCTATAACGGAAAAGGTGGAAAACGGACAAGAGGTGAAAAGCGAAAGAATAAAAATGCTAGAAAATGCGTTAGGAGTTTTATTGTAGGAAAAAAGCGGGGGAAGTGAGGCGGATTTTGGACAAAATGTGCTTTGATTAAAAAAAGGTAATAAAAAAGAAACCTTAGTAGGTCTCTTTTAGTGATTATTTTCTTTTCTTAGTGTTATAGCGGGCTCTGTAATCCTCGTAGTAATAGTCGTCGTCGTTTTCGTATTCGGCACGCTTTTTAACGGGCTTGAAAATCAAGAACACGATGGCAACTGCAGGGATTGTGATGCCTATTATAAGTATAACTGTAAGCAGGTTGTTGTAAGGATTTACGGTGGAACTATCGGTGACAACGTTGCTATTGTTCTCCTTCGGGAAGGAGTGGTTAGGCACGGTGAACGGCTCGTAATATTCGTCGTTCGTGTTATTAATCGATACGTAATTACCGTTATAGTAGAAGGTGTCGATATTCCTTACGTTCTTGCCCATATAGGTAAGTTCTGAGTTTTGGTTAATGGTGATTGCACCGTTTACGTATTGTTTTTTCAGTAGTATGGTCTTTTTAAAGTACGCTGTGGCGTCTGTAAGTTTTGCAACGTCTGACGAGGTTGCTTTGGTTACTTTGTTTACGCCCTCTTTAAAATGTTCCGTGCTGATATACCCGCTTCTTCCGTTATATACTACTTGTTTGTAAACTTTGCCGTCGAAGTCGGTTTGTTCACTTGCCGAGTCAACGTTTACTTTTATATAGTAGGTTTTTGGCAACTTGAATCTTGGCGTAAAAGACAAAGTGTCTACGTCGTATTCGCCAAAAAGCACGTTGTCGTCGTTTACTTGATAGTATTCGTACTGATTAGCGGCAAAAGTTAAAGAAGTCGGCACAAGAAATACTGCGACAACTAAGGAAATTATTAACGCTATAATAAATTTTCTTTTCATAACTACCTCGCAAATATTATACAACATATTAAGCGAAAAATAAAGAGATATTATAAATATTTATAAGTAAGGTAAGTGACCTTTTAGGTGGCTTGCCTTTTATTTTGGAGAATTATGGCTAAAACTGACAACTTGGAAAGGGACGCACTAATAAAAATTGCACGAATTGACGAAATTTTGGCATACAGACGGGCAAACGACAAACTAAACAAATATAATCAAGGTGAAAAAATACACGAAAAGCAAATCGCTTTCCACAAATGTCAAAAGAAAAATAGGTGGGTGTTTGGCGGAAATAGGTCGGGTAAGACCGAGTGCGGAGCGGTAGAGACGGTGTGGTGGGCAAGAGGCATTCACCCGTACAGAGAAAACCGCAAGGACGTGACGGGTTGGGTGGTGTCCGTGTCCTACGAGGTGCAACGTGAGGTGGCTCAACTTAAAGTGCTTAGTTACCTTAACCCCGACTGGATTGCGGACGTTGTGATGCAGTCCGGTAAAAAGGATAGCCCGGAGTACGGAGTGATAGATTATATCGTGGTTAAGAACGTGTTTGGAGGGCTGTCGAAAATCGGGTTTAAAAGCATAGACCAAGGCAGAGAAAAATTCCAAGGCGCATCGCTTGACTTCGTGTGGTTTGACGAAGAGCCGCCCGAGGATATCTACGAGGAGTGCAGAATGCGTGTGCTTGACCGAAAGGGCGAGGTGTGGGGCACTATGACGCCACTAAAAGGGCTTACGTGGGTGTACGACGAGATTTTTTTGAACAAGCACAACTCACCTGACGTGTGGCACGAGGAAATGGAATGGGCAGATAATCCTTACCTTGACGAAAACGAGGTACGATTACTTACCGAGTCGCTTAACGGCGACAGCATAGAGAGTAGGCGGTTTGGTAGGTTCAACGTGGAGTGCGGGCTGGTGTACCCTGAGTTTGAGGAGAGCGTGCACGTAATAGAGCCCTTCGATATTCCTTACGACTGGCAGGATGCTTTGAGCATAGATCCGGGGCTTAACAACCCGTTGTCGTGCCACTTTTACGCAGTAGATTACGATGGCAATATCTACGTGGTAGGGGAGCACTACGAGGCAGGGCGTGACGTGAATTACCACACCGAAAAAATATTTGCCTTAGCAGAAAAACTAGGCTGGCATAAGGACGGTAAGGGCAGACTTAGGGGGCTTATAGATAGCGCCTCAACGCAACGAACATTGTCTAGTATAAAGAGTGTTGCCGAGATGTTTTACGAGAACGGAATACTACTAAATACCAAGGTGAATAAGGACGTATTTACGGGTATTGCAAGGGTGAAAGATTACCTTAAAAAACGTAAAATTTTTATTTTTAAAAACTGCACGAATATGATTCGTGAAATAAAATCGTACTGGTGGCAGGAGGGGGATAAGGTACGAAAAGTTGACGATCACGCCATGGACGAACTACGGTATTACGTAATGAGTAAGCCAGAGCCAAGCAAAATTTCTTTTGAAAAAAGCGACGCAGAGAGGGATTTGGACAGACTTATGAAAATGAACGCAAGGAGCAGAAATGGAAGATAAACTACTTAAATCGCTACTTAAAAAGGCGATTGGGTATAACGTGAGTGAAATTAGCGAGGAATATAACGTGGACGGTGACGGCAACGAAATACTAAGTAAACGCAAGGTGGTAAAAAAATACGTGCCCCCTGATATAACGGCATTAAAGGTGTATCTGGAACTAAGCGAGAACAACAAAGATTACGAAAATATGCCCGACGAAAAACTATTAGAAATTAGAGAAAGGCTATTAAAGGAGATAAATGAGAGTAGTAAAAATAAAGACAAGTAATACGTGCGATATGCCGCTGTGTAACAACGAGGCAAAGTACGTAATTACCTCGCAGTCCGGCAGGGGAAAATCGACGTATCTTTGTGAAAAATGCAAGAATAAACTGTACGTTGAACTAGCAAAAATCACCGTGCCAAAACCACTAGAAAACGTAATTGTAAGAGCAAATAAAAGGAGAAATAATTTATGAACAAACAGTTTGTAGAGGATATGGTAAAAAGCGTAAAAGAGGACTTTGAAAACAGGAAAAAAGCACGCAGACCATACGAAAATCAATGGAAACTGAATATGAATTTTGTAGTCGGCGACCAGTATTGCGACGTAACTCCGCTTGGGAACGTGGAGGACTACCCAAAGCAGTATTTTTGGCAGGAAAGAGAGGTGTACAACCATATTGCGCCTATCCTTGAAACGAGGCTTGCCAAACTAGGTAGGGTGAAATGCGGCGTGTCGGTAAGACCTAATACTAGCGACGAGGACGACGTAAATTCGGCAAAATTTAGTACGAAACTATTGTCGAGTATTTGTAACGAGAACAACCTTACCGAACTTATAAATAACGCAAACTCTTGGAGCGAGGTGACGGGAAGTTGCTTTTACAAGGTGACGTGGGATAAAAACGGCGGCGAAGTCGTGGGGCAAATGGGAGAAAAGCCTATATATGAGGGCGACGTGAAAATCACGGTTTGTCCGCCTTACGAAATCTATCCGTCGTCATTATCGGTAAGCGACGTGGAACTACAAGAGTCGATAATACACGCAAAAGCATACCCCGTAGAAGAGATTGAGAGGCGCTGGAAACAAAAGGTGGAGGGTGAGAAAATCAACGTGTTTACTATGGAAAATTCGGGCGTCGGCGGTGGGCTTGGCTACAATTCGACGGTAAGCAAAGTGGCGGAAACGGAAATTGAAAATAGTGCGGTTGTTATTGAAAAATATACTGCGCCTACTTTGGATAAGCCTAACGGGGAACTGGTGATTGTGGCAGGCGATAAACTGCTTTACTACGGCGAACTGCCGTTTATTAACGGCAAGAACGGTAAGCGAACCTATCCGTTTGTGAAACAAGTGTCGCTTGCTGTAACGGGTAGTTTTTTTGGTAGTAGCGTGATTGAAAGGTGCATACCTATTCAGCGTGCCTACAATGCGGTTAAAAATCGAAAGCACGAATTTTTGAACAGAATCAGTATGGGCGTGCTGGCTGTTGAGGACGGCTCGGTGGATACCGACAACCTCGAAGAAGAGGGGTTAAGTCCCGGTAAAGTGCTTGTGTATAGGCAAGGCAGTATGCCTCCGACTTTGCTAGATCCCGGTAAAGTGCCGACTGACTTCCATTACGAAGAGGAAAAATTGCTTAACGAATTCGTGATGATAAGCGGCGTAAGTGAAATTATGAAGTACAGTAAAATGCCGTCCAACGTAACTAGCGGCGTGGCAATATCGCTACTTATCGAGCAGGACGACACGAGAATATCGATAACGGCGGACTTTTTAAGAAACGCTGTAAAGAAGATAGGCGAGCAGATTATAAGGCTGTACCGTGAGTACGGCGGCATTGCAAGGCTTAAAAGAGTGGCAGGCGAAAACGGAGAGATTGAACTAAAAAGTTTTAATTCTAGCGCTTTAACCTCAGACGATATCGTGTTCGACACCGACAACGAACTTACCGATACGTTGGCAAGTAGACGTAGTATGGTGCTGGAACTACTAAAAATGGGCATTTTGGCAGACGAAAACGGCGTGATATCTTCAAGAAACAAGACTAAGGCTTTGGAAATGCTGGGCTTTGGAAACTGGGAGAGCGCAAGAGACGTGGAGCAACTTCACGTTAAAAAAGCAATCAAAGAAAACGACAAACTATCTAAGGAAACCATTATGGCGGATAGTTACGACGACCACGAAATACACGTGGCTGAACATATTAAATATCTTCTTAGCGAAGATAACGAGAAGGACGAAAACCACAAAAACAACGTGGTTGAACATATAGCAAGTCACAAAAGTTACTTGCAATCGTCAAATTAACGGGAGAAAACGATGGAAGAAAAAAACGAAAAACTAATTGCTGATACCGACGCAAAGGTTATGGAGTTGGGCGTGGCTGAATCAGACGGCGGACGCTACGAAAGTGCGAATAACTTGGCTCGCAACCTATCAAAGCAAAATCCTGAAGAAAGTGAAAACGAAAATTCTTTCGGAAAATTCAAAACGGCAGATGAACTTCTAAAAGCGTATAAATCGCTTGAAGCGGAGTTCACAAAAAGGTCACAGAAGTTGGCTAAATACGAAAATGATAAGGAAAAACCTACGTCGTGGGAGGAGAAAGTGGACAATTTTTTTGAAAAAAACCCTATTGCTACCTCTTACGTGGACAAAATTATGGACGAACTTGTACTAGACGAGGGCTTGAAAGAGGACGAAAATTGCCTAAACGTAGCGTTTAACAGAGCGTTAAACAAACTACTAAAGCCTTACGACCAACTGGTAAAGGAAAGAGAGTTTTTGGATAAGTACGTTGTAAATAACGACGAAATCAAAGAGGAAATTATTGCAAAGTACCTGTCTAACGTAGCAAAAAGCCACCCCTACAACCTTATCGACGAGGGTGGAAACTTTACGCTTAGCCCTAAGAATAAACCAAAAACGATTAGGGAATGCGGCGACTATATAGAAAAAACTTTTAATTAGGAGAAAATATGATTACATTACAAACAGCAGAAGACGCTTTAAAGACCGTGTATCTTGGCGTTTTAACAGAGCAATTAAACCAAACCGTAAATCCGTTTATGGCAAAAATAGAGCAAACTTCATCTGACGTGTGGGGCAAGGAAATTAAAAAATTAGCCTCTTACGGTATGAACGGTGGCGTGGGTGCGTCTAGCGAAACTGCCGACCTACCTAAAGCAGGCGGCAATAACTATGCGCAATTCACACTTACTTTGAAGAACTTTTACGGCAAAATCGAACTTAGCGACAAGGCTATTAGGGCAAGTCAAAACAGCACGGGCGCTTTTGTAAACCTACTAAATAGCGAAATGGAAGGATTGCTATCAAACGCAAAATCCAACTTCGGTAGAATGCTTTACGGCGACGGCTCGGGACTTCTTGCTAAGTGCGGTGCAAAGGACGGAGGAAATAACAAATGCTTTGCGGTAGATAACGTTAAGTATCTATCTGAGGGTATGATTGTGGATATTTGTAAACTTAGCGAAAATACTGCCGTTGTAGGTTACGACGGGGTAAGAATTACCTCTATTGACAGGGTGAACAAAAAGGTGGTTATCGACAAGGAAATCACCGTTACGCTTGACGCAACCTACGGCTTGTACGTTCAAAACTCTAAAAATAGCGAACTAACAGGACTTGGCGCAATCTTCTCAAATAAGGCTTTGTACGGCTTGGACAGAAAGGCTTACTCGTTTATGAACCCTACGGTGAAAGATGCAAAAAATTCGCTAACTAGCGATTTAATTCAAGAGGTTATCGACGGCATAGAGGAAACCACCGGCGGCAGCGTGGATATGATTTTGACCTCGCACAAGGCAAGAAGAAAATATCTTCAAACCCTTGAAGCAGGCAGAACTAACGTGGATTATATGAACCTAGACGGCGGTTTTAAAGCAATAAGTTACAACGGTATTCCGCTAGTTGTGGATAGATTCTGTCCTGATAACGAGATGTACTTGTTAAACTCTGACGACTTCAAAATGCATCAACTTTGCGATTGGAGATGGTTAGAGGGCGAGAGAGGAAACGTGTTAAAACAAGTGGCTAACAAGCCGGTTTACACAGCAACTCTTGTGAAATATGCGGATATTATTTGTTCAAGACCACAAGGACAAGCAAAAATTATTAACGTTATTTAATAATTAAGGTGGCAAAATGATAAAAATTACAAGTGACCTTTTCGATATATCTAGTAGGATAAAAAACATAAATCCTAGTTACGAATTGTACTTTGACAAGAGCGATAATAAATTCAAAGTGACTGCAAATAGCGTTGTTCAAGCGGTGCTACCGTACGACAGGCTGGATAAACGAGCGGTGGATTATTTGTACAAGACCGGCGTAAACAATCTTGACAATCTTGTAGAGGAGATTGAAAAGGAAAACGAGAGGCTTTTAAAACAAAGAAACAAAGATTTTATTAACCAAACGGTCGAGAATATCGAAAGGTCGCTGGGTAATAAATAAGAGGTGGATATGATATTAAGAGATGCGTTAAAATATGCGGTGTTTTACCTTGGCTACGACGACGTAATCGACCTATCTAATAAACAGGTTACCGAAAAGACGAGCAAGGAACTAAGAACGCTGGTAAAGTCGGCAAACCTAACTTATAGCGAACTGATTTGCGAGTATTTGCCCATCTACAAAAAGGAGAAAATTCGTTTTACCGAAGGGTTTTTTCCGTTTAGCGAACTGGAAGATACAGTTTCAAGCGTGTTCTCCTTAAAGAAACAAGGCGAAAACGTGAAGTATTCTTTGGACGCAATGGGCATTTACGCAAATGAAAAAGAGGCGGACTTAGTGTACGGAATTATGCCTTCGGAAGTGGGGCTTGACGGCGTGCTCGATATAGACGGCAGAATATCGCCTAAGGTGTTCAGCCTAGGGGTGTGCGCAGAGTTTTGTATGATAAACAACTTGTTCGAGGAGAGCGTGGCGTTTGAAAAAAGGTACAAAGATAGCCTAAGCGAAGTACTGCGAAAGAAAACCGAAATACGCATAAAGCCTAGGAGGTGGCTATGATTTTTAAGGGGTACAATGCAATAAATAGCGCCAAAAAAGGTGCTGTAAATCTGTTTAACTTTAAGGAAATAGACGACGTAACCAGCGAAAATTTGTTGGATTTTGCTACCCCGAGAAACAAGTACAATCTTTCTATTAAGGGCGGAAAATTAACCACGGGAATAGGGCTTGAAAGGTTGGGTTTTACAAACGACCTTGGCGGCAATATCAAAATTCCTGATTTTGAAAGCGGCGTGTTAAAGCAAGCGTTCGTCTACTACAAAACAGATGAAAGCGGCAAAGAGGATTATAGGATAATAGCAAGAAACTCAAACGGTCAGTTTTATTATCTTAAACTTACGACAGGGGCAAGTTGGGTGGAAATAACTAATCTAAAATCTAATAGCAACGTAAGTGCAATAAACTATCGCTACAACGACAAAAACGTGTTTTTGATTTGTTCAGACACGGCTGTTTTGCAAATGTACGACGGCGAAAAAGTGGTGGACGTGACAAGCGCCCCGAAAATCAGTTCGATTTGCGAGCATTACGGCAGGATATTTGCCTCAACGATAGGTGCAGGAAACGAGGTGTGGTTCAGCGAAGATTACAATCCGCTAAATTGGAAAATATCGCTTGACGGAGCAGGTAAAATCACCTTTGCAGATTCGCTTGGCGGCGTGGTTAAGGTGGTAAGTTTTAACGACTACGTGTACGTTTTTAGAAAACACGGAATTTTTAGGCTGACGGCATTTTCTAAGCAAACCGATTTTGAACTGGTGAAAGTGGCAGAAATAAGCGGAAATATTTACGAAAATACCATTACAATTTGCGAAGAAAAAATAATATTTTTGACTAGCGAGGGGCTGTACTTATTCGACGGATACAACCTAAAAAAGATAGTAAAAAACGTAAAAAGGCTGAAAAATATTTACGAGGCATACGTGACCTCGGGCTACGCTTCGGGGAAATATTACCTTGCTTTTAATCACGCAGAACTTACCGAAATACACGACGAAACGGGGCTGTTTACGAACAATTACTTGCTTGTTTACGACTTTGAAACGGGCAAGGCAGAGTTTTCAAGAGGTATGGATATTATGAGTATTAGCAGTATCAAAATGAACAATACCTCCAACTGTCTTGTGGTTTTAAGAGGCAAAAACAACAAAACTATATCCAGTTTTACAAATAACGGCAAGTATCATAACGAGGACTTAAAGTTTTGTTTTAGCACGATTAAGTATTATTTTGGTGATATATGCAAGAAAAAATATATCAGCGATATTGATATTTTGACAAAGCATAATCTTGTTGTTGAACTAGACCTTGACGGCATAAAGTACGAATATAACGTGTTAGGCAGCGGCGAGTTTACCAAGGTCAAAGTTATGAAAAGGTGCAAGGCGCTACGCATGACGATTAGAGGCGAAGGCAAAGCGGATATATCCGGCATCAGAATAAATTATTCGGTGGTGAGAAAAAATGGATAAGATATTAGCAAAACTAGAAAAACTGTATAAAGAAATTTTGCTACTTAAAAAAAGAGTGGAAGATTTGGAGAAAAAAAGCGTATGAGTATATGGGACGATTTTTTGGATTTGTTCAAAACAAAGGAACAACTAAACAAGGAAAAAGACGAGAAATATTATGCTATTTTGGACGACGAAAAAGAGGTAATGAAAAAAATTAGAGCACTTCAAAACGAGTACGAAAATTCAATCCCAAAGTATGAGAGCGTAAATTACGACGAAAAACTTGAAAAGTTTGACAAAAAAGCAAAAGAAGATAACACTTTGACAGACGAAGAATTAGATTCGATTGCCAAAAACAAGTCGAGCGAGGGATACGACGAGGTGCTGGAAAAAATTAAGAATACATTTAATTCAAGCGTGAACAAAAACAGGCAGGACAGGGAAAAAGTGAGTGAAAAGACAAAAGAAGACCTTATTGAACTAGGCAAGAATTACGCAAAAAACAAGAATAATATTGCCGATAAAATGAGCAAAAAAGGTTTGTATTTTTCCACGATAAACGAGGGCTTAAACAAGCAAAACGACGTTAATTACGTTAGTAACGTGAAATCGGCAGAGGAAAGTAGACTTGCGGCTTTGAAAAAACTGGACGACGAAATAAAAACGCTTGAAAAAAACAAAAACGATGCGATAAACAAACTGGACACGGACAGTTATAAAAAGTACGTGAATTTACTTGGCGACCTTACCGAGAAACGAGATAAAGAACGAAATAAAATTTTTCAGTACAACGAGGACTTAAAAGCCGAAAAACTTAAATTTGACCAAAAAAGAGAAAGGCTGATTAAAGAACTTGAAGAAAAAGACAGAATTGCACGAAACGAAAATGCAAAACTAATTGCCGAACAAGAAAAAATAAACGGTTACACCGGCGAAAAGAAGGACAACTACGACAAAAGATACGATTTGGCGTTCGAGTTCTATTCGTCATTACCGAGGGATTTGTCTATAAGGGCTATCAAAAGCAATCACTCCTTAAAGGGCTACCTTGGTAACTACTACGACACGCTGCTATCGGCTATGTACGAAAGAGGTAGCGCAAAAAAATTGATGGGCTAGTATGTACGATAGTATTGTGAGTTTGGCAACGGCAAACGGTATTTGGGCGCTACTTTTCGTGTTTCTGTTTTTGTATCAACTGAAAGATTCTAAGTCAAGGGAAATAAAGTACCAAAGCACCATTGATAAACTTACCGAAGAGTTGTCGGTGGTGTACGACGTTAAAGATACGGTGGAGGAAATAAAAGAAAGTGAAGAAATTTTTACAAAGCGATTTATGGCAAAATCTAAAGTCGAAACTAGGTAATTATGGTTTTTGGATGTCGCTAACCGGCGCAATCGTGGTGTTTTTGCAAAGCATGGGCGTCAAAATCGACAACGAAATAGCCTCTGAGGTGGTGGGTGCGTTTTGTTCGATACTGGTTGTGTTGGGTATAGTGTCTAATCCGTCTGTCGGCAGGGGCTATATAGACAAACTAAAAACCAAAAAAGAAAATAAGTCCGAAATTGAGATAGCGGCAAGTGACGAACTACTTAACGAAAAATCGGCAAATGTTGAGCAATCAAGTGAAGATTTACTAGGCGGTGAACTACAAGATGAAGAACCTGCAAATATTGAACCGGCAAGTAAAGATATGTTAAGTAATGAATTACTAGATGAAGAACTTGAATAAAGAGTAGTGAAGGACTTTAAAAGAAAAGAAGGGAGAAAATCCCTTCTTTTTTTGTTAAAATTCGTTTAGTTTGATAGCAAAAACGTCGCTAGAACCGTAGCAAGAAGAAAATTCTTCTTGGTTGTTGTTGGTCGTTAAAAACACGTAGGTTACGTGGTTTATTTTTTTGATCGTGATAGGCGAGGATACGTAGGGGATTTTTAGGATAGATTTTACCTCTAATGCGTAATTTAAAGAGCAAATTTCCGTATTGTTTTCCGTTAAAGATTTTGTTATAAATAGGTACGAATTATCAAGTTTGTCCACCTCTCCTTTTACCGAAGAGTACCTATTAGATTTGTTTAATCCGTGGATAATTATCCTAAATTTTTCGTCCAAAATACTAATCCCGTTATCCACGTAGTCGTGCAAAATATAGCCGCTATTTTGCGGAATTAAAACCACATTGTCGGTGATTAAACCAAGTTCGGTTGAAGTAAATTTTTCCTCAAAAACTTCAAAATTAAGTAGGTAAGTTTTGCTGTTGTTTGTAAAATTTATAAGTAGGGTTTGCCCCTCGTTTAGCGGAAGTAATTGACGAATTACGCCTTTTATCGTGCAAATTCGCTCTATTACATAATATATTTTGTCATTTTCAAGTTTTTGCGCAATTTTGCAAATATCAAAAAAACCGCCTCGAAAATTTATAAAAATATCCTTGTTAACGTAGGAGAAAATATTTTGGTAAAACCCTTCGCTTGCTAGGTTTATTTTTGCCTCGCTCGTTTTTTCCAGCCCTAAATTAAAGGTTGTAAGTTCTATACTTCCGCTGTTGTAGCCCAGCATTTTGACTTTATCAGAGTAGGCTTGCAAATTCACAAAGTCGTACTTATTTAACTCGGCTGATTTTTCAAGATTGAAGCCTTCGTCGTATAGGCTTAAAGTGGTGTTTTCGTTATTTGCCGTAACAAGTAATATACCGCTTGAAAAAATAGTTGAGCCAAGGTATTTTTCCGTTGATTTTTTAAGAATTTTGGTGCTGATTAAGTTTAGGTCTAGGTCAAGCGTTGCCACGGCGTACGACTTAGTTTCAGCGCTAAAATCGTAGCCGTTAGAGTTGGTTTCGACTAGCAAAAATATCTCGCCGCCTATTATAAAGGAGTTTAGCAATTTTTCCGTTCCCGTTCCGCCGATATTATTCAGCCTAGAATTATTTAGGTAGTTACAAGACGGCTTTGGAAAAATCGTGTAATTTTTTTTGGGTTTTTCCGGCGTGGTCTCGGTGGTAGAGCCTTCGGTATTCGTGTTTCCCGTGTTTCCCTGGTCGCCTACTACCGTTTTGCTTGGCAAAGTTTTCAGCACGACAAAAAGCGTTATTACGCTAATTACCACTATTACCGCTACTATTTTTATGCCTGTTTGTTTCTTTTCCATAATCCCTCCGCTTGATGATATTAGCACCAAAACTAAGGGTTTTTTTGCTTTTAACAAAAGTGTATAAAAAGGTAAAAATTGCCGTAAAATTTAGCGTAATCGGAAGATTTTTACCTAGTTTTTTCTTTTATAATGGCGCTAAAAATGAAAGAGAATTACAGTTTTTTGACTATTTCGTCGTAGATTTTATCTACAGGGTTTTCGTATTTTTGTTCTTTTACCGTCGTATTTTGTAGTTTTTGAAGTAGGTTAAGTAAGTTTTCAAGCGTAAGTTCGCTTTGCGGCAGCACTTTGATAGTGCTTGACTCTACGTTTTTTGCATTTTTCTGTTGGTCGCCCCTCGATACGTTGCTAGGAAGAGGAATTAAAATTGCTTTTTTGTTTAGTGCGATAATTTCGGCAATGGTTGTTGCGCCTGCTCGTGACACTACTACGTCGCAACTTGCGTAATATTTACCCATATCGCTGGTAAAATCAACGAGGGTAAGGCCAGGTTTTTTAATCGTTAAATCCAGCGTTTTTCCGCCTATAATAATAAGGTTGTAACGCTTTAAAATTTCGTCGCAGTTTTTCAGCATAAAGTCGTTGATACTCTTTGCGCCTTGACTACCGCCGGTAACTAAAATCGTGGGCTTGTTCCCCGCCATAATCCTTGCTTTTCGGGTTGTGAATAGGTCGGGTTTAAGCGGTATTCCCACCTTGATTCCCTTGTCAAACGAGCAGTTGTTCGAGGTGAGCACCGTTGCCCCTAATCTATACGCAATTTGGTTTACTATTCCCAAACTGGCGTCGGACTCGTGGCAAATTTGCGGGATATTTAGCATTTTTGCCGAGATAACTACCGGTAAGGATACGTATCCGCCTTTTGTAAATACGAGGTCGGGCTTAACTTCTTCTAAAATTTTTTTGGTTTTATGGATAGAGGCGGGCAGCAAAAACGGAATTTTAACGTTTGATAAAGGGCGTGATTTGTCCAGTTTTACGGCGGTGGTTTGGTAGAACTTTACACCGTAATTATCGGCGGTTTTTTCCTCCATACTATTAGGCGAACCAACGTAGCAAACGTCGTAGCCGCTACGCTTTAATTTTTCGATAATTACCATGTTCGGAAGGACGTGACCAAGCGTTCCGCCACCGCTAAAAAGAATAGTTTTCATAATTTCTCCCAAGGTTTTTTACATATATATTCATATCCTGCCAAAAACTTTCTATACAATTTTTAGTATTTGTCAAATTTTTTACTTTCAATTTTTGAAAATATATGAAATGAGCGATAAAAAATGCTGTTTAGTCTTGAAATGATTTTAGTTTTATAGTAATATATTATTTGTTATTTTGCGGAGGAAATATGAGCAGAGAGAAAAGATATATAATCGCACTTGACGAGGGCACTACTTCGGCAAGAACTCTTATTTACGACTGCGAGTCTAACGGGATTGTGAACGTAATCAACAAACCGTTTAAGCAGTATTATCCAAAACCCGGTTGGGTAGAGCATAACCCCGATGAAATTTGGGAGGCTCAATTATCGTCGCTTACGGACGCTTTACAAGAAACCGGAATTAGTCCCGAAGAGGTTTACGGCATAGGTATAACCAACCAAAGAGAAACCGTAATCGTGTGGGATAAAAAGATCGGCAAGCCTATCTATAACGCTATCGTGTGGCAATGTAGACGTACCACCGATATGTGCGAAAAGATTAAAAGAAACGTGCAATTATCCGCCAACATTAGAAGTAAGACGGGGCTGGTAATCGATGCGTATTTTTCTGCTACCAAAATTAAGTGGATTTTGGACAATGTGGAGGGCGCAAGAGAAAAGGCTGAAAAGGGCGAACTTTGTTGCGGTACTATCGATACTTACCTTGCTTACAAACTTAGCGAGGGCAATGTTTTCGTTACCGACTACTCAAACGCAGCAAGAACCTTGCTTTTTAATATCTCCACTTTGGAGTGGGACGACGACTTACTAGAACTATTCGGCGTGCCTAAGAGTATGCTGCCTAAAATCGTATCGAACAGCGAAATCGTGGGAAATGCCACGGTGCTAGGCTGTGATATTCCTATCGCCGGTCTTGCCGGTGACCAACAGTCTGCTTTGTTTGGTCAATGCTGTTTTGAGGAAGGTATGGCAAAGAGCACTTACGGAACGGGTGGTTTTATACTAATGAACACGGGCGACAAGCCTGTGCTTTCGCCGTCAAAACTACTTACGACTATCGCTTGGGGGGTAAACGGCGAGATAACCTACGCTATCGAGGGCAGTATCTTCAACGCCGGCAGTAGTATTCAATGGCTAAGGGACGAACTTCACCTAATTGAAACGGCTAGCGAGACTAACGAAATAGCAAGTAGCGTGCCTGACACCGCAGGAGTGTACGTCGTTCCTGCATTTACAGGTCTTGGCGCTCCTTACTGGGATATGAACGCAAGAGGCGCTATCGTAGGATTGACGAGAGGCGCTAATCGTAGCCACCTTGTAAGAGCGACTTTGGAATCGATGGCGTACGGTACTAAGGATATTTTTGAGAATATGAGGAAAGATAGTGCTATAACCCTTAAAGAGTTAAGAGTGGACGGCGGCGTTGCCAGAAACGACTTTTTGATGCAATTCCAGGCAGATATGCTAAATTGTAATATTATTCGCCCGACGAGTATCGAAACCACGGCTCTTGGCGTAGTATATTTAGCAGGTCTTGCGACGGGGGCGTTTAAAAACTTTAAGCACTTAGAAAAAACTATTGCTTTTGATAGGGTGTTTAAACCAAATATGACTGAGGATATAAGGAAAAAGAAATATGTCGGTTGGAAAAAAGCGGTAAAAAGAGCGCTTGACTGGGAAGACTAATCGGTGATGAGGAAGGAGGAAAATTATGGAGACAAAAATTTTTACAAGTTATGACGGAAAGAAACTAAGTTGCTCGGTTTGGGACGAAGTAAATAAGCCAATCGGTATCGTCCAAATCATTCACGGTATGGCAGAGCACGGCCGTAGATACGACGACTTTGCAAAATTCCTGAACAAAAACGGCTTAATCGTATTTGCCGACGACCATAGGGCACACGGAAACACTATGGAAAAGCAAGGCTACGACGACGGAGATATATTTAACGAAACAATTCGTGACGAAATTGAAATCACCAAGTATTTGAAAAATACGTATCACTTGCCGGTAATTATTTTCGGTCACAGTTACGGCTCGTTCTTAACGCAAGGCTACATTCAACGTAATGCACTTAATATTGCCGGTGCCGTTTTGTGCGGCTCTGCAAGTATGGACAACGCTTTGTCAAAAATCGGCGCTGCTATATCGAATATGGCGTATTCGTCTTCAAAAGACAAATCTAAGCCTGCAAAAAAATTAGACAAACTTACCTTTGGTAGTTACAACAAAAACTTTAAGTCGGAGGGCTTGGACTTTGCTTGGCTGTCAAAAGATAAATCGCAAGTACAAAAATATATCGAGGACGATCAATGCGGCTACGTAATGAGCGTTGCGTTCTTCAAGTATTTTATCAACGGATTAAAGAACTTGTACAACCCTGAGAATTTGGCAAAAATTCCTAAGAATTTGCCGCTTAGAATTATGTCCGGTAAGGACGATCCTGTATCGGGAAAGAATAATAAGGACGTAAACAAGTTGTATCAAACTTACGTAGGGCTTGGCATAGAGTATATCGACTTCAAACTTTACGATAACGATAGGCACGAAATTCTAAACGAAATGGACAATGAAAAAGTTTACGAAGATACGCTTGCGTTCTTTAAGCACGTTCTAACCGAAAAGGCTGATCCGAAAGATTTTAAAGTGCCTCAAAACAAGTCCAAAAAGAAGATAAAAAAACAAGAAAAAATTCAAAATAAAAAATAGATAGAAGGCCGAGATAATCGGCTTTTTATTTTGGTAAAAAAAGAGGTAAATTTTTTGCACTTTTTTATGAAAAACTCTTTTATTTTACGAATATATATGATATAATTATATTAAATAATATTATTATAGGCGAGGTTTTTATGGCGACGAAAAAAACTGAAAAGAAAGGCTCTTATACAGCGGATAATATCGAGATACTTGACGGGCTTGACGGCGTAAGAGTACGCCCCGGAATGTATATCGGCGGAACGGGTAGCAGAGGTCTTCATCACATCTTGTGGGAGATTATCGATAATGCTATGGACGAGGCTTGCAACGGCTATGCGGACAAACTTAGCGTGGTTCTTCACAAGGACGGCAGCGCAGAGGTAAGCGATAACGGAAGGGGTATTCCCGTTGGTAAAGTGAAAAAGACTAACAAGACGGCGGTGGAGGTAATATTCACTACTTTGCACGCCGGCGGTAAGTTTAATAATAGCAACTATCAATTTAGCGGCGGCTTGCACGGTGTGGGCGCATCTGTAACCAACGCACTTTCTAGGTGGCTAACGGTGGAGTCCTATATCGACGGCAAGGCTTACAGAATGGAATTTCATTCCCCTGAGGTAAACGGCAAAATCAAGAGCGGTATTCCAAAAGGTCCGCTTGAAGAAATAGGCAAAACCAAAAAGAAAGGCACTACCGTAACTTTTATGCCTGACGACAGGGTGTTTTTAAAGGAGAAGTTTAAGGCGTCTCTTATTATGTCGAGATTGCAAGAAACCGCATTCTTAAACAAAAATATCGAAATGGAGTTTATCGACGAGAGGGGTGAAGAGGTTATCACTCAAACCTATCACTCAAAGGGCGGCGTTGTGGACTTTGTTAAGTTTATCAACGAGGGCAAAACCGCACTATACGAAAAGCCTATTTACCTAGAAGGCGAGGACGAAAACTTCAAACTGGAGATTGCCATTCAGCACATTAACGGTGACGACAGCGAGAACGTTTATTCTTTCGTAAATAATATCCCGACTATCGAGGGCGGTACGCATATTACCGGTTTTAGAAGCGGCTTGACAAAGGTGCTTAACGACTACGCTAGGAAAACCAAAGTGTTAAAGGACAAAGACCCTAACTTTGACGGCGAGGATTTTAGGCAGGGTATCAGCGCTATCGTATCGGTAAAGATGCAGGACGTCCAGTTCGAAGGGCAAACCAAAACCAAACTAGGTAATACCAACGTTAAGTCGATTGTGGAAAATATCGTAACCACCGAACTTGACAGGTACTTCCAAATGTCGCAATCTAAAAAAACTTTGGAGTTTATTCTAAAACAGGCTACCGTCGCAAAGTCTATTAGAATGAAAACCAAACTTATAAAGGATAAGGAGCACGCTCTTAACGATATTTTGGGCTCGAACCTAGTGGGTAAACTAAGTAGTTGCTCGGGAAGAAAGCCGGAGGATAACGAACTGTTTATCGTAGAGGGAGACTCGGCAGGCGGCAGCGCAAAAATGGGCAGAGATAGGAAAACGCAAGCCATTTTGCCACTAAGAGGCAAGCCGCTAAACGCTGAAAAGAAGAGGGTTGACCAAATACTTCAAAACGAGGAAATCCGTTCGATAATATCGGCTATCGGTGCCGGAATCGATCCTACTTTCGACCTATCCAAAATCAAATATCACAAGGTTATAATTCTTGCCGATGCAGACCAAGACGGTGCGCATATTAGGGCAATACTTTTAACCTTCTTCTATCGCTATATGAAGGAATTAGTGCTTAACGGAAACGTGTACATCGGTATGCCTCCGCTTTACAAAATAGAAAGGAAAAACCAAGTGCAATACGCTTATGACGACGAGCAACTTAGGGAACTGACCGAGGGCAAGCCTCCTGCAAGACTTCAAAGATACAAAGGTCTTGGCGAAATGAACCCGGAGCAACTTTGGGAAACGACGATGAACCCTAAAACACGTAGCCTTATGAGAGTGACCGTTGAGGACGCAATAGCCGCTAACGAGGAAATATCCATTCTTATGGGCGATAATATAGAACTAAGAAAACAATATATCAACAAACACGCAAACTTTAACAAGGTAGACGCCTTTGAACTTATCGGGAGGAAGAAATAATGAGCGAATATAATTTTAGCGAAGCGAAAATAATAGATACCCCTCTTGAAGTGGTAATGAAAGAATCTATGATGCCGTACTCTGAGCACGTTATTTTGGAAAGGGCTCTGCCTAGGGTGGAGGACGGTTTAAAGCCCGTTCAACGTAGGATTTTGTTTGCTATGAACGAAATGGGTATCACCCCTGAAAAACCTTACGTAAAGTCGGCAAAAATCGTGGGTGACTGCCTTGGTAAATACCATCCGCACGGCGATAGTTCGGTTTACGACGCTATGGTAAGGCTTGCGCAGGACTTCTCTATGAGCGCAACTCTTGTGTCCGGCCACGGAAACTTCGGCTCTATGGACGGCGATTCGGCTGCTGCTATGAGGTATACTGAGGCTAGGCTTGCTCCTCTTGCTATGCAAATGCTTAAAGATATCGATAAGGACACGGTGGATTGGTCGCTAAACTACGACGACACTTTAAAAGAGCCTAACACCTTGCCAAGCAGATTCCCAAACCTACTTGTAAACGGCGCAAACGGTATTGCGGTAGGTCTTGCAACGAATATTCCTCCGCACAATATCAGCGAGGTAATTAACGGCGTAATGGCGTATATCGATAACCCGAATATCACCCTTGACGAAATGATGGAGTACATTAAAGCCCCGGACTTTCCAACCGGCGCAGAGATAATCACGGGGGAGGGCTTACGTCAAGCCTACGAAACGGGAAAAGGTAAGATTATATTGCGTGCAAAAATGCACCTTGAAGAAGGGGAGTACGGCAAAACGAACATCGTTATTACCGAACTACCTTATCAAGTAAGCAAAGCGGCGTTGCTTTCGAATATTCTTAACCTTAGAAATACGAAAAAAGGTCCGCTTATGGCAATAAGCAATATCGTAGACGAGTCGGATAGAAACGGTATGAGGGCAATAGTTACCGTAGGTAAAAACGGCGACGTAAACGAAATAATGAAGATGCTGCTTAAATACACGCAACTTGAAAGTGCGTTTAATATCAATATGGTAGCCATTGCCGACGGTAAGCCAAAGCAACTGGGCTTGATGGAGATAATCAGGTACTACGTAGAGTACCAAAGAGGCATTATTTTACGTAGGTCGCAGTTTGAGTATAACCAAGCAAAAGAGAGGGCGCATATTTTACAAGGACTTGTAATAGCCCTGCATAATATCGACGAGGTTATAGCGATTATCAAGCGTTCCAAAACTACGCAAGACGCTAAAACCGAACTAAGAAACGTGTTCGAACTAAGCGAAAAACAAGCGCAAGCAATCCTTGATATGAGGCTGGCTAAACTGGCTAAGTTAGAGGTTCAAAAGATAGAGGAGGAACTGCAATCCCTTGAAAAACTTATGGCGAAACTTACCACGATAATTAAGAGTAAGGCTAAGCAAATGAAGGTTGTTCAAGAGGAAATTAACGAGATAGGCAAGGCGTTTAAGACGGAAAGACGTAGCGAAATAAACGGAAAGTCTACCGCGCTTACTCAATTTAAACTGGAAGTAGAAAAAGAGCCTACTATCGATATTAAAGGCGTTTTCGCACTTGACAACCAAGGCAAAATCAAACTGGTAACCACGAGAAGTTACTCTGTCGGGGTAAAGGATAAATCTAACGTAGAAAAAGAGGGTATGATTATCCAAACCTTGACGTTAAGCAATAAGGAAACCTACTATTGCTTTACAAACCTAGGTAATATGGCAAGGATAGAACTTGACAAAATGCCTATTCAACCTTACAAGAGCAAGGGCGTGGAACTGCTTGCCGTAGAGGAGAACGCAGAGAGGGACGAAAAGGTTGTAAAAGTGCTTGCCGTAAAAGAGGAAGACCAAGAAAAAGAGGTGTATATCTTTACCAAGAACGGCTACGTTAAGAGGTCGAACTTTAACGAACTGATGCTTAAAAAGTCCTATGGCGACGTGATGACCTTAAAGGACGACGAAGTAATCGACGTACAGTTTGTGGAGGACGAAAGCACCATATTCTTCGGAACTAAGCAGGGCTTGTGTCTAAATGCCGAAACGAACGATATTCCTTTGCAAGGCAGAAAAGCGGGCGGCGTAAAAGGTGTGAAGATAAACGACGGAGACAGCCTACTTTACGTAACGCAACTAGGTGACGGCGGAGAAATTGTGGTAATCACCGATAAAGGCTACGCAAAGCGTGTGTTCGCTTGGGAAATCGAGCCTTCTACCAGGTACAGAAAGGGCGTGAAGATAGCGGACATTAAAGCGGGCGACGAGATTAGGTTCTACGGCTACGTTACCTATCCTTACGACATATTCCTAGAACTTAAAAATGGGCTGGAAAATTCGATAATTATTAACAGCGATAACATTATGATTTTGCCTAGAAATAATAAGGGAAAACTTATTGTTTCAAAGGGCGTAGAGGTGGTATCGGCTGAAAAAATGGCAGATAGCGAACAAAACGGCTAAGAGCGTAAGCAAAAAAAATTGTAAAAAACAATGGCTAAATCAGTAGATTATTATAATAAGTATGATATAATAAAAAAGTTATAAAATTAAATTAGGAGATACTTATGAAAATCGGTTTTAATAGTGAACTATATATGCAAAAACAATCAGAGAAAATACTTGAAAGAATCGCTAAGTTCGACAATAAATTATATCTAGAATTCGGCGGCAAACTATTTGACGATTTTCATGCAGCAAGAGTTCTTCCGGGGTTTGATCCAAACGCTAAAATCAAACTACTTCAAAAATTGAAGGATAAGTGCGAGATTATTTTCTGCATAAATGCGCAAGATATCGAGCGTAATAAGATTAGGGCGGACTTAGGCATTACCTACGGTGCTGAGGTTATCAGGCTTATGGGCATTATGCGTGGGCTTGGTATAAGCGTAAACAGTGTGGTTATAACTAAGTACGAAGACCAACCTATTGCAAATAGTTTTAAGCAAAAATTAGAGCAAAGGGGCGAAAAAGTGTACCTTCACAGGTTCACTAAGGGCTATCCTAACGACGTAGACACGATTGTTAGCGACGAGGGATACGGTCAAAACCCTTATATCGAAACCACTAAGCCACTTGTGGTTGTTACTGCTCCCGGTCCTTCTAGCGGAAAACTAGGCACTTGCCTTGGTCAACTTTACCACGAGTTTAAGCGTGGAATCAAGGCAGGCTACGCAAAGTTTGAAACCTTCCCGGTGTGGAACTTACCGCTTAAACACCCTGTCAATATCGCTTACGAGGCTGCAACCGCCGATATTAAAGACGTGAATATGATAGACAGTTATCACTTAGAGGCGTACAACCAAACCACCGTAAACTACAACAGGGATATCGAACTATTCCCTGTAATTAGGACGATACTTTCTCGTATTTCGCCCGACCTAAATTACAAATCGCCAACCGATATGGGCGTGAATATGGTGGGCTACTGCATTACCGACGACGAAGCCGTTAGGGAGGCTGCAAAACAAGAGATAATCAGGCGTTATTTTAATACTAAGTGCGCTTATAAGAACGGTCAAATGGACCTTGGCGCTGTAAAGAGGGCGGAGTACCTACTAGGCGACCTCGAACTAAAACCAGAGTACAGACAAGTGGTAGAGCCTGCAAGGGAAAAGGCAAATAATTGCTCCACAATAGCGGTTGCTCTTCAACTTAAAGACGAGCATATCGAAACGGGCAAAATGTCCGAACTACTTACCGCTTCGGCTGCCGGCGTACTAAACGCCTTAAAGTATCTTGCAAATATCGACGACGAGGTGCAACTAATCGATCCGACGGTAATCGAGCCGATTATGGACGTGAAGAAAAACATTTTAAAAGATAAGCACACCAGACTGGATTTGCAAGAGGTTATTATTGCGCTTACAGTTTGCGCTACCTACCACAAGAACGCAAAACTTGCGCTAGACAAACTTAGCGACCTAGCGTGTTGCGAACTTCATTCAACGGTTATGTTGCACAGCAACGACCTTAATATGCTACGCAAACTAGGTGTAAATACTACTCAAGACGACGTATTTGACGATAAGATTTAGGAGGGTTAGTATGATTGCTTTACCAACTAGAAACGAGGTGGAAGAAAAATATAAGTGGAACTTAAAGGATATTTTTCCATCTATCGAAAAGTTTGAGGAAGAATTTGAGTATGTACAAAAGAACATAGACAATTTTGAAAAGTACAAGGGCAAACTGTCAGACAAGGCTACCTTGCTTGAAGCGTTTGGTTTCGAGGGCGAACTATCCGAAAGAGCGGAGAGGGTGTACGTGTACGCTCATTTACTTCGTGACCAAGACACCGCAAACAGCGAAAACAACGCAAGGGCAACCAAAACCGATATTTTAGTAACAAAGTTTTCTACTGCTACTGCGTACATTTTGCCGGAGTTGACAAGCCTAAGCAATGAGTACTTAGAGGGCTTAACAAAAGACGAACAATTTTCTAAATACAAGGTTACTTTAAAAGAGATTTTAAGAACGAAACAACATATCCTTAGCGAAAAAGAGGAGAGGATTTTATCCAAAGCGGGTGCGTTTACGGGTGACTTTCAGGAAACTTTTATAATGTTCGACAATGCGGATATTAAATTTAAGTCATACCAAGACAGCGAGAAGAATAAAGTTAAATTGTCACACGGGCTTTATAGCCTTGCGCTACAATCCACCTCACAAAACGACCGTAAAAAAGCCTTCAACTCTATGTTTACGGCGTATAAGGATATGATAAACACTATCGCAACCAACTACGCAGGCAACGTTAAAAAGGACTGGTTTTACGCAGACGTAAGGGGCTTTAAGTCTAGTATGGAAAAGGCTACCTTCTACGAAAACGTTTCGAAGGAGGTTTACAAGGCGCTAGTTAAAAACGTAAGCGATAATTTTGGCGTTATGCACGACTACGTGGCGTATAGGAAAGAGGCGTTAGGGCTTGACACTTTAAATATGTACGATATGTACGTTCCGATAGTAGAGGGGGCGGATATCAAACTGACCTATGAGGAAAGTGTCGAACTTGTAAAAGAGGCGCTAAAACCACTAGGCAAAGAGTACGCAGATATTCTTAGCGAGGCTTTTTCTAGCGGCTGGATAGACGTTGTGGAGAATAAAGGTAAAAAGAGTGGCGCTTATTCTTGGGGGGCTTACGGTACGCACCCTTACGTTTTATTAAACTACCAAAAAACCACTCACGACGTGTTTACCATTGCACACGAACTAGGGCACGCAATACATTCGTATTATTCCAACAAAACGCAACCGTACGAGGACGCAGGCTACGTGATTTTCGTGGCTGAAATTGCCAGCACGGTAAACGAAGTGCTACTAATTAAGCACCTACTAAACGTGACTAAGGATAAGCAAATCAGGAAGTATTTGCTAAGTTACTATATGGATATGTTTAGGACGACGGTGTTTAGGCAAACGATGTTTGCCGAGTTTGAATTAAAGGCGCACGAAATGGTGGAAAAGGATATTCCGCTGAACGCCGAGAACTTGTCTAAAGAGTACTACAAACTAAACAAGCGTTACTACGGTAAGGCTGTAAAACACAATTCGCTAATCAAGTACGAATGGGCAAGAATACCGCATTTTTACACCGCTTTCTACGTGTACAAGTACGCAACGGGGCTAATTAGTGCGGTAAATATAGCAAGCAGCATATTAAAGGACGAATCAAAGGTGGAAGGCTACAAGAACTTCTTAAAAGCAGGCTGCAGTATGCCACCACTAGATATATTAAAATTAGCAGGGGTAGACCTTGAAACCGCAGGGCCTTACGAGGTGGCTTTTAAGGAATTTAGGGATACTCTTCAAGAACTAAAAGAGATTGATTGATGGTAAAAACTTTTAAAAAATTAACGCCGATATTAGTAGTTTTAATCGCTTTATTCTTGTCGTTATGCCTGCCAAAAACGGTGGCGCACGCAGAAGAAGGCGTCGTTTTGGACTACACTAGGGCTATGGTTTATCACTCTAACGGCGGTATTTATGTAGCCAGCCGGTATAAATTCCCTACCGAAAAGGTGGAGTTTGTAACGAGCGAGGGCGTTAAAGAGTTTGGCTATGACGACATTATACCCAAAATCATTGCGCTTTTAAAAGTGAACAACGTGGAGTACTTGTACGACGAGAAAACGCCAAACGTACTTACGGTTATTGAAAAGCACTACAAAAACCGCACCGAAATGAACCACGACCTAGGTATAACGGGTAACGAAATAGACGGGCCTACCCCAAAAGACGAGGGTTTTTGGTTTACGACGTATAAGAGCGATAACGAAACCTACCTAAAAAACGGCGGAAAAAACACGCTTGAAACCAAGTGGAATAATTACGCTACTTATTTTGGTATTACAAACTTTGACGTAAACAAGGTTAGTTACAATTACGTGTACGGTACGGAATTTAAAAACGTGAAAACGAACGGATACGTTTTTTATGACAGTAACGACGGTATGTACTACCACAGTTTTTACAATATAGGCGAGGACACGGTGATAAGTTTGCGCCAAAAAGTGCCTAACACTAAAAACTGGTACAGCGTGCTGATAGCGGCGTCGTTCGGGGTGCTTTTATGTGGTGTATTCGTTGCAAAAATAGTGAAGAAGAGCGGAGGTACTAATGGAAAAAATCGAGAAGAAACAAAGAGTAATGCCGTATAACGTGGAGGCGGAAAGGTCGGTGCTTGGCGCAATGCTAATCGACCAACAAGTTGCGTCCGACGCTAGCGGAAAACTTCAAGTAGAGGATTTTTATTTGCAAGCGCATCAAAATATCTTCGAGGCGATTTTGGATTTGTGTGCCGAAAACAAGCCTGTGGACGCTATTTCTTGTGAGGATATGCTTGCTCAACATAACAAACTAGAACAAAGCGGTGGGCTGGATTACGTGCTGGACTTGTCTAACTACGTTCCTGCATCGGCAAGTTACACCTACTACTTGGATATTTTAAAAAGGACTTCTCTTTCAAGGTCTATTATTAGGCGTGCAAGCGAAATCGTGGATAAGGCGTACAACGAGCCCGATAGCCAAGAGGTACTTGCGTTTGCCGAAAAGCAAATTTTCGATATTTCAAAGGAGAGGGATACCTCTACGCTGGAGCATATCAAAAAGTCTGCCGACATAGTAATAAACAACATAAACGAGGCGTGCCGTGGCGAGTACAAGGGCGGTTCTAAGACGGGATTTAGCCACTTTGACAACCTAACCAGCGGACTAAAACCTGGCGAACTTATTTTGCTTGCGGCAAGGCCGGCGGTTGGTAAAACTGCTTTTGCACTTAATATTGCAACGAATATGGGAATAAACGGCGGTAACGTGGCTATCTTCTCACTAGAAATGCCGGACCACCAACTTACCTCTAGAATTTTGTCGGCTGTAAGTAAAACCAACATTCGTGACGGACTTAAAAACGGATTTAGCATAAACGCAACGGGTAAACTTATGGCGGGCTACAACGAACTAATCAAGTCCAAAATATTTATCGACGATTCGTCCGTAACCAAGCCGATGGATATTAGAAGCAAGTGTATGAGGCTTATTCGAGAGCACGGCAAACTATCCTTAATCGTGGTGGACTACTTACAACTTATGACCAGCGATAGAAAGGTGGAGAGCAGGCAAAACGAAGTGGCTGAACTAAGTAGAAGTATGAAGATTATTGCAAAGGAACTGGATACGCCGATTTTACTTTTGTCGCAATTATCTCGTGCTATCGAAAGCCGTACCGGTCACAAACCTATGCTTTCGGACCTTCGTGAGTCGGGCGCAATCGAGCAAGACGCAGATATCGTAATGTTTCTTGACAAGCCGTACTTGTACGACAAGGCGCAACCTAAGGATCTTGTTATTCTTAACGTTGCTAAGCACCGTAACGGCGAACTTGCCGACCTTGAACTAAGGTGGACGGGCGAGATTATGAAGTTCGATGCGGTGATACCTGAAAAGCCGAGAATGGAGGAAATAGAACCGCCTACAACCAAATCCACCGAGGATATGAAGGAAGTGGAGGGCGAGTCGCCTTTCGAAACGGAGGACGCCCCGTTTAACGAGGACGTGGAGAGCGCTCCTTTTGACGTGGATAACGGCGCTGTAATTAGCGAAACTTTTGAAGCGCCGTACGAGGAAACCGACGAGGTGATAGTGGACGAAGTGTTTTACGGTAGTGAGGACGACGGAGAATTAGAGTTTTAGTTTGCTAGGCTAAGTTAAGGATTTTATTGTCGATTAAGTGCTTTAAGTAAGTGCTAAAACGGGCTTAAAACACCTTGCTATGCTTTGTAAATTCAAGTTTTGGTTTAGGAAAATTGAGCCGAAAAGTTTTATAATAATTATGATTTATTCGAGGATAGGGTAGACACCTTATCCTCGTATTCTATATAAGAGGTAAGCGTGAAACTATCGCCGTTGTCGGTTAGGTCAAACCAAGTGCGGCTTATTTTTGCTTTTAACGGAGCAGCGCTAATTAGTTTTTCTTTTTCCGTTTTAAACACGGTGTTTACCACCTTATTTTCGTCGTAGGTTACGGTTTTTATTGTAAGTTCCTTGTAGGTCACGGTGCGTTTGTAAATAGGAATAATAGAGGAAATCGGTTGGATTTTCTCGCTTTTGGCAGATTGTTTATAGGGGCTTTTTACCTGTTTAAATTTTTTATTGTAGCCAAGCGTGGTAATAGTTTTCGTTTTTCCGCTAAGCACCTGTTCTTGCCGTGTTTTCGGAATAATTACGGTGGACTTTTTTTGAATTAGTCCGTACACGTCGCCACTAGCAAGGGTGGGCAAAAATAGGTTTTCGTCCACATATAGTTTGTTATCAATCAGCACGTCGCCTTTTTTGATTACGTCGCCAAATTTTTTCGTAGGAGTTCCAGAGTAGACGAGTTGGCGAGAAAGAATGCAGTCCTCTAAGGCGATTATAACGGCGCTACCGTCGGGTACTACGGGCGTAATTTCGGGCGATTTTGTTATTTGTACGTAAAGCGAATTTCCCGTAAGTCTTACGTCGCAAAAACTAATATCCATATTTTTTAGTAGGTAACTTTCAATCTCTTTTTCGTTGATATTTTTCAGGCTTGTTCCCACCTTAACGCCGCAACTTTGCAGTAGTTTCGTAACGGCCTCTTTTTCTGCGTTTATGGTGATATTTAATAGATAAAAACTAGACGTAAGGTAAAAAACAAAGCAGCAAATTAGCGTTAAAAACATCGCCTTTTTCACGCTAAGTAGTCGCATAGTTTTGTAGGGGATAGATAGCGCTTCATAGGTAAAATCGTAGCCTAACGATTTAAGAATTTTACAGGTTTTTTCCAGCCTGTTTCCCTTCACGATAAAATTCACGCCGTGAGGGGTAATTTCAACTTCAAATAGCGGAATATTTCGGCTTTTTATTACGTTTAAAAGTTTGGTTACGTTTAAGCCCGTAACCACAAATTTTATTCTTGAAAATCGCTTTTTTATAAAAATATCGATTTTGGCAAAAATACGCCGTGTATTCTTAATTATTATCGAATTTAGAATAATATTGTCCGTTTTAGTGGCAAAATTAAGTAGTTTTGCCTCTCTTTTCTCTTTTTTCTCTTTTTTCTCTTTTTTAATTTCCTTTTTGGCTTGCCTAGAAAGTTCCTGCTTTTTTGTTAAATTTTCGCTTGATTTTACGCTAAAATATCGCCCTAATTTCTTGCTGGTTTTAGGGCTAATATTATCCTTTATTTTATCGGGTTTCCTAGTTCGTTTTTTAGAGGGCGTAGCCTTAATTTTTTCGTTATTTTTCTTATTATTTTTCATCTAGTTTTATGCTCTTTATTTTGCCTACGATTAGTAGTTCGACAGGGTTTATTTTCTTTAATTTTAGGTTTTCGCCCTCCACCTTAAACAAGCCTTCTAGCGTTTGATAACTAATTAGCACGGGGGTGTAGGTCACCAGTTTTTTGTAGCCTTCGATTACCACCGCATCTTTACCCAGTACGGTGGTTTTGGTTGTAAAAATCAGGCTATTATTTTCGTTTAATTCTCTTTTTAATTCTTCTAAAAACATACTTACCTTAGTAAACTTTATGCCTAAAAGCAAAATATTATGAAAATAAGCGGGAATAATTTTGTAGTAAGTAGTATCGTTTGGCAAAAAATTAGGTTAAACCTTATAAAAACCCATAAAACCCATAAAAAGCAAATATCTTGCCTAAATATTGACTAATCTATTAAAAGATAGTAAAATATACAATAAGTGTATTTTGCACTATTAGGAGTGATATGAAAAACAACAATAGTAAAAAACGCAAAGAAAAGGAAGCGCCGTCTAAGGCAAAGCAAGTTTATAACGAACTAAAATCCAGTAAGGCAGTAATTACGACTGCCGCTACCGTTTTCACTTTCTTAGCCGCTTTATATATGACGCTGTTTGCGTTAGGCTGGTATGCAGGCGGAATCGATAATATATTTACAATGACTAACGGGATAGCAAGATTTTTCTGTTATTTATTGCTAATCAGTATTTTGCTGTTCACGACGATAGGCTTTATGTATTTCTTTAATAGAGAGATGATAGGCACGGGCAAAAACGTTGCACTTATAATGCTGGTCGTTGCAATAGTGTTCACGCTTTGTATTATTTTGTCGGACAATATTAGTATTTACGTAATGCCTTTTGCTTTAGCGGCGATGATTATCGGCGTAATTATCAGCGTTAGGGTGGCGATAGTCGTAAATATTTTGCTTAGCCAAATGCTGTTTTTGACGGTGGCTTTGTTCTCGCCTATGGCGGAATTTTCTATGGCAAGTTTGTCGGCTTCGATATTCTCAAACCTTGCGCTTGGCTTTATTATGATTTCGCTAATTTACCAAAACTTTTCTAGGCTTAAATTCGACTTGTACGGTTTAGCAGGCGGCGTAGTCGTTATGCCTTTCGTCGTGCTTACCACCTTTATTACGGACGGCACGGAGTACGAAATGCTTATGAATATGCTATGGATATTCGTGTCTAACTTAATATCCACCGTTATATTTATGCCGATACTACCTATATTCGAAAGTTTGTTTAACGTGGTTACAAGTTACAAACTAGACGAACTATGTTCTACCGACCAAAAACTACTTAAAAAACTGAAAGAGGAAGCGCCCGGCACTTACAACCACAGCGTAGTAGTAAGCAATATTGCCGAAAGTTGCGCTTACGCAATAGGCGAAAACACCAAACTTACAAGGTGCGCTGCGCTTTACCACGACGTAGGCAAACTTGCAAGCCCCGAGTACTTTGTCGAAAACCAAGAGGACGGCTACAATCCGCACGACGATTTAATACCGGAGGTTAGCGTAAAAATGATTACGCAACACACCAAAAACGGCTACGACATTATCAAAAAATATCGTCTTCCGGAGGAGATTGCTAAGGTTGCTTTGGAGCACCACGGCACAGTTCCCGTTAAATATTTTTACGTAAAAGCGCAAAATATAGCAGACGAAAAGTTGGATATGAAAAACTACGCTTACGAAGGTCCTAAGCCAACCACCAAAATATCCGCAATTATTATGATTGCCGATACCGTAGAGGCGGCAACTAGGGCGGGTATGCCTGAAACGATAGAAGAGTACGGAAAGTTCGTGGAAAATTTGATAAAGGATAAGAGGGATTTAGGCCAGTTTGACGATTGCCCTATCACTATGAAGGAACTAACCACGATAAAGGAAACCATCGTAAAAGACGTGCCAAACATGTACCACAGCAGGATAAAATATCCGGAGGTTAGAAAGAGAAAATGATAAATTTTTACGACCTTGACAAAAAGTACGAAGAACTTATTGATAAAATTTACTTTGAAACTTTAAGATATTTCGGGCAAGAGGAGGACGTTTTCGAAATAGACCTTGAAGGCGTAACTAAGGAGGAAATTAGAGAGATAAACCTTAGCGAGCGTGGGGTGGATAAGGAAACGGACGTACTAAGTTTTCAAAATATCGTAGGTTTAAATTTGCCGTGCAGAGTGGAAGATTACGAGATGGACGTCGATTACGAAAGCGGTAAAATAATGCTAGGCGATATTTTGGTCTGCATAGACGTTATGAAAAATCAAGCAAAAGAGTTCGGGCACAGCGAGGAGAGGGAGATTGCCTACCTTACTTTGCACGGAATATTGCACCTACTAGGTTACGACCACGTTAAAGAGGCGGATAAGCAGGTGATGAGAAAACACGAGGAGGCAATTTTGGGTTGCCTAGATATTGTAAGATGATAGACGTAAACGAACTAATTGAAAGTGCAAAAAGCGTATCGCTTAATTCCTATTCGCCTTATTCTAACTACAAAGTCGGGGCTGCTTTGCTTACTAGCGACGGCGAGATTTTCACCGGTACAAACGTGGAAAACATATCCTTTTCGGCAACCACGTGCGCAGAGCGTATTGCCATTTTTTCGGCTGTCAGCCAAGGCTACACGGAGTTTGAGGCGATAGCGGTTTACCACGACGGCGACTTGCCATACCCGTGCGGAGTGTGTCTTCAAGTGCTTAGCGAATTTGTGCTTAATGACGATTTTAAAATTTACGTAGCAAACGAAGACGAGTTCGAGCAGTACACACTAAGCGACTTATTACCGCTAAAATTCAAAGGAGAATTTAATGTTTAAAACAGGTTATATATCTATTTCAGGAAAGGCTAACGTGGGTAAGTCCACGCTTATAAACCAAATAGTAGGGGAGAAAGTTTCCATCGTATCCTGGAAGGCGCAAACCACTAGGGATAATATTTTGGGCATACTAAACGGCGAGGATTACCAAGCGATTTTTATCGATACCCCGGGGCTACACACCGCTAAAAACAAACTGGGCAATTATATGATGAAAAACGCACGTCAATCTATGAAAAACGTGGACGTTTTGGTGTACGTTATAGACGGCGAGGCAAAACTTGACGACTACGACAAAGAGTTTGTCGAGATGCACCAAGACAAAGAATATCCGCTTATCGTTGCTATCAACAAAGAGGACGTAGCAGGCGGCGAAAAGGTGCTGAAAATCATAGACCGGTTAAAAGATATCAAGGGCGTAAAAGCCATTATTCCTATTAGTGCTTTAAAAGGCAGCGGAGTAAAAGAACTTATCAGCGAAGTGGTTAAGTACTTGCCTGAGGGCGAGCCTATCTACGACGAAGACGAGGTGTCGGACAAGGACCTTGCTTTTATGATGCGTGAAATAGTAAGGGAAAAGGCGCTAAGGCTACTGGATAAGGAAGTCCCTTACGGCATCGGCGTTACTCTTTCTAAGTTTAGGAAAAGGGACGACAAGGATATCTACGACGTAGAGGGTATTATCTACTGCGAAAAGGAAGGGCATAAGCCTATTATCATAGGTAAAAACGGCGCAATGCTTAAAAAAATATCCACCTACGCAAGACAGGACCTTGAAAATATTATGGGCGCTAAAGTTTGTCTTAAACTTTGGGTTAAGGTGAAAGAGGACTGGCGTGAGGACACCGCAACGCTGGAAAAATTAGGTTACAGCCAAAAAAATAACGGATAGCACGTAAAGATTTTAGATTTTTGGGCATAATAATACCGAGGTGTAATTATGCTTACCGACGACTTATTCAAACTGTTTGAAAAAACGGGAGAAGTGGGAATTTATTTACTGTACCGTGCTTTAAAAGACACGAAATGGAGCAAATAAAATTAAGGGCTTTGTGCGTTCGAAGTATCGACTACAAAGACAACGACAGTTTAATTACTCTTGCAAGTTTAGAGAAGGGGAAAATCGTTGCCACCGTAAGAGGTAGCAAAAAGCAACGTTCAAAACTTAGGTTTTCCGCCTCTCTATTTTGCTTTGGCGATTATATTTTAAACGTATCGTCTAGCGGCAAGTACACCGTCACGGGTTGCGACCTGATAGACGGGTTTTATCCGCTTAGAGAAGATATCGAAAAGTTTTATATGGCAAGTATTATTGCCGAGATTTTAGAAAAGAATTTGTTGGTTTTGCCTAATGATAAACTGCTGTACACGGCTATAAAAGGGCTTAAAGAGGTTGCTTACGAGGGTAAGGACGACCTTACGGCTCTTATCGAGTTTTGCTATAACGCACTTGTTATCAGCGGCTATTCTATGCCAAACGTAGAGTGTAAAACCTGTAAAACTAGCGAAAACTTGTATTTTGACACCGTTAATTACGACTTTGTTTGTAAACTTCACAAGGTAAATAAGGGTATAATCGTGGGCGTAAATGAGGTGGAAGGGTTAAAGTGCGTGCTTAATTACGAGTACGAAAAATTAGAGACTTTACCAAAAAACGCAAAACTGAATATTTTGTATCTAATCGTCACCTACTTTGAACTTATAGGGGAGCATAAATACAAAACTTTGCAGGCGTATTTCGATATTTTAAAGAAAATAGGTTGACCTTTTTAGCCTAATTACAAAATTTTTGGCAAGTAATGGTTAAAATGGTTGTAATTTAATTATTTTTATATTATTATATATATATGCGTTTTCGCATTTAATTTAGTAAGTAATTTATTTCCAATTAGGAGGATTGAATTTTATGAAAAAATATGTTTATCTGTTCAGCGAAGCAGACGGCTCAAACAAAGCGTTGTTTGGCGGTAAAGGTGCTAACCTTGCTGAGATGACGAAACTTGGAATGCCTGTTCCACAAGGTTTCACCATCACCACCGAGGCTTGTACTAAATACTACAACGACGGCGAAGTTTTGGCAGACGAAGTTGTTGAGCAAATTTTTGATGCTTTGGCAAAAGTTGAAAAATTGCAAGGCAAAAAATTTGGTGATTTGGACAACCCATATCTAGTTTCGGTTCGTTCCGGTGCTAGAGCGTCAATGCCAGGTATGATGGACACCATTCTTAACTTAGGTCTTAACGACGTTTCAGTTCAAGGCTTGGCAAAACTTACCGGTGACGACCGTTTTGCATACGATTGCTACAGAAGATTTATTCAAATGTACTCTGACGTAGTTATCGGCGTTGGCAAACAAGCATTTGAAAGAATGATAGGTGAGTTGAAAGATTCTAAGGGTTACAAATCAGACGTTGAGATGACCGCTAGCGATTTACAAGACCTTATCAATAAATTTAAGTCTTACTTCAAGGCTGACCAAGGTTACGACTTCCCTCAAGATCCTAAAGAGCAACTTATCGGCGCTGTAAAGGCTGTATTCCGTTCTTGGGACAACCCACGTGCTATCGTTTACAGAAGAATGAACGATATCCCTGGCGACTGGGGTACTGCAGTTAACGTACAATCAATGGTATTCGGTAACATGGGCGAGACTTCAGGTACAGGCGTTGCATTTACCAGAAACCCTTCTACCGGTGAAAAGAAACTATTTGGCGAGTACTTAATGAACGCTCAAGGTGAGGACGTTGTTGCAGGCGTTAGAACTCCTAGCCCTATCGATGACCTTGCTAAACAAAATCCAGATGCTTATGCTCAATTCGTTAAGATTGCCGAGACTTTGGAAAAACATAACAAAGATATGCAAGATATGGAGTTTACTATCGAAAGAGGTAAATTGTTCATGCTACAAACCAGAAACGGTAAGAGAACTGCTACCGCTGCACTTCAAATCGCTGTTGACCTAGTTAAAGAGGGTATGATTACTGAGCAAGAGGCTTGCTTAAGAGTAGAGCCAAAACAACTTGACACTTTGCTTCACCCTCAATTCGATCCGGCCGCTTTAAAGAAGGCTGTTCCGGTTGCTAAGGCACTTCCTGCATCTCCTGGTGCTGCTTGCGGTAAGATTTGTTTCACCGCTGAAGAAGCAGTTGAAAGAAACAAGGCCGGCGAGAAAGTTGTTCTTGTAAGACTTGAAACTTCTCCTGAAGATATCGAAGGAATGGTTGCTGCAGAGGGTATTTTGACCGCTCGTGGCGGTATGACCTCTCACGCTGCAGTAGTTGCTCGTGGTATGGGTGAGTGCTGTGTTGCTGGTTGTGGCGCACTTATCATTGACGAAGAGAAGAGAACCGTTACTATCGACGGTAAAGTATACACCGCTGACGATTATTTGTCACTAGATGGTTCTACCGGTAACGTTTACGCCGGTCAAATGGCTACTATGCCTGCATCGGTAACCGGTAACTTTGCTACTTTGATGGGCTGGGCTGATAAGTTCAGAGCATTAAAAGTAAGAACTAATGCCGACACTCCTAAGGATGCTAAACAAGCATACGACTTCGGCGCTGAAGGTATCGGTCTATGTAGAACCGAACACATGTTCTTCAAAGAAGACAGAATTATGTCTGTTAGAAAGATGATCGTTGCTAAGACCGTTGAGGCTAGAAAAGCAGCGCTTAACGAGTTACTTCCAATGCAAAGAGAGGACTTCGTTGGTATCTACGAGGCTATGAAAGGCTACGGCGTAACCATTCGTTTCTTAGATCCGCCTCTACACGAGTTCGTTCCTCACAAGGACAGCGAAATCCAAGAACTTGCTGACGAATTGAAGATGCCTTTTGCAGAATTAAAGAAAGTTATCGACGATTTGCATGAGTTCAACCCAATGCTTGGCCACAGAGGTTGCCGTCTATCTGTTACCTATCCTGAAATTGCAGAAATGCAAGCAAGAGCCGTTATGGAAGCAGCAATTATCGTAAGCAAGAGAAACGACTACAAAGTTACTCCTGAAATTATGATTCCGCTTGTTGGCGAAGTTAAAGAGTTGAAATACGTTAAAGAGCACGTAGTTGCTACCTTAGAAGAAGTTATGAAGGAGCAAAACTACAAACTTGACTACAATATCGGTACTATGATTGAGATTCCAAGAGCAGCACTTACCGCTGGCGAAATCGCTAAAGAGGCTGACTTCTTCTCATTCGGTACTAACGACCTAACCCAAATGACCTTCGGTTTCTCCCGTGACGATGCAGGTAAGTTCTTAGACGACTACTATGCAAAGAAGATTTTCGAAAGCGATCCGTTTGCTAAGGTTGACCAAATCGGCGTAGGCAGACTAATGAAGATTGCTGTTACCGAGGGTAGAGAGGCTAATCCAAACCTACACTTAGGTATCTGCGGCGAGCACGGTGGAGATCCTTCAACCGTAGAATTCTGCCACAACATTGGCTTAGACTACGTATCTTGCTCTCCATTCAGAGTTCCACTAGCAAGACTTGCCGCTGCACAAGCGAACATCAAAAATCCTAGAAAATAATTACGGATAAATTACAAAAACCGCTTACTTAGGTAGGCGGTTTTTTTGTTTTAAAAATACCTAATTATTGTATGTGATAGTTTTCTATGCTAAAATAACGGTATATTAGCATATTTTAATCATATTGATATAGTTTGAAATATTTTTAAAAGATTTTAATGCGGGCTTAATGATTTTATCCGAAATTTATTAAATATAAATTGCCGTATTGTTTTGGCTTTTTTGGTGTGTTATTATAAGAGTAACAGGTATATATGCCGAAAGAAATACAAAAGGAGAGAGAAGTATGTTTAATGAAATTTGGAAAAAGATGAAGGTTTTAGCAAAGGTTATTTTTTGGGTAATAGCCGTATTATCGGTTGCAAGCGGTATTATTTTGTTTGCAGCAGGCGGAGCAGAGGGTATTGTCTCGGGAATTATTACGATAGTAGGCGGCATAATTATGGCATGGCTATCCGCTTTTGGCTTGTACGCTTTTGGGGAACTACTGGAAAAGGTTGTTGAAATGAACGAGAACATAAAAACTCTTAATAAGCAAAATGTCGCAACTCCGCCAACTATAAACCAACCAACCCCGGAACCTCCAAAAGCCGAGGAATAAATTAACTTGTTTATAAATTGTTTTGGTAATATAATTTATTGAATTATACCTAAAAATAATATATAATATGTATGTAATTCATTTTATCCATAAGTGGAGATTTTCATTTTATGGAGGTTAAATGATGGATTGCAAAGTTAAACTGAACAAAAAAAAGATTGGCGAAAAGATATATTTTCTAATTGAACGATCTAGATTTACTAGGGAAGATGTTGCTACTTATTTACAACTAGCATCAACTAGAGTTATTTATGATTGGGAAAATGGGATAAAAATTCCAAGTACTGAAAATTTATTTAATCTTGCTAAATTTTTTGAGGTTCAAATCGAAGACATCCTTGCTATATAGGATGTCTTTTTTTGTACTAACAGTTCATTGAACCTTAGTTTATATTATGCTATTATATTTACAAGATAGTGCTTATGTGCTAAAATAATTATAGTACGTAAGAATTGTTCAGACTGTTCTGCTGGATATCTGCCTAAAATTGTTTATTGTTTTCTCAATAATGGTGAGCGTGGCGTGTGTCTTATGTATATTGCTTAATAATCAATTAGGCGGAAGACACTTTCTATTGAGAGTGTCTTTTTTATTAGGAGTCGTTATGAAAAAAAGGAATGTAACAAAAAATAATATAGCATTGTATGACAAGTTAGAAAATAATAGTAATAAATATGTTGATACAAGATATTATGGGTTGTTTTTATGTGGTAAATACGAAAATGGAGAAAGAAAAATAAAAATAGATCCTATTCGATTTAGCAAAAAAGTTAGAACGTTAAATAAAGAGCAGTGGTCGGTTATTAAAAAAAGGCAAACTCATTATTTTATACCTAAAAAAAATGATTATGATGATTATAATTGTAATATATTTGTTAAAGAAATTGAAAATATAAAACGATATTGGGAAGAAGAATATGTGTTAATGATTGATACGGCGGTTCAAAGTATAGTGAAACCGAAAGAAGTAAGTTTATGTGATTATGACAATTTTGTATGTGGAATAACTGGCCCAAATGGAGCAAACGCATGGGCAAAATATGAAAACATGTGCAGAGAGAAAGAGTATAGGAATAAGAAATATATTACTTTATGTAATCTTTATTCGCAATTTTTTCATTATATGGCTTCAAGAATTGAGGCTATAACGATATTTGTTTTAAATAAGAATGGGAAAAAAGTTGAATATTTTAAAAGAGATGCGTTATATGATTATGCTGGGGTTACGGGAACTGCAAGAGATTTAGAACACCATAAATATCATGATAAATTATACTTAATTTGGCATTTTATTAAACATAATAGTATGTCTACTTATGAAAATCTAAAAGCAAAATATCCGGAAGTGTTATGTGAAAATAAATTTAAACAAGGGCATTTAGCCTTTTCGTATGTTAAGTTTACAAAAGAACTAATTATTGAGTTGTTGGATGGTTGTGCTGAATTTTTTAAAGAATATTGTGAGTGGATATATGATGAGAAATATGAAGAAGCACAATGGAATTACGTAACTTATTTTAAAGATTTAGTTTATGATGAGATTGAGATGTGGGAAAATCCATTAGGGCTAACTGTATTTGATGAACTTGATTAGGTAGAAAAATGTTTGTAAAAGTTAAAAAATCGTTAAGCAAAATTAATTATAAGTTGTTTGTGTCGTTGTTGGTGCTAGGTTTAGTCCCAACAATTTACACGACTGTGAGGGTTTTCTTTTTAGGTCAAATGCCGGGGGAATACGCTTTTTCAATCGCTGGGCAATTGTCTTGGGTAAATTTGCTATATGAGATTTTGAGCGAGGCGATTGTTTTACCGCTGTTTTATTTTATTGGACAGGTTTTAAACGACAAGGAAGAGTTTGCTAATCGCACTCGCACGGGGTTGCTTGTTTCGGTTGCTGTGTACAGTGTGCTTTCAATTATAATTATGGCGTTTGCAAAACAACTTTTGTCACTAATGGCAACGGATAATGCGATAATTGATGCTTCGGCAACATACATAAGAATTGAAAGTGTGGCAAGTATTTTTTCACTTGCATTTACATTTCTTATGGTAAATATGGTAACGCTTGGTAAGGAAAAATACGTATATTTGCTTACATGTGTAAAACTCGTGTTGTGTCTAATTTTTGATACATTTATGGTGTCTACTTTGCCTATATCGTTAAATCTTGGAGTAAATGGTATTGCTATTTCTAATATAATAGTAAATGCTATTTTGGTTGTAGTTGCAATTGTATTGTTAAACAAAGAGGGTATCGCCGTTTTTAAAAAAGCAAAACTATCTTTTACTTGGATGAAAGATTTTTTGAAAGTTGGAGGCATTTCAGGTTTAGAATCGTTTGTTAGAAATATCGCTTATATGTTAATGATAGTGCGTATGGTTAATATGGTTGGCGAGCAGGGTACATATTGGGTAGCAAATAACTTTATTTGGGGTTGGCTATTGCTTCCTGTTTTGCAACTTGGCGAATTAATAAAACAAGAAACTGCAACTAATGAGAATGCTGTAAAAAATAATACTATTGGATATTTTATTATAACCACGGTAATATGCTTGGTATGGTGCGTGACAATACCACTATGGAAACCATTTATGAAAAATGTTCTAAATTTTAACGATGTTGAAAAACTGTTTGAACTTGTAATGGTTTTACTTGGTTTTTATGTGTTATTTGCATACCAAAATGTATTTGATGCCACATTTTATGGATTAGGAAAAACTAATTATATGTTATTTGAATCAGTAGTTACAAATACTATTTACTATGGCGGCGCTTTTATTTTGTATGTTTGCGGCATTTGGCAACCTACACTTATCGGGATAGCGTTATTGTTCGGTATTGGCAATGCTTTTGATAGTTTAGTATCGTTAGGAGCGTATGCTTACCTGCTTAAAAAAAACAAAGTAAATATCCTAGATGTTGATATGCAAATGCAATCTAATAATTAACCAAGAAAAATAAATGCCTAAAAAATAAGGTGAAAATGGTGTTTTTGCTAGTAAAATGTGGTGGTTTGGGGCTGTTTAGGTTGACTAAATTATGTTGGTGTGATAAAATATTAACGTGATTAAGACAAAAACTATTAGCAATTTTTTTGCAAAATAGTCAAAAATAACAAAAAGCACGCTATATGCGGGCTTTTTTGTTGGTATTTTTTAGGTTTTTTAGAATTTTTTTTCAAAATTTTAGCAGCAATCAAAAAGTGGTATTATAATAATAATGAGGTATTATATTTATATAATATAACTATAAGCAAGCGGGATAGTGACGGCTTATGTAAAGTAGTTAAGTTTGAAGATATAAAGCAACAATAATATAGAGGTGAAAAATGGATTTTTTAAAACTTTCCAAGGATAGATATTCGGTAAGAGATTACGACGACAGGGCGATTGAAGACGAGGTTTTAACTAAGATTTTGGAGGCGGGTAGGCTAGCCCCTACGGCGAAGAATAATCAACCGCAAGTGGTGTACGTGCTGAAAAGTGAAGATGCCATCAAAAAGATTAGGGAGAATACGGCGTGTAGTTTTAACGCTCCGATCGTGCTAATGGTGTGCGCAAACCGTGACGAATGTTGGACGCATCCCGAAACTAGCGATAGCAGTTTAGTTATGGACGCTAGTATCGTGTGTTGCGAAATGATGATGGCGGCAACCAGCCTTGGAGTAGGTTCGTGTTGGGTGCTTAGGTTTGATAAAGACCTTGCAAAAAAGCAATTCAACTTGCCCCAAAATATAGAGCCGGTGTGCCTACTACCACTAGGCTATCCGTCTAAAAATGCAAAACCTAGCGAGCGTCACGAGGACAGGAAACTGCTTAGCGAAACGGTGAAATACTTGTAAAATCAAACCACTTGTAAAGCGGTGTTGTAATTTAGAATAGCCGCTTTAATAGGCGAAGTATTTATATGTAACATATATAAAAGTAAGGGGTAACGGGCGGATAAGAGCCGCAAAACCTATATTAAAAGAGGTAATTATGAAAGATGCCATTTTTAAAATGGAGGAGCAATTTTTCTCGAAGTATGCTGTAAAAAGCAACGAAACTAAGGGCAGAGCCGTTTACGTAGAGCCGTGTCCTCTTAGGACGGAATTTCAGCGTGACCGTGACAGAATAATCCATTCCAAAGCGTTTAGGCGCTTAAAACACAAAACGCAAGTGTTTTTATCGCCTGAGGGTGACCATTATCGTACCAGGCTAACACACACTTTGGAGGTATCGCAAATTGCTCGTACTATGGCAAGAGCACTTAAACTTAACGAGGACTTGGTGGAGGCAATCAGCCTTGGTCACGACCTAGGGCACACTCCGTTTGGGCACGAGGGCGAAAAGGTACTTAGCAAAATTTTGGGTAGGCCTTTTGAACACAACGAGCAAAGCCTAAGAGTAGTGGACAAACTGGAAGACGACGGCAAAGGGCTAAACCTTACTTACGAGGTGCGTGACGGCATTTTGCAACATAAAATCAGCGGAAAACCAAGCACTCTTGAAGGCAAAATTGTAAGTTACGCCGACCGAATTGCCTACGTAAACCACGATATTGACGACGGAATCAGGGCAGATTTGCTAAGAGAGGACGACCTACCAAAAGAGATTACAAGTCTATTAGGCGGTAAAAAAGGCGATAGGATAAACAGCCTAGTTATTAACCTTGTAAAAACCAGTTACGACAAGCCTTACGTAAAACTCGACGACGAGTACGAAAATGCTCTTAAAACCCTAAGAACGTTTATGTTCAGCACTTTGTATCAGGATAAAGACGCAAAGCAAGAGGAGAAAAAAGCGGATAGACTAATCGAATTTTTGTTCGAGTACTTTATGGCAGAAAAGGGAAGAATGCCGATTTTCTACGAGCAAATTGCCGAAAAAGAGGGCAGAGAAATCGCCGTTTGCGACTACGTTGCAGGAATGAGCGACCGCTACGCAATCAAACTTTTTAACGAACTAATTGTTCCAAAAAGTTGGCAAGTATTATAAATTTTGGCGTAAAGTAGAAGTCTTGATTGTAAAATGAGGGAAATATATAATAAAAAACTTGTGTTTATTTATAAATCCACTTAAAGCGCTAAGGAATAAATTTTGTGCTATTAGTAAAATTGTTAAAATCAAGTAGCAAAAACGCAAAATACAAAACCAAAAGTAAGTATTTGTTTTTGTTGATAAATTTACTTTAAAAGACTAATAACCGCCATAATTAAATCAGCCTACAAAATAGCATAAAATGTAGGTGCACGTTAAACGTTAAAAAAATCAAAACAACTACCGAATAAACGCAAAGTAACTAATTTTTTAATAAAAAGAAAACTGTAAAACAGCAAATATTAAAAACAAGAAAATTGCCGAAAACAAGGCAATTTTTTTTATATATTTATATAAAATATAATAAAATTATTAAATAATACAAAAAAGTTCGTTTTTTGGTAGGAAATAAAGGAATATGGTCGTATAATTTATAATAGGAGCGAAATGAACGATAGATTTTACGAGGTCGATTGGGTAAGTGAGTTAAAGGAAAGGGCTGAAATCGTCAGCATTATATCTTCCTATATTCCATTGGCTAAAAAAGGAAATACATACTGGGGTAATTGCCCCTTTCACCACGAAAAAACGCCGTCCTTTGCCGTGAACAGCAGAGGGCAGTATTATCATTGTTTCGGATGCGGTGTAAGTGGCGACGTAATCAAGTTTGTAGCGGAGTTTGAAAACGTGGAGTTTTTGGATGCGTGCAAGATTATTGCCGATAAAGTTGGCTACAAAATCCCGGAGTTTACTAAAAATCCCGAAATAAAACAAAAGTCCGAGGAAAAGGACGAAATATACAAAGTATTACAAGATACTGCGGTTTTTTATAACAAAAATCTTTCAAAGCCCGAGGCTAAGCCTATGCTGGACTATCTTGCAAAGCGTGGATACGACTGGAAAACCGTGACGAAGTTTGGGCTGGGTGCGTCGCTGGATTTTGACGGTTTGCCAACCTACCTAAAACTGAAAAATTACTCGGACGATATCATTTTAAAAAGTAACGTTTGCGGTAAAAACGAAAAGGGCAAACTATACGATGCGCTTGGCGAAAGGCTAATAATCCCTATTATCAACGTGCAAGGCAAGGTGATTGCTTTTGGCGGCAGGATATTAGAGGCAAGCCATATTCCAAACAAGTACAAAAACACGTCTAATTCGCCGGTGTTTGTGAAAAACAAAAACCTGTTTGGCATAAACCTCGTTAGCAAATTAAAGCAAAAGCAGGCGGTGGATAGTCTTATTATGGTGGAAGGCTATATGGACGTAATCGCACTACATAAAGCAGGATTTTCTAACGTGGTAGCAAGTATGGGCACAAGCCTTACGCAAGGACAAGCCTACCTTGTAAAAAGGTTTTGTGACACGGTGTACGTTGCCTACGACGGCGACTCGGCAGGGCAAAACGCAACCCTAAGAAGCCTAGATATTTTTGCCGACCAAGGCTTGACGGTAAAGGTAATGGAACTGGACGAGGGGCTTGATCCTGACGAAATTATAAACCAAAAGGGCAAGCAGCATTTTATTGACCTAATGGTAAGCGCCTTACCGCTTATTGACTACAAACTAAAAAAGATAGGCGAAAAGTACGATTTAAACAACCTTGACGCAAGGGCTAAGTACGCTAGCGAGTCGATTAGAATGCTTGCCGAGGTGAAAGAGCCGGAGGTTAGGGAAGTATACTTAAACGAGGTGTGCGAGAAATCGCAAATACAAAAACATAGGTTGCAAATGCAACTGGACAACCCTAAAAAAGACGTGCTAATCAGCGTTGCTCCCGAAAATACCACGGCGGTAGGTAAGGATGGCGGATACTTAAAGGCGTGCAGAATAGTTTTGTACGCAATGCTTAACAACAAGCCTTACGCACAGTACGTGGACGTGGATAGGTACTTAACAAACGATGTGCACAAGCAGATACTTGCTTTCTTAAAGAAAAACCACGAGGAGCAAAAACTGAACGTGACGGGTAAACTTTTTGACGTAGTGCCCGAAAGCGAGGAACTGAATAAGGTAATCGGTATCGGCTACGACGACAACAAAAAAGAGTACGAAAAAGCGGAGTACGAGCAGAGCCTAACTACTATGAAAACCTACTACGTAGAGGACGAGATTAAAAAACTAACTCAAGAGATTAAGGGCGCTGTGGATATAAACTTAAAAAAAGAACTGTACGGGAAACTAAAAGAGTTACAAACGGAAAAGAAAAATTTAAATAAAGGAAGGTAAAAATGAGTCAAGACGAAAAAGATTTAATTGTCGAAGAAAAAACCAAAAAGACCACCACGAAAAAGCCGGTGAAAAAAACACCTGCCGCACCGAAAAAAGTGGACGAAATTGACGAGTTTGACGAAACGGATGAGGAACTAGACGACCTAGACGATATTGACGACGCGGACGAGGAACTAGACGACCTAGACGATATTGACGACGCGGACGAGGAACTAGACGACCTAGGCGATTTTGACGATATTGACGATTTTATCGTTGACGACTTCGAGGAGGAAGTTAAAAAAGAGCCTAAGAAAAAGAAGAACACCGCCGAATCCAAGAAAAAGGCGCAGGCTAATCGTGAGGAAAAAATCAGCCAAGAAATCGATAAGTTGATTGAAAACGCAAAGAAAAAGGGCTCTACGATTAAGTACGACGACATTTTGACTAAGTTCGAAAAATTGTATTGCGAGGCTGACGAGTTCGACAGGATTTATGCGGCTTTGGAAAAGGCAGGCATTCAAATAATCGATAACACCGAAAAGGAAAAAACCGAAGCGTTTAACGAAATCAGCCCTGAGGTAATGATTGACGACTCGGTTAAAATTTACTTAAAGGATATCGGTAAAGTTCCACTTCTTACCCCTGACCAAGAAATTGAACTTGCAAAACGTATGGAAGATGGCGACGAGGCTGCAAAAGCAAAACTTGCCGAGGCTAACCTAAGGCTTGTAGTAAGTATTGCAAAGCGTTACGTCGGAAGAGGTATGCAATTCTTGGATTTAATTCAAGAGGGTAACCTAGGTCTTATGAAAGCCGTTGAGAAGTTCGATTACAAAAAGGGCTTTAAATTCTCAACCTACGCTACTTGGTGGATTCGCCAAGCAATCACTAGGGCTATTGCCGACCAAGCAAGAACCATAAGAATCCCGGTACATATGGTTGAAACCATAAACAAACATACCAGAGTAGCAAGGCAACTACTACAAAAATTAGGCAGAGAGCCAACCCCGGCTGAAATTGCTGAGGAATTAGGCATCACCGAGGAAAGAGTAATGGAGATACAAAAAATTGCTCAAGATCCGGTGTCGCTTGAAACTCCGATAGGCGAGGAGGAGGACTCACACCTAGGTGACTTTATCGAGGACCACGGCGTTGAATCGCCAACCGAGAGGGCAGAAACAAATATCTTGAAGGAACAAATCGAGCAAGTATTAAACACCCTTACTCCACGTGAGGAAATGGTGCTAAAACTTAGATACGGGCTTGAAGATTCTCACCCTCGTACCCTAGAAGAAGTCGGTAAAGAGTTCAACGTTACTCGTGAAAGAATTAGGCAAATAGAGGCTAAGGCACTTAGAAAACTTCGTCATCCAAACAGATTGAAGAAACTAAAAGACTTTAAGTCCAACTAATATGATAAAACTAAAAGAGAGGCTGAGTAGAGTATTTAGCGAAGTGCCCGAAGGAAGCGTGGTTGCTGATATCGGGGCGGATCACGGCAAACTATCGGCAAGCCTAATTGAAACGAAAAGGGCAAGCCGAGTGATTGCGGTGGATATTAGCGCAGATAGTCTAAGCAAAACAGAAGAACTTTCCAAAAAACTTGGCATCGAAATAGACGCAAGAGTGGGCGACGGGCTAACCGCTATTAGCAAAGAGGACGGCGTGGACGTGGTGGTTATAGCAGGTATGGGCGGATACGAAATTATGAAAATTTTAAGTAGCGCCAAAATCACCTTTGATAGATATATCCTATTGCCACACCAAAACGCAAAGGAACTAAGGCAGTTCGTTAAGGACAAGTTTTTTATCGAAAAGGACTACGTAGTAAAGGAAAACGGCAAGTACTATTCGCTTATCGTTTTAACCAAAGGGACTAGCGACCTAACTGAAACGGACGTGGAACTAGGAAAGGATCTAACTTCGGTTTTAGCCGTAGAAATGCTTACCGAAAGGCTGAAAAAATACAAAAAGTATATCAAAAACGTGCAAAATATAGAAGAGAAAGAGGAAATGCAAAGCAAAATTGCTATGATTGAAAGGGTACTGATATGCCAAAAGCAATAGACGTAATAAACGAAATAGAAAAGTTTGCGCCGCTTGAAATTATGGAGGCTTACGACAATTCGGGGCTTATGATAGGCTCGAAGAGTGCTGACGTTACGGGGGTGTATATTGCGCTAAATCTTAGCGAAAAGGTGATAGAAGATGCGGTTAAATACGGCTGTAATTTTATTTTGACTCATCACCCGCTAATTTTTAACCCGCTTACTATGGTTGATTACGATAGCATTACGGGTAAACTGGTAAAACGCACTATTGAAAAGGGCATTACGGTGTACTCGGCGCATACCTCGTGTGACAACGCACCTAATTCGATAGGATACCAAAACCTAATAAATATAGGTTGCACGGGCGTTGAAAAGTGCGGCGAAATGGTTGTTGGGGATATTGATGAATGCCTAGCAAAAGATATTGCCGAGAAATTGAAAATAGTAACGGGCGACAAAAATTTACAGGTTGCAAAGCCTAACGTAATTGTGAAAAAAGTTGCCCACGTGAACGGTTCGGGCGGTAGAATGGAGGAACTTTTACCCGTAATAAAGCAAAAGGGAGTTGACTTATATATTAGTAGCGAGTTTAAATATAGTTTCCTATGCGACCTAACAAGCGAAGGAATTGCGGTTATCGAGTTAAACCACTTCAACAGCGAAAAATCGTTTTTAACTATAATGAATAATATTTTGAGTGAGAAATTTGACAACGTGGTCGTTTGTCCATTTAGTCAAAACCCTTACGAAGAGGAGTAATTATGATAGTTCAAACTTTATTAGAGTACCAAGAAATTGACAGAGAAATCAACAAACTTGAAAAAGAATTGATTGAGAGTGAAGAAAGTCAAAAATACGCAAAACTAAAAATGTTGAAACGCAAACTGCAAGAAGACCTTGTAAAAATGGATAAGGCTTGCGGCGAAATACTTAAAAAATCAAAAGAACTTGACTTAAAAGTGGAAAAACTAAGCGAAGAACTTAGAGAGTACGAAAATATTGCAGAGGATATGACTGACGAAAAGCAAGCCGATTATTGCATAAACAAGATTACGGCGCTTATCCAAGACATAGACGGCGCAAATAGAGAAATAGACAAACTAACCCAAGAAAGAGACGGCTTAATAAAGGAAGCAGAAAAAACCATCGCTAACTTTAACGAGGTCGGTCCGAAACTCGTTAAGGCAAAAGGTAAGTTCGACGAAAAGAAGAACAGTTACGCACCTAAAGTAATGCCGCTACAAAAACAACTTAAAGACCTTGAAAAAGATATCGACGAGCCTATTCTTGAAAAATACAAAAATTTAAGGGCTAGCAAGACGAAATTCCCGCTTGTAGTCGCTCTAAACAAGGAGAACGTTTGCCAAGGCTGTTTCGTGGAGGCAACGGGGGCTGACGTAAAAATTAAGGAGACGGGAAAACTTGTGGTAGAGTGCCCAAGTTGTGGCAGATTAGTATACAAAGTAGAAGAATAAAGAGTATAAAAGTGGAGGAACAAATGAGTTTACCAAAGTATCAAGACGTAAATATTTTTAGCGAAAACACCGAAGAAAGAAGCGGAGCGGGTTTTCCTATCGAAGTAAACGGAAGTGGCACAAAAACAATACTACTAAACGGCGAATGGCAATTTAAGTACTTAAGTAGCGTAAAGGACATACCTACCAACTACTTTTTGCCGGAAAGCAAACTAAGAATGAACTTTGACAAAATTGCGGTACCGTCCGAGTGGCAAATACAAGGCTACGGTACGCCGGAGTACACCAACTTCGTGTACCCAACCGCAGTTGAGTCGGGTAATTTACTAAGAATACCTCATATTAAAGAGGATATTGCACCTTGCGGACTATATTACAAAGAGTTCGAACTAGGCAGAACTAACGACAACGTATTCTTGCATTTCGGCGGTGTGAACGGTGCTTGCGAGGTGTACGTAAACGGACAGTACGTAGGCTACAACGAGGACTCTTTCGACGAGGTGGAGTTCGATATTACCGACTACGTATTAGAGGGCGTAAACAGTATAGCGGTCACCGTATATCAATTCTCAACGGGTAGTTACTTAGAGGATCAAGATATGTGGCGTTTATCCGGTATTTTCAGAGACGTAAACCTTGTGTTTAAGCCAACCACTTACGTACAAGATATCTATGCTTACAGCGAACTTGACGAAAGTTACGTAAACGGCACGTTCAAGATGCAAGTAAATATTGAAAGCAGAAGAAAATCCTTTAACGGCGGCAAATTAGTAGTTCAACTAAGCGACCGTGAAGGCAATATGATTATCAATAAAGAGGCGTCGGTTTTTGCCGTAAACAGCGGAAGCAGTAAAAAATTCGAGATAGTAGAAAACGTGACTAACGTAAACCTTTGGTCGCACGAAAATCCTTACCTATACGACCTAGTCGTTGCTTTGTACGACGAGGAAAAAATCGTGGACGTAAGGGCAATCAAGTTCGGATTTAGAAAGGTGGAGATTACTAAAAAAACGGCAGAGGGCGGCCCGTTTATCAAACTTAACGGCGTTCCTCTAAAAATCAGGGGCGTAAACAGGCACGAGTTCCACCCGGATTACGGCCACGCAGTACCGCTTAGCCTAACCGAGCAAGATATCATTTTGCTAAAACAAAACAACGTAACAAATATCAGAACTTGCCACTATCCAAACAGCAAAGGTTTTTACGAACTATGCGATAAGTACGGCATTTTGGTAATGTGCGAAAACAACCTTGAAACTCACGGACTTGGCTTACATATTCCAAGAAGCAACCCTAAGTGGACAAAAGCGTGCGTATATCGTATGAAGAATATGGTAAACACCTTCAAAAACCACGCATCGGTTATTTTCTGGTCGCTTGGTAACGAGTCTAGTTACGGTAATGCGTTTAAGGAAATGAAAAATGCCGCTAAGGAAATCGATAATACAAGACCTTTCCATTACGAAGCGGATAACAAACTACAAACTACCGACGTACACTCAGAGATGTACACCTTAGTACCTGCCGTAAAGAAGATTGCAGAGGAGAAGATAATCAACCACGCAAGAGCATTGTATCGTCCGTTAGGAAGATATATGACCGCAAAAAGATATATGGACAAGCCGTTCGTTCTTTGCGAGTACGCTCATTGCATGGGTAACAGCCTAGGTAACTTTAAAGAGTACTGGGATTTGATTAAATCTTACGATAGGCTTGCAGGCGGCTATATTTGGGACTTTGCCGACCAATCAATTAAGACGGTGGAAAACGGCGTTGTTAAGTGGAATTACGGCGGCGACTTTGGGGACAAGCCAAACGACGGCAACTTTGCTTTCAACGGCATTTTGAGGGCTGACAGAAGCCCTAACCCTGCGTTTTATGAGGTTATTAAGCAATATCAACTTGTGGATATGACATTAAAGGGCGAAGTGCTTACTTTGAAAAACAATTTTATGTTCACCAACCTAAACAAGTTCGGTTTGCTAATAACTAAGTACGTGGACGGAAACCCTGTAAAACAATCTTACAAGGATATCCCTAGCGTAGAGCCGGGTGAGACTTGCACTATCGAATTAAGCACCAAGATTGAGAAAGAGGAGACTTCGGTTATTCTTGAAGTGGTTACGCTAGAAGGCGACGAAGTACACGCTCAAGGCGATACGATTGCAAAAGAGCAATTTGTACTAAACCCTCAAATTCCGCAAGTGACCTTTATAAATGCAAAAGCACCAAGCGTAAATAACAACGGCGAGTTTATCACCGTTGGCGGCGAAGGTTTTACCTACAAAATCAACTGCAAAACAGGTTGTATCGACAGCATTATCATGGGCAAGGAATTATTAAATTCACCTATAAAGCCTATTTTTGCAAGGGCTATCACCGATAACGACGAGTTCAAGACTGTTCCGTTTAAGTGGGTAAGAGCGTTCCTTGGCGGATATAGTTTTAACAAAGCGTACAAGAAGTTAAGGGCAAGGAAAGTGTCTGCTTACGTGGAGGACGGTTTTGCAGTAATCAAAATCAAGTGGAGCATGCCACTATCTTACGGTATCGAAAGCGTGTACAAAATCGATGCGATAGGCGAGATTGAGGCTAGTTTGCAAATCACCCCAACGTTCAGACCGTTGCCACGTTTTGGTTTTGCTATCGAACTTACTAAGGTAAACGACGTTATGAAGTTCTACGCAAAAGGTCCTCACGAGAACTATTGCGATAGAAACAGCGGTTCGTACTTAGCAAGATACGAAGGTCAAGTAAACGACTTCTTGCACGACTACTTGTTCCCGCAAGAAAACGGCAACCACACCGAAGCAAGACTACTTGAAGTCGGAGATAAACTAGGCGTAAGAGTAGAGGCAATCGACAAGCCGTTCGAATTCAGCGTTCACCCTTACACAATGGACGCTTTGCAAGAGGCAAAACACTTGCACGAACTTGTTAAAACCGAGAACTTTACCGTAAATATCGACGGAAAACAAGCGGGCGTAAGCGGTGATACTCCGGCATTTAGAACTACTATGAAGAAGTACTCTTTGCCACCGTTTAAAAAGCAATCGTTTAAGTGCAAAATCACTTTTATTTGCGAATAAAGGCGAAAAAAAGTAATAATCGGTTTACTAAATAAAAAGTTTTTAGGAAGGTAGAACGTACCTTCCTAATTTAATTTACGGTTTATTGACCATAATATAAATATAATGGTATAATATAATCATAAAATAAGTATCACGGTAAAGGAAACGCTATGAACAGAATAATACTTATCGACGGCAATAGTCTAATTAATAAGGCATTTTACGCAATGCCGAGTTTGATGAATAAAAAAGGTGTTCCGACGGGGGCGGTGTACGGCTTTTTGTCAATGCTAAACAAAATGATAGAGGAGATAGAGCCAACGCATATTGTTGCCGCATTCGACCTAAAAGCACCTACTTTTAGGCACGTTAAGTACGCCGAGTACAAGGCAGGTAGACGTCCTATGCCGGAGGATTTAGTAGTGCAAATTCCGCTACTTAAAGAGGTACTTTCGGCGCTTGGCATAAAAATCTGCGAATTAAAGGGATACGAGGCGGACGATATATTAGGCACACTTTCAAAGCGCTTTAATGACAAAACCTACGTTATCAGCGGCGATAAGGACACTTTGCAACTTGTTACTGACACTACTGAGGTGTGGTTTGCTAAAAAGGGCATTACCGACGTAAACAAAGTCACTTTGGAAAAAATGAAAGCGGCTAACTTTTTGCCTTGGCAAGTTATCGAGTACAAGGCGCTGGCAGGCGATAGTTCGGATAATATCAAGGGCGTGGCGGGAGTTGGCGAAAAAACCGCACGAGAACTACTGGAAAAGTATCAATCGATAGACGGCGTGTACGAGCATATCGATGAGATTAAAGGCAAATTAAAGGAGAAATTAGAGGCTGATAAAGAGTCTGCGTATTTTAGCCGTGAACTTGCCACTATTTTTACTGACGTTCCAGTCGAGTGCACGCTTGAGGACGCCGAGTTTAAGTACCCGTTTACTGCAAGCCAAATGGAAAAACTTAAGGAACTTGAGTTTACTTCGCTTATCGGTAGGTTCAAGTTTGACGGCGAAATTGCTGCTGCTGAAGAAGTAGAAATAAATGAAGAAATCATTAAAGATAGCCAAAAACTGCAAGAAGTATTATCAAAATGCGGGAATAATATAGCAATTTATATCGATAAGGAGATTAGTTTTGCTTTTGACAGCGCCACTTGTTACAAACTTGAAGTTACTGAGGACTTGTTTAGCGAGGGGCTGACCTTTGACGAGGGGATAACCTATTTAAAGCCTATTCTTGAAGACGAAAAGGTGGAAAAGTTGGTGTTCGAGGCAAAGGAAAATATGCACAGGCTTTCAAGTTACGGCGTAAAACTAACTAATTTTTACGATATTTTGCTTGCAGGCTACGTGATAAATAGCAAAAACTACAAAAGTATAGAAGAACTAATGGGGGATTTTGGCTATTCCACTTATAGCGCTCCGATATTTTTTAACGTTTACAAAAAGCAAAAAGAAGAACTAGAAAAGCAAAACCTTGCAGACTTATACTACAATGTGGAACTGCCGCTTGTAACCGTTTTGTACGATATGGAAAAGGCGGGAGTGTGCGTGGACGTAAATATCCTAAACGAACTGGGCAAGGCTTTTACAGAGGAATTAGAGGGCTTGACAAAGGAGATTTACAACCTAGTTGGCGAGCCGTTTAACATAAATTCGCCAAAGCAACTTGGCGAAGTGCTGTTTGTAAAACTTGGGCTAAAAAGCGGCAAAAAGACCAAAACGGGCTACTCAACGGGCGAAGAAGTGCTTACAAAACTTGTGGGAGAGCACCCGATTATCGAACTTATTTTAAGGTACAGGAAAATTGCGAAGTTAAATTCGACCTATATAGAGGGTATGCGTGGGCTAATAGAGGGCGGCAAAATCCACACCACCTATCAGCAAACGGTGACCACGACGGGCAGATTGTCGTCTACAAACCCTAACTTGCAAAATATTCCTACAAGGGATAGCGAGGGTAGTAAAATCAGAGAAATGTTTGTGGCAACTAAGGGCGGATACTTAATATCAGCGGACTACTCGCAAATAGAACTTAGGTTGCTCGCTCATTATGCCGGCGACGAAAAACTTATCGAGGCGTACAACGAAGAGGCGGATATTCATTCCAGAACGGCAAGTGAGATTTTTGGAGTGGATATTAAAAACGTAACCAAACAAATGCGTAGAGACGCAAAAGCGGTTAATTTCGGCATAATCTACGGTATTAGCGGCTTTGGGCTTGCCTCAAACCTTGAAATACCACGCTATAAGGCGCAAGAGTATATCGATAGGTACTTTAAAACCTACCCGAAAGTAAAAGAATATATGGATAAAAACGTGAAGTTTGCAAAGGAAAACGGCTACGTTTTGACTATGCTTAATAGACGTAGGTATATCCCTGAAATCAGTTCGTCTAATTACCAACTAAGGTCGTTTGGCGAAAGGGCGGCTATGAATATGCCACTACAAGGCTCGGCGGCAGACCTAATTAAACTTGCTATGATTAGCGTGTCTAATAGGCTGAAAAAAGAGGGCTTAGCGGCAAAACTGATACTGCAAATACATGACGAACTTATTATCGATTGTCCTACTGATGAAAAAGAAAGGGTAAAAACTTTGCTTAAAGAGGAAATGGAGGGCGTTGCTAAACTTAGAGTTCCGCTTATCGCTGACGTTAGCGAGGGCGAAAACTGGCAACAATGCAAATGAGAATAGCGGTTATAGGCGGAATAGGTAGCGGAAAATCTACCGCTTTAAACTTAATAAAAAGCAAGGGCTACAAGGTTTTGTCCTGCGACGAGGTGAACGAGGAATTACTTAAAAATAAGGAATACCTTGATAGGTTAAGCAGCGCTTTTTCGGGCGTTGTAAAGGATAACGAATTAGACAAAAAAGCCTTGTCTAATATCGTGTTCAATTCTAGAACGGAACTAGATAAACTTAACGCTATTGCGCACCCTATAATTAGAAAAATCGTGCTGGAAAACTCTTCGGGTGAAGGCGTAAACTTTGTGGAAGTACCGTTGCTTTTTGAAAGCGGTATGGAAAACGACTTTGACAAAATCTTGCTGATTGAGGCGGGCGTCACAAGTAGAATAGAAAGAGCGGCAAGGCGTGACGGCAAGACCAAAGAAGAGATAGAGGCAATTATAAAAAATCAAATAAAATCTTACCAAGGCAAAAAAATCGACTACATAATTACAAACGACGGAACTTTTGACGATTTATCTAAAAAGGTGGAGAGTTTTATTTGTCAGTTAAAAAAAGAGAACTAAAAAGCAAAAAAACAAGATTATTTAGATATATTATTCTTATAATTATATTAGTATTATTGTGTTGCGTTTTTTCCTACGCCGTGTTTTTGGTCGGGTTAAATACGCAATATTTTTTTGTAATTAAAGAGGAACTTTCTAGGTATGATACCGCTTTAAACGAGCAAATTATTCTATCAATCATTAAAACAGAGAGTAATTTTGACAAAAATGCTAAAAGTAAAAAGGGCGCTGCGGGGCTAATGCAAATAATTCCTGCTACCGCTGATTTTGTTACTTGTGAGATGCGTAAAGAGGGGCGAAACCTAACCGGTAACTTGCTAAACGAAAAGGAAAATATTGCTATCGGCGTGTGGTATTTAACTTATCTTGAAAAGAAGTTTGGCACGCTTGACTATGTTTTAGTAGGCTACAACGCAGGCGAAACGGTGGCAAAAAAGTGGGAAAGACAAAATATAAAGCCAAAAGACGTGCCGTACAAGGAAACGAAAAATTACGTAAAAAAAGTGAATTTTTATTACGAAAATTACGTTGTTAAGTCGAATATTGCTAAAATTGTAACTAAAACGACAATATAAGTTAGTTATCGACAAAAACCGCCAAAGTAAAACAAAATATTCGCCATTTACCGTGTTAGTATGAAAAAGGTGTTTTTATCTAAATTTAGACAAGATAATCTTAGATTATTTATCTTGGGAAGTGTAAATCTTCCGTTTTACGCATACAATATGAGAGAGGTGTAGTATGTGGATAAGTGAAATAAGTATTGATAAGAAATACGAAAACGAATTTGGCTATCTTGCAAGTAGCCTAAAAGATATTAAAAATTTATCGTTCACAAAGGAGACTGCAAAAAGGCGATATATTTTCAGCGTGGCTACCTTAGACGAGTACGAAGGCGAAGTTAAGGACTCTATTTTAAGGCTTGTAAAGGACGTGATTTTGGGCTTTATCAAAAGGCGAATATTATTTAACGGGCTTAGTTTTGACGCTAATACCTACGTTAAAATTACGGCGCTTGCCTCTATCACGCATTTTGACAGTTACTACGAGGAAAAGTATCTTGATTACAGGCTGCTCGATATGAAGGACTACAACGTGGACGCAATCCTAAATTTTAGATTGCAAAAACTAAAAAGCAACTGGGAGGAACTTCGAGGGCTTACCGAAAGTTTGCTTTACTACGCCGATAGCGAGGATTTAACGTACGTGGCTAATTTTATGAACCAAACGTCAAAAGAAAGGGTGGAAAAACTTACCGTCTACGGCACGGATAACGGCGTAAAACTTGTCGTACACGGTTCGAACAAAGAGGTGGAAATTCTTCCGATTTACTCTAATTTTTATTTTAATTTGCTTGATGCCATCATTTTTGCAAACCCCAAAACGCTAGTTTTAAGAAACGTGCGTTTGCCGGAGGAAATGCTGGAAATTTTGAAAAAAATTACCATTGTGAAACGTTAAATTCGTTGACAAATAAAAATATGTGTTCTATACTAAATGTACTTTACGAGTTAGGACACGTAAATACCTGCCGCTTGTTACAGAGAGCATCCGTTGGTGGAAGTGGTGCACAATGAAGGTATTTATACCACCTATATAATCGTACGCTATTAAAGAATAACCATAAAGAGTGGTAACCGAAAGGTTACAATTAAGGTGGAACCGCGATGATTACGTCGTCCTTATGTTATAAGGGCGACTTTTTTATATGGAGGAGATATGAAAATTACTTTATTAGACGGCAGTCAAAAAGAGTATCAAGAGGCTAAATCGGGCTACGAAATTGCCCAAGATATTAGCGAAGGTCTTGCTAGAAACGCAGTAGCAATCAAAGTTAACGGCGAACTTAGGGACTTAAATTCCGTTGTTAGCGAGGATTGTGATTTTTCAGTCGTTACGCTTAAAGACAAAGAGGGACTAGATATATACAGGCACACTTGTTCGCATATTTTAGCGCAAGCGGTTAAGTCGATTTATCCAAACGTAAAACTTGCGATAGGACCAACTATCGAGGAAGGCTTTTACTACGACTTCGATTTTAAAACCCCTATCTCAAAGGACGATTTTGACAAAATTGAGGCTGAGATGAACAAAATCATCAAGGCTAAATTACCATTAGAGCGCCACGAACTAAGCAAAAACGACGCTGTTAAGTTGTTCTCTGAAAAGCACGAGGACTACAAGGTAGAACTTATTAACGACCTACCTAACGGTAGCGTAATTTCCACCTATAAACAAGGTGATTTTGTGGATTTGTGCCGTGGACCGCATCTACCTAATACAGGTCTAATCAAGGCTTTCAAACTTACCTCTATTGCAGGCGCTTACTGGAGAGGCAGCGAGAAAAACAAGATGCTTACCAGAATTTACGCAACTGCTTTTGGCAAAAAGAGTGAACTTGAGGAGTACTTGACGAGGGTTGAGGAGGCTAAACTTCGTGACCACAACAAGATAGGCAGAGAACTTGGCTACTTTATGACGGACGAAAATATCGGTCAAGGTTTGCCACTACTTATGCCAAAGGGCGCTAAGGTAGTGCAACTTCTTCAAAGATTCGTAGAGGACGAGGAGGAGAGAAGAGGCTACGTGCTAACCAAAACTCCGTTTATGGCAAAATCCGACCTATACAAGATTTCAGGGCATTGGGATCACTATAAGGACGGTATGTTCATAATAGGCGACGAGGAAAAGGACGACGAAGTTCTTGCGCTTCGCCCTATGACTTGCCCGTTCCAGTACACCATTTACAACAACGGCATCAAGAGTTATAGAGATTTGCCTATTAGGTACGGCGAAACTTCAACCTTGTTTAGAAAAGAGGCAAGCGGCGAAATGCACGGCTTAATCAGGGTAAGGCAATTCACCATTAGCGAAGGACACCTTGTTTGTACCCCTGAGCAACTGGAAAAAGAGTTTGCAGGCGTAGTAAACCTAATCAAGTTTATGATGAAGGCGATAGGCTTTGAAAACGACGTAACGTATAGGTTTAGCCGTTGGGATCCTGAGGATACCGTAAAATATATCAACGAGCCTAAGACGTGGGAAAAAGCCGAGGCTACTATGGAAAAAATTCTAAGACACTTGGAAATTCCGTATTCCGAGGCAAAGGGCGAGGCTGCTTTCTACGGACCTAAACTAGATATTCAATACAAAAACGTTTACGGCAAAGAGGATACCATCATCACCGTTCAAGTAGATATGTTCCTTGCGGAGAACTTCGATATGACTTACGTTGACGAAAAGGGCGTAAAACAAAGACCTTATATTATTCACAGGACGTCGCTTGGCTGCTACGAAAGGACTTTGGCTTACCTAATCGAGAAGTACGCAGGCGCTATTCCGCTATGGATTGCTCCTACCCAAGTTAAAGTGCTTAGCCTAACCGAGAAGACCGTGGACGACGCTATCGAACTAACCGCAAAACTTCAACAAAAAGGATTTAGGGCAGAGTGCGACGTTCGTAACGAGAAAATCGGCTACAAGATTAGAGAGGCTCAACTTGAAAAAGTGCCTTATATGATTGTGCTTGGTCAAAAGGAAATCGAAAACAAGGTGGTTGCAGTTCGTTCAAGAAAGGGTGGTGACCTTGGCACGATGACCGAAAACGAGTTTATCAAACTTGTTAAAAAACAAGTTGAAGCAAGAGATAATACTATTTAGTAAAAATCGCTTGACAAAAAAAAACCTAAATGTTAATATATCATAGTCGAAGTAGAGTTGCTCTCACCAGCCGCTAATTAGGGTTGTTGGTAAATAATTATGATAAATATTTTTATTATATATTATGGATAGCACTTTGCTGTCCATATTTTTTTTTGGAGGATACTGATATAAAAGACCAACTAATCAACGAACAAATCAGAGAAAAGGAACTTAGAGTTATTGCTGCAAACGGCGATATGCTAGGCATTATGTCGTCAAGGGAAGCAATGAGTATTGCCGATAAGGAAGAACTTGACTTGGTGCTAATCTCACCTCAAGCAAAACCTCCTGTTGCTAAGATAATGGACTACGGAAAATACAAGTTTGAAATGGTCAAAAAGAGCAAAGAGGCAAAAAAGAAACAAAAAGTCGTTGAAACTAAGGAAGTTAGATTGTCTGCAACTATCGATACGAACGATATCGCTATCAAGGCTAAAAACGCCGTAAAATTCTTGCAAGACGAAAACAAAGTAAAAGCCTCTATAAGACTTAAGGGCAGACAAAACGCAAGACCGGAAATGGCAATGAAAGTAATGGAAGCCTTTTTCGAACTTGTTAAAGATTATGGTACAAAACAAGCCGAACCTAAAAAGGAAGGCAACACGGTTTCTATGCTTATCGCACCGATAGTAGCAAAACCGTCTAAAGATTAAAATAAATATTCGGAGGATATAACTATGCCAAAAATGAAATCAAATTCAGCCGCTAAAAAGCGTTTTAAGGTAACTAAGAACGGTCATATCAAGAGAGCAAAATCTGGTAAAAACCACATTCTTACCAAGAAAACTTCTAAGAGAAAGAGAAATTTAAGACAAGGTACTCTTGTAAGTCCAACTCAAGAAAAGACCATCAAGACTTTAATTCAAGGTTAATAGCGGAGGAGTAGAATAATGAGAATTAAAAGAGCAGTAAACGGCGTTAAAAAACGCAGAAAAATAATGAAACAAGCAAAAGGATATTTCGGTAGCAAGAGCAGATTATATAGAGTTGCTCGTCAAGCCGTTATGAAATCTCAAACTTACGCTTACGTAGGTAGAAAACAAAAGAAGAGAGATTTTAGACAACTTTGGATTGCTAGAATTAACGCAGCAGCAAGAATGAACGGTTTGTCTTACAGCAGATTTATGTACGGACTAAAACTTGCTGACGTTACTTTGAACCGTAAGGTTTTAGCAGAATTAGCCGTTAATGATTTTGATGCGTTTACGGCATTGTGCGACACCGCAAAAAAAGCGCTTAACGCTTAAATAAAATGCCTTCAATAGAGGGCATTTTTTATTGATATGCTAATTGAATCGTCAAATAACCCGATAATTAAGGGGCTAAGAAAACTTCAAGACAAAAAATGGCGTGAAAAAGAAAGGGCGTTTGTCTTCGAGGGTGTGAAAAGTGTGATGGATATCCCAAGTTACGTGGACGTTCAGTACTTCGTTGTGGCGGAGTCTAAGGCGGACAAGTACGCTAGCGTTACTATGAACAAAAAGTGCTACGTAATTACGGACAAACTTTTTAAGGACTTATCCGAAACGGTCACAACGTCGGGGCTGCTTGCCGTTGTCAACTATTTTGACAAGCCGCTTACTTCACCCAAAGGTCATTCGCTTATTTTGGACGGCATTAGCGATCCGGGTAATCTTGGCACGCTTATTCGTACTAGCGTTGCGATGGGCATAACCGATATTTATCTTGCGTCCTGTTGCGACTTGTTTTCTCCAAAGGTGCTTAGGTCTACTATGGGCGGCATTTTTAGGGCGAACTTGTACAGGGGCAATGTAAAGGATATTTTGGACGTACACGCAGAAAACGTACTTTATGCGCTGGATATGAGCGGTAAAGATTTGATTACGGTAAAATTTAGTGAGAAATCAACTATAATAGTAGGTAACGAGGCGCACGGGCTTAGTGAGGAAACTAGAAGTAGAGTTACTAACGTTGTGAGCCTACCTACCGAAAATACTATGGAATCGCTGAACGCTTCGGTTGCAGGCGGAATTGCATTGTATTTTTTATCAAGAAATAAATAGGAGGACGATATGTCAGGACATAGCAAATGGCATAATATACAAGCCAAAAAAGGAAAAACTGATGCTGCAAGAGCAAACGTATTTACAAAAATAGGTAGAGAAATTGCGATTGCCGTAAAACAAGGCGGTGCAGATCCTGCATCTAACGCAAGGCTTAGGGACGTTATAGCAAAGGCTAAGGCAAACAATATGCCTAACGACAACATCAACAGAAGTATCAAAAAGGCGTCGGGCGACCTAAACAGCGTAAACTACGAGAGTATGACTTACGAGGGTTACGGCCCGGGCGGAACTGCCGTTATCGTTGAGGCTCTTACCGACAACAAGAACAGAACCGCAGGCGACGTAAGGTGTGCGTTTGATAAATTCGGCGGCTCTCTTGGTGCTACCGGTTGCGTATCCTATATGTTTAATAGAAAGGGCGTTATCGTTGTTGACGCTAGCGCAATCACCGAGGACGAACTTATGATGCTTGCTATCGAGGCAGGCGCTGAGGACGTTGTGGAGGAAGAGGACGTATTCGAGGTTTACACCGCACCTAGCGAGTTTTATCAAGTTAAAGAGGAACTTGAAAAGAACGACGTCGTTATCCTATCTTCTTCAATCGATATGATTCCTGATAACTACGTAAACCTAGACGAAAACAAGGTGAACTCTTTCAACAAACTTATCGATAGGCTAGAGGAATCGGACGACGTTCAAGAGGTATATCACAACGCAATTTTGCCGGACGAAGAATAATTTTGTAAAAAATAAATTGCATTAAACAGGAATTCGGGTTATTATAATAATATACTGAATTTCTGTTTTTTTATAGAGGAAAACAATGAACGTACAAGAAATATGCAAAAAAGCCAAAGAGTCAAGTTTTAGGCTTGCCTCGGCTACTACTGAACTGAAAAACGATATGCTAAAAGTTATGGCGGACGCTTTAACCGACAACGTTGACGTGATAAAACAAGCCAACAAGGTGGACCTTGACAATTTTGCCGACAAAAAATCGGCATTTTACGACAGGCTAACCATCAATGACGACAGAATTAACCAAATGAAAGAGGGTTTGCTTCAAATTATCGCTTTGCCCGATCCCGTTGGCGAAGTGGTGGAAGAGTTTAACGTAAATTCCGGGCTGAATATCAAAAAAGTTCGTGCACCGCTTGGCGTTATCGGTATCATTTACGAGGCAAGGCCAAACGTTACGGTGGACTGCGTCGGGCTTACTTTAAAAAGTTCGAATGCCGTGGTGCTTCGTGGTGGAAAGGAGGCTATAAACACAAATAGGGCTATTTCTAGCGTTATGAAATCCGCATTAAAATCGCACGGCTACGACGAGGACGTTATGCAATTTATCGACGATACCTCACGTGAAAGTAGTTACGAACTTTTGCAGCAAGACAAGTACGTGGACGTAATTATTCCACGTGGCGGAGAGGGGCTTAAAAAGTTTATTTTAGCAAATGCAAAAATGCCCGTTATTGCCTCTGCCGGCGGAAATTGTCACGTGTACGTGGAGAAAACTGCGGACTTAGACATAGCAACAAGGGTGATTTTGAACGCAAAAACGCAAAGAGTTTCGGTGTGCAATGCGCTTGAACACGTGTTAGTTGACGAGGAAATTGCAAGTAATTACGTACCTACTATCGCAAAGGAATTAAATGAGCACGGCGTTAAAGTAAAGGGCGACGAAAAAGTGCAAAAACTTGCTAGCGTAATCCCTATGACAAGCGAGGACGACGACACCGAGTACTTAGATTACGTGATTTCTATTAGGATTGTTAGCGGAATAAAAGAGGCTATTGACCATATAAACGCACATTCAACTAACCATTCTGAGTCAATCATCACCACGGACGAGAAAAAGGCTGAAGAGTTTTTGCGCTCGGTGGACTCTGCTTGCGTCTACGTAAATACTTCCACAAGGTTTACCGACGGATTCCAGTTTGGTTTTGGTGCTGAAATGGGCATTTCGACGCAAAAATTACACGCAAGAGGTCCTATTGCGCTAAAAGAACTAACGTCTATTAAGTATAATATTGTGTCTAACGGTGCAGTTAGAGAAAAATAACGGTTTTAAAAACAAGAAAACAAGAACCAAGAAAAAAGGAACAAATAAACAAAAAAATAGGTTAAAAAGTTCTTTATAAAGGCATCTACGTATTAAATAATAGGAAGATTTTTCTTCCTATTTTTTATTTAACTTTTAAAATATTTACTATTCAGTTAGATTATTACTGTTTGCTCAAAAATTCACTTAGCGAATCTTTGTTTAGAGGTTTGTTTTGGTTAGATTGTTGAGCGCAACATGGTGCGTTTTGGTTAGATTGTTGAGTATAGCATGGTGCGTTTTGGTTAGTTACTTCTAAAAGTTTTCTCAAATCTGTTGAACCTGCGTTGTTATTAAATAAGCCGTTTAACGTTTTGCTTAAATTTTCAAAATTAGCAAGCAAATTGCCATTTTCTTGATATGCTTGCCTGTTTGACTGTGCGTTTTCGTTTATTTTGCCGTCTACATTGCTGTATTGTGGGTTTTTTGTGGTGTTAATACTGTTAGCGTTACGGTTTTGGTAGAATTTTTTATCAATTTTGTTAGAGTTGACGTTTTGGTAGCATTCTTTGTCACGGCTATTTTGGTTGTTTATATGTTGGTAATATTTTCCGTCAGTTTTGCCGTTGTAGTATCGGCTGCGGTTTGTTTTATTTATAGAGTAATTATCGTCTTTTTTTAAGATTTTTCTGTTAGTAGAGCCGTTTTTTTGGATTACTTGCTCTTTATTAGAATTATTAGCATAAGAACCGTTTTTGCCTTCAAAATTTTGGTTAAAAAATGTTTTTTTAGTCGGGTTTGCGCTGTTGTAATTTTGATTTATTGTAAAATTTGCCGATTTTGACTTGTTTTCCCTTAGGTCAAATGTGATTTTTTGCTCGTCTACACTTTGGTGATTAAGTATATTAGCATTATTTTCAGGGTTATTACGAAAAAAATCGTCTTTTTTGTCGTTTTCATTGCCCATTAAATTAAGTACGGCAGGTAGCAGTTTCATTATTTTTACCGCATCTTTCATTTTTTCGTCCCCACTCATCAGTTCGATGAGTGCTAGCGGATTACCTTCTAAGGCAAGTTTAATTTTTTTAACGTCAGAAATTGCTTTTTCTATGTTATTAAAGTTGAAATTGCAAGTATTATTAGGATTTTTTGTTAAATCTTGATTATCTTTTTGGCAATCTCCTGCGTTTTGATTGTTATTTTGGCTAGTATTTTGGCTGGTATTTTGCTTATTTAGGTATGCGTTTTGGTTTTTTTCGGCAACTTTTAAAATCTCGTCCTTACTAACACCTATCGGTGCTTTTTCAATTATCATATTTTTCTCCTTTTCACATAAATAGTATATGTCTTCATATTATCTAAGGTGAGAGGTGAATATGGATTTTAAAGAGTTTTGTAAAAAATCGCTAGATGTGAATTACAAAAGCCCAAAAGGTAGCAATTATGAAGATAATTTTCCGCCTGTGAGTAATGAAACGTGGGAAAAGATAGAGGAATTAAACGAAATGAACGAAAAAATTAAAAATAAAACAAGTAGCGGGCTTAAAAGCGAATTATTTGACTACGTGAAAAAACAAAAGGAAAGCGGGAATGACGTAAACAGTCAACTTGACGGTATTTACAGCATTATGGAAGGTTTTTTGACGGGCGAAGAACTTGAAAACTTGCGAAATTTGATTGAGGAGTTAAAAAATGATAATAACCAAACTTGACGTGGATATTGCTAGCGAAAAATCTGAAAGTATCAAGGCGGTAGTTTATCTTACCGATTTTCAATTTATGGACAAGATTTGTAATAGGGTAAGAATTATTAAAAAATTTTCGCTAATAAACGCCGTTGGAATTGAGGGTAGCAAGGACGAAATCTTGACTTTAACCTATCTTCCGTACGTAAAATACGTTTCTTCTATTACCAAGGTGTACTCAATAGATAATATCGAGGAAATAAGTAGTAAAAAACTATTAAATAATAATAAATGCGGTGCTTTTGATAAGCCTTACGGTAAAAGCGAAAAGATAATTTTGAGCAATAAAAACAAAAAAACCGTGAAAACAGGCGAAAAATTTATTAAAGAAAACGCAAATAGTTGCATTTTAGAAAGCGAAAATAATTGTATTGTAGATAGCGGAACTTTGGGTAATGATAGTGCTTGCCAAAATATAGGTAGCGGCAACGGGCAAGAATTTGACAGCGAAAGTAAGGAATTAAAAGAAAGTGATATTAGTGATATCGGAGCGAGTTTTAGCGAAAACGCTAAGAATAAATATACATACATAATGAATAATTTTTATAACCTTAACGGATATTCCGGGAAAGGTATGGGTGTGGCTATTATTGATACGGGCGTTAGTAGACACTTAGATTTATGTAGTATTAGTGATAGAATTATTCTTCAGCACGACGTTGAAAACAACGAAACGTTCCCGTACGACGACAACGGTCACGGCACTTTTGTTGCAGGAGTAATCTCGGGTAACGGGATATGCTCCGGCAAAAAAATTATGGGGGTGTGCCCAAATGCAAACGTAATATCGGTAAAAATTATGAACGAAAAAGGGGAAAGCGACGTATTTAAAGCGTTATCAGGAATGGAATGGGTAAGCGAAAATTATGAAAAATATAACATAAAAGTTGTGGTAATGAGTTTCGGAGCCGTACCAAAAACCGTAAATGATCCTCTTGTTAAAGGCGTAGAAGCGTTAACTGAAAAGGGTATAATCGTGGTGTGCGCATCGGGTAACAGCGGATTAAATACTTATATGAGCCCTGCGGTTTCTAGTAAGGTTATTTCAGTAGGGGCAGTAGGTGAAAACAACGACGTTGCGGATTTTACGTCAAGGGGAACATACGAGGGCGAAAGTTATCCGTACGTTTATGCAAGAGGTGTAAAGGTTGCAGGGCTTAGTAGTAACGGATTGTACGTAAGCATGAGCGGAACTTCGGTTGCGTGCCCTATTGTTGCGGGGTTTTGCCTTCTTTTAAAGGAAAAATTCCCAACCCTAAGCCCAGAACAAATTAAACGAATTATTCTACAATACTCAAAATTTAAGGATAATTTTTACGTACTTGATATTTAGATAAGTATTATAATATATGAGCATTTGTAGAATTGATTATTATTGAATATGTAAATATGTAGAGTAAAGAATTATAAAAAACGCTAAAAAATATAGTATTTTACGGTAAAGTATTCTACAAAATACAAAAAGGCGATATAATTCGCCTTTTTATAATAGTTTTATTTTTGTTAAAATTTTTAAAAAGTTAAGTATTTGAGTTCTCCGATATTTCCTCTATGGCAGCAATTAGTTTGTAAACGTCGGATAGTGAATTGTTGTAGCCGATGCTAACTCTTACTGCGCCGCTATTATAGGTGTTTAACGATTTATGAACAAGCGGCGCACAATGAAAGCCTGAGCGTATTGCAATAGAATATTTTTCGTTTAATATTTTTGCGGTCATATCTGACGGCATATTTTTTACGTTAAATGTAAATATTCCATTAAGGGTATCTTCGGGGGAATAAATAATTACGTTGTTGTTGAATTTACATGATTTTAATATTTTTGTTAGGCTCTCGATTTTGCTATTGATTAGGTTAAAGTTTTGAAGGTTAAAATTTATTGCGTTATTTAGCGCAACTATTCCTGCCGAGTTTAGAGTGCCAACTTCATAGTCCTCAAAATTTTCTCGTGGCTGGATAATGTCTTTTGATTTTGTACCTGTTCCGCCAAAACTAATAGGCGAAAGTTTTTCTTCGCTCTTTACGACCAAAAATCCTGTTCCTTGTGCTCCCATTAAGCCTTTGTGTCCTGACGAGCACAAAAACGTAGCGTTTAATTTTTCTAGGTCTATTAGTTTGTGCCCAACGCTTTGCGCCCCGTCGATTAGGAGTTTTAATGAATACTTTTTGCATAAATATGCATATTCTTCCAAGTCTTCTTCTTCGCCCGTCACGTTGGATATATGGTTTACTATTAGCATATACGTACTTGGAGTAATTAGTTTTTCCACGTCCTCTATGTTGATTTTCACGTCTTCGTTTTTGAATTTTACGTTGGAATTTACTAGGTTTTCTACTTTTTGCAAATTATCTTTGAAAAACACCGCATCCCATTTCACGCTTTTGGCTTGTTCAAGGTAACTAAGCGCCCTAAGTACCGAATTGTGCTGGTAACAAGTGGTAATCACGTGTCCGCCACGCTTTGCCGAGCCTATAATTGCAAGATTTAGTGCCTCGGAGCAGTTTTTTGTAAAAATAACGGAGTAACCATAAGCGTTGAAGTATTTTTTCATGTTTTCCCTAGTTTGAAAAATCTTGTAGCCAAGGTTTATTGCGTCGTTATGAGCGCCTCTTGATGCGTTTGCGCTGTTTTTCGTTTCCTCCACCAAGGCGTCAATCACGCATTTTGGTTTGTACCTACTTGTTGCGGCGTTGTCAAAATATATCATAAGCACTCCTTTCACTTTTTTTGAGATTTTTTAGTATATTGAAGTATATGGTGACGTTTGATTTTTTGTGATTTTTTAGCGATAAATCGACAAAAATATTAGGCGTAATGGCGCAACAATTTGTAAAAATTGCCTAAAAAAAACCTAATATAAGCCTAAAACCGGTCTTAAATCAAGGTAACCTTTACCTAAAAGGCGAAAATATCTTATGCCTTAATGGTGAAAATAACCCGATAATGTGGTTTAAAAAGTAGATAAAATGCGGTTAAAAAACGGCTAAATGCGGTTAAAAATAGTGGTGGGTGCTTTTAAATAGCCTAAAAACAGAGTAACAACTTTTAAAAAAACCAAAAAATGACCTTAATAAATAGGTAATTGATAGCCTTAAAAATTGAAAATATTTATGTACAAATACTGAAAAATTTTAAAATATGGTTAAAAAATGGCTAAAAAGTGATAAAAAGTGTAAAAAAAATTTTAAATGCGGCGGTGTAGTGAGGTAATTACTAAAAAAGTAGGAGGGGATTATGGATAACGTTTATTGTGTTGCAGGGTTTAACAATAGGTACGATTCGTTTCGGTTCAAGCAAATTTTGGATAATAACGGCATTTTCTCTACGGTGATTGACACCCCCTCTGAGATAAATTCCGAGTGCAGTCTTTCCATAAGATTTTCTTCTTACGACCTAAACGCCGTAAGGTTTATCGAGTCCAAAATCAAGTCCGCTAGTTTCGTTGGGTTTTATAAGGTGGAAGAGGGCGTAAGTAGAAGAAAAGTGACCAGAATTTACTGATTTTTCGTTGCTTAAATTGAGTTTTTTGTAGAAATATTTTTGAAAATTAAAAGGGGATATTAAGGATATTTTTTGTACAAAATTTAAAGTTTGTTTTGTTAGGCTTAAAAAAATCTTGGTTAAGCATAATTATTTTCTTATTTAATAATAAAATATTTGCATAGTTAGAAGTAATATGCAATAATTAGTGTATGAAGAAAATTGCGAGTGAAATTTTGGATAGACTGGAGGAGCAATTCCCAAACGCAAAGTGCGAACTGAATTATACCACGCCGTTTGAATTGCTGGTTGCGGTAATTCTTAGTGCGCAATGCACGGACAAAAGGGTGAACGAAGTGACTAAAACTTTGTTTTTGAAATATAATTCGCCTGAGGACTTTGCAAGCCTTACGGTAGAGGAACTTGGAAAACTAATTTTTTCGTGTGGGTTTTACAAAAGCAAGGCTACGTCCATAATTGAAACGAGCAAAGCACTTTTAGATATGTTTGACGGTAAAGTACCTAAGGACGTTGAGAGCCTAGTTACCCTAAGAGGCGTGGGAAGAAAAACCGCTAACGTGGTTAGAAGCGAGGCGTACGGCGTGCCTGCTATTGCCGTGGACACACACGTATTAAGGACGGCAAATAGGCTTGGTTTTACAAAAAGCAATGAGCCTAACGTGGTGGAGCAGGACTTAATGAAGTATATCGACGAGGCTAGGTGGTCAAAGGCACATCATTTGCTTATTTTTTTGGGTAGGTACTGTTGCTCGTCAAGAAATCCAAAGTGCGACGAATGTATGGTTAAAAATTTTTGTAAATATAGCGAGAGAGAATAATGTTTGAACTTCTAAAAGTAAGAAATTTATCAGAAAACGTGAGAGAGTACGTTTTTGAGGCAGGTAAAATCGTAAAACACGCAAAACCCGGTCAATTTGTGATTGTAAGGGTGGACGAAGAGGGCGAAAGAGTGCCGTTTACTTTGTGCGATATCGATAAGGAAAACGGGACGATTACCTTGCTTGTGCAAACAATCGGCGCAACTACTATGAAAATGGCTATGCTGAAAGAGGGCGACAAAGTGGCGGATATCGTCGGACCGCTAGGTAACGCAACAGACCTTGACGACCTAAATAAGATTTTGCTAGTATCAGGCGGAATCGGTGGCGCTGTAACGTTCCCTCAATTAAAGCACCTATCAAGCATAGGGAAAACCGTGGATAATATTATGGGCGCAAGAAACAAGGATTTGCTTGTCTACAAGGACAACTTTGACCGCTACGCAAGGCATAATTACGTGATGACGGACGACGGCTCGTACGGTGAAAAAGGCTTTGTTACAAACAAACTGGAAGAACTACTAAGCCAAGAAAAATACGACGTTGTGTTTGCGGTAGGTCCACTTAGAATGATGCAAGCGGTGTGCAACCTAACCAAAAAATTCGGCGTGAAAACCGTGGTGAGTATGAACAGCATTATGGTGGACGGAACGGGTATGTGCGGCGGTTGTAGGCTGACGGTTGACGGCAAAACGAAGTATGCGTGTGTGGACGGCCCTGAATTTGACGGGCATTTGGTGGATTTTGACGAGGCGATAAATAGGTCTACCTATTACAGAGAGCAAGAGCAAAATCACGTTTGTAGATTGAGAGGCAAAAATGATTAAGACGATGAGAACTCCACTTATAGAGCAAGAGCCAAGCGTAAGAAGGCATAATTTTGACGAGGTGTGCCTAGGTTACGACCTTGAAAAAGCAAAAGCCGAGGCTGAAAGGTGTTTGAATTGTAAAAATCCGCAATGCGTGAAAGGTTGCCCGGTGGGCGTAAATATTCCTAGGTTTATCACGGCTTTAAAAGAGGGCGATATGTCGAGGGCTGCCGTTATGCTGAAAATGGACAATAATTTGCCGTCTATTTGCGGTAGGGTGTGCCCACAAGAAGAGCAATGCGAAAAATTCTGCGTTCGAAACAAGGTGGACGAGGCGGTTTGTATCGGCGGACTTGAAAGGTTTGTCGGTGACTACGCACTAGGCGTTAAAACCACGGAAAAAATAGAGAAAAACGGCAAAAAAGTTGCTATTGTCGGCTCCGGCCCTGCGGGATTATCTTGCGCTGCGGAACTGTCTAGGGCAGGCTTTGAGGTGACCGTATTCGAGGCTTTCCATAAACTTGGCGGCGTTTTGGTGTACGGCATACCGGAGTTTAGATTGCCTAAAAAACTAGTGGCTAGCGAGATAGACAAACTTACCGAACTTGGCGTAAACTTCGATAAAGACACGGTAATCGGCAAAACCTTGTTTGTGGACGAATTGCTAAGTGATTACGATGCGGTGTTTTTAGGAACGGGCGCAGGATTGCCTAAGTTTATGAACATAAAGGGCGAAAACCTAAACGGTGTGTACTCGGCAAACGAATATCTAACTAGGGTGAACCTGATGGGCGCATACAAAAAGGACAGCGATACGCCTATAAATATCGGCAAACACGTGGTGGTTGTCGGAGCGGGCAACGTTGCTATGGATAGCGCTAGGACGGCTTTAAGGCTTGGCGGAGAAGTAACTCTTGTTTATCGTAGGTCAAAGGCAGAGATGCCTTGTAGAAAGGCGGAAATTTGCCACGCAGAAGAAGAGGGCGTAGAGTTAAAACTACTTACAAACCCGGTGGAGATAGTGGGCGAAAACGGGCTGGTAACGGGTGTTAAGTGCGTAAGAATGGAACTTGGCGAGCCTGACGCCAGCGGAAGACGTAGCCCGATGGAAGTGGAGGGTAGCGAATTTGTTATCCCGTGTGACCAAGTGATTATGGCGCTAGGTACAAGCCCTAATCCGCTGATAAAGAAGAGTTTGCCTGAGTTGAAATGCTCAGGTAGAGGCACTATCGAGGTGGACGAAAGGGGCGAAACAAGTATTAAAAACGTGTACGCAGGCGGTGACGCAGTAACGGGCGCAGCAACCGTAATAAAGGCTATGGGAGCCGGTAAACTTGCGGCAAAATCAATAATAGAAAGGTTGGTAAAATAAATGTTTTTAGACGTAGCAAAAATTTATATTAAAGCAGGTAACGGCGGCGACGGTGCTACCTCTTTTCATAGGGAAAAATTCGTGCCAAACGGCGGACCGGACGGTGGCGACGGTGGTAACGGCGGTAGTATAATATTCGTTGCGGACAAAAATATGACCACGCTTATCGACTTTAAGTACAAAGTGCATTATAGGGCAGGCAACGGCGAAAACGGTAAGAAGAAAAATCAATGCGGAAAAAGTGCCGAGGATTTGATAATCAAAGTGCCGTGCGGAACGCTACTTAAAGATATCGAAACGGACCACGTAATTGCGGACTTTTACGAGGACGGGGTAGAGAAGGTAATTCTTCCCGGTGGACATGGTGGAAAAGGTAACGCTAGGTTTGCCACCAGCCAAAGAAAAGCGCCTAATTTTAGCCAAAAAGGTGAAAAAACTATTGAATATCACGTGAAGTTGGAGTTAAAGACTATTGCGGACGTGGGGCTTGTAGGTTTTCCAAACGTTGGTAAGTCCACCTTACTTTCGGTGCTAACCAGCGCAAAGCCAAAGATTGCAAACTACCACTTTACCACGCTTAGCCCAAATCTTGGCGTTGTGAATATGTACGACGACAGTTTTGTAATTGCCGATATCCCGGGGCTTATCGAGGGAGCAAGCGAGGGCGCAGGGCTAGGGCACGACTTCCTTCGTCATATCGAGAGGGTAAGGCTAATCGTACACGTGGTGGATATATCAGAGTGCGAGGGCAGAAGCGCATTAGAGGACTATGAAAAAATCAATAAAGAGATATCGTCGTACTCCGAAAAGTTGGGCACGCTTCCTCAAATAGTGGTTTTGAACAAAATCGATATGCTTTACGGTGAGGAAGACAGGGTTGCGGAGTTTGAAAAGGCTATCGGCAAAAAAACCTATCCTATTTCGGCAATCACTCACGAGGGAACTAAGGAACTATTAGACGAGATTTACACGGTGCTAAAAACCTTGCCTAAGGCTGAGCCGTTTGAAACCGACTACTATGAGTTTGAAAAACCGGACGAGAATAGGTACGAAATCACAAAATTAGACGACGACACTTACGAGATAACGGGCGGATTTATTGATAAACTTGCAAGAAACGTGGTGCTAGACGACGTGGATTCGTTCAACTACTTCCAACGTGTACTTCGTGAAAAAGGCATAATAAAAGAATTATATAGAAGAGGCGCAAAAGAGGGCGATACCGTGTACGTATCCGATATTGCTTTCGATTTGATAGATTAGGTGAAATATGTTAAACAGTAAACAAAGAAGTAATTTAAGAGGCAAAGCAATGGTAATCGAGCCTATTTTCCAAGTGGGAAAGGGCGGTATTAGTGAAAATATGGTTAGCGATATTAGTAAAGCGTTAGAGGCTAGGGAACTAATCAAAATTACCGTGCTAAAAAATAACGACGATACTCCGATGAGTATTCTTCAAGAACTTGCAGAAAAACTTAAAGCCGAGCCGGTTTGTGCTATCGGTAACAAAATTGTGCTTTACAAAAGGTCGTCAAGAAAGGACGTGGAGCATATTAAGTACTAAACCACATAGTAACACGAGGAAGGTAATAGGTTGCCTTCCTTTTTTTATTTGTGTAGTTTTGAGAATATATAGAATTTAACTTGTGTAAAAAATGGTTTTTAATCTAACCAAACAAGCCTCCCTTGTGCAAAGGGAGGTGGCGCAAAGCGTCGGAGGGATTGTTAAAAAGGAATATTGATTTTTTATATTAGTTTGGATAGAGTAAATAGACAACTCAAAAAATATAATAAATCATTGTATGGTAATACAATCCCCCAGCCAGCAGGCTGGCAGCCCCCTTTACACAAAGGGGCCGTGTATTGTGTTGCTGTAATGATTTGTATGTAAGATATAGTAAATAGGATAATTTTGTTTGAAATTAAGTTATTAGATGCAATATAAGTTACATAATAAGTGTCTCTTGTATAAAATAGCATTGATTTAATTCAATCCAAAAAAGCCTCCGTATGCTGAAAATAAAGATTTTAAGATTATCCAAAAGAGCCTCCCTTGTGCAAAGGGAGGTGGCGCAAAGCGACGGAGGGATTGTAGTATAAATAATAAAGATAAAAAACGTAGAAAAAACTATAAATATTACGTAGGAAAAATTCTTACATTTTTATGGTTTTTAAGCGGTTATTAGCGAGGTGGTTTCCATTTTTATTGACAATTTTGTTTGTTGTTGTTGAATTTTGTCGAGAATTGTAGGGTGGTTTGTAAATTTGCCGAATTTAAAATTTTTTTAAATTTTTTTATTTATTTAATTGAAAATTTTTCAAAAAATGCGTATTTTATGGTGATAATTAAAAAATAGACTGAAAAACAAAAGTAAAAATTTAGACTAATTATGCAAAAAATACTAATAAAATTAGGTTTTATCAGCAAAATATACCAATAATAGCAAATATATACATAAAATGAATAAAAAATCGAGAATAATAAAATGATAAAAATTTTGAATATTTTTCAAAACGCATAATTATATCAAAATATATCTAAATAAATCTAGATAAACTGTTATAAATTGAAAATATCGGCGTTGCATTATTTTAAATTAGTATTAAGATAGAAGAGATTTGTTTAAATTTTAGGAATTTTTACAAGATTTTCAATACAAAAATTATATGATAGGAGAAAATACAATGGTGTATACCGACAAGGACTTGAAGTGTAAGGCTAGTGAGGCGAAGAAAAGGCTAGCAAGTGGGTATTTTCAAAAGAGCAAACCTGCTGTAAGCAGCGTTAAAAAACAATGTTTCCACGTGGACGGAGTGGACTACTTAGACGAGGAAAAAATGTACTTAATCGTAAAGGAAATGATGGAAAAAGACGAGGTCGTACTCAATCCTATCGGGTGCTTGATGGACAGACGGAGATTTTCCAAAATGGATTATCAAGAGAGGCAACGGTACGTGTTGAAATTGTCGGAAATATACGTTAAATTAAAAGCAAGATACTTTAGGGAAAAATCATTTGTATAAGAAAAAATAAACTACCGAACGTTTTGGTAAAATGCCGAAATACTAAGGTAGTTTTATTTTTTATTTAATATAAAATTCATTTATAACACAAGAGTAGATTGTAAAAATATTTTTCTTATGATATACTACGATAAGGAGATAAAATATGCAATTAAACGAGCAACAAATATTACCCGTAAACCATACCGAAGGGGCGGTTTTGGTTCTTGCAGGGGCCGGTAGCGGAAAAACGAGAGTGCTAACCAAGAGGGTTTCGCACCTAATTAAAGATTTAGGCGTATCACCTTACGAGATTTTGGCAATTACTTTTACAAACAAAGCCGCTATGGAAATGAAGGAACGTATCGTAAAAGAATGCGGCGAGGAGGGTATGTGGATATCTACTTTCCACTCTTTTTGCGCAAAAGTGCTTAGGCTGGACGGCACGAGAATCGGGCTTGGCGACAATTTTACGATTTTAGATACCGACGATACAAAAAAAATACTAAATAGAATATATAAGGATAAGGAAATCGACAAGCAACTATCAAAGGCGGTAACTGGTGTAATTTTTCACGCCAAAAATTTTGGTGTGCAACCGTTTAATATCGTTAAAAAGTTGGAAGGCGATTTTTCCTACGACGTTTTGACCGTAGCAGAGGACGTGTTCACCGCTTATGAAGAGGAGAAAAAGGCTAGTAACAGCGTGGATTTTGACGATTTGCTTGTGCTTTGCCTTAAACTTTTTATTGAGCAACCTGACGTGCTTGCTAAGTATCAGCACCGTTTTAGATATATCCATATCGACGAGTTTCAAGACACCAACGGGCTGCAATATAATTTGGTAAAACTACTTTCTGCCGAGCACAAAAACATATTTGTCGTTGGCGACGAGGACCAAGGCATTTATAGTTGGCGTGGCGCTGATATAAGGAATATTATCAATTTTAGAAAGGACTTTGAAAACGTAACCACTTACAAGTTGGAGCAAAATTACAGAAGTAGCGCAAATATTTTAAAGGCGGCAAACTCGGTAATTAAAAACAACAGGGAAAGGATAGAAAAAACCTTGTGGACTAATAGTCCAAACGGCGTGGGCGTGCAAATCACACCTTGCAAAACCGATAGGAGCGAGGCGGAGTACGTAATCAACAAGATTTACGAACTAACTAGGTCGGGCTATAATTACAGCGATATTGCCGTGCTTTACAGGGCAGGAGCAATGAGTAGGCAGTTTGAAGAAAAACTGAACCTATACAATATTCCGTACAAGATTTTTGGCGGTTATAAATTTTTTGAAAGGGAAGAAATCAAGACGGTCAACGCTTATTTTAGAGCGAGTTGCAACCCGAAAGATAACGATGCGATTTATAGAATAATCAATTTTCCGCAAAGGGGAATCGGCGACGCCACCGTGGAAAAATTAAAGGACTACGTAAAGGAGAACAACCTTGATTTAATCGATGCTGTGCTTACTTGCGACAGGCTGGATTTTTTAAGTAGCGGTACGAAAAACAAACTTATGGAGTTTAGGGATATTCTTACTTCGTTAATATCTCATAGCGGAAAACTTAGCCCTATCGAGTTTGCTAATACGCTGCTTAGCACCGTGCCTATCGTGGAGACTTACGAGAACTTGAAGGATAAGTCCGAGGGGCAAGATAAGGTGGAAAACATTGCAACGTACGTGGCTAGTATTAAGGAGTTTTCTAACGATAACAGAGAGGCAACCATTATCGATTACCTTCAATCCGTTGCGCTACTTACCGATACCGACAACGTGACCGACGACAACTACGTAAGGCTTGCTACCGTGCACGCAGTAAAGGGCTTGGAGTTTAAGGTGGTGTTTATAGTGGGGTTGGAGCAGGAAACGTTCCCTAGCGGGCTAAGTATTAAAGAGGGCAAAATGGAAGAGGAGCGCAGGCTTATGTACGTGGCGATTACTAGGGCTATGGAAAGGCTAACGCTTACTTACTGCGCCGCAAGATACCGCTACGACGGTATGGTATTTTACAAAAGAAGTTGCTTTATAGACGAAATATTAGAGGATAGCAAGGTAACAAAGCCGCAAAGCAAAATTGCCGACACCAAGAAACTTGAAAACAAGTATTCGGCGGAAAAAGTGTCGAACGCTTCCACGGTAAACGGCGTGGATAAGGTGAAAAAGACCACCGATTTGTCTAAGTTTAAGCCAGGCGTAAAGGTTAAGCACAAAACCTTTGGCGTGGGCACTATTATCAGCGTGACGGGTACTAGCGCTTCGATTGCTTTTGACGGGCTGGGTATCAAAAAATTCTCGCTAGAAATTGCACCTTTGGAGGTATTATGATGGAAATGCGTGAACTTGTAGATTTACTTAACAAGCATTGCTACAACTACTACGTTTTGGACAATCCGACCATATCGGACGGCGAGTTTGACAAACTTTACGACTGCCTAGTTAAAATGGAAAAGGAAACGGGAATAGTGCTTGATGACTCACCAACTAAAAGGGTGGGCGGAGAGCCTATTAAAGAGTTTGGCGCTTACGTTCATAAAAAACGCTTGTACTCACTAGGAAAATGCCAAAGCAAAGAGGAATTTAACGAGTGGTTAGAGAGGGTGAGAAAGGAACTTGGGTATTTGCCTAAGATGACCACAGAGTACAAATTCGACGGCTTGACCATAAACCTATACTACAAGGACGGCAAACTTGTAACCGCTGCAACAAGGGGCAACGGAATAGAGGGCGAGGACGTAACCGAGCAAGTTAAGACGATAAAAAGCGTGCCGCTAAGTATAGATTTTAAGGGCGAAATAGAAATTCAAGGCGAGGGCATTATGAGGCTTTCCTCCCTTGCTAAGTACAACGAAACGGCTTTAATACCGCTTAAAAACGCACGAAACGGCGCCGCCGGAGCGATAAGAAACCTTGATCCAAAAGTGACGGCAAGTAGAAAACTGGACGTAATAACCTATAACGTCGGCTACACCGAAGGGATAGAATTTTCCACGCAAAGCGCTATGTACGACTTTTTAAAGGAGCAAGGCTTTAAGGTGGGCGACCATTTTAAAATCTGTAATAGTTACGACGAAGTCGTAATGGAACTAGACAAAATAACGGACGAAAGGGACAGCCTTGATTACTTAATCGACGGGGTGGTAATCAAGGTGGACGACCTATCTATAAGGGAGCAAATCGGTTACACCGAGAAGTTTCCTAAGTGGGCAATCGCCTACAAGTTCAAAGCCGACGAGGTAACCACTATTTTAAAGGACGTGGTTTGGCAGGTAAGTAGGACGGGAAAACTTAATCCGCTTGCCATACTTGAACCGGTGGAACTAGCAGGCGTAACGGTGAAAAGGGCTACCTTAAACAACTACGACGATATACTTAAAAAGGGTGTGAAAATCAATTCGTCGGTATTTATAAGAAGAAGTAACGACGTAATCCCTGAGATAACGGGCGTTGCGGAACTTGGCGATAATCCTATCGACATTTTGCCGCCGACAAAGTGCCCTGCATGTAATAGCGACGTGGAAAGAAGAGGAGTGTTCTATTTTTGCACCAACGACGTGAATTGCGCACCGCAAATCGTAAGGCAACTTACCCATTTTGCAAAAAAATCTTGTATGAATATCGAGGGTTTTTCGGAAAAAACGGCAGAACTGTTGTACAACGAAAGAGGGGTAAAAACGCCGCTTGACCTGTACAATTTAACAAATGCCGACCTTGACGGGCTGGATAGTTTTAAGGATAAAAAAATAAGTAATTTAATCACCGCAATAGACAACAGCAGGCACACTACGCTTGCAAGATTTTTGTCTGCGCTAGGCATTGAAAACATCGGCGACAAGGCGTCAAAAAGCCTTGCAAAAGAGTTTAAAACGCTGGAAAATCTGTACCACGTGGATTATGAAAAAGTGCAAAATATAGATGACTTTGGCGAAATAATGGCTAAAAACGTGGCAAATTACTTTAATAATGATGAAAATATAGAATACTTGGAAAAGTTTAGAAGTATCCTAGATTTTGAAGTTTTTAAAGAAAACAGTAGCCAAAAATTTAGCGGGCTAACGTTTGTTCTTACGGGAACTTTGCCAAACTATTCTCGTGACGATATGAAAAAACTTATCGAGGAAAACGGAGGTAAAGTGTCTTCCTCGGTATCGAAAAAAACTTCGTTCGTGCTTGCCGGAAAGGAGGCGGGAAGTAAACTTACAAAAGCCTTCGATTTGGGCGTAAGAGTAATTAGCGAAAGCGAAATTCTTAAAATGCTAGAAGAGTAGCGGTAAGATTTTTTAACAAAAAACGTTCACAAAAGAAAGACGAAATCATTATTCGTCTTTTTTTATTTAAAGTTAAACCTGCTTTATTAAGGCGGGAAAGCGGTTTTTAAAAGGGAAAATCGTAATTTTGAAAAATATTGCAAAATATTGCAAAAAAAGGGGCAAACACTAACTAAAAAGAGGGGAAATCTTGCTTGTTATAAGATATATTTATACCTCTAAAAATGAAAATACTTGATATAAATATATTCTTATGTTATAATAATGCTATTATTTATCACACAAAGCGAGATTTATATGAAGAGTATGACGGGCTACGGCAAAGGCGTAGTAGAACTTAACAACAAAAAATGCACAATCGAGATTAAATCGGTAAATCATAGATTTTTGGATTTGTCGTTTAAAATGCCAAAGGTGTTCAGTTGTTTCGAGGACTGTATGCGTAAGGCAATCGCATCTAAAATCGCAAGAGGTCACCTTGATATTTTCGTAACCTACGAGGCGATTGAGGGCGAGGATAAAAACCTTGTGTTTAACGACGTGGTTGCAAACAAGTACGTTGAAATTGCAAAGAGGATAGAACTTGAATACTCGCTACCAAACGATATGACGGTGATATCGCTTATGAAGTGTCCGTACGTTGTAGAGGTTGGCGTGAGCGAGGAGGACGAGGAGGAGTTAAAAACGATGCTTCTTCAAAGCCTATATATCGCACTTGACGGGCTTGTAAAAATGCGTGAAAGCGAGGGCGAGAACCTTAAAAAATCTTTCCTTGGTTTCCTTAGCGAGATTGAAAGCGTTACAAAAAATATCGAAAAGAAAGCCCCGGAAGTTAGCGAGGAATACAAAGAGAATTTGCGTAAAAGGGTGCTTGAATATCTTGACGATATCCCGGTGGACGAGGCAAGGCTACTTAACGAGGTGGCTGTGTACTCCGATAGAGTGTGCATCGACGAGGAAATTACAAGGCTGCTTGCTCACGTTAAGCACATGAGGGAGATGTTCGACAAACAAAAGCCTATCGGTAGGGACGCAGACTTCTTGGTGCAAGAATTTAACAGAGAAAGCAACACAATAGCATCAAAATCAAACAATTTGGTAATAACGGGCTACGCATTAGAACTAAAATCGATTATAGAGAAAATGCGTGAACAAGTGCAAAATATAGAGTAGTATGGAATACGTAAGCGTAGGTTTTGGAAACGTTATAAATAAAGGTAAAATCGTGGGCGTGCTGTCGCCGTCGCTATCTTCTACAAAGCAACTCGTAACAAAGGCAAGGTACGACGAAATGCTAATAGACGTGACTACGAACAGGAAAATTAAGTCGGTAATCGTAACGGATACGGGGTATATATTCTTGTGCGCCTTGTCTACCGAAACTATTATGAACAGGCTGAACGAAACCGAAAAAATCGATACGGGAAAAGAGGACTAATAATGGAAAAAGGATTATTTATCGTTATATCGGGTTGCTCGGGAGTTGGCAAGGGTACGGTGCTTAAAAGGGTGTTTGAACAAATGCCTAATCTAAGTTTTAGCGTGTCGGCAACCACTAGGAAAGCACGTGAGGGCGAAATAGACGGGGTGAATTATCACTTTTTGGGAAAAGAGGACTTTGAAAACAGGCTGATAAACGGCGAATTTTTGGAGCACGTAAAACTGTTTGAAAACTACTACGGCACTCTAAACTCCGAAATAGACAGTAAACTTGGCACAGGAAAGGACGTTGTGTTAGAGATAGACACTGAGGGTGCGTATAACGTAAAAAGGAAGAGAGAGGACAGCGTAGCAATATTTATTTTGCCACCAACCGTAAAGGCTATCACCGAAAGGCTAGAAGGTAGAGGCACAGAAACCAAAGAGGCGCTTAGGCTTCGCCACGCTAAAATCGGCGAGGAAATCGAGAGGGCGGCAGCCTACGATTACTTGGTCGTAAACGACGAGGTTGAGGACTGCGCAAACCAAATAATTAGCATCATAACTGCGGAAAAACTTAAAACCGCACGTAATAAATATAAAATAGAAAAACTAAGAGGAGAAATATAGTTATGTTGATGGAACCACCTATTGATAAGTTGATTGAAAAGTCTGAGAGCAAGTACGCTTTAGTAGTTGCATTATCAAAAAGAGCAAGAACCTTAGAATCCAAAGAACAAGAAATGCTTGAGGAAACTAAGAAAAAATCCATTAGCGTTGCCGCTGATGAGTTTTATAACGATAAAATCGAAATTAAAAGAGACTAATTATGCTTAAAGGTAAAACCGTAGTTTTGGGTGTAACGGGTTGTATCGCCGCTTATAAGTCTTGCGAGATTGTTTCTAGGTTAAAGAAACTTGAAGCGAACGTAGAGGTGATTATGACCAGCCACGCACTAGAATTCGTTCAACCGCTATCATTCGAAACCCTATCTAATAATAGGGTTGTTTCGGATTTGTTCGACAGGGACTTTGATTTTGAAGTGGAACATATTGCGCTTGCTAAAAAGGCGGATATATTCGTAGTTGCTCCTGCAACGGCAAACACTATCGGCAAAATCGCAAACGGTATTGCAGACGATATGTTGTCCACAACGATTATGGCAACGACCGCTCCAAAACTTATTTGCCCTGCTATGAACACGAATATGTACGAGTCTAGCCAAGTGCAAGAGAACCTAGCAAAACTGGAGAAAAAAGGCTACTATATTTTCAGCCCTATCGAAGGCAGGCTTGCTTGCGGAGACGTGGGCAAAGGCAAAATGGCAGAGCCCGTGGATATCGTAGACAAGATAGTGGATATCCTTATGCCACAGAGGGACTTAGTGGGCAAGACCATTCTTGTAACCGCAGGATCAACCGAGGAAAACATAGACGGCGTAAGGTTTATTACCAACCACAGTAGCGGTAAAATGGGCATTGAACTGGCTAAAAACGCAAAGTCAAGAGGGGCTAAGGTTATCCTTATTGCAGGTAGGCTTTCGGTAAAGATACCTAAGGATATCGACGAGGTTATCTCTGCTAGCACAACCCAACAAATGTACGACGCCGTAATGAGCAACTATTCAAGGTGTGACATTATCGTAAAGGCGGCAGCGCCGTCCGATTACAGAGTAAAAACCCCTACTGCGCACAAAATCAAAAGCAAGGATTTGGTGCTTGAATTTGAAAAGAATCCGGATATTGCCGAGGCTGTCGGCAAGGTGAAAGGGGATAGGATACTGGTTATATTCTGCGCCGAAACCGACGATCTTGTGGAGAACGCTAAATATAAATTAGTTAAGAAGAATGCCGATATCGTAGTTGCTAACGACGTGACTAAGGAGGGGGCAGGCTTCAACGTAGACACAAACATCGCAACGCTTATAACTAAGACGGGCGAGGTTAAGGACTACGAACTTATGCAAAAGAGCGAACTTGCAGGTAAAATCTTTGACCAAGTGGTTAAAATGTTGAAATGATTGCAGAGGTTATCGTAGACGTAGCGACAAGCGAAATAGATAGAGTATTCGACTATGAGGTCGGATTATTGCAAGTACACGTAGGACATCGTGTGCTTGTTCCTTTTGGTAAAAAATTTATCGAGGGGTTTGTAATCGGGCTTAAAGACAGGTCGAGTTTTAACGGTAATTTAAAAAGTATCGTTAAAGTTCTTGACGAGTACGTAACCGTCAATGAAGAACTGCTGTCGCTTATGGACTACATGACAAAAAAATATAACCTGAGGAAAATTGACGTACTTAGGCTGTTCATTCCACCAAGGCTGAGGGGTGGAAAAATAAAAGAACTTACCAAAAATTACGTTACGCTAAACTCGGAAATACCTTACGAGGATATGGTAAGTACGATTAGCGCAAGGGCAAAAAGCCAACTTGCCGTGCTGGAATATCTAAAAGATAAGGGCGAGTGGCAAGCAAACCTAAACAAAACTTTTTCGCCTAGCGCCGTAAACGTCTTAGCCGCAAGGGGATATCTTGTGGTTGAAAGCGTAAGGGTGGAAAGAAAGCCCGACGTAATTAAGGCTGAAAACAAGGAAAAGGAACTAACCCAAAGTCAAAAAGATGCAGCAGATAAAATCCTAGCGGATAACAGCATAAAACTACTGTACGGCGTGACGGGTAGTGGCAAAACCGAAGTGTACCTTCATTGCATAAAAAAGGTTTTAAAAAAAGGCAAAACCGCAATTATGCTAGTGCCTGAAATTGCACTTACTCCGCAAATGTCAAGGCTTGTTACAGGTAGGTTTGGCGACCTAGTTGCAATACTGCACAGCGGTTTAAACGACGGCGAAAGGTTTGACGAATGGGAAAGGATACTAACGGGTAAGGCTAGGATTGTAATAGGCGCAAGGTCGGCTATTTTTGCTCCGATTAAGGACGTTGGCTTAATTATAATAGACGAGGAGCACGACCAAAGTTACGTGTCGGAGTCTAACCCTAGGTACGACACAAAGTCGGTTGCAGAGGAAAGGGCAAGGTACAATAATTGTCCGCTTGTATTAGGCAGCGCAACGCCGTCTATTGAAAGTTACTTGTACGCAAAATACGACAAGTACACGATGGTGCGTATGCCAAACAGGGTGAATAACCGTAATATGCCCGATATGAAAATCGTGGATATGGTTAGAAGCGAAAAAGCACCTAACTCTAAGATTTTTTCCTTAGAACTGTACGAAGCGCTTAAAAAGGTCATAGGCGAGAATAATCAGGCTATGATTTTCATAAACAGGCGTGGTTTTTCCTCGTTTATTATGTGTAGAGAGTGTGGGTACGTGGCAAAATGCGCCGATTGTGACGTGTCGCTTACCTATCACAAAGCCGAAAACGTGCTTAAATGCCATTATTGTGGCAAAAAGTACAAAGTGCCTGATAAATGCCCTGTGTGTGGTAGTGAAAAAATACGTATGGGCAAAATAGGTACTGAAACGGTGGTTAAGGAGTTGGAGCAACTTTTCGAGGGCGTTAGTATTCTTCGTATGGATAACGACACCACGTCCACAAAGGACGCCCATCAAAAGATACTTAGCGAGTTTTCTAAGGGTAAGGCGCAAATACTCGTTGGCACGCAAATGATAGCAAAGGGGCATGATTTTCCTAACGTAACGCTTGTAGGGATACTTGACGCCGATGCCAGCCTGTATTTTTCGGACTATCGCAGCACCGAGAGGACTTTTCAACTGATTACGCAGGTTGCAGGTAGGGCAGGCAGAGCGGATAAAGAGGGCAAGGTAATAGTGCAAACATATTCGCCAAACCACTATGTGTTTAGGTACGCAAAAGAGTACGATTACGACGGATTTTTCGAAAAGGAAAACAACGCAAGAAAGGTGACTAAGTTCCCGCCGTACACAACGATACTTAGAATAATGGTGACAAGCACGGTTGAGGACGACGCCATAAATCTTACGCAAAAGATATTTAACAAGGTGGGCAAGGTAAAGGAAAAATACGAGGGCAGGTTTATTTATTGCCAAGCGATGAAGTCGCCGCTAAATAGAATGCAAACCAAATACCGCTACCAAGTGCTAATGCGTATTAAAAAGAAAAACGACCAAGAAATAATAGACGAAATATACCAAATAACCAACGAATATAACAAGGAGAAAAATTGTTGGGTGTTCGTAGAGAATAATCCGCAAAGTTTGATTTAAAATGGCTTTAAGACAAATTGTAAAAGAAAATGATCCGCAAATTAGAAAAATATCTCGTGAGGTAGTAAACTTCGATCAAAAACTTTGGACGCTACTTGACGATATGAGAGAAACTATGCTAAAAAACAACGGTTGCGGGCTTGCGGGCGTGCAAGTGGGCATTTTGCGTAGGATTGCAATAGTCGAGGTTAGTGAGGAAAACTTTTTTAGAGAACTAATCAACCCTAGAATTGTAAAACAAAGCGGAGAAGTTGAGGGGATAGAGGGTTGCCTAAGTATAGATAACTATAATTGCTATGTAATTCGTCCTGAAAAAATCACCCTTGAGTACTACGATAGATACGGCAAAAAACACAAGGAAAAGGTGGAGGGGTTCCCGGCAAGAGCGTGCTGTCACGAACTGGATCACCTTGACGGAATATTATTTAAGGATAAGTGCAGTAGAGAACTGGAACTAACGAGGGAATAATGAAAATAATTTTTATGGGTACGCCCGATTATGCTGTGCCGTCTTTACAAAAGTTAGCAGAGTCTAAGCACGAGATACTTGCGGTGGTTACCCAGCCTGATAGACAACGTAATAGAGGGGTTATGTCCTTCTCTCCCGTTAAAGAGGAGGCTATTAAGCGTGGCATAAAGGTTTTGCAGTACGAAAAGGTATCACGTGAGGGCGTGGAGGATTTAAGAAACCTTGGAGCAGACGTAATCGTTACCGTTGCGTACGGTCAAATACTAAGCGACGAGATTTTAAACCTTACAAAGTACGGCGTAATCAATTCACACGCATCGCTTCTTCCAAAATATCGTGGCTCGTCGCCTATTCAATGGGCGGTAATTTGCGGCGAAAAGGAAACGGGCGTAACTATTATGAAAACCGCACAAAAAGTGGATAGCGGCGATATTATATTGCAAAGGAAGATAGAAATACAAAGTGGCGAAACAAGTGGCGAATTATTTGATAGGCTGTCGGTATTTGCCTCAGGCGTTTTAATTGAAGGGTTGGACTTAATAGAGAGCGGTAAAGCCACTTATACCCCACAAAATCACGAACTTGCCACCCATTATCCTATGCTAAAAAAAGAGGACGGGCTAATTGATTTTTCCAAGCCTGCAGAGGTTATTTACCACTTCGTTTTGGGTATGTCGCCTTGGCCGTCGGCTTTTACTAAAATAAGCGGCGTTACCTTTAAAGTGCACGAAACCGAGGTAATTAAGGAAAAAGGCAACTATAAAGTAGGCGAAATTGTAAGCGCCGACACTAAAAACGGGCTTGTTGTTGCCACCGGTGACGGACTAATTAGGCTTAAAAAGTTGCAAGCGGAAAACAGCAAAAAAATGGCAGACGTGGACTATTTGCGTGGCCATAGTATAGAAAAAGGATTGACTTTATGAGTTATATTCAAAAAAGTTACGATATATTGTCCGAGGTGTATTTAAAGGATGCGTACCTAAACGTGTGCCTTGCTAAAAACTTGGGCGATAAAGATAAGGAAAAGGACAAAGTGGTTAAAATCGTGTACGGCGTGTTGGAAAACAACGTGAAGTACGACTACGACCTTAAAGCACTTACTAAGTCCTTGCCAAAAAACAGCGTAAGGGTGCTACTAAAAATAGGTATGTATTGCCTAGATTATATGGATAGTTTGCCTGATTACGCTGTAATTAACAACTGCGTTGAGTACGCCAAAACCCTTAAAAAGCAAGCGGTTTCGGGCTTTGTAAACGCCGTGCTTAAAAAATACGCAATTAAAAATTATGATGTGAAAAAGGTGCTTTTAACCAAAGAGGACGAACTTTCCTACAAGTACAACAAACCGTTGTGGCTGGTTAAAAAGTACGTTAAAGAATATCCTAACGACTACAAACTAAAACTTGACACCAAAAAGGCACTTAACGAGCATATTAGGGTGAACACCAACAAAATGACCTTGACCGACCTAAAATACGCACTTAGGGAGAGAAATACCGAGTTTTTGGAAACGCAAAAGGGCGGTATGTTCGTAAAGTGCAACGACTTCGTAAAGTATTTGTTTAACGAGGGTTACGTTACAATTCAGTCATTGTCGTCTATGTTGGTGGTGTACGGAATGGGGCTTAAAAAAACCGATAACGTGCTGGACGTGTGCGGCGCGCCCGGCGGAAAAAGTATGCTAATAAGCGAGATTACAAAAGGCAACGTGATTTGCTTAGACGTGCATCCGCATAGGGTAAAACTAATTGAAAGTTACAAAAAGCGTATGGGCGCAAGGGTGAAAACGGGCGTGTGGGACGCTACCAAACTGTACGAGGCGTACGTGGACAAGTTCGACGCCGTGCTTTGCGACGCACCTTGTAGCGGGCTGGGAGTAACAGGCAAAAACCCTGATATTTTGCTAAGACGTAAACCGGAGGATATTATTGAAATGGCAAAAGTCCAAAAGCAAATCTTAGAGGTAAGCAAAAATTACGTGAAGGTGGGCGGCGTGCTTATGTACTCTACCTGCACCAACGTTTTGGAAGAAAACTCTATGGTAGTTGAGGATTTTCTTAGCAAAAACGAGAATTTTAAACCGGAAAGAATACCGCTGGACTACGTAAATAACGGCACGATTCAACTAAACGAACAAAAGGGCTTAGACGGGTTCTTTATGGCAAGGCTGGTGAGAAAATGGTAAGCCTACTTGACCTAAGCACGAGCGAAATTGCCTTGGCTATCGAAAGTTTGGGCGAGCCTAAGTTTAGGGCAAAACAAATATTTTCGTGGCTACACAAGGGCTGTAATTTTGACGAAATGAAAAATTTGCCAAAAAAACTTATCGAGGCTTTAAAGGAAAATTATATTGCAAATCCTATCGAAATTCTTACCCACGTTGTGTCTAAAGAGGACGGAACGACCAAGTTTTTGTACAAACTTACCGACGGCAACGTAATAGAGGGCGTACTTATGAAGTACAAGTACGGCAACACGTTGTGCGTAAGTACGCAGGTTGGTTGCAGAATGGGTTGCTCATTTTGTGCCTCAGGTATCGACGGGCTAGTTAGAAGTTTGACTGCCGGTGAAATACTAGGTCAAATCGTGGTGGTAAACAGGTTTTTAGGCGGAAACACCACCGATAGGCAGGTGACGAACGTAGTTTTGATGGGTAGTGGCGAGCCGCTAGATAACTACGACAACGTGACCAAGTTTTTTAGGTTGCTTGAAGAAAAGGACGGCATAAATATTAGCCAAAGGAATATATCCTTGTCAACTTCGGGTATTTGCAAAAATATTTATAGGCTGGCTGACGAGGGGTATCATATCACTTTGACCATATCCTTGCATTCTTCAAACGACGAGTACAGAAGCAGAATAATGCCTGTGAACAAAAAGTACCCGATTGCCGAACTAATCAAAGCGGCAAAATACTACTTTGAAAAGACAGGTAGAAGGGTGATTTTCGAGTATTGCCTTATTGAAGAAGTGACGGACAACTTGGAGTTTGCTGACGAACTTGCGGACTTATTGCAAGGTTTTCCTACTCACGTAAACCTGATAAGGCTAAATCCCGTAAAGGAAAAAAATCTAAAATCGGCAAGCGAAAAAAGAGCGAATGAATTTTTGGATAGACTAACTAAACTTGACGTAAGCGCAACCATTAGACGCACTATGGGTAGAGATATCGACGGCGCTTGCGGTCAGTTAAGGCGAAAATACTTAAGCGGAGGTAATTTGCTATAAGCGGACGTGTAATAAAGGGCGTAGGCGGAAAATTCACCGTACTTTGCGGTGAGGAAAGGATTGTCGCTTTCGCTAGGGGAAAAATTAAAAACGACACCGAAATACTGGTTGGCGATATAGTCGAGGTGGAAAAGCAAGGCAAAAGTTACGTAATCGAAAAGGTTTTGCCACGAAAAAACAGCCTAATTAGGCCTTACGTATCTAATATTGACGTTGCTGTAATAACCATTGCGTTTTCGCCAAAGCCGGATTATATTTTGGTGGACAAAATACTGATAAATTGTAGAAATAGCAAAATTCAGCCCGTTTTGTGCGTGAACAAAAGCGACCTACTAACCGACGAGTTTAGAAAGGAAATAGAGGAAGATTACGGTGATTTTTGCGAAATTATTTACGTATCGGCAAAAAACAACGAAAATATCGAAAAAATAGAGGAAATAATCAAGGATAAAGTCGTTTGTTTCTGCGGTCAGTCGGCGGTTGGCAAAAGTTCTATAATAAACAGGCTGCTTCCCGACGCATTGCTGGAAGTAGGGGAATTAAGCAAAAAGACCGAAAGGGGCAGGCACACCACACGTACTACCGAAATTTTCAAAATGAAAACAGGCTACGTGGTGGACACTTGCGGATTTACAATGCTTGAAAACGTGGATATCAGCGAGAGGGAATTAGAGGCTTTTTATCCTGATTTTAGAGAGGCTAGTTACAGTTGCAAATTCCGTGGCTGCGAGCATATTCACGAGCCCGAGTGCGAAGTAAAAAGGCTGGTAGAGGAAGGAAAAATTAGCAAAAGAAGGTATGAAAGATACGTTCAAATATATGGCGAGATTAAGGAAAACAGGAGGAAGAAGTATGAGTAAAGTTTTGATAAGCCCGTCTATTTTGTCGGCGGAGTTCGCTAAAATGGGCGAGGGAGTAGAAAACGTGCAAAAATGGGGAGCAGACCTTGTGCATTGTGACGTTATGGACGGCGTATTCGTGCCAAATATCACCTTTGGTATGCCTATGGTTAAGTCGTTAAGGAAGTATTCTACTTTACCTTTCGACGTGCATCTAATGATAACCGAGCCTGAAAAATACGTGGAAGAATTTTGCGACGCAGGTGCTGATATCGTTACTTTTCACCCGGACGCAAGCAAGGACGTAAGGCTTGCTATCGACAGAATTAAAGCAAAGGGTAAAAAGTGCGGACTTGTGCTAAATCCTGATAAACCGCTTAGCCTTATCGACGGCTACTGGGAAGATATCGATATGCTACTAATAATGAGCGTTTACGCCGGTTTTGGTGGTCAAAAGTTTATCCCTGAGGTGCTTGACAAGGTGGTTGAGGCAAGAAAAATACTAAAAAGTTTGGGTAGAGATATCGATATTGAAATCGACGGCGGAATAAACGAGGAGAACGCAAAAATGGTAATCGATTCTGGCGTAAACGTGCTTGTTGCAGGTAGCGCCGTGTTTAAGTCTAGTAATCCTGCCGAAACCATTAAAAAGTTAAGAGGCTAAAATGAAAGCGGCAATTCAACTAAACGGCGAGCCGCCAAAAGTAATAAACTGTGATTTTTTGGTTTGTTGTGACGGCGGATACGACTATCTAAAAGCAAAAAATATCACCCCCGATATTTTGCTTGGCGATATGGATAGTTTGCAAAGTGACGTGGATATCGAGGTAATTCGCTTTAAGCCCGAAAAGGACAAAACCGACGGCGAACTTGCCCTTGACTACCTAATCCAAAAAGGCGTAAAAGAGATAGAGTTTTACGGGGTATTCGGCGGAAGACCGGACCACGTGGAAGGCAACTACAATCTTTTGTACAAGGCGCTAACTTGTGGAATTAGGGCGGTGGCTGTTGCAGACGACTGGACTTTGGAGATTACCGATAAGCCGATAACAATAAAAAATGCAAAAAATAAAACCATTTCGGTAGTACCTTTTTTGGACTTAGTGCATATAAATGGTCAAAAAGGGCTTAAATATCCTATGGATAATTTAACCATTTCAAAAGGCTCTACTATCGGAATATCGAATTTTGCATTAGAGGACGAAGTAAGCATAAATATCGATAGAGGAGTAGCAATGATTTTTGTCGTAAATAGGGGGTAAAAATGAAAATCGTGTGCTTAAATCCGCCTACTTGTATGAAGAAGTTTTTAGGCTTTTTTAAGAAGTTATTTTCAAAAGAAAAGAAAAATGCTCAGTAGAGCATTTTTTTATTAAAATAATTTACTATAAATATTGCTTTTTTATTCTCAAAAAAACTTAAATTTTCATTTATTAAAGCGTACACTAATTTAACTTTAAAATAGCGTAAATCACATAATCGATACTTTATAATGCAAAAATGATAAATAAAATAATATATTTTTATAAAAGTCGCTAATAACTATAAAAAAACCTACGATTATTTAACGTAAAATTTAAAGTAGAGTAATTGTTAAAAAAGTAAAATATTAAAAAATATAAATAAAAAAACACTAATAAAAAAGCGTAAAATACAGGCTTAGGGTAGCGCTAAATATTAGGTTAAAAATTTAGATTATCAATTTAGAATATCAATATTAAATATTTAAAGAATAAAACTAATAAAAATAAAAAATTATATTAAAAAAAGGAGTAAATGGATTACTCCTTAATTCGTATTTTCTTAAAATTAGATTAAGCCCTTTCTACTTTTCCACTCTTTAAGCATTTAGCACAAACGTAGCAAGACTCAATAGAACCGTCCTTAACGATTCTTACTTTTTGAACGTTAGCATTCCAACTTCTTCTTGATAGACGATGGCTGTGGCTAACTTTATTTCCACTCATTTTGCCTTTACCGCATACACAACATACTCTAGACATAGTAATACCTCCAATGTTCTATAACAGCAATATCCTACCATATTTAGAAAATATTTGCAACAGATTTAACACACTTTTATAGTAAACGGTTGCAATTTTTCCATAAATAAGGTAATATAAATACAATAATATACAATAATAGTTAAAAAGGAGAGATATGCCAGCAAGTACTGTAAATAAAAACGGCAGGATTTCTATATCGGACGAAGCCATTGCTAGACTTACGCACCACATTGCAAGTGAGTGTTATGGTGTGGTAGAACTTGTTTCTAGAAGTTTTACCGATAGTTTTTTGGCGCTGTTTAACAAGGATTCTCTAAATAAAGGCGTAAAAGTAGTATCCACTAACAATAAGTTGTATATTGATATTTTCGTAGTGTTAAAGTACGGCGTAACGGTTACCGCAGTTGTTGATTCACTCAAAAGTGCTGTGGTTTACGGCGTGGAGTATTTTAGCGGAATGATTGTAAAAGAAGTCAACGTACACGTAGTTGGTATGAGAGTATAGTATAGGTGTTAAATGATAAATAATATAAATAGCGTTCTGTTTAAGCAAATGTTACTTGGCGCTAACCAGATGCTACAAAATAATAAAAAACTGGTCGATGCGTTAAACGTGTTCCCCGTTCCTGACGGCGATACGGGTACGAATATGTCCCTAACCATGACCTCGGTTATAAACGAAGTAAAAGCAATCCCAAACGATGATATGTCAGAGATTGCAAAGGCGTTATCTCGTGGCGCACTAAAAGGCGCTAGGGGTAATAGCGGCGTTATTTTATCGCAAATTTTAAAGGGTATTTCAGAAGGGCTTGTAAATATTAAAAACATCACCGCAAAGGACTTTGCAAACGCTATGAAGCGTGGCACGGAGGTTGCTTATTCTGCGGTTACTAAGCCAAAAGAGGGCACAATCCTAACGGTAATTAGGGTGATGACCGAAAACGCTTTGACCTTCACTAAGAGGAAAATCGATATTGACGACTTCTTTGAGAAAGTGCTACAAGTCGGCGAGGACGTTCTAAACAAAACCCCGGAGATGCTACCTGTTCTTAAAAAAGCGGGCGTTGTTGACGCCGGTGGAAAGGGCTTGCTGTTTATCTTCCAAGGAATGTACGAGATTTTGATAGGTAACGACATTCCGGAGCAAGTGGAAGAAAACGATATTTCTAATCAGTTCGAGCAACTTACTCAGGACGAGGAGATGGAACTTGGCGATATCAAGTATATGTATTGCACCGAGTTTTTCATCACCGATATCTATCCGAAAGTAACCGAAACCGATATTGACAAATTAAGAGAGTTGTTCCTAACCTTAGGCGACTGCGTAATCGTTATCGGCGATTTAAGTCTTGTTAAGGTGCATATCCACACGAATAACCCTGACAAAGCCCTTAAAGCAGCACTTCTTCTTGGCGAACTTGACAAAATCAAGATTGATAATATGGTTCACCAAAACAAAGCGCTTAAAGAAAAGAAAGAGCAGGCTGAAAAGGAAAAGAACGCCGTTCAAGAGCATAAGCAAAACGCACTTATTTCTATCGGCGCAGGCGATGGCATAAACAAGATTTTTAAGGAGTTCAACGCAAGTTATATTGTAGAGGGCGGTCAAACCATGAACCCTAGCGTAGAGGATATTCTAGACGCTATAAACAAGGTGAATGCGGATAACGTATTTATTTTGCCAAACAACAAAAATATTATACTTGCCTCTGAACAAGCAAAGGAACTTGCGTCTTGCAACGTTTACGTAATACCAACCACGGATATTCCGCAAGGTATTTCGGTTGCGCTTGCTTATAACCCTGAGGATACCCCTGAAAATAACGACAAAAAAATGCGTAGAGAGTTAAACAACATTAAGTGTGGGCAAATTACCCACGCCGTTAGAAACACCTCTATTGACGGTTTTGACGTGAATATCGGCGATTATATCGGGCTTGACGACAAGAAAATCGTGGCTAAAAACACGGAAATTACCGAAGTAACTTTGGAAACTATCGGGAAACTTATCGACGAGGATAGCGAACTTGTTACTTTGTACTACGGAGCGGAAGTGAAGGAAAAAGAGGCGGAGGAAATGGCTGAAAAGATTGAGGAAAAATATCCTGACCTTGAAGTCACCTACTATTACGGTGGGCAACCGCACTACTTCTATTTAATCGGTATAGAATAATGGAACTTACAAAGGTAAAAGGAATTGGCGAAAAAACCGAGCAAAAACTAAATGAACTTGGAATTTTTAAGCCGCTGGACCTTCTTACCTACCTGCCAACAAAATATATCAGACTAGAGCCTGTCCCTATTAGCGAAATTAGGGACGGGTATTTTTACGTTATAAAAGCAAAGTACGTCAAAAAACTTAAAAATTTAAAGACGAAAAAACTTGAATTATTTTCAATTAGCGTGATGGACGAAATCGGCGACGTAATAGAAATCGACTGGTTTAACCAAGACTTTGTAAGCAAGGTTTTGCACCTTGACAAAGAGTACTTGTTTTATGGCAAAATCACTAGAAATAAAAACAAACTTATAATGGTGAACCCGGAGTTTGAAAATAGTAGTTCCCCTAAAAAACTTAAAGGAATTAGAGTGGAGTACAAAACCAAGGGGCTTATGTCGTCAGGAAGGCTTAACGGCTTTGTGAAAGAGGCGTTTAACGTTGAAAAGCCAAATTGCGTAATTCCAAACGAGGTGCTGAAAATCTTCGGCTTAAACACTTTTGAGGAGGCGGTAAAGTCTTTGCATTTTCCTTTATCCGAGACCGAACTTGAAAAAAACCTAAAACGAATTAGGCTTGAAAAAATAGTAAACCTTATTCTTTCTTACGACCAGTTCAAAAACCAAACAAAAACGCTTAGAAACAACGAATATTTGTTAAATGAAAGCGTAATAGATGACGCTAAAAAGGCGCTTAGTTATTCGCTGTCTAGTAGCCAAGAGGAAGCGATAAAAAAACTTGTTTCCGAACTTCAAAAACCTTATAATATCAACTATTTAGTACTAGGTGACGTAGGTAGCGGCAAAACAATCGTGGCGCTTTTATTGTGCTATTACGTGATTAAAAACGGCGGAAAAGCGGCATTCATTGCGCCAAGCGAGGCGCTTGTAAGTCAGCATTTTTCTTCGGCAAGTTTTTTGAAAAAATTAGGCGTAAACGTGCAAAAATTGACTTCTTCCACCACCAAAAAGGATAGAGAAGAAATTATAAATATGCTGAAAAATAAAGAAATAGACCTATTTATCGGCACGCAATCTTTACTTTCAAATGACGTTGACTTATCGGCGTTTACCTTCTCGGTAATTGACGAACAACAAAAATTCGGAGTTAGGCAAAAGGGCGAATTACTTAATAAACTTAGCGAAAAGGACAGCATAATTTTAAGCGCTACGCCTATCCCTAGGGCAATAAATTTAATGTTTTCGTCTAGCCTTAACGTTGTGCAAATCTTTAAAAGCGAAGATAGAAAAACCAACGTAAAGACCATGTTGGTAAGCGATAAAAAACTGTACGATATGCTGGACTATATTTACGAAAAAACTAAGGAAAACGAGAAGAGTTTTGTGGTTTGTCCAACGATAAACGGGCAGGAAAATCTTGGCGTATATCAAATAGTGGATTATTACAAGCAAAAGCATAATTACGACGTAAAAGTAATGAACGGAAGGCTAAGCGAAAGCGATAACCTTAAAAATATGCAAGAATTTAAAATGGGCGGTGGAATTTTGGTGTCAACCACGATTGTAGAGGTCGGGATAGACGTTGAGGACGCCAAAAATATGGCTGTGGTGTCGGCAGATAGGTTCGGTCTTGCCACCTTACACCAACTGCGTGGCAGAGTTGGGCGTGACGGCAGAAGTGCAAATTGTTTTTTGCATTTTTCTTCTGAAAGCGGCTTAATTAAAGAGAGGCTGAATATAATTAAAGAGAACGACGACGGCTTTAAAATCAGCAAACTAGATTACGAGTTGCGTGGCGGCGGCGAAATTTACGGCGAAAAACAAAGCGGAAAAGACGTAAATATCCCGGAGGAACTGATTAGCGAGGAACTAATTATAGAGGGGCAAAAGATATTTTCCACCATAAAAAGCCTTGGTTACGACGTTAAACCGGTGGACCTTGGCGGTGAAAATTCGCCTTTTGAAAATATTAGCGAGGTGGTACTTGCTTAGTAAATTAGTAAAATGACGGAATTTTTTCAAAAAATCTGTAAATAATTACAAAAAGTTCTTGCATTTTTCCCTAATCTTTGGTATATTAGTTAATGTTATGGGAGCATAGCTCAGTTGGGAGAGCATTTGCCTTACAAGCAGAGGGTCATAGGTTCGAGCCCTATTGTTCCCACCATAATTGCGGGAATGGCTCAGCGGTAGAGCGTTGCCTTGCCAAGGCAAATGTCGCGAGTTCGAATCTCGTTTCCCGCTCCAAATAAGGCGCTATAGCCAAGTGGTAAGGCAGAGGTCTGCAAAACCTTTATCCCCAGTTCAAATCTGGGTGGCGCCTCCAAATGCCGAAGTGGTGGAATAGGCAGACGCAAGGGATTTAAAATCCCTCGGAGGAAACTCCGTGCCGGTTCAAGTCCGGCCTCCGGCACCATCTAGGGCGAAACAAATCTCTGTATCGCTAGTATTTAGCCCGATTTCAAAAATACGGCTAAATATGACAATTTCACGGTAACCTTGCACGTTTGTGGTCAAGGTTATTTTTTTTATGAACATTTTTACAAGTTCTTTTTGTTTTTCACGTGGTAAATCGTCAATATCATTTAGTAATTTTAATTTAGAATATAGTTTTGATAATGTTATTGACTTTTGACTATCTTTTATTAAATTAGTATTTTCTATTTCGATTTTTAAGTTATTTATATTTTTTTCATTCTCAATTATCCTTTTGCGGATAGTTTCGGTATCAAAGTCGAGTAATTTATCGACTAATCGCTCGTTCTCGCTTTCTAGCGCCTTTTTTTGCGTTTTTAATTGCGCCTCAATATCAACGAACGATTTAGCAATAGCCTTAAAATCACTTTTAAACCATTTTGCTATATCATTTTTAGTTTTTTCGGTATTTAACGCTTTTAAATATTGTAAAACGTGATTTTCGATAACGTCACGTTGTATTGCTTTATTCGAGCAACTACCTTTTTTGTTTTTATATCCTATGCACTCATAATAATTAGTGTTTCGTGCTGCTATATGGTGACCGGCAAAAGCGCTGCCACAATTTCCGCAATAAAACAATCCGGAAAGCAAGTAAGGTTCAAGTGATTGATTAGTTGCTTTTTCTTTTCTCGATTTTATGCGTGTTTGCGCTTTTTCAAAAATTTCCTTATCGATAATCGGCGGGATAGCGTCGTATACTACAACGATATCGTTTTCAGATTTGCTGCAATGACTGTTTCGGCTACCGTTTTTATCCCTTGACGGCGTTTTATTATACTCATATATGCCGACGTACTTTTTATTTCGTAAAATTTCACGGATAGAATTTTTGCCAAAAGGACGAGCGAATTTTGTTTTATACCCGTATGAGTTTAATTCGTCCGCTATAATTAAATAACCTTTTTGCTGATTAACATACATATCAAAAATTAGGCGTATTATATTCGCCTCGTACTCATTTATTACGTAACGATTATTTTCGTCAATATTATAGCCTAGCGGAGCAGTTCCGCCGTTAAATTTAGCGGACTTTGCGTTTAATATCATTGTACGCATTACATTTTTACGAGTATTAACGATTTCTTTTTTTGATTGCCAAAGCGATAAAAATTCGATTAAATCGCCGATTTCTTCATTTTGAATATTTTCGGTAGCGCTATATATTTCAACGTTATTTTCTGCAAGTGCGTTTTTCCAAGAATAATAATCGAATAAATCTTGGAATCTACTAGCACGTGTTAATGCGTGTACAATTACAGCGGAAAAAATACCTTTCCCGCTGTCCTTAAGAATTTGGCGAAACGCCGCACGGTCTTTACTTTGTCCGCTTATCGCTTCGTCTTTATATATTTTGATTATTTCAAAATTGTTTTTTTCTGCCCACTCTTTACAAGCAAGTATTTGACCTTCAATACTTTTGCCGTCCGCTTGCATTTCCGTAGAGTAGCGGGCATATATTACGGCTTTATTCATTTTCCTGACTAACCATTTCGTGTATTTTTTCTAAATCTTCGTCCGATAGTTTGTTTCTTTTTCTCAACCATTTAGTTGGGAATAAAATAACTAATAGTGCAAATATTATAAACGACCAATTAGGTATAGTAGGTTTTCGAACAAGCGAAACACCAATTAGAGATAGTGAGTCTTTAATTGTGTTAAATTCCAAACCATTATTTACATAACCACAATAAACGACTTCTTCAGTTTCAAGAAAAATGTAACTTATATTTGAAGTTGGAATATATTCAGCATATTTAATGCTTTTTAAAAAACTTATACTTGATATCAAATCGTTTGTTTCCGCTTGGCTTACGCTAGTGGTGGGTTTAAAACCATTATTATAATAAACAGTATTGTTATTAAACAAGAAACCAATTACTACAGCAATTAAAAGTACAAATTTTACAAACCACCTCATTTATTTATACCTCACTAAAATTTTGCACGAAGTTCAACTAATTTACCGATAATTTTAACAGGCAACGTTTGCACTTGTTCGGACGAATAAAACATTGTGTCAAATTCAGGGTTTAAAGGAATTAGGGCAATTCCATTTTCAAGAACGTTGATTTTTTTAAGTGTTGCTTCGCTTCCGTTTACCAATACGGCTGCAATCTCGCCATTTTCCACGCTTTCTTGTTGGCGTAGTATAACAACGTCGCCGTCTTGTATTCTTGGAGCCATACTATTGCCTTTAATTTGTAAAGCGAAATATTCGCCGCTTTTAGCAAGTTCTTCCGGAATTTCTTCGTAATCCGTAACGTCAACTATAGCGTCAAGCGGTATTCCGGCGGCGATTGAACCAAAAACTTTAATGCGTGTGCCTTTTTTGATATTATCATTTCGTCCTAATAAATAATCAAGAGTAACAGCAAATTCGTCACATAAAAAATCCATTATTTCTTGATTTGCCAAATTTTTATCCGTTTCCCATTTAACAACTGTTGTTCGGTCAACATGTAACATATCGGCTAAAGCCTGCTGCGTTAAATGGTTTGATTTTCTTATTTCTTTTAATCGTGAACCAAAAGTAGCCATTTTTTCACCCCCACGGGAATTTATTTCTTCTAATTTAATTATAAATGTAAAAAATAAATAGTTCAAGTGAGAAAAAAACAACATTTTTTTAAAAAAATTATAAAATACTATTGACAAAGTGAAAAATAATCACTATATTAAAATTGTGATAAAAATTCACTATCAAAACTTCAAAAGGAAAGAATTATGTTAATTCCTATTAAAGCAACGATTATTCTTGACGAAAAAAGTAATTTAATAACGCAGCATTATGATTATTTTGACCTTGATAAGAACAAGGAACTTAAAGATAAAGTTTTGCAAGCGTTATGCGATAAATTATTAAAATATGAGGAGGTGAGCAAAAATGAGGAGTACGGAAAGCGATATCGAAACTAAGGTTAAGGACGAATTGAGAAATTCTGCCGACGGCATGGTTGAGAAAGTACAAGACCTAAAGCGAGAGTTAATTGCATTTTGTGAAATTAAATCGCTTGAGAAAGGGTTGGGTATGCAACAAATTTTACTTCATTCCAAAGCAAGCAAAATCGAAAAGAAACTAAACGACGTTGAAGCGGGCTTGGAAGATTTAATCGAAACGATTTCTGATAAAAAGAAAAAGAGGTACTAAAATGCTAAAAAACAATTCAAGTAACAAATATCTATTACAAATTCAAAACTTAATAAAACAATTCAGGGGCGACGTTCTAGTTGTAGATTTAGTGAGGTTGCTATGACGACTAAACTATATGTGTATGAAGCGCACTACGTTAACTATGCTATCTGCCATTTAATAACGGCAAGAAGCGAGGGTGAAGCGTGGCGCAAGGCTTTAAAGTACGAAAATAAACAGAGTGGCGCCCTTTTAAACGTTGACCTTAAGGAAACGTTGAAATGTAATACAGATTTAGGAAGTGATTTTTAATGATAAGAAATTCTGTTCACGGCTATAGTCAATCTGTAGCCGTCGAATACAAACTAACTAACGACGACCTTTTAATACTTCGCTGGTTCGCAGAATTTTCGCCGGTTATGAAAGTAAAAATTATTCTTGGAAAGCCGTACTACTGGATAAGTTATAAACATTTACTTTCTTCACTACCTATCCTGAATAAAGGAAAAAAAGCGCTTGCGCTATATAATATCCAACGCCTAATAGATTGTAATGTCTTGGTTCGTGAAAACGTTATAAATGCAGGTGAAATTGAACACAAAAGCGGTAAAACGTCTTGGTTTGGGTTCGGGGATAACTATATAAATCTTTTGCTGGACGAAGAACAGCAAAATTTTTTGACAAATCAAGGTAATAATAATTACCTTGACCAAGGTAACAAAAATTACCTTGACCAAGGTAACAAAAATTACCTTAATAATACTAGTAATAATAATACTAGTAATAATAAGTGTGTAATGCGTAAACGCATTGATTTGGACGAATTGCAGTGTATTTTATCATTGATACCGAATTTGTCTATTGATATCAAAACAATTCCAACAACTTTTGAGGCAACGAAAGTTGCCGAAGCAATTAAGAAAAGCACTAAGTTTTTAATTCATACTAAAAAACTAACGTTTTTCTTAAAACACTACGACGACGTCGTAAACGGTTGCTTTGACGATTACGGCAGCGGGGGAAAAGACACAAACGCCCTTGTTCGTCGTAAGTATTCAGACGAGGAACTCGCCGAATTATTTAAAGAAATGGACGATTTCGACGACCTCGAATTATAAATAACAATCAAGGAGTATATTATGAACTTTTTAGAAATTATGGCGACGGAATCTACCGAGCTGGCAGTTATTAACTTTAAGCAAATTCACAACGAAATAATCGTGTGTGGTCAAATGGCTTCGAATTACATTTTTGAATTAGGTAAAAAACTTAAGCAAATGCGTGACGAAAAACTATATACCGCAGCAGGTTTTGAAACTTTTGAACAATATTCAACAAACGCAATCGGGTTCTCAGAGCGCCAAGCGTATACGTATATTAACATCGTTGAGAAAAATTCGGCAGAATTTTTGAAGTTGACTTCAAAAATCGGCGTAACAAAATTAGCGTTACTTTCGCCTTTGGAAGAATCCGAAAAAAAGGAACTTGTCGAAAATGGTAAGGCAGAAACACTTTCCGTTAAAGATTTAAAAAAAGAGATTGAAAACCTTAAAGGTGTTAATAACGACCTTAAAAAAAAGGTGGACAAGTCCGAGATTTTTAAACAAGAAATGGAAAATCTAAAAACTGAATTAAGAGAAAATGCCGAAAAAATTAAGGCGTTAAATTCGGAACTTGAACAAGCGAGGAACGAAACTAAGATTGAAACGGTTGTTGAAACGGTAGAAGTTGTAAACGAAGAAACGGAAAAGGAACTTGAAGAGGCTAAAGCACGTGAATGCGAATTACTTCAAAAAATTGAAGTATTAAATAAATCGCTATCCGTTTCAAGCCCGGAGGCAATGAAGTTTAAAGTTAAATTTGAAAATTGGCAAGCCGATTCAAACGAGTTAATTGAACTTGCAAGGCACGGCGAAAACGCAGAAAAGTATTTAAATGCTATTAAGACGGTAATAACGAGGTGGGCGCTATGAGTGGAAAAGAGTTTATAAGAAATATCGATACAAACGAACTGAATCAAGCCGAGAAAGTCGTTTTAGAAATATTAGAAAAAATTGTTGGTAATAATGATATCGACGAAAACAAGACGATTAAAAAAGCGTATGAGCATATGTACGAAACGGCTAGTAAAAAAGCAGAAGACGGCAAATACTGTATGACAGACGACGAGGCTAAAAAAGTTATTGCGGAATATTTCGAAATAACGTTGCAGAACAACGAAAGCGATATCTTAAGTTTAGAAGATTTGATTTAGAGAGGTTATTATTATGAAATACTATAAACAAGCGGAAGATTTCCATTTTTTTAATATTGTTTTTTATGAAGTCGAAAATAACGTAATGTACGTTTACTGTCCTAATTGCGGCAACGTACACGAAATTAAACTTAATAAAAAAGTTAACGTAAAGTTTGTTAAAGAAAGCGTAATGCCTTGTAGATGTTTTAGTAAAGTTCCCAAATATTTAAACAGCGCATATAGGTATTCGAATATCGTTTTCAAAAAATATATAGGCGAATTTATTAAGATAGACGAAAACAAAGTTGCAGTATATGTATATGAACATACGGCTTCGTTTGACAGTCTAGAATATAATTGCGAAAAACCGTTTATGCGCCGACCGATTTATAACGAAGATTTGGTTACTAAAATTTATATTAGCAAAGGCGGGAAAATCGAGATAAGTTCAAAACTATCGAATATATATCACCCGATTAGCGGATATATTTTGGGCAAACATACTGAATTTCATAATTTAAAATCGTGGAAAAGTACACTATTAAAATTTAATTTAATTAATGATTCGCTTAAAGAATTAGAAGGCAGTTTTATTTCGTCGTTAAAAAATCTAATGTTCGCCTTTAATGATTGCCGGGACTACCGATATGACGTTTTGAACGATGTAAGTGTTGCTCTTGTTTGTTGCCTTGTGAAATATCCTGTTTTAGTTAAACTTTGGAATTCTGAATATAAAAAATTAGTATTAAATAAGGTTTGTTGCTATATGTATAAAACTTCTAATTTTATATTGGATTTTAAAAACGCTAAAAACACTATTGATTACAAGAAAACAACGCTTCCAGAAATTCTTAAAATTGAACCTTCAAAATTAGATAACGTTTGTAATCGTGACGAAGTGACGATTAATATATTAAGTGCGGCACAAAAAGTAGATAAAAGCGGGCTTGCTGTTAACGAAATGAACGTAACTATTTTTGACAACTTTTATACAGAGTCAATTTTAACGCTATTAAATAATAAAAAAATCTATATTGATAATAATAAATTATTTAAATATCTACGCAACCAAATACGAAAGGGCGCTAACATATCAACCTATTATGATTACTTAACTATGCGTTTTGAATGGTCGAATATTATTTCGGACGAAATATTATTCCCGGCTAACCTTTGTCAAGCCCACGATAAATGCGTTGAGCAAATAAAGATTGCTGCTGACCTAATTAAAAATAAAAGATATCGCAGAGCGGTAAAAAAATGTAAGAAATTGGAATATACAGACGGTGTTTTTAAAATCAAGGTTGTCCGTAGTGCAAATGAACTTATTAAATATTCAAAGATTTTGGAAAATTGTGCTACCCGTTACGTCAATAAAGTTATCGATAAACAATCGGTTATTTTCTTAGTTTATAATAACAAATCTGAAAGTGATATTTATATGGTCGAATACGATAATAAGCATTTTGATATATATCAAAATTACGGAAGGCATAACGCAGCGCCTTGCGACGAAGAAGTCGTTTTTTTAAAAAAGTGGTTAAATCACATTAAAAAGCAAGCGGCGTAGGGGGGGATAGGAAAGGAGTAAATCAATGAGAGATATTGAATTTAAGGCAAAAGAAACATTTAAAAATATTTGGGTTTATGGTTATCTTTGTAAAAATTTGTTAGTAGGCGATTATATGATATCAAAAACATTCGAGCCGTGGTTTATTCAAAGAAATACGGTATGCCAATACACAGGGTTGATAGATAAAAACGGTAATAAGATATACGAAAACGATATCGTTCAATATAACGGAATTAAGAAAGGATATATCTATTTTGATAAGTATCGAGCCGCATTTATGATTACAGATTTCGAAAGCGAATATTTTTGTTGCCCGATTATCGACGTGCAGCATAATGGTAGTCTTGATATTGAGGTCATAGGAAACATACACGATAATGTAACAAAAAAGAAAATATTTGACGAAAATAACACATAGGAGGAAAGTATGAAAATTCGTATTATGGGAACACCCGAAGAAGTAGTTTTCTTAAAAAAGTGGATAAATCACATTAAAAAGCAAGCGGCGTAGGGGGGAATTATGAGTAAAGTTTTAATAAGTATTAAACCGTACTACTATTATTTGGTCGGTGAAGGCATTAAAAAAGTAGATATTAGAAAAACTATTCCAAAAGCAAAAGATTGGGATAAAGAAGTTTTATTTTATATGACAAATGACGAAAAATCTTTTGCTCAAATACCAAAAGAATTTCAGGCAAAATATCGAAAACATTTTGGAAAAGTTGGTATGCAAATTATTTGTGATAATATAACAAATTTATTTTGCGAATTTAAATATAATGACTGCTACCAAGTAATTTATACACTAGATAACTATAATAGCGACGACAAACACAGATACTGGATACCTATATGGGATAACGAAGATAATCATAATTGGGACAAACAGTTAGCGCCCTCTTGCGTTAAAATCGAAGAATTAAATAAATATATGGAGAATGTGGACAAACAGTTTTACGCTTGGCACATAAGCAATTTAGTGATTTACGACAAACCAAAAAAGTTAAGTAAATTTTTTGCAAAATGCAATATTCCTGAGAAGAAGTGTAAATGTTGCGATAATTGTTACGAAATGGAAGATAGTTACGGTAGGTATTTTGCAGCGAAAAAATTAACACGTCCGCCACAAAGTTGGCAGTACATAAATAAAACATAGGAGGGAAATATGGAAAAAGTCACGATTAAAAAAATGAGCAAAAAAAATCGCAACATAATACTAACGATTGCTACTATCTTGTTAACTGCGCTACTTTTAATCGGCATAGTATTAAACGTTAACGTCACTAAAAAGACGTATGCGGCAAACTATAATTACGTAACTTTTAACGTCGGCGGCAGCAAAACTAAGATAGCGGTTATCGAAGGGCAAGCGGCTGATTTTACGAAAGTTGCGGACACTTACAAATACAACGGCACAAGTTATAAAATTGAGGGGTGGACGGAAGAAACGGTTATATATCCGTGGCAACCCGAATACGTCAAAGGTTATCAATACACACTAGTTAACGAAGACAACTTCACGCCAAGCGGCGACGTCACGTTAAATGCTGTAATTCGAGATACCGGGCTTGTAGTAGTTCCCGACGGTCAATCAAGTTTGACCACGTGGCAAAAATTCAAACTTGATACGAAAAAGTGGTTTAGCGAAACAGAAGCAGGAAAAATGCTTATTGACACATTCGAAATTATAGGTTGGGTAATGGTAGGAATACTAGGCTTAGTTGCTTTTGTAATTGTATGCTTTTTTATCGCCAAGGGCGTAAAAATGTTTAGATAAACGAGGTGAAAAAATTGATTAAGTACATAAAAGAAAATTATCAAAAAATATCAATAGTAACGCTTATGCTTATAGTTACGGTATTGCTATGCGTTTCAACAATTTTTGCAAAACCGCAACAACATGCAAACGCAAAAGAGTATCAGTTTACTGAGGGTTTTGGTGATATAAATGCCGGTAAACATGTTGTTAAATTAAATATTATAAGACGAGATAATACTTATGATTATATAACTTTTACAGTTGGTGCAGAAACTATAAATGAAGCGGTAAGGTTTCCAAACAGCCTTAATAAAAATGTGACTCCTTATGAAATTAATTATATAAATTCGACTTTAGTTAATGAAATTAGTTTAGACTATAAAAAAATACTATCTGCTTTAAAAGATAATTTTTTAATTAAAGATTGTTATAATTACAGAATAACAGAGCGTAGGATTGATGCGAAATTTGTAAATGGAAGAAAGTTTGCCGGTAATTTTAAAAAAGTTGATACTAAAGATGGAGTTGTAAATTTAAGGGAATATAATCTTTTTTGTGATTGTTCATACTTAAATAATGAACTAATTGCTATAGACTCTGAACCAACAGGTTTGTATAATGGCTATCAAAATATACATGAAGCGTACGCTATTTATAATTATGATAAACTTAATAATATTAGTTTCAAATTTAGTGAAAATTCAAATACAGAAAAATATATTCTTACTTTTACACTCAAAGAATATTTTGACCCACCTATTGAAATTAAAAGCGAAAGTGATTTAAAAAACTCCGTTTACGGACTAAGCGAACTTTTCCCGGACTTTGACACTAACAGTTGGGTAGATTGGTATTGCGCTTACCTAAATGAAAACGGTATTAAATCGGCACAAGAATTAACAGCGCCTTACACGTATCAAAACATAGTTGGTAGAAAATGGAATTGGAAAACTTGGAAATTCGATAACGTATATCAAACTGTTACAGAGCCAAAAGGCGAAAGGCAAATGTATAAGTATTACGAGCAAATATTTGGCGCACAATTTCAAATGTTATTTGCGGCAAACAATAAAGACGTTCAAAGATATATCACGAACAAGCAATCTTCATACACGGCATTTTCCGATAAATACGACGAACTAATACCTAAAAAATTAGTTGACAAACAAGAAATAAATCTTAATGTCAATGTAAATGTTAAAGGCGCTAATTACTCTACCGAAAAGGTTATATCTATACCAAGTCTAAAAATATATAGATTACTTGGTAACAACGATGATAATAGGTATTATCGATTATATTTCTCGCATAACGATTTAGACTACTTAATAAATGATTTATCTTTAAGAGTTGTAGATTTAACGCACGATAGTTTCGGCGCCGAAAACAAAATATTCGAAGAAGATACTTATATTACCGATTATTACAAGAAAGTTAATGCAGAAAACGGCGAAGTTATACTTAACGAATTGATATCTTGGTGTATTCCAATATCAAAAGATACTTACGATAAGGCTTCTAATTCAGGTACAACAATTCCAACTTTTACTATTAACGCTGTATGCGAAGCGAACGCAGAGCATAAAAGTAATTTGCCTGATTATTCAATCGCGTCCGGAAATATTCAAAACTATGTTAAGAATGCTGCGATAAGAGTATTTGTTGCCGAAGATACCGTTAATAATAATATGAGTACGGCTGAAATAAATTCAAGTATTGTCGTTGGCGAAGAACCGCCACGTTATGAAATGATGATGTTTATGCCTGCAACTTATATCAACGATACTTTGATTGCGGGAATTGAAAAAGTATATTTGGAAAACTACGGCGGTAGTTGTAAGTTTGTTGGACTATCTGAAAAAAGAAATAGCACCGAACTAATTACAACTCCAACAACTATAACGACTAAAGACCCTGTTAAAACATTGTACGTTGTCACCGAAAAAAATCAATCAAAAATAATAGTTCAAACGAACAAAACGTCGTCGGTAATGTACATTGACTACAACGCTAAACTTGATAAGGAAATGTTACCTAAAACGTTAGCGTTCCAAGGCAAGACGTACGAAATAATCGGTTGGACGGAAGAAAGAGTGCTTTATCCGTGGGATTTAGGTTACGGCCCGGGAAAGACTTATAATACGATTGACTTTGAAACTTGGACGGCAACTAAATCACAACACTATCTATCACCTATTCTTAATAAAGATTTAGAGCCGGTCGAAATTGTAGACCCGGAACCACTGCCGGAAGTGAAGCCCGGGGACGATACGATTATATCGGGAATTAAGAGCGGTTGGGATAATTTTATAAAAGACGCAAATAAATTCTTTAATGATATGTTCGGAATAGTTGGGGACAGTTCGGCAGGCTTTGTTAAATTCATTATTATTATCGGAAGTGTTCTAGGTGGACTTGTATTATTAGGACTATTCGTTAGGGTGATTAAATGGATAAAGAGATAAGGAAACACTTTTAAAAGTAGCAAAAAAATAGTAAATATAATACCACAACATAGGGCGAAAGCCCTATGCTGTAAAGGGGGTAAAAATGACAAACGAAACTATTAAAAACAAAAATTTAAAAATAGGCAGCAACTATATTATTACGTTTGTTGCGTTTGACGAACAAGTTATCCCATTATACGATAAAGACGGTAACTTAATTCAGGATAAACAAGGCGCAACAATAAGCACTAGAAGTTACAACGTTTTCATTAAATCCATTAACGCTGTACTTCTTAAGGAAACGGACAAATATTTATTCTTTGATAAACGAAAAATATTAAAGAAAAACATTCGTGAAATAAAGGCAGCATAAACAATGGAAAAACTTAAAGACTATTTATACGTTTTTAGAGAAACTTATATTTATTATTTTACGCCGTTAATTTTAACGTTAGTAAATATAGGACTGTTTGTAGCGGTATACTTTAGAATGCCGCTACTAAGCAGTTTTACTATAACGCTGCTTGTGTTTATATCGATAATCGGCTTATATCAATTTTGGAAACATTTTAGAATTTTTCCCAAAATGATTAAAGTAATACACAGTATTAACAACGTAGGAAAGGACGATTACTTAACTATTGCCTGCGGAGTTCCGGGAACGGGCAAAACTAGAAGCGAAGTATATTTATGCGGATTTCTTAGTCAAATGCGTTGGCGAGAATTAAAGTACGAATACTGGCGAAAGCGAATTGTAGCAGAGTTCTATAAAAAAGATAGCGATAGTTATTTACGTTGGGTAAAGGTTGAAAAAGCATATAACTTTTTCAAGGATAACGAAGATAAGTATATCCCTTGTTTATTTTCGAACGTGAAGATAAAAGATAGGAGCGGCCGTATTTGTTATCATTTAACAAATAATCATATCGAACAACGTGCACCACTTCCGATTTATTCGGTACTTCTTAAAGACGAAATCGCTAAAGACTACGGCGTTGATTGGTCAAAAATGAACGAGCGAACTAAACCTATTGATATAATCGCTAGATTAGTTAGGCAATGGGGTTTCGATATTCACGGTACAGAACAAGACCATAACCAAATAAGTATTCTATTTAGACGTCGTGTTCACAGCAATAAGCAGATTATAAAGAAGTCCGAAAGTTGTAAACCTTACCTGTTAAATTGGTATTATAAGACGTTAAATTTTATTTATGAACTTATATACCCTAATGGTTGCCCTAGGAAAAAAGATAAGAAATTATCACGATTAGAACGGCTTAATAACTCTATAGGGTTCATATCTTTTAAATGTTGTGTAAGCGGAAGTACAGAGGCAATCGACGATAGCCGAAAAACCTTGAAATTTACGCTTACAAGGAAAATGCTAGTAACTTACGATACTTATGCTTGTTCCGAATTAAGCCCCGTTAATAACGTCGATATTGAACTTAAAGATTGCAACTGGAATAATTTAAATTCAATGAAAACGGAAATTAGCGATATAGAAAATGAAGAAATTGTTTCAAACAATATTGAAAGTAATATAACGGCTGACGAGTTAAGCGAGGAAGACGTAATGCAACTATTCAACTGAAAGAGGTGCAAAGGGGAAAACTCGCTGAGTTGTTCCCTGTGTGCCTCAATTCAGTTATAATCAATCCGAATAAATCAAAGATATACAATAAAATAAAATTACTAAATTTTAAAAAATAATATTTAAAATAACAAAAGCCTACGATAAAGTAGGCTTTTTAAAATTATCCACATTAAAAATTTTTGAAGTTAACTTCAAAAAAAATTCGAAATTACGATAAATAAGGTATGGTATGGAACGGAATATCGCCCGAACGGGCGACGAAATTTTCGAATATCCAAAATGCCCACGGTAACGGGGGCATTTTGCGTTTTTAAAAATCTTTATTATACTTATATAGCAAATTGTAATAAGTGTCAAGTACTAATTTTTTATCAATACCCACGTAATCGGCGAAATTAAGTACGAATTGAAGGCTAGGAGTTCGTACGCCGCCGTAATACTGTTGCATTAACCTTGCGTTTGATTGGTATTCTAAAGCGATTTTAGGAACTGAAATATTTTTGATAAATACTTCGGCCCGGAATAAGGCAGATTCAGGGTTGTATTTATTCAAAGCGAAAAGTTCAATGCGGCATAATAGCGTTATAAATTCAAATATGGGCATTTTTATGATTTTTTCGTCGAGATAGCCGACTTTTTCGTCTTCAAGTGAATAATCTTTTAAAGCCCCGGTCTTGCGGTCGAAATAGGCGCTTACGTTATAGTCAGCGCCGTATAAAGCATAATCGTTTAGTATTTCGGTTTTTAATTGAGTTAAATAATTCATATATTTCTCCTTTTTTTAATCAACTGTAACAAAAGTATTTCCGTTCCAACGCTCTAAAGTCCAAATATCATTTTTAAAAACTAATCTGCAATCGGTTTCGCAAAAGAAGTTTTCCAAGCCTTTTTCGTAATTCGATGGAGTAGGTTTTTTGCCATTTTCGTAAACGTAACCTGAATTTGAAAATTCAAAGCCGCCTTTTTTACTTCCGTTCTCAAAATAGATTTTAGAAGCACCGTTTAATTGTTTGTTCACCCAAGTTGCGCCAGCGGTGGTGATAGGTATAAAAGAGTCAATTTGCGCTTTAGTTTCTTCAATAACGAAGTCGGAAAGTAATTTATCTAATTTACATTTAGCCTCTTCCATAGTATTGAAAACGTCGTCCTCAAGTGTTTTAGCGAATACATTGTTATTTTTCTTATATACAACAAAGTTTTCGACTATTGAACAAGGAACGATAACGCTGTCGCCTAAATATACACTTTTTGCTATATAATAATTGTCAAAAACTAAGTTATCTGCGTTTTTAAGTATTCTATTTTTAATTTGCTCTTCTTTTTTATACTCAATTTTCTTTTCAACTTCAGCCTTTAAGCCTTCAACGGTATAGTCTTCAATTTTATCAACATTTACGGTATAAAAGTCGGTTTCGTTATAAAATTTGCTAGTATGGTGCCAACTCGAGCAGTTTAAACAGAAGTTTTTTAAAGTCGGAACGTCAAGACGGCTTAAAATTTCGCATTTCTCGTCTGCGTTTTCAAACAATTCAGCAGCAAGGACATTTAATATATTAAATTTAGTCCACTTGCTTTTAGGCATTTCGTTATTTTCATAAGATTCCTTAGCGTTATTGCTCATTGAATATTTATAGTATCCAGCCATTTTTAATTCCTCCAACTATTACTTATCTTCTATATTTATTATACTACAATTTGCTGTATAAGTCAATAAAATTAAAGGAAATAATTTGTTTTTTTACTAAGAAATTTTTCTTTGAGGTTTTTTTAAAATGCTACTATATACTAAGAAATACGGCATTCGTTTCGCCTTGGTTACTGTCGGACCTCCGGCACCAAACAAGAATAAAACGAACCCGAGAGAAAATCTTGAGTTTGTTTTGTTTATTACAAGAGAATTTTTGGACTTAAAGTCAAACGATAAATAGCATTTTTACGTTCAACCGAGTGTTCCAAACACTCGGTTTTGCTATGCTGTTTCTATGCCTTAATGTTTCTTTCAAACTCGCAAAGATATTGCGACGTTGTCAATCAGGCGTGACTTGTCTTGATACAAGTCAGAATCATAAATAAATGATTAATACGTCTATTAACGTAATTGTATATCTTGGTACATATATTCCCAAACATTTAATGCAAAAACAGATTATGGATTTACCGAAAGAGATTGTTTTTTTTGTCTGTTTGTGCGATAATAATGTTATAATTCTGCAAGTGTATTGTGTTTATAATGTGCTTTTGTGATGGTATAAAACGGTTTGTAAAAAATGCTTTCTATCACAAGAGGCAATTGCTAAAGAATTGGGATCTTTCTCTACTGTCAACTGGTGGAAATTTGGAAAAACGAAGTCAATTTGTATGACAATGAGGCTAATTGAGAACTTTTGCAAGAAAAATTATATTGCTTTTGATGTTGATACTTGGTTCGGTCGGTGATAATAATGCAAAAACTTAAGGATAGGTCGTCTACAATATGAAGCAAGTGAAAGGCAATGATTCAGCTTTAAGGATTGTTTTAAGGAAAGAGTTATAAAATCGAGTTGTCAGATATCGTAAAAATGTAAAAAAATACATACATTTGGATATTGCAAAGAATGTCGTTGCGTTTGTCAATGGTGAATTTTGGAATGTCTTTGATTAGATAAATAAAAAATGAAATAAAAAGTAACTGGAATTTTTGGATTCTGAAGTTTAAAATGAATATTGAAAGAGATAAAAGCGAACACCTAGTTGCTATTTTCGGGTAACAGGTATTACGCTTTTAATGTGCGGAATTAAAAGCGTAATCTCCGCATAGAACAAAAAACCAAGGAGAGAGAAATGCCATATAGGACGATAGACTTATGCGCTGGAATCGGCGGTATTCGAAGAGGATTTGAATTAACTGGGGAATTTGAAAATGTTTTATCGGCGGAGATTGATGATGCTGCTTGTAAAACATATGAACACCTTTTCGGCGATAATCCAAAGAATGATTTGACCTCAAACGAGTTTAAGGAATTAGTGGGAAGAACGGAGTATGATGTTCTTTTGGCTGGATTTCCCTGTCAAACTTTCAGTCGTGCCGGATTGCAAATGGGGTTTAATGATGATGAAAAAGGGATTATTTTTGAGCATATTGTCGAAATAATCGAATTAAGCCATCCGAAAGTATTGTTTTTAGAAAACGTTGATAATCTTGTTAGACATGATGAAGGAAGAACATTTCGAATTATTATAGAGACATTGGAACGAAGATTAGATTATAAGGTGATTGGAGTAACTCGGAAGCAGGATGAACTTATATACAATCCGAAGGATTTTATAAGAAATTCCAAATTTTTCGGCGTCCCACAGAATCGGCCGAGAACTTATATTATAGCGTTCAGTAGGGAGCACTACGGCAATGCTATCGAAACAATAAATGACCCTATGCCATACTGCAACGAATTGCATTTATATGATGATTTGAGAGACCTGCTTGAAATGCATGCAGATATAAAATATTATATGTCAAGCGGATATTATCAAACATTAATAAATCATCGTGCCAGACAAATTACAAAGGGAAACGGCTTCGGCTTTAAAATAGTTAATCTGCCTGAAATAGCTCATCCTATTGCAAATACTATCATGGCAACTGGCGGGTCGGGAAAAGAGAGAAATCTGGTATTAGATCCTCAGGAAAATGTATGCGGGATTAAAGTCCCTGGAAAACATTCGCCAACCAACAATGATTGCGTAAGAGTTATGACACCTACCGAATGGGGAAAATTGCAAGGTTTTATCAATTATGCATTTATGGAAAACGGTGTAGACAGATTTGAATTCCCTATTGGGATGAAAGATGGACAAAAATATAAGCAATTTGGGAATTCGGTTACTATTCCAGTCATTCAGAGTATGGCTGAATACATTTTGAATTGCCTTGCTCGTATGAGAGAAAATATTTAAATATTTAAAGGCGGTAGAGTTTATTCTACCGTTTTTTGTTATTGTCATTTTGCAAATATACAACATATTTGAAAAATATTTTAAAAATATACGTAAAGCATACTGACAAATGAATGCAATGCGGATATAATATATTTGAAAAATGTTTTTTGGAGGTTTTTTATGAGTAAAGGGCAAGAAACAAAAAGAGAGTGTTTTGTAAGACTTGCTGAGACAAGAACTAATAAAATACTTGATATGCTGAGGTTGCTTGGAAACTGTTCGATTAAAGGCAGTTATGAATATACCGAAGATGATGTAAAAAAGATATTTGGAGCGATTGAAAAAGAAGTTAAAAACACTAAAAATCGCTTTCTAGGCATAGATTCAAAAACAGAACGCTTTACTTTAGATTAAGAAGGTGTAATATTATGGGAAAAGTTTGTTGGGATTTCCCTTTATTGGGAACTGGAAATCAAAGCGGTAATAATATTGCTGCCATCACTATGTTTAAAGGATCAGGTATTATGGACGGTCTTGCTCGAGAAGTTTGCCAAAATTCACTTGATGCGAAGGATAAAGAAACATCTCCTGATACTCCAGTTAAAGTGTCTTTTGAGCTAACTTATATAAAAAAAGCCGATTTTCAGATGTTTGACGGTTATAATGCTGCGCTCGAAAACAGTATTGATTACTGGAAGATGAGCCCTTTAAGAACGCCGAAAATTATGGAGTTTCTTGAAAACGTCAAAACAGCATTGGACGAAGGGGAAATTCCTATGCTTGTTATGAGCGATTATAATACAGTAGGGCTTAACGGTGTCGGTGCTTCCGAAACCGAGAAATCTTTCTGGAATCTGCTTGTAAATACCGAGGGAATATCGATAAAACAGGATGATAATAGCGCAGGAAGTTTTGGAATAGGCAAAAATGCACCCTTTGCTTATTCTGCACTTAATCTTGTTTTTTATAATACGTTTGCGAAAGACGGAGGTAGGGCTTTTGAGGGAGTGGCAAGATTGGTTACGACTCAAAAAGAATATAATGGGAAAATGCGCCTTACTCAACCAATAGGTAAATATCTCTATCTGGAAGATGAATACACAGGACGTCCAATCCTTCCGTCTGATGAATGCTCGATAGCAAAAATCGATGCTTTCAGAAGAACCGAAATTGGAACGGATGTAGCCGTTGTCGGGTTTAAGCTGAATGATTATGTTAATTGGGAAAAATTGACTTCGATTGCAATAATAAAGAATTTTATCTTAGCTATTATGAACGGAAAGCTCGATGTTACCGTAAAGTCCCCTGAATGTTTATTTGAAATCCGTAAAGAAACTCTTGAAAATTTGCTTTTTAATGATTTTAAAGATGAACCCCAATTGAAATATGCGAGGCAAACATACGAGACGATTAATAAAGGGATGCATGTAGTAACGAAGATCGCAGAGAAAGGTGATTTGAGTATTTATGTTAAATATGAGGACACATATTCGGCCTCTTTTTCTCGTTTCAGATCTACAGGGATGCTTATAAACACTACGGTAGATGTTTTGCCGCATTTTTCCGTTGTGGCTGTAGTCAATGATGTCGGGGATATGGAATTAAGCAAAACACTCAGAGAAGCGGAGCCGCCTCAACATAATGAGTGGAAGCCTAAGAATATAACAGACAACCGAGCGTTGCACAATAAAGCGGCAAAATATATCAGGAAAATAACAAGCGAAATTCAAAAGGTGTTAGATGAATTTGAGAAGGCTGACATCACAGATAAAATGGATGCGGGAATTGGGAATTATCTTCCAGACACGTCCGATGTTGGAGTGACAAACGAAGGAAATGACGGGCTGAAAATCGATGTAAAAATAAGCGAGATTTCTTCCTACAGTGGGCGCATTTTTTATAATAGTCAGTATGAGAGCGCCTCTACCGATAACGGTAAGATATTGCCGAAATCTGGAGTGAAAACTGGCAAGAAAAAACATAAGAAGAAAGTCAAAGTCAAAATACCCGTTGTAGAATCTAAAGTGGGGAGCGATAAAGGTGTTTCTAAAGGAGCGGGAAAAGTTAGAATTGTTTTCCCCGTTATTACGGAGCATCGGACTTATTATTTGGCGGCAAATAAATACAAATGCTATATCAACTCTCCAAAGGATTATAACAAGGTGTATATTAAGTTCTTTGCAGGTAGAGAAGATGATAGACAGGATGCACTGATAATCAAAAATGCCAAAGTTGAAAACGCTCCACGATATGAAGTACACAAAGAAAATCTCGGTCCTATATTACTGAAAACTGGTAATAATACGATTTACATAGAGTTTGAAAACAGTGAGATAATGGCGGTAATCCCGGTATTTACGATGGAGGTGTCCAATGAAAAATAGAGCAATTGAATATCCGCATCCCGTGTTAAATGAGTACACGAATGATTTTACGAATTGCGATTTTTCTATAGAAGTTGTTTCTCAGGGAGATAGTGGGGACAATTTGAATATTGAATTAAACTATCACTTGAAAAGCGATGGTATTTTTGATCTGTTGTCAAAGGGGATTGCAAAAATAGTATTGCGCTTGACATGTTTCAGAACTTCATATCGTAAAGTGTTCTATATGAATACCAATAATACCACCCTTATTACAATTGAAAAGAAAAACGTTACTGATGTTATCGATTTGCAAGCGTCCATTGTTGCCACCCAAGATTATAAGGATTATTCTTTGGAAGATTTTAATACGAACTACTTCGGAACGATGGTTTTTTATCTTCGAAAAGGAGACATTATTGCAAATGAGCCGGGAATCAAGATCAAACTCAATACGGTTCTTGAAAAAAATATGACTGGCGTAGTGCAAGTCAGCCATGCAGAAATACCAGAAATGAGAGTGCATTATGCCTCAATCGAGGAGACTGATCCTGCTTTAACAAATTATATAATCATTACTTTGCCAGAAACGGAATATAAGAGTTATTCAAATTTAACAAAGAAAAAACACTTAAAAAAAGAAATCGATCGTTTTTTGCAATGTTCGATTGTTCTTCCCGCAATTACAGAAGCGGTATCAAAATTGCGAATAGAAGAGGAACTTGACGATTCCGAGTTGGAACAACATTATTCAGGAACTGTGTGGGCAGAATCGATCAAAGAGGCACTCCTAAATCTTGGCATTGATGATTTGTCGGCAAGTACCGAGTCGGATTTTTCCATTGCCAATAGGCTGTTGGGAAATGTTGTAAGTGATTCGATAAACAATCTGATGCAAAAGATGATTGAGTGGTCTACGATACGACAAGAGGATGATGTATTATGAATTTGATTTATTTTACGAAAGACGCATACAAATTACTGAAAAAAGATTTGAATGTGAATAAAGACAATTATTACGGTGATGACCCTTGGTTGGAACAGTATTTTGCGGATCAAGGAATTGAGGAGTATTATAAAACTTCTTCTATAAGTGTTCCAAATATTCAACTATTTACTACTGAAGACGACGATAATAATGCAAAAAACCAGGCGGACTTGATAAATATAAAAACTTTATATTCGGAGTATAAAGATAAAATTACACCTCTTCAAGCATCTGATCCGATGCTTTGGTCCGCATTGTGTCATAAAACCTTTAAAGAATATGTGCTTCAAAGGTGGAAGAAAGACGATGGAACGGTTCGATTAGATCAACGGTTCTTTGCAACCGAAGGACGTACTTCATTATGTTATTATAATGCAATTTCAAGATTATGGTGGTCGGGTTATCTCACCTATGATGATAGCGCGGAGTGCGTAAATCCATGGCACTTGACTGAAACTTTATTTTCTGCACAGCAAATACAAAAAGACCTCTTTGATCAGCCATTTAGCATGAATAAAAATATAGTAAAAGGTCTCTTAAACGCATTAAAACGGATACAAGAGGAGAATGGAAATAATTGCACAACCATATTCCGCAAATGTTGTGACGGCTATATTAACCATTATGGGGTTGTTACGATTCTTGATACTCTTGAGCCAGTGGAAATAGAGGCAATAGCCTATGATTATATGAAGTCGATAACAAAAAACACTCCTGTAGATTAATATCTTGACCTGTTGTACAATGTGTGTGCTACATCAATTAGTTGTCTCTGACATTTATTTGCATATAGCAATTCCCATTGGTTGAGACATCTCAACCAATGGGAATTGCTATATATGTCATCATCTATGCTCCTTGCTCATGTTTTTTACAGATAGCTGATAATTTATTTGTTTAGAATTTTAATATGTTTCTCACTTGCACCGCGCTTTATTACATATTCCTTTTGTGTTTTGAAACAACGATACAAGCCATCATTGGCCAAACATAAGAGGATGGTATTTTGTATATAGGACTTGAATATTCATTTGCTGTATGCACCCGCCAAAGAGCCAAATCTGAATTTGTTGATCATTTTTGCATCTAAAAAGTTCAAATGTAGGTTTGTTAAGCGTACGAGATAGATATGGTGAAAATAACAGTTAGAAAAAGTCAATCTTGCAAGAAATCTGAAGGTGAGTAAACATAGGGAAAGAACTAAACAGCAAGTTCGTAATTTTTTGTTTTATTTGATTGTTATAACGATAAAAGTGATTGAAAAACTAGAAGAAAAATGGTATAATAAAAACAATATAATGATAAAAGGGAAAATCGTATGGAAAACAAAATCAAGATTTTTGAGAATAAACAAGTCCGCACGGCGTGGAATGCAGACGAAGAAGAATGGTATTTTTCTGTGGTGGACGTAGTTGCTGTTTTAACGGATAGCGCAGATCCGAATAATTATTGGAAAGTCTTAAAGAACCGTTTGAAAAAAGAAGGAAGTGAGTTGGTTACAAATTGTAACCGACTGAAACTTCGTTCTCCGAAAGACGGAAAAAACTATAATACGGATGTGCTTGATACGAAAGGCGTTTTGCGACTTGTGCAGTCGATTCCGTCGCCGAAAGCCGAACCGTTCAAAATGTGGCTTGCGCAAGTGGGAAGCGAAAGACTTGATGAAATAGCCGATCCCGAAAAGGCGATACTTCGCGGCGCGGATTTTTACCGTGCAAAAGGCTATACGGAAGGTTGGATCAATCAACGCTTGCAGACGATAGAAATGCGTAAAGAACTGACCGACGAGTGGAAAGCGCGCGGAATAGAGCAGGAAAAAGATTACGCGATTTTAACGAACGAAATGACTAAGGCGTGGAGCGGCTTATCCGTTAAAGAGTATAAAGAACTCAAAGGGCTGAAAAAAGAAAATCTGCGCGATAATATGACGAATATCGAACTCGTCCTGAATATGCTTGCAGAAGTTACGACGACGGCGATATCGAAACGGGAACAGCCCGATACGTTTGAAGAAAGTAAAACGATTGCAAAAAGAGGCGGAAAAGTAGCAAAAAATGCAAGAACTGATATCGAAAGTCAGTTGGGACAATCGGTAATTTCTCTGCTCAATGCAAGCGACAAGCCCGCGCTTGAAGTGAAAGATGGTAAAACAGACAAATAAATATATGTGTCGGTTATCGACAAAAAGGAGTCAATGATATGGCTCCTTTTTGTGTAGTATGGTGTTCAATAAAGCGAAAAAAGATAAATTGTGGTATATAAGACAGAAAAAGCCGGTTATATCAGAAACATAAAAATCAAAATAGACTATTTTAGACGGAACATATTGACTTTCTATTTTAATATGGTATAATATTGTCAAATAGATAAGAAGGTGCTAAGAATGACAACAAAATTATTTGAAAGACTCGTTACAAAATTTTCTATTAAAGTTACGGATTTAATTAAATATCTCGAAATTTCCAAGGCGACGATTTACAATTATCGGAATCTTGAAAACTTTTCGGATATCCCTAAAGATAAGCAATATAAAATCTTCTATCTTTTCGGGAAGGAAAGCGAAGATGAATTGGAGTTGGTTCTCGATGAGTCCGATCCCGATATTCTCGCTCAATACGTTAACAGAATTTCGAGTATTCTGAAAGACAGTATTCAGGATAAAAAGCAGTCGCTTTCTTCTGTGGAAAATCTGACAAACGAACTTGAAAGATTACAAAGCGAAAACGATGCGTTAAAACAGCAACTAACTGCGGGACAAGCATTAAACGGACTCGATCCGTTTACGAAAAGCGTTATACTCGATAAAGTCGGTGGGATTATAGACGGTATGTCGCCTGCGGAAATAAAAGAATTTTTGGATTATATAGATATATTCGATAAGTATCGTAAGTTTACGAAGGGGGAGTAAAATGGCTTACTTATATCTGAATTTCTTGGATAATTTGGATAAAGGTTTAGGTGATAAGGCTTGGGGGAGAAACGACTTTTTCACGCAATCGTTAAACGAGCAATACGAAACGATGAAAAGAAAACTCGGCGGTTATGCGCCTGACACTCTTCAAGAATTTATCGGATACACGTTTCCGTCTACGCCTAAATATTACAACGTATCTTTGCCTTCGTTTGACAGAGCGATGGACGAAAATAAGCGTGGGAATAAGATTTTGCGTAATATCGTAATTCGCCCCGAAGCGGATGAAAACTCTTGCCATATTCTGCCCGAAACATACGACTTTATAATAATCGGCGACGTTACATTTGGGAACATTACGGGAATATCTGTAAAAGGGATAGATTTGATAGACAGGCGAACGGTAAAATACGGAGAAAAGCGAGTTTTTTGTTACTCGCTTTGCGCGTTTGCAAAGAAGGAAATATATAGCAGAAATACCGGAAATCCGATTTTGGTTCCCGATTACGGTGATGCAAAATTGTACGATTCTGTTCTTACAAACGACTTTGTAAATGAAATAGCCACCAAACTATTTCCCGTTCCTAACCCCGATAAAGCGATTGGTATTTTTAATCAATGGGGGCGATATATCGATTTTCGCAGATACTATTTAGCAAAACAATCCGAGCGTTGCGAAGAGATTACCGACGTTCACGTTTGCGACGCATATATGATAACGAAAGAGTCGTATCGCAGAAACGAAGAGACTTTCTCGGGACTTCTTTTGGACGGAATTAAAGATTTCGGCAAAAGCGAGCAGATAATATTATCGAAAGAAGTGGCGGGAGCCGACGGTTTTCCGCTGATTTGCGTTGTGATAGAAAAGAATAGAAAAGAAATATTATCCGAAACGGTTGGCAGAAACGGAAAAGGGAAGCCGAAATTTGAGGTTAACCTAAACCGATATACTCGGGACGCTATGGGATTGTCGCCGTATCCGCCGAAATCGGACGATAAAGGTAATATCAGAAGTATCAAATCGTATCTTCTCGGCGAACGATATTTATTCACATACATAGACATAGAGCCTGATTTATCTGCTCTCGACAAGAATTACGAAAAAGATTTGACTGCAAGATACGGAGAAATCGACAGCAAGTATAACGGCATAATTCTTGCCGGGGTGAATCGTTATATTGCAGACGTTTCTGCTAAAACGCAAGAAAAATACGACGTACAACTTATTGAATACAATACAGAGCTTGACGATAGACTCGATTCCGACGTTATAAATAATTCTGATAAAGACGTATACAAGGCATACCAAAGCGAGATTGCTCAACTTATCGTGCCGATAGAAAACGATAGAAAGAAACGGCTCGGCTTAATTCGTGCCGAAATAGACCAAATTAGACGCTCAAAATTGTCTGCCGCCGAAAAAGATAGACAGATCGATGCTTTACACGGTGAAGAATCGGCATTAAACGATGAATACGATAAGCGTATAGAAACAGTGAAGACGCAGATTTCTTTGCGCGATTGTTATATTCGTCGAAATACGGCACTTATCGAGAAAAAGCAAAAGAGTTTGGCAATACGCTGTCAGGAGGAACTGGATAAACTTAAAAAGGAAAAGAAAAATCAATTAGAATTTCAATATGCGGAGAGTATTGATTCCGAGAAAACCGAAATAAAAAATGTTCTACTTCAAAAATTAAACGCAGATAAGACTGATAAAATCGAGAACGAAACGATACGCCGTTATCAGATTTACTTCCGTCCGCAAGATATCACGGACAAAGTAAAAGAAATCGAAAAGCAAATAGAGGAAATTGAGCCGAAATATCTTACCTACGATAATCGTGCGGAAAAAGCAAAAATAGACAGGCAAGAAAAGGCGTTGACTTCGATTTTGGGCGGGTACGTTAAAAATCCGTTCTTGCCGACGTATCTTTTTTCGCCCGAAACGCTTGCGCAATCTTCCGTAGAAGAAATCAAAGATCCCGAGTGGTGTCTTGAAAGTTTGAACGACCGTCAAAAACTCGCAGTAAAACGCGCGCTTCAAAGCGAAAGTATCTTCTTGTTGCAAGGTCCTCCGGGAACGGGAAAAACGCAGGTAATAGCCGAAATTACGGCACAATTGACGAAACGCGGTAAGAAAGTTTTAATATCTTCCGAAACACATAAGGCAATCGATAACGTATTTGACAGATTGCCCAAAATACCCGAAATACGTCCGCTTCGTCTTATTCCGTCGCAAAACGGTAAAGAAACGAATTACAGTCCCGAAAGGCTTGTTGATAATTTCTACCTTAATATTTGCGGAAATCTCGAAAAACAAGTAGCAAGATACGACAATTACAAAGAAACGAGAGAAGAATTCGATTCGACGATGAAATCTCTTCGGCTTGATTACGATCGCCTTTTGAAATTGCAACGGGAGAATGCAGATACGGAAAGAAAGCGGAACAATTTGCTTTCAGAAATAAACCGTTTAACCGGAGAAAACGAAGTTTTAAGAGAAAAACTTCTTGCCGCAAAAGAAGATACCGAAAAGTATACGAGAACGCTTAAATACGTCGAATCGTATCGTTTTTCGGGCGAAGGCGCAGATAGCAGCGTCTTGGATAAATTCGCCGAACAAGTAGAAAACCTGTTAAAGTGCTTTGCTTGTTTTGAGGAAGTGACGCTCGATAAGGTCGCCGAACTTGTTAATGCCGATATTCAGACAATAAACAAAGAATTAGAGCGGTTTTTGAGTGAAGACGCGATTGTGGAATTAAAAAATCGCCAGCGTGCTTTGCGAAACGTTTTGAGCAGTTTGCGAGATCCCGATACGGACGAAGCACCGAATGAAGGAGATTCTAATTACGAAGAATATAAAAAGAATCAAGGCGAGTTGATTGCCGTAGGCAAAAAGATTAAAGAATACGAAAATAATTCGGAGTTCGATATTGCCGAAAGCGTGATTTACTTTCTTGTTCCGGAAATTACGAGGGCAAAGGAAATATTAAAACAATTGCCTTCCGAACTTGCGCAATTTAAGGCAAAACTTGCCGATATTGTAAACGCACAGAGAAATATAATCGAAGTAGCAATAGGTATAAGCGAGAACAACGAAAACGCTATATCCGATAAAATAAACGAACTAAAAATCCAAATAAGCGAGAAAAAACGTTTATATGAAGAACTCGGAGAAAATCCCGGAATTGAGGAATACGGCGAATTAAGTTCAGGACTAAAACAAAAGATTACGAGATTTTTCCGCGAATTCGGAATTGTCAGGGAATACGATTCGGACAATCTTGAAACGGCTTTCGATATAATCAATGAAGAGTGGAACAGGCTTGAAACCGAGTATAATGCTTCGTCTTCCGAAAACAAAATAAAAATTCCGATGTATAAGGATATCGTAAAATACTTGTCGCAGGAAGATATTTTAGAGGAAGACAGAGCCGCATATACGAGAGAACTTTACAATTCGGCAAACGTTTTCGGTATTACCTGTACAAGCCGCGACAGATTCACGCCATCGCAACTTGCCGAACTCGGTGAATACGGAATCGTATCGGTAGATATCAGAACGCAAGGCATAGACGTTGTAATCGTAGACGAAGTGTCGAAGTCGTCTTTTCTTGATTTGCTGATACCTATTTTATACGGCAAGACGGTTATTCTCGTCGGCGACCATCGTCAACTTCCGCCTATGTACGATTTGCGGCATATGCGGGGAGATGATTTCGACGGACTTGACGTAGAAAAAATCACAAAGGAAATCAACGACGGATATACAAAGTTATATGAAGAATGTTTCTTCAAAACGTTGTACGAGAAAGTTCCGGGCGATTTCAGAGTAATGCTTAATAAGCAATATCGTTGTCACAGCCACATTATGGAAGTGTTCAATCATTTCTACGGCGGCAACGGTAAAGGGCTTGTTGTAGGTAAAAAACAACAAGACGACGAAAAAGAGCATAATCTTACCGTAAAAATCAACGGGAATACCATTATCGATCCCAAACGGCACATATATTTTGTGGATTGCGACCAAAAAGAATCGAGCGCATTCGAAGGCAGTACGTCCAAAATCAACGAGCAGGAAGCGCAGGTTGCGATAACGCTATTAAAGGAACTCGATAAAGCGGCGAAAGGGCTTGTTTCCGAGCATAAAATTATCGTCGATCCGTCAAGGAAAATCGACGAAAGACCGAGCGCGGGTATCATCTGTACATACGGCGATCAGGCGGGACTAATAAAAAAGAAACGCAAAGGCTATCAATTTTCGGGCTTTTCGGGTAAACCGGACGAAAAACTCGTTATCAGTACCGTTGACGATTTCCAAGGCGATGAAAGGGATATCATTATCGTTTCGATGGTAAGAAATCCGAGCGGCGCAAGGTACGATGCGGAATTTATTAAAAAATTCGAGCGTATCAACGTTGCCTTATCAAGAGCGAGAAAACTTCTGATTATAGTCGGCTCGAAAAAGTTTTTATCGGAAGCGGGCGTTATTGACCTTCCCGATCTCGAAGGCGACCATAGCCGTGATAAAATCAACTTCCACGTTTACAAAGAAATTATCGACACGATAAATTTCCGCGGAAGAATACTTGCAGCGAAAGATATTTTAGGAGAGTAAAATGGAAGAGAAAAGTTTGTTAAAATTCACTACGGCAATTCCGTTTCCGCTACTCGTCTATAAAGTAAACGTGCGATATAACGAGGTAAGGAAGGCGTCGGGCGTTGCATATATTATACTCGACGTAATCGAAAAAATTGCGGGTTCGGAAGACAAAATATGCGACGTGCTTCTTAAATTTGGCATTCCGAGAGATTTGTACTATATTTTCGGGAAAGAAATTTCAAACCTTATCGGCACGGAAATACTCGCTTACGACTACGATCCGTCGCATTTTATGAATCCGAAATATTTTTCGGAAATCAGAATAAAAGACGTTTCGCTTACAGCGAAAGGCAGAAAAATGTTCCGTGAAGGCGCGATTCCCACAGGCGAAGAAAAAGTTAAGACCAAAGATATTTTTTATAGCCCCGTAACGCGGAAATTCGACGTGAGTTATTCGCTTCCGTATACCTCTCTCGATTCGTCCGTTCTTTACGAAGATATCGAAAGGTTCTTAGGAAAAACGATAGACGTAAGCGGACTTAAAGATTATATCGAAGCGAATCCGACAAAAGTAGGGCTAAAAGCCGAAGAACGCGTTGTCGAAGTTGAAATACCCGAGGTCGGAGAAGAAAAACAAGTCAGAAAAGAGGACGGGACGCAAGTTATAATAAACAAAAGCGGCGTTGTGTTTTCGTTTGAAACGTCGGACGAAATCACATATTTTAACAAGTGGTATTCATCCGCATTTATGACTAAATGTTTGCTTGCCAAAGAAAAGTATAAGTTTGTGGACGCGCTTAAAAATGCGGTAGACGTGCCGACGGTGTTGCTTTCCGAGCTTACCGATATCGTGGGAGCATATATCCCGAACGACGTATCCAAACAGGCGAAAAGACCATGTAAAATATTTATTGACGGCGGTAGACTTGCGACCGACAGGACGGATAACGTTTTAAGAACGGATAAAGATTTTTCGGCAAAAATACTTAGTCAAATAGGTGGAAACGCCGAGTTTGCTTTGCTCGATACTTTCGCACTTCACTACTATTCCGCAGTAAACGTAAAAATGCCTTGCAGTCAGTTGGGCGATACGTTTGAAATGCAGCTACTTACCGAAAGCGTTTTAGATGAAACGCGCTATAAAGAAACGGTAGAAGAAATCTTTGAGTATTACATACAAAAGGATTTTGCCGACGACGTTGCAAAAGACGACGTTGCAAAAGACGACGTTGCAAAAGTGGTTTTGTTTACGGTCGCCGCGTTGAAAGACTCTTCGTATTTTGGTAGAACTATCAGGGCGCTGTTTGAAAACACAAAAACTGTTGATGAAAAGATAGAAGTTGTATTAAAACTGAATAACGCCTTTACCAAGAATGCCGAGTGGCAAAACCATTTTGTATCGACGGCAAAGGAATTGTTTGAAGAAAGCGCAAGCGAGATAAAAATCGATAATGCGATTTATAAATCATCGGTGTTGAATCCGCTCAGAAAAACACTCGGGATGAACGCCTTCGACTACGTTTCCGCCTTTGCGGATGAAATGATAAAAACGGAAGATGGCGATATTGTTTACGAAGCACTTTTAAGCGCAGGTTTTACTGTTGACGCCGTTTTAAGCGTTGTGAACGTGGTGGCGGATTTTGCCGAGAAAGTTGTAAATAACGAAGAAATTTACTCGGATTCCGATCTTGGTAATACTTTTTGTAATATTAAACGGAATTTGTGGAAACTGAACGATATGCTCGGGATAGAGAGCCTTTCGGAGTATACGCTTAAAGACGATTATAACGAAGACGAATTTTTCGATGCTTACGCCACGCTTAATTCGGAGTTAAAATCGGTGACAAAATACGAGAAATACGCGTCTAAATCCTATGCTGTAATCAGAAAGTTTATAGAGATTTACGAGCCGATTCACGATTTGTTGTCTATTGAGCGCAGCGCATCTTCTCATCCCGAAAAAATTACGAAAAAATACGTTGACGAGCAGATTGCACGCGGAAAATATAAAGACGTAATTTGCGATTTATTCGTAAAACTGCAATACGATTTAAGAGATATGCTTAATACCGAACCTATGACGTCTGCACACGATTTACTCGTTATGGCAAAAGATAAAGGCTTTCTCGACGGTAAGCAAGAATCCGCATTACATAAACTTCGTATGTGTAGAAACGGATTGCAACATCCAGAAAAGTCACAAATACCTTTCAATAGAGAAACGATTGAAAATTGGCGCGATATAGTATTTGCCATAAAGGAGGAACGCAAATGAGTCATCAGGTACAAATAGACTACGAGGCGATGGCGATAAGATGCGAAAGCATTTGCGAAGTCGCCGAAAAGCAGATCGCCGAACTCGATCAGATGCTTTCAGAAATAGAGAGCGGCTCGCAAAGTTTACGCAATAGTCGGGCGGCGGCATTACAACAATTGATTGTAGAAGAACGAGATTCTCTCACTGGAAAAATCGAAAACTTAAAATCGCAGGCAAAAGAAGTGGCGAAAAAAGGCGTTGTAAGCGGAGATAGCGACAGATTAAGACTGAATTCTGCCGATAACGTGGATAAAGCGGCGCAAGAATTACAAAATCAAGTAAACGAGTTGGCTGCTAAAAGATTAGTCGAAATGCGCGCGCTTTATCAAAGTTTGCTTGAAAGCAGTATCGAAGAAAATCAAAAAAGATTGAGAGATAAAGCAAACGGAGTCGTTACAATCCCTGCCGAGATCCAAAAACTTCTCGATTCTATTCAGGACGAAACGGAAAGGCAGTTTACTTACCTTGCATATCTGAAAAACGATACGCTTTCGGGCGATGATCTAATCAAAGCGGGCAAAGAACTCAAAAACGAAACTTATGAATCGCGTATCGAAAAAGAGCGTGAAAAAATTCGCCGCGAACTCGAAGCCGCACGAGTTGAAAAGACTATCATCGATAAAGTCATAACAGAGAATAAACCGCTTTCAGAAATAAGATCGGCAGCAACGGAAGAAATCGTAGGCGAAAAAATTCGTCAGAAGTCGCTGAAAATCATAATGTCTGCGATAACCGCCCGCGGATTTATCGTGGATAAAAAGAACATAAAAATCAAACGCGACACAAACGAAGTGATTTTGGTCGGACTGAAAGCAAGCGGCGAAAAAGCGGAATTCCGCGTGTTTTTGGACGGTAAATTTATTTACGACTTCCGTGGTTACGAAGGACAGGCGTGCCAAAAGGATATACAGCCATTTCTGAACGATTTGGAAGAAGTTTACGGTTTACACGTTACCAAAATGCAGGAAATATGGAGCAATCCCGATAAAATATCGTCTATGAAGTACCAGACGGTAAAAACAAACACAAATAAGAGGTGAAAATAATGGCATTACAAACTACGTTTAACAGGTTAAAACGCGAAGTCGGTATCAAGAGGTGCGTAATAATCGACGGCAACGTCGGTGACGTGTATCTTAACGACAAAAAGCAAATCGTTGATTTGAAGCAATATCTTATGGATATGCTCAAAGGTATGGAGTATGATGGCGTTTTGTATTGGGACCGTATCGACGGCATAGACGGAGATATTTCAAGGCTTTCCGTAATCGATGAGGTCGAAGTTGAAGGCGACTCTTATTCTTTTGACGATGACGAAGAAAATCAGCCGCAAGCGGAAGAAAAAACGGGCAGCGGTCAGTTCAAAGAACCCGCCGAGATTTTCAATATCGTATTCAAAAACTTGAAGAAGTCGAACAGAAAGACTGCTTTCGTGCTGAATTGGGCTGATTATCTTTTTTCAAGCGGCGGGCAATTACCTCCCGACGAGAGAGAACTTATCACAATGCTCGGAAAAGCGATAAAAGACAAAAAAACGGAATATTTGTCTGCCGAAGTAAACGAAAGCACGGTTATTCTTGTTACGAGCAAACTTGCAATGTTCCCGATTTCTTTTTATCAGGGCAATCCCGAAGTTGCTTGTCTTACTCTTTCAAAACCCGACAGAGAAGAACGCGCTAAAATGATGGAAAAAATCGAGAGCGGATTTGACGTAAAACTCAAACCCGGCGAAACGCTCCTGACTTCGGATAAATTTAACGAATACGTCGATATGCTCGACGATTTTACCAACCGTGAAATCGTTCAGATGGCACGCCTTTCGAGAAAAGAAGGCAAAATGCCGTTCGAGCAGTTGTACTTGCTGTTTAAGTACGGCGAAAAAGACAATCCTTGGGAAAAACTCGACTATAAGTCGGTTAAAAACATCAAAAAGATTTTAAGCGAACGTGTAGTCGGTCAGGAAGAAGCTATCGAAAAGATTGAAAAAGTCGTCGTTAAGGCTTATATGGGGCTTACTGGAATACATAAATCGTCTTCTCGCTCCGCTCCGAAAGGCGTGCTGTTCTTTGTCGGACCTACGGGCGTAGGTAAAACCGAACTTTCAAAGGCGCTTGCAAAATTCCTTTTCGGCGACGAACAGGCTTGTATTCGCTTCGATATGTCGGAATATGCGCAGGAAAACAGTGATCAGAAACTTATCGGTGCGCCTCCGGGATACGTCGGTTATGAAGAAGGCGGGCAACTTACCAACGCCGTAAAAGAAAAACCGTTCAGCATAATTCTATTCGACGAAATCGAAAAAGCGGCAAAACCGAATCCGAGAATATTGGATATTTTCCTGCAAATTCTTGAAGATGGCAGACTTACCGACAGCAAGGGCGAAACAGTTTATTTCAGCGAAAGCGTAATTATCTTTACGTCAAATCTCGGGGCATCGGAAGTGTCGTCAAACGGTTCTAATGAAGAAGTGGCGGAAGAGTTTATAAAAATCGTTAAAAACTATTTCGATAACGAAATCAAACGTCCCGAAATTCTCGGTCGTATCGGTTACAGCAATATCGTTCCGTTTAACTTCATTAAAGACAGGGAATTCAGTGTAAAAATTGCAAAATCGAAACTTCGTCCCGTGCAGAAAGCAATATCCGAAAAGTATCGTATCGACCTTGAATTTGAAGACGAACTCAAATTTATAGATTACGTTCTCGGCGGAGCGGACAGCAGTAAAGGCGGTCGAGATATTCTTAACGCAATCAACGATAAATTGCTTGACGAGCTTGCTATGTTTATGTTTGAAAATAAAGAAGAATTACCGTCGATGAAAGGCTCGAAAATCGTAGTAAAGACAGCGAAAAACGGGCTTGGATTTGATTTCGACAATGATTAAGTTTAACGTTGCGAGTATCAACCGTTGTACGGAAACGGAAGGTCCGCACAAAAGATTATGCATATGGTTTCAGGGTTGCGATATTCATTGCAACGAATGTTGTAACCCTAATTACCAGCCGTTTATTGCGCGCCATATTATGTCGATCGACGAGATTATTTCGGTAATTAAAAAGTCGATTGACGACTTTGGCATTGAGGGCGTAACGTATTCAGGCGGAGAACCAACTTGCCAGCAGAATCTTCCGATTTTAACCGACGAAATAAAGAAACTCGGACTTGGCGTTATATCGTTTACGGGCAGAAAATACGAAGAAGTTTCGGATGTCCTTGCCGGCATAGACCTTGTGCTTGATGGAGCATACAAAAAGGAAGAAAAAGAAACAAAACGTAGGTTACTCGGCTCGGAAAATCAACGCATTTTGTGTTTAACGGACAGATACAAAAACGATGTTTCTTGGTTCGATATGGATAAAAACGGTAAATCAGTGGAAGTAAATATGTCGGATAAAATTATATTCAACGGGGATAAAATCTGATGGATAGAGTCGTTGTATATCAAAAAATGCGCGAACTTTAAATTAAAATACATTACCATTTTAACGATATCGCGTGGCTTTCAAAGGCGATGAGGTCGGAGAAAATTGAAGTTATCGGAGAAGGCAAAAATCATAGCGAATACACTAACGACGGACTCGCTACAATCGGCGATACTGTGTTGAAATCCGTTATTGCCGATTATCTATATAGGAAAGGCATAACTACAAAAGGTGAAATTACGCAGATAAAAAGTAAACTTGAAAACAATGAAATTATGCATAATATTATGCTGAAATGCGGTTTGATCGGATATGCATACAATGCAAAACACTTTCAATCGGATTCGGATGTCCCTGATCACGAAAAAGTTGTGAACAAAGGACACGATCCTTATATCGAAGCGATTGTCGGCGCGGTGTTTTACGATTCAAATTACGACACGACAAAGCGTTGGATATTAAAATGGCTTTTACCGCTTCTATCACAGTTTTCAAATGTAGTTATATGGGAACAGGTATAGAAACAGACGGATAAATTCAAGGAATGCGGTTGTCGCAGAAAAAACGGAAAACTTGTAGACCAAAAGTATTTGTATTTCATTCTGCACAACAAAAGATATACGGGCGTTGTGGAACATCAAGGAGAATTATACGATAATATCTTTCCGAGAATTATATCGGACGAACTTTGGAACAAGGTAAACGCAATAAACGAAGAAAACAAACTTGCGCCGAGCCGTAAAAAAGAAATATTTGATTATATCCTTTCGGGCAAACTTATATGCGGAGATTGTAAGCATAGAATGGGCGGTGAAAGCGGAACTTCTCATACAGGTGCAATTCATTACTACTATATTTGCCTTTCCAAACGTCGCAAGCGTGCAAAGTGTAATATGGGCAGAGTGCAAAAACAGTTTATCGAAGATACGGTTATAAACGCAACGACGCAAATGCTATCGAGCGTGAACAATATCAAGAAGATTGCGCAAAGCATATACAGCGTACATAAAAAAGAAACCGCAGACAACACGGCTTTGAAACTTATTGAAAAGAAACGCGCCGAGGCGGTAAAAGCGCAGAATAATATCGTAAAGGCAATCGAGCAAGGCATAATTACCGAAACGACGAAAAGCCGTCTGACCGAACTTGAAAATCTAATATCGCAATACGACGTGGAAATCCTTAAAGAAAAAGCCCGCAGTTACACATACTTAACTGCGGACGATATAGAGATGTATTTAAGTAAATTCGTGTTTGATAACACAGACGATATAAAAGTGCGAAAACTAATAGTAAACGCCTTCGTTCGGGAAGTGATATTATATGACGATGAGATTGTGATTGCTTACAACTTTACGGATAGCCCCGAACACCTAAAATTAACGAAAGAACACGTCATAAAAACAGAAAAAGAGATAGAAACGGCGGATAAAACCGCTGTTTCTTCTAACATAGGTTCGTACAAATTATGCCACACGGCACCATCTAGGGCGAAACAAATCTCTGTATCGCTAGTATTTAGCCCGATTTCAAAAATACGGCTAAATATGATAATTTCACGGTAACCTTGCACGTTTGTGGTCAAGGTTATTTTTTTATTACGGTTTTTTTTGGCGCTTTTATGTTTTTTACGCTATTTTGCCTTAAATTTTGGCAAAGCATTGACAAAACTTGTTTTCGTAATGATAATAAATTAGAGGGAAATATGACAGGAAAAGAAGTAAGAGAAAGGCTGGTTAGTCTTAGTGAGGAAAATTATAAAAATTTTTCAAAAAAACTGATTCCAAACACGGAAAATATACTTGGCGTAAGGTCGCCGCACTTAAAGAGGCTGGCAAAAGAAGTGGCAAAAGTCCCTGACGAGTACCTAAGCAGCGTGCTTCTTGGCTACCACGAGGAGAGGATAGTGTTTGGGCTGGTGATTAACTATGCCAAAATTCCTATAAATGAAAAATTCGTCCTTTTGGATAAGTGGCTAAGCGTGAATGATAACTGGGCGATTAACGACCTTGTGCTTATGGGGTTTAAGGACTTTGAAAAATCGCAAAACAAAGAGGCAGTTTTTGACTATTTTACCTCGAAACTCGGCTCTTGTGATGAGTACGTGCTGCGTGCCTGCATAGTGGTGCTTTTTAGATATTTTTTGGATAGCGAGCATATAAGCGAAGTGATTAGGATATTTGCCCTAGTAAAAAGCGACAAGTACTACGTAAATATGGCGATTGCTTGGGGCGTTTGCGAAATACTTATTAAGGATTTTGACAAGGGCTACAACTTGCTAAAAAGTGGCAATTTGGACAAATTTACACACAATAAAGCCATTCAAAAAGCACGTGAAAGTTTTAGGATAAGCCCTGAAAATAAGGCAAAACTACAATGCCTAAAACGGTAGTCGTTTAAGTTTTATTAAAAACAATTAAGCCATGTGAAAATAGATACCTAAACATATTGAAAATGGCAAAATTTACAAATTAAAGCGAATAATCAAATAAAATTGCAGGAAAGTTGCTGCTAAACTGTAATTTAGCACTAAATAAAGCGAGCACGAAAGGACAATAATTTTCGCTTGCTAAAATATGTTGATTATTATATCAATATAATATATAATCAAAGTTATGGATAAATCTAAGAAAAAAACGATAATATTTTTAGTTGCTATTGTGGTGGTTTTGGCGGTTGCGTTAGGGCTTTACCTTGGCGTGCCAACAGCAAAAACGTACGTTGACTACGATTTTATGGGCGGCATAAGTCTTCAAACCATTATCAAGGCAAATATTGTAAATCAAGGGCCTATCGGCGACAAAATTTACGCTGCCGTTAGCGAGGTGGATAAACTGACTAATCCGACCAAGGAAACTAGCGATATTTCAAAGATAAATAACGCAAGTTTTGGCAAGAAAAACGCCGTAACCGTGAGCCCGACAACTATCGAACTACTTAAAATTGCCTATGACGTTTACGTAAAAACGGAAGGTAAATTTAACCCTGCGTCCTACACTTTGGTGGATATTTGGGGCTTTTCGGCAAATAAATTTAACAAAAACGCAGAACATACCGTGCCGGAGCAAGCGCTGATCGATAAAGGCATAGCGCTTAGCAAAAAGTTTGAAAAGATAAGGTTTGTAGAAAGATACGAGGAGGACGTAACGGGCGCTACTTTTGTTGTAAACACCGTATCGAACACCGTTTACAAGACGGAGGATTGCTTTGTAGGTGGCGAAAGCGCTAAAATCGACCTTGGCGGAATTGCTAAGGGTTACGCCGTGGAAAAGTGCTACGACGTGTTCAAAAATTCGGTGGCTGATAACGGGCTGGTAAACCTTGGCGGCAACGTGTACACCTACAACAAGGACTGGAAAGTAGGGCTGGAAAATCCATTTAAGTACAACAAGGACGAAAGCGGAATTATAGGCGTTGCAAGTGTGAATAACCAAAGTATTTCGTGCTCCGGTGTGTACGAAAGAAACTACAAAATCGGTGACAAATTGTATCACCACATTATCGACACCTCAACGGGTGCACCTTGTGAAATCACCGGAAAAAGCATCGTTATGGCTATTGTGATAGGCAAAAACGGAGCGGTTTCAGATGCCGTTGCAACCTCGTTGGTGCTATTTAAAACCATAGAAAGCGCCGAAGAATTTGTAAATAAAAACTACGCTGACGAAATTAGCGGAGTGATACTGATAAACAACGCAAGAGAATACAAGGTTTTGGGCGAAACCTCCTTTGCTTTTAACGAGGAAGTAAAGAATTTTACTAAACTATAATGAAAAAGTACGACAACGAAACAAACGTAACCAACTTGAAAGAGGCGGGGTATTTTAAAAAGGCAGACGTAGTGGTTTTACTGGTCGTTCTGGCTGCACTTATCGGCGTGATTGTTATGCTTTGCAATCCGCAAGGCGACAGGGTGGTGATAAGGGTGGACGGCAAGGTGAAATATACTTATAGCCTGCACGAAGACAGGGAAATTGCTTTGTCATACGATGGCGAGGAAAACGCAAACGTAATAGTAATTAAAAACGGTACGGTTTACGTTAAATCCGCAACTTGTAAAAATCACGATTGCGTGGATATGGGTAAAATATCCAAAACGGGAGAGGTTATAGCCTGCTTACCGCACAGATTAGTGGTGGAAATTGTAGGCAAAAATGCAAAGGTGGACACGGTGATATGAGAAGTAAAAAGGTGAAAAGATTGACTTATATTGCCCTTATGCTTGCCGTGGCGCTGATACTGGGCATCGTGGAAAATATTATTCCGCCGATTATCCCTATGCTGCCTATGATTAGGCTTGGGCTTAGTAACGTGGTGGTGCTGTTTACCTATATTGCGTTTGGCACGATGCCTGCTACGGTGGTGCTAGTTACAAAATGCTTTTTGGTGTCGCTGTTTACGGGTAACTTTTTTGCTATGGCGTTTAGTATTCCGTCAGGGCTGATTAGCCTTGTTATAGGCATACTTTTAATCAAGGCGAATAAGAACAGCCTTATTATGATATCGTCGGTGCAGGCGATTGTTCACAACGCCGTACAAGTGGTGATTGCGTCGCTTGTAATGGGCACGGCAGCCGTGTTTGTGTACCTTCCGTATCTAATTGTAATAGGCTCGGCGTGTGGCATGCTTACCGGCTTTATTACGCTACTTTTAATTAAAAAAATGCCTATGAAAATCTTTCTTACCATTAACGATTTTGACGAATAGGGTAGTAGGCGATTTAAACAATAAAACTACCGAAATCGAATGGTTTTAAAGCATAATTACGTTTTAAGAGCGCACGCAAATTGATTTTAAACAAGTGTAAAACTTTGCTAAATTCGTGGTTTGCGATGGCAAAACTTTATTAAAAATATACAAAGTTAAGTTTTTTTTGAGAACGAAAGTATGCTTTTAGCAAGTTAAAGTTAAAAAAGCGAAAAATATATGAGAATTGTAAGATAAAAGCGCCAAATATTTACAAATAATATAATAAAATAAAGCGACAAACGTCGCTTTTTTATTTAACGTTGGAAAGGCTTGAAGTCGTCGTCGGCGTGGAGGCTCTTGTTTAAGTCGTTGCCTACCAGAACCCCACGAACTATACTGTCGTAGCCGTATTTAGACTTGATTTTATCCAGCGTTTCGTCGATTTTTTTGTTTTTTTCAAGACGAGGAGTGTCAAATGTGACTTGACTTCCCTCGTCGTTTTGCTTTAATCCGTAGCAACTTACTGTGATTGCCCTAAGCGGTTTGTAGTTAAAATTTACCGAATTGACCAAAATGCTACTAGCGATTTTGCCTATTTCAGTTGCGCTATCGGTGGTAAATGGCAGTTTGCAATTCTTTTGCTCGCCCGTAAAATCGTTGTATTTGTAAAATAAGCCCACGCCGGAGCAGTTCATATTCAGTTTTCTAAGCCTGTATGCAACAAGGTCGCTAAGGGCGTAAATAACCCTAATTGCGTCCTCTTTGTTCGTCATATCGCTTTTAGTAGTAGTGCCGTTACTAACGCTTTTCGGAGGCACGGATTCGCCTGCGTATCTTACTTGTTCGTTATCGATGCCAAGGGCTGTATTTACAAGGTTCACGCCGACAATTCCAAATTTTTCACGCATAATATCACGGTTTGCTCTTGCAAGGTCGCCGATAGTAATTATGCCCATTTCGTTTAGTTTTTTCTCGGTGCGCCTTCCCACCATAATCAAGTCGCCACACGGCAAATTCCACGCAACTTCTTTAAAGTTTGACCTATCAATAACGGTGGTTGCATCGGGCTTTTTTAGGTCGCTACCAAGTTTTGCAAAGGGCTTTGTAAAGGATACTCCGACCGAGATAGTAAGGTTGTATTTATCCTTAACTTCCTGCCTAAGCCTATCCGCAATTTCCTTGCCGCTACCAAATAATTTTATACTTCCCGTCACGTCCAGCCAGCATTCGTCAATTCCAAAATATTCTATTTTGTCGGTGTAATTATTATATATTTCAAACACCTTGCGGCTATAATAAACGTACTTTTCAAAGTGGGGTGGAACGGGCACTACCGACGGGCATTTTTCCTTTGCCTCATACACGGTATCGCCTGTTTTGATACCGCAATTTTTCGCTAGTTGGTTTTTGGCTAGCACTATGCCGTGCCTATTTTCAGGATCGCCGCAAACAATTATCGGTTTTCCGCCAAGTTCTTTGTTTGTGGCAATCTCTACCGATGCGTAAAAATTATTCAAATCGCAATGCAAAATCACTTTGTCCATATTTTTATTATACCATATTATGTTAAAAAAATAAAAACCTAAACGAGTCATAAACGACGCAATTTAATAATATAATTATTGCGCCAAGGTTTTAATTATGTTTTCGGGGTAGTATTTTAGTGAAAAACTAAAGAATAATTAAAATATAATATTAAAACTAAGTAAAATTACGAATAATCGGCAAAAATTCGGTTTTAATTAAAAAAAGTGAAATAAGTACAAAATTACAAAAACGATAGTTTAAAATGCTAATACGATACTTAAAATAATATCTTTTGTTAATTACGCATATTTTTTTAAATATAAAAGCACAAAAAATCTTAAAAAATGTAAATAATATACAAATATCTCGTTTTGTTGAGAAAAGATTTTGAAAAGTGTGTTATAATAAAAAAAATAACTAAAAAATCTTTAAAAAGCAACCGATTAAATTCGCATATATATAGCATTTAAAAATGAGTAGGTGAAAATGAATAAAGTTAAAAAAGCAGTTATACTAGCAGCGGGTTTCGGCACTAGATTTTTGCCGGTAACCAAGTCCGTTCCTAAGGAGATGTTTCCTATAGTGGACGTACCGGCAATGCAATACCTTGTAGATGAGGCTGTTAGGGCAGGAATAAAGGATATACTTATTGTAATTTCAAGAAACAAAAAAATGATAACCGACCACTTCGATAGGGCGTTTGAACTAGAACACACCCTTGAGAAAAACGGCAAAACTAAGGACCTTGATATCGTAAGGAGCATTTTGCCGGAAGACGTGAATATTTACTACCACGTTCAAAAGGAAATGAGAGGTCCGGGCGCTGCCGTTAAACTTGCCGAAAGTTTTACCAACGGCGAGCCGTTCGTGTTGTTTTTTGGTGACGACCTTATTTACACGGGCGAAAAGGCAAATTGTTCAGAGCAACTACTTGCTTCATACTACGCAACCGGGAACACCGTAATTGCCGTTGAAAACGTTAGGAGTGAGGACGCTAAAAAGTACGGCGTTGTAAATTGCGACGTGGTAAAGGACAACTTGCACAAAGTAAACTTTATCGAGGAAAAACCAACAAGATACATCGAAAAACCTATGGTTAATATCGGTAGATACGTAATGTCACCGGCAATTTACTCTTACATAGATAGGTTAGAGCCACACGAGAACGGCGAGGTATACTTCTCTGATGCGCTTGACCTTATGGCAAAAGAATCCTGCTTGTACGCACTTCAGTATGAGGGCAGACGTTACGACCTTGGCGACAAACTTGGCTTTTTAAAAGCGCAAGTGGAATACGCACTTAGAAACGACGAATTAAAGGACGAGTTTTATCGTTACTTAAAGGAAGAAATATAGAAAATTTGAAATTTGGCTTACCACACGCCGATTTTAAAGTAGATTATAAGTAAAAGCACCCGAAAAGGTGCTTTTTTCGTTATAAGGTTTTGCTAAGGTTAGGCAAGAGATGGTTTATCGGTTGGTTAGTATTTGGTTGGTAGGATTTTTTGTTAAATTGCGTTTTAAAATTTAATAGCGTGGGTAAAATTGAAAACCATTTTTGCTAAAACCCATAAATTTGCTGTAAATTAGGCGAAAAATCGGGTAAACGTGGATTTCAAGGTTGATTATTTTGCTAAACGTCAAAAAAAAATCAAAAAAGCCTTTATTTAGCGTTTTTTAATAGTAAAAAGTATGATAGAATATTATAGACGTAGAATTTTTTGTGACAAACATCGGGAGGATATATGAATAATTATACTAAAACCGTGAAAGTTGCGTTGGAAATTGCTGAAAAAGTGGCAATTACCACCTCTAATCAAGTGGGAACTGAACATATTTTGTTCGGGCTGCTTTGCACTAACGATTCAGTTGCTTGTAAGGTGCTTAAATCTCACGGAATTAGCAAGGAAATAGTGCAAAATTACATAAATCCAAAGGGCGGCGTTACCTTTAATATCGGTAAATCGTACTATACCCCGAGAGCAAAAAACGTGAAATTAGTTGCCTCGTTAATTGCTAACGAACTTAAACAAGAGTACGTGGGCACGGAGCATTTGTTACTTGCTATTATCGACGATAACGAGTGTGTTGCTTACCGTATTTTAGAGGCTTACGACGTGGACGTGAACGCAATTAAAAGGGACTTTTTGTTCGATATTCGCTCTAATTCTTCCTACCAAATGGACGAAGAGGATAGAACTAATATTAAGAGAGCGGCTCAGCAGGAAGAGGAAGAAGATTACGCCCTGTCGTACGATAGAAATATTAAAAGCCCTAGTTATTATGATGACGGAGAACTTCAAGAACTGGAAAAAATGGGCGTTGACCTAACCAAAAAAGCGCTTAGAGGTATGCTTGACCCCGTGATAGGCAGAGATGACGAAATAGAAAGGATAATCCAAGTGCTTTGCCGCAGAACAAAAAATAACCCCGTGCTAGTTGGTGAACCGGGTGTTGGTAAGTCCGCAATAGCAGACGGTCTTGCCGAAAAAATCGTGTCGGGCGACGTGCCTGAACTACTTAAAGGCAAGCGTGTGTTCAGTTTGGATATGGCTAGTATCGTGGCAGGCACAAAGTACCGTGGCGAATTTGAGGAAAAATTCAAAACCGTGCTTAGTGCCGTGCGTAGTAGCGGAAATATAATTTTGTTTATTGACGAGATACACACCATAGTGAATGCCGGCGCCAGCGAAGGCTCGCTTGATGCGGGAAATATACTAAAACCTATGCTTGCAAGGGGCGAAATTCAAACGATAGGCGCTACCACTTTTGACGAATACCGGAAGTATATCGAGAAAGATCCTGCGCTTGAAAGAAGGTTTCAGCCCGTTACCGTCGAGCCGCCTAACGTTGAAAATACCATTCGTATTTTGCAAGGTTTAAGGGATAAGTACGAGGCGCACCACAAGGTGATCATTACCGACGACGCTATCAAAACCGCTTGCGAAATGGCAGATAGGTACATTACCGATAGGTTTATGCCCGATAAGGCGATTGACCTTATTGACGAGGCAGCAAGCAAAAAGAGGATATCGGTGCTTGCTACTCCTAGCGGCTTAAAAAAGATAGAGGATAATTTAAAACTACTTCAAATCGAACTGGACGAGGCGAAGCATAACGAAAATTACGACGAGGCTTTAAAGATAAAAAAAGAGCGTGAAGGACTTTTCCAAATGCGTCAGGACGCTATGGAGGAGTGGAAAAACAAGCGCACTATGGAAAGACCTGAAATCGTGGGTGACGACGTTGCAGAAGTGGTGTCTAAGTGGACGAATATCCCGGTTACGAAACTTACCGAGGACGAATCTAGAAGATTACTAGACCTTGATAATATCCTAAAAAGCAGGGTAATAGGTCAAGCCGAGGCAACGTCTAGCGTGGCAAAAGCGATAAAGAGGGCAAGGGCGGGGCTGAAAGATCCTAATAGGCC
>CAKRNA010000004.1 GCA_934365195.1 uncultured Clostridia bacterium | reverse complement strand
CAATCACGACTGGAACGCTTGGGTAAGCAACGGTGACGGAACACATACCCGCACTTGCAAGAGAGATAGCGGTCATACTGAAAATGCAAATTGCTCGGGCGGAAAGGCAACTTGCGAAAACAAAGCGGTTTGTGACTTTTGCAGAACAACGTATGGCGGGTTTGCACCGCATAATACAACGCAATACGGCGGAAAAGACAGTTCGGGACACTGGGATAAATGCTCGACTTGCGACAACAAATTCAACTTTGAAGCACATACCCCTGACAGAGAAAAGGCTGACGAAACCAACCCTGTAAAATGCACGAAGTGTGGTTTTGAAATCACTCCTGCGGGACATTATGAGCATACGGCAGACAGCGAATGGCACAATTCGGCAGACGGAAAGTATCACTATCACATATGCACGCATAGCGGTTGCTCGGAGATTTTGGACAAAGCAGAACACTTTGGCGGAACGGCAATTTGCGAAAACAAAGCGGTTTGCTCGGTTTGTGGAGTGGCATACGGCGAAAAACTCGGTCACGACTGGGGCGAAGTAAAATACACTTGGACGAGTGACAACACTTGCAAAGCGGAAAGAGTTTGCAAGCACGACAGCGCCCATATCGAAAGCGAAACGGTAACTGCAACAGGAACGACAATCACAGTGGCAACCTGCAAAGAAAAAGGCAAAATGAAATATACCGCTACCTTTGTGAATACTGCGTTTGCTATGCAAGAAAAGGAAGTTGATATTGATTTTGCCGAGCATGACTTTGACACTTTGATACCAGAAGTGCCTGCAACAACCACAGAATTTGGCGTGAAAGAACACAAAGATTGTAAGGTTTGCGGAAAGCACTTTGATAAAGACGGGAACGAAATCACCGAACTTAAAATTGCCAAAATCGGCACGCATAACGTGGTAATAAACGGCGAAAGCAAATTCTATGCACACGGCGAAAGCGTAACCGTAACGGCAGAAGATAAAGAAGGCAAAGAGTTCGTTGGCTGGAAAGACGAAAGCGGTGAAATCGTCAGCACCAAAAAGGAATATACCTTCAATGTAGAGGGAGAAAAAACCCTTACGGCTGTATATGAAGATAAGTCTTCGGGCGGTGGCGAAATCACCCCGCCTGCTAAAAAGGACGGACTTTCGGGCGGACAAATTGCAGGTATCGTAATCGGTTCAGTAGCGGTTGCAGGAATCGGCGGATTTGCAATCTTCTGGTTTGCAGTCAAGAAAAAGACTTTTGCAGACTTGGGCGTTGCTTTGAAGAAAGGCTTTACGGCAATCGGCAACTTCTTCAAAACTCTCGGAGCAAAAATCAAAGCACTATTTACCAAAAAGAAATAAGATGAACTAATAACAACGAGCCGTTCGTGTCAATGCGGACGGCTCTAATTCTAAAATCAGGAGGAAATATGGGAAACGACACACAGAAAATCAAACTTCTTGCGTTGTGGGATATTCAAAAAAGAATCAAAAAACACTTGACGAACAAATGTTCGTATGTTATACTATAATAGGTTTGATATAATGTCAAGCCATTACTCCGCAAGTAAGGCATTGTCGGGCGTGAAGATGTTGTCCGATTTCTCCGTTCCCCTTTGTGGACTCGGAAAGGATAATTACCGTCGTTTACCATAGAGTTGCAATTAGGTGTTGCAATTCCGCGACGGGCGTTGAAATCGTTAAAAAAGAGAGATTTCGGCGTGGGTTTTATTGTGATACGATTTTTTAGATAAAATCGACTAAAAATTAAATAATCGGGATTAAAATCCGTGCGAAGAACGAGCCTATTTAGGCAACCGAAATCGCACGGATTTTTTTATCTACGGATACAAATCGGAGGTGCTTTATGTAACGAAAATAAAAACTTAATACTTGTGTTTTAAGTCGGTGATAGAAAAAATATCAGCGGCTTTTTTGTCGTCTTTCGGGAGGTAAAACAATGACAAATTACAATCGATATTACCCGCCATAACGGGAGAAAACTTTGAGGAAAAAGCAGAGCAAAATAGATAGCCATTGAGCAAAGTGTAGCCCACTATACTTCGCAGGCGAAGTTGTGGGCTCTGCGAGGCTGTGAATCCACTAATAAAACAGTAGGCAGAGGAAATTCTACACACTTTGCTCAATGAGAATAAAAACAAATATCAGGAGGGAAATTATTATTTCATATTTAGTGTGTCATATGGAGAAATACCATAAACAAGACGTCGCGCCTATCGAAAAGGAAAACGAACGGGACGAAAAATACGAAGCGTCAAATCCACAGATAGACAGCGAGCAGACGAGAAACAATTATCGCTTCACGCCATATTTCGGGAAAACTTACACGGATTTCATAAACGGCAGAATTAAAGAGTTAGGTTTATCCCCGCGCAAAGACGCGGTTGTAATGAACTCTTTCGTGTTAGGCTCGGATAAAACTTTTTTCGACGGTTTAGCCAAGGTCGAACGGTATAACTTTTTCTCGGACTGCTACAAATTCTTTGCGGAGCGTTACGGCGAAGAAAACATTATCGCGGCGGTAGTACATAACGACGAAACAACCCCGCATATGCACTTAAACTTAATGCCCGTAACAAAAGACGGCAGACTTTGCAGTAAACAACTTTTCGACAAGCCGCAACTGCAACAATTGCAAACGGATTTTTACGAAGCAGTCGGAAAACGTTGGGGCTTACAGCGCGGCAAAGAAGGTAGTCAGAAAAAACACCTTTCCACTGCCGAATTTAAGGCAAAAAAGATAATCGAGCAAGCGGAAGCGGTACGGGAAGAAAATCAGGTGTATGCAGACGCTTTAACCGAAGCAAAAAGCGGGAATATTCCACGGAAACGCGGAAAGTTACAAGAGCAAGTAATCGCTTTAACGGCAAACAACGCCGACCTTTCAAAACGGCTTACAAAGGCAATGGACGAAACGCTCGAATACGTCCGAAAAGCAGAAACTCTGCAAAAGGAAAAGGATAAGAACGAAAAGTATATCCACGCAGGAAAAACTTTGGCAAGAATTGCACCTAACACCTATCGGGGAATTACTTACGGTATGGGTTCTGTTGGATTGTTCTTTTCGGCGTTCGCAGATTTCTGCACACCTTCCGTTCAACGCCAAATACCGCTGTTGCAGAAAATAGAGCAAGAAATGCAGGAAGAAAAAGAACGCTATGAGTGGCTAAACGGGAAAAACGGCGCGCATAAGTAAAATTTAAGGCGGCTTTTACTCTCCGTTCACATAAAAGAGCTTGACTCTGAACGCAGAAAACAGTAAAATATAATCGTCGTATTGATACGATGATATATTTACGGAGGGTTTAGGAATGAAACCGAGAAGCGAAAGAGATAAAAGATACGAAGAAAAGCATAAGAACGAGAGAAAAGCCAAGAACGTTGTATGGGGAACGAGTATACCGAGAGAAACGGCGGAAGAAGTAGACGCATTTTTGAAGAAACACGGGTATACGAAAGTTAAACTCATTGAAGAAGGATATAAGTCGCTGTTGGAGCAGGCGGGAGAGATAAATACCGACCTTGCGAAGATAATGGACGGCTACGACGATTTCTTCGATTTTGAGTTGCGCAAATTCGAGGAAGAGAAAAACAATAATAAAACGTAACAAAAACTAAAATATCTAACAGGAGGATTTTTGTGTTTATGGAGAGAGAACATAGTATCCATCCGGAGAGAGAACATAGTATCCGCACAATAAAGTTAAGGAGATTTGGAGCAGAAACAATATAACTACGTACACGAGATAGACGGCGCGGAGTATGTCGTTGTCGTAAAAGAACGGGAAAATGCAAGAGAAACGCTGATAAACAAGATAAAAAGCGTGCTTATCAAGGACTTGTCCGTTGAGGCGCGTTCGGAAGGAGAAACCTTATGAACGCAAAATTAACGGAAAACAATAAAAGAAAATTTAACGGAGGTGAAGAAATAACCGCCTTGTATGCAAGGTTAAGTTGCGACGACGACCTGCAAGGCGACAGCAACAGTATCGTAAATCAAAAAGGCATACTCGAAAAGTATGCGAAAGAACACGGGTATGACAGGTTCAGATTTTATGCCGACGACGGCTATTCGGGAACGAATTTTAACCGTCCGGATTTTCAACGGATGATTAAAGACGTGGAAAGCGGCGAAGTAAAAAGAATCATCGTCAAGGATATGTCGCGTTTCGGCAGAGATTATCTGAAAGTCGGGTATTACACGGAAGTGTATTTCGTCGAAAAGAACGTTCATTTTATAGCGATAAACGACGGTGTGGATAACCACAGCGAAACGGACAGCGATTTTACGCCTTTTCGGAATATCATCAACGAATGGTACGCGAAAGATACGTCGAAGAAAGTACGAGCCGTTCTGAAAGCCAAAGGCAATTCGGGAAAACATCTTACTAATTGTCCGCCGTATGGTTATTACAAAGAAGGCGACGACAAGCAGAAATGGTATGTAGACGAACAAGCGGCAAAGGTAGTCAAAGAGATTTATTCGCTTTGCATAAAAGGTTTCGGACCGACGCAAATAGCGAGAATGCTCACCGAGCGCGGCACAGACTCGCCTATCGTATGGAAGAAAAAGCACGGCGTGAAGTATCAGCTCGAAAAGTTTGAAAAGCCGACCGAGTGGTCAACGCATTCGGTTACGCAGATTTTATCCAATCCGACGTATTTAGGGCATACCGTGAACTTTCGCACGAGAAAGAAGTCGTATAAGACAAAAACCGTAATTTATACGGACGAAAGCGAATGGGTAACGTTTGAGAACACGCACGAGGCGATAATAGACCGAGAAACCTATGACACGGTGCAAAGGCTGAGAGAAGCAAAGCGCAGACCTACGAGGATGGGCGAAATGAGCGTGTTTTCAGGAATGCTGTTTTGTTCGGATTGCGGAAAGCGGTTGTATCTCAATCGTTGTAACGTGCATAGGAGTTACACGAAAGACGGCTTTGTGTGCGCCACTTACCGAAAAGGAACGGCGGGGCGCAGAGGCTGTACGTCGCACTCGATAACGCTCGAAGCGATAGAGAAAATCGTTTTTACGGACTTACAGCGCGTTCTCTCTATGGCAAAGGCAAACGAAAAAGAATTTGCGGAACTGTTGCGGGCAAGTAAAAGTAAGGAAACAAAGCGAGATTTATCTTCTAAAACGAAAGAGTACGAAGAAGCGGAAAAGCGGATAGCAACGCTCGACCGCATTATACAGAGTTTATATGAAGATAAGGTTTGCGGAAATCTTACGGAAGAACGATTTAAGAAAATGACGGAAGCCTACGAAGCCGAACAGGCAACGCTGACGGAACGGGTAAAGGTTTTAAGACAGGAACTCGCTACGGCAAAAGAAGAAACGGAAGGCGTGGACAAGTTTTTGCGGATAGTACGAAAGTACACGGAAATAGCCGAACTGACGCCCGAAACAGTACGGGAGTTTATAGACCGAATCATCGTTCACGAAGCGGAAAAGACGGACGGCAAGAAACGTCAGATTGTAGAAATTTATTATAACTGCGTGGGCGTGATACCTAACCCCGCGTGAAGAGTTTTCAGGTATAACGGGCGGTACGAAACCAACCGCACCGCCCATTCTATTCACTCACTTCCCTATGGAACATAAAGGAAGTATTAAATATGCAAAACCAACGTCAAATTTACGCAAAAATATAATAAAAAAGCGCAGATATTCCACGCTTTTTGTAAATTTTATTTAAAATTATCCTTTAACACGCATTTATGTTTAGTCAGCAACGCTATCCTCGTTGTTTCAACCACGATTGCGTACAAAACAACCGTTTGCTAGTTCCGTTATTTTTATTCTTCGGTTTGCTCAGTTTGAACATTTGATTTATTGCTAAAATTTTCGGTTTGCTCAATGGTTTCGCTATTCGGTTGACTGCTCAAATTTTCGGTTTGCTCAGTTTCGCCATTCGGTTGACTGCTAAAACTTTCGGTTTGCTCAAAGGCTTTGGTTTCGTTAGTTATAAAGCCTTCACCGTTAGCGCTCCTCACGGTTTCTGCGGCAATAACTTCGCCACACACCACATTTTTGCCTAAGGTTTTGGCTGCCTTTTCCATTTTCTTTTTGTTTGCAAAGTGCAAAAATACAAAGTACCCCAAGCACAATGCCAAAGCAACGATTGATGAAAAAGTAATCGGAAGTCCCATCAAATACATATTTGCGTTCGGTTGGCGGCTGAAATAGTACGACAACGGTATCCTGAAAGCAAAGGTGGAAATAAGACCTTGCAACATAACGAATATCGCCTCGCCTTTTCCGTTGAAGTAACCTAGCATACAGAACGTTATAGATATAAGCAAGTACTCGAAACTGCTTGATTTTAAGTAGGAAATAGTTTTGGATATTACCTCCTCTTCTGTGGTAAATATCCTAACTAGATATTCGCCGCCAAAATAGGTGAATAGAAAGGTGGCAAGCCCAAACACAAAGGACATAGCAATCGCCTCGCAAAGAGCAATATTCGTCCTTTTACGTAGCCCTGCGCCGTCGTTTTGGCTTACAACGGTTGCCAAAGTGGATAGTAGCGCCATAGGAACAATCGACAAAATTACGAACAGTTTTTCGGCAATACCCACACCCGCCGCCTCTGCTACGCCCATGGCGTTAATTAGCGAATGTATAATTAAAAACGACATATTCACCAGCCCGTCTTGAAGGGCAATCGGCGTACCGATTTTGATTATATTTTTCGCAATGCCCTTTTCAAACTTAAAGTTTTGCTTAGTAATGCCTAGCATTGACCTTTTTTTCACCATAACCACAAGCGAGCAAACCACACTAACGAGTTGAGCAATCACGGTAGCAAGCGCCGCCCCCGCTGCGTCCATTTTTAGCCCTGCCACGAACACAAAGTCCAAAACGATATTAACCACGCACGCAATAGCAATAAACACAAGCGGCAAGTTAGAGTTGCCCATTCCCCTGAATATACCGCTGATTACGTTGTAGGCGATAATAAACACCGAGCCTAGCGAACATATCAATATATAGTCTTTGCATTGCTTTGCGGCAACGTCGGGAACGTGAAGCCATTTTACAAAAAGCGAAGCCATACCCATCATAACAGCCGTGACAACAAGCGCAAACACACCGAACATAACGATAGAGTCGAATATTACGTGCCCTAACCTATCCTTCTTTTTAGAGCCGATTATCCTGCCTATTATTACGGTGATACCCATTGTAAAGCCCGTGATTATACCCGTCAAAGTCTGCAAAACGTGGCCACCGGTTGCAACAGCGGCTTGACTTGCGGGGCTTCCGAACTGCCCGACTACGATTAAATCCACAGCACCGTATAATGCCTGCAAAACTATTGCAAAAATCAGCGGCAACGAAAACTTAATTATAGACGGAAACAATTTTCCTTTTGTAAAATCAATATTATTCATATATCTCCATAAATAGTCAAAGTGGTAAAATCTAACGTTTTCCACAATTCAGCCCTACAAGTTTACAATATTACAAAATATAATGCAACCGTTTTACGAAAGAAAAGTCCCGATTAGGACTTTTCTTTGCAGGGTTGATATATTCGCAACTAGGTTGCGGAGATTACGTAAGTAATTACAAGGTATTTGGCAATTATTTAATACTTATAAATATACAAATTTCAGCACTATTTATGCGAGTATTATACGGATTTTTCTGCCGCACACTCTCATTCTACCTGTAAATTTTAAAATAATACGTTACCTTTTACGCCCCATAATATTATCGTAAACGCTATTTCATTTCTTGGCAAAATTCATAAAAGATAAATTGCTTTAATTATAGTTTTAAAAAACTAAATTGTCAATACTTAATTTGATTTAACTATTCGGTTAAAGAAAACGCCTAGCAAACTGAAACACAAAATTTTTGTAAAAATCTAACGTTTTACGATAATATTTATCGACATTTTATTATATAATAATATAAATTAAAAATCATACAAAAACGACCATTTATTTAGTTTTGCCGTTTAAGAAAATAATTTTTTTATTTGAAAAATTTTTTAAATTATTTTTACAAATTCGGCAATCTTAATTAAAATTATGTAATTTTTTGTAACCCTACTGCTTACTAATAGTGTAGCAATCTGCATTTTTTACGAGGCGAAAATTATCAAATATTGTCAAAAAATTATTTAGTTTATATTTAATAGATTATCTTTTTTTATGGTTTATAATTTATAAAGACACAACATATTATCTTTATTTTATTAAGAATATAGTGTAGAGGTTATTATGAACAACTTGAAAGAATTAAGACTACAGCGGGGATTGAGGCAAATTGATATTGCCAAAGATTTTAATATTGCAAAAAGCACGTATTGTTGCTATGAGAAAGGTATTAACGAGCCTGACATTAAGACTCTAATTAAACTTGCCGATTATTTTGATTGTTCTATCGACTATCTATTAGGTAGAGAAAACGAGGACGGAACTATCTATATCAGAGGCTATGACCTTTCTAAAGACGAGATTAAACTTATAGACTCTATAAGAAAAATGAATCCCGCCGACAAAGAATTGATTTACAAAATCGTAGAAAGAACAAGCAAAGTATCAACCCCTGCCGGCGATTTGTAAACCGACAATTTTAAAAATTAGGAGAACACGCCATTTAAGGCGTGTTTTCTTTTTTTACGAAACTTCACCACGCCTCCATTTACCCTTCTTACGCCATTTTACCTATTAGGATAAAAAAATTAAATTTTTTATTTATTATTTTATTGAATTTTGCTTTGAGTTTTTATATACTTAATTTAGAGGGAATATATGAAAAGAAAAAAAGACACTTTGGAAAAAAATTGCACAAACGTTAAGGACCTTTTGCTAGACGGCGAAAGCATTTTGCTGGAAACAAAGCCTAAAAAAAGCGCTTACGTTCTTTCTTCTGTCATCAAAATGATGCCAATCGCACTTATTTGGATAGCGGTGGACGTTGGACTTGTAATAGGCGTTACCAAAATTACGGAAACTTTCCCGTGGTACTTGTACATATTCTTCGCTTTCCACCTACTACCCGTTTGGCTGTGGGTTGCAAGCATTGTAAAAGCCGTGTGGGAAATAGATAATATCGAGTACGTTGCCACAAATATGCGTATCATTGTTAAAACCGGTATATTTACGGATATTGCAAACCTAAGTTATGCCGACGTAAACACCGTGAACGTAAGAGTGGGCATTATTGACAAAATGTTAGGCGTAGGCGACGTGTATATCACCGCAAAAAACAATTACGCAATCCTAAAAGACGTTCAAACGCCGTACGTAATCGTGAACAAACTACAACAAATAGTTCAAACCCACAAAAGCGACGTTTACTTCCCTAACGCACTTCGACCGGACACCACGGCTGCTCCTAGTGAAAGCGCACCGCAAGAAGAACAATAACCAACAAATAATTAAAAAAGGCTTGTCTAAGCCTTTTTTCTTTTTCCAAACCTATCACAATACGTAAAACTATCAAAATACTTTCAAATAAATTTGGATAACGTTTTTTACAAACAAAACGATACTCTATTTTCGATTTTATAATAAAATAAAAAGGCTTGTTTAAGCCTTTTTTTATTATTTATTTTACGCCAAAATTGACTATTAGTCGTTTAATGATTAGTTAATAAGAAAGGAGGTTAATCTACACACTATTACTTAGTCGATATCGTCGAAAAGGTCGTCATAACTTATATTCAGCGCTTTTACTATGGCAACAATGTTTGAAACCGTCGGTTCAACTTTATCACGCTCCCACTCACTTATACGTTGTTGAGACGTTCCAATTTTGAGGGCAAGTTGCTTTTGATTTAAACCACATTGTTCCCTTTCCGTTTTAAGATTTTTCCCAAATGTTGACATATGCATATACTATCATATCCCCAAAAAAAGTGTTGACATACACTAAAAATAGTGTTATTATAGAAATATAAACTATGGAGGAAAAATAAATGAGAGAGACAAAAAAATTGCAGATAATGCCCCAAGATGAAGAGCGTATTATTAACGCATACGCATGCTTTGGGTGGACTGTTACAAGTTCACAAGAAGTAAAAGTCAAGGATTCTCACCTTGAAGGAAGTGCGTTGACCGGTTCGATTTATAGCGTTACAGAAACGGAAAACTATGTTAATCTTCTTTTACAACGAGAAACTGATATTCCAAATTATCAAGAGTTAAATGCTTGCCAAAAAGAATATGAGTCAGCGCAAATGAGATTGAAATCTAAAAAAAGTTTTAAATCATTATTTTTGCTACTCGGCAACGCATTATATGTAATTTACTTCATTCTTATAAACAAGAAAATAAGCGAATCAAACGATATTGTATTTGCTGAAATGAACAAAGCACTAGATAAGGCAAAACAAATACAATTAGCCAAATAATTTTGGCATATCATCAAAATATCTTCAAAACCCTTTGTAATTAATTAAAGCGAAGTTTAATAAAAACAAATAATATTTAAACTTAATCTAACCTAATAACAAAAAAAGAGTTTGACTTTCGTCATGCTCTTTTAATATGTATAACTTCAACTATACTCTAAATCTACCTACGCCTTTAATTTTCTTTATACTTTTTTCATCACATTTTACTCTATATGTCATTTTATGCATTATTATAAAAAAACATATAAATGGATTACTTTGCGTTTTGAAAATAAAAGCAAAAAAGTATTGATTTTTACCAAATTTAGCGTAATTAACAGACTTATAGCCCGTTAACACTTATGCTTACACTTAAACTTACACTTAAAAATAATTTTTGAAACGAAAAAGCACAAAAAAACCATTAAAAAAGGGCAAAAAAAGGCTAAAAATCTTAAAAAACACAACAAAAAAACCCTGTAAACAGGGCTTTTTATATATCAATCAAATACACTAACTTATCTATTAGTTTAATTTGCTACCTTCCACGACGAGTTTACCATATTTTAGCGGCTTTCGTACTCTGCTATTAGCCCACTAAGATACGCATCGGTTATCTCTTCGTATTGATACTCTAACTTCTCGTATTCATCGGCAATTACGCCATTAACATCTACCCGAATTTCCTTCATAAAGTACCCGTCATTCCTTATATATTCTTCACTATTGATAATCATTTTAGTTACGCTTTCTTCATCATTCTTAACAAAAGTAATGTTATCGGTTCTTACTACTTGGATTTTGTCTTGTTTAAGCGCATAATATGTAGTTGCCACTAGGTTTGAAGAATCAATATCTATAAATTTGTAAATATACTCGCTAAAATTATTTAATCCATTTGTAATTACGCACTTATAAAGACGATTATATTTGTACAGCCCGTACTCAAACACAGTTAAATCGGGATGGATTTTTTTAACCGCACTTAAATCCTTAGCGTTACTAATCTTTAAATATTTTATATCATAAGCGTCATTAATCTTAGTTGCCGTACTCCATCTTGAAATAAGCGATTTTTCCTCTCTAAAGTCAACACGAACGCTTTTACTCTTATCGTTGTTATCGGTAACGAAAGATATACTATTTAGTTCGCCTTTATCGGTGTTATAGTACGAAAGTTTTACCTCTTTTGCCTCAATCGGCGTGTCTTTATCTTTGTACACGTACCAGCCTTTATCTTTGCCCGTAACAACAAGATACTCTTCCTTGTTAAGTTTTTCTATTATGTCTTCCGTGCCTTGTTCGTACTTTGTAACGGTGTGCTTAACAAGTTTGTAAGTTCCTACTACGTATTTCATTTTTGCAGGCTTATTGCATGCCGTTAAACTAATCGTTTGCAACAGCAACAACGTAATTAAAAGTATTACACTAACTTTCCTTTTCATAACCCCCCTACAAATATCAAAAATAAAATTGCGCAACAAAACAACCTACGTTTTAATTGCGCAAAAATTTTCTCATAAGCGACCTCCGTCGTAAATAAAATTTATCGTTTTATATACTACCTCTTATGCTTGTCGTTTAACGATTTTTAATCTATATTATAATTATACCAAAAATTTTTCTGTAACACAACGCCTAAATTTCTAGATTTTGTAAATTATTTATTTTTTATAAATATAGAACTATTTTTTTTAAACTTTAAATTCATATTGATTATATTTTTTAAATGCTGTATAATATCAAAAAACCGTTGTTTTTACAACGCATAGGTGGTTTATGGAAAAATATATCGCAATATTGAAAAAATCAGCCATTTTTTACGGCATAAACGAAACAGATATTTTATCTTTACTTTATTGTATCGATGCAAAAGTGATTAAATACAAAAAAGGAACTGTCATTTTACACCAAGGCGATTATTTAGAGGATATCGCAATATTACTTGAAGGCTCTCTTTATATCCAAAGCGACGATTATTGGGGCAACCGCAGTATTTTAGGTCATGTTTCGGCAGGCGAAATATTCGGTGAAGCATACGCTTTATCAAAAGGCAAATTTCTGATAAACGACGTCGTTGCAATCGAGGACTGTTCTATTATCTACTTGGATGCAAAAAAAATGCTTTCCACCTGCGCTTCGACATGCTATTTCCATACCGAAGTTATTAAAAACATGTTTTTTATTATATCTGAAAAAAATAGAAAACTCGTGCAAAAACTTAGCCACGTTACAAAACGCACCACAAGAGAAAAATTGATTTCTTATTTATCAGAGGAGGCAAAAAAACAAAATAACTCTACTATCACAATCCCGTTTAATCGCCAACAACTTGCAGATTTTTTATCTGTAGATAGAAGTGCAATGTCTAACGAACTATGTAAAATGCGTGACGAAGGTCTGCTGGTTTTCCATAAAAACACTTTTAAATTATTATAATATTACCTATTTTGTTGTTTTTACAACCGACACTCCTTTATTTTTAACCTACAATAATAGTAGAAAAACAAAGGAGGTTTATTTATGACCAAAATTATAGATTTTTCAAAGCCTGTTAGCAATATTATAAAAGAGTATCCCGAAGTAAAAGATATACTTAAAAGCGTTGGATTTAATATGATTGAAAACGCTGTTGCAAGGGCTACCATGGGCAAAGTAACTTCAATAAATAAAGGCGCTAAAATGAAAAAAATACCCACCGATAAAATTGCCGAGGCTTTTAGCAAATACGGTTTTGACGTAATAAATAAGGAGGACTGATATGAAAAGAAAAATTATACAAATCGATGAAGAAAAGTGTAATGGTTGCGGGGCTTGTGCAAATGCTTGCCACGAAGGTGCAATCGAAATAATCAACGGCAAAGCAAAACTTACAAGCGACAATTTTTGCGACGGATTCGGCGACTGTCTTCCTGCTTGCCCTACCGGTGCTATTACTTTTATAGAAAGAGAGGCGGCAGCATACGACGAGGCGGCTGTAATCAAACATAAACAGACAAAAATGCAAGAAAAAATGAAAAGCGGAGGCATTTTTTTAGGCGGGCATCACGAAGGGTGTCCGGGGCAAAAGGCTATGACTTTAAACGCCTTATCCTCTAACGACGAACACCGAAACGCAACTAATAAGCCTAATTCAAGGCTTGGTCAATGGCCGTGCCAAATAAAACTTGTAAACGTAAGCGCCCCTTATTTTAACGGTGCTAAGTTGCTGGTTTGTGCCGATTGCGCTGCCTACGCTTACGCTAATCTACACGAAGAATTTATGAAAGGAAAAATTACCATAATAGGCTGCCCTAAACTTGATATGGTAGACTACTCTGAAAAACTTACCGCAATTATATCGAACAACGACGTTAAAAGCGTTACGGTGATAAGAATGGAAGTTCCTTGTTGTAGCGGAATAGAAAACTCGGTTAAAAACGCCCTTAAAAATAGCGGAAAGTTTATTCCTTGGCAAGTTATAACCTTGTCAGTTGACGGAAAAATACTAGACTAACGATTATACCGTGTTTCGCTTACAATACTTAGTTTACCGCTGTATGTAGTAAAACCCGCAGTATTATATAATCTAAAATAAAAAGTCCTTTACTTTTTCTACCAAAAATGATATTCTGTTAGCAAGGTCGAACTATATAACAGTTTGGGGCAAAAGCCAACCCGTCGAGGATACTATTTCTTCGACGGCTTTTTTTAGAATAAATACTCTATCAAACGTTAATTCTCCCCTGCATTTGTGATTTTCCATTCTAATTTTTGTAAAAATTTAAAAAAACTATTGACAAGTTTCATTTTATATATTATCGTATATATACGAACTATATTAAGGAGGACTAATATGCCGACAAGAAAGGAAGATACACCAACCAGGATTGCAAAAAGAAATTATGAAGACCGCAACAAAGAGAAGAGAAAACAAACGAACGGAAACTTTCAAACTATGATTCCTCGTGAATTATTAGAAGAGATAAACGAATTTTTATCTGAATACGGTTTCACAAAAGTGGAACTGATTACGGCAGGCTATCAGGAACTAATGACAAGAGTTGACCCCGATTTTGCAATGATGATAGACGGTTACGACGACTTTTTCGGTGGCTGTCAGTACTAACACGCCTTAAAGTTTATTGCCCTAACGCCACAAGCAACCTATTCCTTTGGTACTATTTTTGAACTAATAATTAAATCAGAAAAGCGCTCGGATTTTCGATTTTTTAATAAATTTGTTTTAATATTTAATTGCGTCGGAATGTCGCTGCGACTGAAGTTAATATCCTGCGATAATTAGCCTAGTAAAGTATCCAAGGCGCTGTATGAAGAAGGCTGTGAGGCTTCGCATAGAGGTTACGTAAGTGGCCTTTATTTTTTTGCCTTTTCCCACCTTGAAGAAGCCCCCTCTTGTCAGTATTATTAAATGCTATATTTTAATCATGGTAGTACGATTCTCTAATTGAGGGAATTTTCGATTTTACATATTTTATTCTTATTGTATATTTTATTTTTTTTGCTGTAGAATTCTATTTATGGAACATAACTCTTATTTTTCGCCTTTTTTGAGCGTAAACGAAACGGTTCTTTTCTGCAAGGATAAAGATAATTGCAAACGCAACCCTTGTATAAAAGCAAAACTAACCTAAAAAAAGGATAGTTAAAGCCATTTTATCTACGCTCTTGTTGAAAGACAAATCTAAAAATAAACTACAAGGAGTATTAAAAATGGGAAAAATATATAAAAAAGCAGCAATTTACGCTCGTTATTCGAGCGATAGCCAAACCGAGCAATCCATAGAAGGACAACTTCACGTTTGCGAGGATTATGCAAAAAACAATGATATACTTATCCTTGATACGTATATCGATAGGGCTATGACAGGCACAAACGACAACAGACCTTCCTTTTTAAAAATGATAGCGGATAGCAAATATAAAAAATGGGACTATATTCTCGTGTACAGGTTCGATAGATTTTCAAGAAATAAGTTCGAAACGTTAAAGCACAAAATGGCATTAAAAGAAAACGGCGTTCAATTATTATCGGCTACCGAGTATTTACCCGATACGCCCGAAAGAATTATTATGGAATCCATATTTGAGGGATACGCTGAATACTATTCTGCCGAACTATCGCAAAAAGTGAAACGAGGTATGCGTGAATCACGAAATAAAGGCAATTTTACAGGCGGTACTTTAATATATGGCTACAAAGTTGAAAACAAAAAAGTGATAATTGACGATGAGCAAGCCGAAGTGGTGCGCTTTATTTACAATCAATATTCAATAGGGGTATTTGTAAAAGATATTATTTCTAACCTTGCGTCTAAAGGTATTCTAAACAGAGGTAAACCGTTTGCAAGAAACACCGTATACAACATACTGAAAAACGAAAAATATTCGGGTATATATAGGTTTAACGATGAAGTATTCGATAACATCTATCCGCAAATAGTACCTACCGACACGTTTAATATCGTAAGAAAAAAGATTGAGAAAAATAGATATGGAAAACAAAGCACCGAAACGGTGTACCTACTACGCAATAAAATCAAATGCGGCTATTGTGGAAGTTCTATTGCCGCTGAAAGCGGAACAAGTAAAACCGGCGAAAAGAAACGATATTACAAATGTATGGGGAGAAAATTACATAACGGCTGCACAAAATCTATGCAACGCAAGGAGTTTTTGGAAGAATTTGTCCTAATTGCGATATTAGGTTACCTAACTGATAAAACTAAACTAGACAGTATGGTAAAGATATTACTAAAACAACAAGACGACCTCGCAAAAGAAAACGTTGCACTTAATATAATTGTACGAGAAAAGCAACAATGCGAAACGGCATTAAAAAATATTATGTATGCAATAGAGTGTGGAATTATCAACAATACTACAAACAATCGTATGATAGAACTAGAAGAAAAACTAGATGACTTAGAACAAAAACAAATAATAGAACAAAGCAAGGTGTCTGTAAAAATGAACGAAAAGGATATTAGAGATTACTTTGTAAAAGCAATCAAACTCGAACCGAACCTATTGATAAATTACCTTGTAAAAGAAATACGCTTATATGACGATAAAGTAGAAATACAATTTAATAGTCCGCTAATAAATAGTCCCGACGAAAGTCAGGGCTTTTTACTATGTACTAGATTTAGAAAAATGCCCTATTTTATACAAAACCGACCACAACAAGAATTAAAGACAATGAAAGTGGAAATTTATATATAGAACGCTGCTATTTATTCCTCAATTTTCTTGTTTACGAGCCTTTGTGGACGTATTTTGAAAGGCTCAGCCTAGCCAACCAAAACCACCCTTTTGTGTTTATTTCCCTTTATAGCAGAAAAACATAACCTACTAAGCCTCTCATTAAAAAAAGACTTTGGCAACGTAAAATAGCCACAAAATATAATATCTTAGTAATCAATATTGTACTTACAAGGATATTAAACACTTGTAGAAATATTAAACAGCCGCTATAACGGAATTTAGCCATTTTACAAGCGTTTTTACAAAATAAAAAACCTAACTCGAACGTGGGTTCGGATTAGGTTACATGTGGCGGAGGAATAGGGATTTGAACGCTTGTCCAGATATAAGCAAACATATACTATTTACTAAATAAATAGCATTTATAGAAACAAAACAATACTCTAATTTTCGATTTTTTAATAAAAATAAAAGGCTTAAATAAAGCCTTTTTTTTATTATATATTTTACCCAAAAATTGACTATTAGTCATTTTGTGATTTGTTAATAAAAAAGGAGGTTAATCTATGCAAATACTAATACTTACCCTTCAATTAGTTTTAGTTGTTTTACAAATAATCAAAGAATTATTTAACGACTAACCTCCTACTTAGGAGAATATCACAAAATTTTATAATTGTCAATTTTCACCCACAAACCACCCTATATTTAATTTTTTTAATAATTCCTAAAATAAAAATTACCGCTCTTATCTTGCTTTACAAAAGTTAAGCCAAACTTTGAAATAATATTATCCAAAGTATCGGTCCTATGTATAGTACCAACTATCGAATTACGACAGGTTAAGTTTTGCGTTTTATAAAACCTTCTATTACCATAAGCCGCCGGACTATTCTTTGTCATGTACTTAGACATATAGTTTACTATTTGCGCTTGATTACTTCGAGGCTCTAAACAAACTACAGTATTAAAGCCGAACGTCCAGTCGGTACAGTTCATAAGTTGCGGCCCAAACTCTGAATACATAAATTTTCCGTAATCGTCACTATCTTTTTTATTATTACGTGCAGGCTTTAACGTAAGGTCACAACCGCTTAATAATGCGTGAATATGATAGCCGCCCTTTTCAAATTCTTCATACGTAGCAATAGCCTTAAAGTCCAGATATTTTCGTTTAAGACCTCGAGTAAATAACAACCACGTTTCAGACATAAGTTTTGTAGAATTACGAACGTCTTCATCTTTAAAAGTTAATGTTACAAAATATTCCCAGTCATTACCTAACGCATAATCATAAAATGTTTTAATAGAACGCTTAGTCCCACGTTTATAACTATCCCTTAGCCCTTTAAACGTTCCTATATCGTCAATAGGTACTGCAACGCCGTTTACGTTCTTAAAATGCCGCCGGGCTATATAACTTTCAAAAGCGACTATATCCTCGTCACTTGTTACGTAATCTTGAACAACCGGCACTCTAAAAGGTTTGTCAAAAAAACAAAGTTCAACTTTTCCGTCAGAAGTTTCACGAATTATATAATTACGCTTGTCATAACTTATCGACTTAATTTCACCTTCTTTTGTCATATAAATATTTTTAACAATTTCACCGGTTTCTTTATCAGCAAATTTATACATTTTTTCACCTATTTTTTTTAACAAAAAGCCTTGTACAAGGTAGGTAACCCTATACTTTTGGTAATATTGTGTGACCAGTAACAAGAAACTGGTCACAAGGTATCGTCGAGGGCTTTGCCGCTAAACCGCTGGCAAAAGCCCTCGATATGAGCGATACCGTGTATTAAGTTGCAGCGAAGTTGCCCGTCAAGGTAAGTTATGTGGTTGCTAATTTAAGTGCGGGGACCCCTGCACCCGCACAGGAACAAATAAAGGAAGGGCGATATTATCAACCTAACTTTAAGTTATTCCCGCCGTAAAACAGCCTCTAACTTTAATAGTAAAGAAATTAGTATATTCTTCTATACTATCAAACTCACCTTTTATAGACGGCTACGCTTCGTTTTACTCGCTATATCGAGATTAGGTCAAACCTAACTCGATAGGCGGTTAAGTTTTCTTCATATCATATTCCCCCTTTAATCGTTATCTTTAATTCCTCTTAATAAATCGTTAACAAAGTAAGAGTTTTGCTCTGCTAGTTCAGAGAACGTCGCACGCTCTTTTTCATATTCCAGCAAATCGTCTAGTCCATATCGTGTACGTAACGACTTCTGAATAAAGAAGTCTGAGAAACAATCGGTAGAGAAACGCTTACTATATATTTTCTTAGACGACAAGTAATAACGCTGCTTCTTTAAAGTGCCCTCAAGCGTACCGTTTTCAATTTCAACTTTTAACGTACATACTCCGTATCGATTATAAACACGCTGGCGGAAGTTGTGGACCTTAGATATAAACGTTTTAAGAATATACATAGGCAAACTATTATCACCACGTATATATCTGAAGTCATAATAAAGCCTTACAAACCTTCCGAATATTAAATCATAGAATATGTCAAAAAGCGAAAAGAACGGAAGTACAAGTTTAAGTTCGCCGCTTTCAGATATATTTACTATTTCGCAAAGGTCCCTGGCGTCAGCGCCCCAACTTTCCGGACGTTGCTCGTCGGTTATTACCTTTACAAAAGGAAAGTTATCTACGGTAGCGCTATGGCGGACCATTTTAAGCCAAGAATTAAACAAATCGTTCTTTTGGTTTGCCTCGAGGTCCTTTTTCTTCTTTTCTTGAAGTTCAAGATTATTGCCACGCTCTTTTCCAACTTCAGTTATAAGCACTACACCGAACTCGAAACTATCCGCTTTATCGTTGTTATCAATAACTTTTTTACCAAGACGTAACGTATCGAAGTCAAGTATATGAGCGTGTCGGCTAAACGAATCTATAAGTCTACTATCCCTTTTAAAGAAGTCAGAATTCCAAAGAGGGAAGTTACCAAGGTCCGAAAGTATGGCGTCGGTTCGAATACTATAATTACTTATAAGCAGCGAAGACTGAATTATGTAAATAAAGTACAATTTACTATACGTTTCGATAACAGACCAAATATCAACAACTTTAAGTTCGTCATTAAACGTTGCGCCGTATTTATTAACGTCATACCCGAATATCTTTTCAGCCCCGGGGTTTTTATAATAACGTTGCTTCTTCTTAGTTATAAAACGACTTACAGTAGCAAGATTATATATTTGATGAAATTCCATAGCAGTTCTAAGTTCGTTTTCAAGGTTTATCCAAGGAAAAAAAGGAAACTTTAAGTCGTTCTCAAGTATCTTTTCAAACGCTTTATCCCTGAACATTACTTCCTGAGATAGCGCCATATCGGTAATTGCCGTAGTTTTCTTTTTACCCATTGTGCCACATACCATATACACGATGGGGCGTTCGTTAATAAAGCCACAATTACGACGTTCGTAAATGCTCAAACGCTTATAAGCAATCTTTTTGCATAAAGCACTTAAAACCCAAAGAACAATCACAACCCAAATAGGCGGCGGGATAAACTTAAAAGCAACGGACAAATCCATAACAAGCTTATAACATTGCCTATATATAGCGCCGAAATCGAAACTTATCATAAAGTAAAAGTAAAACGCAAAAAACTCAAGCACTATAGTTATTAAGTTAAAGTTATAAGCCCAAATAACAAGCCATAATATGTAATAAAACCTATGACCTTTTAAAAACTCAACGTAACTAAAAATAAAACGCTTACAAGCACGATAAGGTTTGCTAGTTATTTTCTTAAAGACTACCAAAGGCTTAGTATCCTCGTCATAATTATTATTAGGAACGTTAAAAAGTTTTTTTAATATCTGATATAACAATATAACCATAGGTAACAATATACTTATTACCATAGCAAACTTAATCATTACGTCATTTACCACTAAAAGATAAGCCTTAAAATTATCCATATTAGCCCAATTAACCCAATAGGTATTAAAGCCTTGCTTAAACAATTCCCAAGACGTAGGCATATTAGTAGACGGTGTGTTTGGTAAAGAAGGCGCAGCAGTCCCGGGCTTACTAAAAAACGGAATTTTAGGCAAATTATTAACGGTAGGTTTTAAACTAGAAACGCCGCCAAAAATTTTAATGCAAAAAAAAGCCACCGACAAACCTAAGTCACGTACACCCTCAAAAACACGCCCTAAAGCGTTAGGAAATACGAAAATCGACAACATTACAAAAGTAAACGTTATCAATATGCTTAAGATATGTCGGTAGTTTAATCTTTTCATTATACACTTACTCCTATGTACACAAAATAGCCTATTACAAAGGCTAAACCTAATATTGCTGCTATAACTAAGATTTTTTTAAACGCTTTCATCATTCTTGACTTTTATAAAAATATAATATATAATAACGAATGTGACGTCGGCGTGTTCCGACCAGACAATAAAGTCTATTCACATTCAGAGGGTAACTTAGTTACCCTTTATTTTTTTCATTTTTCTTGACTTTTAATTACTTTATTTATATAATTAGTTTTAGAAAGTGTTTGGCTCGGTATTGCATATTTGCTTTAACCTGGTAGCCCCCACGGAAAGAGGCTTAATTGCTCGTGGCACTTTCTTTTTTATTTATTATCTTTTTTATGTTTTTTCCTAATACTATTTCTATATTTGTTAGCCCCACCCGTTAAAGGTACATTTTCAACAGGAAGTTCATTGAACAATTTATCAACTAACTTTTTATCCGTAGATGTTAAAGAAAAATCATTTGTACCTTTACCTAAAGCAGACGCTTACCTTTATATAACTTAGGAAACACATAACTTGTAAATTTACCACGTTCATTTTTATTTATATTACTTGTAAGAGGAATCGTTTTAACTTTCGTTCCATCCAACATATCTACCTCTTCTGAATGAGTAAATGTAACATAATTTATATCATCTTTACCAATCTTACGAAACTTTGCGGGATGATTCTCATGTGGATACTTTTTTGTAAAAGCCCAACCAGAATTACCACGTCTATTTTTTAATTGATTACTATATGTATTTTTTTTACCTATATTATTTTTCATAAATCACTTACCGTTTATATTTCCCTTTTTTCGTTATGTTCTTTTCATCAATATGTACTACGTTACTTTTAAACTTGCCGGGCTTTTTCTTAAACGCATAATACGTTTTGCTAATTAAAACAAACGGCAATTTAATCAACGCAAACGCCACCTTAAAAATGAAGATTATTACGTTCGGTAACACCGGAAGTAGTAACAAGCATATAAATGCTAGTAATATCCATTTCCAGATTCTTTTTAACCAAGCAAGTATTCTTTGTAAAAGCGAAAATATTTCTGGCGGTGGTGAGATACTTCCTACAACGTCAACAGGGTTAGCAACAGTAGGAATATTTATGTATTCGCCGTCTTTTTCAAACGTAAGCGATAATATATCGAAGTCAAGGAATACGGTTTGTTCAGCCATATATCCGCCTAAGCCTCCGCCAAAACGTGTACATACTTGTGCTGAATAATAATCTGAAACGTTAAACCTAAATAAAAAGGTTGATTTATCCATCAATTTTTGCTCGGCGTAATATTTTGCAAAGCCTACAGTATCGTTCTCGTCAATATATAGTTTGTTTGCCATATCGTTAAGTAGGTCTTTATCTTTAACGTTATATATCGGAGAGATATCCTTAAAGTCTTTGCCCAGCCCATCGGGGCGATTAAACCACGGATAATCTATCCATTTTTGCCACCACGGATTAGTTGAGTCGTAAGATAGCATATTAAATTTGTCTTCGGCATCTATATTAACGTTCTTATAGCAATCGTTAGGATTTTCATAAGTTTTAAACAAGTCTGCCGACACGCTGTCATTTTTAATAGGTAAAGTTCCTTTATTAAAAGATTTATTGTACAAATATATGTAGTTCACTAGCATATCCTTTGGCACATTGTATTTTAACGGGTCGCCCTCGGCTAAGAATAAATAACTTAATTGTCGAGAATATCTGTCGGTTAAGGTATTCAATCCCAGCCCGATATTATAAGTCCAGTTATATGTAGTTGAACTTCCACCGGTATATTGAACTTTTTTATATCCGACTGCTAGTGACGGGCAGTTTTTGTCGTTAGTATATTCTCCGATATCAACGCCAATATAAGGGTTAAGCGAATCATATAGATTTTTTTCCGCTACAATCATAGGTTCGGTTTCGTATTCGTACCACTCGGCTTGAACTTTTCGTAGATTGCCATATTCTTTTAATATTTGATTAGGAATACCGAAATATACTGAGTTTAGTTGATGTTGAGTATTCAGTTTATATGGTGGTGTTCTATAAAAAGTAGATTGCACGTTAAGTTTTAGAGTACGTATGTTATGTATCGTTTGTTTCAATGTGCTTTCAGCGGTTACGTCATAGCCGTAGCCTTTTGCAAAACCTGTAACTACGTACTTTCCGCCAACAAGATATTCTTTTGCCGTTTGCGAGCCTTTTTCAAGCAATTCAATGCCTGAAATGTTATATATCCTAGCTTTTTTATCAACTTTTGTAAGCAGTTCGTCAGCACCCTCAATTTTAAACTTGTAGAACAAACGTTCTTTTACAAAATTGTTGTAGTTGTTCGATTTTGATAAGAATTTTAGCGGGTATTTTTTATACGTTCCGTCGCCTACGCTAAGTTGGATTTTATTAGCCCCGGTGTTTTCGCTTATTTCTAACTGACGAGGGTTATATATATACGCATATAGCCCATAGTTGTGCTTTCCGCTGGCGCTATATCCGTATTCGACGAAATTTATTAGTTCAACTTCACCGTTAGAATTAACAGGGTAGTTAAACACGCTAAAATTATTAGAAGACAATAAATCGTCGGTAACGCTAGAATGTTCATAACTATTTTCTTGAGCAAACGCAAAAGACGTAGTGCCTACTAACATAGTAGATAGTAGGCATATCAACGTTATTACTACTAATAGTTTTTTCTTTTGCATATTCATAGTAAAAATTATCCTATTTCTATATTAGGATTTGATATATTTACACCAGTAACGCCTTGAACAAAGCGAACATAAATACAATTTGATACATTAGAAGTGTTTTCTGTAACAGTTATTTTATAGTATATTTCGTCTAGCCATTGAGTCATAACAACGTCTTTTCCTTGTTTGTAATCATATATAGGTGTTTTTATATTTAATTTCCCATTTGTTACTGAACAACTAAGTACCTTATCCTTAATTGACGAGGCTTTTATTGGCTCTTGCCAAAAATATCCTAAAGTGTTATTTGTTCTAATAGCAAGTCTATATTCTTTATAGCCTTCTACTTTAATGGAATAGTTGTTAAATTTCGAAGTATCAACTATCCCAAAAAGATTACTTAAATTTAAATCAATAGTATAAGTTCTATCTTCAACTATTTCGCAACAATTTTGGACATCTCCTCCAGGAACATGATTCGCAGAATTACTTTTTTTAAATTGACTTTCATCTATAGATAGTGAAGTTGGAGTGCCTAAAAAAGTTATAGTACAAGTATCGGTATAGTTTCCATCTTCCGTTGTAACAGTTAGAATTACTTTATTATTTAAAAATCCTTTCCTACAAGTGACAGTAACTTCGCACGGATTTTCAGGGTTTTGTGTTAAGTTAATATAATCGTTTACGTTAATAGTTTCGTCAGGTGTTTGCCAAGATAAAGACCACGAGCAATTTTTATTAGTTGCAGTTTGTGGTTCAATGACAGCATAAATACTTACACTAGCACTATCGCTTGATGTCGCAAATGCAATGTTTTGCACATTGATTTTTTGATTTTTAAATATAGGTTCTCCCCTATCGTTATATGCAACAATATTTTGGTTATCTACCCCTGGGTTACTAGGCGTGTCGTCGCCTGGTGGGGTAGGCTTATATTTATTTACCATAAAATAAGTACCTGCTCCGATACCCATCAACAAAACTAGTATTAGTAATATATTTATAATTTTTTTCATAAGCAGTCTCCTTTTTTATACGTAAATAGCAACTTTAATATCGGTAGCAAAATCTTTAAAAGTATCAGTACAGATTAAATGTAATCCATTTACTAAAGAACTATCAGAATTACTACCAACAAAATTAAACAAAAACATCCCATTTAAACGATTTCCAAAAGTATGTACAACGCCTTTAAAAAAAGATAAATCAAAATCAATATTATTATCTTTTAGTATTTTTTCATAATCTAAAAAAAGACTATAATTTAAATCACGTTCATTAGTTACGTAATAATCCGGCTTATCAAAAACTAAATTTATAATCTTGTTTTTACTTTCGTCAATAATGCTACAAGTAATACTTTTGGTGAAATTTTCAACAACAGAATCACCTGTAATTATAGTTTTTGAAATATCATATTGACGTAATTCCTCGTTAGAAAGTTTAATCGTATTAACCGAGTACGTACCTTGCTCTGATTGTGGCGGGTTAACCGGTGGAGTTGGTTTATTGTTTTTATTTACAAAAAATGCACACAAACCACCTACTAACGTTGCTAGCATAAGCGTTGCTATAATAGACAAGATTACCTTGCCTTTACTATTAGACTTACCGGACTTAGCCTTAAAGTCATTACCTTTTTTATTAGTCCTACAGACTTTCTTTTGTTTTGTCATTTTAGTATCCTCCAAAAAAACTAATCACGAAAATTTTATAATTTGTTATAAAACTCTTGCATACCATCAATCGCACCCTTATAAAAATTTTTATCTTCTTTAGTAAGTGCTTTCCCATTACGTTTGCTATCTTTAAGATATTTAGAGCAAGTTCTCGAGGCTTTGTCCATCTTAGCAATACCTAACTCGCCATAATCTTTAAAACTTTCACGAAAAACAGCATATCCCCATCTTTTGCCTTTTAAATAAGAATTTTTCATTTAGACTTCCTCTTTTCCTCTTGCTCACGTGCTTTTAGTCCATTCAAATATCCTCGATTTCTTAATATACCTAACCTTAGGTTCTTTTTTTCTTCCTTTGATTTAGAACGACGATACATTGTTTTTTTAAAATCCAAAAAACTTTCACTATATTTAATATCCGAAATATCTTTAAAATCAGTATAGCCATCTAGCCACCACTCAGCATAGTCTCTTTTATAAAACGATAATTTTTTATTATTAAAACGTCGAGAATAATAGTCTTTCTTTTGCTCAGGGCTAAATAGCCTATTTTTTACTTTTTTTCTTTCCATAATTTACCTCCAAAATATCAATTATTTTTTCTAGATTTAATCAAATAACAAACCTTCTTTTTATTTGATTTTCCATTTTTTGTCTTAAACAAATAAGTAGAGATAGCACTTTTAGTTGTATTAGAAAGATTAACAAAATCTTCCTTAAAAACTTCATTACTATCAGGATTACGGGCTTCAGTTACAAAGCCACAACCTTTAATTACCTTTCCGTAAATATCATAATTTTTACGGTCTAAATACATACTTCCATTTTTACGACGTTTCCAAACCTTATCAGCAGACACTACTTTTAGTCCGGAAACTTGTCCAGATCTTTGACTTGACAAATAAATCACCTTCCTTTATAATAATTATTGCGGTATCCCGGGTCCACATAGATGGAAGTATATGGACGCCTGTAGCATATACAAGGCAACAATATGTTTGGGGTACATTATGGTAATGTGTTGTTGCTACTTAACCGTTTCGATTTTCGAAGCGGTTATTTTATTAACCGTGAAAAAGTCCTTAATTTTAAAACGTTCACTCATATAAGCGTTTGCCTCTTCAACGTTCGCTGCACTATTTTTAACGCAAACAATAAATTCTTTTGCTAAAGCCATAGACATTACTTTGACTGCTAACTCTTCTCGCTTTTCTTTACTTACTTGATTAGTTATCATATATCCTCCTTATCAAACAAAAAGAAAAAATTAGTGTCACCGCTATAGTTAAAAAGATTTTCGCTACGGCATACTTTGTAACTGTATAAATACGGATTGAACACTAAAACTTGCGTTCCCGGATACAATTTTTTAAGTTCTTGTTTTGTAATTTCATACAACGTAACACTTATCTTTTTCATAATATCCCCATGCTTAACCCTTTTTCGGTAGTTGCTATCCTATCCCACAAAACGTCTTCCTGGCGTTCCATATATTCCTCGATAAGCCTTTCGTACTCATACGGTACGCTAACAAGTTCACCGTCTTTACCGATACAAGCAACAACGATATTCCCAACGATTTTATCAAAACCATGCGCTATGTTAGATTGTAAGTGCTTAAAGATACCATCGTCATTGATTAAAAAACAAATATCTTTTGGCAGCATATCAGATACTAAATACGGATACATTATCTCTATAAGCCCATCTACAAGGCGCTCATACACCCCTAACACGTCGGCAACATGTATTCTTTGAACCGGAAACCCCGGCTTTTTTATCATAAGGTCTAATTCTTTCATAATATCCCTCCCTGGATAAACTTCTTTTCAACTTTTACTTCCACCATACAAGCGGATAGCAAATTATCTACGTTGTTTATGCTTTTACAATCAATCTTTGTAAGCGTATCTAAAAGTCGATTTACGGCTGAAAGACTTCTTTTAGTTTGCAACTTGTATTCGTAAATACAAGGTAAAAATAGTCTATCGTTATTTATGAGAAAGTTATATTGTTCTTTAGCCGGGGGTAAGTTTTTAAAAATTTTGCATATATTTAAAAGATAGTCCTCCAGCACGTAAAAACGACATTCTAGCATATTAAATACTCCTTACGTAATCAATACGTTTAAGTTTCCCGGTGATTACGCTTTCCATTGCTATTGCCTTATTAAATGCTTCTTGTAAGTCCTTATCTAGCAGCAATACCTTTATGGAAATCAGTTCGTAAAAACACTTATATACGTACATTTTTTACTCCTAAAAGTAGAAAAAACGCAGCAAAAAGCCACGTTTTTACAACTACTTATCTAACTTGCAGATAAGTTTATCAAAAATTACAAAATCGCCTTGAATATTAACTTGCGCAACATAGCGGTCCCCGGGCTTTGCTTTAATATCCTCTTCTTGCCACGTATCGATAAATGCAAAGTCGGTAGCGAGTTCTTTTGTGATGTCCTTGTCACAGACTAAAAAGCCATAGTGGAACTTAGTTTTTTTCTTCTCCACGTTCGGTGCGGTTTTGCCAATAATTTGTACTTCAACTTGTGCTAACATTGATTAGCCCTCCTAAATTTAATAGTACTAATATTTAGTACTTTAATAAAATATTACTACTAATATTTAGTATAGTCAAGATAAAAGTACGAGATTTTAGTAAAATTAAGAAAAAAGAAGGTTGGAAATGACAAATAAATTAAAAGAACTACGAAAAAATCATAATTTAACTCAGAAACAAGTTGCTGAAATTTTACAAATATCAAAGACAGGATATGCAAGTTGGGAACAAGGGCTTAGTGAACCTAACGTAGTATATTTAAATAAACTTGCAAATCTATTTGGTTGTACAGTTGATTATTTAATAGATAGAGAAAGCGAAGAAGGAATAGTTTATATAATGGGAAACAAACTTAGTAAGAGCGAAGAAGAACTGATAGACAAGTTAAGACAACTTGACGATACAAGAAAAGAAGTAGCATACAGATACATAGAATTTTTATTGAATGAACAAAAACAAGAGAGGTAAATATGAAAAACGAAAAACAAATATGCCCTATTTGTGGCGAACCTACAAACCAATTTTACGGAAATTATAGAAAAGATGGCTTATGTAATAAACACGCAAAAGAATTAAAAGAAGGCTTAATAAAACAATGCGAAAAATGTGGAAAATGGTATTACATAGAAAAAGGCTGCACTTGTACAAAAGAAGAAAACAAACCAAATATTTTAGAAGATTGTATTATATGCGGCGAAAAATCTAACGGATATTTATTCTGTAAAAAATGCTATAACAAATATAAAAATAAAGAACTTTTAATTAAAATAAAAAACTGTACAGATATAATTGTTTTAGATGAATCATACGAAGGAATTAACAAATGTAAAGACGGACACATTACAAAAAGTAAATCAGAAAAAATTATTGACGATTATCTATCCGACCATCACATAAGACACGCATACGAAAAAGAAATAAAAATAAGCGAAACCGAAAGTATAACGCCTGATTTTTATTTAATGGACCATGACGTATATATAGAACATTGGGGAATAAGTGATTCTAATAAAAAATATGCCGCAAGCAAAGAATACAAATTGGATTACTATAGAAAAAACAATTATACTCTAATTTGCACTTACGAAAGCGATATAAATGACAGTGAAAGTTCTTTAGATTATAAACTAAAAAACTATGAAAGAAATAAAATAAATTTTGAAAAATAAAATTATTAAATCCGTAATTTTTACAAAATAAAAATTAAAATAGTAATAAGTCACTACCCTAAAAATTTGATATACTAAACCCACTTAACAAGGGGGTACGTTATGACAAAAGAAGAAATAGCATTTTTTAGGCAAATTACTGAAAAACTTGTAAAAATTATTGAAAACGAACAAAAGATATTAAATATCGAAAAGAAGAGTATTGTTGACGACGAAAAAGGAGTTAGCAATATGAAATATAAAGGAAAATCAATAACAAGACGTCCGGACGGAAGATGGTGGGCAAGATACCAAGAAAACGGAAAACAAAAATCCGTTTATGGAAAAACGCAGCTTGAAGTTTTAGAAAAACTAAAAGAAGCCTTAGGGGAAACAAAAAACAGAAGATATACTTTGGAATCGTGGACAACCAAATGGTTGGAATTGTATAAAATAGGTAACGTAAAACAAAGCACGTTATACGCTATGCAGAACCGCTTAAATTGTTACGTATATAATTCCACCATAGCAAAGAAAAGAATAAAAGATATAACGGCGCTGGAACTACAAGAACTGCTAAACGATATATCGGCAGAACGCCAACGAGAACATATCTACACTCACCTAAAAGATATATTTAACAAAGCCTTAGAAACCGAAGTAATACAAAAAAACCCTATGAAGTTTGTTAAAATAAAAAAACACAAACCCCGGGAAACAAAAGCATACACAAGAGAAGAAGAACGTACTTTTATTGAGTACGCTAAAGATTACGGTATCTATGGTGATTTTTACTTAATTATGCTTTATGAAGGAATACGCAACGGTGAACTTCGAGCTTTACGTATCGAAGACGTAAATTTTGAAAAACGAACTATAAAAATAAACAAAACTTACGACGATTTAGGCAACGTTACGTCACCAAAAACAGAAGACAGCAACAGAACTATTCCATTATTTGATAAAGCATACAACATACTTGTCAAATACAAAAATTCACAAGGGCAAATCTTTAATTATTCAAAGTGTATGTATCAAAAAAAGTTCAAAATTCTTATGGAAATAATAGGTTGGCAAGATAAAGGCTTTACAATAAACAGCGGACGACACACTTTTATAACACGACTGCGTGAAAATCGAGTAGACGAAAAACTAATCGAATTATGGGTAGGACACTCAGAAAATAGTCAAGTTTCCAAACGTCATTATATGCACGTAAACCCAGATTTCGAACAAAAAATCATTGCCGAAATCAACAACGAATAGGGACTTTTGGCACATATTTTTTTGACACTATTTTGACACTAGTTCAAATTATTTTACAACATAATCAAGCGAAAATTCCTATATTTTACCTAAAAAAAGGGCTTAAAACTGCAAAAAAAGCACAAAAAAGCAACAAAAAAAGCCCTTTTTTAAGGGCTTTTCAGGTGTTGGCGGAGGAATAGGGATTTGAACCCCAGGAGGCTATTAACCTCAACGGTTTTCAAGACCGCCGCATTCAGCCGCTCTGCCATTCCTCCATACGACTGATTAGAGCATTAGTAGTATATCAAAAAAAGACTGCGCTGTCAAACAATTTGGAATGTTTTTGTAAAATCCTAACGCCAAAATTTTAAATCTTTTCAAAACAGGCAACAACCACCATATTTTTAGCAAAAATGAGCAACAATAATAGGCAGCCTATCATTTATATTCCGTCAGCATTTGGCTATCTAATTTGTTCTGGTTTTTAAGTCTAAAACTCCTTATAGGCTACGCTAACCTACTATTAACAAATACACCAACTATGACTGGTTGAGGGCGCTAAATTTTGTGTGGCGATTACGTGGAGAGTGTGCTCTACGATTAGTTCTATATGGCGTTAAATCTTAGCCTATTGCTACCGGTATGCCTGAAAAACTCCGTTATTTTTTAAGAAAATTTGCCCTCTAAAACGCCTGTACCACCCTATTCGCTAATTAAAGCATATAGTATCTTTAAAATAAAAAAACCCGAAAAAATCGGGTTTAAATTTTGATATTGTGGCTTTGTAAATTTAGGGCTATTTGCCGCACTATTTGCCGCACTATTTACCGCCATATTAGTTAGTTTAGCCTAATACTAGGTTAATTACAGCATAGGCTATTTTGCTTTTTGCCTTAACTCGCTTTTCGGCTTCACGTTTACGTAACTTTTTACGCTATCTGCGATATTGCACATATGGTCGGCAACTCTTTCAAGGTCGTTAGCCATATTCAAGTAGATTGCGCCGGCCTCCGCAGAGCAGATGCCCTCCTTCATTCTGGAGATATGCTTGTAAGCCATAACCTCTTTTTCCTTATCGACAATCTCCTCTTTTACGTCGATTTCGTCCATAAGCGATAGGTCGCTTTCAACAAACACTTGCATAGCAAGGTTGTACACGGTGTCTACCGAGGCTTTCATTTGGTTCACTTCGCTAAGCGCCTTTTCGGATAATTGCGTGCTTTCGTCGATAGCGGTTTGCGTGTATTCGGTGATATTTTCAGCGTAGTCGCCTATTCTCTCGAAGTCCGCAACCACGTGGTAGTAACTACCTATCGCCTTTTTATCGGTAAGGGATATATCCGCATTAGACAGTTGGACTATGATTTTTGGAATTTCCTTAGACAAGTAATCTAATTCCTTTTCCGTTTTCATAATGTCGCCGGTCTTTTTGGTGTCTAGGTTCACAAAGCCTTCCATCGCCAAGTCCAAGTTGGTTTTTGCCATTTCGCCCATATTGATTATTTCCTTTTTCAAGTAGGATATAGCAATAGGCGGAGTGGACAACATGTGCTTTTCAAAGTAGTGTAGTCTTGGTCCTTCCGGCTCGGCGTTTTTGCCCTTTTTATCAGGAAGAATTTTGCAAGATAACGCTACCAGTTGCTTAGAAAACGGCAATAACACCACGGTAGCCGCCACGTTGAAAATAGTGTGCACCATAGCCACTTGAAGCGCTATGTTACCCGGGAAAGCAGTAGCAATCCACGTGCTGAACTTTACGCCCGGGATAAACAAGAAAATCATAAAAGCAATCGTGCCGAAAATCTTGATATTTAGATGAAGTAGCGCCGTACGTTTTGCGTTTACACAGCCGCCGATACTTGCAATAACTGCGGTAACGCACGTGCCTATGTTCGAGCCGATAATTAAGTACACGCTTTGGTCAAGAGTAAGCATTCCGCCAACAGCCATAGTGATAAAAATACCGCTCGCTGCCGAACTGCTTTGAATAATTGCCGTGAAAATAATACCTATTAAAAGAAGAAGGAACGGATTTGTTACTGCGCTGAATATGTACGCATAACTTTCGCCGATGCCCTTCATAGATTCGCCCATTACGTCAAGACCTAAAAACAGCATTCCTAAGCCAACCATTAAGGTGGACACTTTTTTTACCTTGTCGTTTTTGGTGAATAATAAAGCCATTGCGCCAACGCCTGTAAATGCGGCAAATAGTGCCGATAAACTGAAAGAATTGCTACTAAAACCGATAGCAACCAGTTGCGCCGTAACGGTAGTACCGATATTTGCGCCAAAAATTATGCTAGGAACTTGCCCAAGCGTCATAATGCCGGCGTTTACAAAGCCTATAAGCATAACCGTCACCGCCGAACTACTTTGAATTATCGCCGTAGTTACAAGACCTACACCAACACCTACGAGTTTTTTGCTTGAAATTTTGGTAAACCACGCTTTAATTTGGTTGCCCGCAATGGTCTCCAAACTGTCGCTCATCATTTTCATACCGTAAAGGAAAACGCCAAGCCCCGCAAGTAACAACAATATCGCCTCGAATATTTCTAATCCTGTCATACTCTCTCCTATGTATATAATACTAAGTGACAAAGAAAATATATGAATATTTACAAATATTAACTTTATAGTTACAACGTTATCCAGTTTTAATTATAAATTATTTAAACAAAAAAGTAAAACAAACATAACGGTTTTTATATATTTATTATTTTTTCTAAAAAAATGCAAAATAGCGCAATTTCATACTGGTAAAGGTTTGACAAAAGCAATTATTTCTAATATAATGTAAACGTTGTCGCAAATCGCTGCTATGGCTCAGCAGGTAGAGCACTTCCTTGGTAAGGAAGAGGTCACCGGTTCAAATCCGGTTAGCAGCTCCATAAAAAAATGACTTAGAGAATTCTAAGTCATTTTTTTATTACGCTCATTATTAGGTTTTAGTGCTAGATATAATCAATTTACTTAAAAATTTTTAAAAATCTAGCACAAATCCGTCCAGCGACACTCCGCTTTGGTATATAAGTTTTTTCAACAACAAATGTTTCAGATATCTATTATTTTCTTTTTTATGTATTTCAATCTTCCAATACAACCACATTCACTTTATTTGAATAGGCTGTACAAGCATCTATAGCTATCATATTATTTGTAATGAAAGGTTCGAAACTCGCATTATCTCCAAATTCTTCGTATTTGTCCGGGTTTTGTTCGTGCCAAAGTGCAGAACAATGCCAATGTCCACATACTATCGTTTTGTTTGGCTCGTAAATTTCATATCTATACATTTCTACGGGGTTTGTCCAGCGAGCCTTTTCCCAACGTTCTTTTCTTGCTGTTCGCCAATCACTATCATACAAATAGCAATCTTCAACGATAGGTATCCAGCCGTGAACGAATATGTAATGCTCTGTTTCATAGTAATCAATACACATGTCTAAAACCTTTTGAAGCCTCGTTTCTTTTGCAATCTTTTTAAAGTCTTTTTCACCTATTTGCCACTCTAAATACAAATCAACAATTGTTTCTGCCGTGCCATTACAAAGATCGCCATATGTACTAAAATTTCTTTCAATCATTTGTTCCATCAAGTCTTCATGATTGCCACGAATAAGAATTACTTTATCTTTGTGTTTTAATATAAAATCTATAATTTCTTTTGGCTGCCTTCCTCTATCAAACAAATCACCACAAAGAATTATTTTGTGTTCAGGGTTATTCAATTCAAAACCTTTCTCTTTTAAAGCATTTTGCCACTCATCAAAGAATCCGTGTATGTCGCTTGAAACAAAATATTTCATTTTTTCTCCTAAATTAAATTTATGAATTTTAAAATCATTGTTAGTTGCTGGATTGTATTTTCAAAAGTTATAAAATTGTTTTGAAGTGTTCATTAAAGTAGCACCTCCAACTTTTCTCTTAATTGTTTATCAACACCAAGAACCTTTGCATATTTCATTAGTTTAATGGTATCTTTATTTGGAAGTTTTAAATAATTTTTCAATGCTTCTACTTGAACAAATTTATCTCCAACATACTTTTCGCTAAATAAATCACAAATAGTTCTGTGAACATCATGGCATTTTACAATATTTCCAAACATTGTTTTAATTGTTGTAATACCCAAATTATAGATATCGTCATTTTCACGAACCAAAACCGTATTATTGTGTGAAGCCTTTGAAAAGTAATTTAACGGCGTTGCTCCATAAATAATTTCAGTATCTCTTGTGGTAAGATTCCACAAATAAGCAGATGTGAAAGATGAAAATATAACTTTAGAATAATTCATTTGATAAACATACAACAAATCTACAAACTTATCACTTTCAATGTATATTCCACGAGCAACTTTTTCAAGAATTCCATCTTCAACCGCAAACTTTAAATAATCTTTTGCAATTTTATTCTGACTTAAATCTTTTGTAAACACATATCCATTATTTAGTTTTGCAAATTCTAATAATTTAGTATAGTTTCTCATTTCACACCTCATTGACTTTCACAACAATAATTTATCATATTTTGTTGCGAAAGTCAATAAACATATAAACCTTTTCCGTATAGTTCATAAAAGTTCTAGGCTGTTTTATATAGTTTTAGAACACTTAATTTCACTAAATTTTTATATTTAGGTATGAAAAAGTGTAATAACTAAAAATTTTACTACACGAATTGATTTTTTATATCTAAAATTTGCTTATTTTATGGGTAATTTAGAAGATAGTGCGGAAGTCTTGTATATTAGAGCAGAATTTTGCTAAGGAAGAGGTCACCAATTCAAATACATCCAGCGACACTCCGCCTGAATTCTCTAAGTCATTTTTTTATTACGCTTTATATAACGAATTTGCGACTAATTGATATACTTCTTCTCGATATATTTATTACTAATCTAACTTTAAAACCCAAGTTAAATAATATCATTTACTTGTGTAACAAAAAAGCCCAACGTGGTTGGACTTTTTTCTAGGTTATTATTGCAAACGGATATACTAATTACATATAAATATTTAAGTAATTATATCCATATATTGCTCAAATTGTTTAAAGCATAATTTCAAGGTCGGAAATCGGATATGCTTTGCAAGAATGCACGTAGCCGAATTTTTCGTCAGCATAGCGAAGCAAAGCGCCCTTAGACAAGAACACCTTGCCGGATACAAGTTTTACCCTGCACAAACTACACTCACCGCTTCTACAACAAACGTTCACTCTGATGCCTGCCCTTTCTAGAGCGGTAAGTAGGCTTTCGCCACTTTTTGCATCGATGGTTTTGCCGTCCACGGTCACTTTAAAGATTCCCTCGCCGTTAAGTTCAGATGGGAAACCTGCCTCTTTGGTGATATCTGCGGCAGCCGAGAACATTTCTCTACGGATTTTTTTAATCGGGATATTTAAGCCTTTTAGTTCGTTTTCGCAGAATTCGTTCATCACTTGAGGTCCGCAAATATAATATGTTGGCTCGTTAATATCCTTAACAAGTTTTTTGATAAGTTTAGCGTCAATCAAGCCTTTTTCTCCGTCATACTTCTCTTTTTCGTCGGAAACTACAAGGAAGTAATGGAAATTTGCGTGCTTTTTAGCGTACTCTTTAAATAGTTCGTCGTAAAGCGCAAATTTAGGACTACGAACGCCGTATAGTAAGTAAACCTCTCTATCAAGCCTTGCATCTAAAATCTCGGTCACCATGCTTTTGAACGGTGTAATTCCCGAGCCACCTGCCAAAAATACCGACGTTTTTGAGTGGAACACAGGGTTGAAGTGGAAGTTACCCGACGGTGAGGTAGCGGTGAACTCGTCGCCAACCTTTACTTTGTCCAAAAAGTAGTCTGAAACAAAGCCTTTTTCGATTTTGGCAACGGTGATTTCGTAGTACGCTTTTTGCCTTGGCGAAGAAGATATACTATAAGGACGAGAAGTTCTTACGCCGTCAATCTCGGTGAAAATATTGATAAATTGACCGGCCTCGAATGGTGGCAAGTAGCCGTCCTTTGAAGCAAATCTGATTTGTTTTGCGATAGGCGAAACGTCGTTTATCTCGGTTACAACAAGTTCCAAAAATGCAGGGTGCAACCTGTTTATCGTGTTTTTAACGTTGTTTTTGCCGATTGTGAAGTCTTTGCCCATTTGTCTTGCAACAGCAAGTTCGTTAAGTACGTTTTCACCGTTTTGGCATGCGCCAAGCAATGTTTCTTTTAAAGTCTTACTCATCTTACACCTCCTCTGCTAGTTTAGTAGCAAGTTTATCGGCAAACATATAGTTAGGACCAAATCCGCAAACGTTTGCCCAACCACTTGCAAACTCCAAGTTTTCCACCTTGCTTTCGCTAGGATAGAAGAACACGCTTGATTTTAAGTCTTGTTCGTAGCCGTAAATTGCTCCGCCCGGGTGACTTAAATATCTCATATGAGTAAGTGGTGTTGCTATTTCTATTTCTTCGATATGACTTCTAAATCCGGGGTACATTTTCTCCAGCCTATCGATAATAATCGATGCAGCCTCGTACTTTTTTTCGTAGTATTGCTCAGGCGTAAGTTTTTCCCAAGGCTCTGAATACTTCAAAGTGCCTGCCGTTATGATGCTAGTGCCCTTTGGTGAAACGCTTGGATCGTCAACGGTGTAGCACGTTGCAACGATAGGATCGTGTAGCGGTAACAACTCGTAAGCGCCTTTAAAGTCCTCGTTAGCGTTCATACTATCGTAGTTTAGCGTGAACGAAGTGGTGAATCCAAGTTCCTCAGGGGTTTTGTCAAGACCGATAAAGCAAGTCAAAGCAGAGATACCCACCGTGTACGGTTTTAAGTACTCGATTGCTGCCTTTGGCAAATCTTTTTTGTCTATTAGGTTGCCGTAGGTTGCGTTAGGGCTGATTGAAGATATAATCTTCTTTGCTCTGTACTCCTCGCCTTTTTCGTCGATAACGCCGACAGCCTTGCCGTTTTCCATAATGATATGGTCTACTGCGTTGTTAGTCCTTACTACTCCGCCGTTTCTTCTAATGCTTTCAACAAGCGCTTGGTTCATCATCATAGACGTACCTCTTAGATAGAAAGGCTTGTCCTCCATGTAAATTGCGGTACACTTTGCAAGGATAGAGAACGGGAATCTTTCAGGCGGCATACCCATAAAGCACCAGTAAGCGCTAAGAGCAAGTTGCAACTTTTTGTCCGTGAAGAACTCGTCAAGTACGTCTTGAGTGGACCTTAAAGCATACTTAGCAAGCGCAGGATAAAGTTTTGGGAAACCTTTTTTCATAATGAACTTTTTAATTTCGCCTGCCTCACCCGTGCTTTTTGCACTTTTAGCAGCAAACTCGATGGATTGCCTTTGGAACTCGTAAACGTCGTGAAAATATCTTGTGATATTCTCCGCTTCTTTTGGAAAAATCTCTTTAAGGTGCTTTTCGCATTTTTCCCTATCCGCAGGAAGCGTTACGCCCGTTCCGTCAGGAAAGTTTACCCTAAACAAGTCCTTAATCTCAATCCAGTCTATTTCCTTTTCGATATCGTACTTTCTAAATAATTCTCTTAGTTCGCCCGGTTTTTCCTCTGTGCCCATAGAACTAAGTTGGTGAAGCGCTACTTCAAACTCGAATCTTCCTCTTCTAAAACTAGTACCACAACCACCTGCGATATTGTGTTTTTCAAAAAGTATTACTTTTTTGCCCTTTTCGGCAAGGGTTGCAGCAGAGGCAAGTCCGCCGTTTCCACCACCGATTACAATAACGTCGTAATTCATAATGACCTCTCTTTTTTGGTTATCTTTAACTATATTTTATAAGAATAATTTGTTTTTGTCTATATTTTAACAATCAAAAAATTTTTTAAAATAGTCGTAAAAACCCCAAAATCGACATTTTGTTTTGATTGTATAATATATTTGGCGCATTTTTTACTAGCCAAGTTAAACTTGTTAAATTTTTTGCTATCGGTTTTTGAAAATTTATCAATATTTCACCCGTTTTAGCGCATATTTTTTGGACACAATTTAAATCTGTCTAAGTTTAATTGCCTAATAATAGGTTCGGTGTTAAAATTAAAATAGCAAACTAAGGAGAAAAGCCGTGGCAGACAGAAACCAAACGAAGAAGGCGCTTGCCTCGTCCTTAAAAAATTTATTATTAGCCAAAGACTTTGACAAAATCAGCGTGGGCGACGTTACTGAAAATATCGGTATGAACCGCAAAAGTTTTTACTATCATTTCAAGGACAAGTACGACCTTGTTACTTGGATTTTTGACACGGAGTTTTTGACTGTAACCCCTAAAACAGCGGACTGGGGGCTACTTAGCGGAATATGTAACTACCTGTACCCTAACCGTGATTTTTACAAAAAAATCATTTGTATAGAGGGTCAAAACTCTTTTTCAGAGCACTTTAAAAGCATACTTTCTACCCTACTTAAAAACAACCTAAAAGACGTAAAAGGTGACGAAAACTTTATCGCTTTCTACATAGAATTTTTCTCCGACGCTATTTTTGACGCATTCAAAAACTGGCTTATAAACGACAAAAACCGCACGGCAGAAGAATTTGCCGATATGTTAAAACGCTGTTTTTTAACCATATCCGAAAGAATAAAAAAACTGCCTAACGAGGAATAATTTTCATAAATAAGGGTTTTGTTTTTTTACAAAATAATTTAATAGTTTTTGGCAATTTACAAAGTGCCTTACAAAAAGTTTGCCTTACAAATTTCTACTAATTTCACTATGTAACGGGATAACTTAACAACAAATAAAATAAGTAATTTACAACGCATTATATTAAGTTAAATAACAAAATCCGTAGTTTAAGCATCTAATTCTAACTTTAAACTGCGGATTTTTTGATTTTAATTTTTGCTTACATTTTAGTTATCCAAATAGGACTGCAAAATAATTTGCGCTGCTACCTTATCTATTAGCCCCTTTCGTTTTTCACGAGTTACGCCGCCCTCGATAAGTAGTTCCTCCGCCTCTACCGAGGTAAGCCTTTCGTCAAGGTAAGTAACAGTTAGCCCGGTTTTTTCGCTTAGCATTTCGCCAAACTCTTTGTGTAAGAGCGCCCTATCACCGATTTCGCCGTCCATTTGAAGTGGCAAACCCATTACGATTTCGTTTACGTTGTATTCTTTTATAATCTCAACAAGCCTTTCGATAACGCTCTCTTTCGACTTGTTTTGTATCACCTCGAAAGCGGTAGCAATAATTTTAAGAGGATCGGACAATGCCACCCCTACTCTTTTATCGCCGTAATCGACGCCCATCACTCTTTCGTACATTTTACCTCGCAAAAAAGCCAACCTACTTAGTAGGCGCTTTTTGATATTTTAATAACAGTTTATCATTTACTTTGATTATTTGCAAACAAAACCGTTTACTTAACCATTTTAAAATCCTTTTTGCCATGCTTACAAATAGGGCAAATAAAATCATCTGGGATAGGACCTTTGTGTACGTAATTACAAATGGTGCACACCCACGTTTCTTCGCTACTTTGTGTGCTTACTTGTGGCTTTGGCTTGATATTTTTATGGTAATAAGCGTAGGTTACCGGCTCTTTCCCTTCGTTCGCTTGGCTATCTATTATCTTGCCAACAAACAAATAGTGCGTGCCCATATCTATTTTTCGTTCAATCTCTAACGCAATATAGCCTGCTGAGTTATTAATGTTAGTTTTAATCCCATCAACAAGCATAGTTTCCACGCTTTCAAACTTGTTTCCCTCTCTGCCGCTCTTCATTCCGAAATTTTTAAAAAACTCAAACGGCGTGCTTTCGTCCAGAATATTTATTACGCACCTATTCGACTTATCTATAAGGTCTGTCGTGTAGTTTTGCTTGTTCACCGTAACGCTTACGGTTTCAGGCATTGCGGTTTGTTGCATAACGGTGTTTACAATACAGCCGCTTTCCTTGTCCTCAAACTTTGCAGACAACATATAAAGCCCGTAAGTAAGTTTAAATAAAGCACTCATTTCAACCTCCACCCAACATAAAACCCGACCACTTATTTGTAGCCGTTTATCAAATTACTCCCTCACCCTTTTCGCCTTGTTAGTAAAACCAAAAACTTAGGTTTAGCGTATTCCCACGTTAAAAACAAATTACCTATCTTTACTTTACCATAAACTAAGGCGCTATTTAAGGCTAATCTACTTGCTCAAACTGACTTTTGTCAACAGAGCACAAAGGACAAACAAAATCCTCCGGAATATCCTCCCACCTAGTGCCGGCCTCGATATTTTCACTTGGAGCGCCGACCTCCTCGTCGTAGACATATCCGCAAACAGTACATTCGTATTTCATAATTGCCTCCTAATATTCTATTTATTTTAGTATATTTGTTAGATTTTCGTTTGTCAATAATTCAGGTAAAAATCGCCTAACCACCCATTCCCCGCACAAAAAATTAAATAAATTACGTAATATTTTATTTTTTATTGACACTAAAACGGCAAAAGTTATAGAATTATGTTATATATACGGAGGTTTATATGAAGAAGAAAAGGGGCTGCAAATTATTTGCAGAATTCAAAGCATTTATCACAAAAGGTAGCGCTATTGACCTTGCCGTAGGTATGATTATCGGCGCTGCGTTCACAGCAATCGTAAACGGACTTGTAAACTACATTTTCAAGCCGATGATTAACGCAATCCCTATGGGCGATATGAACGGACTTATCACTATGCTTGTTCCAAAGGACTCAACGGGCGCAGTTGTTGCAGCAGGCTCTGCCGCTATCGACCTAACAAAATCGGTGTATATCGACTGGGGCGCATTTATTATGGCGATAATCAACTTCTTTATCACCGCTTTGGTATTGTTCCTAGTAATTAAAGCAATCAACACGTTTAGGGACGGCTTTGGCAAGATGAAAAACGAACTAAACGGCTCATTAACCGAGTTTACAAGCGAAAGATATAGAGAACTAAGAAAACAAGGCTACACCCACAAACAAATCAAAGAGATTGAGCGTGAAGAGGCTGAAAAACTTGCCGTGGAAAAACGCATTGCCGAGGAAAAAGCAAAGGAAGAAGAAGATGCTAAAAAACTACTTGAAGCACAACTTCACCCTAGCACCGAGGAACTGCTAAAACAAATCCTTGAAGAACTAAAAAAGCGTGACTGTGAGGGATAATTTTAGTAACTAACGATACTTATAGTCAAAAATAATTATTAACAAAAAAATTACAAACAAAAACCGATAGATAACGATTTAATCAAAGTCTATCGGTTTTATTTTTGTTTAAGTTACATTGCCTCTATTTCTTTAATTATAAATTCGTTTCCGCTTACAAGGTGTGTGTCCGGCGAACTGCAAAACGGACAAATCTTGCCGTATTTTACCGTTTCGTAGGTTTTAGAGCACGTTTCACATATCGTTACGGCAGGCAAAATTTCCACTTTAAGTTCTGCGTTTTCAATAAGCGGCTCTTTTTTCCTATAATACTGCCAGCAATCCTTAATATAATCCGGAACAATCAAACTTACTTCGCCTATTTCCAAGGTAACGCTGCCTATTTTGGTTAGGTTGTTTTCCTTAGATATATCGTAAAGTAGGTCGATAATATGCTTAACCACCCCAAGTTCGTGCATATTAGTTACCCTTTTTCTTTTGTTTTTCCACTTTTCTTATCTTGATTTGACGCTTAAACGCATAAGGCAAAATAACCTTTAATTTGTCCTCTGCTTTTACCATATTGCTAGCGTCAGGAAGTTTGCGGCTTAGGTGAATTGCGTCGAACTTACACTTCGTAGTGCACACGCCACAGCCTAGGCATCTATTAGGATCAACGATTGATGCGCCACAGCCAAGACACCTTGCGGTTTCCTTTTTAACTTGCTCCTCGGTAAACGCCTCACGGTTATCCCTAAACGACTTTTTAGCGTCGATAAGTTTGTCAATATTCGGTATTTGCCTTGCGGTGTTGTCGTAACTATCCGCCGGAATAACTAAGTCTTTTTTGTTTAGTTCTATAAAATCTCTACGATTTCTGCCGATTGTTAGGCTGCTACCCTCTTGAACAAATCTATGTAGCGAAACAGCCGCTTGCTTGCCTGCCGCAATGCCGTCGATAGCAAATTTAGGTCCTGTATAGCAGTCGCCTCCTGCGAAGATATCGCTAACAGAGGTTTGATAGGTGAACTTGTCACAAATAATAGTGCCGTTTTTGTTGGTCGCTACGTCCTCGCCGTTTAGTGCGCCTTCTTTCACGCATTGACCTATACTTAACACTACGTTTTGGCAATTTATAAGTTTGGTGTTCGTTTCGTCGTAGGTTGGGTTAAATTTACCGCTTTCGTCAAATACAGACGCACATTTTTTAAGCACAACGCCGGTAACTTTGCCCTCTTTTACGATAATGTCTTTTAGTCCGTAGCCGCACTCAATTTTTACGCCGTCTTCAAGCGCCTCGTTGATTTCCTCAACCGATGCCGGCATTTTATCCCTTTGCTCCAAGCAGTAAATCTCGGTTTCAGCGCCGCACCTTACGGAGCATCTTGCAACGTCTATTGCAACGTTACCGCCACCGATTACCACGGTTTTACCGCTAAGCACGGTGCTTTCGTCGGTAATTACTTGCTTTAAGAAGTCGATTGCCGAATAAACGCCCTCTGCGTCCTCGCCCTTAACACCTGCTTTTCTGCTGCCTTGACAACCGATTGCAACGTAGAACGCTTTGTAGCCCTCTTCTCTTAACTCGCTTATCGTTACGTCTTTTCCAACCTCTACGCCCGTTTTAAATTCAACGCCCATAGCCCTAAGCACGTCGATTTCAGCCTCGATAACGTCCTTTTCCAGTTTGAACGATGGAATGCCGTAGGTAAGCATACCGCCTAGCCTTTCTTCCTTTTCAAACACGGTTGGTTTGTAGCCCATTTCGGCAAGGTAATAAGTGCAACTCATACCGCTAGGACCACCGCCGATAATTGCGATTTTTTGCGTAAATTCGTTCAGGCTTGGGCGAATCATAGGCGGAATATATCTGTGCTCCGCTTTTATTTCACGCTCTGCAACAAACTTCTTAACCTCGTCGATTGCAACCGCCCTATCGATAGTCGCTCTCGTGCAAGCGTCCTCGCACCTTCTGTTACAAATCCTACCGCAAACCGCAGGGAACGGGTTTTCCTTTTTGATAAGCGCAAGCGCCTCTTCGTACTTGCCTTGAGATGCAAGTCTTAAGTAGCCTTGAACAGAGATGTGCGCCGGGCAATTAGTTTTACAAGGCGCAGTACCCGTTTCGTAACAGTTTATGCGATTGTCGTCTCTATAATTCTCGTTCCACTTATCCTTACCCCACTTAACCTCGTCCGGTAATTCTTGGCGTGGATACTCGATTTTACCATCTTTCGTGCAAAGTTTTTGACCAAGTTTAACTGCTCCTGCAGGGCAATTTTCTACGCAGCCGCCACAAGCCACGCACTTTTCCTCGTCAACTTCGGCAATATAGGCTGACCTTGACATATTAGGCGTGTTGAATAATTGCGACGTTCTAAGCGCATAACAAACCGACGGATTACAGTTACAAATTGCAAATATCTTGTTTTTGCCGTCGATATTCGTAATTTGATGCACGTAGCCGTTGTCCTCTGCCTTTTTAAGAATATCCATAACCTCGTCGTAGGTTACGTATCTGCCGCCTTTATTTGTTTCCACAACGTAGTCCGCCATATCGCCAACAGCAATACACCAGCCGTCCGGATCGTCACCGGTGTTTTCGCCACGAACCATTCTTGAAGTTCTGCAAGAGCAAGGCGACGCAGCGTATTTTCCCTCGTACTTTTTCAGCCAGTAGGAAATGTGCTCCACGTCCACCGATTCTTGCTCGGTTTCAATAGCCTTCTCCACCGGAATAACGTGCATACCGATACCTGCTCCGCCAAGAGGAACCATCGGGGTAACCTTTTCAAGCGGAAGCCTGCTCATATCGTAGAAAAAGTCCGTAACAACAGGGTGCTCTCTTACTACGTCTTTGTTCATATTCAAAAATTCTGCAAGCCCCGGTACGTACATAGGAAGAACGTATTGCTTAATTCTTTCAGGGTTTTCCCAGTTGTACTCGATAAGACCGTAAATACAAAGTTCGTCAAGTAGTTTTTGCGTGGTTTTTTCGTCCTTTTTGCACCTTTTTGCAATCTCAGGTAGTAGCATAGGCACACGCTTTTTCATGCCAAGTATTACCTCGGCTTGCTCGTCGGTAAGTATTTCGTCAAGAGCCTTGTAGTCATTGTCGTTTACGGTTGGTTTGTGACCGATATAGTCGGTAACCTTTTTAATAACCTTTACGATTAACTTTCTTTCTTCAGCCATTTTTTCTCCTTCTTCTGTGTTAAAACAAGTTCTGTAATAAATATATTCTTAAAAATTATAACACTCTAAAAAACATAAATCAACAACCGTACAAGTTTAAATTTTAAAAAAATTCATAAGTAGAGTTAGCCATTTTATCCTATTTGATTATGCTAAAAATTTTATTAAATACTAATTTTTTACATATTATAATACTTTATTTGTCAATATTTAGATATAAAGTTCGGTTTATGCAATAAAATAGGCTTAGGATAATTTATTCCTAAACCTAAGTTTTTAAATTATTTTACCGCTAATTTAATTTTTACTTGCCGTAAATTTCAAATTTTTTAATCATAGGATTTAACCTACAAGCATTTATCTTTAACGTTACGTTGTCGGTTACTACGTTTTTAAGAAGCGCAATTTTTTTAATTCCTACGGTAGTTCCCTTAAACAATACTACCTCGTTTCCATTTACGTTTGTAGTAATCGTAAAGTCCTCGATACGTTGCGAATAGTCAAGGTCTTCCATAATCACCGCTTTCGTTACCTGCTGCTTATCAAAAGTGTAAGTAAAAGTGCTTTCTGTCTTTTCCTTTTCGGTAAGAGCAATATTATTAGAAAATTCTTTCCTTATTCTATCGCCAAACTCTTTCATTCGCTTAACGTCTTTTTCGCACACCTTACCCGTTCTGTCAGGCGGGATATTTAGTAGTAACGTGCAGTTATTACCAACCGATGCGTAATAAATTTTCATAAGTTTCCTTACGCTTTTTAGGGTGATGTCTTGCCCTTTGTGGTAGAACCAACCTTTCCTTACCGATACGTCTACTTCGGCAGGATACCAAATGTACTCGTCGTATTTTTCAAGAAGTTCCCTACTGCCCAAATCTTCATTTGTGGTGTCGATTTTTTTAAACGGTACTTTGTCCGTCATTTGCGAACTATCCATAATTACCGACTCGTTAAAAAGTGATTTTGGCACTACGTTCCACTCACTTTTCCTGCTCTTACCTGCCTCGTTACCCACCCAGCGAACGTCCGGTCCGCAGTTCGAGATTGAGCAATTAGGTTGAATTTCCCTAATAAGTTCGTAGTAGCGCTCGAAATCGTATTTTTGCCTTTCTTTGCCGTCAAGAGCAGCCCCGCAAGCACCGTCTAGCCATACGGTAAAAATTTCGCCGTAATTAGTAAGAAGTTCTTTAAGTTGGCTTAGGTAAAAATCGTTGTACTCGCTAGTTCCGTAGTACTTTGAGTTTCTATCCCACGGCGACAAATACACGCCCATTTTAATGCCGTGCTTTTTACAAGCCTCGCTAAGTTCCTTTACAACGTCGCCCTTGCCGTTTTTGTAAGGTGAATTTTTAACGGAATACTCGGTGGTATTCGTTTGCCACAAGCAAAAACCGTCGTGATGCTTTGCCGTTAGGATAATGCCTTTAGCACCCAAACTTTTTGCCACTTCGCACCAGTTATTGCAATCAAGGTCTGTTGGGTTGAACATTTCAGGAGGGACTGTGCCGTCGCTCCATTCTTTGCCTGCAAAAGTGTTTATTCCAAAATGCATAAATAGGTAAAATTCCATATCCATAATATCTTTTTGCACTTTGGTTGGCGTAACCGCCACGTATTTAAGTAATTTTTCGTTTTCCATAATCTCTCCTAACAGCATTATAGCATATTTTTTGCAAATACTTTAAATTACGCAAAAAATTCGCCCAAAAAACCGCAACTAATTTGCAAGTTACGTAGGTTTTATTAAACAATTAAAAAGGAGAGGATAAAAATCCCCTCCCCGCATTGTTATAACCCATACTTTACAATGCGAAAAGTTTTGTTTCCGCAAAATGCACTACTAACTTTTCATAATCTACTTAAACTTAAAGCCATAAGTGATAAACGTAATCGTATTCCGCTTAATCTTAATCCAACTAACTAAAAATAGCGGAAAAGGGAAAATTTAGCCTTATAGTTCAATCATGTTCGTAAGGTTCGTTCTATCGATTGCCATTTGAAGTTTAGAGATTAGTTCGCTAATTTCTTTTACTTTTTCAGCGCATAGTTTTGGCTCGTACAAGGTTTCCTCGTACTCTACAATGCCCTCACGACTAATTGCAAGCCTGCGTTTTTTTGGCTCTTGGCTAAGCCTGTAATACCTGTCTTTCTCACTTTGAAGTTCGGCTAGATACACAAGCGCCTCGCTTATAGTCATATCAAATTCGCTAACGACGGTGGTTGCGTTAGACAAACTTAATTTTCCTTTTAGCCTTAGCACTTCTTTGTCAATTTCGGCAATCCTTTTGGTTACTGCGTCAAAGTCGTACCCCGTTTCGATTTTCTTTTCGCCGCTAGCGTAAATGATTTTGGAATTTTGCATTTCCATATCAATTAAAGCGGCCTTTTCCTCGTCAAGCGCCTTAACTATTTTCATAATTTCGGTGTTGCATTTTTTCATAGTTCACCCCATAATCTTTTTGCAATCTTGCGGCAAGCCTCTTTGCCTTCCTTATTTAACGGTAAGAACGGTTTTCTGCACTCGCCCATATCGATACCCATTTCACTAAGCACGCCTTTTTCCATAGCGAACACGCCGTATTTAATAAGGGTTGCGATAATCTCGTTTGCATCGTTTTGTACTTTTTGTGCCGTTTCCACGTCGTTATTTTTAAACGCATTGTATATTGCGATGAATTTCTCTGCCATAAAGTTGTAGGTAGAGCCTATTCCACCGTCAGCACCCATACTTAACCCTGCCACAAACATTTCGTCAAAGCCGTTATACACGATAGGCTTTGCGTCCATAGTTTTGAATTGTTGCAACATATACAAGTCCGCCGTAGTGTGCTTGATTCCGATAAACTTTTTGTTTTGGAACATATCGTCAGCCATTTGCTTGTTAAAATTGAAGCCGTTTGCTCCCGGGAAGTTGTACATAATCATAGGAATTTCCACGCTACTTGCGATATCGTTGTAGTAGCCTTTGATTGCCTCGTAACCAAACGAATAGTAATAAGGCGCAACCGCCGATATAGCGTCGTATCCTAGTTCCTCAGCGTACTTGGCAAGTTCGATTGCGTGCCCCGTATGGATAGTTCCAACGTGCGCAATCATAGTGGATTTGCCCTCGTTAGACTCTATAGCCGCCTTGAAAAGTTGCTTTCTTTCCTCAACGGTAAGTAGCAAACCCTCACCGGTTGAGCCACCAACGTAAAAACCGTTTACGCCTTTAAGTAAATTCATCTTTACAAGTTTGTCGATAGCATCAACGTTAATAGTGTTATCTTTCCTAAAAGGAGTAAGTAATGCAGGGAACACGCCCTTAAATTTTTCTAAGTCCATCTCTCTTTTCCTCTAAAAAATCTTTTAATATATTTTAGCAAATACTAATTATATTTGCAATTATTCTTGTGATTATATTTGCAAGTATTCTTGCGTTATTCCTTATTTAATTTGTAATTTCGGTTTAATCGTTAAATTGCAGGCTTCTTTAATTAAGCGTAATTTTGGTTTTACAATGCAATTTTGGTATTTAAACCTCGTTTTATGTTGTTTACCCGATATTTCCGTATTAGTAAATATTTAATGGTTTTAAAAAGTTTTACTGATTTTCAAACTTTCCGTTCAAGCCGCCGTATATCGCCCCGAAAAAGCCCGCTTTGTTTTTTAGCACGGCAGGAACGATTCCCGTTTCCTTTTTAGTTAGGTCGCTTAGCCAGTACTCTTTTAGTTCGACAAGCCCCCCGCCGACAACGATTACGTCCGGATTATACAGCCTTTTCGCCTCTTTAATAACCTTTTGAAAATCCAAAATAAACTTCGTTATTTCCTTTTCGTACTTTTCTCTATTTTGCAAAACGTAGGTTAAATCATCGGAGTTTACGCTTTTTTTAAGCCCGTTTGCCGATACGTAACACTCGGCGCAACCGTTTTTACCGCAAAAACATTTTCTGCCGTTTTCGTGCAACGTAAAATGCCCAAGCCTTACGTCTACGCAAGAGGTAGCGTCTAGTTTATCGTTTAGTAAAATAGAACTACCTAGCCCCGTACCTAAGGTAAGCATCATCACTTTGCCCTTTAAATTCGAGTAATACGCCTCGCCTATAAGCGCCGAAACAGCGTCGTTAATAACCACCACCTTAGCGCCCAGCCTTTTGGTTAGTTCCTTATTTAGTTCCAGCCCCGTAAAGCCCATTAAAGCGTCGGTTGCATAGGTGACTTTGCCGCTATCCCAGTCTATAGTGCCTGCACTACTGACGAATATGCCCTCCACCTTTTCAGAGTAGAAATATTTTATAGCCTTTTCCACGTTGGAAAGAATTGCCTCTCTACCTTTTTTGCCCTCGGTTTTCGTCCAAAAAGCGTCCACCACTTCGTAAGACCTAATATCCGCCTTGTTTTTAACGTCTACAAGCGCACTTTTAATACCCGTGCCGCCTATATCCACGCCAACTACTAGCATAAGTTCATAACCTCGCTAAAACGCTTGGTAATATCCTTAGGACGAGTAATGCTACTGCCGATAACCACGGCGTACACACCCGTTTTGCACACTTTTTCTAGTTGTCCTCTTTCCCAAATGCCACCCTCGGCAATAATTTTGCGGCAAGGAAAATCCTTTACTATTTTTGCCAAAAAGTCGTAATCGGGCAACTCTATTCCTTTGGTCTTTTCAGTATAGCCACGCATTGTAGAGCCTATATAATCAAAGCCCAGCCTATCCGCCTCTACGCAATCGTCGTAGTTTGAGCAATCCGCCATAATCTCTACCTCGGGCTTGTGCTCTCTTATATACTTAACCAAGTCCTCCAGTTTTTCACCGTTAGGACGTTTCCTGCCCGTGCAATCTAGCGCTATCACCTGACATTTCGTTTTTTCAATTAAATCCTTTACCTCTTTTATAGTCGGGGTGATGTACACGTCGCTATCATCGTAAACCGCCTTGATAATGCCGATAACGGGCACGTTCACCTCATTCATAATAGCGTTGATATCTTCTACGTAATTTGCCCTTATGCCTTTTGCTCCGCCCTCAACTACTGCGTAAGCAAAGTGGTGCATTAAGTTTTTGCCGTAAAGCGGCTCGCCTTTTACCGCTTGGCAAGAAACAATCAGCCCTCTTTCTAAATTAGCCATTATATCTCTCCTTTAATCCATTTCGTGCTAACGACTTCAAACTCTATTGCCTCGTGCTTTGTAGAGCCTTCGTATAAAACGCCTATTTCTCCGCCCTGCATTTCGGTCATAGAACTGTACACAAACTCCCCATCGCTTAACACTCTTGAATACGGGAAGGTTTCGCCGTAATCGTAAGACAGCCTAATCACGCCGTTTTTTCTTGCCTTGGTGTCGGCAGCGTTCAAAAATACGGTTGCCTCTTTGCCCTCGTCCATAACGTTAATTACGCTACATTGACAAATGCAATGCGTAAGTTCGTTTTGGTACTTAATATCCTGCCAACTTTCGCCACCGTCACGGCTAACCGCCGTAAGTATTCTGCGTTTTGGGTTGTGGTTACGCATAAATAGTTTTAAGTCGCCGCTTGGTAACTCTATCACTTGGCTTTCCGTAATCATATCGCTAGGCAAAACAAATTTTTCATTTACCCTGTAAAACAGCACCTTGCGTTTGTCGTTAGGCGATTTGCCCCTATGCCACGTCTTACCTTGGTCGTCGCTGTAAATCACCGCATTAGACAGCATAAGAATCCCCTTGTCTGCCGTATTGTAGTAGATAGGAAAAATATACCTGCCTTTGTATTTGCCCTTTTTAACCACTATTCCCGTGCCCGGACCTGCGCCTATAAAACTCATATATTTTTCTTTTACTTGGTTGTTTAAGCAGATAGGTTCGCTCCACGTTGCGCCGTCGTCAAAACTGGACTGAATATACAAAAAGAAAGTGTCCTTTTCCTTGTATTTTCCGTCACGCTCGTAGATATTGCCTAGGCTCTCTAAGTCCTTTGTAACGTTGCCCTTTTCGTCAACTTTTACGCCCTCGCTTACGCCATTTACAAAAATCTTTCCGCCTTTTACGTAGCCCTCTCTTTTCCCGTCGTAAACCAGCCTGTAACCCTCTTTCGTTTCGCCTATACCCTTGCTACTAGCAAGTATTCCCACGCCCGCCGGGGTGTGAGTGTAAATCATAAATATACCGCCATTTTGCTCGTCGTAAAGCATACACGCATCGATACTAGCCGACGAAGTAAGTTTGCTTTTTCCCACTTCCTCCTTTACAACTATTACCTCTTGCCACGTCCTGCCGCTGTCAAAAGACCTACGCACCACCTTGCCTATAAGGTTTGGATTATCGCCGCCGCCGTACCACCTCTCGTCGCAGCAAGCAACCACGACTCCGTTTTTAGTAGTTATTATCGACGGCACTCTGTAGTTTTCCGCCCTGCCTAATTCCTTAGAAAATATTTGCATAATTTTCACCTCAAACTCTTTAATAATATTCTAGCATAGTACAGCCAAAAAAACAGCAAAAAACCGATATAACCTTAAAAGATTAGCAAAATATTTTTGTAAAACACAATGTTTTTCCTTGTACCACTTAAAATCTACGCTTTAAAAAATTTTGTAGCCTATATTTTGCGCAAATTATTGAATAAATACGCAATATATAGTATAATTGTGATATTAGTTTTAGAGAGGTTGTATAATGGGAAAATTTAAGGGACTTATTAACAAGGGAATTGGCGCTCTTAAAGACGTGAAAACGTACTGGAAAAAGCCAAAGCCCGGTAATTATCTATGCTTTAAAGAGGCCGCTGCTTACTGCGTGGGCGGAATGGGTATCGTAGGTGCTTCGATTATACCTACTTACGTTACGTTAGCCACCGGTCAATACGTGGCTGCCGCATTAAATATCAAAGTTGACGATATTTTTATAATCGGTATTATCACCACTATAATAACGATACTTCGTTCGCCGCTTTGTAGTTGGCTTATCGACAACACAAGGTCAAAATACGGCAAGTTCCGTCCGTACCTGATATGGATGCCTATACCGATACTTGCAAGCCTTTTTTTGCTTGGCTGGATACCTAACGCATTAAATGGCAACTACGTGGCTATGCTAGTGGTATTTGCTATAATATTTAACTTATTGCAATTCTTTATGCAACTTTACAACCTTGCGTTCACCAGTCTTATTCAGGTAATTTCGCCAAAACAACAGGAAAAAGAAGTGCTTATGAGTTTAGGCTCGGTAGTGTACTCTCTTGGTCCGTCGGTCGTAAACTTTATATTCCCGCTACTTGCAAACGTTATGTTCACGGTTGGCGCAGGTGCAGATAAAATAATGGGAGTAAATACCATAGGACCGTACAAATGGGTGCTACCTATTATTATGGCGGTATGTCTTGCACTTGGCTACCTTACCGCTTTTGGCACGAAGGAAAGAATCGTTACCAGCAAAAAATTCGTTCAAAAAGTTAAGTTTTTCGACGGCGTTAAAAAGACCGTTCGCAACAAATATTTCTGGATAACCAACCTAAGCACCGCTTTTGGCGTGTTTAAACTGGTCGGCACTACCTTTGTGGTGTGGATTTGCAGTTATATGATTAGAGAGGACTGGGCGCAAAGCGTATTCGTAACCTTGATGGGTTCGGCGTGTTTGCCCGGTATGCTACTTGCACCGATACTAATCAAAAAGTTTGGCAAGAAAAACCTAATAATGTTTAGTAACGTCTTAGCAATAGTTCTTACGGGAATTATGGCAGGGCTATGCGCAATTCCAAGCGAGGCTTCGGCGTGGATAATGCTGCTGTTCTCATTCCTAATCACAATGGTTAATGCAGTACAAGTAGTAACGGGCCCTGCAATCGGCGCACAAATTTACGACTATCAACAATACAAAACCGGCGACAGACTAGAAGGCTTTATTTCGCAGTTTGGCACGATAATCACCAGCGCAATAGGTATCGGCACGGCGTACGTACTGCCATTTATTCAAAAGACTTTCGGCTACACCTCTGACGCTACCGTACTTAACAATCCTAACGTAATTTATCCTATAATTATGTACAGTTGCGTTGCCGGTACAATATCCGGCATTCTTGGAACTATTCCGTACTTATTCTGGGATTTAAACGAGAAACGTCACGAAAGCATTATCGAGATACTTAAAGTTCGTGCTTTAAAGGAAGATAACCAAATCACCGAAGAAGTTGCAGCAGGTATTGAAAGCAAACTTGAAAAAGGCGAAAACAACGCTCTAAACGAGTACCTTGCCACCACTACTCTTACCGAGGCTGAAGAATATATTTCGGTAAAACAAACTGACGAAGTAAACGTGGAAAACGTTATCGTGGAAGGCATAATCGAGGCGGAAGGCGGCAAAGTATTCCCACTTGGCGCCGAAACCGAAATGGTGGAAGAGGCTAACGAAACCGAGGCTACAATCGAAACCGAAACCGACGCTGCGGCTGAAACCGAGGCTACGACCGAAACGGTTAAAGCCGAGAGTGAGGAAACGGAAGAGGCAAACAACAAAGCCGATAGCAATACCACCGAGGACTAAAAGTCACTACTCAAAACAAAATATATAAAGCGGGCTAATACTAGCCCGTTTTTATTATGCCATAAACTTGTATTTTATTATTGTTTTTCGCTGCATTAAAAAAAACCGATAATAAACACTTAGCAAAATTTGTCTTTTTACTAACTATACAGCGAAAAAACCACGATTTTTTCGAGAAAATAGACAAGTGGTGAAAAATTTTCGCACAAAATCTAAAATACCGAAATATTTTTGCTATTTTGCAATATAATGAAATTTATTACACGAATATTTAACGAATTTTAGCGGTTTTTAATATTTTTTTTGGTTTTTGACTTTTTAATTTTCTTGACAGATTTGCCACCTGTTCTTATAATTAAATACAAAGAGAATATAAGATTTGAGTTTATTTGGAGGATAAAATGTCTGGCTACATTGACGAAGTAATAAAAGCAACCGAGGAAGTGAACCCTAACCAACCCGAGTTTTTGCAAACGGTAAAGGAAGTACTAACCTCACTTGCGCCTATAATCGATGCAAACGAAGAATTATATAGAAAAAGAGCCATTCTTGAAAGAATGGTAGAACCTGAAAGGCAAATAATTTTTAGAGTGCCTTGGACGGACGACAAAGGCAACGCACACATAAACCGTGGCTACCGTGTGCAATTTAACAGTGCAATCGGACCATACAAAGGCGGCTTGCGTTTCCAAAAAAGCGTAAACCTAAGCATAATCAAGTTCCTTGGTTTTGAGCAAGTGTTCAAAAACAGCCTAACAGGTCTTCCTATGGGCGGCGGAAAAGGTGGAAGCGACTTTGACCCAAACGGCAAATCGGACGACGAAATTATGCGTTTTTGCCAAAGTTTTATGACCGAACTTTACCGTCATATCGGTCCTAGCGTGGACGTTCCTGCCGGCGATATGGGTGTTGGCGGAAGGGAAATCGGCTACCTATTCGGTCAGTACAAGCGTATTAGAGATTCTTACGACAACGGCGTGCTTACCGGTAAAGGCAAGTCCTACGGCGGAAGCAGAATTCGTCCTGAGGCAACGGGCTTTGGCGCAACCTACTTCCTATGCGAAGTACTAGCGCACCAAAAGGAAAGTATTCAAGGCAAAACGTTCTGTTTATCAGGCTTTGGAAACGTGGCTTGGGGCTCTGCAAAAAAGATTGCCGAACTTGGCGGTAAGGTAATAACAATAAGCGGTCCTGACGGCTATATTTTGGATATGGACGGCGTTTCGGGAGAAAAGGTGGACTATATGCTAGAAATGCGTGCAAGCGGCAGAAACGTCGTTAAGGACTACGCAGATAAGTTTGGCGTGCCATTCTTCGAAGGTCAAAAACCTTGGGGCAACGTAAAGGCGGATATCTATATGCCGTGCGCTCTTCAAAACGAAATCAACTTGGGCGACGCTAAGAAAATGGTGGAACTAAACATTAAGTACCTAAACGAAGTATCGAATATGCCTACAACCAACGAGGCTATCGAATACTTACAAAAAAACGGCGTAATCGTATGCCCTAGCAAAGCGGTAAACGCAGGCGGTGTAGCAGTATCGGGGCTTGAAATGTCGCAAAACAGCGAAAGAATGACTTGGACTGCCGAAAAAGTGGATAAGGAACTACAAAAAATTATGAAAAATATCCACTCTCAAATAGTTAAAGTGTTAAAAAAATACAACCTTGGCTACAACCTAGTTGCAGGAGCAAACCTAGCGGGCTTCCAAAAAGTAGCGGACGCTATGATTGCGCAAGGCTTGGTATAATCTATATAAAATAATATTTAAATTTTTAGCAATATCCTGCTAAAAAATATACGTCTACAGCAAAAAACAGCCTAACGATTAGGCTGTTTTTTCTTGATTATTTTTAGGCTAATGCCCTTTTTACTTATTTCTTAATAAGCATCAACACGCCGTCTGCAACTGCTAGTATACCAAGAATAATGAAGATAGCGTCGGATAATTGCCACTTAGACACAATCAAAAGCACGCCGACAAGCAAAATAACGGTTGGCACTATTATTGCCCTTGCAAGTGCAAACCCTTTTGCCGATTTGTATATGTTTATGTTGCTAGCAAATAGGTAAATGCCGTAAATTACGGTGCAAATACCGATGAATAATAGCGCAATGTCAAGTATCGTCCAGCCGCAAGTTATTATCACTATGCCCACCGCAACGTCCACAATACCGAATGCGTAGTCCTTATTGAACATTTTGATTAAGCCCACAACGATAAGTATTGCGCCAACAATCGTGAACAATATGCTAAGCATACCCGAACGGAAAACGCAAAACAATACGCCGATAACGATCATTGCAAGTGCGGTAATCAAAGTGCTTTTATTTACAGATATAGTTTTTTTAGAATTATCACTCATTTTTATCACCTTTTTTCTCTTTTTTTGTATTCTATCACCTAGTAAAATATTTTGTCAACGTTTTTATATCCTTCCAAACATATTCACTCCCCGTTTAAAATGCAAAAATCAACACATTTAGGATATTATACGATATTTCAACCTAAGTATAGTATGTGAATAAGCAAGTTAATTATAATACCTTATCCTATGCATTAAAACAATTTTCGTGCACGTTTTATTAGAAAAATCGCAAACAAAAATAATTTACTGCCCTACTATATATACAAATGCAACCTTTAATTTTTTCTAACAAAAAAACGACGAGAATATCTCGCCGTTTTCTTGTTTTTAATTATTATCTTTCAAATGCAGGTGAACCGATAAAGCCAGGGGTGGTTGCAGCGATTACGATAACTGCAATCATCAATCCTACGTTTACAAGCATAAGCACGAATTGTACTGAGTTCTTGTGGGTGAAGTCGATGAATTTTGCAAACTTCTCGTCGTAGAATTCTCTTTCAAACCAGCCTTTGCAAGCGATTTGTAGCCAACCGCCGATAGCCAAGGTGTTAGCACGAAGTAATAACCACATTCCCATTGGGTTTGCAGCGTTGCCAAATGCCATTGATACTAGGCAGCCTAAGATAGGAGCACCTAAGAAACCAACGTGCATCAAAGATACTGCAGGGCTGAACTCGTCGGTAACGAAAATCCAGTTCCAAATGGTGTAGCCGATAACGTAGCAAATGGTTGCTGCTTGGTTAGCGCCGTAAACTAGGTAGTATCCAAAGCCTGTATCACCCGGCCACATACCTCTTAAACCAACAACACCTGCTGCTAGCATAAAGCCAGAGATAGCATTGAAGTACTTCTTGTGTTTTAATAAGTCAGTAAACGTAGCCTCTAAAATGTTGATAATCAACATAAGTAGAATGATATCTACGTAGATTTGCCTCATATTTACAAAGAATGCAGCAAATACGATAACAATACGCATTGTTAATAGCGTGGTAAGTTTCAATTTTTCGAAAAATACCGGTTTTGCAAACAAAAGAACTAAAATAGAAGGAATTACTATGAATGGAATGTTTGCTTCTACAGGATAGTAAGCAGACATAAAGCCCAAAAATAGTATGCAGCAAGTGAACATTAGCCACTTTGCAAAAACTTCAGTTTTAGGTCTTGCAGGGAATTGTGTTTCCAACATAATCTTAATCTCCTTTGGTTAACCATAAACCTTTGATAAAATTATAACATATTATTTTTGTTAAAACAATATCCTCTAGGGGGGATATTGCCCAAAATTTAACAATTTATACCCTATTTTGTTGATTTTCTTGCAAAAATTCATTATAATACTGCTGTGGTCTATGGTTAAACCAAAGCAAAGGAGTAAATATGAAATTCAAGGAAATCGTAGCGCCTTCTATGAAGGAACTTTTTGTGCAAACTATTGAAAATATGATACTTTCGGGCGAACTTAAAATCGGCGACAAACTACCCACCGAGCGTGAACTTGCCGACCAAATGAAGATAAGTAGGTCGATAGTAAATCTTGGCTTAAACGAACTGAAACAAAAAGGTTTTGTGGAGATAAACGCAAGAAAAAGCACCGTGGTTGGCGATTATATCAAAAATGGCAGCACGGATATTCTTTTGTCGGTTATAAACTACAACGGCGGAACGCTGGACAAAAAAACCTTCTATTCTCTTATGCATTTCAGGGTGATAAACGAAGGCGAAGGGGCTTATCTTGCCGCACTAAACCGCACCGACGAGGATATTAAAGAGATTGAGGAGATACAACGAAAACTACAAAAAGAAACCGACGTGGAGGAATTTTCTAAACTGATATTCGCCCTACACCACGCTGTGTTTTTCGCAACCAAAAATACCATTTATTCCTTGGTTCACAACGCTTTTAAAAACGTTGCAATCAAAATGACGGCGATTTTGTACCGCAACTACCCGTTTGACAATTCGCTAATTATTATCGACAAACTGATAGAGGCAATAAAGCAAAAAGACCCTACCGAAAGCAGAACGCAAATGATAAACCTTGTGCAAGACGGCATAGACAACCTTGCCCCGCTGTACTACTTCGATAACCACGCAAACAATCTATCGCTTAACTAGGTTAATATTTCAATATATATATATATATGATTTATTATAATAAATATTGTAATAATTTAATAAATTGCAATACATCAAAAATCAATCAGTAAATTGTAAAATCGTAAATAACATATAATTATTACAACCCTCCATCGTTTTCAACGCCACTCCCATATCGCAGTTGGCGGCATATAATGATAAAAAAAAAGAAGTCCGAAGACTTCTTTTTCTTTTTAGTTATCTTAGAAATCCATAGTTTCACTTAAAGTGATAGGTGCAGGATCCGGCTCGATATCGTCTCTTACGTAACGTAATTGACAAATGTCGTCTCCCTTAGCAATGGTCTTTTCAAGATTTAAGTGTGCGCCAAATTGCTTACCGATACCACGGTCGCCCATCATAGCAACGTCGCAAAGCCTTGCGATTTCCTCGTCAGAACAACCAAGTTTTTGCCAGCCTTTAACAAGTGGGCAATAGTGGAAGTCCAAAGATAGTTTGTCCTCGGTGCTCTCTACTAATTTCATTTCGAAAATCATTCTTGCGCCACGGGTGAACAAGTTTTTCTTTAAGTTTCTTAGGTCGTGAGTACCCTCGCTAAGTTGTTTACCTTGCATGCAACCACAAGCAAAGATAGAACCGTCGCCGAATTCAGCGTGATCTAATCCCTTTTGTTTTGCCTCTCTAGACAACAATGCTAGCCAAATTGCTCTTTGCTCTAATTGACCTCTGATTTCTTGAATCAAACCGATTTTAATTTTTGGTTCGTTTACGATTTTTGACATAATCCTTTTTCTCCTTTTATTTTTGTAACATAATATCTAATATTGCTACGTCCGTTTGGCGCATAGCATTTTTTCCTATATTTGCAATACCTTTGATTGTTTCGTCTATATCTTCGCGGATAATACCGTCGCCTGCCTTAAAGCAAATGTTATCCTTTGCCATATTAAAGCCTAAGATACAAGCGTCTACGCAAGACGCAATTTTAGCAGCGCAAGAACCTTTTGCACCGTCACAAACAAGGCCCGATACGTTGCCTAGCGTGTTTTTAATGGTCATGCAGATTTGCTCGTAAGATAAGCCGTGTAAGTAAGCGATACCTGCACCTGCACCGCAACTAGCAGAAACCGCTCCGCAGAATGCCGAAAGTTTGCCCATATCCTTTTTGATATAAATTGCTACTAGATTTGCAAGTACAAGCGCACGTATTTTCGTTTCCTCGTCCACCTTTAATGCGTCTGCAAACACTACGATAGGCATAGTGATAGTTAAGCCTTGGTTACCGCTACCGGAGTTTATGGTAACGGGTAGTGAGCAACCGCTCATTCTTGCGTCAGAGCCTGCTGCCGCTAACGCTCTTGCTTTTATATTTACGTCACCACCGTAAGTTTTAATTAGGGTTCTACCAATTTGTTGCCCCCATTCGCTACTAAGACCTTCATCGGCGATTGCCGAGTTGTTCTTGATTGCTTGTCTGATTAGTGGTGCGATATCTTCCATTTTTACAGTATTTGCGAAGTCGTACACGTCCTGCATTTTGCAGTCTAACTCGCAAATCTCTTTGATTACCGCCGGTTTTTCAAACAAAACCTCGCCATTCTTGGTAATCTTTACGATATCGGTATGTCCGCCCTTTAATTCGACTACTACCGTGTCGTTACCGCTGTCACCCTCTACGATAATGTGCAAAGGCTCGTCGGTATCCATGTGTGAAACGGTGCAAAAATCCGTTTCAAGTAGTGCTTTTGCTTTTTCAAGTTGTTCCGGAGTAAGTTGTTCTAAAACTTCTAGTCCTAGTTCACTTTTTCCTCCTACCAAACCTACTACGCACGCTGCGTCTACACCACGCATTCCGTTTGTGTTAGGTACTAAAACGCTTTTAACGTTTTTTAAGATGTTGCCACTTACTTTGATTCTAACCCTGTCAATATTAGCGCCCATAACATCCGCAACTTTTGCCGAGGCAAGTGCGATTGCTATAGGCTCGGTACAGCCTAGGGCAGGAATCAACTCTTGATGTAACCTTGCTACAAAGCGATCATAAAGTTCCATAATCGTTCTCCTTAATTTTATTTCACACATATTGCATTATAGCATAATAAAAAATATATTCAAGAGAATATTATAAATTTCATGCATAAAATCGACAAAAAAATACCTACCATTTTGGTAGGTATTCGTTTTTAATTAGCATAATTTAATTATTACTATTTTAGTAGGCTTTCACCCGTCATTTCGCTTGGTTTTTTCTCGCCCATTAAGTCAAGCAAAGTAGGTGCAACGTCGCAAAGTTTTCCGCCCTCTTTTAGTGCTTTTACCCTGTCGCTAACAACGATAAACGGCACGGGATTAGTGGTGTGAGCGGTGAATGGCTCTACCATATCGTCTTCAAGCATTTTGTCTGCGTTTCCGTGGTCAGCGGTGATAATTGCCTCTCCGCCAACGGATTTAATTGCCTCCACAACTTGTTTAACGCACTCGTCCACAGCCTTTACAGCCTTAACGGCTGCCTCTAACACGCCTGTGTGACCAACCATATCGCAGTTTGCAAAGTTAAGAATCATAACGTCGTACTTGCCGGATTTAATTGCCTCCACAGCCTTTTCAGCCACTTCGTAAGCGCTCATTTCAGGCTTTAAGTCGTAAGTAAGCACCTTTGGAGAAGGCACAAGTATTCTGTCCTCGTTCTTATTCGGGGTTTCAACGCCGCCGTTAAAGAAGAAGGTAACGTGTGCGTACTTTTCGGTCTCGGCAATTCTAAGTTGCGTTTTGCCGATAGAAGATAGATATTCGCCCAAAGTGTTTGTAAGTGAAGTTGGCGGATATGCAATAGTCAGGTTGTTAAACGTTGCGTCGTAACGAGTCATAGATACGTAGGTTAAGCCAAGGTATCCGGTCTTTCTTTCAAAGCCGTTAAAATCCTCTACGGTGAACGCCCTAGTCAACTCCCTAGCCCTATCAGGACGGAAGTTGAAGAAGATAACGCTGTCGCCCTTATCAACGGTAGCAACGGGTTTTCCGTCGTTTACTACCACGATAGGCTCTACAAATTCGTCGGTAACGCCGACCTCGTAACTCTCCTCCACGGCTTTAACAGGACACTCTGTAAATTTGCCCTCGCCAAGAGTAAGCATATCGTAAGCCCTAACCACTCTTTCCCAACGGTTATCCCTGTCCATAGCGTAAAATCTACCGCAAACGGTTGCGATTTTGCCGTGGTCAATCTCCTTAGTGTAGTCGTAAAGTTGCTTTACAAAGTCCTTACCGCTGGTTGGTGGCACGTCCCTTCCGTCAAGGAAACAATGTACGTAAGCCTCTACGCCTTGCTCCTTGCAAAGTTTGATAAGCGCAAACAAGTGCTCGATATGGCTATGTACTCCGCCATCGGAAACTAAGCCCATAAGGTGTACTTTTTTGCCGTTTTCTTTTGCGTTTTTGATTGCGCCTAAAAATGCGCTATTTTTAAAGAAGTCGCCGTCAGAAATAGACTTGGTTATTCTGGTTAGTTCTTGATACACAATCCTACCTGCGCCGATATTTAAGTGACCTACCTCGCTGTTGCCCATTTGTCCGTCAGGAAGACCAACGTCAAGACCACTAGCGCCTATCTTGGTTGCAGGGTATTTCTCGATTAAAGACTTAATGTAAGGAATGCCTGCAAGCGATATTGCGTTACGACTGCTTTCTTTGTCAATTCCAAATCCGTCTAGGATTATTAGACCGTAAAATTTAGACATATTTCTCCTATTAGTATTTAACTACTTGGGTAAATTTAGCAGCGTCAAGAGATGCACCGCCGATTAGACCGCCGTCGATTTCAGGCATAGCCATAAGTTCTTTTACGTTAGAAGGATTCATACTTCCGCCGTATTGAATACGAACAACGTCCTCTGCGTTTTTGTCGCCGTACAATTTAGCCATAGCGTTTCTTATAATCTTAATGGTATCGTTTGCTTGTTCGCTGGTAGCGGTTCTACCTGTACCGATAGCCCAAACCGGCTCGTAAGCGATTACGATATTCTTTAATTCGTTCTCGTCAATATCCTTAAATGCCTCAACGGTTTGACGAACAACAACTTCCTCGGTTTTGCCACTTTCTCTCTCCTCTAAGGTTTCGCCAACGCAAACGATTGGTTTCAAACCTTGTTGAAGTGCTGCTTTCATTCTCATATTAACGGTTTGGTCGGTTTCGCCAAAGTATTGTCTTCTTTCGCTGTGACCGATAACAACGTACTCCGTGCCTAATTCAACTAGCATATCTGCGCTAATTTCACCTGTGAAAGCACCGCTCTTTGCCCAATGAACGTTCTCAGCGCCAACTTTAATGTTCGTGCCTTTGGTAAGTTCAACTGCCTTGGCAATAGAAGTAAAAGGTACGCAAATAACTACGTCGCATTCAGCGTCTTTTACCATAGGGATAAGTGCGGTAACTAATTTCTCAGTTTCAGCAACGTTATTGTTCATTTTCCAGTTTCCTGCAATAATAGGTTTTCTCATATTTATACCTCGCTAAAAATTTTAATGTAAATATTAGTTTAACCAACCTAAATCGGTTGGCTAAACTTTAATTGTTATTCTTTGTCGTTAAGGCAAGCGATACCCGGAAGTTCCTTACCCTCGAATAGTTCAAGTGATGCACCGCCACCGGTAGAAATGTGCGTCATTTTGTCTGCAAATCCTAGGGTTGTAACAGCGGCAGCCGAGTCACCGCCACCGATAATAGTGGTAGCGTCGGTTTCAGCCATAGCCTCTGCAACGGCGATAGTACCTTTTGCCAAAGTTGGATTTTCAAATACGCCCATAGGTCCGTTCCAAATAACAGTTTTTGCGTTTTTGATAGCGTCCTTAAATATCTCTCTGGTCTTAGTGCCGATATCAAGCCCCATCTTGTCGTCAGGAATATTCATAGAATCAACGATTTCGGTTTCGATAGGAGCGTCGATAGGATCAGGGAAGTTAGATGCTACTACGGTGTCAACCGGTAAGTAAATCTTCTTGCCAAGTTTTTCTGCTTTTTGAAGCATATCCTTGCAGTACTCTACCTTTTCGGCGTCTACAAGTGAAGTGCCAACCTTTCCGCCTTTTGCTACGATGAAAGTGTAAGCCATACCGCCGCCGATAATCAAGGTGTCGCATTTTTCAAGCAAGTTGTTGATAACGTTTAGTTTATCTGCAACCTTAGCGCCGCCAAGAATAGCAACGAATGGACGAACAGGATGGTCTAGGCTATCTGCCATAACGGTAAGTTCTTTCTCGATTAAGAAACCGCAAACTGCAGTTTTAACAAAGCCGTACTCTACGATAGCAGCGGTAGAAGCGTGCGAACGATGAGCCGTACCGAATGCGTCGTTTACGTATATATCACAGTAAGAAGCAAGTTTTTTGCAGAATTCCTCGTCTCTCTTGGTCTCGCCGTTATAGAAACGCAAGTTCTCAAGTAGAACGCACTCACCCTCTTTAAGAGCGGCAATTTTCTCCTCTGCGTCTTTGCCGATTACGTCGGTAGCAAAAGTAACTTTGTTGTCTAGTAATTGATTTAATCTATCTGCAACAGGTTTTAAAGTCAACTTCTTAGCATCGCTAACAAGAGCCTTGTCGATAAACTCTTTGGTTGCTGCTGCTTGCTCGCTTTCAGGTAAAGCCTCTACAACCTTCTTTTCTTTCTTGTTTAAAACGACTTTCTCGTCGAAAATGTTATGAGGCTTGCCCATGTGAGAGCAAAGTATAACTTTTGCGCCGTGCTCCATTAGATATTTAATGGTAGGAAGCGCACCTTTAATACGGTTCTCGTCGGTAATTACGCCGTCCTTCATAGGAACGTTAAAATCACAACGTACCAAGCATCTTTTACCTTTAACGTCAACGTCTCTTACAGTTTTTTTGTTCATAATATATCTCCTTATATAAATTTCGTCAGTTTTTTCAAAAACTCCATCATACACTATATAATTATACTTAACTATTCAAGAAAAATCAAGACATAATTTGCTACTTCTTACCCTTTTCAGTCAAAATCGTGAAACCGGGTAAGGTGTCCTATCTCCTCAAGCCCTTCAAAACCCGTTTGCCTTAGCGCCTCGTACAAAACGATAGCCACGCTGTTGGCAAGGTTTAGGCTTCTTACGATTTTAAGCATCGGTATTCTTATGCACTTGTCGTAGTTGTCGTGAAGGAGCGTTTCGGGTAGCCCTTTCGTCTCCTTTCCAAAAAATACGTAGTCGTTTTTTTCGTACTTCACGTCGTCATACCTGTGCTGACCTTTGGTGGTGGCAAAATAGTAGTTACCGCCCTTGTTCTTTTCAAAAAATTCCTCTATATTTTCGTACACTCTTAGGTCTAAGTATTGCCAGTAATCAAGCCCCGCCCTTTTTACAGCCTTTTCGCTGATATCAAAGCCAAGCGGCTTAATAAGGTGCAAGGTGGTGTTAGTAACAGCGCAAGTCCTTGCAATGTTGCCTGTATTTTGTGGAATTTCCGGTTCTAACAAAACGATATTCATTTTCTATCCCTCTAAATTTATTTCTACGTTAAACTTCTCGTTTACTAAGTTTTTTAACTCGTCAATGGTTTTTACCTCACACACCAAGGCTTTCACCTTTTTTGGCTCGGCTATTGCTTTTGCGTAGTAGCAAACGTGCTTTTTCATATCGTTCACCACCACTCTTTCAGGCAAAAACTCTGTAAGGCAATCTATATGCTCTATTATATCGCTAGCAAGGTTCACTTTTCCGCTTAGCCCTAATATTTGACCAAACAAGTACGGCTTACCTATAGCGCCTCTTCCTATCATTACACCGTCGCAACAAGTAAGCGCTTTTATCTTTTCGTAGTCCTCTTTGCTCGTTACGTCGCCGTTTGCAATAACGGGAATACTTACTGCTTGTTTAAGGCGTTTTATCGCCTCCCAGTCGGCAAAACCGGAGTAAAACTGCTCCCTGGTTCTTGCGTGCAAGGTTACTGCATCTGCGCCTGCCTCTTCCATACTTAAACCAAACGTGACAGCCGTGTCCTCATCAAGCCCAAAACCCTTTCTAAACTTTACGGTTACGGGCTTTTTCGAGCCTTCCTTCACCGCTCTTACAACGTCTTTTGCCCTTTCCACGTCGTTAAGGAGCGCAGAACCTTCGCCGTTTTTAACAATCTTAGGCACGGGACAGCCCATATTTACGTCGATTACGTCAAACTTTTTCAGCCTATCGTCCTTTGCCGCCTTGAACATATACTCAGGCTCGGAGCCGAAAATTTGAACGGCAACGGGGCTTTCGTTTTTAGCCGTAGTAAGTAGGTCGAACGTTTTTTTATTTTCGTAGCACATACCCTTAGCGCTCACCATTTCGGTATAGGTTAAGCCCACCCCGTATTTTACGGCAAGCGACCTAAATCCCACGTCGCTGTAGCCTGCAAGCGGAGCAAGTACCACGTCGCTTTTTAAAGTGATATTACCTATCTTCATTTAGAATTTCCTTTGCCTTTACGTAATAAGCGTCAAGTTCCTTTGCTTTTAAGTTTTTGATATCCTTTCCCTCTTTCGTAATCAATTTTTCCATTAGAGAAAAACGTTGTACGAACTTTTTGTTGCTCCTACTTAGCGCTATCTCTCCCGACACGCCGTAAAGCCTTACTATATTCGCTATGGAGAATAGCAAGTCGCCTGCCTCCATCTCTTTTTCGCTATCCGAAGTAGCGTTTTCCAGTTCGCCAAGTTCCTCTTTTGCCTTGGCGATAGCGTCGCTAATACTTTCAAAGTCAAACCCGACTTTCCCTGCGTACTTTTGCACCTTTTCAGCGTAAAGCAAGGACGGGAATTCCTTAGGTAAACGCTCCATTTTATCCGCCGTGCTTACGTACTCTTTCTCCTTTACTTTTGCCTTTTCCCAAAAGCCTAGCGCCTCCTCAGGCGAGGTTGCTTTGTCTTCGCCGAATATATGCGTGTGCCTTGTTAGAAGTTTGGTACATAGCCCGCTAAGTACCTCGTACACGTCGTATTCGCCCGTTTGCTCGCCGATAACCGAGTGGAATACCGATTGAAGAAGCACGTCGCCCGTTTCCTCTATCATATTTTCGATATCTTCCTCGTTGATTGCGCTAACCAGTTCGTACGCCTCTTCCACCAAGTTTTTGCGTATGCTTTCGTGGGTTTGAGCCTTATCCCAACTGCAACCGTCCTTATCTCTTAGCCTGTACATAATCTCCATAAGGTCGGAAAAGTCAAAGCCCTTTCTGTTTTGAATTTCTACCGGCAAAATAATAAGCGAGGTATCGTATGCGTAACCTTCAAGCCTATCTAATTCGTAAATTTCAATTTCCTTTGGCTCGCCGCCTATAAAAATAGCCGCTTTTTCCTCGTCGCCGTACAACTTGCTTAGCCAAAGTTTAATATTAGAGGCAAGGTTTTTGTTGTCGATTTCGGTAATCACGAGCGGAATTCTTTTGTTCACGCTTATTACCCTTTTATCGCTAAAATAGTGCCCCGACAAATGCGTGTAGTCGGTGGAAGGAAACTTTTCAAGGGCGCTACCCTCTAACCCTACGCCGCCTATAATTCTTACTTCGAACTTTTCGCTAAGCGCTTTAACCGAGTTATCCCCGTAGCCGCTACCCGTTACGCAGTAGCAAATATCGTCGCACGATAGAAGTGCGGTTTCAAAGTACTTTACAATCTTTTTGTCAAGGTCTGCAAAACTTTCGGCGCTATCGTAAATATCGTCTAATATGTCACACTTTATTGCGTTATCCTCAAAATATTGAAAAGCGGGCGTAAGTGCCGTTTTAACCACGACTTTACTTGCGTGGCTAATTGCCTCTACGCCCTTTAAGGTCATATCGTATTTATTCCTACCTATTCCAACTACCGTTATCATATTTTTCTCCTGTAAAACTCTTTTCGTAAATTTATGGTTTTTTCAAAAAGTCCCACGCTTTTTAGTTCGCTTTCGCTTAAAACTTCGTTACGCTTTAGCAATATATAGTATATACTACCACCCCCTAAGCAAGCAACTAAAAAACCCGATATATTATTAGAAATATATATTTTTGATATTAGGCTTAGAATAAAGAAAATTGCCGATATCACTATGGTTTTCACAAGTTCGCCCCCTAAATCAAAACTTGTTCCAAGCAATTTTCGGTAGTTGTAGTTGTTTAAAACGCAGGCAATTACGCTCATACTCAGCGTTGAGTAGGCAAGCCCGAGAATACCGATTTTATTCACCAAAATCACGCACAAAATCTCCTTAACCACCAAAGCGAAAAGGATATTTTTAACGGGGATATATATCCTATCCAGCCCCTGCATTAGCGAGGTTTCCACCTGCATTACGCCGTAAAACACGATGCTAAGCGAACTTATCGAAAGTAGCGAGGCTGCCGTTTCTATTTCATTTTGGCTAAACCGTGGGTACACCACGCTTAAAATCGGGGTGGAAAATACCGCAAGCAAAACCGTAAAGGGAAGCCCGAACACAAAGCAAAACTTTATGGCGCTTTTGCTCTTTTCAAGTATTCCGTAGTAGTTTAAGTTCACACGCTCTTTGCTTACCACAGGCACGATTATCATCGCTAAGGACAGCACCAACATAATAGGCATATTCACAATCGGGTTTACCGAGCCCGAAAAAAGTCCGTACATGGCCGTTGCGTAGGCTTGCCCCTTGGTTTTTGCAATTAGGTTCACCACGATAAAACTATCTATAAACTGGCTAAGCGGAACAAGTGTAGAGCCGACGGTTACAGGGAATGCGATTTTAACAAGCCTACTACTGATTTCTCGTGTTTTTGCGTGGTTTACCCTTGTTTTTACGTCACGTTTTACGTAGTAAATAACTAACAATACAACGAAAGATACCGCCTCTGAAACGGTGACTCCGACCAAACTGCCCACCACTTGCTTTACTATGCCGTAAGGCGCAAAATAATAGGCTAAACCTAAGCCTACGGCAAGTTTTACCACCTGCTCTAACAGATAACTAATAGACGTTGGCAGCATATTCACTTTGCCCTGAAAATACCCCTTTAACACGCTAAGCCCAGCCACGAAAAACACGGCGGGGCAAATTGCCACGTACCCCGACCAAGCCACCCGATTTCCTTGAAGTTTTGCAAGAGTTGTGGACAAAAAAAGCAAGCCTACGCTTATAATCACCCCCGAAGTTAAGCCTAAAATCAGCGAGGAATACAGGACGGATTTGTCCTCCTTAACGTTTTCCGCTGTCAGCCTAGACACCGCAATAGGCAAGCCCGAGCCTATCACTGTGACGATAAGCGCATACACCGAAAAAACCAGTTGGTACAAGCCTATTCCCTCAGCGCCCAGCATATTAGATAAAGGAATGCGGTAAAGCACGCCGATAGCCTTACTTACAAGCATACCGACGGTGAGAACCACCGCCGATTTTACAATCCTACTTTTCATTTACGATTATCTCCAAAACGCTAGCGCCAAGCCGCAAGTATTTAAGGTCGCTTAGGGTAAAATTGTCGTCGCCGCCTATTATTACGCTGCCCACCGATACGCCGTTTTTCAAAATGGGCACAAATATCTCTGCATAGTACTTTTTGCCGTTTTCGGTAATCGTTACACCTGCCCCGCCGTTAAAACTCGTGTAGTGAGGCAAACTGACTATTTCCTTTGCGGTTTTCGTTAATTTTACGCCATCTAAACTTTCGCCAAACGCAGCCAAAACCTCGTCCTTTCCTGTGATAAACGTGGCTACTTTAAGGGTATCGTGAACCTTTTTCCCCAGCCTTTCGGCGTACTTTTCAAGGCAAAAATCCATGTTGGTTTTCACAAATACCACCGCATTATTCTCCACCGATATTTCCATTTCGTCCCCCGTTTTCAGTTCCAAAAGCGAGCGTATTTCCCTAGGGATAACTATCCTGCCTAGGTTATCGATTTTCCTAATTATTCCCGACCTTTTCATATCTTCCCCCTATGGCTAGTATTATAAAAAACAGGAAAAATATGTAAAACTTTACTAAAAAATCGCCGAAAATATATAATAATATTTGGTTTAATCGTTAATTAGCGGCGTGCGAAAAATACTGCGTAAACACCGCAAACATTTACCTTAAACCTTACCCTCCACCGAATAATAACACCCAAAATCTTGCAAAAACCTTAATAACTCCCTCTACCCAAAAAATAGCGCCGCATTTTCTAACCGCAACCACGAAAAAGCATAACAAAAAACGGCTTTTCAGCCGTCTTTAAATTTTATGGTTTTACACTTATATTACTTTTGGTTTTGCATATAGTAACTAAGTACGAACAAACTGTCGCTCATATTGATATTTTCCACAACGACGTTATCGGTGGACATTAGGTCGATAGGGGCAAAGTTCCACACGCCCTTGATACCTAACTTGCATATCCTTTCGTAAACCTCCACAGCCACGTTCTTTTGCGTTGCGATAATTGCAATATCCACGTGGTTATTTTCGCAGTACTCTTCTAATTTATCTACGTGCAAGCCCACGCATTTATCGGGCGCTTTGATATTTTCGGGATAAATATCGAAAATTGCTTTAATATTAAATCCGTCCTTTTTAAAGCCGGCGTAATGGCTAAGAGCGTTACCGATATTACCTGCACCCACTATAATCACGTTGTAGTCTGCGTGCAAGTTTAGTATTTGAGCAATTTCGGTGGTTAGTTTGTTTATATCGTAGCCGTAGCCTTGCTGACCGAACTCGCCAAAATTAGAAAAATCTTGCCTTACTTGAGATGCGGTTACGTTAAGAGCCTCCGCAAGTGCCTTAGAGGAGATTTTGTGCTCCCCGTTTTGCAATAATTGACACAAATATCTATAATATTTTGGCAATCTTTTGATTACCGCATCGCTTATATGTGTTTTTTTATACATTTTCGCTCCTTTTAATCTACCCTAATATATTAACAACTATTTTTAAAGATTGTCAATAGTAAAGCGGTAATTTACGCTTTTTGTGTTATTTATTTGACAAAGATAAAAAATTTTTGTATAAAATTATTAAGAGGTGTTTATGAAACTGTGGGCAAGAGTGAAAATTAAAGACAAACTTATCTGTAACGAACTACTTGAAAACGACTTACCTGACAATAGGTACAACTACGAACAGTCGCTAAGAGATATCTGCGAAAAAATGGATATATCCACCCCCGTTAGCCTTTCTAGTCATTACACGCACTTTCACAAGTTCAATATCGTAAAATACAACAAGCACGATTTTATCGATAAAGAGGACTTCGACGTACTGGAAATAGAAAACTGCCCTAACTAACTTGGGCAGTTATTTTTTGTTTACACAATATATAGTAATAGCCAAAAAAAATAAAAGTTTTTGGCTTTTTTTATGCGTTTTTGTGCTAACATAAATGTACTACGTTTTTTCGTAGTTTGGGAGTGAAGTATGGCATTTTGTAAATTGTCCGGCGATTTGGTGCTGGACGGGTATACCTATATCGAAAACGTGTTTATAAACGAATATTTGCCAAAAGCGGACGGCGAATACGTAAAGGCCTATATCTACGGTCTGTTTTTGTCAAACAACGCAGGGCTTGAAAACGACGTGGAAAGTTTTTGCCGTAGGCTTGACAAAACACCCGACCAACTTTATAATATCTTTTCTTTTTGGCAGGACGAAGGGCTAGTGCAAATCACCTCCACCGAGCCTTTTGAAATTAAATTCTTACCGTTTAAAAGCAAACTTCCGAAAAAATACAAGGCGGGCAAGTTTGACGACTTTAACACGTCGCTACAAGAACTGTTCACCAAGCGTATGATTACCCCTAACGAGTACAACGAGTACTACGAGGCTATGGAAGAACTTAAAATCACCCCCGAGGCAATGCTGATGATTGCCCGTTACAGCATAGACTTAAAGGGCGAAAACGTGAACTACCGCTATATTTTGACGGTGGCAACGGGCTGGGCTAACGAGGGCGTAAGAACGGTTAAGGACGTGGAAAAGAAACTAAGCGAGTACGACGTACTTAACGACAGCATAGGGCTTGTCTTAGAGGCTATGAACAGAAAAACGCCGATAGGACTTTACGAAAAGCAACTATTCACCAAATGGACGAACTCTCTTGGCTTTACAATCGACGCTATCGTCGTCACCGCAAAACTAACCAAGCGCAAGGACTTTGACGCCCTAGACAAAAAATTAGAGGAATTTTACAGGCTGAACGTACTTACCGCCCAAGAAATAAACAACTACAACGAAACCAAAACCAACCTACAAAAAGTGGCTGTTGCCGTAAATAAGAAACTGGGCGTATTTTACGACGACCTAGACAATATTATCGAAACTTACACTTCGCCGTGGCTTTCTAAAGGCTTTACCGAGGAAACCTTGGAGTACATTGCAAACTACTGCTTTTTGTGTAATATCAAAACCTTGTCGGGCTTAGACAGGATAATAAACAACCTGTACAAGATGGGCTTTATCACCACCTCTGCCGTTGAAGAGTTTATTGCAAATAGGCTGCAAAACGACGACGTTATTCAAAATATTATCGAAAAGACGGGCTCGAATAGGTCGGTGACAAACAGCGATAGGAATTTTTATAGGACGTGGAAAAACGACTGGAATATTAGTGACGACTTAATTAACTACGCCACCACCCTAGCCAACGGCAAAGCCTCGCCTATGACCTACCTAAACCAAGTGCTTTCAAACTGGCACAAACAAGGCGTAACCACCGAGGAAGAGGCAAAAAGAACCGTTACTTCCACCTCGAACGGCAGCGCCGCACTTGTTAGAAGACAGTACACACCGCAAGAGTTAAACTCTATTTTCAGCGATATGGACGACTACGATAATTTGGAATTATAATATGAAAAACGAAAAAATACTTAGCGAAATATTAAATAATTTGTTTAAATCTAGGCAAGCCGCTATAACCGTTGCGGAGGAAAACCTAAGAAAATGTATGGAGCACCCCGAGTACTCCTCTCTTGAGTACAAAAAAAGGACTCTTGCTTTTGAAATAGGCAAAAACGAGGTTATGGGCGTGGACTCTACTGCGCTTAGAAAAGAGTACGACAAAACCGTGAAAGAGCAAGTTTTGGCGCTAAAAAAAATAGGCTTTTCGGCAAGTGATATTACGCCAAACTACAACTGCCAAAAATGTAAGGACTCGGGCTACGTGGACGGCGAATTATGTGATTGCGTAAAAGCCGCTTACGAGAAAAAACTACTAAGTATGCTGCAATTAAACTACATACCCGATTTTTCTTTTAGCGACTTCGACTACTCTGTTTTTGACAAAAACTCGGGCGACAGAATGAAAAAACTGTACCTTGCGTGCGAAAAGTTTTGCGACGTTTTCCCATACACAAACGTGCAAAATTTGATTTTTTTAGGCAATACCGGAACCGGTAAAACCTGCCTTATATCCGCAATCGCTAACGACCTATTAAAGAAAAAGTTTTCGGTTATTTACCTAACGGCATTCGAACTATCGCAAACAATGTTGCACTACCATATTGCCGACGTTAATAACAAAAAAGGCATACTGGATAGTTTTTTGGACTGCGACCTACTCGTTATCGACGACCTAGGCACAGAGCCCATTTACAAAAACGTTACGCTTGAATACTTTTTCCTAATTATCAACCAACGTAACCTAGACAAAAAGCACACGCTAGTATCCTCTAACCTAACCTTAAACGAGATGATAGACCGCTACGGCGAAAGAATTTTTAGTAGGATTACCGATAAAAGCAAGTCCAAAATTGTGCACGTAAACAACAGCGACCTAAGGCTGAAAATAAAGTAAACTATTATATTTTACCAAGCGCATAAGTTTTGCCCTGCTTAGCAAAATGATAAAACTGAAATTTATAAAAATTACTAAATTATCACACGTAATTTATAACAATAACTTTAAAACAAGTCGTTTTTTTAAATAATGACAAAAAAACACTTTAAATTGTAAACAAAAAATAATTGTAAATAACAACAAAAAAGAAACCTCTATGGGTTTCTTTTTTCTTATAAATCAAATATTCTTTTTTTAAGTTTATCAACTGTTTCTTGGTCTACCTTGTAAGTTGCGGCAAGTAGTTCCAGTTGCTTTAACGTCCTATTATAAAACAGTTTTAGCATAGAATTTTGCGTTATTCCGTTAAAGGTATCTTCTATGATTTCCACCGCTTTTTCATCCGTTAGCAACTCTTTTAGCGTGGTGTCGTAGTTGTACTTACCCATACTATTTTTCCTCTTTTGTAGGCACTTCTTCAGTTTCGATAGCCTCTGCCTCTACTTCGGTTTCGGTTGCCTCTTCGGTTTCGATAGCCTCTGCCTCGGCGGTTTCCCTTTCAAGCCTTGCAAGTCTGGTGTTGGTTTTCTCCTCGCCGTAAGGGGTAAGTTCGCTGATTACGATTTTGTCAATAAAACCGATTTTATTAGCCTTAGCCAAAGTCTTTTCGTCTACCGGCTTGTTGTCGTCCTTATGAGTACGAATATACTTCATAATTCCCTTTTCGTTATAGAATAGGAAGGTAAGTGCCGATAGCAAAGCGAAAATACCTGCGATTAAGCCGCTAAGTTGCAAACCGTACTCGGTTGCCTTGCCGTCTACTGAACCCCAAACGATAACGCTACCAACGAATACGCCGGCAACAGCGTAACTAATCTTCTCTAAGAAGGTTTTGCAAGATGCGTAAATGCCCTCTCTATTCGAGCCAAAACGCAATCTATCAAGTTGGATTACGTCCGATACCATTGCTTGTGGCAAAATGTTTACGGCAGCAAACGGATAAGCCATAAGCATACCCATACCGATACCCTTTAACCAGTCGTGTCCCGGAAAAATTCTATCTGCGAAGTAGATTGCGATAAACAAACCTGCAAACATGCAAGAACCTATCAAAATAGGCTTTTTCTTACTTACCTTGCTGGCTTTCATAATAAGCGGGAACAGTAGTATTGCCGTGAAAATTGCAACGCCCAAGATAACGAAAGAATACTTACCTAGGTGAAGCAAAATACTGATATAACTGAACATAGCGGTTTGGAAGAACGCCATTGCCATATAGTTAAATAGGTCGCCAAAAGTGATAATCATAAAGTCCTTGTTAGAAAGAACCAACTTGAAAGACTTTAAGAAAGGCTCTTTTGGAGGTGCTGTCTCTACAAGGTATTCCTTTTCGTTAATGCTGAACGCACTAATTAGTAGGCACGCAAGACCTACAAGCGTAAGAACCGAGAACACAATCCTTAAAGTGTTTGCATATCCTAGAGGGCTGTTTTGCGCAATACCATCGGCAAGATAGCATACCGAACTTGAACCCATAAAGAACACGGTGCTTATGGTGTAAGCCTTTACCCTGTCGTGCGGGTTAGGAATAATCTCAGGGATTAGAGCCTTGTGCGGAATAGAATAAATCGTGTAGAACGTGTAGTAAAGCACGATAAAAATCGCAACCCATACTGCGTTAAGTATTCTGCCGGTGTTGTCGTTTACGCTAAACGGAGCCATGTACACCATAAAAGCCGAAATTGCGTACGGAATAGCAGCAAAACGCATCATAGGGATACGTCTACCCTTAGGGTTTTTGCTCTTATCCGAGAAATTCGCAACTAGCGGATCGGTGATAGCGTCAACTATTTTACTGATTAAAATGATAAATGCAATTACTGTGAAAAAGCCAAAAACCTTGGTTTCAGGCAAAAACTTTACGGGATTGTAATCGCTGTAAACGTAGAAAGAAACGATGTAGTTTACAATCATACCCGTAAAAAGTCCTTTACCAACGTCGCCTGCAAAAATTTGCATTAGTTTCTTGGTAGATAGGGCTTTGTTCTTCTTTTGTTCCATATCTTACTCCAACATAAAAATACTAATAGAGTAATTATATCGGTCAATCGACCGCAAGTCAATGAAAAAATGATAAATAAAGAAATTAAATATACATAAATGCATAATTATGTAATTATAAAAAAATTTGTATAAAACCTGCTAATAAATATACCTTAATATAGCCTTTTTAAAAACTCGATTAGCCTGTCTTTTGGGCTTAAATTTTCAACGCCACCCGCCTTATCCAGCCCCGTAAACGCTAAACAACCTACGTACTCCTTCCCTACTGCTTTGCCAAAAAACTTCATAGCGTAGTCCATTGACGAGTGGTTTTCCTCCTTGTTTGCGCCTTGGGTTACGACAAGCGCTATTTTGCCGTTAATCTTATCGTTGTTCACGTACAAGTATTGCGACCTATCAATTAGCGCTTTGGTTTTGCTGTCAAACGAGCAAAAATACACAGGGCAAAACATTACCACCCTATCGTAAGAAAGTATCTTTTCTAAGGTTAAAGTGGTGTCGTCCTCTACTATGCAACTATTATGAGTTTGACAATAATCACAAGCCTTACAGCCCTTGTAATCGCCTTCGTAAACAAGTAGTTCGTCGCAGTCTTTAAAATAGTCTTTTGCGATATTAAACAGATATCTATTACTGCCGTTTTTCCTCGGGCTTGACAAAATAAGTAACGTTTTCATAGCCTAATTATAGCATAATTTTAGCGCTAAAACAAAAAATAAATTGTATTTTCCAGCCTTTTGGTATAAAATAGTAGCAAGGTAAAAGAGGTAAAAAATGTACGAACTAATAAAACTTGGAAAAAACACCTATTATATCAGCGCATTTTGTAACGTGGGAGTGTACGTAAACGGCAACGACGCAACGCTGATTGACAGCGGGCTTGACGACGAAAACGCAGAGATTATCGATAGCCTACTACAAAACGCAGGCTTTAAGGTAAAAAACATAATCATAACCCACGCACACGCAGACCATATCGGTTCTAGTAGGTATTTTGTGGATAAGTACAACTCAAAAGTTCTTTGCACGAAGCCGGACACGGCAATAGCGAATATTTCCGTTCTTAATACCGCTCTACTTTACGGAGGGCTTCCGTCTAGTATTGCAAAAGGCAAAATGCTGTACGCAAAAAGTTGTAAAGCGGTGGAAATCACCCCTAAAAACCTGCCTGACGGCTTAGAGATAATCGACCTAAAAGGGCATAGCATTGCAATGATAGGCGTTAAAACCAGCGACAACGTGGCGTTTATTGCCGACAGCGTGATAAGTGAAAAAACCATAAACAAGTTTCCACTTACTTACCTGCTTAGCGTGAAGGAATACCTTGCCGCTATGGACAAAGTACTAGGCCTAAACGCAAAGTATTACGTGCCGTCGCATGCCGAAATAACCACGGATATTGCTCCGCTAATCAGCCTAAACAAGCAGACCGTACAAAAAAATATGGACGATATTTTGTCCGTAATCACCCGCCCTATCGAAACTAACGACATTGTGTACGAGTACGCCGCAAAGTTTGGCTACACGCTAAAAACCAGCCAGTTTTTCGTGGTGACCACCACCGTTAAAAACTACCTTGCTCACCTTGAAAGCGAAGGCAAAGTGAGGGCTTATATCGAAAATAACCGTTTGTTTTGGGAGAAAATATAATACGTTTTTCTAAAACAAAACTAACTGCGCTAGCGTTTTTCTTTATGCCTTGCGTAATTAAGCGCTAAGTAAATCGTAAATACTACCATATAAAGTAGCCTACGAATTTGAGGTACGCTATGAACAAGATAATAGAAGATTTATTTAAAAATAGACGAGTGATAGCCTCCACCCTTGTGCCTTACGGCTTTACTATGGAAGGCGACGCATACGTTTTTCGTAAAAAAATAGCCTCAGGCAGTATGCTGCTTAGCGTGTTTGTTAAGGGCGATAACGTGTCTACCGAAGTGCTTGACCTAGACACCTGCGACTTGTACACCTTGTTTCTTGTGCCGTCGGCAATGGGAAGTTTCGTTGGCAAGGTAAAAAGCGAGTACGAGGAAATTCTTGCTAATATTAGGGATAATTGCTTTGAGTTTTGCGTGTTTAAAAAGCCACAAACAAACAGGCTAATCGGTTACGCAAAAGATACCTTTAACGATAACTTGGAATACCTGTGGGAGAAAACGCCCGAGTACGCAGTACTAAGAAGAAAAGACAGCCAAAAGTGGTACGCAACCGTGATGAAATTACCTGCTTGCAAACTAAAAATCAACTCGGATAAACAGGTGGAAGTAGTAAACTTGAAGGTAAATCCTCTGCTTATACCCGATATTATCGATAACAAAACCTTTTTTAACGCATACCACATGAACAAAAAATCGTGGATAACCGTGATGCTAGACGACACGATATGCGATAACGAGTTATTCAAACTTTTACAAAGTAGTTATGACTACGCAAAAAAATAAGGAAAATCAAACTAAAACCGATAAACACAACCTAAACCAAGCCGATAAAACGGCTTTTTTTATTATATAAAATTGCCAAAACAATAGCCCAAATGAAATGCTCCCCAAAAGTTTTACTTTTCTATCTAAACTTTTGGATTCATATCAAAATAACGACTAAAAAATAAAAGGAAAAAGACGGAAAAACCGTCTTTAACCAAATCTCAATCCCTATATATATTCACTTTTTCATTAAGGGCTTATTCACACAATAGCACCAAACTATTTATTAGTTCGTCTATCGTTTCTTGTGCTCTTTCAAAATCCTCGCTAGTTCCGTACAATGCAATACTAAAAGTGATTTCGTCCATAAAAGTAGTAAGTGCAAGTTGGATATACGGATTACGCTTAATAGAGCCCGTTATAAACATATCCACCGTTTTTACTCCGCAAAAATCGACGTCCTCGTAAGGCACGATGCCTATGTTGGACACGGCAACAAGCGGATTGTGGTAGTTCTTTTTGATTAAATATCTGCTTAGCCTATGAGGGAACAACCCGAAGTTTATCCTAAGAAGTGAAAGACCTGATAGCCCGGGAAGGTCGTGTTTTCTCTCCTCCATTTTGTCGTGAACTAGCGATATTACCTCCCTAAGTTCAAAGTCCTTCACGTTACCCACGTTAAGTTGGGTGGTGGACACGCAGTTTGTAAAGCCTATTTGCGACTTATCCTTCAAAAAACGCCTCAAATCGACTATGCAGTCAAGGTCAATCGGCTTGTTTATTCCGCTTACTTTGTGCATTGCTTTAATAAATGCCGCCATAATAGTGTCGTTTAAAGTAAAGCCGTTGTTTTTGCAGTACGCTTTTAGTTTGTAAAAATCGTCACGTTTAAGTTTGCCGGTAACCAGCCGGCCCTCGTCGTGCTTTTCGTCGTCGGAAAATCTAAAACCTTGCTTTTCCTCGTTGTTTGCGCTGTAATTTATACGAGTATTCGCCTTGATATCGTCCTCTAAGGTTAAAGAGTCGTAGATTTTTTCGTAGTTACGGTTGCCCATACGATTAGTAACCGAAAACTCCTCTCCCCCTGTAATTCTATTGTAGTAGCCACACAAAGTTTTAAGCATTTCTTTGCTGCTGTTTCCATCGCAAACCATGTGGTTTAGAAGAATGCACAAGGTGTCCTTTTTGCCTTGACGAAGTAGCATAAACCTAACTTGAATTTCGTTGTATTCGTCAATAGGTCTACACAAGAATTTTTGGATAATCTCGTCGTCCTCGTCCTCGATAACGGCAAGCACGCTTTCGTCGTACGGTAACTCCTCCCACCTAGTCCTAAAAGCACCTTCAACAAATTTACAGCGCAAAATAGGATAGGTAATTAGTAGTTTGTCTATCGCTTTAAATAGCGCCACCTCGTCCAAATTGCCGTCGAATCTGATAACAAAATGAATCATGTGGTCGTTGTAATCTTTGAAACAATTTTGCATTTTATCCCACAACGCAGGCTTGTAACATTTTGCCATAATATATCCTCTCTCTAATAAAACTTGATTATGTATCTAATCTGTTTATATACATAATAACATTACTTAGTTGCGGTGTCAATTATTTTTGCAAAAAAATTAAGTAGCAAATTTATTTAATAAGACGGCAATACGTACTTAGCAAAACCATATATAGTATACGTATTTAATTATTTATTATTTATAAACAACGTATTTACAGTTTATGGCGCTAATTTACTTTTCTAATAAAGTCACGTTTAAGTTTAACCAAAAACCCGCTTTCTTTGTGCTATATCCGTGCTTAACTAATAGTTTTACTACTAAGCAAACTAAAAATTTAGCATTTTTCCCGCCTTACTTATAAAAAAAGGTGAGATTGCTCACCTTTAGTTTTGTTATTTAAGTCCTCTGCTACCCGGTTTAACTGCAGGGGTTTTGCCCTCTTTACACATCGGGCACTCGCTTGGATCGTAACTTACCACGTCCATACTAATTAAGTTTACGAATTTTACGCCAAAGTCAACTTTTCCGTTGCTTCTGTCTACGATACTTGCAACAGCGGTTACGTTGCAACCTCTTTCCTTAACAAGTTCGATTACCTCTTTTACGCTACCTCCTGTGGTAACTACGTCCTCAACAACCAAAACGTTTGCGTTTTCAGGAAGCGCAAAGCCTCTTCTTAAAGTCATAGCGCCGTTTTCTCTTTCTGCAAAGATATTGTTTACGCCAAGTTGTCTTGCCATTTCGTAACCCATTAAAATGCCGCCTACTGCAGGGGAAATAACTAGGTCGATTTTTTCGCCGCTTAGTTTTTTAGCAAGGCTCTTGCAAAGTAGTTCGCTTGACTTTGGATCTACGAATAATTTTGCGCATTGCATATAAGTATCGCTGTGTCTTCCTGAGGTAAGGATAAAGTGTCCTTTCAAAATTCCACCGGTTTTTTCAAAAATTTTCAACATTTCTTCTTGTGATAACATATCTTTTCTCCTTAATTCTATCTATATTTTTTAGTCTACTATCAATTTACCAACGTAGTCGTTTATGTCCACGTCGTTTTCTTTTACAAATTTTTCCAAATCTTTTACAAGGTCGTAACTTGCCATAGGGTTTGTAAAGTTAGCCGTGCCTACCTCGACAGCCGACGCTCCGCAAAGCATAAACTCTAACACGTCGGTGTACTTCGATATGCCGCCCATACCTATAATCGGCAGTTTGATTGCGTTGTAGGTTTGCCACACCATTTTTAGCGCTATCGGTTTTATGCACTCACCGGACAAGCCGCCAAACACGTTGTTTAGAATAGGACGCCTGGTTTTGTAATCGACAGCCATACCGCCAACGGTGTTTATTAGCGATACCGCATCGCCACCGGCTACCTCGACTGCCCTTGCATTGTCCTGAATATTTGCAACGTTTGGCGAAAGTTTCATAATTACGGGCTTAGTCGTGTTTTTCCTTATTGCATAAGTCACCTTTTCCACGCTTTTAGGATCAACGCCAAAAGCCATTCCGCCATCTTTTACGTTTGGGCAACTTATGTTTACTTCCACCATATCCACGGTGGTTTCGTCTATAATTTTTGCCATTTCCACGTAGTCGTCAAGGGTGCTGCCTGCAATATTTGCTATAACGCAAGTGCCCGTGTCTTTTAAAAAGTTTAGGTCGTTTTCAATAAACGCTTTCACCCCGGGGTTTTGTAGCCCTACGCTGTTTAGTATTCCGCTAGCAGTCTCCATAATACGAGGCGACTTATTGCCAAGTTTCTTGCTTAACGTAAGCCCTTTCGTACACACTCCGCCAAGAATACCTATATCGTAAAACTCGTTGTACTCTCTGCCAAAACCGAACGTGCCGCTTGCCGTGATAATAGGATTATTTAGCGTTTTTCCTAGTAAATTCACCTTTAAATTAGCCATCTAAATCCACCTCCCACGCATTGAATACAGGGCCGTCCTTACAAGCACGCAAGTAGTCCTCTTTGCCGTCTATTTTCACCTTGCAATTACATACAAGGCACGCTCCTATTCCACAGCCCATACGCCTTTCCATCGATATAAATACAGGGCAACTTACTCCCTCGAAGGTCTTTTTCAAGGCTTTGAACATAGGCTCAGGACCGCACGCTACTATTACGTCAGGCTTTATTCTATCGTACTCTTTTTTAGCAAGGTCGGTTACAAAACCCTTGTAGCCCACACTTCCGTCAGCGGTTGCAACGTGCGTTTCCTTTGACCTTTCTTGCATAAAATCGTACTTTATCACTTGTTTTTGAGAGTTAAACCCCATAAACGTGTATATTTCCTTGCCCTCATTAGTTCTAAAAATGCTTGGGAAAACTGCCGTACCCATACCGCCTGCAATCACCATAATCTTGTTGTAGCAAGTTAGGTCAAAGCCGTTTCCCAGCCCGATAAGTGCATTTAACTCAGCGCCATTCGTTAAGGTGGAAAGCAGCCTTGTTCCCTCGCCTACTACTTGGTAAATCACCGTTACGCTGCTTTCGTCGTAGTCGGCAACGCAAAACGGTCTGCGAAGCAGTTGCTTATCGCTAGGAGTGGACAAGTTGATAAATTGCCCACACCTTGCAGAAAATTCTCCGTCAACAAGTAGTTTCATCTCAAACACGCTGCTATTTAAAGCCACGTTTGACAAAACTTTTACTTTGTAATCTTTCATCTATTTCTCCAAATCTTGTAATGCAATAGGCTTCGTGCATTTAATATCTTTGTTGTACTCTAGAGCCTCGCAAAGTGCTCTTGCCGTGTCTACGCTGGTTAGACAAGGAATGCCTATTTCAACTGCGGTTCTTCTAATCTTGAAGCCGTCTCTTGAAGATTGTCTACCCTTAGTCGGAGTGTTGATGATTAGTTCGATTACGCCCTTTCTTGCAAGGTAAACTATATCGCCGTTTCTCTTTTCTACAATCTTGTTTACGGCAATGGTGTAAATATCGTGGTCAAGCAAGTACTTAGCCGTGCCGTACGTTGCGAAAATCTTGTAGCCCATTTCGTCAAACTTCTTAGCGGTTTCTAGTATTTCTTCCTTGAAGTTATCCGATACGGATATTACCACGCCACAACCGTTGTGTAGTTTAATTCCGCTAGCAACAAGACCTTTTAATAGTGCCTCAGGGTAGGTTTCGCCTATTCCTAGTACTTCGCCCGTCGATTTCATTTCAGGGCTTGCGGATATTTCAAGGTCCGGTAATTTCTCGCTTGAAAATACGGGAACTTTAACTGCGTACACGTCTGCCCTTGGATACAAGCCTATGCCGTAGCCCATATCGGTAAGTTTCTCGCCTAATGACGCCCTTACCGCTAGTTGTACCATAGGTACGCCCGTAACCTTACTAATAAACGGTACGGTTCTGCTTGAACGAGGGTTTACCTCGATAATGTAAAGTTGTCCGTTTGCGTTAATGTATTGAATATTGATAAGTCCCTTGGTGTGCATTGCAAGAGCAAGTTTTTTGGTTACGTCGATAATTCTGTCCGTCATTGCTCCCGACACGTTCAAGGTAGGATATACGCTGATAGAGTCGCCTGAGTGAACGCCCGCTCTCTCCACGTGCTCCATAATACCGGGGATAAGCACGTTTTCGCCGTCGCAAATAGCGTCTACTTCCAGTTCCATACCCGTTACGTACTTATCGATTAGGATCGGGTGCTCTTGCTCAACAGAGTTAATTATTGCCATATACTCGCTGATATCGGCATCGCTATACGCAATCTCCATACCTTGTCCGCCTAATACGTAACTTGGTCTTACAAGTACAGGGTAGCCTAATCTATTAGCAACTTCTAGTGCGCTATCGGTGGTGAATACCGTTTCTCCCTTTGGACGAAGCAAGCCTAATTCGTTTAACACTTGGTCGAATTCTTGTCTATCCTCTGCAGCGTCGATATCTTTTAATTGTGTACCTAAGATGTTATAGCCGGCATCACTAACCGCTTTGGTAAGTTTGATTGCGGTTTGTCCGCCGAATTGAACTACTACTGCTTTTGGTTTTTCGATTTCTAACACGTTTAGTACGTTTTCAACGGTAAGAGGCTCGAAGTATAGCCTATCTGCCGTGTCGAAGTCCGTAGATACGGTTTCAGGGTTGTTGTTTATAATTACGGTATTAAATCCTGCCTTTTTTAATGCCCATACGCAATGTACCGAGCAATAGTCGAACTCTACGCCTTGACCTATTCTTATTGGTCCGCTACCAAGTACTACGATGGTGTTATCCGACGGATTGTTGTGTTTTTCTTTCTTAGCGTAGGTTGAGTAGAAGTACGGCGTACCGGTTACTCCGTCCTTAAAACTTAGGTCGATAATGCCGTAATTAGGAACGATGCCCTTTTGCTTTCTTAACTCTCTTACCTTGCTTTCGGTAGAGTTTACAAGTAGTGCGATTTCTCTATCGTTTAGTCCTAATAATTTTGCTTTTTTAAGTAGTTTTTCGTCAAGAGATTTTGCTTGCTTTAATTCCTTTTCCATATTTACAACGTTTAGGAATTTCTCTAAGAAGAACGGCGTGATTTTGGTGATATTGTGTATTCTCTTTACGCTAATTCCTCTATGAAGCGCTTGAAGAACTACAAACATTCTCTCGTCGGTTTTATGACCTAGTAATTCGATAATTTCGTTGTCAGAAAGGCTTTGATATTTAAGTAGGTTCGTGCCGAAAATACCAAGTTCTAGCGAGCAAACTGCCTTCATAAACGCCTCTTCGACGCTGTTGCCGATGCTCATAACCTCACCGGTTGCTTTCATTCTCGTGCCTAGCGTTTTATTTGCTTGGGTAAACTTATCAAAAGGCCACCTTGGGAATTTGCATACCACGTAGTCTACGTTAGGTGACTTAGACGCAAAGTTAACCCCTGCTTTTGAATAGATTTCGTCAAGGTCAAAGCCGATTGCAATTAGCGAAGACACCCTTGCGATAGGATAGCCCGTTGCTTTACTAGCAAGTGCCGACGACCTGCTTACACGTGGGTTTACCTCGATTAGATAGTACTCTAGGCTGCCCTCTTTTGGATTAAGTGCGAATTGAATATTACAGCCGCCCTCGATACCTAGTGCGCCGATAATTTTAAGCGATGCGCTCTTTAATAGGTCGCTTTGCGCTTTGGTCAAGGTTTGGCAAGGCGCTACTACCACGCTGTCGCCCGTGTGGATACCAACCGGATCGATATTTTCCATATCACACACGATAATAGCGTTGCCCGATTTATCCCTCATAACCTCGAACTCAACTTCTTTCCAGCCTGCAACGGATTTTTCTACAAGTATTTGGTTTACCCTACTTGCTTTAATACCTGCCGATGCAATCTCCTCTAATTCGTCCATATTCTCGGCAAATCCGCCACCCGTTCCGCCTAAGGTGTACGCAGGACGGATAATTACAGGGAAGCCCGTTTCAACGGCGAATTGCTTAGCCTCGAACACGTTGTCGGTTATAATGCTTTCGATAACCGGCTCGTTGATACTAATCATAGTATCTTTAAACATTTCCCTGTCTTCTGCTCTTTGTATGGTTTCTACTTTCGTACCAAGTAGTCTTATTCCTTTCTTTTTCAAGTATCCGTTTTCGGATAATTCAACGGCAAGGTTTAGCCCTGTTTGTCCGCCAAGGGTTGGCAAAATGCTATCAGGCTTTTCCTTTTCAATAATGTTTTTAAGCACGTCTTGACGTAGTGGCTCAAGATATACTCTATCAGCCATTTCCTTATCGGTCATAATGGTTGCAGGGTTAGAGTTTACAAGTACAACCTCCACTCCGTTCTCTTTTAGCGCTCTGCACGCTTGAGTACCTGCATAGTCGAATTCTGCTGCTTGTCCTATTACGATAGGACCGCTACCTATAACTAAAACTTTCTTTATGCTATTATCTTTTGGCATAGTTCTTCTCCTTTATTTTAACGCACTATTTAAGTCTTCTTTCATTTTAATAACTGCATTTCTTGCTGCTTCGTAATACGTTTGACCTTTGTATTCGTCCTTTTTGTAAGCGCAAAGTATTCCTCTTGAATTATTCACAATTCCGCCAAGACCGTTTACAAAACTTACTGCAAGGTCGGTGGCTTTTCCACCTTGAGCGCCGTATCCGGGGATAAGGAAGAATATGTTTTTGTGCTTTTGTCTTACGTCCTCGGCTTGCTCCTTATGGGTTGCGCCTATTACCGCACCTATCGACGAATAACCGTATTTTCCTATTAAATCTTTGCCCCATACGTCCACAAGGTCCGCCATATTTTCGTACAAGGTTTTGCCGTTTTCCATTATTTTATCTTGAAGTTCTCCGCTTGCAGGGTTAGAGGTTTTAACTAGCACGAACAAGCCTTTGTCGTACTTTTTGCAATCCTCCACAAACGGCATAATTCCGTCGCTACCAAGGTAGCCGTTCACGGTAACGAAGTCCGCCTCGAAAGGCACGTATCTTTTACCGCAAATTTCGTTTCCGCTGATAAACGCCCTAGAATAAGCCCCCGCAGTTGAACCGATATCGTTTCTTTTTACGTCGGCAATGGTAATTAGTCCGCTTTCTTTTGCGTATTTTAGCGTTCTTTCAAAAGCACGCATTCCCTCCACACCGTATTGCTCGTAGTAAGCAACCTGAACTTTTACGGCAGGAACAACGTCCTTTACGCTATCGATAACGTTTTTGTTAAATTCAAATAGCATATTGCCGATACTTTCTTGGCTGTCGCATTTTTCAAGCATTTCGCTAGGCAAATATTCCATAGCGGTGTCCAAACCAACGGCTGTTGGGTTTTGAGTTTCGATAATTTTGTCAATCAATTTGTCAATAATCATTTTATCACTCCGTCGTCATATTTTAATTTTCCGTTTACTATTGTTTTTATCACTTCACCACTTACTTCCCATTTATCAAACGGCGTGTTTTTGCCCTTTGAGAAGAAGGTGTTTTTGTCTATTTTGTAGGTTTTGTTTAAGTCTACCAGCACGATGCTTGCCTCGTTGCCCTCTTTAACCTCGTTTGATGGAAGTTTTACAAGTTCTCTTGGCTTTACGCTCATAAGATTAACAAGTTTTTCAAGGCTGATTACACCGCTCTTTACAAGGTATGTGTACGCTAAGGAGAACGCAGTTTCAATTCCACTTATGCCGTTAGCCGCCTCGTCGAAGGTGCAATCCTTATCTTTTAGGCTGTGCGGTGCGTGGTCGGTTGCGATAACGTCTATCGTGCCGTCCTTAATTCCCTCGATAATTGCAAGCCTGTCTTCCTCGCTTCTTAGCGGTGGGTTCACCTTTGCAAACGTATTGTAGCCGTCTAATAGGCTGTCCGTTGCGCTGAAATAGTGCGGGCAGGTTTCACAAGACACTTTCACACCTCTTGCTTTTGCCTCTCTTATTAGCCCAACGCTGCCTTTGGTTGAGATATGCGCAATGTGTACCTTTGTTTTTAGGTTTTCCGCTAGGATTATTTCCCTTGCCACCATCACCTCTTCGCTTGCCGAGGATATGCCTTTAAGCCCTAGTTCAGAGGCAGTAAACCCTTCGTTTGCAACGCCGTCTTTGGCTAACGATTTGTCTTCGCAATGGCTAATTAGTAGTGCGTCGATATCCTTTGCGTATTCAAGAGCAAGTTTCATAACGTTTGCGTTTTCAACAGGTCTTCCGTCGTCGCTAAACGCAACCGCACCTTTTTCAGCCATTTTTCTAATCTCGGCAAGGTACTCGCCACGACTACCCACAGTGATTGCGCCTATCGGGTGAACGTTGCAACTTGCCACCTTTTCGCTTTTAAGTTTTACATACTCCACCATAAATTCGCTATCTATAACGGGCGTGGTGTTTGGCATACAGCATACGTCGGCATATCCGCCTCTTACCGCTGCTTTCGTGCCAGACTCTATGTCCTCTTTTGCGGTTTGACCGGGCTCTCTTAGGTGCACGTGCATATCGCAGAACGCAGGAAGGCAGGTTAAACCTTTGCAGTCTATTCCGTCATCATCTATTTTGCCTATTTTAGCAATCTTGCCGTCCTTTATAAGTATATCGGTTATTTTGTCGTTTAGGGTTAGATTTTTAAGTAACATATTATCTTCCTCCTAACATTAGTTTAAGTATTGCCATACGCACGCTAAGTCCGTTCGATACTTGGTCAAGTATATGGCTGTTTGCCCCGTCAATCACTCCGCTAGAAAGTTCTACGTCCCTATTTACAGGGCCCGGGTGCATTATTATTCCGTTTTGTTTTACGTATTTTAGGTCGCTCTCCTTCACGCCGTAGTACTTAAAGTACTCCGATAGGCTTGGGAATAAGCCTTGTTGTTGCCTTTCTAGTTGGATACGTAAGCCCATCACTACGTCTACGCCGCATATAGCCTCTCTTAAATCGGTGTGAACGGTTACGTTACCCATTTTGTCTATATCCGTGGCTTGCAAGGTGCTTGGTGAAAAAAGCCTTACCTTTGCGCCCATAGTGGTTAAGCCGTATATGTTGCTTCGTGCCACTCTGCTGTGCTTTACGTCGCCGACGATTGCAACCGTTAGCCCATCAATGCCTCCAAAATACCTTTTCATAGTAAGCATATCCAGTAGCGCTTGGGTTGGGTGCTCGTGCATTCCGTCGCCAGCGTTTACCACCTTTGCTTTTACGTTCTCTGCAAGGTACTTAGGTGCGCCCGACGTAGCGTGCCTTATTACGATAAGGTCGGTTTGAAGTGCGTCTAAGGTTTCGCCCGTATCTTTTAGGCTCTCGCCCTTTTTCACACTAGACGAAGAAACCGCAAGGTTAGACACCGTAGCCCCCAAAAACTTGCCTGCATTCGAAAACGAAGTCATCGTCCTCGTGCTGTTTTCGTAAAATAAAGTGGTGATATTCTTGCCCTTAAGCGTGGTAAAATCCTTTTTGCCTTGGTCTAGCAAATCTCTCATATTGCTGCCTTCTGCCAAAATTTCACTAATAGTTTCTTTACTCAATCCTTTTAGGCCTAGTAAGTCCTTTCCTATCATAAGTCCTCCGCAAAAAAAAACAGTGGCAAAAACCACTGTTAAATAACAAATATACCAAAACTAATAGGGAATAATACGCCGTAAGAACAAGTAGAAATATTAACTTTTCGAATTTCGACGTAACCCATATTTCGCTCCGTTTTTTACATTTTTATTAGAATATCACAAGATTAAAAAATTGTAAAGTAAAAATGCTACTTCATAATAAATATTTTATAATTTTTTTACTTTATTTTAAAATATATAATTAATAAAATATATACATTATTATCATTGCGTGTTTCTTTCGCTTATTTATGCAAAATATCATTAAAAATAATTTATCAAATTGAATTAGGATTCATGATTTTTATAGCCCTTAAGTTTTATATAACAAAATAAGTAATTTTTTTTCGCAATTTTATAGGCAGTTAAGTCGATTTTATAAGAAATACATATAGGCACACGTTTAAATGCCAATTATTTTTTTTTGATAATTATTGATATATGTGATGCAACTTTGAAGAAAGTATGATATAATGAATTTATATCTACGGAGGAAGAATAGAATATGAATCAAAACGAAAGATATCAATTAAAAACATTAAATTGTGTTAATGCACTTTTAAATGACTTATATATAGATTTAAGAAAAAAAGTTAATTATTGGTCATCTTTAACAGACCAAACAGCCCAAGCAAGAATGGGTTATATAGGACAACACTTGGTATCTGCCGTTACTGGATATAAAGGAGGAAAATCAGGAGCAAGAGGAAAAGATTTAGTCATTTCTAATACTGAATATGCTGAAATCAAAACTTGTTCAAGAGTTGACCAACTGGGAAATTGTAAAAATTGCAATTCGCCGGTTTCTCCCTATGAAACTAAATGTTCTTTTTGTGGTGGCGAAACATTAACTAGAAAAGATGATTCTAAATGGCTTATTTCTATTACTGAGGAATATCCAAGCTCAAGTGCATTAGAAGCATCCGAAGATATTTTGGTGAATATAAATAAACCTAAGTATTATTATTTTGTTTTATTTGAATTCAAAGAAATTTCAGATTTGGCAAGTCCTATAGTTGTAACCATTTATAGAGTTAACCCTAAAGAAAATGGATTTACATTATGTATGTTAGATTATTTTTATAATATCAAGAAAAATGCACCATTTAATATGTGGCCACATATGTTAAAATTTAATCTGTGCAATCCTCAAATTATTTATAGGTCTGAAATAACTATTGATGGAATAATTAATACTCTTTATTTTGATAATGAACATCCATTAGTTGAGCCTTTTAATAATCTAATTCAGTATAGTAGAAGTAAAAATTTAACACAAGAAACAATAGCTAACCTATGTAATGAGTTTAATATTGAGGTATCTTCTGATACAAAAACCATTCTTTCTAATATAGAAAATACAGCAAATGATACAAATATCTCAAACCTAGAACTTATACATAGGTTTGCAAATGCTTTTTATAAAGAACCTATTAAACAAGCAAAAATTAAATTAGCAGCACAAAATAAGTCAATACCATCAGTTTTTAATAGATACATTGATGCGATTTAGACAAGCATTATAATAATTTGTATCTAATTCAAAACCAATAAAATGTCTGTTTTGTTTTATGCAAGCAACTGCAGTGCTACCACCACCCATAAATGGATCGAGAACAATATCACCCTCATTCGAACTAGCCAATATGAGCCTTTCAATAAGTTTTATTGGCTTTTGAGTAGGGTGAAACCTTTTTTCTTCGTAAAAATCAAAATCTGTCCAAACATCGTGATACCCCATAATAGGATTCCAAGTTTGGCAAAAAGATTCATAATTAACATTCTTAATGTCCAATATTTCACAAAGTTTCAGCCATAATTCTTTTGTTGGAAGTTGTTTACACATATTGTCTCCTGTATAAATACTCCACATACCTCCACCATTTGATTTAACACCAAGCTTTTCGTTTATTTCTTTAGATTTTAATCCAAGGTCTTTTTGTCTTTGTTTTAAAAGATTTTTTATGTATGGCTTACTATCTTTAATAAAAAATAATATGCTTTCGGTTGTATTAGGAAACATTTTATAATTTTTTGTAGCTCTGCCAGCAATGGCTTTAATACCCTTATCAACAATTATTTGTTGTCTTAATTCTAAACCAATATCTTCAGTAATAGAAATTAACCTGCTAAGAATCCTAAAATATCCAAACAAATAAAAAGAACCACCTTTTCTTAATACTCTATATATTTCAGATAAATATTGAGAAGTCCAGTTTATATATTCCTGTATTGTGGAATGTTTATAATCCCAACTTTCACCAACAACTTTAAAGTAAGGTGGGTCGGCAATAATCAAATCTATTGATTCACTTGGAATTTTTCTTAAACCTTGTAAACAATCTTCATTGTAGACTATATCTAACTTTAATTCGTTAATCATAATTATATACCCTCCTTTATTTCAACAATATCAGAGATATCACAATTTAATGATAAACAAATTCTATCTAAAATTTCAGTATTTACATTTTCGCCTTTAACTAATTTTGAAAGCGTAGATTGACTTATTCCAGTTTTTTCTCTTAATTGAGTTTTTGTTAAACCTTTATCTATTAAAAGTTTCCAAAGTTTATTATAATTTAATGCCATTTCTTCTCCTATGTAATTACATATACTATAATTTGTTCGTTTTGTCAACTCTTTTGTTTGAGAAGTCGAAGACTTTATGTTATTTAGAGCTGTGAAAATTCCCCAATAATCATTACAAATAAAAACGAACCAAGACTTACAATCCTGGTTCGTGTTATTCGTGATTGGTGCCGAAGGCGGGACTTGAACCCGCACGATGTCGCCATCACTGGATTTTGAGTCCAGCGCGTCTGCCAATTCCACCACTTCGGCTTGCTTAAATATACTAACATATTTGTAGGGCTTTTGCAACTGTTTTATTAGGTTTTTTCAAAAATAAAAAATATATGAAAAGTCAATAATATATATCATAAATAAATACAAAAAAAGAGCCGATCAAACGACTCTTTTTTCCTTAATGTAAAAACTTTTAGTTTTCTTCCATATTCTTTTTAGCCTCGGCAATAATCTTTTCGGCGCTTATAGGCGGAACTTCCTCGTAGCGAACAAATTCCATACTAAACGTGCCTCTGCCTTGCGTCATAGATCTTAGGTCAGTAGCGTACTTGAACATTTCAGAATGCGGTACTTCCACGTTGATAATTTGCAAGCCCTCCTCGGTTTCAAGCCCAAGGACTCTGCCCCTACGCTTGTTCATATCGCCAAGGATATCGCCCATATACTCCTCAGGCACAACGATTTGCGCTTTCATATAAGGCTCTAATAGTACGGGGCTAGCCTGAGTCATACCCTCCTTAAACGCAAGTGACGCTGCTATTTTGAACGCCATTTCCGAACTATCTACGTCGTGATAACTTCCGTCGGTAAGTACTGCTTTTAGGTTTACAACCGGAGAGCCCGATAGTACGCCCTTTTCCAAGCACTCTCTTAAGCCCTTTTCAACGGCAGGGATATATTGCTTAGGTACTGCGCCGCCTACTACTTCCTCGCCGAACTCAAAGTCGCCGTCAGGATAAGGCTCGAACCTAATAACACAATCGCCGTATTGACCGTGTCCGCCCGATTGTTTTTTGTGTTTGCCCCTAACCTCCACCACTTTTCTAATGGTTTCTCTGTAAGCAATCTTAGGGTCTTGAAGTACTGCGTCTACCTTGTACTTATTTTTAAGTTTTTTAACCGCTATATTTAGTTGCGTTTCTCCAAGACCGCCTAACAAAGTTTCCTTAGTTTCGGTATTCTTGGTAAGAACCAGCGTTCTATCCTCTTCTATTAGTTTTTGCAAGCCCTGAGCAATCTTCTCCTCGTCACCACGGTTTACAGCCTTTATAGCCATATAGATATTAGCCTCAGGGAAGTTGATTTTTGGCATTTCCACCTTGTTGTTCTCGTCGCACAAAGTGTCTGAGGTTTCGGCATTTTGAAGTTTTGCAATAGCGCCGATATCCCCTGCGGTAAGCACCTCAACAGGTTCTTGCTTTTTGCCCCTCATTACGTATAGGTTGCTGATTTTTTCGGTTTTGCCCGTCCTCGTGTTAAGCACGGTCATGCCTTGCCTTAACTCGCCACGCATTACCCTTACGTACGACAAGTTGCCAACGAACGGATCGGCAATGCTCTTGAATACTTGGGCAACAACGGGAGCGGAACTATCGCACAAAATCTCGTTACCATCTACGTCCTTTCTAGGAATAGCCTCGGTAGGATTTGGCACGCAGTCCACAATCTTGTTCATAAGGTTAGTAATTCCGCAGTTAGCAGTGGAAGAACCAGCCATAAGTAGCAAAATTCCGTCGTGCATTGCTCTATCTTTAATTCCGGCAATTATTTCGTCTCTCGTTAAAGGCTCGCCGCTAAAATACTTCTCCATCATTTCCTCGGTGCTTTCGGCAGCAATTTCGGAAAGTTCTACGTAGGTTTTTTCAAACACTTCTTTTAGGCTGTCCGGGATAGGAATTTCATTACCCTCAAGGTCAACCGCATTCTTTTTAAGCACTTGGATAGCGCCCACCATTTTGTTGTTCTCAATAATAGGAATTTCAACCACCGCTATTTTTTGCGGATATTTTTCAACAAGTGCGTCCACCGTCTTTTGATAGTCGGCGTTTTCTTTGTTTATTTGACTTACAAATATAATACCCGGGGTTTTATACTTCATAGCCTTATCAATAACTTTTTCCGTGCCAACCGTAACGTGTCCGCTAGCAGCAGTAACCACGACAACCGCATCCATTGCGCAATATGCGGATTTTAGTTCGCCTTCAAAGTCGAAAAATCCCGGTACGTCTATAATATTTATTTTCGTATTAAGCCAAGGAACTGAGGCAAGCGCCAAGTTAATGGATAATTTTCTGTCTATCTCTTCTTGGTCGTAATCCATCACGGTGTTACCATCGTCGATTTTGCCTAATCTGTCAATCATTTTAGCATTGTACAGCATAGCCTCGGCAAGAGAAGTCTTACCCTCGCCACTATGACCAATCAATGCAACGTTTCTAATCATCTCGCTAGTGTAATTCATAAAATTTCCCCTTGATACATAATTTTAGGACAAGTCCTATTTGCATTTATAATACAACGATTTAACCCTCGTTTCAATAATAAGCCTAAAAAAAATAAGGAATAAGACACCTTAAAATTTTGTAATATTTTCCTATTTCCAGCCTGTTTGTAAGCACGATTTTAGGATATTTTTGCCTATTTAAGCCTGATTTTTCGCTTTTTAGGTTAAAGTCAACCTCACTTCCCTCGTTTTTTAAATTTATTACGGTTTTTTCGTTTGGATATTTTGAAAAATTGTCAATAGTAAAGCCGTTTATTTTTTTATTTTCATCATTTAAGCCTAAAAAATCGCCGTTTTTATTTAAAATTTCGCCGTTTTTGTTGCCGTTTCCCGTTTCATTATTTAAAGAAAATAGTCTAAATAAATCGTTTAAATTCGTGGTTTCGGCAATCACCGTATATCCCAAACTTTCAAAATATGGTTTAAAGTAGGTGTAATGAGTGCAACCAAGCGCTATAATTTCGCCGCTTTCTACTTGTTTTGTAAGGTTTCTTACCTCACCAAACAGCCTATAAAAGCGTGGCGCAACGCACTCGATTTCTTTGGCAAAAGTAGGCAAACCTATTAGCCTTACGTTTTTTAAGCCAAGAAGTTCTAGCCTACTAACCGTATTCGTTGTGGCAAAACATAATACTTTATCGTGCGTTTTTAACTGTTTAACTAGGTTTTCGGTTACAAAATAGGTTTTAAAAGGATATTGCTTAATTACGCTACTAGCAACGCAACACGCAGTATTGCACCCCACAACTACAACGCTTACGTTAGCCACACAAAAGTAATCCATAGCCTTTTTGACGCCGCTATTTATTTCGCTTTCGCTTTTTGTCCCGTATGGCATATTTAAGTTATCGGCATAGTAAATATATTCGTTGTTACTTGCCTTAATTATCATTTCGGCTAAAATATTCAGCCCACCTATTCCGCTATCGAATACGCCCACCTTCATACAAGTAAGATATTCGACAAGCAGCAAAACTATGCCTTTGTTTTCCTATAACCTAATTAAATTTGATTTGCAACGCATTTTAGCACCTCTGTCGTAGCCATATAGTCGTAAACCATATAGTCGCAAACCATATAGTCGCAAACCATATAATTAGTTGCACGCATTCGTTTGATTAGAAAGATCAATTTTTCCGCATTTCTTTTGCATAATGCTTTATTTCAACGCACTTGTTATGCTTTTTGCCAAAATATCGCTGATTTTATCGATAAAAACGTCAACATTATGCGGACAAAGGAATTTTTTGCCAAAAGTGTTTTCGCCCACTAGGTTTATTATCATAGGCACGCCAACCGCAACAACGGGCACTCCCATTGTGGATAAGGCAAAAAGTTTTTCGCTTTTCGTTACTCCTCCCCCTGCGACAATTCCCGAGTCCGTAAGTTGCACGCTGCTAACCAGTTTTGAAAAATCCCTAGTGGCAAGGCTGTCGATAACTATTATTAAGTCGGGCTTTTCTGCCATAACCACCGATTTTACCAGGCTTACGCTATCGATATTCGTCACTCCCTTCACGCTTGGGCAAAACTTTTGCAGCCTAATTTTCGTTTTTGGGTTTATTTTACGAACCGTGCTTGCTCCTAGGCTATCCGCCACCACGTTTTCGTTGCCAAGCCCCACGAGTAATACCGAACTAGGTTTTTTGTAATATTTATCCATAAGGCAACAAATAGACCTACTTAACTCATAAACTAGCGCAGTTTTAGAGTAGTCACCCGTAACGTTAAAGGTGACATAACTGCCCGCCCTCCTTTTTAACCTTACAGCGTTTTCGGTAGACAATTCGAGGCTGATTTTGTTAAAGCCGTCAAAATTTCTCTCTTTCCCAAGATTTTGCACGTTTATACTGCTTTCTTCCACCAACATTTCTTCAAAAAAGTAATTCTCCATACAAATAGTTTTAGTAAATTGTTAAAAGGTATTAAAAATAGTTGCAAACCAAAAAAATTTGTGATAAAATACATAAGCATTGTAAAAGAAATAAAGGAGATTTTGTCGTGGCAAATATTAAATCAGCGAAAAAACGTATCGAAGTAACTATAAGGAATAACAAAGCGAACAACGCTAGAAAAACGGAGATTAAAACCTATATCAAGAAGTTTGATGCAGCAGTTGCAGAAAACGATCTAGCAAAAGCAGAGGCTCTACTAAAAGATTGCATGAGCGTTATTGACCATGCAGCAGCAGACGGCATTTTGCATAAGAATGCTGCCGCTAGAAAAGTAGCAACCTTATCAAAAAAATTAGACGCTATTAGATAATCCACACAAACTTTGTATATACTTTGCTCTTTGTAACTTGCGAAGGGCAAAAGCATTTTTGGTAACCTATAGGGTTACCTTTTTCAATATAATTTTTTTGTTAGGCACAGCACCAAACAAACAATAAAGCCACAAAATTACGTGTGGCTTTTATTTTTTCGATTTTCCGCTCTCCTCTTCGTGCCCATATATCCAACCTCATTCCACCTACTTATTATTATTTCCCTACTGCAAATACCCACCCCTCGCCAAACAAAATCTATATCCTCGCTCCGCCTCTTGTTCCGCCTCTCGTCATTGCTTTACGCTTACTATCCAACCACTTCCCTCTTCCCCTTCTTCCCTATAAAAAACGGCCCACTTGCGCAAAGGGGACTGCCGTCATCGGCTGGGGGATTGTACTACTATATACTATTTATTATATTTTTTGTGGTTTTATATTTGCTATATCCAAACTAATATAAAAATCGATATCCATTTTCTTACAATCCCTCCGACGCTTTGCGCCACCTCCCTTTACACAAGGGAGACTAAATAGGACTAACTAAAATCAATACTATTTTGCACAAGGAAGGCTTATTTGGATAATACAGAGTCAATATTTAAAATACAAGGGAGGCTTTTTTGGAATGACTAAAATCTATACTATTTCTCATAAGTGAGGCTTGTTCGGTTAATTTTTATTTATAGCACAATAAAGACTTGTTAGGTTAGATTTAATTTTTGTTTTTAGCACAAGGCAGGCTTATTTAGATTGACTAATATCTATATTTTTCGCACTTGTTAAATTTTACATATTCTCAATATTCACAAATAAAAAGGAAGGCACTTTATTACCTTCCTAGCGTTTTATATCGTTTTTTCGTTTGGTTACAATTAGTTTGCTTTATTACGCAAAATATTTGTTTTTACTAATGCCTAGTTGAAAACCTTTGGGCGTTTATTTATATCCACGTTAGTTTTTCATCTATGGTGATTATTGCCCATCTACCGTCCTGCTTTACCCTTGCCGTGCCGTCCTCTTCAAACGGAGTGGCAAGTTCGTACTTAAAGCCGATTACCTCTTTGCCAGTTTTATCCACGTAGCCGTACTTATCGCCAAGCATCACGTTAGCCACGCCCATACTAAAACTTTGAGCAAGTTCGTATTTTGGCTCGATAACCATTTCGTTTTGCATATTCACGTAGCCAAACAATCCGTCCACGTCTACGCAAACCATATCTTCCTTTGGCATAAACACTTCGTCGTACATAGCAGGAATAATAGTTTCGTTTCCTTTTGCAAGCCCGATTTTGCCGCCTACACTTATTCGCCTGTACTCGTTTGCGTTTTTCTCTCTTCTGCCCTCTTGCTTTTGAGGTTTTTTATTCTTATCGGGTTTTTCTTGCCTTGGTTTTTCTTGCCTTGGCTTATCCTGTTTTGGCTTTATTTGTTGCGTTTTTTCCGGTCTTTCTTCCTCTTTAACGCTAGGCTTTTCAGCGTTTTGGCTGGTTTCTGCCGGTTTTTTGTCCTGCATTTCCAAAATAGGCGCTAAGGTCAAGCCTAACTTACCCAGTTCCCTCTCTACGCCCATTAAATCCTTTTTGCCAAAGCCTTGAATTTTAAACAGTTGTTTGGAGTTGCGCTTTGCAATATCCATAGCCGTGGTTATATTGTTTTTTTCAAACAATTCCTTGGTTTTTGGATGAAGCCCCATATCGCTAACTAAGGTGGCAAGAGCCTCGGGACTGCCGGTTGGCATATATTCTACCTCTTTTTGAGGTCTTTTCTTAAAATGATTTCGTCTGTTCATAATAATCTCCTAGGGGTATTTTATCACATAAGCATATTTTTTTCAACAAGTAAATTGTTTTATACTTTGTATTTTGATAATTATTGACTAAATATTTATTAACTTATATAATAAATATAACAACTACCTTTAAAGGAGCAACCATGCAAAAGATAAATTCTAGATTTTTGCTAATACCACTATTTGTTTTGATTTTAATCCTGTCGATAGTGTTTACTACGACCGGGTTTGTTTCGGCAGCCGAAAACACGGTGAATTTAGAGATGGTTTTCCCAAACGAGAACGACTATGCAAGCATAAATTCCCCGACAAAAGTGGCAACAAACGGCACAAATGTAGCAATTTACGACGAGGAATTTAAGGCTATATATATTAAAGGTAGATTTTACAAGCCTATTCCAGTAGGCGAAGGGATATCCTCTTTGCAAGTTTCAAACGACTACGTTGCGTATTTGCAAAGTAGACAAATAAATATTAAATCGGTTGACGGCAATGATTACACCGAAGTGTTTAAGGACTTTTTAATAGAAAACGGCATTTCTCGATTCGATTTAATATCTGCATTTTACCTTTCTAATGACGCTATCTACGTGCTAAGCAACGACGAATTTTTGTACAAAATTGCCATTCAAAACAACTTTAAACTCGCTAAACCTATAAAAATGAACACAATAATGGATTTATTTCAACCTACGGCAGTTAAAGTTTTTGGAAATGAAATATATTACGTAAAAGATAAAACTCTATCTAAAATTGTTAACGACGAAAATAGCGAGATATTAAAATTCCAAGATAATATCGAATACTTTAAAAGCACGATAATCGAGTACAACTCCTCAGGCATTATAAAGCCTAACCCATTAACTAAAATCGACCTAAAAGTTAAGGATATTACCGACCTTAAAATAAGCGAAAACACAATGCTTATTGCCGATAAAACCTCGGGTACGGTAAAGGAATACAACCTAGAAAAAATACTAAGCGGCGAAGTTGAAATCACCGCAGAATACGGCAAAAAAGGTGACGATATAACCAAACTAAACGCCCCAAAGCAACTAGCGTACGATGGCGGTAAAACTTACGTACTTGACGCAAATAATAAAGCGGTAAAAGATATTACAACTAAAACCGTAATTAGTTATAACTTTGAAAGCGCCCCAACCACGTTCACCGTAAATAACGGCGTAATTTACTACGCAACTAACGAAAACCTAATTAAAAAGGATATTGCAACCGAAGAAGAAGTTAAGTATGAAATTAAAAATATAAGCGAAATTAAGCCTTACAAGGACGGAATAATTTACGTTGCGGAAAACAAAGCGTACACTTTTAATACTGAAAGCACTCCGCTAAACTATGAAAACGTGGAGAAAATATCTGCGCATAAGGACGGTGACTTTATCTACGTTAAAAACGGCTTAAATATCGAAAAGCGACTTAATGCGCATATAATCGCCACTTTAAGTCTTTCTAGCGCTAACATAATCGGCATTGTTGATTTTGAAGTAGACAAGCACGGCAACCTATTCGTTCTTCATAAAGACGAGGGCGGCTTGCAAATATCCTACTTTAAAAACAACGGTTCGGATAATTACGGCTTACCTCAAACCACGGCTTTATACAACGGCAAATACGACCTAGTAAACCCAACCGACCTAACCATTGTAGGCGACAAACTATACGTGACGGACGAAAGTCTAAACGCTATATTTAACGTGAAAAGCACGGCGCTTACCGACTTAATAGACAACTCTGAAAACGTAACGCCAACGGTTAAAAGCGGGCTATTAGGAGAACTTACACCTTACAAAACAAGGGCGAACTCTTTGCTGTTCACCCACCAAAACAACCTTGAACTTGGCGCTCTAATTGAAAACGAAACTATCGTGTGGGAGTTTGAAGACTTAGGGGGCAAGAAGTTTATGCTATGCAATAATATGCTTGGCGTAATTGAGAATAAAAACTTAGAAAAAGTGGAAAAAACTCCCGTAAATAAAATCGCAAAAGGTAAGCACGGCGCATACTCTTTATATAGGTATCCGCTAGTTTCTCAGGACGCAAAAATCGACGTTACCTCCCCTGAAAAAATCACCGTACTATCCAAGGTAGAGGGCTTTAAAAACTCATTTTTAGTGGGCGACGACCAAAGCGAATTCGAGTGGTACGAGGTGGAATTTAACGGAAGCCACGCATTCGTTTTGCAAACCGACCTTGAACTAATTGCGGACGTAAAACCTGCCGAGAAAACTTACAGTTATATGATTGTGAAGTCCTCTTCTATCGGCGTGACGGTTAAAATGTATGCCGAAAAAGACGTGAACAGCGAAGTAATTATCGGGCTAAAAGACGGCGACAAAGTGACCGTTATTGAAAACTGCGGCGAATTTGTAAAGGTGAGATTTAACGACTACGAGGGCTACGTGTTAAAGGCTAACCTAATCCAAGACGGTCTAACTAAAAATCAAATAACGGCAATCGTAATAGCCTCTGTAACGGTTGTGGTTGCGATTGTAATATTTATCTACACCGTTTCTTTAAGAAAAAAGCAAAAGCAGAATTAGACTTTTCTACTTTAAAAACAAATAAAAAACTGAAAAATTTAAAAAAATACTAAATACATTTTGAATTTTTGAAAAAATTGTTTTAAAAAAATTACCAAAATGTATTTTTTGTTTTGACTTACTATTGATAACGATTTTCTATTATGTTAGAATTTACATAGTATATTTTTTTAGGAGGAAAATATGGCAGATTTTTCTAAGTTAATTAAAGAAAAAGACAAGGCCGCTAAGTACATGGTCGACGAAATTACGCATATTTGTAAAGATATGCCTAAACGTGACCCGGGTAGCGAAGGTGAAAAAGTTGCTTGCGAATACATGGCTGACGTCTTGGCAAAAGATTGCGGATGCGAAAAGGTTTCGGTAGAGTCCTTTAAAGAAAATCCGGGTTCGTTCTACGGCTGGCTAAACATTACTTTGACCTGCGCTTTGTTAGGTTTATTGTTATTGTTCTTCTTGCCTGCTCTTGGTGCTGCTCTAGTGCTATTTGGTTTCTTGGTTATGTTCCTACAATTCGGTTTCTACAAAAAAGCAATCGATAAATTGTTCCCTGAAAAAGACGGACACAACGTAACCGCTATCAAAAAGTGTACGGGCGAAGTTAAAGGAAGAGTATTCTTCAACGGTCACCCTGACGCTGCTTGGGAATGGCCTGTAAACAGAATGCTTGGCGGTGTTGGTTTTGAAGGCCACGCTGTTATAGTTATTCTTGGCGCAATCTACAACCTAGTACTTTGCATTATGGCTGCTGCAAACGGCTTTAACTACGGCGTACTTACCCCGGATGCTCCCGGCATTTTAGGTACTTTGTTCTGGTGCGGTATCGGTGGTCTTGGTTTTGTACCATTCACCCTACTTCTTTACGGAATGAGAAATAAGAATTACGTAGTTGACGGCGCTAACGACAACCTAACCGGTTGCTATATGGGTATCGCTATTCTAAAAGCAATGAAAGAACAAGGCATCGAACTTGAACATACCGAAGTCGGTGTAATCCTATCAGGCTCTGAAGAGGCCGGTCTAAGAGGCGCTAAGGCTTGGTGCGAGGCTCATAAAGGTGAATTTGACGATGTTCCTACTTGGATTTATTCTTACGATACCATTCACGACGCTAAATTCTTAATGGTTAACTATCGTGACCTAAACGGTACTGTTAAGGCTGATAAGGAAGTTAGCGATTCGTTCATCACCGCTGCTAAAGAACTTGATATTGCTTGTAAGAAAGGTTGGGTTCCACCTCTTGGCGGCGCTACCGACTCTGCTGCATTTGCTCAAGCAGGATTTAGGGCTACAGGTATAACCGGTCTTAACCACAACTTAGAGAGTTACTACCATACTCGTTACGACTCTTACGACAACCTAAGCGAAGATGGTCTTGCAAAATGCTACGCTATCTCTGTTAAGGCATTAGAGAACTTCGATAACAATATTAGCAACAAATAACAACGACTAATTAAAGCCACCACTACGGTGGCTTTTTTATTTGTTTCCCCCTACTCTGCCTTAAATATCATTTTTATATAAAGATATATCCTTTTATATAATGCGTCGTTTCGCCTAATTTTAGAGGAAAAAAATAGGGAAAACACAGGCAACTACAAGACAAAGATAAATATTCTAATTCAAGCCATTTAACCCCCTTAAAAAACGCATTAAAAAGAATTACTATGCGGGCTAATATTACCTTTCCCCCTCGCTAAAAAACATAAATAAGCGTGACAAATAGCGGATAACAAGAAAAATAGCAATAAAAAAACGGATAGCGCAAACTATCCGTTTTGTTTTACTTATTAAGTTTTAGTTCCTAGCCCTTGCAACGTATCTTGTGTGAAGAATTTCGTGTGCAACGTGGCTATTTGGCTCGATTAAGTACTCGTCGTAAACTTGCTTGATTGCAACGTTTTTGTGCGATTGACGAAGTTCCATCTTCTTATCGGTATCGTAAATAGCCTTGCCTCTAATTTCTCTTACGTCGAAGTTGTTCCTTTCGTAAGCCGATTTAATAGGTTGTCCTCCACCGTTTACGCAACCGCCCGGGCAACTCATAATCTCTACGAAGTGGTATTTGCTCTTACCTGCCCTAACCTCGTCCATAAGTTTTCTTGCGTTTCCAAGTCCGCTTGCAACCGCTACGTTGACAACCGTGCCGTTTATATCGAACGACGCCTCTTTGATACCCTTAACGCCTCTAACCTCGGTAAAATCTAGGCTAGCAAGTTCCTTACCCGTAAGAATTTCCACAACGGTTCTTAGTGCAGCCTCCATAACGCCACCCGTTGCGCCAAACAACAAGCCTGCACCCGAAGCGATACCGAACGGAGCGTCAAACTCCTCCTCAGGCATATCGTTAAAGATAATGCCTTGACGTTTTATCATTCTTGCAAGTTCTCTTGTGGTTAGTGCGTAATCAATATCGTCGTAGCCGGCAGCCGCTTGGTTATTCCTGCCCTTTTCGAACTTTTTAGCCGTACAAGGCATAATGCTAACCACTACGATATTTTTTGGATCTAAGCCCATTTTTTCAGCATAATAGGTCTTACACATAGCGCCGAACATTTGTTGTGGCGACTTACAAGTAGACAAGTGCTCCAACTGATCAGGGAAGTTGTGCTCGCAGAATTTAATCCATGCAGGTGAACAACTGGTGAACATAGGCAATACGCCGCCGTTTTTAACCCTATTTAAGAACTCGTAGCCTTCCTCCATAATGGTAAGGTCGGCAGTAAAGTTTACGTCGAACACTTTGTCAAAACCTAGCCTACGCAAGATAGCAACCATTTTGCCCTCTACGTTAGCGCCCATTTTAACGCCGAATTCCTCACCTAGAGCAACCCTAATTGACGGAGCAGTACCAACGATAACCGTCTTGTTAGGGTCGTTTATAGCCTTAAATACGTCGTCGATATCATCTCTTTCTCTTAGCGCACCCGTTGGGCAAGCCGTGATACATTGTCCACAGTTTACGCACTCGGTTTGACTAATTTCTTGGTCGAACGCACAGCCGATATGAGTGTTAAATCCTCTGCCGTTTGCACCGATTACGCCAACGGTTTGAACTTTGCTACATACAGCCGAACATCTACGGCACAAAATACATTTGCTGTTGTCACGAACGATTATGCCGCTTACGTCCTTAATGTCCTCGGTAACTTCGCTATTAAACCTACGAGCGTCACAGCCAAGTTCTCCGGCCAAGGCTTGAAGTTCGCAGTTGTTGTTTCTTACACAAGACAAGCAATCTTGATTGTGTTGAGAAAGCAAAAGTTCCACCGTGGTTTTACGGCTTTTTAAAACTTTAGGAGTATTAGTAAATACTTCCATACCCTCGCTTACAGGGTACACGCAAGAGGCAACCAAACTTCTTGCGCCTTTAACCTCTACCACGCACACTCTACATGCGCCGATTTCGTTTATATCCTTCAAAAAGCACAAGGTAGGTATCTTAATACCAGCCACCTTTGCCGCCTCCAAAATAGTAGAGCCAGCCTTTACTTTTACGGGAATATTATTTATTTTTAAATTTATCATTTCCATTATACTGCCCTCCTATTCCTTAACGATTGCGCCGAACTTACAGTTGTCGTAACATACACCGCACTTGATACAAACTTTTGAATCAATTACGAATTTCTCTTTTACTACGCCACGAATTGCGCCAACCGGGCAACGTCTTGAACACAACGAACAGCCAACACACTTGTCGGTGATAACGTACTTAACAAGTTTTTTACATACGCCGGCAGGACATTTTTTGTCAACGATGTGGGCAATATACTCGTCCCTAAAATACCTTAAAGTAGAAAGTACGGGGTTAGGAGCAGTTTGACCTAAGCCGCAAAGCGAATTTTCCTTGATGTAGTGGCAAAGTTCTTCCATTTCGTCAAGGTCTTTAAGTTCGCCGTTGCCGTTTGTGATTTTCTCAAGTAGTTCAAGCAAGCGCTTGTTACCTATTCTACAAGGAGTACATTTTCCGCAGGACTCGTCCACCGTGAACTCTAAGAAGAATTTTGCAATATCCACCATACAGGTGTCTTCGTCCATTACGATAAGTCCGCCCGAGCCCATCATAGAGCCTATTGAGATTAGGTTGTCGTAGTCGATAGGAATATCGATTAGGCTAGCAGGAATACAGCCGCCCGATGGTCCGCCCGTTTGAGCCGCCTTAAACTTCTTGCCGTGAGGTACGCCGCCGCCGATATCTTCTACAACCTCTCTAAGCGTAGTGCCCATAGGTATTTCAACAAGTCCCGTGTTGGTAATTTTTCCGCCAAGAGCAAATACTTTCGTACCTTTTGACTTTTCTGTACCTATCGACCTAAACCACTCTGAGCCGTTTAGGATAATTTGGCAAATATTTGCGTAAGTTTCTACGTTGTTTAGTAGCGTTGGTTTTTGGAACAAGCCTTTTACAGCAGGGAACGGTGGACGTGGCCTTGGCTCGCCTCTATGACCTTCGATAGACGTCATAAGCGCAGTTTCCTCACCGCATACGAACGCACCTGCGCCCAGCCTGATTTCGATATCAAAATCAAAGCCGCTATCCAAAATATTTTTGCCAAGCAAACCGTATTCTTTTGCTTGTTTTATTGCAACTTTTAGTCTTTGTACGGCGATAGGATACTCCGCCCTTATGTACACGAAACCTTGGTTTGAACCGATAGCGTAACCTGCGATTGCCATAGCCTCTAATACAGAGTGAGGATCACCCTCAAGAACCGACCTGTCCATAAACGCACCCGGATCGCCCTCGTCGGCGTTTACGCACACGTACTTTTCGTCGGCTACGGAGTTTGCTGCAAATTGCCATTTCAAGCCGGTTGGGAAACCGCCGCCGCCTCTTCCTCTTAAACCTGAGTCCTTAATTACGTCGATAACCTCTTGCGGTTTCATCGTAGTAAGCACTTTGATTAGCGCTTGATAGCCGTCGTAAGCGATATACTCGTCTATTTCCTCCGGGTTTATTACGCCGCAATTACGTAGTGCAATTCTCGTTTGCTTTTTGATAAAGTTTGTGTCGCTAAGTGCCGTGATAAGATTTTCGTTATCCTCTTTGTAAAGTAGCCTTTGCACGATTCTACCTTTGATTAAATGCTCCTCTACAATCTCTTTTACGTCCTCAACTTGAACGTGGCAATAGAACGAACCCTCGGGGTACACGATTACCACAGGACCTGCCGCACAAAGCCCGAAACAACCTGTTCTAACAACTTGAACTTCGCTTTGCAAACCGTTTTGCTTTATAAGATTTTCAAACTCTACTATTAGTTCTCCGCTATGGTTTGAAGTACAACCCGTACCACCACATACTAATACTTGACTGCGAACCATACTTCCTCCTTAATCCTTACCGATTACGTTTTCTACTACTATGTTGCCGTTTACAAGATGCTCTGCCACAATCTTTTTAGCAACGTTACTATTTACTTTTATGTAAGTAACCTTTGGCTTATTCGGTACGAACACCTCCACCATCGGCTCTAATTTGCACATACCCAAACAGCCCGCTCTTGTAATTCTTACGTTTTTAAGTTGGCGCTTTGCCACCTCTTCAACCAGCGTGTCAAAAACAGGCTTTGCACCTGCTGCAATACCGCAAGTAGCCATACCTACTACCACCCTTATTTCTTGGTCGGTAGCGCTGCTGTCTCTTGCCATCATTCTTGCTTGCATTTGCTCCTTGATTGCGTTAATATCACTTATGGATTTCATAATCTTTCTCCTTTACAAATCGAACTTATATTCTCGTTTATCATCTCTTCTACAAACTTTAACACCTCGTACTCGTTTATCGGAATACTGCCTATATTAGCCTTTATTTCCTCGGTATCCACGCTGAAGTTTTCGCCGTTATAGGAAAACTTAAAGATAAAGCGGATATCGGGCGAGGCGTAAATTAGCCCTGTGTACACCGACGCAACGTCGCCAAGCGGCGGACGGTCGATATTATCCACTTCGAAAGTGGCAGTCACCTTCGTTCCCTTACCTACGGTGGACGTAATAGTAAATTCCCCACCGCTATTTTCACTTGCCATCTTAAAAAGCGGAAGTCCCATTCCTACTTTTCTAGTTGTTCTTGTGGTTGTGAACGGATCGGTAACTTTACCAACCATATCCTCGTCCATACCCTTACCGTTATCGGTAATCGTGATGGTCATAAGGTTTCCGGTAATGCCAACCGTTATCATAATGGTGGTGCTACAAGCCGTGATAGAATTTTGAGTGATATCCAGAATATTAAGAGATAATTCTCTCATTATTTGTACTTCTCCAAAATACCTGCTACGTCGTTAGGAACGATTTTGCCGTACACGTCGCCGTTAACCGTACAAACCGGGGCAAGACCGCAACAGCCGATACATCTTGTTGCCGATATCGAAAATTTGCCGTCCGGCGTGCATTCGCCTGCCTTAATACCCAGCATCTCTTCAAACTTCGCAATAACGTCGCCTGAGCCTTTTACGTAACAAGCCGTGCCCAAACATACTGCAACTTCGTACTTTCCTTTTGGATTTAGGGTAAATTGCGAATAAAACGTGGAAGTACCAAAAACTTCTTCAAGAGGAATATCAAGTTCCTCTGCAATAATCCTTTGTACTTCGATAGGTAAATATCCGTAAATTTCTTGTGCCTTTTGAAGTGCAGGCATCAATACTCCCCTAACTTCACGGTTTTCCTTTAAATAGGTTCTAAGTTCGTTTTCTTGCTCGATAGTACCCGAAAATTGAACCGTGCTGCCTTTAATAATAGACATAATTACCTCCCATTTGTATAGCCTTTTTCAATAATGTAATATATATAAAAATTATTTATATTTAAAAGATACACGACAATTATATCAAATTGTTAAATAAAATACAATATAATTGTTAAAATTAAAACAATAAAAGACACAAATATTTATTATTTATGCAATAAATTTTATTTGTGTCTTATTATTTTAGCAAAATTTTTAGTTTTTAGGGCTTTTCTCGTTAATTTGAACTTTAAAAATTTGCCCTTGAAAAAAATAGTTTTTATCTTTTAAAATTTGCACCTATCGTAATTTTTACTTATTTTTTGGTTTGATTTTACTTAGCACTAACAAACCAAAATCATTCTAATTCGTTAGGATAGTTTAGTAGTGGCGCACGCTTGTGCTTGGTTCTGTTAAAAGTAGCGTCTACTTTATTTTTAAGTTCGCAACTTCCCTCGCCCGTAAGAATATAGGTGTCCAAATCCTTGTAGGTTAGCCCCATTTCCTTCTCGTCGGTTTGCCCCTCGAAAAGCCCTGCAGAAGGCTCTTTATCGATAATCTCCCTAGGCGCACCCAGTACTTCAAGATACCTAAACACTTCGGTTGCGGTAAGGTCGCTGATAGGGTTAAAGTCGTAGCCGCCGTCTCCGAATTTTGTAAAGTAGCCCATCACCCTTTCGCTCCTATTTCCCGTGCCTGCAACTAGGTAATTTTTCTCGTAAGCGTAAGCGTACAAAGTGGTCATTCTTATCCTTGGGTTTACGTTTGCAAAAGCCATTACGTTATCCTCTCTTACAAAGCCATTAAGCACCTCTCTAAACGCTTTTTTAACAGGCGTTAAGTCCACTTCCAAGTGCTTAATATCGTACTTTTTGCACACGAGTAAAGCGTCGTTTTTGTCCACCAAAAAGTTCCTTTTTGCCTCGCACGGCATTATAATGCACTCCACGTTTTCGGTTGCTTTTTTGCACAAAATACCAACCAGCGTGCAGTCTTTTCCGCCGCTATTTCCAAACACAATCCCACCGGCTCTCGAAGATTCAAGCACTTTTTTTATCCACGATACCCTTTTTTCCACGTCAAGTAATATTTCTTTTTCAGTCTTTAATTCCATAGTCTCCTTTAAGGTTCAAAAATAAATATTCTACTGTATTTTTTCTTAAATTCATTTCGCCGCCTGCTTTTCCGATATCCTCCAAAACGTGAGCGTCTGAGTTACGTAAAATTAGGCGATTATCGTACTGTTTAACAAAATCCTCGCTTGCTGACGTCGATATTTCCACCACGGAAAACTCCTTGTCCACCTCGCCAAGAATATTCAGCATACCCCCCTCTTCCCTATCGATATGAGCAGGTACTGACACCCCGTTAAACTCTTTTACCCTTTCTAAAACTTTATAAGACGGTAAATCACTTGCAACTAATAGTAAATTTTCCTCGTAGCCTTTGTGATTGCCGTCATCGTCATAAATAATTTGCTCGCCGAAAATACTTTCTTTGTTTTTAACCTTTTGAAAGGTAAGCGTATTATAAAAACCGACCAACTCCTCATATTTTTCAAACAAGCACAAAATATGGATATCCTCGTCGGTTTGAAGTTCCATTGCAGGCACAACCGTGATACCTAGCAACTCGCCAAGACGCATCGAAACCTCTACGTTTTTAATGGCGTTATGGTCGCTAATTGCCACCATATTCAGCCCTTTTACCGATGCCATTGCAAGAATATTGATCGGCGACATATCGTCGTCAGCACACGGCGAAAGCCCCGAATGGATATGCAAATCGTACTTTATTTTCATAGACATTTAGACAGTTTTACCGCCATTTCGTACACGTCAATATCGGTAGACAGCACGTTTACGCCGTTACCTTTTGCCTTGCTTATTAGCATTTCGTCTATTTGACTTACGCCGCAAATTATCACGCAACTTACGTCGGTAAGGCTAGCCACAGCCGTTACGTTCACGTTGTTCATAACGGTTAGCCAAGCGCTATCTGTCGGGGCGCTACTCATAACCACGCTAAGTAGGTCCCCGCAGTAGCCCGTCACGATTTCTCTATCAGGGCTTGCAAGCACCACCGCCTCCAAGCCGTATTTTTCCACCAAATCAATCACTTTCATTATCTACGTTTCCTATTATTTGGTCTTGTAGTTGTGGACAATTATAGTTTTTGTCCACGTAGCCTTTCACCTTATCCTCGGCAAACGCCCTACAACTTGGCGAGCCACATTTTCCGCAGTCAATTTGCGGAAGTTCGCTATATAATTTCTCTATTTCGTTCAGTTTTTCAAGCGCCTCTAACCTATCGTCGCTTAGTTTATAAGCGTCTTGCAGTTCAGGGGCAACTTGCCACTCGAAGAACTCCTCTTCCTTATCCACGTCGCACAAATGGTTTTTCAGCGGTATAAAATTATTCCTTAAATTTAATAGTTTAGTCCTAGCAACGAACGGATTTTCAACGTTCAACACTCCGCCTATACAACCGCCTACGCAAGCGTTAAGTTCGATAAATTCTAGGTCGTTAAGTTTGCCGTCCTCCACCTGATTAAGCACGTTTACAACGTTCTCCATACCGTCGCAAGCAAGGTATTTATCACGTCTTACGCCGGCAGACTCACCGCCCGAAGACGCCCACCTCAGCCCACGAATGCTTATTTGAGACATAGGCTCGGGCTCTTCGATAGTCCTCATAACGTCAAGAAGTTTGAAGTAAATCTCGCTTACGCTAAGCACGCCGTCTACAAGCGGTTTTTTAACGCCAACGCCCGTTTTTAAAGCATAGATTTTGGCAGGACACGGCGATATAAAAAAGATACCTATTTCGCTCTTTTTTACGCCCGACTCCTTCTCTGCTTTTTCCCTAGCAAGTTTTGCCGCAACGTCCACCGGGGCAAGCACTTTTAGTAGGTTATCCATAAGGTTGTGATACCTTACCAAAATCAAATCAAGTACCGCAGGACAAGCCGTGCTAATTACCGGCATGGTCCTCTTTTTTCTAAGTTCCTTTTTGGTCACTTCCGTTACGTATTCAGCGGATTGAGCCACCTCGTACACGTCGTCAAAGCCTAGTTTAATAAGCCCGTTTAGAACGTAATTAACGTCGTCCAAATTATTAAATTGAGAATACAAGGTAGGCGGAACAAGTGCTACCTTGTACTTAAAATTTTCAATTTCTATTAGTTCGTCGTATTGCACTTTTTTAGCGTTATGCGGGCAGAGTCTTACGCACTCGCCACAACTAATACACCTTTCGTACAAAACTTTTGCTTTGCCGTTTCTTACCCTTATTGCCTCGGTAGGACACCTACGCATACAGGTAAGACAGCCCTTGCATTTATCGTAGTCCAACGAAACCGTATGTAATTTGTTTACTAATTCCATTTTTCACCTAACTAGAGAAAACTATATCCATAGTAATAGTAGTTCCCTTTCCTATTTCGGTATCAATCACCATTTTATCGCTGCATTTTTTCATATTCGGCAGCCCCATACCTGCGCCAAAACCAAGGTTACGGATTTGGTCGCTTGCGGTGGAATATCCCTCTTGCATAGCAAGTTCCACGTCCTTTATGCCGGGGCCTTCGTCTTTTAACACTATTACCGCTTTGTCAGGAAAAATCTCGACGATAGCCTTACCGCCGCCTGCGTGGATAACCATATTTATTTCGCCCTCGTACATAGCGATAGCCACCCTTCTTACGTCCTGAGGCGATAGCCCTATCATTTTTAGTTGCGCCTTTACAGAATCGCTAGCGCTACCTGCGGTGGTAAAATTATCCCCCTGAACGTCGTACTCCAACTTAATTGCCATTTCCCTCTCCGCTAAGTCCTGCTTTATATAGTTTTCCTGCCGCCTCGAACATACGCAAAGACGAACTAAGCATTACTATGCCCTTTTGCCTTGCAAGGTCAAGGATAACTTCGTCGGGTTTTTTGCTTCTTACAAGCACAATGCAACGCATATCCATCATTTCGGCTGTCCTAACGATTTGAGGATTGCAAAGCCCCGTAATCAGCACCGCTTCGTCCTTTACAAATGCAAGCACGTCGCTCATCAAATCAGAGGCGCACGCATTTTTAACGTCGTCGTTAAGTTTGTCTTCGCAACACAAAACTTTTGCATCCAGTATTTCTCGTATTTCGCTTATTTTCATATATCTCTCCTTATATATTGTTCATTATAACACACAAAAAAAAGCGTTACAATACTAATAAAAAAAATATGGATACTAATACTATAATAATATATAATACCGTACCCGTATTTTAATTTATTTTGTAAATAAAAAAAGCCTTGCGGCTTTATTTTATCAATGACTCAACGTAATCTACAACGTCTTTAAAAGTGGTGAATTTTTCCACTTCTTCGTCGTTTAGTTCTATACCAAACTCGTTCTCGATATTTAGCAAAATTTCCACGGTATCCAGTGAATCAGCACCGATATCCTCAACCAAATTGCTCTCTAACGTGATGCTTTCAGGATCAATACCCATTTGCTCGGCAATTATTTCCCTGCATTTATCAAAAACCATACTGCGTCCTCCTATATGTAACTAAAATACATTTTACAACATAATACCCACTATGTCAACAGCGCTATTAAAATATTCTCCGTCGTTGCCACGGCAACGCTGCAATTATACAAGATTTTAAGGTTTGTAGCCTTTATATTTTGCTCCTTTTCCTTCACTTTCGAAAAGCCTTTTCCGTAGTACTTTGCTACTGCCTCTCGCCTTGTCCATTGATCGTAAAAATCCTCTATCGAGGCAACTTCGTCAAAGTTTTCCCGCTTTGCTATCCCTTTAAAATCACGCTCTTTTATAGTTTCGCAGTCCACCCCCACTTCACTTAGTGCTACGCCGACAATAGTCAGCCCGCTAGTATCGGACAAGGAGAATTTAAGCGGTAATTTTTCGCCCTCGTATTCAAGGTATGGCTTACCGCCCCTTACGATTTTCATCTTGCTAACAAGCGTTTTTTCGGTGATTTGTAGGTGATTAAGCATTTTTTCTATTTCGCCACCGTCAATATAGGCGTTTTTTGAAAAAGTAATATATTTTTCTATTGCCGCCCTAATCACAAGGTCGCTATCGGTATTTTTATCTAAAATAAACAAAATCATACTATCTAAAATATCTTCTAATTGTGTCGGTTAGTAATTTTTCGTCGATATCCAGCAAATTATCGGTGGTTATCCTATATTCCCAGTTGCCCTCTGCTTTACCGGGGATATTGTATCTAGTGTCCTCGCCAAAGCCCAAAATATCCTGCATAGGCAATATAACAAGCCCCGCAGACGAAGTAAGTAGTTCCCTAATAACGCACTTAACCGACGTGTTGTCCTTGCCGCCTATTCCCCAGTAAACGCCCTCGTAACCTACGTATTTTAGCACCGTTTCCCTAGTTTGTGCGTCAAGCGAGTACAACCAGCCAAGCGTGGTGTTGTTGTCGTGCGTGCCTGAGTACACCACCATATTATTTTGGTAGTTATGTGGCAAATGCTCGTTATCTGTGCCGTCAAAACCAAACTGGAACACACGCATAGGCGGTATTTTAGTATCTTTTACAAGGTCTTTCACACTCTTTGTGATTTGACCTAAATCCTCCAAAATGAACCTTTCCTCGCCGTATTTTTTAATAAGAAGAGGCAAAAATTCCCTGCCTATTCCCTTTTTCCACACACCTTTCGTGCCGTCCTCGGCTTTATTGTCGATGGCGTAATAACTATCGAATGCTCTAAAATGGTCTATCCTAAGCACGTCGTAAAGTTCCAGTTGGTACTCGAATTTTTTGTACAAGTACTTAAACCCGTCCTCTCGCATCACGTCGTAATTATACAAAACGTTGCCCCATTTTTGACCTTTTTCGTTAAAATAATCAGGAGGAACGCCCGCAACCTTTTTCGGTACGTAATTTTTGTCCACCAAGAATTGCTCCTTGTTTGACCACACCTCGCAGGAACTAGCCGACAAATAGAACGGCAAGTCGCCGATAATCTTTACTCCGACCGAATGTGCGTAGTTTTTTACGTCCATCCAGTTGTAGTAGAACAAAGCCTCCACAAACTTAAAGTACTCTATCCTATCCTTCAACTCTTCCTTTAAAGTATCCAAGGTTGTTTTATCACGGTTTTTCACTTTTTCAGGTAGATATGTAAAATTATCCACTCCGAAATGCTCTAAAACCGCTTTAAAAAGCGCATAGTCGTTTATCCAAAATTTTTGGCTGTTTGCAAAGTTTTTGGTTATTTCTTTCCACTTATCCGTAATGTTTTCGTAGGCGATTTTAAGTAGGTTTGCCGTATTTTTTCTTGCAAAATCATAATCAACCGAGTAAGGACTGCCGTGATAAACAGCCTCTCTTTCCTCCTCCTCGCCGATTAAACCTTCACTTTTCAAAAAGTCCGGCGCAATAAACAATTCGTTGCCACTAAAACCGCTTTCGGACATATACGGCGAATTGCCCAGCCCGATTTTGCTAAGCGGTAAAATTTGCAAATATTTAAAGCCAAGTTCACTTATATATTTGATAAAATATTTTGTATCGGCAGAAAAATTACCGATACCGTTTTTGCCAAACACCGAAAAAATAGGACATAAAACGCCCGATGCTCTTTTCATAATTACCCCTTAATTTATCCCTAAATTTTACTTTAACGTTATTAAATAACAATGATATTATACAATAATAAAAATGCTCTCTCAACAGCAACCCGAAAAATTTTTCGTATATTTTTTGTAATTATAGCGAAAAACCGTAAAAATCACCAAATAGCCCACCTTTAAGGCAGTTATATCGCTTTTTATATATCAAAAAACCCGCTAAAATCGTACTACAACGTAAACACAACCATCGAAAAATTACTTTTGTATTTATTAAAGAATTAAACAAAACTATCAATAAAAACTACTAAGGCAATAAAAAAACCAACCTAAAAAGGTTGGCATATTTTATCTGTTTGAATTAGCCTTTTAGCAATTCGTCAAGTTGAGCAAGAATTTCGGCATCGGCGCTACCGGTATCGGCAACTTTTGATTTTAGAACTCTCTTCTTCTCCTCTTCTGCCTTAACGGCCTTGTAAGCAGCGTTTGATTGAACGCCCGTTCCGTCAAGTTTGATTACTGCGGTGCACAAAGCAGAGTTAGCGTCCGGCTCTACAACACCTGCGATAACTTCATATCCTGCTGCCTTTAACCAAGAGATTAGCGGTTGGAAGTCACCTTGACCGTACATTAGGAAAAATCCGTCAACAGCAGAGTTGTTAGAAATATTAACCGCATCGATAACTTGACGCAAATCTAACTTACCCTTTCTCTTGTGTTTGATAGGTGGCAAAGCCTCGTAATAGTTAGCCGTAATAAACGGTTTGTAGTCCTTAGTCCTCTTTGCGCTGTATCCGTAGAATTTGCAGGTTGCAACCTCTCCGTATTTAGATAATTCTTCCATTGCTTTTTCAAAAGCGGAATAAGGTACTCTCACGCTCTCGATGTCTGCTAAAACAACGTATTTCTTTGCCATATAATTATCCTCCAAATTTATCAAATTTCTAATTATTTATCTAGTTCTCTTTGATAGAAAAACAAGTACTGTTGCATATACCCCGACAAATCGCCAAACCTGTTAGTAAGTTCTCGCCTAATCAGTTTTGCGTCGTCGGACTTTCCAAAGTAAGTGTTGTACACTTTTTTCATCCAAGTATCCACAGGGCAAACGTCCTCCTTGTGATACCCGAACAGCGCAATACAATCCGCCACCTTTGGACCTACTCCCATAAGCGAGGTAAGGTTTTTGACAAGGCTGTTAGTATCTAAGCCTCTCCAACTTTCAACGTCCAGTTCTTTCAGTCTTTTGCTAGTTTCATCTAGGTATTTTGCCCTGTAACCTGCGCCTATCGACTGATAAAACCGCTCGCCCGCACTACTTAACTTGTCAAGCGTTGGGAAAGCATAATAATCACCCATATTTTCGCCAAGTTCTTTACATAATCTTTCGATTATTTTTTGAATGCGAGGGATATTATTATTTGCCGATATAATAAAGGAAATAATCGTTTCAACAAGGTCTTGATTTAGAATTCTGATACCCTTTGAATAATCGCAACATTGCAATATCAAGCCTTTATCTATCAGTTTTGTATATATTATACCATAGTTTCTGTCAAAATCAAGATAATTTACAAAATATTTAGGTGCATTTGTAAAGATATCGTAACCACCACTTGTCTTTACGATTTTTGCCTGCTTATCTTTCGAAAAAAAGGTTACGTTTTCGCCCTCCACCTTGTACCTAAACACCTGACCGCAGGTAGCGGTGTCAATCGGATTAAAAAACTCGTCCTTTTTTACCCTAATCAAATCTTTTTCTATCGTATAATCCATAAAAAATAAAAAAGGGATTGACTACTCAATCCCAAGTTATTATTCAGCATAAACACTTACTTGTTTATCGTATTTGCCTTTTCTCTCGAATTTTACTTTGCCGTCTACTAATGCGTACAAAGTATCGTCGCTGCCGATTCCAACGTTTTTACCAGGGTGAATCTTCGTTCCTCTTTGACGAACTAAAATATTGCCAGCCTTTGCAAATTGACCGTCAGATTTTTTAGCGCCAAGACGCTTAGATTCGCTATCCCTTCCGTTTCTCGTGCTACCAACACCTTTCTTATGGGCAAATAATTGTATATTCATAAACATATTAAATTACCTCCAATTCAACGAAATCCGAATAACCTTGATTTAGGTCTGCTACGCCTAAAAACATAGTTTCCAGAATAATATCGGCATCGTGGCGTTCAGTACTAGTCATTACCTTAGGTAGTGCTATTTTTAAGTGTGCGTTTTGGTCAAAAATCTCGTACTTGATATCAATTTTTGCCACTTGCATTAGCCCTAATATAGCGGTTTGCACTATCGACGACAACGCTGCACAGATGATATCCTCACCTTCCTCGCCGTAGCCGGTATGCCCGTCGCACTCCACCGATACGATTTTATTATCTACTCTTTTTACTCTTACAATCGTCATATTAACCTTTGATAGCCAAAACTTTTAATGCGGTATACGGTTGACGATGGCCTTGTCTTCTGCGAGAGTTCTTCTTTGCTCTAAACTTAAAGATAATTACTTTGTCGTATTTTGCTTGATTAACTACTTCACATTCTACGTAAGCCTTTTTTACAGGGTTGCCTGTAACGACACCCTTGTCGTTAGATAGTAGCAAAACGTCAAGTTTAACCTTGTCGCCTACGTTAGCGTCTAATTTTTCTACGTTGAAAATTAAACCTTCCGTAACTTTGTATTGCTTACCACCAGTTTGTACGATAGCGAACATTATTATACCTCCTCTTTCCAGTCTCGCTGTCGAGGGTGGACGATAGTCTCTTTGTACCCGAAACATGCGGCTCGTAATATAATTTAACATACCAAAAATTTTTTGTCAAATATTTTTACGCCTTATATATATTATAAAGAATATTATTTGCTTTTTACTATGTAATTTTTACGCAATTTATACTTGCCGTTTGTAATTTATACATTATTCAATCTTAAATTACAATCCCTCCGTCACAAAGTGACACCTCCCTTTGCACAAGGGAGGCTTATTCGGATTGACTTAAATCAATGCTATTTCTCACAAAGGAGGCTTATTTAGATAGAGCAAAATCAATAATTTTTTACATAAGGAAGGTTTGATATAATTACCTAAAACAATATTTTCCACAAGGGAGGCTTTCTTTTCTTGTTTTACCCAACATAAACAAATGCTCACATAAATAAAAAAACTTCAACAATAAAGATATACAACTAACAAAATACAATTATCACAAAAACCAAAACAAGTAAATAATGACTAAATATAAAAAATAAAAGGCCCCTTTGTGTAAAGGGGGCTGCCAGCCTGCTGGCTGGGGGATTGTTTTACCATTCAAACAACCTTACATTATTTTTGTTTCGTGTATTACAAAAACAATCAATATACTCGTTGCTATTTTACCGGCTTAGTACAAAAGTTTTGCCGTGTTTGGTAAATCCACCACGATAGTGTTGAAAGTTTTTAAAGTAAACTCTTCAACGTGGCAATTTACGTCCGGCACAACATAAATTCTCTTGTTTCGCCACACCGTTTGGCATTCCTTTTCAAGATACCTAAGGGTGAACAGCCTTGCAAACACCTCCGGATTTACGGTAAGAAGTACTGCCTTTGGATCAATGTCGTTTATGGTGTTTTTTAGCGATGCGGATATTTTGCTTATCACGTGCTCCTCGCTATACACAAAGCCGTTGCCGTTGCAGTAAGGACAAGGTTTTAGCAAAACCGAATCTATCATTGACCTGGTTTTTTTCCTAGTAAGTTCTAGTAGCCCAAGATTCGTCATAGATACCACGGTGGTTTTCACCCTATCCTTTTTCAAGGACTGTTTCATAATTTCTATGATTGCCTCTCTATGCTCCGGCATATACATATCGATAAAGTCAACGATAATAATTCCGCCAAGGTTACGTAGTCTTAGTTGTTTTGCCACCTCGACAGCCGCCAGTTTGTTCGTTTCAAACACCGTTTCTTCCAGGTCGTTTTCGCCAACGAATTTACCCGTGTTTACGTCGATAGTGATAAGCGCCTCCGTCCTATCGATAATTAGGTATGCACCGTTTTTTAACACTACTTTTCTTTTCAGCATCTTGTCTATTTGGCTAGATAGTCCGTAGTAGGAGAAAAAGTCCTCCGTGCCGTTGTACACCTCTACAATGTTCGGTTTTGGGCTAACCCTTTCGATTTTATCCCTAATTTTTTCGGCAAACTCCTCGTCGTTGAACACAATGCTGTCGATATCGTTATCCATCAAGTCCCTTACCATTCTAAATATAAGCGAACCCTCGTCGTAAAGTTTTGCAAACTCCGGGGCTTTAGGATACTCTTTTACGATTTGTTGCCATTGAGCGATAAGCAAGTTAAGTTCGTTGTTAAGTTGCTCCTCGGTTGCGTTTCTTGAAGCGGTACGCATAATCACGCCGCCGTCGATATTTTTAATAGCGTTATTTGCCCACGCTTCCAGCCTTGCCCTATCGTCCTCTTCCTCGATTTTTCTAGAAATTCCCACGTAGTCGTTGTTAGGAACGTACACAAGCAACCTGCCTGGGATAGACACGTTGGTTGAAATTCTTGCACCCTTGTTGCCGAACTCTTCCTTTACCACTTGGCACATAATCTCGTCACCGGGGCTAACCTTTAACTCCTGACTTTCGCTAACCGTCTTGTTGATAATAGACGAATTATCGTAGGTACTTTCGCCGCAGTACAAAAATGCGTTACGCTCCAACCCGATATTTACAAAAGCCGCTTTCATACCTTTGATTAGGTTTACTACTTTACCTTTGTAAATTGCACCGACTATAGAGGGAACGTCCTGCCTTTCCACTTGAAATTCTACCAGTTCACCGTCCTCTACAAGTGCCACTTGCGTTCTTCTTTTATGATAGTCGATAAAAAGTTTTTTCATTACTCACCTATACTTTTTAAGTACTCGCCAACTTCCATATCCTCGCCGTTAGCAAGTACGAATTGCTTTATTTTTTTGCTTTTCGTTATCATTATTTTCAGCCCTAAATCATTGTTGATTTGACGGATTAAAGCGTCTATTCTTAGGTTTGGATTGCCCGTTGCAAGCATTAGACTAAGTCCGCTATCAGCCACTTTATAGTCAAAAATCAGTTCATTAACTCGCTTTTTGGTAATTTCGCCCTTCTTTTCGGTAGTGACGATTATATCTTCTTTTTCAAAATAATTTCTTAGTTTTTCCTGATTTTCAGAGGATAAATCGGCATCAACTTCGTACAAAGATTTGTAGATTTGGCTCGTTAGTTTCGGGTTTGCTTTCGTCAAATATTCCTTGGTAAAAACCAGCCCCCCGATACTCTTTTCGTTCAGCCTGTCTATAATGCTTTCCTCATTCGTTTCCACCGTTACGTACTCCGCCTCGCTGCTTACTCCAACGGGAAGTGCCGACGTAAAATACACGTTCATATGTGGGTGAAAACCTTTGGAATACTCCACGCTTACGCCTGACCTATTCACGATTTTTACAAAGTGTTTTAGTAGGTCAATATGGGAGGTAAAGATAGCAGAGTCCGTCTTACTGTACTTTAAAGTAATCATATATTACACCTTCCTATGCTCATTACTCCGCAAGCGTTACAACCGTTTCTGCAATTTCTTGTCGTTTCGCCCCTAAGCGCTTTTTCGTACTCTTTTACAAGGTAATCCTTACTTACGCCGCCGTTTATAAAGTCCCAGCAAAGTTTTTCGCTTGTAGAGTGCGCTCTTAGATAGTCGTTAGGGTTAATACCCGCCTCGTTAAGCGCCTCTATCCAGTTTTCGTAATTAAAATGCTCCGACCAACTACAAAATCTGCTGCCCTTTTTGTAAGCAAGTTCGATAACCTTAGCAAGCCTACTGTCGCCCCTAGCAAGTATTCCCTCTATCCTTGAAGATTTGCTATCGTGGTAGTGGTAATCCACGCCCTTGATTTTGCTTAATCCGTCGTACAAGAACTCCTGTTTTCTGCGCATTTCCTCTAAGGATATTTGCTCGCAAAATTCAAACGGGGTGAACGGTTTTGGGATAAATACCGCCGTGCTAAGCGATATTCTAAGCCTGTTGCTTTGGCGTTTTCTATAATACAAGTCCTTCAAGTACTTGCAAATGTCGATAATGCCTTGCAAATCCTCGTCGGTCTCGGTTGGCAAACCTATCATAAAATATAGTTTTATGCTGTCGTAACCTTGGCTAAACGCACTACCTATTCCGTTTTCGATATCGTCTATCGTTATGTTTTTGTTGATTACGTCACGCAATCTTTGTGTGCCTGCCTCGGGGGCAAATGTAAGCGAACTTTTCCTACACACACGGCTTATAGAATTGTCGTAACTATTCAGCCTTAAAGACGGCAAACTTAAATTTACGTGGTGCTCCTTAGCATAAACCGCTAAATCCTCGATTAGTTCTTTAAGATAGGTGTAATCACCCGTGCTTAAACTAGACAAAGATATCTCGTTGTAGCCCGTGTTTTTCAGCATCTCAATGGCTTGATAGTAGGCAACTTCCTTACTCTTTTCCCTTATAGGTCTGTAAAAAAAGCAGGCTTGACAAAACCTACAACCCGATGCGCAACCACGGTATAATTCAAGCGCCACCCTATCGTGCACAATCTCGATATTAGGCACAATAGGTTTAAGCGGATAGTAACTTTTGTTGATATCGCTAACCACCGCTTTCTCTACGATTTCGCCCTCCTCGTGCATAGACGGAACGTATATCCCCACGATTTTTTTAGCCTCTTTTAGTATCTCTTTTTTGCTAAGCCCTTTCTTTTTGCCCTCGTCTACAAGATGAGCAAACTCCCTTAGGCAATCCTCACCCTCGCCAACGGACACCACGTCCACAAACGGTGCAAACGGCTCGGGGTTAATCGAGCAAGGTCCTCCTGCCAAAATAATCGGGTACTCTTCGCCCCTATCTTTTGCGTAAAACGGGATACCTGCAAGGTCCAGCATATACAAAAGATTTGTGTATAATAACTCGAACTGCATGGAAAAACCAAGCACGTCAAAACTTTTTAACGGGGTTTTATTTTCAATAGAAACAATCGTCATATCGTTTTGTTTCAGTTTGTCGCCAAGGTCCACCCAAGGTGCGTAACAACGCTCGCACAGAATATTTTCCTCTTCGTTAAGCATATTGTAAAGAATAGAAATGCCGATATTACTCATCGCCACTTCGTAAACGTCTGGAAAACACATACACATCTTCATCGTGTGCGGTTTTTTCATATTCGGCGTGTTGTACTCTCCACCCGTGTACCTACCCGGTTTTGACACCTCTAAAAGTAGTTCGTTATATTTTTCCAAATAATTATCCATAGTATTATTTTATTATATATATCATTAAAAGTCAAACGACATTGCGTACTAGCCACACTTAATTGTAGCCGCTACCTATTCTTAAAGCAAAAAGAAAAGGAAGGTTTAACCTTCCTTGTTTAGTCCTAACATTGCAGCCCCCAGTATGCCTGCCTCGTTTTTTAGTTTGGCTTGTCTTACCGGAATTTTCTCCAAGTAATCTTTACCGAACATGTGCTCGTTTACGAATTGTTCCACAGGTTTGATAAGCATTTCTTTCTCGTTCGATACGCCGCCGCCGATAAGTATCATATCGGGACGGAATATATTTACGATATTTACAATGCCCGTTCCAACGTACTCAACGTACTTACTAAGCACTTGTTTTGCCACCTCGTCGTTCTCTCTTGCGGCAAGGAAAGCAACCTTTCCGTTCACCTCTCCCTCTTGCATTGCGTACTTAAGAAGTAGGCTGTCTTTGTGCTCCTTTATTGCGTTTTCGGTTTGGTTAATTAGCGCTGCCGCCGATGCGTATTTTTCGTAGCAACCCTTAGAGCCGCACGCACATTGTAAGCCGTCGGTAACGATACACATGTGTCCGCCCTCCGTTCCGCCGCCGCCCGGAGAAACCAGCACCTTGCCGTTTATTAGCATACCCGTACCGACGCCTGTGCCCAGCGTAATCATAATTACGTCCTTAAAGCCGACTGCATCGCCAAAATAATACTCGCCTAGCACGGCGCAGTTAGCGTCGTTTTCAACGTAACAACTAACACCGAACTTCTCGTTTACTCGCCTACACACGTCAAACTTTTCTATGCCTAGGTTACTTGCGTAAAGCACCTCGCCCGACCTAAAACTAACAATTCCCGGCGAGCCTATGCCTACGTACTCTATCTCTTTCACAGTTTTTTCGCCCTTTTTAAGCACGTTTTCAATCAGTTTGAAAATCGCCTCGCAAAGTGCGGTTCTGTCGCCTATAGGCGTAGGTACGGTTTCTTTTGCCGTAATATTTCCGCATGCGTCCACAAGACCTGCTTTAATACTCATTCCGCCGATATCAATTCCTACGTAGTACTTCATAATTCAACTCCTTATCACTCTCTATTTAGTTATATTTGTATCCTTATTATCTCGGTTTCACCCGTTAATTTTACTTGTAAGCCGCACGGCAGAACCACCGCTCTTAGTTTACCCACCGTTTCTTCTTGAAGTTTGCCCATTCTTGCGTACTCGATTTTAAGTTCGCTATCAAGAGGCATAACAAAAGTAAGGCTTTCGCTATTTACAAACACTTCGCTTTTAACTTTGTATCTGTAAAAGGTGAAGTACGGGCTAAATTCCTTTTTGTAGGTAACGCCGTTTTTATCCAAAATCATCGGCAACTTAATAATCGGACTGCCGGCAATCTCCGGTTTTATCACCTCTAACGCCTTGTCTATTTCCAAAGGTCTTGTACTGTCCGCTCTGTCAAAATCGTAGAGTCTGTACTCCACGTTGCTGTTTTCCTGAATGGCAATAAAGGTAACGCCGCCCGATATCGTGTGCGGATAGCCGGCAGGTATCTCCACCACATCACCCTTTTTCACCTTGCAAAAGCGCATCTTACTAAGTATTTCTCCGCTTTCAGCCAGCCTCTTTATCTCGCTATTAGTCAACTTTTCGGTTAGCCCGACGTACACGCCTGCCCCCTCGTCAGCCTCGATAATATACCATATCTCCGACTTTCCAAAGCACTTTAACTTGCTGATTGCAAACGCATCGTTCGGGTGAACTTGCACCGACGTAAACGCCGTAGTTTCGGCAAGTTTTATCATGATAGGGAATTTCTTTTGCAAAGTGTCCACAATCCAGTCCGGATAATCCGTAAACACTTTGGTAATAGGTCTGCCTTTAAGCGAGCCGTTTTTTATGTAGGATTCCTCCCCGTCAAGCACGGACAGAACGTACGCTTCGGCAATTCTATCGCCACCATAATACTCGGTTAATTTTGTGCCACCCCAAACCGAACTTTTACAGGGAGGCTCTATAATGAGCGGATATTTCTTCATAGACTTATTTTAAGTTTTATAAAAGTAAAAGTCAACAACCTACTAAATAATAATTCATATTATATCTAATAAATTTCAAAAATTTTGGTTTTTAGCGGATATTCTTGCACAAGGTGAGTAAGGTCGCTTTCGGTGATAGTTCTTTTTACCTCACCTTTTTCGTCCACCACCAAAAAGGTAACCAGACTCTTAGAGTCCGTCAAATTTAATAGCCTTTTTAGGCTGACGCTTAGCGCCACTCTAATCACTTTTTCGCTTACGCCAAAATCGTACTCTTTTTGCCCAAACGCTAGCAAAAACACGTAGTTTTCCCACTCTTTCGTTTCGCTTTCGGTTGCGCCTATAAACAGAAAAATTCCAAAAGTTAAAAGGGTAAAATTCGGCTCGTAAAATAACGACACGAAAAACGTAACAATCAAGGCTACTGAGAAAATTCTCCCCGCAAATTTCAAAATTTTGGTGGTTTTTAGCCTGTTTTTAGACAAAGAAAGCACAATTCTTGCCCCGTCTAAAGGGCTTATCGGTATAAGATTTACCACCGCAATTCCCACGTTTATTTTAACAAAATCATAGGTAAAATCATAAGTATTTGGAAAAATCCACCAAATAGCAATCGTGATAATTGCAACGAGTAGGCTGGTGATCGGTCCAAAGCAAGACACGTAAAAATCCGCCTTGTTATCTAGGTTTTCAGCACCTTTTACCACAGCGCCATAGGGCATTAAGCATATTTTATTTAGCCTGTAACCAAAGTATTTTGCCATAAATAAATGCCCCGCCTCGTGCAAAAGCACCGCTAAAACGGAGCAAATAATTAACTTGCATTTGCCGAAAATAACGTACAATGCGGCAATTAGCAAAAAAATCGGATGCAGTTTTATTTTCATTTACATAAGCCCGACTATTAAAAACGCCACCCCGACGATTACGCCTATCGACGTACCGAGCATACAAAAATCCAACACGTCAAATCTTTTCTTTTTAGTCGGCTCGCTAGTAACGAACTCGTCCTTGTATCCGTTTGCTTCCACAACTTTTATTTCGTCTTCCATATCCACCTCACTACTTAACGGTATGATAGTTTTTCCCTAAATATGACTAACCACCCTAACTTTTTTTAATTTATCCGCCTTGCAGTTTATGTCTATCGTGTACACTCCGTAATTATCCACGTTCACCGTAATAGAAAGCGACCTTTCGGCAACGTCAAAATAGTTTGACAGCAACTCGTAAATATCGCTTTTTACAACCTCGGTAAAGTTCTCCGTATCCTGCAACTTATCGCTAAGCAAAATTTGTTCAGCCCTTTGCCTGTTATTTCTTCTTAATTTTCTGTCTAACATCTTACTTTTATCGCTCCTTACCCTTGCGTTTGTGCTGTTTACCGCTTTAACGCTCTTTTCACCAGCATTTTGCTGTTTTACCGCTTTATCGCTCCTTTTTCCCAGCATTTTCGTGTCCTTCACCGCTCCTTCTATAAAGCGCTAGGCGTAATCCACCGCTATATTTTGATAAAATCGAGCCTTCTTACAATATTTTTTTCAACTTTCCACGCACTTTACCTATTAGCCCACGGTATTTACCCGTGTAGTCGTACAAAAGTTTGCTACTTCCCGTCACGTTATCCGCTAAGGACAAAAACGCCTTGCTGCTACTAACGTTTAGCGTGGTTGTTACGGCGTTAGATAGGTTTATTTCGTCGTCGCTTGGCACAATTCCCAGTAGTTCAACCCTAAGTAGTTTTACGATATCCTCCGCACTAAGCATTTCGCCCAGCATCACAAGGTCGCCCCGTATCATATTAACAACAAGCCCGATATTATCCACCCCGTATGACAACAAACTTGCAATGGTTTTGTCCGCATCACGAATCGAAGACAGGCTTGGCGTGGTAACGACTATTGCCTCGTCGGAACTTACTACCGCACGATGAAAGCCCATATCCACACCCGCAGGGCAATCTATTAGGATAAAATCGAACATTTTATCCAGCCCCGATACGATTTTGCTAAACGCTTCAGAGGTTATATCGGCGTGCCCACCCTTAACCGACGGCAGCACGAACAAATTGTCCAAACCCAAGTCCTTAACAAGCGCTTGTTTTGGTCTGCATTTTCCTCTTGCTACGTCCAAAACGTCGTAAATCACCCTGCTTTCCACGTTCATTACAACGTCAAGATTATTCAGTCCTATATCGGCATCAATAAGGCAAACCCTTTGCTGTTTTAAGGCAAGCGCCACCCCTAAATTTGCGCAAACCGTAGTCTTACCCACTCCGCCTTTACCTGAGGTTATCACTATTTTTCGAGCCATAAATTCCTCCATAAACCATTATAAAATAATAGGCGTAAAAAAAACGGCAAGTACTGTCGATACCTGTCGTTTAATTTGTTTTTCCGTTATTTATTTGTTTACGTTATTTCGTTTAAGCCCACGTCATTTTTAAATAAAAGTGTTAGTTTTCATTTCCGCTTTCTTTGGTTTCGTTTTCCACCTCGGCGGCTTGACTATCGCAAGTTTCACTAACTTCGGTTTCTACTATATTTTCGCTAGTTTCGGCATTTTTTCCGCTTTCGCTTTCGTCAAAATCTTCGTTTCGTTTTGTTTTAACCACCTCTTCAACGGTGAAAGTTTCTTCCTCCTCTGTCGATACCGGTTGGTTTTTTGCTTTTTTGGTTTTAACGGCATCGATGCACGCAAAAACAATCATAGTAAGAAGCATTGGCGAGCCGATTGCGTACAGCGAATAGGTGCAATAAATATTTTTAGTTGCGATTGCCGATATAAGAATGCTTAGCATAATTATCGACACAGCCCCTGCCATAACGAGCAACGAGTAGATTTTTTTATCGCCTATTTCCTTGTACTTTTTCAAATCCTTAAAGACAGGGTACAAAAGCACTACCGACGCCGCCGTAAAAATATAGGTAAGCGTGTTTATGGTAGCAAGGATTATGGTTACGTTTAGCGCAAGCAAGTCCCAAATAATTGCGCCACGGATTTCATTAGGTGTTTTCTCGTTCATTATATATTTTTCAACCTCAACAAACTGCTTAAAATAGTTGCGTCTTCCACCATTTTGCCACCTCCGAGTGCCACCACCGACGTAGCGTTTTCTAGCGAAACTACGTTGATTTTGGTCTTTTCCAAATTGTATTCCTCAAGCCCCGGAAGTAAGGTGCTGCCACCTGCAAGGTACACCCCCTCGGTTGCAACTTTGCCGTAAATTTCCTTTGGGCATAGGTTTAGCGTGGTGTTAATCACCTCGATAATAGCATTTACCGAGCCCCTAATCGACTGCAACACGTCGCCTGCGTTCACGTCCACCAGCACGTTTTCGCCGTCCACGATATTCACTCCTACGATTTCGTCCGTGTTCATATCGTTTTCGTACATACTGCCTATGGTTTTCTTCACTTTTTCTGCGGTGTACTTGCCTATTTTTACGCCATACCTATCGGTAATTCTGTCGCTAATTAAATTGTTAAAGGTGTTGCCGCCCACGTTCAAGGTGTAGCCCGACATAATTCCGCCGCTAGTAACGATGGATACTTCGGTTAAATCCGCACCGATATTTACGTACAAACCGTCCCTTTTACCGTTTTCTACGTACAAAGCAAGCGGTGACTCTACAAGGGTGACGTCTCTAACGCCTGCGTCGTAAATCGCCTTTTCCATATTTTTTCTTTCCACGTCGTTTAAGCATTGACTGATAAGCGCAAGCACGCTAACCGTTGGCTTTATAAACCTTGCGTTGTGTAGCCTTTGGATAAAAGCGGCAAGCATTTTGGAAAATACTTCCGGGTGAACTATCACGCCTTCGCTAACGGGATACACGGCTTTTACACGCCTATCCGACCTACCTAGCATACCGATAGCCTTTTGCCCTACTTCAAGTACTTCCACGTCTCCGCTATTGTTTACTATTGCAACGTTGGGCTCTCTTAATACTACGCCCTTACCCTTTTGATAAATTGTAACGTGACTTGAGCCAACGTCTATTGCAAGTTCTAGTTTCATTTTTCCTCCACTTCAAGACTACCGATACAGTCTTTAAGTTTTTCTGCGGGCAACCCTAAAATATTAGTATAACTGCCCTCGTACCTTTTCACAAGCCCGCCGTCCTGTATGCCGTAAGCCCCTGCTTTGTCCATAGGTGAGCCGCTTTTTACGTACTCGTCGATAAATTCCTCTGTTAAATCGTTGAAAATCACCTTGGATGCGTCGTAAAAAGTAATGGTTTTACCTTGCGTTTTTACCGCTACGCCCGTGTAAACGTAATGAGTGTTTGCGCTAAGCATTTTAAGTATCCTTTTAGCGTCGTTTTCGCTTTTTGGTTTGCCCAAAAACTCGCCCTTAAAGTACACAATCGTGTCTGCTCCGATTACTACGTCCTCGCTAGTGCCTACGCCGATTACCTTTTTTCTGGCAATCTCCTGAACTGCGTAAGAGGGACGAACACTTTTAAAACTTTCCTCGTGATTATTCGTTTTAATATGAATATCGCCAAAAAGAGAGGACAATATTTCCTTCCTTCGTGGCGATTGTGATGCAAGTATTATCATTATAGAATTTCCAAATTCTTACCAAATGCAAGTTTGAAGTCGTTTGCCGAAGACAATGCGTCCTTAATCTCCAAAGAGCAATCTCCGTCAGCCGTCGTCTTCATAATTACGCTATCCCCCAGTACGTCGCAGTTGATTTCGGTAATTAGTCCACTCATACTGCGGTCGAAACTTTCGGCAATACGAAGTATTACGGTTAGGCGCTTAACTGCAACCAAGTCCTCCTCGGTAAGCAAGCCCTTGTAAGGCGTAATATCAGGATAGTTATTTGCCTTTCTGTGACCACCCGCAACGAAAGCCGCCATAATCAAGTCCTTATGCGAAATGCCGTACAAGTTGCTGTTTAGGATAATGTAGTTGGAGTGTTTGTGATGCTCGTAGTACTTAATGCGCATACCGGTATCGTGTAGCATAGCAGCCACCCTTAACACCTTTACGTAAGCCCTAGGCAATTTGTGTAACACTTTAAGTTGCTTAAATAGTTGCATAGACAAATTATAAACTTGCTCTGCGTGTGGAATGTTTATGTCGTAATACCTAATTTGAGTGTTTAGGCTGTGACCTAATACGTCCACAAGCGGCTTTTCCTGAGTGGAAGGTACTGCGTATCTAAACATTGCTCCCTCTCTTAGTCCGCAACCGCTAATCCTAATCGAAGTAAAACCAAGTTCGTCAATTACCGCCTTAATTGCGGCAAGTGCGCTTGGGAATATATCCGCCCTATTAGAAGACAAACCTTTGATTTTCATAGTTTTGTCTAAGTTCAAGCCCTTAATCGTATCGTAAATGTAGTTAAACTCGTTCACGCCAACCGTGTAGTTATGAGCCATATTGAACGGATATTTTTTAATCATACGGCTGATTTTACCAAGGTTTCTGAACGAACCGCCAACGCCGATAAACGGAACGTCGCTATCCACGTCCTTTATCCACTCGATTTTTTCAAGTTGCTCTTTGATAAAGTTCCTAATATTTTGCGATTGCTCCTCGGCAGGCACGTTTTCCGCCTTGAATAATTCGGTCAAGGTGACAGCGCCAAACGGAAGTTCCTCGTAAGCAATAAGATTTTTCCTGTTGTAGTAGATAAGTTGGGTAGTACCGCCGCCGATATCCATAATAAAGCCCTTAGGCGCTTCCATAGAGTTGATTACGCCTTGGTAAACCAAAGTCGCTTGCTCCTCTGAAGACAAAGCCTTTACTTTAATACCCGTGGTAGCCATAATTTCGTCTAGGAAACTCTTTTGGTTTTTAGCCCTTCTAACAGCCGACGTTCCAAAAGCGTAAATCTTGTCCACGCCGTTGGCATCACAGAGCCTTCTAAACATTTGCAACGTTTTTATCGCTTGTTGCACCCTAGACGGTTTTAGTATACCGTCCCATTCCATATCTTGCGCTAGACGAACGCTCTCTTTAAGTTCGTCAAAAACAACGAAATATCCGCCGTCCAAAACGTTTACAAGCACAAGTCTTGCTGAGTTTGCGCCAAGATCAATTATTGCAATTTTTTCCATTTAATTCTATCCTTATATAAAAAATTTTTATTAGTTTATATTCCCCTTATTGTACTCTATTATATCATAATTAGACTAAAAGTCAATACCTGAATAAAAATTCATATACGATAATTTTTGAATTGCCACTATTTAGTGGGCATTGAGGTGGTTATTTTTTTAATTCGCCTCTATTTTCGACCTGCTTTTTACATATTTTGCAAAAATAAAAAGCCGACTAAATCGGCTTTTACTTTTTCTTATTTATTGTTGTTATTTATTGCCTCTTGCAAATTCGTGGATACATTTTACAGGGCATTTTTCCACACAAACCTTACAGCCCGTACACTTTTTGTAATCGATAACAGGCAAATTATCCACCATTGTAATTGCACCTTGCGTGCAGTTTCTTTGACACATTCCGCAAGCAATACAACCATTGGAGCAAACCTCTCTTACCGCCTTGCCTTTTTCGTGGTTATTGCAAGCCACGTAGACTTTTGCCGACGCCGGAATACGCTTTATTACCGACTTAGGACAGTTCGACAAACAAACTCCGCAAGCGGTACATTTATCTTGGTTTATTTCAGCGTAGCCGTTCATACCGACCTCTATTGCGTAGTTTGGACAGTTGTCAACGCACGTTGCCTTGCCAAGACAAGCCGAAGTACATTGTTTGCTACCTCCTGCAAGTAATTCCAGCGTTCTGCAATCGCCGTAGCCTTGGTACTCGTACTTATCCTTAGAGTTCACACCTCCGCAACAAGCAACCACCACAGCCGTCTCCTCGCCGTCGTTTGCCACGCCTAATATATCTGCGATTTTGTCCTTATTTTCCTTAGGAGTAGCGTTACAATCGTTTATTTTTGCCTTACCTTCTACAAGTGCGCAAGCGAACGCATCGCAACCTGCTTGACCGCAACCGCCACAATTTGCGCCCGACAATAATTTTGCCACTTGGTCTATCCTTTCGTCCCTAACCACAGCAAGTTTTTTGCCTAGTATTGCAAGCAAGATTGCAAATACCACAGCCAAACCGCCTAAAATACCGATAGGGATAAATATTGCCCCCGCCGTAACTTCTGCTAAAAACGTCATATCTACCTCCTAAATCATACCCGAGAATATTACGAACGACATACTCATAATAGCAGCCGCAATTAGCGTAATAGGAAAACCTTTGAACGCTTTTGGAATATCGGAGTATTGCAACCTCTCCCTTATTCCTGCCAGCAGCACTATTGCAAGAGTGAAACCTACACCGCTAAACAAACCGTTCAAGAACGCTTGACCTAGGTTGTAAGCATAGATAGGTTTTACGTTCATTAGCGCAACGCCTAGCACAGCGCAGTTGGTGGTGATTAGCGGTAAGTACACGCCAAGCGCACCGTAAAGCGTAGGGCTAAACTTTTTGATAACCATTTCTACCAGTTGCACCAGCGACGCTATAATCAAGATAAACGCAATGGTTTGCAAGTACTCGATTTCTAGCGGAATAAGTATGTATTGATTTACTATAAAGGTGATAAGCGACGCTATACCCATAACGAATATAACCGCAAGCCCCATACCAAGCGCCGTTTCGGTCTTTTTAGACACGCCAAGGAACGGGCAAATACCTAAGAACTGCGATAGTACGAAGTTGTTTACGAAAACCGCTCCTACAATTATGTACAAATATTCCATATTAGCCCTCCTCTACTTCTTGCATAGCAAGTTCAATTTTGCGCTCTTTTTCTCTTTCTTCTTGAAGTTTCTTTGCCTTTTTCTCGTCAACCTTTGCAAATACGTGGTTAAATAGCGCCATCATAAAGCCGTAGATTAAGAATCCGCCTGCCGGCAATACGAAAACTGCCATAGACAAATCCGACAAGCCCGGGATAGTTAAACCAAAGAACGAGCCGGTGCCCAAAAACTCACGAATAATGCCGATTAGGGTAAGGCTACAAGTAAAGCCAAGCCCCATACCTAGTCCGTCGATAGCGGAGTCTAACACCTTGTTCGTGCTTGCAAACGCCTCTGCCCTTGCCAGAATAATACAGTTTACTACTATAAGTGGCAAGAACAAGCCCAGCGACTCGTACAGATTAGGGATAAACTTACGCATTACCATCTCTATCAAAGTAACGAAAGTTGCTATTATCAAAACGAAGGCAGGGATACGCACCTTGTCGGGTATCACCTTTCTTAGCATCGATATCATCATATTCGAGCAGGTAAGAACGAACGTTACCGCAGCACCCATACCCAAACTGTTTAGCGCCGTCGTGGTTACCGCAAGCGTAGGACACGTACCAAGCACAAGCCTGAAAGTAGGGTTGTTTTTGATAAGACCGTTAGTAAAAATTTCACTCTTTTTCATTATTTTCCCTCCCCTTTCAGTAATTTATGTAGCGCTATTGCGCTGTTTACTGCGTTTTTAACCGCCTCGCTACTCTTGGTTGCGCCCGCTACTGCGTTTACCTCGTTTTCTTTGGCGTTGTTTTTAACCACTACAAGCGGTTTTGCCGTAAGCAAATTCAAGCCGTTGAACTGACTAATATACGCATCTTTGTAAGCCTTGTCGCCGATACCGGGGGTTGCCGAGGACGAGTAGACGCTTATCTTTTCAATTTTGTTGTCCTTTACAAGTACTAGCAACGTGCAATCATAATCGCCCGCTCCGTACACCCTGTAAATCATAACGTTTTCTTCCGCCACACCCTTTTTAACCGGCATAAGCGCTACGCTAGGGTTTTTAGAGCCTGCGTTGTACTTATTTACTATTGCTTTCTCGCTAGCGTACGCCTCGTTAGTGGTGGTAGCAAAGTTGATAAAACTATCAGCCGTGTAAACGTTCACCATTTTTCTCGATAGCATTTCGTCGTCGCTAATGTAGGTTACGGCGTTTATTCCGCCAAGCAATCCACCGCTGACAACGGCAATAATCGTAAGCACCAAAACGGTTTTAAGCACGTCTTTAAAATCTATTTTTACGTGTTTATTTTCAGCCATTATTTACCTCCTTTGCTTTCTTTTCACGTTTCTTTTTTACGTAGCCGAAAGCGTGTGGTATCGTGTATTTATCAATAAGCGGAGTGGCAATATTCATAATAAGAATTGCAAAAGACACGCCGCCCGGTAACGTGCTGTAAAGCCTGAACACCGTGGTAAGTAAACCTAACATTAAAGCGTAAATAATTTGACCTACGAAAGTGTTCGGCGAGGTGGTGTAGTCGGTAGCCATAAAGATAGCGCCAAGTAGTAGTCCACCGCTAAGAACCGACGGCAAGAAGTAACCTGCGTCGCCCTTGATTGCCATAGTTAATAAGCCAACGGTAAGCACGTAAATTAGCGGAATAGTAGGCTTAATCACCTTTCTTGCAACAAGATATACGCCGCCGATTATAAGCGCAATCGCACTTACTTCGCCCATAGTTCCGCCGGTCGTTCCTAAGAATAACGATAAGTTGTTCACGTTGCCAAGCGTTTCGCCACTCTTAAAGCCGATTTGCGCAAGCGGAGTTACGCCCGCAACCGTTTGAATGCTATCGGCGTTTAGCGACACGGTAAAGTATCTAAACATTTCGCCAAAGCCCTTACTTAAATCGATAGGAGCAGCGTAAGTAGTCATCAAACTACCCCAAGCAAGCATTAGGAAAATCCTTGCCGTAATAGCCGGGTTTGCAAAGTTTTTACCAAGGCCGCCAAACAGACATTTTACCACCCAAACCGCAAAGAACGAGCCGACGATAGGCACGTAAAACGGAATAACGGGCGGCAAGTTTAAGCCAACGAGTAAGCCTGTAACGGCAGCAGACCAGTCGCCTATGGTTATCGGTTGCTTACGCATTTTGTTGAACAAAAACTCAGCAAGAACAGCCGACGTTACACTAAGCAAGCATATAAACAACGGGTAAAACCCGAATATAAATATTGCCGCAATAAGCGTAGGGATAAGCGCAATAAACACGTCACGCATAATGCTTTTCGTGGTTTTTGGCGTGGAAAAGTGCGGTGAAGTCGATACTATGTATGCCATTATTTAATCCCCCTTTTGCGTATTTCTTTTTTTGCAAGTTTGATTGCTTGTACAAGAGGCCTTTTTGCAGGGCAACTGTATGCACAACTTCCACACTCGATGCAGTTCATTACCCCATACTTGCTTGCCATATCGAATTCGCCGTGTTGAGCCGCCTTTTCGATAAACATAGGCATTAAGTTCATAGGGCAAACCGAAGCGCAGGTTGCACAGTTTATGCAAGCAGTAGTAGGCGCAAGGTTGATTTCGGTCTCCGTCAAGAACAAAAGCGAAGAAGAGCCTTTCGTGGTGGCAACTTCTAGGCTGTCTAGCGCAAAGCCCATCATAGGGCCGCCGCTGATTACCTTTTTGATTTCACCCGTTGCGCTGCCCCTAGTTTGCTCGAATATGTACTCCGCAGGCACGCCGTTTCTAACCCAGTAATTACCTTTGTGCTCCACTCCGTTACCCGATACGGTCATAGCACGCCTATAAAGTGGCTTGCCCTCCTTTACCGCCTCGTAAATACTAAGCGCCGTGTGCACGTTACTTACCACGCAACCAACGTCCATAGGTAGCCCGCCTGCCGGCACTTTTCTTTTGGTGATTGCGTAAATCAGTTGTTTTTCTGCGCCTTGCGGATACTTAACTTTAAGAGGAATAATTTGAATATCCTCTAAGTGCTTAGAAAGAAGTAAATCAATCGCAGGCTTTTTGTTGTTTTCGATACCAACGTACGCAACGCTAACGCCAAGTACCTTTTTAATAAGCCTTACGCCCTCGATAAACTCGTCCGCTTTTTCCAGCATCAAACGGTAGTCGCAAGTAATAAACGGCTCGCATTCTGCACCGTTAATAATTAGCGTGTCCACCGTGGCTTTTGGCGAATACTTAACTTGCGTAGGGAAGGTTGCTCCGCCCATACCCACAATACCTGCCTCGGTAACTCTTGCCAAAATCTCCTCTTTGGTAGGGTTTTCAAGTTTTTCCAAAAAAACTTCTTCGTACTTTCCGTCGTTCTCGATAGCGATATGGTCGGCTTTTACGCCCTGAGCGGTTTCCCTTTTCTCGATGCCACGCACTTTACCCGATACCGACGAATAAATATTACTCGACACAAAGCCCGATTGCTTAGCAACCAGCGTGCCAACCTTCACTTCGTCCCCTGCCTTTACAATGGGCTCTGACGGTTTGCCTATATGTTGCTCAAGGCAAATATACACAACGTCAGGGGTAGAAAATTCGGTTAAAGGCATGTCCTTCGTATCTTTCCTTGATATTGGATGCACTCCCTTTTTAAAAGTCTTTAACAAAATTGCCTCCTATCTAAATGTAATTTAAAACAAAAAATATACTAAAATTCTAGCATATAATTTTATAAATTAAAATAGTAAATACAAAAATAACCTATTAAAACCGAAACTTTGTCGGCTGGGCGTACGATATAAAAGAAAAAATCAAAAAAATCGACAATTTTTTTGAATTGCCGAATTGATTTTTGAAAAAAATGAAAATTTTAAATTAAATTTTTACCAAACTTCTTTACTGAAAATATCTTACGTGCCTTTTTATTGCGGCAAACACCGTCTTTAAACTAAACGAAACGCCAAGCACAATCAAAAATACCCCGAAATATACTTTCATATCCTCGCTATCCACCATAGAAGTAAGGTAACTTGCAAGTATCGAAAAAAGCATTGCGGGAATTCCGATTATCATACTTGTTTTAAAATCCACAAGTTTTTCCTTGATAAGTAAGATAAGCGACAAAACCGAAAGCGGAATAAAACATAATAGGTTGGTTATCCCCGCCACCTTTACGTCCACGTTAAGCCACAACACAAGTAGCGGTATTAGTAAAGTGCCTCCGCCCATACCCATACCGGCAACAGTCCCCGATATAATTCCGCATAATACGTATAACCAGTTCATTTTTCCTCCTTAAAAATACGTTTTAGATTTATTATTCGTTACTAACGAAAAATATCTTAAAATTGCATATTCCGTTGTTTATTGTCGAATTTTGATACTTTAAATATTATATTTTGCTATTTTAGTATCATTTGCACCCCTGCAAATATCATTAGCCCGTTAAACAGTAACGACAAAGTATCTGAGGATAAATTGCGTAGTAGTTTCTGTCCGATAAGTCCTCCTATCACCGAGCCTACGACGACGTAGGTAAAGACGTTTAGGTCAAAGTAGCCCTTAGACGAGTACACGACGGAACTTGCAATGGTTAGAGGAAGTACCACAAGTATTGCCGAGGCGTGCGCCTTTCGAACGTCAAAATCGTTTACGGTAGTAAGGCAAGGGACTACGAGCATTCCGCCTCCTGCCCCAAACAGCCCTCCTACCAGCCCGCTGATTGCCCCAACAAGCATATCTACTAGCACTATAAATTTTTGTTTTATTCCTTTTTTCTCCATTTTTTTCGGCATATTTATAGTATTTGCTTAGGTTTATTTTTTATTATTCCTTGACTAAATATTCGTATTATATTATAATTTTATATGTACTAAAAATTAGGCAACATAGGAGACGAAATGAAAAAAAGCAAAATTAGTAAATTCTTGGTGTTCTCGCTTGTTATATGTTTGGTTTGCTCTATTTTGATGCTAACCGCTTGTAACAACGAAAAACCTTACGAAAATGAACCTAATAAAACCGGGGAGGACAAGCAAGTCGTTCAAAACGGCGACTTTACTTTTACGACGGGTACCAGTTATCCACGTACTCCTTCTAACTGGACGGGCTCTATCGGTGGCACGGGAAGTTACCAACCGGAAGGCGGGCTTGACGCTCTTAAATATGGTGTAATCAGCACCGGCAAGGATTACGAGTACAACAAGCACAACTGGGACAACTATCCTAACCCTAAAACTCACGATGGCGCTACCGATAACAACGTCTTGATGATGTACTCTAACAAGCCGTCGTCTTATAGTTACGTATCTAGTTCGTTTGACGTTAAGCCGGGCAAGTTCTACAAACTTACCTTCTGGGCGTACACCAGCCCAACTATCAGCGGCGAAGTTGATAGCGACGGCACTCCTAAGGCAGGTACTGACTACGGCGCATACGTAAAAGTTTCGGGTAGCGGTATTAACGGCGAATGGATGGACGTTAAAACCAACGGCAAATGGCAAAAATTCGAAATGTACGTTGAGGGCGGCGCAAATAGTTCTAGTTCTTTAAAGGTTACTTTTGGTCTTGGCTACGGCGATAAAACTGATAAGCACCTTACCAAAGGTCACGCTTTCTTCGACGACGTTGTTCTTGAAGAACTAACCGATATCGAGGGCGGAAAAACCGCAAGGGAGCAATTTAACGAAGCACCTAACTACTCTACACCTAACGCTGAGGGCGTTGGCACTTACGTATACAAAGATTCTTTCCGTTTCTCTAACGCAAGTTTTGCTGCTTATAGCAAATACTACACCTCAGTACCTCGCTCACCACTTGCTTGGTCTTTCGGCTACGGCGGTGTTGACGACGATAAAGCAAACGATATTCCATCTTCAGAAAGGGCTAAAACCGTAAGAGGTATCGTTGACCTAAACAGCGAATACGTTAAAAACCATTACGCTGACTTTGGTTTTAGCAAGGAATACTACGAGGCTAACCTTGTAGGCAAAAATTTATACAGAGAGGGGTTGGATACTGCCAAAAGGGACACTAGCGCACTTATGCTTTATTCCGACAAGGACTACTCTACAAACTACGTTTCTTCGTCTTCGATTACAATAGAAAAAGGTAAAATCTATCGTCTTGGCGTTTGGGTTAAGACCTTAGATACCGTAGATGGTAAAACAACAAGAGGCTCTATTATCTTATCAAACGATAATGAAAAGCACGTCGTTACGTTCGACAATTCTAAATACTACGTTGACGGCAAAGAAGTCGGCACGCTTACAAAAGACGCTAACGGCTGGAGCGAAATAGTACTAAACCTTCGTGGGAACAACACCCACGACGTAAACTACAAAATGACGCTTGCCCTAGGCACAGACGGTAAGAGCCAAAAGGAAAACTGGTCGTGCGGTCACGTATTCTTTGACGACGTAAACTTTGACGTAAAGAATATCGACGCTAGCGACAAACCTACTAGCCAAAAAACAGGCTGGGAAATAGGCGTAAGCGACAAAAACGCTACCAGCATCGACCTAAACGAATTTGATGCCGACGGAGTAATTACTAACGGCGTAACAAACGGCAATATGACGGAAGTTACAAACGGTTTACCAAACGGTTTCTCTATCAAAAAGGAAACCACCGACGTTACTTCCACCGTTAATATTACGACAATAAACGCTAAAACCGAAAACGTCCCTCTTCCTTACGAAGTAATCTACAAGTTCGGCGATAGCACTACTTCGGAAGTTGCTACCAACGTGCTTAAATTCGCTTCAACAAGCAATTCTGCCGCAACGGTAAAACTTGACCAAGAGTTTACGGCGACTATGAACAAGTATTACAGGCTTGCATTCTGGGTAAAGACCGAAAACATTGAAAAGGCTGCCGGTATGAACTTCTACTTAAACGTTCTTAACGACAAAGGCGAGGTTTCTACCGTAAACCAAATCAACGAAGTCAACTCTGCAAATATCGGCAAAGACAACGATAAATATAACGGCTGGCAAGAAGTTGTGTTCTACGTGCTAGGTAGCACCACTACCGACACTAAGTACACTATCGAAATGAGTTTTGGTAGGGGCAACAAGTTTAGCGACACCTTAGCAAAAGGCAATGCGTACATTTACAATATCAACTTGCAAGAAATTGACGCCACCGCTTACAGCAACGCTTCAACAGGCAGCCTTGCTAAGAAAGTGGAACTATCTTCTAGTTCAAGTAGCGAAAGTATCTCTAACGGTAACTTCAACAAACTAAACGTTTCTTCAAGCACCTTTGGTACTGACGGCAAATTAAAGAAGTTCGGTTCTACTACCAACTGGTCTGTTTCTAACGACAAGATTAACGACACTTTATTAAAAGACAAAACAGTAAAACACGGCACTTTGGATTTAACTAACGTTGCTAATATATTCGCCGAAGAAGGCATTGACCTAGATATTTCGTCGGTATTACGAACTCTAAACAACGACGGCAAAAACAGATACGCACTAGGTATTTACAGCAAAGATAGTGTCGTTTATAGTTACAAATCAAATAATATCAGCCTATCGGCAAACTCTTTCTACTCTATTAGGGTGAACGTATTTACTGCAGGCGGAGCAAAAGCAAGCGTTAAACTTACCTCGTCCTCTCCTCACGAAGAAGGCGTAGACGTATTCAGTATGAAGGAGTCTAACGGAGATTGGACTGAGTACACGTTCTTTGTAAAAACCGGATTAAACAGCGCAACGGTAAGCCTAACCCTATCTCTTGGCGACCTTGATAAGTACCTAAGCGATAACAGTACCGGTACGTCTTCGGGTCTTGCGTTGTTCGATAAAATCACGATGACCACTCACAAGTCGGAAAACACCTACAACCTAGACAAAAAAGGTTACTCTAACGACGACGGAACGTTAAAAGAAAACGCCCTTGAAATCGGCTTTAACACCGATGGTTTTACCACCGGCTCTTACGATAAGGACAAACTAAACTCTATTAACGGCTGGTCTACAAACTCTGTTAGCAACGCTCCTGACATCAACAACCGTGACGCTACGCTATCGGGCATTATCGATATTACTAGGTTCGACGAAAAAGAGATTTGGAAGTACACCAACAAGGGCGAAACCGACACCGAAAAACTAACCGCTTACCAACAATCAAAAGTTGCACTAATAAACAAGATTAAGGACATAAACAACGGCTACGATGAGGCAAAATTTGGTAGTTCAATGCTAATGATTGACAACCAAATTGCATCAGGCTACAGCGTAAGCAACAGCAGCGGCAAGGAATTAAAAGCAAACAAATACTACAAGATTAGCCTATGGCTGTACACCTTTATCGAGGAAAACGAAAATAATGCGGGACTAACCTTATCGCTAAAAATCGGTGATAGAAACCAAGACGTTGCTAAGATTGAAAACATTAAATCTACTAACGGTTGGAAGGAATACACGTTCTACGTAAAAAACGTAAACGACATTAAGGACACCACCCTAAGCGCTTACCTAACGATGCAACTTGGCACAAGAAAAACCGTAAACGACAAGGACGTTCCTGAGTACGTACAAGGCACGGTATTTGCCGACAACTTCAGAATAGACGAGGTAACCAAAGACGTATACGAAAAAGCCGTTTCCGACAACAAAGACACCGAAAAGACTATCGCTTACGTTCCTGATAAGCCTATCGAGAAGGAAAAGGATACTACCGACAGCAACAAGACCAAAAACCAAGTTGACTGGAAGATGCTATCTTGGGCAATACCTACCATCGTGCTTGCAGTTATCCTAATTGCAGTACTTGGAGTATTCTTGTACAAGAAATACGCAGGTCCTAAGAAACGCACGAAGTTCAAGAATTCTAAAGCGCCTAAGACTAAGAAAGCCGAAGTGCACAAGAAGGATAACTTCGATAAGTTCGACGACTAATATCACAATAAACTAGAGCCTTTAATTAGGCTCTTTTTTATTGCTCTTTTATCGTTTTATGTTGCCCCTCTTTTTTACTATTTTCCCCCTGTTTTTTATCGCTATTTTTACTTTTGCCCTTTTATCGTTTTCACTTTAATTTATTTTTAATCGCTTATTTTTACCTTTATTATTTTATATTGCAAATTCATTGCTCTTTCGTCACTTTCAAATCATTTTTTGCTCTTTTATCCTTTCCTTTTTGCCGTTCGTATTTTTCCTTCCCACCTAGCACCGCCATTTTCTTGTCATTATTGCATAACGCCCGTCTTGTTTTTATATATTATAAAAAGGGGGCGGACTATCAAACACACTATTTTAAAATCTTTTGCACTCGTTACTTTTTTCTCGGTTGCTACTAGATTTTTATCGTTTATATTCAAGATAATCATATCAAGGTATTTTGGGGCAGAAGCGGTGGGCGTTTTTCAAATGAGCGTGTCATTGCTTGGCTTTTTTATTGCTTTAACAAGTTCGGGCTTACCGCTCGTTCTTAGCAGAAAAATTGCAGAAACCAAAAGCGAAGGCAACCTAGCAAATGGCAAGAGGGTTACTTTTTGCCTTGTCTTTTCCTTTGCGCTATGCCTTGTTATCGCCCTAATTCTTTGCCTATCCAAGCCACTACTTTCAATGTACTTCCAAAATCAAAAGTCCATTGCGGTATTTTACATTTTACTTCCGGCGCTGTTTTCCTCCGCTGTTTACTCGGTAATTAGAGCGTGGCTACTAGGCAACAAGCAGTTTTTAACCTTTTCTACCACCGAATTACTTGAGGAAGTATTAACTATCTTAGCAACCGTTATTTTAGCGCTAGTGGTAAATATAAGCGGCGAAAAAATAATAGCCCTCGCCGTCACCGTAGCGGATATTTTGTCGGTAATAGTATTATTTATTATCTACTTTTTTAAAGGCGGCAGGCTAGCAAAACCCACGCTTGAAAAAGACCTAATTAAATGCTCCTTGCCTATTACCACCAGCAGAATTTTGTCGGCTGTAATCGGCACTTTTTCTGCGTTTATTATCCCTTACAAACTAATAGAATACGGGCTAACCACAAGCATGGCAACTGCAACGTTTGGAAGATTTACGGGCATGTGTATGCCTCTAATTAACGCTCCGTCAGCCCTAATCGGCTCGCTTGCCGTGGTGCTACTACCCGAACTATCCTCGCTAAAAGTGAAAAGCGAGGCAACCGGTAGGGTTGAAAAGTCGTTGATTTTTGCTATTTTTACGGCGGGAGTTACCGTTGGCTTATACCTACCGCTAGGCAAGGAAATCACCACTCTGATTTTTAACGACGAAATAAGCGGAAAATACGTGTCCTACACGGCAATAATCATTTTCCCGCTTGTAGTTAGCCAACTGAGTACCAGCGTTTTAAATGCACTTGGCGGCGAAAAAACCACGCTGAAAACCTTTGTTATCGGCAGTATTCCGCTGATTATATCTATTACTTTTCTTACTAAATATATGGGCGTTCTGTCGCTATCGATAGGCTTTTTCCTATCTTTTTTACTTACCGCAACGCTAAACCTAATATCCTTATCAAAACGCCACACACTAAACCTATCCACCCTAAAAAAGATGCTTTGCCTCACCTTTTTAAGCCTTACGCTTGGCTACTTTGTAAAGTACGTAAGCGGCTACGTACATTTAAGCAACCTGCCTAAAATTATCGTTTGCTTTACTTTTTTCATTATTCCGTATATGCTTGTGTGCTACTTGCTCGGCTTGTCGCCAAAAAAACTTGGGCTAAAAATATTTTCAAAAAAAGGTAATAAAAACGGATAGTTGGATAGAATTATCGTATGCTGATAATATTTATTCGTTCAATTATAATTTATCTTGCCCTGCTTGTGAATATGAGGCTTATGGGCAAAAGGCAACTTGGCGAATTGCAACCCTTCGAATTCGCTATAACTTTGCTTATAGCCGACCTTGCTACAATTCCTATGCAAGACACGGCTATACCTATTTTGCACGGTTTAATACCGATTTTCGCCATTTTTATAGTGCATTTGTTTATATCAATGCTAAACTTCAAAAGCACCACGCTAAGAAAAATTATCGACGGGAAACCATCGGTGATTATCGACGATAACGGCATTGATTACAAGGAAATGAAGTCCTTAAATATGCACGTAAACGACCTTATGGAAGGACTGCGCCAGCAAGGATATTTTTCGCTTTCCGACGTGCATATTGCAATAGTGGAAACCAACGGGGCTTTGTCCGTTATGCCAAAATTTAACAGCGCACCCGTCACAAACCTAGATATGAAAATAGAGGGAGAAAACCCTGACTTACCGTTTTCGCTAGTGCTTGAAGGGAATTTAATGAAAGAAACGCTTACAAAGTTTGAAAAAATCGACGTAGAAGGCGTGAAAACCGAACTTAAAAAGCACCAACTAAACATTAAGGAAGTGTACCTGTTTTCAGTAAGGCAAAACGGTGAATATTACTTACAACCGTACAAACAAAAGGCAATTATCGGGAGGCTTGATTTATGAGAAAAACGCTGGTAGCCCTAATTTTGCTGGCTGCAATTTTGGGCGTGGGAATATACGAAAATATTTACCTTGACAAAACGCTGAAAACCTTGGAAAAAAATCTAAACGAACTTGAACAAGCACTTAACAACGAGGACAAAGAAACCAGCATAAATATCCTAAACGATATGGCAAACTACTGGCAACAGCAAAACACCTTTTTGGAAGTGGTGTCGTACAGCCAAAACCTACGTAACGTCAGCCTAGATATAAGCGAAACGCTAGGAACTGTTATGGCGGACGACATACCGTCGGCAATAGCAAGGGTGTACGTTTTAAAGCGTAGATTAGTAGACCTAAAAGAAACTATGGGGATATCTCCTATTAGCGTAATATAGCACACAAAGTTATTCACGCAGTAAGAAACCCTCTACCGAACTCTTGCTTAACTATTATTACAAACCAAGCAAACTAATTATCGCTTTTTGTAATTTTACGTTAAACGAAAAATAATCCGCTTAACACTACACAATCCGCACTTAAACTACCAAAATTACACTATAAAAGCCGACTTTCGTCGGCTTATTTATTATCTTACCATTATATAGAACAACATTATAAAATTCCCAATACCCAGCAAACACGTAAATATTAGAATCCACTTTCTTTTCCAAAGTGCCATATCAAGTTCATCTATTTGTTTTTTTAAAGATTTTATTTCTTCTAGTAATTGTTGATTTGACGTTGCTTCTTCCTTTTTTTCTTTTAAGTCGATATCTTTCTCTTCCATATTTACCTCCTATACTTCAACCAACATAAACGGAACGGTAAAATTATTACATAATTCATTAAAACTTATACTTACTCCACCTCTAGACGAAATTGCCGCACTAACGCCTCCTCCTTTATGTCCGTAAGCAGAATACAAATTAAACGATTGGGTGGCTTTTACAATAGTTTTGAATTCCATATTAAAATTATAATATTCAGTATAAGCCCCTACACCGTATATGTTGGCTGGCAAATCTATCATAATTGCAGGGTGTTCCCAAGAATATAATGTAACTCTACTATTAGTTGTTTTTAACGTATGTTTATTATTATATTTTGTTAATCCAGTATATTTATTCCACTTATCATAACACCTCCTACCTAAAATATAGCATAGTATAAAAAAATGTCAATATTGATTAAAAAAAACCATTTATTTATCCGTTTTTTATTGCTATTTATAAAATTTATCTATAATGTTTTTGAAAATACGTTCAATATACTATCATATTATAAAGAAATAGCCGACTTTCGTCGGCTTTTACCATCTTATGATTGCTGAATTTATTGCTAATTATCCGCCGTTATAAACGCTAAGTTTAAAGCCGACATAATACCGTTAGTTTTTGCTAAGCACGGTTTTAAGAAATTGCCCCGTGTAACTACCTTTAACTTTTGCAACCTCTTCAGGCGTACCCTCGGCAATAACCTTTCCGCCACCGTCACCGCCCTCTGGCCCTAGGTCAATTATGTGGTCGGCAATTTTTATTACGTCCAAGTTGTGCTCAATCACCACCACGGTGTTTCCTCCGTCCACAAGTTTTTGCAAAATTTTGATTAGTTTTTCTATATCGTAACTGTGCAAGCCTGTAGTTGGCTCGTCCAAAATATACAGCGTTCTACCCGTGCTACGCTTACTTAGTTCGGTAGCAAGTTTTACCCTTTGCGCCTCGCCGCCGCTCAAAGTCGTAGACGACTGACCAAGCGTTATATAACCTAAGCCAACGTCGTACACGGTTTTTAGTTTTTTGTATATTTGAGGCACGTTTTCAAAAAAGTCCAAAGCGTCCTCAACCGTCATATTAAGCACGTCGCTTATATTCTTATCCTTATATTTAACCTCCAAGGTTTCGTGGTTGTACCTAGCGCCCTTACACACCTCGCAAGGCACGTAAATATCGGGTAAGAAGTGCATTTCAATCTTCCTTACGCCGTCGCCTTCGCAATGCTCACACCTACCGCCCGGCACGTTAAAACTAAACCTACCTGCCTTGTAGCCACGTTCCTTAGCCTCCTTAGTGCTTGCGTAAAGTTCACGAATAGGAGTGAATACCTCCACGTAGGTTGCAGGGTTCGACCTTGGCGTTCTGCCTATCGGCGACTGGTCTATTTGTATCACTTTGTCTAGATTTTCAAGCCCCTCAACCTTGTCGCAATCACCCTCTAAAAGCCTTGCCCTGTTCAAATTATTTGCAAGATACGGGTACAAAATCTCGTTGATAAGGCTACTTTTACCGCTACCCGACACGCCCGTAATCACGTTGAACACGCCAAGCGGAATGGTTACGTCGATATTTTTTAGGTTATTTTGTCGTGCGCCCTTAACGGTAATCACCCTGTTTCCATTCGGTTTTCTGCGTTTTTCGGGCACTTTAATTTTCCTTTCGCCCGATAAATACTTGCCCGTGATAGAGTTTTTGCAGGCAATAATATCGTCCACAGTTCCCTCTGCAACAAGTTTTCCGCCGTGCTTACCTGCCTTTGGCCCTATGTCCACAATCCAGTCCGCCCTACGCATAGTTTCCTCGTCGTGCTCCACGACTAGCAAGGTGTTGCCAAGGTCACGCAGTCTTTCCAAAGTTTTAAGCAGTTTTTCGTTGTCACGCTGGTGCAAGCCGATACTTGGCTCGTCCAAAACGTACAAAACGCCCGTAAGTCCGCTTCCTATTTGAGAGGCAAGACGAATACGTTGCGACTCTCCGCCCGACAAAGTACCCGCACTTCTTGACAAGGTAAGATAGCCCAGCCCAACGTTAATCAAAAAGTCTAATCTTGCGTTGATTTCCTTTAAAATACCGCTTGCAATTAGTTTTTGCTCGCTGCTTAGTTTAAGCCTTGCCACAAAATCTTTAAGGTCAAGTATGGACATATCGCAAGCCTCTGCAATATTTTTTCCGCCAACCGTCACCGCCAAAACCTCCGGTTTTAGCCTTTTGCCTCCGCACTCTTTACACGGCTCTTGCACGATATACTTAGATATCTCCTTTTTCGTGTACTCCGAAGTGGTTTCGTGGTATCTACGTAATAAGTTGTTCGCCACGCCCTCGAACGGTTGGTTGCTGTTCATTGTGATATTTGCGCTTACGTACTTTGTAGGTATCCTAGTTAAACCTGTTCCGTACAGCAAGATATCCTGTATTTTCTTGTCCAAATCCTTAAACGGCGTGTCTAAGGAAAAGCCGTAATACTCGCTAAGCGCATTGAATTGCATTTGCGTCATTTTGCCCGTATCTAAGTTCCAGCCACTCACCCTTAAAGCGCCCTCGTTAAGCGACTTGTTAGGATCACCTATTAGCATAGGAATATTTATAGCGTCGGTAAAGCCTAGTCCCAAGCATTTAGGACAAGCCCCGTAAGGTGCGTTGAAACTGAAAAATCTAGGGGTAAGTTCCTCAATACTGATATTGCAATCAGGACAAGCGTATTTGGTGGAAAATAGCGTTTCCTCCCCGTCAATATCGCAAACGACAATGCCGTCGGAGTGCTTTAAAGCAAGTTCCACGCTGTCTACGATACGCTTCCTGTCGTCCTTTATAATAATCCTATCTACGATTAGGTAAATATCGTGTTTTTTGTTTTTGTCAAGGGTGATTTCGTCTTCAAGCAGTTTTACTTCGCCGTCCACTTTTGCGCGCATAAAACCCTCTCTTAACAAGTCCTTAAACAGTTTTGAGTATTCGCCCTTTCTTCCTCTTACAACGGGCGACATCACCATCATTTTACCGCCCGCCTTTTCCATAATAGCGTCTACGATTTGGTCGATGGTTTGTTGTTTTATTTCCTTTCCGCATTTTACGCAATGCGGAATACCTATTCTTGCGTAAAGCAGCCTAAAATAGTCGTAAATTTCCGTCACCGTGCCCACCGTTGAGCGTGGATTGTTGTTGGTGGATTTTTGGTCTATCGATATACTTGGGGATAGACCCTCGATTAAGTCCACGTCTGGCTTTTTCATTTGCCCTAAAAATTGCCTTGCGTAAGAAGACAAACTCTCGATATAGCGGCGTTGTCCCTCGGCATAAATCGTATCGAACACCAAGGAGGACTTACCGCTACCCGATAAGCCTGTAAACACTACCAGTTTATCCCTAGGTATAGTTAAATTTACGTTTTTTAAGTTGTGTGCTCTTGCACCTTTTACTATTATTTTATCGTTCATTTTTATCCCTAATTATTCCCTTTAATCTTGCTATTTCGTCCCTTAGGCTAATCGCTTTTTCAAAATCAAGGCTAGCCGAAGCCACGTTCATAAGCCCCTTCAAGTACTCTATTTGACGCAATATTTCGCCCGTATCCGCTTTTTCAATCTTCTTTGTTTCCTCCGCTTTTTTGGAGATTTCCAGCGTGTTTTGAACGTTTTTCTTTATGGTTTTCGGCGTAATATTGTGTTGCTTGTTGTAATCCATTTGGATTTTACGCCTGTAATTTGTTTCGTCAATCGCCCTTTGCATACTACCCGTCACGGTATCGGCGTACATGATCACTTTGCTTTCGCTGTTTCTTGCCGCCCTACCTATCGTTTGTATTAGCGACGTATCGCTACGCAAAAAGCCCTCTTTATCGGCATCGAGTATCGCAACGAGGCTGACTTCAGGTAGGTCAAGTCCCTCACGAAGTAAGTTTATTCCCACCAAAACGTCAAACTCGCCTAGCCTTAGGCTATTCACGATTTCTATCCTTTCAAGCGTGTCGATATCGGAGTGCATATACCTTACCTTGATATCTTTTTCCTTTAAGTACTCGGTCAAACTCTCCGCCATCTTCTTGGTTAGCGTGGTCACAAGCACCCTGCCGCCCTTTTTAGTAGCCTCGTTAATCTCTGTGATAAGGTCGTCGATTTGCCCCTCGATTTTCCTTACCTCAACAGGAGGATCAACTAGCCCCGTAGGACGAATAATTTGCTCTACCACTTGGTCCTGCTCCGCCATTTCGTAAGGCGCAGGCGTTGCCGATACGCAAATAATTTGGTTTATTTTGCTATCGAATTCCTCAAAATTCAACGGTCTGTTGTCATAGGCTGACGGAAGCCTAAATCCGTACTCGACAAGGTTCGTTTTCCTTGCCCTATCGCCGTTGTACATAGCCCTAATTTGTGGCAAAGTCATGTGGCTCTCGTCCACAAAAATCAAAAAGTTCTTCTTAAAAAAGTCAAACAAGGTGTACGGCATTTGCCCCGGCTCTCTTCCGTCAAAGTACCTAGAATAGTTCTCGATGCCGTTGCAATAGCCCAGTTCCTTTATCATTTCCATATCGTAAGAAACACGCTCTTTTATCCTTTGCGCCTCGATAAGTTTGCCTTGCTTTTCAAACTCTTCAACGGCAATATCCCTATCTTTCAAAATCTGTCCTATCGCCTTTTCCACCGTTCTATCCCCGTAAACGTAATGGGAAGCAGGAAAAATGAAGGCGTGTTTTAGGTCGCATAGCCTTTTGGAAGTGACTAAGTCTATCTCGCTTATTCTTTCCACAACGTCGCCAAAATATTCCACCCTAATAGCCCTATCGGAGTAACTTGACGGGAAAATATCCACCACGTCGCCACGCACTCTAAACGTGGAGCGAACAAAATCAAGTTCCGCCCTTTTGTACTGGATAGCGACTAATTTTTGGATAAGTAAATCTCTTGGAAACTCCTCGCTTGGACGAATTGAAACGGACAACCCGTAGTACTCGACAGGAGCGCCTAAGCCGTACAAACAGGACACGCTACTTACCACGATTACGTCGTCACGCTCGAATAGAGAACTTGTTGCCGAATGGCGAAGTTTGTCTATTTCGTCGTTGATTTGTAGTTCCTTTTCAATGTAAGTATCCGACCTTGGAATATACGCCTCAGGCTGATAATAATCGTAATACGAAACAAAAAACTCAACTCTATTTTTAGGAAAAAACTCCCTAAATTCATTACAAAGTTGAGCCGCTAACGTTTTATTATGGGCAATAACTAACGTAGGGCGTTGCACTCTTTCGATAACGTTTGCCATCGTAAAAGTTTTACCACTACCCGTTACGCCTTTTAGTACTTGACACCTAAGACCGTCGTTTAAGCCCTCCACGAGTTTATCAATGGCTTCGGGCTGGTCGCCGGTGGGTTTATATTGTGATTCTAATACAAATTTATCCATTACTGATTGCCGATATGATTAGTTTGATAAGCGTACCTATCAAGGTGGAAAAACACGCAAATATAATTGTGATACCTATCTTGAAGTACACGCTCTTTCTGAACAGTTCCTGCCACCTTTGGAAGTTTAACCCCTTCTTGTGCAAGGTGATGCAGTACACAAGTTCGCCTTTTTTGTCCACCTCGACAAAATCAAAATAATCGTCTATTTCTAACACTTTTAGTATCGGGGCAAGTTCCTCCTCTTTAAAGTCCAAAGTGTAAGGAATTTCGCTAAGAATGTCAATAGGAGTAGTAAGGCAAACGCCGTTACGTAGTTTTGCCTCGTTAAACAAAGCCCTCATTACTGCTTTTTCTTTTTTACTTAATCCTTGTCTATCTAACGCCATACTATACCGCCAAATTTATTACTATCATCAACAATCCCATTAGCGCTCCGCCTACGATAGCCCCCGTAAACGCAGCCCAAAAGATACGCCTATAATTGATTATCACCTTTGTTTCCACAGGTATAGGTTGCACCGTGCCCACGCTTTTACGAGTAAAGCGCTTTTTCATCGTGCCGGGTTTATCCTTTACCACTTCCGTGATTTGCGGGGTGTGGTTTTCGCTAACGATAGGAGCAACTACTTGCTGTATTTTCTCCATATCGTGCATTTCGTTTAGCAAAACTTTTGCCTTTGGTGTAGGCGCAAGCACGCACTCGTCTAGATTGATTATCCTTACGTTAATAGCCTCTCTGCTGCTTAGGTCCGTAAGCAGTTGCATTAGTTCGTCCTTTTCAAGTTTGAAAGAAATATTTTCCAAAATCTCGCTTGGCTCTATAACGATATAACTATTAGACGGGCTTCTTTTAATAAGATAAGTTAGCACCTCTGCTTCTTTGCGGTTTAACATTTTTCCCTCTTTATTTTATCATCTAACGGTTTGCTATTTAGCAACCCTAATAAGAGCGTCTACACTCTTAACCACGTTTTCCATACTCTTAAGTTCTTTGATTGAATTTTGGATATCGCTCTCCCTCGTTTCGTGGGTTACGATAATGATAGGAACGGTGTCCTCCGAGTCGTCCTTACGCTTTTGAACGACTTGGCTAAGCGATACGTTGTTTTTGCCAAGAACGGTGGCAATATTAGCGAAGTTACCCGCTTTATCGACAACCGACAATCTTAGATAGTATTGACAAACAAAATCGTTGTTAAAGTCGCTATCGGTGGTTTCGTCGATTACGTAGTTGTAAGGCTCGGCTCTGTGTGCTGCGTAGATAATATCGCTAACGATAGCCGAGCCCGTAGGCAAGTCGCCTGCGCCCCTTCCGTAAAGCATAATATCGCCAACGCTATCGCCTTTTAGCAGTACTGCGTTAAAAGAGCCTTTTACTGCCCCAAGCGGATTGCTGTTTTTAACAAACGCCGGATGCACCCTAGCCTCCAACTTTCCGTCGATATTTTTAGAAATAGCAAGAAGTTTTAAGGTGTAGCCTAAATCCTTGCCGTAGTTAATATCGTCGATTTTTATTTTGCTCATACCCTCTCTGTACACCCTTTCGATAGGCAACCTCTTGTGATAAGCAAGGGTGGACAAAATACTAATCTTGTACATTGCGTCAAAGCCCTCTACGTCGGCAGTCGGGTTTGCCTCGGCATATCCGAGTTTTTGAGCCTCTTTAAGTGCGTCTTCGTAGGTAGTTCCGTTATCGCTCATATTGCTAAGAATGTAGTTGGTCGTGCCGTTTATAATACCTTGAATGTGCCTGATGTTATTTGCTTGCAAGCCCTCGGTAATAGTCCTGATAATAGGCACACCGCCAACGCAACTTGCCTCGAAGTACAAGCCTGCGTTACCTTTTTTTGCAGCCTCTTGAAGTTCAGGCCAATGCTTGCTGAACAATTCTTTATTAGCGGTGACAATGCTTTTGCCGTGCTCTAACGCCTTGATTAAGAAACTACGAGCAGGCTCTATTCCGCCAAAAAATTCGCACACGATAGAAATATCGTCGTTATTTATTACGTTATCTATATCACACGAAACGATTTCGTCCTTTATGCCAAGTTCTCTTGTTCTTGCCATATTTTTTTCAAGTACGTGTAAAACCTCGATATCAAGCCCTTCCGTCTTTTTGAAAAACTCTTTTTTAGAGGTCAAAATTTGGTAAGTACCTCCGCCAACCGTTCCAACTCCTAGTAATGCTACGCCAATTTTTTTCATCTTTTATCCTCTCTATTTAAGTCGTAAATAATTTTTAATCCTTTTATCGAAAGCGCTCTGTCGTAAACGTCCACCCAACTTTCGTCAATAATGTGCTCACCTAGTCCGCCTGTTGCCACAACCTTAGCGTTTAAGTAGCCCGTCTCCTTTTTGATTTGCTCAACCAAACCTTTGGTCATATTTTTAAAGCCGTTCAGCATACCCGAGCGCATATTGTCCAAAGTGTTTTTCCCAACCACGTTTTCAGGCTTAACAAGTTCGAACTTGTACAGTTTGCTACCTGCCTCAACCAACGCTTCTTGTGCCGTCTTTAAACCTATTGCAATAGCGCCGCCGACAAATTCTCCCTTATCACTAATTACGCCAAACGTAGTAGCCGTGCCAAAGTCCACCACTATACTAGGTCCGCCGTACTCGTGATACACGCAAGACGCCGTTGCGATACGGTCCGCACCAAGTTCCTCAGGCCTGTCGTACAAAATTTTCAGCCCCGTATTAAGAGCGTTGCTTACCATAATAGGCTCTTTTTTAGCGTAATGCTTAATAGCGTGCTCGATAGTGTAGTTTAAAGTAGGTAGTACCGACGCAATAATTACGCCCTCCATATCCTCAAGCCTAATATCGATACTCTTACACAAATCCATTAGGATAATACCGAGTTCGTCGGCTGTGCGGTTGATTTTGGACGATATACGCCAACTGGCGAGTTGCTCGTCGCTATTATACACAGCGATTTTTATATTCGTATTACCTGCATCCATTACAAGAACCATAAGTCTCTCCAAGCCTAATTTAGTATTTTAATTATACATTAAAAAATTCAGTTTTACAAGTATATTTTATATACTAGAATAACAATAAGAGAGAAAGTAAACAAACGTATTTAATTGTTCATTATCACGTAGTAACTAATCGAAAAACAAAAAACGTACCAAACTAGAACGGGTAAAAACAACCACGATAGCCTAAATCCGTATTTTATCATAGCAAAACCGTGTAATAAAACCACGATTGTGCTAATTAAACAAAATACAAACGACACAAGCAAATTGTGTAATCTAAAGAAAAACAGCAAAAATAACAGGTTAAACACGGCAATAAAAACGTAGCCGATAATCACCCTCTTTTTGATTTTTTTAGTAAATGTTTCTGCAAAAGTCAAGGCAAAAACACAGTATATCACTCCCCAAATAACCGAAAATAAAACTTTATTAGGCGTGTAAGTCGGCAGAGCCAACCCCTCGTACCACTCCCCCGTGGTATCCACGATAAGAGCGGACGTAAAACTAAGCGCAACTACGTACGCCAGCCCTAATGCAATCGCCCACAAAATTTTCACCTTTTTCATACTCTAATTTATGCTTAGACGCTAAAAGTTATGTATCTTAAAGCGCTATTTTCACTTTGTTTTTCTTGCTTTTCCCTAACTTATTTTTATTACTATTCCTTATAAAAAATCCGCCTCTTATCGCTTAAAACGATGCATCGTAGCGTACTGTTTTTCCATTCTTCCTTTACTTTTGCCTATATATTTTTTGTTAGTTCCCTTTACAAAAACCCCATCTTGTATCGCTTAAAATCACCTTGAATTTTGCCTGTTTTAGTGTGTTAAATCTGCGTTTCTCCCCGCAAATTAAAGCCTAACAACTAAAATATCAAAATAAAAAGGAGGTCTTTCGACCTCGCATTTTATCTGCAACCGCAACCGCAACCGCCAAAGAATCCTTCTTTCCCTGCCGCTTGACCTGAACACGCATTTAGTAACAGCCATAGCCATAATAGGTTTTGATTGCCATATCCGTATGTACCCGTTCCTCCGCTTTGGTTACAGCAACAGTTAAGTAGCATCAAAAACATTAAAGTATCACAATTACACATAATATCCCTCCTAAATTTATTTTGGTATCACTCCTACTTTACAATACGCAAAGATATTTAAAAAGGTTACTCATATTAGCATTTAACCTTGCATATAATATTGCCTCTTGGGGCTTTGGATTACTTTTACCAAAATAACTTGACGATTAAAGAGGATATGAGGTTTTAGTTTGTATTTACTACTAACATTGACGGTATTTACTTGACAAAAAACTTATAAATAACTAGAATAAAGGTATTAAATTATTAGAGGTATTTATAATGAGTAATTCTCTTACTATGGACAAATTAGTTGCTTTGTCAAAAGGCAGAGGTTTCGTCTTCCCGGGAAGCGAAATTTACGGCGGACTTGCAAACACTTGGGACTACGGTCCTCTTGGCGTACTACTTAAAAACAACATCAAAAGGTGCTATTTTAAGAAGTTTGTAGACGAAAATAAATACAACGTTGGCGTAGACTGTGCTATCCTTATGAACCCTAGGGTTTGGGAAGCAAGCGGACACCTTGGCGGATTCTCTGATCCTCTTATGGACTGTAAGGACTGCAAAACCCGTTATAGAGCCGACCAACTAATAGAGGATTACAACGCTAAACACGGCATAGAACTAAACATCGCAGGCTGGACTAACGAGCAAATGGAAAACTACGTTATCGAGCACAAAATCGTTTGCCCTAAGTGTGGCAACTCGAACTTTACCGGCATTAGAAAGTTCAACCTTATGTTCAAAACTTTCCAAGGCGTTACCGAGGACAGCACGAACACCGTATATCTTCGCCCTGAAACTGCGCAAGGTATATTCGTAAACTTCAAGAACGTTCAAAGAACCACCAGAAAGAAAATTCCTTTTGGTATTTGCCAAACCGGTAAAAGTTTTAGAAACGAGATTACCCCGGGCAACTTCATTTTTAGGGTAAGAGAGTTCGAACAAATGGAACTTGAGTTTTTCTGTAAGCCGGGCACCGACTTAGAATGGTTTGAGTACTGGCGTAGTTTCTGCAAACAATGGCTACTAGACCTTGGCATCAAGGAAGAAAGCCTAAGGCTAAGAGATCACGACCAAGAGGAACTTTGCTTCTACTCTAAGGCAACCACCGACTTCGAATTTAAGTTCCCGTTCGGCTGGGGCGAACTCTGGGGCGTTGCCGACAGAACCGACTACGACCTATCGCAACATATCAAGTTCAGCGGTCAAAACCTTGAATACAGCGATCCTGTTACAGGTGAAAGTTATATCCCTTACGTTGTAGAGCCGTCCGTTGGCGTAGAAAGGCTATTCCTTGCATTCTTGTGCAACGCTTACGACGAGGAAACTTTGGAAAACGGCGAGGTAAGAACAGTACTTCATTTGCACCACGCACTAGCGCCTTACAAAGTAGCCGTACTTCCGCTACAAAAGAAACTTAACGAGAAGGCTGAAGAAGTGCTTGAAACTTTGTCAAAGAAATTCTCCACCACCTTCGACGATGCCGCTAGTATCGGCAAAAGATATCGCCGTCAAGACGAAATCGGCACTCCTTACTGCGTAACCGTGGACTTTGACACCGAAAACGACAACTGCGTAACCGTGCGTGAAAGAGATAGTATGGCTCAAGTAAGAGTAAACCTAGACGACCTAGTAAGTTACTTAGAAAAGCGTCTTGAATACTAAAATAAAAACCAAGAAAAAGGCTGCAAAGCCTTTTTTTTATTGCAATTTTTATTTTACCACTCCTCTTTCGTTATTTTTTTGTTTGGCTTATATTATGTATAATTAGCATTATTATAAATATTAAAGTATATTTATGCACGGTTTTAGAGTGTTTTCAAAAAACAAAAATGCTATTTTTTAATAAAAATTCTTTAACTAACACAAAAAATTAGCAAAAATTGTTTGACATTTTATATGATTGCTAATATACTTTTTATATAATCTGTCAAATATCGGAGCAATAAATGATGTTTTTAATCGTCGTGAACAATCTCATACGAATACAAACGCAAACGTTTTAAGTATTGTGTGGATTTTCTATTGCATAAATAATTGACAAAATTATTGTAACCTAATTCACACTACGGTGTGGATTTTTTTATTCTTAAAGGGAGATATGGAGTTATGGAACAAAAAAAACAAGGCTTTGGAAGTAAAATCGGCTTTATCCTAGCCGCCGCAGGCTCTGCAGTTGGACTAGGTAACATTTGGAGATTTCCGTTTTTAGTTGGTAAACACGGTGGCGGAGCATTCGTACTTGTGTACTTGCTTGCTGTTTTGCTACTAGGTACTGTCGTAATGATAGCCGAAATGTTCATTGGAAAACGTGCTCAAAGAGATATAGTTAATTCTTACGGCAAGGTGAACAAATGGTTAAAATGGCTAGGTCTACTAGGCGTTATCGTACCATTCGTTATTTCTACCTACTACGCTGTTATCGGTGGTTGGGCATCAGGATACGCTACTGAATACGTTATTCACGCAAACACCATTACCGTTGGTAACGCAGGTGATATGTTTGGCACTTTCATTTCAGATCCGATTCGTTCTGTTTTATTCTTTGCAATATTCTTAGCGGCCGCTATCCTAATCGTTTGCGGCGGCGTACAAAAAGGTATTGAAAAGGCAGGCAAAATCTTAATGCCGGCATTATTCGTACTACTAATCGTAGTTATTATCGCAGCAGTTTCTTTGCCGGGTAAAGGCGGAGACGCTACAGTTGGCGAAGGTCTTAAATTCTATCTTGGCAAATTCGACTTTAAAGCATTAGGTTGGAACGGCGTAATCGCCGCAATGGGACAAGCATTCTTCAGTTTATCACTTGGTATGGGCGTTATGGTTGCTTATGGTTCTTACACCGGTAAGGATATCAACCTTGGCAAATCTGCCCTAACCGTTTGCGGACTAGACACTTTGGTTGCACTTCTTGCGGGATTTGCAATTTTCCCTGCAATGTTTGCTACCGGTCACGCTGACCTTGTATCTACCGCAGGTGCAGGTCTTATGTTTATCGCTCTTCCTGAGGTATTCGCTTCTATGGGTACTGTTGGTAACTTTGTCGGATTCTTATTCTTCACCTTAGTTATCTTTGCCGCTATCACCTCTCTAATCAGTTTGATTGAGGTTGTAAGCCAATACACTTTGGAAAAATATCAATGGTCAAGAGCAAAAGCAACCTCAGTATTTGGTGGACTTATCGGCTTAATCGGATTGTTCGTATGCCTAAGCCAAGGTTACACCGGTTACAACCTATTCGGTTTTGACCTACTAACCTACTTTGACGAAATTACCAACACCGTTATTATGCCTATCCTTGCATTCGTTGCTTGTATTACCGTTGGCTACATCATTAAGCCTAAGAACGTTATTAAGGAACTTGAAGAAATGGGCAGCAGTTTCAAGGGCGTTAAATTCTGGCTTGCAATGGCAATGAGCGTTACCCCTGCACTTGTACTTGTTGTTATGATTTTAGGTATCGTAGACAAATTCAAAGTATACAATAAATACGGCTACGTACTACTTGGCGCAGCAATTCTAATCGTTGCTACTTTGATTTGGAACTTCTTGCAAGACAGCAAAAAAGTTCAAGAATACAAGACTAAAAAGGCTGCTAAGTTGGCTGCTGAAGGCGTAACTTGTGACGTTTCAGAAGACGTTATAGAAGAGGCTGCTGAGGTTATCACCGAATTAGGCGAACCTGAAGTAACCGAAACTGAAAAAAGCGACGAGCAATAATATAAACAACTAAAGGCTACCAAACGGTAGCCTTTTTTGTTTGCTTTTTATTTAGTTTTTAATAACCTTTTTAACTATTATAATTTTTATTAGGTTTACTTTTTTAATATCTTTTATTACTTAGCACATCTTTTGCTAGGTTGTAGTTTGCTTTTTCTTTCCTATTCGCTTTTTGGTTTTGATTTTTAGTTTGCCTTTGAGTTTTATCTTTAACTCAAACCGCTTTCTTTAAAAAGTATTTCGTTTATTCTATTTTTTAAGGTTTCTATCCCCTTGCCCGACTTTGCGCTTATGCCGACAGCCCCATCGGGAACAATCACCTTGCCTTCGTCCACCTTGTTATAAACTAGAATTGTAGGCTTGTTTTTTACGCCTAACGAGTTTAGCACGCCGTTTACCACCTCGATTTGCCTTACGGTATCGGTGCTACTAGCGTCTACCACGTGAAGAAGTAAGTCGCAATCCACAGCCTCCTCCAAAGTGGACTTAAACGCCTCGATAAACTCGTGCGGTAAGTTGTCGATAAAGCCAACCGTATCCGTCAAAAGATATTCCTTTCCTATATCCACAAATATTTTCCTAGTTACAGGATCAAGGGTAGCAAACAGTTTGTTTTCCTCAAGAACGCCCGCCTTTGTCAGCCTATTCATAAGCGTGGACTTACCTGCGTTGGTGTAGCCTACGATTGCCACCGACTTAATACCACTATTCAGCCTCTTTTTCCTGCGGTTTGCCCTGTCCTGCTCTAATTTTTTTATCTTTTTGTTTAAGTCGTAAATAACCTCACGAATATGACGCCTATCCGTTTCCAGTTTGGTTTCGCCGCTACCTTTTGTCTTTCCTCCGCCACCTATCCTGCTCATAGACTGCCCTTGACCAAGTAGTTTTGGCAAAGTATATTTTAGCCTTGCAAGTTCCACTTGAAGTTTGCCCTCGTTGGTGGTTGCGTGCATCGAAAATATCTCCAAAATCAGCATAGGTCTATCCAAAATTTTAACGCCAAGCGTTTGTTCTAGGTTGCTAATTTGGCTACCCGTAAGTTCGTTGTTTATTATCACGTAATCGGCGTTTTTAATTTGGATTAGCCTTGCTAACTCACCCACCTTACCGCTACCCATATACGTGGCTTTATTCGGCTTTTCTACCGCTTGCGTAACGCTACCAACCACGCTAAGCCCTGCTGTTTTGCACAGCCCGTTAAGTTCGATAAGTTCCTCTTCGGCGTACTTTGAAGTGGTAAAATTACAAGTGATGGCAAGTTTTGTGCCTTCCTTTGTGCTGTTATCCGCCTTGAACGACTTTTCGCTTACCAAAATTTCGTCAAGAAGTAGGTCGTCAGGGATATTACCGGCATTGCAATTTATGATTTTGTAGCCATCGCCGTCGATAAATGCGGTTTGTATTTTGTTTGGTTTGCCGTCCGCTACGCCTACTGCCGATATACAGTCCAGTTTCAGCCTAGTAAGAGCGGATAAATCCATACTAGACAGCGTTTCGTTTCCGCTTGGGTGCGTGTGCAAACACCTAATGCCCGAAAGTTTGCCTTGCCTTTTGCCGTTAGCGGTTTTGATAGGGGCGGAATTGTAGTCGCCTATCACCACGTTAAGAAGTAGTCCGCTACGTGAAATAAACACGCTAATCTCCCTATTAAATAGCGTGGTGTATTTACAAATGCACTCTAAAACACGGCTATCTACAAACTCTCGCTTGTTGTAGCCCGTGATTAAACTTTCCAGTTCGTTAAGTATACTATCTCTTACACCCGTAATATTGCCGTCTATCATAAATTCCTCTACCGCTAGTATAACATATTTGCCGCTTTTACGCAAAAAAAAGACTACCGAAGTAGCCTTTTATATATTTAAAATTAGTTCTTAGGACTATAGTTTGGTGCTTCCTTAGTGATGTTGATGTCGTGTGGGTGACTCTCGATAAGTGAAGCGTTGGTGATTTTGATAAACTCACCGTTTTGACGTAGGTCGTCAATAGAAGGAGTTCCGCAGTATCCCATACCTGAACGAAGTCCGCCCATAAGTTGGAAGATAACCTCGCTGACAGGACCTCTGAACGGAACACGTCCTTCAACGCCCTCAGGTACGAATTTTTTAGCGTCTTCTTGGAAGTAACGGTCGTTAGAGCCTGCTGCCATAGCCGCCAAACTACCCATTCCACGATATACTTTGTAGTTTCTGCCTTGGTAAATTTCGGTTTCACCCGGGGTTTCGGTAGTACCTGCAAGCAAACTACCAAGCATAACAGCCGACGCACCCGCAGCAATAGCCTTGGTAATATCGCCTGAGTACTTAATTCCGCCGTCAGCAATTACTCTCTTGCCAAGTTTTTCAGCAGCCTCTGCACAATCCATAATAGCGGTGATTTGTGGCACGCCGATACCTGCAATTACACGAGTGGTACAAATAGAACCCGGGCCGATACCAACCTTAACAACGTCAGCACCTGCTTTGATTAGGTCGGTAGTAGCGGATGCGGTTGCAACGTTACCTGCAATAATAGGAAGGTTTGGATACTTATTCTTAATAGCCTCAACCTCTTTAATTACGTTCATAGAGTGACCGTGAGCGGTGTCGATAGCAATCATATCTACTTTTGCATCTACTAGCGCTGCTACTCTATCCATAGTGTTTCTAGCAATACCAACTGCGGCTCCTGCAAGAAGTCTGCCGTTAGCGTCCTTAGCCGAGTTTGGGTATTGCAAGTTTTTCTCTATATCCTTAATGGTGATTAAACCTTTTAGCATAAAGTTGTCGTCCACGATAGGAAGTTTCTCTATTCTGTGGTCGCCCAAAATCTTTTGTGCCTCTTGTAACGTAGTACCTTCCTTAGCAGTTACAAGGTTTTTAGAAGTCATTACTTCTCTAATCTCTTTGTCGAAATTATCCTCAAAACGCAAATCTCTGTTGGTAAGTATTCCAACTAGCACGCCGTTTTCGGTTATAGGCACACCGCTAATTCTGTACTTATGCATAAGTGCCATAGCATCGGTAAGTTTGTGATGCGGAGAAAGGAAGAATGGATCGGTAATAACGCCGTGCTCACTTCTTTTTACCTTATCTACTTGGCTTGCTTGCTCCTCAATGGACAAGTTCTTGTGAATCATACCGATTCCGCCTTCACGAGCAATAGCAATTGCTAATTGTGATTCGGTAACGGTGTCCATAGCCGCACTTAGAATAGGAACGTTTAGATTTATTCCTTTTGCCAACTCAACCTTCAAACTAACGTCTTTTGGTATAACGTTTGATTTTGCCGGTACTAATAACACGTCGTCAAACGTAATGCCTTCTCTAATTTTTTTCGCCATTATATTGGGTTCTCCTTAACTTTTTATATATTATAATAACTTTTTATATATTAAGTCAATCAATATTAACGACATTTAAGAGATTTTGTAAAATCTTGTTAAAGCCCTTCGGTTTTTTTCTTTTTAATTAGTCTAACAAGTGGCAGCATAGTCACCAACACACCCATAATGCTTACAAACGGATAGATATATTTTACAATGCCCGTAAAACCAACGTAAATTTTGACGGGAATTGCCAGTAAAAACAGCAAAACCGCAGATAAATACTTGTTTTTGACGTACTTATCCAGTTTTTCAATACCAAGAGAGGCAGAGGAAAGAGCCGTGGTGACTATCGCAAAATATATCACAATCCCCGCCATTTTGCTTTGATTATGCCGTTTTGCCACGTCAAGTAGCGGCATTTCTCCGTTTTCGCCCCTAACCGTCATGTACAAAACAGCCATAAGAACAGCCATAACCACAAAAACTATTACGCCCGACATTACAATCTCGCTCTTTTTCATTCCTTTGCCCTCCTCGGCTATTAGATACCCTGCCAGCATTATATTCATGCCCCCGTATAATAACGGCGAAAGTACACTAAGCGTGCCCGTAAAATCATTAGGAGTTTCTAGTGAAAATAGGTAAAACACCACCGCAACAATTAGCGGCACTACCACAAAATTCACGTTTTTTACAAAGCCTATTCCCACTAACGACACGACAAGCGACAAAATCATCGTAATATATCCGCCGCACTTTACTCCAAAAATTTCAAGCACCGTGTCTGAGGTGGAGAACATTGCAGAAAACACCGCAAAAGCGGAAAACAGAACGAACAAATCAAATACTCCGCTATATTTTTTAAAGGCAACCACCGACAAGTCTTCGTTAAATTTACTGCCGATAAGTAGATAAAAAGAGCAAAACAGCCCCATACACAGCCCGCCGATAATTAGCGTTATCGGTGATGCTCCGTGAAAAAACGAGGTGAGTTCCTTGCCCGTTCCAAATCCTGCCCCTATAACCGTTCCTATAAATAAAAACGCCGTTTTTAATACCCTAATAATACTCATACTATAAGTTTATTTTTTTATTTTAGAATTATTCAAATAAAACAAAAAAACATAATAAGCGGTTTATATTTACAATTTGATACTTTAAGTATTATATTTTGTCAAAAAATAGCGTTTTTCTTCCTCTTACTAATTATATTTAATATTTAATTCCTACTTGCAATTAGCGATATTGTATAGTACAATTATTTTATAAAATAATACGAGGGAAAGTATGTTAGAGATTAAGGATAAAAACTTTTATTTAGACGGCGAAAAGTTCACGATTTATTCGGGTGCTATGCACTATTTTAGGATTTTGCCTGAGTACTGGAAGGATAGGCTGGCAAAACTTAAAGCGGCAGGGCTAAACACGGTGGAAACCTACGTGTGTTGGAACTTGCACGAAAAACAACCAAATAATTTTGACTTTTCGGGAATTTTGGACATAAAACGCTATGTAAAAACAGCGGAAGAACTGGGCTTAAAGGTAATACTTCGCCCCGGCCCGTATATTTGCGCAGAATGGGACTTAGGCGGCTTCCCTGCTTGGCTACTTAAAGACAAGAATATGAGGCTTAGATGCAACGACGAAAAGTATCTAGCGTATGTGGAACGATATATCCGCAGGCTATTTAATGAACTTGACGAATGTATGAGCGCAAACGGTGGCAACATAATTGCCGTTCAAATCGAGAACGAATACGGTAGTTACGGCAACGACAAAAAATACCTAGCAAGGATTAAGGACTTGTACCTTGATAGCGGAATTAAGGAACTTTTGTTCACCTCGGACGGCGATTTGCCTCTTATGATTTACGGAGGTAGGCTTGACGGCGTACTTGAAACCGTAAACCTAGGCAGCAATGCTCAAGGTAGATGCAACGCTTTAAAGAAAATTCAACCCGATGCGCCCGTTATGTGCACGGAGTTTTGGTGCGGTTGGTTTGACCATTGGGGCGAACGCCACCACGTAAGAAACTACAAATCCGTAATGAAAGAGGTGAATAAATTTATCGAAATGGACGCCTCGTTCAACTTTTACATGTTCCACGGCGGCACGAACTTCGGATTTAATGCAGGTGCAAACCATTTTTCTAAGTATGCGCCAACCACAACCAGTTACGACTACAACGCTCCGCTTAACGAATACGGCGACTACACCCCGCTTTACTACGAGGTAAGAAAAAGTCTGCTTAAAGCACGCAATATTTCAGATAGCGACTTGCCATTGCCCGAAAGACCAAAAACTCAAAATATCGGCAAGGTGAGTCTGACAAAAGCAACCAGCCTTTTTGACAATATGGAAAATATCGGCGAAAAGCATTATTCACCGATGGCGGAAGGTATGGAGTTTTACGGGCAAAACAGCGGTATGATTTACTACAAAACCGTTGTAAAGGGCAAGTACGGGCTTTCTTACGTAAACCTAAAAGAGCCTAGGGATACTGCGTATCTTTACGTGGACGGCGAATATAAAACAAAAGTCAGCATAATGGACGGCGGACTAAAAAAACTTGCCACGAAAAAAGGCTGTGCGCTAGTTAATTTTAATAAGGACGAAACCGAACTTTCGGTGCTTGTGGATTGTATGGGACACACAAACTACGGACCACGCATCACCGACACAAAGGGCTTGTACGGAATAAACGTTGCACTTCAAAACCTAATGGATTACGAGGTGACGACCTTGCCTCTTGGCAATTTGGACAAACTAGATTTTAGTAAAAACAGCGGCAAATATCCTATCTTTTTAAAAGGCGAATTTACCACCGCAAGCAATAGCGATTGCTTTGTAAGGCTGGACGGCTTTACCAAAGGCGTTGTGTACGTGAACGGCTTTAACCTTGGTAGATACTGGAAAATCGGGCCGCAAAAAACCTTGTACCTTCCGGGGCCGCTACTATTTACCGATAAACCTAACGAGATAATCGTGCTTGAACTGGAAAACTACAACGAGCCGATAATCGAACTAACCGATAAGCACGACCTTGGCTAATTTTAGAGTAATATTAAACATATAAACTATTAAGGATAAAAAGGTAATAGTTGCAAATATATTAGCGCAAAACGGTAAACCTCTAAAAATACGAGTAAACGGCAAAAGGCAAACGTAAGCAACGCTAAGTTGAAAATAATATATCTAGCATAAGTTTATCATTGCAAATTACCGCCTGTACTAAGTCATTACAAAACTAAAAATCATTTATAAAAAAATAGCGGCAATTACGCCGCTATTTTTTTGATTTGATTTGTTTTTTTTAGGAAAGCACTCGACTTCCTACTTTTATTATATTGCAAACCGCTTTTAATTTTTGGTAATATTATCACTATTTTTGTCTTGTTTTGTCTTTTACTATCGAATTTATACCACACTCACAATGTGATTTTATATTTTTTTAGTTTAATCGAGTTTATAATTATGTAAAATAAAAAAACTACACTATGTATAAAATAGAATAAATCCATTCTTAGCACAAAAAACCAATCTAAACCAAAAAAACACAAATAATCATAATCTAAATATAAAGTAAGCATAACCGGATATTAGGTATAAATTTAATATAAAACAAACATAAAATTGATACAAAATAAAAAGCGGCGACAATTGTCGCCACTTTTTACTAATTGAGTTATGAAAAATAAGGTCTGTTTGCAACTTTAATTATTTTTCTACTCCTTCGCTAGCATTTTCGCTAACTTCTACGGTTTCCTCGCTCGATGTTTCATCTTCGATTGTGGTAGCCTCCACCTCTTCGGTTGCTTCGCTTTTAGCCCCAACCTTTTCGTCTTTCATCTCACGCTTGAACTCCATAAAGCCAATCATAACTACCCATACGTATGCCAAGGTTTTCGGAACCATCAACGAGCCGATTGCAGGCAATGTGTTTGCCCAAATAACAACAGGGATATAGAATCCGAATGAAAGGATAACTGCGATGCCCATTTGCAAGTAGTCTTTATCGTTTGCTTCTTTGTATCTAACAAAGCATAGAACAATGATGATAATACCCATAATAGCAAACGGAATATTACGAATAATGCCCCAAAATACTGGAGAATTGCTATTAAACCATTCGTTTTGTGGCAAGCAACACAAGATAATTCTTACAAGCGCTAAAATATATATAGCAACTCTTAACGGAGTAGATTTTTTCTCCGACCTAAGTTCCCAAATATGATACAAAATAACGTAGAAAATCGTCATTGTAACCGAAGTGATTGCTTGTCCTAGTCCTAGTGCTAATGCATTTTGCTCCATCGTGTTGGTGAACAAAGAATACACCCTAGGTACTAGGTGGAAAGAATCGCCACTTGCTAAAACGATTGCCATAATACCGAATAATTTTAGGTAAGTAGATTTTGCTTTTCTTACCAAAATTATGCCTACCGTTAATGCCGTTGCAAAATATGCAAGGTCGAATAACATTTCAAATACTGCTTGAACCATAATGTCCTCCTAATTTTGTAATAAAACCCTTAGTAATTTATCAAAAAACTCGTAATCGTCGCCGTTTAACAGCATTGCTACGATATTTCTTTGAACAAATGATAAAAACTCACCCTTGTTTTCAGCCACAATCCTTGGCTCTGGATTTAACCTAGCAAGTTTTTCGTCCAGTTTGTCCTTAATCACCTTTAAATACCTACTCATCATGTTGATACCGTCCTCTTTTTCGGGGCTTTTTAAGTTGATAAGCGAATTAAGTAACCCCTTTCTAAAAGTGGTTAAATAACTAGACAAATGCACGTATATCTTTTTTACGTACGAGAAAAAATCCTCACCTTCGTCCTGTATTCCGTCGTAGCATTCCTCCCAAAACTCCTTTGCTAAGGTGAATAAAATATCCACCTTCCTTTCAAAGTGGGTGTAAATGCTACCTAACGCAATCCCACAAGCAGAGGCAAGTTTTCGCATAGAAAAGTTTTCGTAACCGTCCTCGCCGATTAACCTTTCAGCCTCTTTTAATATAATTTCGTCATCAATTTCTCTTGGTCTTGGCATTTTTTCTCCTATTTCTGAACACTGTTCATTATAAACATATAATTTCGTTTTGTCAATGCAAAATTCAAATTATTTTTCAAATTTTTCCCAAAATAAAACGGCGGACAAGGTTTTTTGATTTTAATATTTACAAAACCACCTCGTTTTCCGCCATCTATTCATTTACCACGGTAATATTAGTTACTTACAAACAAAATCATATATATTGCTCTATTTTTTACGTGCTACCTCTTTTTTTTGAACTTTAAACTCTATTCAATATTATTCACTTCGGTAAATGCAAATTTATCCACGTCAAACAAGCCTTTATCGGTAATTTTAATTTCGGGTATTACCGCAAGCGACATAAAACACAAAGTCATAATCGGCTCTACCCTGCTACTTACACCAAGTTTTTCAATAGCCACGTTATGTAGGCTTGTAAGTTTGTCGTCTACGTACCTGCCGTCCTTGGCGCTCATAAGCCCCGCAATTTGCATCGGCATTGCTTCAAGAATTTCGCCGCCGTCTACAAGCACAATTCCGCCGCCTTGACTAATTAGGCTGTTTACAGCAAATTCCATATCGTCGTCGCTAGTTCCCACCACGATTATATTGTGCGAGTCGTGTGCAATCGAAAGCGCCACAGCCCCACGCTTAATTCCGTAATGAGAAAGCAATCCGACAGCCACGTTGCCCGTGCCTTTGTGCCTCTCCACAACGGCAACTTTTACGGCGTCGATTTTTTCGTCAAAGACAAATTCGCCATTAGCCGTCCTAACTTTCACCACTTCTTTTTTGGTAGTCACTCCGCCCTCGCAAATACCTATGGTAAGCGCTTTGTCACCTGCAATTTTTAGGCTAAGTTTCTCCTTGTTAAAGCCCTTTACGTTCATTTTGTTCACAACTTTACTTATATCCGCCTTTTCAACTTTTGGTAAATACTTGCCGTTTTCAGCCACTAATTTCCCGCCGATAAAAGTCTTTTTAACGTTGAAGTCTTTTAGGTTGTCAAACAGCACGATATTAGCAAAATATCCCGGGCAAATCGCCCCTTCTCCCCGCAAATTGTAACATTCGGCAGGGTTTTTAGTAGCCATTCTAATTGCAAGAATAGGATCGATTCCCTCCTCAACCAGCGTTCTAATATGCGAATTTACGTGCCCTAAGTCAAGAATTGTTTTCGGTTGACGGTCGTCTGAACATAGCAAACATCTGCATGCATTGTAAAAGTTTACGCCTTTAGATAGGTTTCTTAAGTCGTGACACGCAGAACCTTCCCTTAGCATTACGTACATACCTGCCGAGATTTTCTCCTCCATTTCCTTAACGGTAGCGCACTCGTGGTCGGTTTTAATTCCGCTAACAAGGTAGCCATTTAAGTCTTTCCCCGTTAAAAACGGTGCGTGTCCGTCCACAACGATATCCTCGTCAATCGAAGTAAGTAGTTTGTCTAAAACCTCGTCGTCCAGATTATTTACGCCCACAAAGTTCATAAATTCGCCAAGACCAAGCACGCTTTTGTCACGAATTGCGCCCACCATATCCTTAGCCAAAATATTAGCGCCTGAGGTTTCAAACGGTGTTGCAGGCACGCACGACGGCATCATAACTTTTACGTTTAAAGCCGTATTCTTGCTTGCCGATTCAATGTACTCAAGCCCGTCTAGTCCGCACACGTTCACTATCTCGTGAGGGTCGGCAATTATCGTGGTAGTGCCTAGCGGTACTATCATTTTGCCCAGTTCCTCAGGCAACAAATAGGACGACTCGATGTGAATATGGCTATCAATAAAGCCTGCCGAAGCATACAGCCCCTCGCCGTCAATTTCCACCTTTCCTGAGTACTTGCCAACGCCGACGATGTACTTGTCCACTATCGCAATATCCGACAGTATAATCTTGCCACCCAAAACGTCCACAACGTTACAGTTTTTTATTACAATATCAGCCTCTATTTTTCCTCTTGCTGCACTTATTAGTTTCTTTAATTGTTCCTTTTTCATTTGCTGTTTGTAAACCCTTTTATTAGCATAATCACGTGTTTATTTTGCAATTTTACAATTTAAACCGTTTGTTTTGTTATAAACACATTTCATAAATTTTCTTTACGTCCTCTTTTAAAAGCGGAGCAAAAGTATTTTCAGTTGCTGCTTTTTCAGACATTACGTCAAAGTGTTTTTCGTCTATTCCTAGTTTGGTTAGGTTATCGGTAAGCCCTATCGTCTTAAACAAGAACTCCTCGAGTTTCTCGATTCCTTGCTTGCTTACTGCCATTTTATCCTCCCCAACAATGCCGAATACGTTTGTTGCAAAGCGGTAAAATCTATCCACCGTTTTATCCGACAAAGAGTATCTCATCCATCTTGGAGTAAGGATAGCAAGACCTAATCCGTGCGTGATATCGTACACGGCAGAAAGTTGGTGCTCCATAGGGTGACAACTCCAATTTTGCCTCTTCCCGCCCACGATAAAGCCGTTGATTGCCCAAGACGAAGCCCACATAATGTTTGCCCTTGCCTCGTAGTTTGTAGGCTCTTTTATTGCTATCGGCGTGTATTTTATCACCGTTTTAATAAGAACTTCCATAAAGCCGTCCAGCATTTCAAGGTCCTTTTCCATATTAAAATATTCCTCGAAAATATGCGACAAAATATCCGCAGCGCCACAAGCGGTTTGATAAGCATTTACCGTGTACGTGTTCGTAGGGTCTAGAAAAGACACCTTAGGTTGCATAGGTTTACACATTCTGCCCACCTTATCTTGCGTTGCCTCGTTGGTGATTACGCCGCCGCAGTCCATCTCGGAGCCCGTTGCAGATAGCGTCAAAACGGTTATTAGTGGCAAGCACTTTTCAACGTCCGCTTTGCCTATCGAAATATCCCAAGCATCGCCGTCGTAGAAGGTTGCCGCCCCTATAAACTTGCTGCAATCCAGCACCGAACCGCCGCCTACTGCAAGTATTACATCGATATTATTTTCACGGCAAATTTTAGCGCCTTCCCTTACCGATTCCACCCTAGGATTAGGGCTGATTCCGTTAAGTTCAAACACCTCAGCGCCGATTTTGTTTAATTCTGCCATCACCTTGTCGTACAAGCCGATTTTTTTAATAGAGCCACCGCCATAGGTAAGCAAAACTCTTTTGCCATAGGCTGCAACTTCTTTTCCAAGGTTACCAAGTTGTCCCTCTCCAAAATACACTTTTGTAGGTATATCGTAAATAAAATTATTCATAGTTTCCTCCTATTCCTACCATTATACTTCATTATTGACTTTCTTTCAACATATTTTTTTATTTGCCTCTCGATTTATTGCTTTTCAAAACAAACCAGTATTCTTGCCGCCTATTTGTCGCTTATAACCGACTTTTGCACATTTTATATATATCTTATCGCTTCCATGGTTTTCTCCCTTTATACGCACAATTTTGGATAAATATTACAGTTTTAAGTATAGTCTTTTACAAATGGCTTTATTTTTTGTATTTTCTAGGCTAAGTGCAAGCGATATTATCCGCTAAAACCATTCCTGCACGATTCCCCTCCTCGTTTTAGGACGAATTTGAACTTTTGTGGCACTAATAACCAACTTTGACTATTGAATTTTAGCCTAAGTTAATTTATAATATAAATGATGCAATACGAGAAAATTTTCCTAAGGACGTTGCGAATTTCACCAAACTATACTATGAAACCTCTTAAAAAACGCCCTATTATTAGGAAAATTAGATAAAATAGGTAAAACCTAATGTGATGCCTCGCTTAACTAAAATCGCCATAATAGAATTAAATATCACATAATTGTTTCATTAACCCCTTTTTGAAACTCACTAAAAAAGAATTGTACCGACGTCGGTGCAATTCTTTTTTTATATCGTTATTATATTTCACGCAAAAACTACTAAGATACTTATATATTTATCAATTATTTATGTAAAAATAAAACCTTATAACTTATTATGCAATCAAAAAATTTTTAATTTTTTAAATTATGAATATATCCTATCGCTTATTATTAAAAATAAACCGTATTATACCTTAAAAAAATACAAATAGTATTGCTTTTCCCCGCTCTAAAACGTGTTACAAAAAATCAAGCAACTTACGTTAAAAATAGCCGATTTTTAAGATTTTAAGGTAAAAACATCCTCTAATCCTCTCTTATCCTGTCACCAAACTTGTCAAAAGTATTTTTCAAGGCTTTTTCTACTGGAATAATGCTAAAAATAAGCAATAAAGCACCAATAAATACAATTATATTTGCAACCCACGTCGGTAAATCTTCCACGGTTTTTACCGATAAGGTTATCGAGACAAACAAAATTACGGATAATATTGTAAAAATAATTCCATACTTAACAAATATTTTGCCGCAATACTTTTGAGCAAATTGCCAAGTATCGAGATTTTTCATAGACCTTGCCGTGCGATAGCCGTATATACCGTTTATCTTTTTAGGAGGTTTTTTCAAAAAAAGCGTACCTATAATTACGGTAAGCACGCCCATAAGCATACTTACAACAAGCATACTTATCCAGTAACCGCCGTTATACACGCCAATTTTAAACATAAAATCACCTCAATACTTTGCTTTTAACAAAATCATTATAATTCTAGCAGATTTTCCATAAATCCAGTCGGAATTTTATCAATAAAATTCCCTAATCTTCCTTGCGTGGCGGAATTTCCAAAGTCCCCGTAGAAACCATTATCGGCTCTTTGAAAAGCGAGTTCGTTTTCTTAATATATTGTTGCACGTTACCCTCTTTTAGCAAAACCGACACAAACCAAACAAGCGTACAAATAGCAAAAATAATAGAAGACGCCGTAATAACACTTGCGGTTTGCTTGTTTATAGCAAGTGGTAAATAGGTAATAAGTAGCACAACGTTTTGCACGGTTGTTGAAAGTGCGATTATGCCATTGCAAGAAAATACGTTGTAATCGAATATCTCGCTCTTGTATCTTCCGCCATCCTCGTAATTATTCATCAAATTATACCTCTTGCGTAAAGCAATTTGATAAGCATAAAAAGTATAAAACAAATTACAAAATACCGAAACAGCAAACAAAATCGGCATTATCATAGTATTTACAGGCAAAACTACCGCTTCCACTACGCAAAATATCGATAATACAACGGTTACTATTAGGTTTGCTACGTTAAATTTTTTAAATCTCGTTTCCATATTTTTATTATACCATATTTTAGAAAAATTGCAGTAATTACCGCATAACAAAACTATTTTACAAGCAAAACAACTTTGATAACAAAGAACAATTAATCAGCAAATAGGTATGGATAAAATACAAAACATAAATAAAACCTATATATAAAAAAAAGTACAAACCTGAACTAAGAATTTAGAATAATTAAAATGATAAAACCTAAAATAAATATCAAAACAAAACTAGGAGTAAAATGTAACTGCAAAAAACATATCAATAATAATAAGCAATCACATAAAGACATAAGTGGAATAGACTAAACTTAGAACATAAAAGCCACCACAAAATGCATATCAGTAAACAATCACACAAAGGCATAAGTGGAATTAACGGATATAAAGGTAGAATGTGGAATAAGGAGCAAATATAAAGGCAAAACTTAGAATAAATATAAACACAAATACAAACTTGGAATATAAAGCAAATAAAAAAGACCTACGTTTGTAGGTCTTAATTGAAAATCGGCAACTCCTTATCCTCCCGGGTCGTTTCCAACCAAGTAC
>CAKRNA010000003.1 GCA_934365195.1 uncultured Clostridia bacterium | reverse complement strand
CCCCAAGTTGGACTCGAACCAACGACCCTGCGGTTAACAGCCGCATGCTCTACCGACTGAGCTATTGAGGAATATCTTTGCTAATGCTCATTTATAATATATCTTTTTTCTAGGTTTGTCAATAAAAAATCGCTATGTTTTGAAAAAATTTTTCAGGTTATGAAATTTTCGTAGTTAGGGGTGGAATAATAGGTAAATAAAGGCAAAACGGCAATAAGTTCGGGCGAATTAAATAGTTTGCAAAAAGAGTGGCGGCTTTGTTAGATGGAGTAGTGGCGGGCTTTTTGTAAGGTGTGGAGTTGGCTTAATTATATTGACAAGTCTTTTTAATGCATATATAATTAAATTTGGAGATTTTTTTATGAAAGATAAAGTATTTTACGTGGCAGCGATAGGATTTGCCGTATCGATTATTGCATTTGGCGTATGCTTTGGGTTAGGGCTTACCGACTACGTTGGTTTGATTGCTAGCAGTATTGCGCTGGTGGGCTTGTTGTACGCATTTATTCAGGACAAGAGGCACGAAAAGATTGCAAGAGAGCGCTCTAAAAAGGCAGGCGAGGGTAAAACCGGCGCAGTAATTTATGACGAGGCGAAAAAAGAGGAAGAGGTAAAAACCGAGGAAAGCGAAAATTAAAGCGACTAAAATTGCTATTTTTTGCAAAAATCGTTTTTTAAAAGTGAAAATTACTCGTATTGCTTATTGCAATATTATTGTTTTTACTATATAATAATAAAGTTAATATATAATTTACAGTTTTAGGAGAGAAACGTTGAAAATCAAAAAATATATTCTACTAATACTTTGCATAGCGGTTATGGTATTTTCGCTTACCGCATGTAGCAATAACTATGATTTTAAGGCAGTACCCGGGGGTAATCCTAACGCACCTACCGAGAGCAACGGCGGTCAAGTGGTGAAACAAGGCGACAAATTGTACTTTGTAAACGGCAAAACCGACGAGAAAGCATCGAACAAGTTTGGCGAGGTGTTAAAGGGCGCTATCGTTAGGGCTACGATAGGTGCTGACGGCAGTTTGAGTGACTTTGTAACCATCGTACCAAAGAACGTGTACAGCAAGGGCGCTAACTCAGGTTTTTATATCTTTGGCGGCTCTATTTACTACATGACGCCAAACAACGAGGTGGATAAAAACGACAAACTTCTTAACGATAGGCTTGACGTTATGAGAGTTAACCTTGACGGCACCGGCACGAAAAAACTTGGCACTATTAAAGGTCTTGATTTTCAATACAAGTTTATAAACGGCTACTTGACCTACTACAAAGACAACACTATCACCATTTGCAAAATGGAAGACGGTTTGCCAACCGTTAAAACGATAAAAGAGGTTACGGGCATTGTAATTCCAAAAACCGAGTACTTTGAAAAAGGCAAGGAGTACGCATCTGATTATGTATTCTACACCAGAAGGCTTACCGAGGACGAGAGCAAAGACGGTGCTAAAAACAATATGCTTTGCGCCGTTAAGTGCGACGGTTCTAGCCAAATAGATATTTTTGGCAAGGCTACTACTTTCGAGGGCAGCGACTACACGACTAACGGCTACACTACCACCATTAAAAACTACTTGGTAGAGGGCGAAAATATCACTATTTATTACACCAGAAAGGACGCCGTAAACGGTCAACTACAAGAAAAAACCTATTCTTACACCTTCAAGGTTGAGGACTTAAAGAAAACCGACGGCACGGCGTTTAATAAAGCAAACGAAAAACTTATTTATAGTTCTACTATTTCAAGTTTTACTCCGTACACGGCAGATAGCGTAATCGAGGTAAGCGACAAAACCATTTACCTATATAAAGCAGGCACAAAAGAGCCGCTAACTTATATCGGTGAAAGCGGAGTGTTTGACGGCACGCTAGTTCAATTTAGAAAGGAAAAGGCAGGCGAGGACGACGTGGTAATGATGTACTACACCAAGTCTACCAGTATGTACAAAGTCGTAGTTGAAAGAAACGGCGTTATCAGTATCGAAGCACCTGAAAAAATTTACGACGGTACTATTAGCGCTAACCTATTCGGAAACGAGTTTATCGGCGACTACTTCTACTTTGACTACTCTGCAAAGAAGGACTACGTTTACAGAATTAACGTAACCAAAGTGAACACTACCGAAGAATTAGAGGAGGGCAGCAGCAAGGTAAATCCTGAACTTGTTGGTAAAATGACCACCGCCGATAGCAACGCTTTGAAGAAAGAAGAAGAAAAGAAATAATATGATTTTCAATATAAAAAAAGAGGAAGGCAACTTCCTCTTTTTTCGTGGAAAATTTTGTTTAGAAGAAAAATACTAACTTTTTAATAAATAGTTTTTTCAAATTCGATAAAATTCGACAAAACATTACAAAATAATGCTTATTTTCCGCAATATGTTCGAAAATTTGTTCGAATTTTTTGTTATAATTTAATGGAATTAAAAATACGGAGGACGTTATGGCAAAAAAGACTATAATTATTGTTGACGATAGTTTGACGCTTACTAAAGAATTAACCGATTTTTTTTCTAACGATAAAGACTTTGAGGTGGTAGCAGTAGCAAACGACGGATTAGACGCCATAAACAAAATAGAAACCCTAAACCCTGATTACGTATTACTAGATATCGTAATGCCCGAACTTGACGGATTTGGAGTGCTTAGCGAGATAAAGTACAAACTGGACAGAAGTAAAACCACGGTGATTATTATGTCGCAACTTGCTAGCGACGGCTTTATTAGTAAGGCAATCAAGTACGGTGCGGATTACTTTATCGCAAAGCCGTTTGTAACTTCAAGCCTAAGGGAAAGGCTGATAGAGTTTGAAAAGGGCTCGCAAGAAGTGGTGATGGAGGAGGTTGCAAAGCCAACCAAAAACGCACTAGACGAAAAGATTGCAAATATCTTTATATCGGTGGGAATACCTGCGCACATTAAAGGCTATCAATTTTTGCGTGAGGCAATAAAAATGGCGGTGGATAGCCCCGAAATAATCAATTCCATTACCAAAAAATTGTACCCGTCCATAGCAGAGAAGTTTGAAACGACGGCAAGCAAGGTGGAAAGGGCAATTAGGCACGCAATCGAAGTGGCTTGGAACAGGGGAAAAATAGAGAATATAAACCAAATCTTTGGAATTAAGGTGTACTCTGCAAACGACAAGCCAACAAACGGCGAGTTTATCGCTTTGGTTGCCGATAAAATGCTAATCGAAGGGGCTTAAACCTGAAAATATGCGATATATTGAATAAATATTAAAAAATATGAAAAAAGTATCGTAAATTAGTTTACAATATAGCGTTTAGTAAATATAATATAACCAGTTATTTATTAGGAGAGTTTTATTATGGCTAAATATATTAAATGCCCACGTTGTGAACTGAATTATATTTTGGAAGGTGAGGAACTTTGCGACGTATGTAAAGCCGAACTTAAAATGGGAGGAATCGAACTTATCGACGAGGACGAGTACGAAGAGGATTTAGTTCCATGCCCAATTTGTAAAGATAACTATATTCCTGTCGGTCAAGATATGTGCGACGAGTGTCGTACTAAGATTGCTAGGGAGGAAAGCGAAGAGAAAGATGACGACTGGTCTAAGGAGGACGAGGACTTAGGAATTGACGACGACAGCGAACTAAGTCTTGACAAAATGGAAGAGGACGAGTTCGACGAGGACGAAGAGGAAGAAGAATAAAACAAAAGGGCTACTAAGCCCTTTTTTTGTTGGCTAAAATCAGTACAAAGCCGTGTTTTCCCGATACTACTTGTTAAGCATTATTATATTGCTTGTAGTAGTATTTTTTATTGATTACGGCATTTTTGAATAAATAGTTGTTTTAATTGTTGTATAATCATTATTTTATTGCCTACTATAATTATTGTTCATATATATTGTTTATATAAATTTTTTTGATTTGCAACGAACTTGCGTTTTTGGTGGTGTTGGTTTAATCACTAAAAAATTTTAGTAAGCGGCAATTTAATTGCTATACGTTATTTTAAGTATTTTCGGTAGCGTTTAATTAAATAAAAGCGGTTATAGGCGTTTAGAAAATGCGGTATATCTTTTTGGGCAATCAAAACACTTGCAGTATCGTGCAAAAATTCGCTACATAGCGATTATATAGTATTTTGTATATATAAATATATAATCTAGAATAATGGCGGGTTTTGGCGAGGTTTTGGGGTAAATTAGTCTAAGCCTAATAGCGCTCAATTTTATTTTTATTTTTGGCATAAAAAGAATTATCCTCTAATAAACATATAAGGATACGAGTTATAGGAGGATTAAAGTATGGAATTTCAGTACCAACAATTAAGCGGCGAGGGGATTTGCCTTGTTGAAAATAAGCAGTTTGCCGTGGAGTGCAGGGTGAATGATTTAACTTACGACGACGTAAAAAGGATACTACACCTAGACGGCGTGGGCATTGTGGACGGGTACGACGTGATAGGCAAAGAAGTGAAATTTACGGGCAAAATTAACTACCGTTTAAGTTACGTAAACCAAGAGGACGAGGTGAAAGCACTTAGTTATTCGTGCGATTTTGCCGAGTCGATTAGTTCGGACAAAATCTTAGAAACCGACAAAATCATAGTGGATTGCGACGTGGTTAGCGTGACAAGTAGCGGTATGGATATTGTAAGGCTATCCTCAAATATTAGGGTGAAGGCGTACAAAATCTACGAAAATCCTATAAGGGTGCTAGCGCCGACAGGCGAGGAATGTTATTGTAAAACGGAAAAAGCGGTGGTGGATAACTACGTGACCACGCTTGTAAATTCCTTTACGATAGAGGAGGAAAACGCATGTAAATTCGACGAAATTATAGCCCTAGACAGCAATATTCTGCTTATCGAAACAAAGTGCGACGCTAACAAAATCACCGCAAGTGGCGAGTGCTACGTGACGGCTACCTATAAAGAGGGAAACAACGTGGCAACAAGGCGCTTTATACTGCCTTTTAACGAAGAAATCGAGGGTGCGTGCGACGAAAGTTGTAGCGCTTACGCAAAGGCGTACGTTGAGAGCACAAAGGTGATAGCGAAAGAGGGCGAGGAGTGTTTGAGACTAAGAATTTGCGCAGGATTAAGGGTTGTTGTGTTCAAGCCGCTTGAAGTGGAAGTAGTTAGCGATATGTACTCTATGTGCAATAAATTAGAATTAAAAAAAGAGAAAGTCGAGGCAACTAACTTTATAGGTTACGGCTGTTTTACCGAAAGAATAACCGGCGAAAGCAAAATAGACGATGCCGAAAGCAAGGAAATTATAGGTGTGATTTGCCCTAAAAACGTTGTGTCCGGCGTGAGTTACGACGGGCGAATTAGCGTGATTAGGGGCGTTGTTACCGCTTGTTTACTATATAAGCAGGAAAACAACGTATGCTCTATAAATATAGAAAGCCCGTACGAAAAAGAAGTGGATGAAGCGCTAACCGACCTAAATATGATAACGGGCAAAGTGGTCGAAATTACGGCAAGGAAAAAGAGCGACAACGAAATCGTAATCGATACCACAATAAAATTCTGTTACGAAAAACGCAATATTCAAGAATTAGAAGCGGTGACAGAGGCTGAGGAAACGGGGGTAATAGAGGCTAAGGAAAACGCAATAAGCATAATCGTTATCGACAAGCCGAAAACCTTTTTCGAGGTGGCAAAAACTTTACTTACTACGCCTGAGGAACTGGAAAGGCAAAATCCAAGCCTAACCGAGCCTCTAAAACTTGGCGATAAACTGTACTATTACCGCAAACTTAGTAGAAATTACGGCTGATAGTTGAAAAAAACGGCAAAATATTATATAATGACCTCAATGCGAGGTCATTTTATGTTGAAACTAAAAGTATATGCAAAAATCAATTTGTCACTAGATATTACGGGTAAAAGAGAGGACGGGTATCATTTGTTAGACTCCGTTTTTTCGTCGGTGTCGCTTTTTGACGTGATAACTTTAAACAAGCGTTGCGACGATAAGATAACCGTGGAATATTTTGATAAAAGAAGTTACGAAAATGATATTGCAAAAAAATCCGCCGAAATGATGGTGAAAAGGTACGGACTAAAAGGTGCGGATATTTATATAGAGAAAAATATCCCCGAAAAAAGCGGGCTTGGGGGCTCGTCTGCCGATGCCTCGGGGGTGATTTTCGGTATGGCAAAAATGAACGGCTTAGAGGTGGAGGATATTTTGGACGAGGACTTAGCCAAGGTGGGTAGCGACGTTAAGTTTATGCTTTACGGCGGAACTAGGCGAGTTAGCGGCGTTGGTGAGGTGATATCTACCGAGATTTACACCAAGCCTCTTTGTTTTGCTTTGCTTACCGATAGCGAGGGCGTGGATACTGCCAAAAGTTACAAAACCTACTCTTACGGCTACAATAGGTTTGACAACAAAAGCCTAGTTAAAAAACTAATTAAAGGCGATAACGACGGGGCTAGCGAGCATTTTTGCAACGCACTTTACGATAGTTCGTCAAGATTAAACCCGCTAATCGATGAAAAAATTGCGCTGATAGAAAAGGTGGGCGGCAAGGCGTTTATGACGGGTAGCGGTAGCGGAGTTTTGGGATATTTTTCGGATGAGGAGAGCACGAAAACCGCAATAAAAGAGATTTTGACGCTAAATAACGGAAAATTTGGTGTTTTTTATGTAAATTTTATAAATAAAGGTATAGAAATTTTAGATAGTGATATTGTATAAAGATAATTATTTTGTTATAATTACCTTATGAAAGATTTAATTCGTAAGAAGGACGAGATTCCGATTTATTTATTTTTTCAAGGCACTAATTACGAGGCCTACAAGTTTTTTTCGCCACGTCGCACGGTTTTAAACAAAAAAGCGGGGTGGGAATTTACCGTGTACGCTAAAAACGCAAAATCAGTAAGGCTGGTGGGCGATTTTAACGGCTGGGACGACAGCAAAAACTTTATGGAAAAAATCAGCGACCAAGGTATTTTCAGGTTGTTTGTCGAGGGCTTAAAAGAGTTCGACAACTATAAGTATGCAATCGAGGATTACAAGGGGGAGATAGTTTTTAAGGCAGATCCTTACGCATTACACGCTGAAACAGCACCTAGTACCGCAAGTAAATTGTACGACTTGTCCGGTTATCGCTGGCACGACAAAAAGTGGCTGGAAAAGAGGGCAAAAACCGATACTTACGTAAACCCTATGAACATTTACGAAGTGCATATCGGTTCGTGGCGTAGGTACGACGACGGCAACGTGTTTAGTTACAGAGAGTTTGCAAACCAAATCGTCGCTTACTGCAAGTCAATGCATTACACTCATATCGAGTTGTTGCCGATAACGGAGTATCCTTTCGACGGCTCTTGGGGGTATCAAATCACGGGCTTATTTGCGCCAACCAGTAGGTACGGAACGCCTAGCGATTTTATGTACCTTGTGGATAAGTGCCACGAGAATAATATCGGCGTAATACTTGACTGGGTTGTGTCGCATTTTCCTAAGGATAAGCACGGTCTAAGCAATTTTGACGGCACGTCTATGTACGAGTACGACGAGGAATGGATGGAGCATAAGGAGTGGGGCACGAAGGTGTTCGATTATTCTAAGCCGGAGGTTCAAAGTTTCTTGATTTCCTCTGCAAAGTTCTGGACGGACGTATATCATATCGACGGGCTTAGGGTGGACGCCGTGGCTAGTATGCTCTACCTTGACTACGACAAAAAGGAAGGGGAATGGAAGCCTAACCGTGAGGGAGGCAACTACAACCATGATGCGATTAAATTTTTGCAGAATATGAACAAAGTGGTGCTTCAAGAGGGTACGGGCGTAATAACTATTGCAGAGGAGTCCACAAGTTTTCCTATGGTTACAAAGCCTAGTTACGACGGAGGGCTTGGCTTTAACTACAAGTGGAATATGGGTTGGATGAACGACACTTTAAGTTATATCGAAACCGATCCGTTTTTCAGGAAGGATAACCACAATAAACTTACTTTTTCGCTTACGTATGCTTACAGCGAGAACTTTATTTTGCCACTTTCTCACGACGAGGTGGTGCACGGCAAAAAGTCGCTTATAGGCAAAAATTACGGCGACTACACGCAAAAGTTTGAAAGTTTAAAGGCTTTGTACGGCTACTTTATGACCTTCGTTGGCAAAAAATTGTCCTTTATGGGCAACGAGTTTGCGCAGTTTATAGAGTGGGATTACAAGAAAGGCTTGGACTGGCTGCTTCTTGACTATCCTATGCACGCTAAATTCCAAAGGTTTGTAAAGGATTTAAACGAATTATATATTTCTTCACCTTGCCTGTACGAGCAGGATACCTGTTATCTTGGCTTTAATTGGCTGGTGGTGGAGGACAAAACGCAAAACATTATTGCATATACTAGGTATGCGAAAAACGGCGACTATTACGTGGTGGTGATAAACTTCTCGCCGGTAACTAGGAAAAATTACGTCCTTGGCGTTCCTGAATTTGCCGAGTACGAAGTGGTATTTTCCAGCGACAAGGCAAAATACGGCAGCGTAAAAGAGGGCAAGGCAAGTTACAAACCACGCAAATTTAAATATCACAATCAAAATCAAAGTATAAAAATGCTGATTCCTAAAAACAGCGTAACGATTTTAAGGAGGAAAGAGGGGAATGTATAACAATAGTAAAGAATGCGTAGCAATGTTGCTTGCAGGCGGTCAAGGTACAAGACTTGGCGTGCTTACTCAAAACGTTGCAAAACCGGCAGTTCCGTTTGGAGCAAAGTATAGGATAATCGATTTTACGTTATCTAACTGCATAAATTCCGGTATAGATACGGTGGGCGTACTTACGCAATACCAACCGTTTGAATTAAATCAATACATAGGCAACGGACAGCCTTGGGACTTAGATAGAATAAACGGCGGCGCTTACGTTTTGCCTCCTTATATGAAAGCAAAAGCAGGCGAGTGGTACAAAGGTACTGCTAACGCTATTTATCAAAACATACAATTTATAGATAGGTTCAACCCGGAGTACGTTTTAATCTTATCGGGCGACCATATCTACAAAATGAATTACGAACTAATGCTTGACCAACACAAAGAGAAGGGTGCGGATTGTACGATAGCCGTTATCAACGTTCCTTTGGAGGAGGCAAGTAGGTTCGGTATTATGAACACCGATAAAGACGGCAAAATTTACGAATTTGAGGAAAAGCCAAAGCAACCGAAAAGCACGAAAGCCTCTATGGGAATATATATCTACAACTGGCCTGTACTTAAAAAGTACTTAGAGATGGACGAAGAGGACAAAACCAGTTCTAACGACTTTGGTAAAAACATTATTCCTAAAATGCTGGAAAACGGCGAAAAACTATATAGTTACGATTTTAGCGGCTACTGGAAGGACGTTGGAACGATATCGTCCTTGTGGGAGGCTAATATGGACGTACTTGATCCGAATAGCGGGCTAAACCTATCGGACAATTCGTGGAAAATCTACGCAAGGAATATGGCTGAAACCCCGCATTACGTAGGCAACAACGCCACCATTAAAAACTCCGCTATATCAGAGGGCGGTTACATAGACGGCGACGTGGAAAACAGCGTAATATTCAGGGGCGCAATTATCGCTAAGGGTGCAAAGGTTAAAAACAGCGTAATCTTCAACAACGCTATTATCGACGAGGATGCAGAGGTCAACTACTCTATAATAGGCTCTAACGCACACGTTGGCAAAAAAGCAAAAGTAGGTAGCCCGGAAGGTCATTGCGTAAACGGTGAGTGGAAGATAGCGGTTGTGGGCTCTAAGGTTAAGTTGCCACAAGGCACGGTGGTAAAAGAAGACGAGATGATAGGAGAATAATTATGATAGGAAATGCGATTGGCGTTGTGTACGCACTAGAACAAGAAAACAAACTAAACGAATTGACTATACATAGAACGACGGCGTCTTTACCATTCTGCGCTAGGTATAGGATTATCGACTTTACCTTATCTAATTTGGTTAATTCGGGCATAATATCAATAGGACTAATCACAAGAAGTAATTACAGTTCTTTAATGGACCACATTAGGCTTGGAAAGGACTGGGATTTGTCCAGAAAAAACGGCGGAATAGTAATGTTCCCACCGTACGTATTAAATAACAGCACCAGTTATCAAGGCACGGTTGAGGCGCTTTACGGCATCAAAAACTACCTAAACAAGAGAAAGGAAAAGTACGTGGTACTTACTCCGTCTAATATTATTTGCAGGCTGGACTTCGAGGATATTGTGGAAAAGCACGAAGAGAGCGGTGCGGACATCACTATGGTTACTTACAAAACCACTAATATGTACGCAAACTCTAATATCGTGTCGGTGGACGAAAACGGTAGACTGACGGATATGATGCTAACCACCGTACCAAACAATAACGAAAAACTCGTAAACCTAAAAGTGTACGTAATCGAAAAGGAATTTTTGATAAAATTAGTGGACGATGCGTACGCAAGAGGTCAAATGGATTTTGAAAAATACATTATCCTAAACAACGTAAACAATATGTTTATCAACACCTATTACACCGATGGGTACGTAAGCGTTATCGACCATATCAAAACCTACTACGACACCAGTATGGATATGCTAGATTACAACCTAAGAAAAGAGATTTTCGAAACCAACGGCAAGGTGCTTACCAAGGTTATGGACAGCGCCCCTACCGTATATAAGGAAAACGCAGTAGTTAAAAACTCGCTAATTGCAGATGGTTGCGTAATCGACGGCGTGGTAGAAAACTCTATTTTATTCAGAGGCGTCACAGTAGAAAAGGGCGCAGTTGTTCAAAACTCTATCGTAATGCAAAAGGGACTAATTATGACGGATTCCAGCATAAACTACACAATCACCGATAAAAACGTTGTGATTAAGAGCGGTAGAAACCTATCGGGACACGAGAGTTATCCTATAGCAATCGCAAAGGATAAGACGGTATAAGGAGGTATATATGAAAATACTATTTTGTTCGTCAGAAGTTGCTCCGTTTATTAAAACGGGCGGACTAGGTGACGTAGCGGGCGCTTTGCCAAAATCACTTGCTAAAATGGGGCACGACGTAAGAGTAATTATGCCTATGTACGCTAGCATAGATAAAAAATATCTTAGAACGGCAATTTCAAGGGGCGCAATAAACGTAAACCTTGCTTGGCGTAATCAGTATTGCGGATTGTACGAACTAAGTATGGACGGAGTAGTTTACTACTTCTTGGATAATTTGTACTACTTTGACAGGCAAAATATTTACGGGCATTTTGACGACGGCGAAAGGTTTGCTTTCTTCTCAAAAGCAATTTTAGAAGTGGCTACACTTACGGATTTTTACCCGGACGTTATTCATTGTAACGACTGGCAAACTTCGCTTGTTCCCGTATTTTTGGACGTATTTTATAGGAATACCGAGGGATACAAAAACACTAAGACGGTACTAACTATCCACAATATTAAATTCCAAGGGCAATATGATAAATTTTTGTCAGGTGATATGTTAGGACTTGACGAGAATAGCCAAAAATTAGTAGAATATAATGACTGCTGCAATTACCTAAAAGGCGGTATCGAATGCAGCAATATGGTAACTACCGTAAGTGAAACTTACGCACACGAAATCACCTATCCGTATTATAGTTTCGGGCTGGACACTATTTTACAAGAAAGAAGTTACAAACTACGTGGCATCGTGAACGGAATCGACGTTGACGTGTTCAACCCGAAAACCGACAAGGCGCTAGTGGAAAACTACACGATTAGGTCGATAGGAAGAAAGGCAAAAAACAAGCAAGCACTTTGCGAAATGTTGAACCTTCCTTACAGCGAGAATACGCCTATGTACGCTATGATTACTAGGCTTACCGACCAAAAGGGCTTAGACCTTGTGTGCGAAAGATTAGAGGAAATGCTATCGGCGGATTTGCAACTTGTAATACTAGGTCAGGGCGACTGGAAGTACGAGAGTTTGCTGTCTGCTATGGCGGAGATTTACCCAACTAAACTAAAAGTAATTATCAACTTCTCAACAGACCTTGCATCGAAAATTTACGCAAGCAGCGACTTTTTCTTGATGCCAAGCCAGTTCGAGCCTTGCGGACTAAGTCAAATGGTGGCAATGCGCTACGGCACTATCCCTGTCGTTAGGGAAACGGGCGGACTTGTGGACACCGTAAAACCTATAAACCCTGTTAAAAAGACGGGCACAGGATTCACCTTTAAAACCTTTAATTCTTACGATATGTTAGATGCGGTTTGGAGGTCGTTTGGGGCGTTCTTCGATAAGGAACTAATCAAACAAGTACAAAAGAATATGGCAAAAGAAGATTTCAGTTGGGATAATTCGGCAAAAAAATACGTAGAGATTTACGACGAAATAACCAAATAATAAACTAGGAGATTTATGGACAAAATTACAGCAAAAGAAATCGAAGAAAGGCTTGCTGAAAATACAGCGAGATACTTTGGTAAAACACCGCAAGAGGTAAGCAAAAATCAATTATACCAAGCAGTATGTTCGGTTGTTAAGGATATTTTAACAAACCGCAGGCTAGTATTTAAAAGGCAAGTAAGAGAGGAAGAACAAAAGAGAGTATATTATATGTCTATGGAGTTTTTGCTAGGTAGGTCGCTAAAAAACCACCTTGCAAATATGGAGATGACCGACGTATTTACTAAGGTTGTAAAAAAATTAGGCTATGATATCGACGACTTGTACGAATTAGAGCCGGACGCAGGCTTAGGTAACGGAGGTCTTGGTAGGCTTGCTGCTGCTTATATGGAAAGTTTGACCTCGCTAGGATACGTAGCGTCGGGTTTTAGTATTAGGTACGACTACGGTATCTTCAAGCAAAAGATAGTGGACGGCTGGCAAATAGAAATGCCGGACGAGTGGCTAAAAAACGGCTCGGTATGGCTTGCACCTCGTCCTGAAGGCACGTTAGACGTAAGACTTGGCGGCACGGTAAAGCAACATTGGGAAAACGGCAAACTTAGGGTGGAGCATACCGGCTACACCACGATAAAGGCTGTGCCTTATGATATGAATATATCAGGTTACAACGACTTTGCCGTAAACAAACTAAGGCTTTGGTCGGCTGAGGCAAGAAACGCATTCGATATGAAACTATTCTCGCAAGGAGAGTACGTAAAGGCTATGGAAGAAAAGGCTATGGCTGAAAGTATCAGTAAGGTTTTGTATCCTGCCGACAACAATTACGAAGGAAAATCTTTAAGATTAAAGCAACAATACTTCTTTGTATCCGCATCTATGCAATACATTATCAACAGGCACTTAAAGGCGTACAAAACGCTGGATAACCTAGCGGATAAGGTGGCAATCCACATTAACGATACTCACCCTACGCTTTGCATTCCCGAACTTATGAGGTTGCTTGTTGACGAGTACGACTACGACTGGGATAAGGCTTGGGAAATCGTTACAAACGCAACTTCTTACACCAACCACACCGTTATGAGCGAGGCGCTTGAAAAGTGGCCTATATCGTTATTCAAGACCTTACTACCGAGAATTTATCAAATTATCGAGGAAATCAACCGTAGATATTGCGAAGTATTGTGGCAACATTTTACAAACGATAACGAGAAGGTGGCAAACAACGCTATTATCTCGTACGAACAAATCAAAATGGCAAATCTATGCCTTGCAGCATCGCACAAAATCAACGGCGTGTCTATGCTACACTCCGAGATTTTGAAAAAGGACGTGTTTAAGGACTATTATTCTATAGCGCCGGAAAAATTCACCAACGTAACGAACGGCATTACGCACAGAAGGTGGCTAAAAGTTGCTAATCCAAGGCTAACCAAACTTATTACGGAACTTATCGGTGATGGCTTTATGACTAAGTCCGAGGAACTGGAAAAACTGTTGAAGTACCAAGGCGATAAAAAGGTTTTGGACGAACTTGCCAAGATAAAACTTGCAAATAAAGAGGATTTAGCAAACTTTATTTACGAGCAAAACGGCGTGCTAGTTAGCCCTAACGCAATATTCGACGTACAAGTAAAGAGGTTGCACGAGTACAAGAGACAACTACTAAACGTATTAAATATTATGGACACTTACTATATGCTAAAAGATAATCCTAATATGGATATCGTGCCAAAGGTGTACATTTTCAGCGCTAAGGCTGCGTCTAGTTACTATATGGCAAAGCAAATTATTAGGCTTATAGTAATGCTTGGCGAGGTAATCAACAACGACAAGAGCATAAACGACAAACTAAAAGTAGTATTTTTGGAAAACTATTCGGTTAGCCTAGCAGAAAGGATTATGCCTGCGTCCGAAGTTAGCGAGCAAATATCGGTGGCAGGTAAAGAGGCGTCGGGCACGGGCAATATGAAGTTTATGATAAACGGAGCGGTAACCATCGGCACTATGGACGGCGCAAACGTGGAGATTGCAGAGGCTGTTGGCGAGGAGAATATGTTTATCTTCGGCTTACTAACTGAGCAAGTAAACAAGTTGTATGCCGAGGGCTACAACCCAACCAAATACTACAACGAAAGCGACAGCCTAAAACGTGTGATATCGGAACTTAGAAACGGCGTGAACAACACGAACTTTGGCGAGATTGCGGACTACTTGCTATTTAAAGATCCGTACCTATGCTTAGCGGACTTTGAAAGTTACAAGAACAGGCAAAACGACCTAACAAAGACCTATTTGGATAAAGAAAAATTCCAAAGAATGAGTTTAATCAATATTGCAAAGGCAGGTTTCTTCTCTAGCGATAGAGCGGTAAAAGAATATGCCGACAGAATTTGGAACTTAACTCCTGTTACAAGAAAATAATGGAGAGGATAATTTTTAATTCTCTTATCGACAAAAATCCTATCGGGGCTGTTTACACAAGTAGCCCCGTATTTTTGCGTGTAAAAGTAAGCAAAACGGAAAACGCATTAGGTTTACGTATGGTGCTGAGGTTTATCGATAGTAGCGAGGGCGAGAACTTTAATTTTATAAAAACGGGCGAGGAGTTTGGCTACGATATATTCGAACTAACCTTTACCGTGGGGAAGGAAGGTATCTACTATTACCGCTTTGAGATAGACGTTAGTAGCGGAATCAGGTTTGTCGGAAGGGATAGTAATCAAAGAGCGAAAATACAGGACTTTTTACCGGAATGGCAGTTAACGGTGTCAAAACAAGGGTATAAAGTACCGAATGCGAGAAAAAACAATATTACTTATCAAATATTTGTGGATAGGTTTAACGTGGGTAAAAAGTTGCCTTTTACAAAAAACGGCGTGGAAAAGCGCTGGGACGAGCCTCTAACTATCGTGGATAGCGACGGGGTGTACAGGGCAAACGATTTTTACAAAGGTAACCTATCGGGTATTACCCAAAAACTAGATTATATCAAAGAACTTGGCGTAAAAAATATCTACTTGTCGCCTATCTTTAAGTCGAGCAGTAATCACCGCTACGACACGGGCGACTATATGAAAATAGACGAATTACTGGGCAGCGAGGCGGACTTTGACGAACTTATTTTTGAGGCGAAAAAGCGTGGCATCGGCGTAATGCTGGACGGGGTGTTTAACCACACGGGTAGCGACAGTTTGTACTTTAACAAAAACAAAACTTACGACAGCGTGGGTGCGTATAACGACAAATCCTCTAAGTACTACGACTGGTACTCTTTTTCAAGTTTTCCCGATAAGTACGCTTGCTGGTGGGGGTGCACGGTCGTTCCTACCGTGACTAACAAGAAGTCGCCTAGTTATCAGCACCTAATTTTCGACGAGGTATTAGACAAGTGGACGAAAAAGGGTATTAGCGGTTGGAGGCTGGACGTAGCGGACGAACTTCCCGAGTTTTTCGTTGACAAAATTAGGCAAAAGGTGAAATCTATTAACGAAGATGCGGTAATTATCGGCGAGGTGTGGGAGGACGCAACCACCAAGGTTAGTTACTCTACAAGAAGACCGTACTTACTAGGAGGTCAACTTGACGGAGTGATGAACTACCCCGTAAAAGACGCAATAATCGGCTACTTACTAACGGGGGAAAAGGAGGATTTTATGGAGGTTGTTTGCTCTATTATCAACAACTATCCTACCTCTTCTTTGGAAGTTTCTTTAACGATGCTAGACTCTCACGACACGTACAGAATCATCAACGTTTTGTCCAAGGTGAACGTAAGCAAAATGACCGAAGCTGAAAGACAAGCGTACAAGTTCACGGACGAAGAGTACGAAAATGCGGTTAGACTATTAAAACTCGGCGTAGTAATGCAATACACCTTAATAGGCTCTCCAACGGTGTTTTACGGCGACGAGCAAGGGCTAACGGGCTGGGACGATCCTCTGTCACGAGTGCCGTTTGTTGCTAAGGACGAGGCTTTACACGACTTCTACGTAAAGATGGGCAAAATTCATAACGAGAACCTAGCCGACACAAAGGGCATTAGTTTTGACTACGACTGCGATATGATAGTTTACGACAGAGATAACGTAAAAGTGATTGTAAACAACAGCGGAAAAGATGATAAATATCTGCTAAATGAGGGCTATGAGGATTTATTTACGGGCAGAATATATATTAAAGGCGACGAAATCGACGTTAAAAACGAAGATTTTGTTTTGCTTAAAGCGATAAAAGGGGAATAGAGGGAAAAGTTAGGTAATATATCGCTAATTAGATTGCAAGTAGTATTTACAAAGGCTTTTTAAATTAGTATAATGTACTTAGCGACTTTCATAAGGGAGAAATTTATGAGAAGGAAAGAAAAAAAGACTGAAAATACAGGTATGAAGTTAAACTACAAAAATACCATATTAGTTGGTTTTGCGTTTGCTATTATATCTGCATTCTGGTATGCGTACGACTTTTTAGTTCCGCTAATGATTAACAGGACGTTCGGCTTGTCGGACGCAATGCGTGGTCTGATAATGGGACTAGATAATATTCTTGCTTTGGTTTTGTTGCCTTTGTTCGGTACAATATCGGATAAGGTCAATTCCAAAATGGGCAAAAGAACGCCGTTTATTTTGGTGGGCACGATTTTGTCGGTTATCTGCCTTGTGATACTTCCGGTTGTGGAAAATATCCAAACCGCAGAGGTTAAAAAGACGATGGACTCTGAAATCGTAACGGTGGACGAGGCTTACGACAACGCAATACTAAACGATATCTTAAAAACGGGTAAGATTGCTGCCGCCGACGAAAAGTCTACCACGATTGAAGGCGTGATGAAAGCATATATGCTTGAAAACAAAAAGGCTGACGGCTCGGCTTACGATATTACTAAGGAAGAGGACGTAAAGGCAGCGTTCAAGACTATTACCAAAAAGGACGTAATGGCTTACAACTACGTGTTCTTGCCTTGCCAAAACGTTAAAAAACTTGCGCTTGTTTACGATAGCGAAAAGCCGGAGGGCATCGCTCGTGACGAGTTTATCCGCACTACCGAAAAGGTAGTAGAGAGCGGCAACGCAGCAAAGAATATGACCTACAACGAGAAAATTCAACCGTTTGTGGAGGAATATATTTATCACAACTACACGGCAAAAAATCCGGGCGTGCTTGCAGGATTTATGGTAATGCTATTATTACTACTGCTTGCTATGGCAAGTTTCAGGTCGCCTGCGGTTGCACTTATGCCGGACGTTACGCCAAAACCACTTAGAAGTAAGGCGAACGCAATCATCAATCTTATGGGTGGTGTAGGTCAAGTGCTAGTAATGTTGTTTATGAGCACGATAGTGCTAAAATTCGTGTCCAAAGGAGCGTATGATAGTTATATTTGGGCGTGGACGTCGGTTGGTATACTAATGATAGTTATGCTAGGCGTATTTATGGGCACGGTTAAGGAGAACAAACTACTTGAACAAAAGAAAAACTTGTGCGAGGAGTTTGGCTTTGACGACGATGACGACACCGAAGAGGCTGCACAAGAGGGCGTAAGCGTAGAAGAACTTAACAAGGGCAAAAAGGTTAGTTTCTTCTTGCTACTTGGCTCGATATTTATGTGGTTTATGGGGCACAACGCCGTAAACTCTAACCTATCGGTTTACCTTACTCAAAACTTAGGCTTTGAAACGGCTATGGCTGGTAACATCGTTATGGCGGCTACGGTATTCTCGGCGATTGCGTTTATCCCGGTTGGCTGGATGGCAACCAAGTTCGGCAGGAAAAAGACGATACTTGTCGGCTTAATTCTAGCAATCATAGCGTTTATTATCGGTTTCTTCGTAAAACCAAGTTTCAACTGGCTGTTCGTTATTTCGTGGTTTATGGTTACCTACGCTGCTATCACAATCAACGTAAACACCTTACCTATGGTGCTTGAAACGTGCAAGGGCGCAGACGTCGGTAAGTACACGGGCGTTTACTACACGGCTACGATGTCGGCGCAAGCAATCACTCCGTTCTTAGCAGGACTTATTATGAAGTTTGGCAGACAATATATGTTTATCTACGCAATAGTATTCTTCATATTGTCACTTGTAATGCTACTATTTGTAAAACACGGCGATTCTAGGGCTATTCCTAAAAAATCAATGCTAGAACATTTCGACGTGGACGACTAAAATTTAAAAAACCATATTAAAAAAAGGGACGCTTCGGCGTTCTTTTTTGTTGTAAAAATGCAAATCTCTTAGTATAATAAATTAAGGGAAAGAGAAATAAACTTGTAAGATAAGGAAAAATATGGCAGAAAAATCTAATAACGACGGAAAGAAAGAAAATTCTAACGCTAAAAAGACACCGAAAAAATCTACGAGTGGCGCTAAAAGTAACGGCAGTAAGGCTAGTTCTACTAAATCAACTTCTAGTAAGTCAAATACCACTAAATCCACTTCTAGTAAGAGTGGTTCTACTAAAACAAGCGCAACTAGGTCCGGCACGGCAAATAAATCTAGCGCATCTAAGTCCGACACGCAAAAGGCTGTGGAAAAGGTGTACAAATCCGCCAGAAAGACGGCGAAAAAGCACGGCAAATTACGTCAGTTTAATATAGCCGTCACGGTTCTTCTTGTGGTTGCTTTAACCTGCGGTATGGTGTATTACTTTGTTTTTTACGAGCCAAAGGACAACACCCCGGGCGGCAACAAAGTTACCTCGTTTACTTTTGACGTGTACCAAGAGGAAAACTTAAACCACTTTAACATTATCGAAAACCGAGGGAAACTCGAGGTGCATTATATTGACGTTGGGCAAGCGGATTGCATTTTAATCAAACTTCCTGACGGCAGAAATATGCTGATTGACGCAGGCGGAAAAAAGGATACCATAAAGGCGTATTTGGATAAGCAAGGAGTAAGGGTTATCGATTACGCACTTTTAACTCATACCGATAGTGACCACGTAGAGTCATTTGACGACGTGCTTAGTTGGTACGAAATAAAAAACCTATTTATTCCAAAACTTTACCCAAACTGGAAAGCGGGTACGGAACTAAATAGGTACAAGGATATCACCGCCGAAACAAAAATCGGGGTGATTGACACCAAAGGCTATTACGAGTTTTTTACTAAGGCGCACGACGAAACGTACACCGATGAAAAAGGCAAAACGCAAAAGGCAAAGGTGTATCCAAACGTTGATTTTATGAATATTAGTGGTACAGGTTACGAAATTGATATTTATTGTATGGCGGACGAAACTTACAACAAAGAGTTTAAAACGGCGGCGCAAAAGAACGAAATATCACCTAGCGTTGTTCTTACATATCAGGGAAAGCAATTCTTGTTTACGGGTGATGGCATAGGTACAAGCCACGATAATTTTGTAAAAGAATATAATAAGAGAAACACTAAGGAAATGGACTTTGACGTGTACAAAGCGGCGCACCACGGTAGTTCTACACATAAGAGTAATAACGAAGAGTTTTTAAAAATGATAAAAACCGAGTATACCGTTATTAGCGTAAAAGAGGGTTCGTACAACGATATGCCTAGTGTGGCTGTAATGGAAAATATGATAAAGTACGGCAACAAAATCTACCGCACCGATAAGTACGGCGACGTGGTGTTCGGCGTGAAAGATAATACATTGTATACTCCTGAGCAAATGGCTGCGTAGTAGGGCTAATTACAAAAGGGAACGGCAAGAGCGTAACGCTTGCTGCTTGGCAGGTGTTATTTAGTAGACAAAATGACGGGCGTAGTATATTATATTCTTATAGAATTACCTCACAACCTACCAAAAACTATTTGGCGGTAAATTATCCTTAAATAGTGTTAGGCGGCGTGTGGGCTAAAATAGACAAGGAAGAAAAATGGAAAAATACGACATTGAATTAGTTGGTAAGGTCGGTTCGGTTGCCTTGATAAACAAGGAATACCACGATATAAACTACAATATTATTGCAAGGCTTTCAAGGGAGTTAAGGCCGGGATTTATTTGGGTAACCAGCGGCGCTACCGAAATAGGCAGGCTGGACTACATTAAGCGTAACGGAAAAGAACTTGACGGAACGGACGAGGAGAACAAGACGGACTACTCAAGCCAAGGTCAATCTATCCTTATGCAAAATTACCGCCAGTATATGAACAGCAATTACAACCTAAGGCAAATCTTGGTGGAGCACTACCATTTTAACGACGACGAAAAAAGAGAAAACCTTAAAAAAATGCTACTAAGATGCCCTAGCCAAAACGCAATTCCTATCATTAACTACAACGATGCGGTAAGTTACGAGGAAAACAGAAAGTGGGAAATTCAAAACTTAAAGGCGAAAAAGTCGCACATTGTAGAGTGCGTGGATAACGACGAAACGGCAAGCCAAATTGCCTGCCTAGTTAAGTCGCAAAGGCTAGTTATTCTTACCAGCGTGGACGGAATTTACACCGATCCAAAGGACGCAACGTCGCTAGTTAAGGAGATAAACGGCAAGGACGCTTACGAACTAATCGAAAATATAAACGAATTCCAAAAGTTCTGCAACGGCAGTAGTAGAAAAGGCGCTAACGGGGCAAAAGCAAAATTAGAGTACATAAAAGAGCCCGTTAAAAACGGCACGGAAGTATTCATCGCAAACAGCAAGTACACCTTAAAAGATATAGTAGAGGGCAAAGCGCCTAGCACGAGAATAAGGATAAAATAGTATAATTATTATAGTAAATAAAAACACGCTTTTCGGCGTGTTTTTTTTGTAAAAAAGCAACAAAAAAGGCGCTACCAAACGGTAACGCCTTTATTATTAAGGTTTATATTATTCTTGTTCAGAAAGAGTTTTGTATTCTTGATATCTTTCTTTTGCTTGTTCCTCGTTTAGTTCAAATAGTTTCTTAGCAACTTCAGGTTTTGCCTTGTAAAGTTGTGCGTATCTATTCTCGCTTAGTAGGAAGTCTTGATAGTTAGCCGTTGCTTCCTTACTGTCTAGGCTGAATTTCTTAGCAGCAGTAGGGTTGTAACGGTATAGTTGCCAGTAACCGGAATCAACAGCGTTCTTCATTTCAAATTGAGATTTGCTCATGTTGATACCGTGGTTGATACAAGGAGCATAACAAATGATTAGTGATGGTCCGTCGTAAGCCTCAGCCTCGGTGATAGCCTTTACAAATTGATTTTTGTCAGAACCCATAGAGCATTGTGCAACGTATACGTAGCCGTAACTCATAGCAATTCTACCTAAGTCTTTCTTCTTGGTTAGTTTTCCGCCGGCAGCGAATTTAGCAACAGAACCGGTTGGGGTAGACTTACTTGCTTGTCCACCGGTATTTGAGTAAACCTCGGTGTCTAGTACAAGTACGTTAACGTCCTCGCCCATAGCAAGTACGTGGTCTAGTCCGCCAAAGCCGATATCGTAAGCCCAACCGTCACCACCGAAGATCCAAATAGATTTCTTAACTAGGCAGTCTTGGTTGTCGATAACTCTTTGTAAGGTCTCTTTCTTAGTAGCGTCGCAATCGCATTTAGCGGTGTCAACGGTAGATAGGATAGCCTTTACTTTCTCGCTAGCAACTTTGTTGGTTTCTAGGTCTTTATAGGTGTCAATCCACTCGGTGAATGCAGCCTTTAATTCGTCGCAGATGCCCATTTCGATAAGTGCTTTCATATCGTCAACAAGTTTCGTTCTTCTGGTTGCGTAAGCAAGGTTCATACCATAACCGAACTCAGCGTTGTCCTCGAACAAACTGTTTGACCAAGCAGGTCCGTTACCTTTAGCGTCCTTAGAGTAAGGGCAGGTAGGAGCAGAGCCGCCGTAGATAGAAGAACAACCGGTTGCGTTAGCAATAAGCATTCTGTCGCCGAATAGTTGGGTGATAACCTTGATGTAAGGGGTTTCGCCACAGCCTGCGCAAGCGCCGGAGAACTCGAAGTAAGGTTGTTTGAATTGGCTATTCTTTACGTTGATATTCTTAATTTCAGCGGTAGTAGCAGGCAAACTCATAGCATAATCCCAGTTTGCAGCATCGCCTTGCTCGATAGATTTGTCGATAGGAACCATGGTCAATGCCTTGGTCTTAGAAGGACAAATATTAGCACAAGAGCCGCAACCTGTACAATCCATGGTTGAAACTTGCATTCTGTATTTGTAACCCTTGAAGCCGATAGCGTCTTTTACAGCGAAAGTGCTAGGAGCGTCTTTAAGTACTTCTTCGGTTTGTAGTACAGGCCTAATAGCAGCGTGTGGACAAACGAAAGCACATTGGTTACATTGGATACAGTTGTCGATATCCCAAGACGGAACGCTAACAGCAACGCCTCTCTTTTCAAATCTGGTAGTAGCGGTAGGAACGTGTCCGTCAGCCTCTATCATAGATACAGGAAGTTCGTCACCTTTTTGAGCAAGCATTGGCTCTACGAATGCGGTGTAGTATGGATCGTCGCTTACAGGTTTAACAACAGCGCCTTCGGTGGTGGTGGCCCAAGATTCAGGGTAGTTTACCTCAATTAGACCGGTTACAGCGTTGTCGATAGCGGCAAAGTTCATATTTACAACCTTTTCACCTTTCTTGCTGAAAGATTTAACAACGAACTCTTTCATGTGCTTAACAGCCTCTTCGTAAGGCATTACGTTAGCAAGTTTGAAGAATGCAGATTGCATCGTGGTGCTAATTCTGTTGCCTAGTCCGATTTCGCTAACGATTTTGATAGCGTCGATAGTGTAGAACTTAATGTGCTTTTTAGCAATTACGTTCTTCATTTGAGCAGGAAGCATAGCATCCATTTCTGCTGGTGACCAAATGCTGTTTAGCAAAAATACGCCGCCTTCTTTTAGGTCAGAAACCATATCGTACTTAGTTACGTAAGAAGGGTTGTGGCAAGCAACGAAGTCTGCGGTGTCGATTAGGTAAGAAGACTTGATAGGGGTGTCGCCAAATCTTAAGTGAGAAACGGTAAGACCACCGGATTTCTTACTATCGTAAGCAAAGTATCCTTGAGCATATTTATCGGTGTAGTTACCGATAATCTTGATGCTGTTTTTGTTAGAACCAACAGTTCCGTCAGAACCTAAGCCGTAGAATTTACATCTAATAGCGTCCTTTGGAGAAGCGTCGATTTTCTCGATAACTTGTAGAGAACTGTTAGTTACGTCGTCAACGATACCAACGGTGAAGTGGTTTTTGTTTTCGCCACCCATATTGTCGAAGATAGCCTTAATCATAGAAGGGTTGAACTCTTTAGAGCCAAGTCCGTATCTTCCGCCAAGCACTTTAACGCCCGTAACGCCTGCCTCGCTAAGAGCGGCAACAACGTCAAGGTAAAGTGGCTCGCCCAAACTTCCGCTTTCCTTAGTTCTATCCATAACCGAAATGAATTTGCAGGTCTTAGGAAGAACTTTTACAAATCTATCAATAGCAAACGGACGATATAGTCTTACTTTGATTAAGCCAACTTTCTCGCCTTTTGCGTTTAGGTAATCAACGGTTTCCTCGATAGCCTCAGCGCCGCTACCCATAATAACGATAACTTTTTCAGCGTCCTTAGCGCCGTAGTAGTCAAATAGGTTGTATTTTCTACCGGTGATTGACTCAACTTTAGCCATCATCTCTTCTACTACTTCAGGAACTTGCTCGTAGTATTTGTTGCCTGCTTCACGGCCTTGGAAGTAGATATCAGGGTTTTGAGCAGTACCTTTTTGAACAGGGTGCTCCGGGTTTAACGCTCTGTTTTTGAAGTCCTTAATATCGTCCATATCAACGATTTTCTTAATGTCTTCATAGTCGATCATTTCGATTTTTGAAACCTCGTGAGAAGTTCTAAATCCGTCAAAGAAGTGTAGGAAAGGAACTTTTGCTCTTAAAGAAGATAGGTGAGCAACAAGCGCTAGGTCCATAACCTCTTGAACGCTGTTAGACGCAAGCATAGCAAATCCGGTTTGACGGCAAGCCATAACGTCACTATGGTCGCCAAAAATATTCAAAGCGTGATAAGCAAGCGCTCTAGCACTTACGTGGAATACGCAAGGCAACAATTCGCCTGCGATTTTGTACATATTAGGAATCATCAACAATAAGCCTTGGCTAGCAGTAAACGTAGTAGTAAGCGCACCGGCAGTTAGAGAGCCGTGAACTGCACCGGCAGCACCTGCCTCTGATTGCATTTCTGCTATTTTTAATTCGCCACCGAAGATATTTTTTCTTCCGGCGGTAGCCCATTCGTCAGCGTTCTCTGCCATAGGAGAGGACGGAGTAATAGGGTAGATAGCGGCAACTTCACTAAGAGCGTACGCTATATGCGCAGCAGCGGTATTACCGTCAATGGTCATCTTTGTACTCATTATATAAACCTCCAATAATAATTTTCGAATGTATAAATTTATGATTGTTATAATCTTTATAATTATATTATTATTGATTTTTTATGTCAACATAAAAAGCCCCCTAAAACGATAATTTAAAAAAGATTATGTTTTTTATGATTTTTAATTTCACCAAAAATTACAAACACTAGGTGATTTTTACCTTTTGAAAAGAGTAAAACGAGAGAATAACTAAACAAGTATCGGCAGAAAACTTTATAGATACCGAGTTTTAGTGTGGATTTTTTATAATAAGGGCGTTTTTGGTAGCCGAAGTTTTGCTATAAAAAGCGCGAATATTATATGACGCAACAAGAAAAGTTATTTACTTTAAACGGTTGTTTTCTGCTTCAAGCAAGAGGCTAAACTTTATCGTAGCGGACTAAAATTCGTTGCTTAAAAATACAATGTGTGATATTCTAGTAGAGTATAAAGAGGTAAAATGACTGCAATATCTATTAAAAACGTAAAATATGTATATAACCCCCGCCAAGAAGACGAATTAGAGGCGCTTAAAGGCGTTTCTTTGGATATCGAGGAGGGGGATTTCGTCGCACTTGTAGGGCACAACGGTAGTGGTAAAAGCACCCTTGCTAAGATGCTAAACGGACTTATGCTACCAAGCGAAGGCACGGTGGAAGTTTACGGCAACCTTACTACCGACGACGATAAAGTGTTCGACATAAGAAAGAGCGTAGGGATAGTATTTCAAAATCCGGACAACCAAATGATAGCAAGCGTGGTGGAGGACGATATCGCCTTCGGCCCTGAAAATATCGGCGTTGTAAGAGAGGAGATTGTAAGGCGTGTAGAGTGGGCGCTTAGCGTTGTGGATATGCTAGAATATAGGACGGCTACGCCTTTTAAAATGAGCGGCGGACAAAAGCAACGTATCGCAATAGCGGGAGTGCTTGCGCTTCTTCCTAAGGTGTTGGTTCTTGACGAGTCCACGGCAATGCTAGATCCTAAGGGCAGAAAAGAGGTAATGGACACCATTACGAAACTAAACCACAACGAGCATATCACCGTAGTGCACATAACTCACCACATGGAAGAGGTGGTTTGCGCAAACAAAGTGGTGGTTATGAACGACGGATTTATTGAAAGAGTGGGCACGCCAAGTGAGATTTTTGACGATTTGGAACTGCTAAATAGGTGCAAACTGGAACTTCCACTTGCAAGGCAAATCGCTAACAAACTAAAAGATAACGGGCTGGACGTAGCGGGCGGCATTCTTACCGAAAAGGAGTTGGAGGATAGTTTATGTCAATTACTATAAACGGTGTGTCCTTCACCTATATGAAAAAAACGCCTTACGAAAAAAAGGCGCTGGACAATATAAATTTAGAGATAAAAGACAACGAAATTCAAGGCATTATCGGGCATACGGGTAGCGGAAAAAGTACCCTAATTCAGCATATTAACGGGCTGATTAAGTTGCAAGAAGGCACTATTACCGTTGGCGATATCACCCTTACGAATAAAAAAAGACCAAAGCCGAAGTACTCTGTTTTGCGTAGCGAAGTGGGTATGGTTTTTCAATACCCCGAGTATCAACTTTTTGAGGAAACTGTGGAAAAGGACGTGGCGTTTGGACCTAAAAACCTAAAAATTCCAAAAGAGGAAATTAAGGATAGGGTAAAAGAGGCTATCGAGGTGGTAGGGCTTGACTACGAAACCATTAAAGACAGGTCGCCGTTTGAACTTTCGGGCGGTCAAAAAAGAAGAGTGGCAATAGCGGGCGTGCTTGCTATGAAACCGAAAATTCTTATTTTGGACGAGCCTACGGCAGGTCTTGATCCTAGCGGCAGGAAGGAAATGTACGAACTAATTAGAAGGGTGAAAGCGGAGTGCACGCCAACCATTGTGATTATCAGTCACAATATGGACGAAATATCGGATTTTGCCGATAGAATTGCCGTTTTGGACAAAGGGAAACTTGCCTATAATCTTCCGCCTAAGGAACTTTTCGCTCACAAGGACGAACTTTACTCTATGGGCTTGGAACTTCCGCTAGTTGTAAGGATAGAGAACTTTTTGAAGGAAAAAGGCGTTGATTTGCAGGCTAACGCAATCACGCAGGACGAACTTGTCGAGGCGATAGTTAAATATAAAAATACGAAAGACGGAGGTAGCGCTCATGCTGAATAACGTGGCTTTCGGGCAACTTTACCCCGTAAAATCTTTCGTGCACAAAATGGACGCCAGAGTGAAACTTTTGCTGGCGATTTTGTATATCGTAACCATAATGTTCGTAAACAGTTATTTTGGCTACGCACTTACAGGTTTTGTAGTGCTTACGGCGATTTTTGCTTCCAGAGTTCCGCTTTGGAATGCTATTAAAACCGTAAAACCTATGATATTTATCGTGCTACTGACGGCAGCGCTAAACCTATTTATGAACAAGGAAGGCACGGTTTTGTGCAGTTGGTGGGTATTTACCATTACCGACGTATCTTTAAACATTGCTATCAAAATGGCGCTAAGGTTGTTTTTGCTCGTGCTTGGCAGTACGTTGCTGACTATGACCACGTCGCCTATGGACTTAACCGACGGCATAGAGCGTATGCTAAAACCGTTAAAGGCATTAAAAGTTCCGGTATCGGATATTGCGATTGTTATGAGTATTGCGCTTAGGTTTATCCCTACCTTACTTGAGGAAACGGACAAAATCATAATGGCGCAAAAGGCGAGAGGAAGCAGCATTGACGAGGGTGGACTAATCAAAAGATGTAAGGCGCTTATACCTATCCTTATTCCTTTGTTCGTTAGCGCATTTAGAAAATCCGACGAACTTGCCCTAGCGCTTGATTCTAGGTGCTACAAGTCCGGTGGTGAAAAGACCAAAATGAAAGTACTAAAAGTCGGCTGGCGTGACCTTGTGGGCGCATTGTTTATGATTGCCTACACCGTGGTGGTTATGCTGGACACTTATTTGTGGATGGGAATATTCTAATGGCAAGGTACAAGGCTACAATCGAATATGACGGCACGAACTACAAGGGCTGGCAGTCGCAACCTAAGGGGGACACCGTGCAGGACGCTATTGAAAACGCATTAAAGGAGATTTTCGGTAAAAAAATCACCGTGTTCGGTAGCGGTAGGACGGATACGGGCGTGCACGCTTTGGGGCAAGTTGCTCATTTTGACGCCGAAACCGTTATGACCGAGGGCAAACTTCTAAGGGCTGTGAACGCTCATTTACCTGAGGACGTAAGGATAAAAAAACTGGAAAAAGCCGATGAAAACTTCCACGCAAGGTTTGATGCTAAGCGCAAAACCTACCTGTACAAACTTTATTTAAGCGACGTAATTAGTCCGCTTAGGCGTAATTACGCCCATCAAGTTTACGGCAAGGTGGACGTAAACAAGATGAAGGAAGCGACCAGTTATTTTGTTGGCACTCACGATTTTTACGCTTTTAGTAGCAAGAGCGACAAGGAGGACACCGTTCGCACCTTGGATTACGTAAACCTAACCCAAAATGGCGACGAGGTGGATATTCTAATGTGTGGCGACGGCTTTTTGTACAATATGGTTAGGGTGATAGTTGCCACTATCGTCGAGGTGGGTAAAGGCAAAATATCGGTAGCCGATATCCCAAAAATTTTCGAGGGAAAAGATAGAAGTAAGTCCGGGAAGAAACTTTCTCCCGAGGGGCTGTATCTAGTTAGCGTAGAGTACTAAGTTTTTTTGGAGCGCTAAGTAGTAGTTTAGTTTTGCGTGCTAGGTTCTAGTTTAAAATATTAGTTTTTGTTTGGCGTGCTAAGTATTAGTTTAAAGTAGTAAGTTTAGTATGAAGCGCTAAGTTCAAGTACAAAGCGGTATTTTAGTATGAGGTGCTAAGTTTTAGTTTTGAGTATTAGATTTAATCAAAAATAGTTAGAAACGAATACCGATAAACGTTAGTTTATTTTTGTAAGTACAAGAGTTTTGCAAATTAAGGGCAATAAGAGTTAAAGAAAAGCATTATTCAGAAATAATTGATTATGGAGAACGAAAGTTCTCTTTTTTATTAGGGTTTTTATTAAGTAAGAAAAGATTACGTTTAAAGTTTAAAAAATATAAAACACGTTATTTTAACAAAATATATTATATAAAGTGTCAAAATTGATAGATAAAGTATTGTTTGTGTAATTATAAAGTAAAATGGCAGTAACAAAATTACGAAAGCAGGCGTATTGTGTAGTAGTCCGCATACATAAAAATTTTGGAGGTGTATTATGAGTTGTTTCCCAAATTTTAGCGGACAAAATAGTTGTATGGGCGTCAATACCTATCAAATTGCTAGCGGCGGGCTAAAAACCGAGTGTGTAAGTGCTCCGTTTGGCTATGGTAGGTGTTGCAAAAGTCAAAATGAAAGCGGTTATTTAGTAGGTAACGTGTACTTTGTGCCACAAACGGCAGGCTCTACGGTAGGTCAAAGTAATAATGGCTGTTTAAGTAGCAATCTAATCTGCCCCGGCTCGTTTAATGCGCAATGCGGCGGCTGTGGTTGTGGCTGTGCCACGCCTAGTTTGGTAGGTTGCGGCGGTTTTACCCCCGTAGTACCTTATCAAAACGTAGGAAGGTGCGCAAATAGTCAATGCGGCAGTTTAAATTGCTGCCAAGGAGGAGCACAAGGTCAAAACGGAACTTGCCAAAATGCGCTAAATTTTTTGTGCCTATGCAGATTGTTTAGTTAAAGGAAGGGTTTCCCTTCTTTTAATTTTTTGGCATTTTTTAATGATTTTTGTAGTAGTGGGAGCGAGTTTTTAACTTTTTTAAAGTTTTATAGGTGTTAGCAAAGTAAAAATGTCGAGTTAGCCGATTTTTACTAAATTTATGTTAAATACGAGTGCGTTTTGCGATTTTTTGGTGATTTTTGCTATTTTATTAGGTTTTGCATTGTGGTTTTTATCTTAAATATATTTATATATAGCGGTTTTTTGGATAATCGATGAAAATTGCTTGACTTATTATTTTTGATATATTAAAATAGTTTAGTCTAATCGGGAAATAGGATTACATGAAGTTAGCCCCTAAATGTTTTCGAGATTCCCAAAAATTATTAAGTTAAAATTTGGAGGTTTTCACCATGAAAACATATATGGCAAAACCTGAAACCGTTGAGAGAAAATGGTACGTGGTTGATGCAACCGATATGCCTCTAGGTAGACTTGCTAGCCAAGTTGCCGCTGTTTTAAGAGGTAAAAATAAGCCTACTTTTACTCCTAACGTTGATACAGGTGATTACGTAATCGTAGTAAATTGTGACAAGGTAGTTCTTACCGGCAAAAAATTAGAGCAAAAAGTTTACAGATATCATACCGGATACATTGGTGGTCTTAAAGAGAGAAAATATAGCGATTTAATGGCTACTAAATCTGATTTCGTAGTTTACGAGGCTGTTAAAGGCATGCTTCCTAAAAATACTTTGGGTAGAAAAATGATTAAAAAACTTAAAGTATACAAGGGTGCAGAGCACGAACAACAAGCACAACAACCTATTGAGTTGAAATTTTAAGGAGGAATCGGATAATGGCTAAAAAGTCTGTTAAGAAAGTTCAATATTGGGGAACAGGTAGAAGGAAGAAGGCAATCGCTAGAGTTCGTATCATCCCTAATGGCGAAGGAAATATCGTAATTAACAAAAAATCTTTGGAAGAGTACTTTGTACTTGACACCTTGAAATATATCGTTAAACAACCGCTAGAACTTACTGGCAAAACCGATAGTTACGACGTAGCAGTTAACGTACAAGGCGGCGGATTAACCGGTCAAGCAGGTGCAATCAGACACGGTATTGCAAGAGCACTTTGCGTTGCAGAGCCTGAACTACGTGGCGCACTTAAAAAGGCAGGATTCCTAACTCGTGATCCAAGAGCAAAGGAAAGAAAGAAGTACGGTTTGAAAGGCGCAAGAAGAGCACCTCAATTCTCAAAGAGATAATCGAAACTTTATATACAAATTACGGAACGCATTTGCGTTCCGTTTTTTTCTTTTAATTATATAAAATTCGCTCCTTTTTTCAAAATTATAAATTTTTTAAAATCGCAAATTTTCAAAATCACAAAAATCGTTAAGTACTCGCCTATTGTTGTTATTTTGCAAAATAAGGCTATTTACTACAAAAATATGGCGATATTTAACTAAATAATTAGTTTAAAACAGAGTAAAAAATATCGTAAAAAATACAAAAACAATACAATTATTAAATTTTACGAAAAAAAACAAAAAAATAGCAAAAAACCAAGATAATTTATGAACGAAAAAACAATAATGTCGATAAAGTTTTAAATAAGGTTAATAATGTGTAAATATTAGTAATGCGTTAGGGTGTAGAGAGGCCTTTTCTTAAATAATTTCGTTTACAATATCGGTTTAATGTGATATATTTATATCATACTTTATATAGTATAATAGGTACTTAAATATATGGCGAATAATCAAAATACGGAAAAATACGATTCAAAAAAAGTCGTTAGAATGGTAATATTCGGGCTTGCAATCATCATTTTTATAATGACGATGATTTTGACGTTGAACGATTTTGACGGTATTTGGGGCGTGCTCAAAACCACAAACGTAAGATATTTAATGTTTGCCGTGCTGTTACTGTTAATTTATATGGTGTTGTACCCGATACCTTTGTGTATTCTTACGAAGACGAGAGGGTGTAAGATTAGTTTTTTAAACACCTATTTAATAGGCTCTACGGAGCATTTTTTCAACGGAATTACGCCGTTTGCAACCGGTGGGCAACCCTTCCAAGTATATGCTTACAATAGGCTAGGCGTAAAACCGGCAGAAAGCACGGGCATACTGATGATGAATTTTATCACTTTTATGATAGTGACGAATATTTATGCCCTTACTTCATTGTTTTTCTATCCAAAACTTGCGCAAAATATCAGCAATCTAAACGCAATGGTAATAATAGGCTTTACCATTAACTTTTCCGTGCTGCTATTTTTATTCAGCGTAGCAACCTCAAAAAAACTTCGTGTGTGGTTGGAGAAAATATTGCTATGGCTATGCAAGGCGAAGTGTCTAAGAAGGTTTATAGAGCCTAATATCCCTAAACTAAACGACTATTGCTACCAAGCCCAAAATGCGTTTAAAGAACTTTGGAAGAATAAAAAGGCGTTTTTATTGTGTTTTTTTATTAGATTTATAACGATGGGCGTGTACTATGCAATCACTTTCTTTATACTAAAAGCGCTAAACGTAGAAGTCGGGGCGGATAAACTGATATTTATTATTTGCAGTACCGCATTTGCAATCACTATGTGCGTATTTATTCCGACTCCCGGTAGTAGTGGAGGTATAGAGTTTGCGTTTAAGTCTATTTTCCAAGCGGTAGCAATCGGTATTACGACGGAGGTTGCTTTTGGCGGAATGCTACTATGGAGAGGTTTAAGTTACGTTCTAACTATGGTAATTAGTTTCTTTATTTACCTGCTTTTAGAAAAGATTACCCTTAAAAGAGAAAAGGAAATAATGAGCATTATTCCTAATCACAGGAAAAAGAGAAACGATAAAGCATTAGAAGACGTTGCTGTGTTAGATACCAAAGATAGCGAAAACGATAGCGGCGAAAATAATGAGGGCATAGAAGAGCCTGAAAGCGATAATAATACGAGTGAGAACTCGGCAGAAAATAACGAAAACGACGATAATGCTGTTTTTGTTAAGCCGAATATAAACATTGATACGGCAAAAGAGAATTGAGGAAAAAATGATAAATGTAGTTTATTCTGGCAATAAGAAAATATTTAAAGGGGTTTTGTTGTCGTGTTTATCAATGATAAAGCATTGCAAAGAGCCTTTGAGAGTATTTATATTAAGTATGGATTTAACTGAGCAAAATCCTAACTTCGAGATAATATCCGACGAGCAAGTCGGCTTGTTAGATAGCGTTTTAAAGGACGTAAACAAGGAAAGCGAGGCGAAACTAATAGACGTTGGCGAAATATATAACGATTTGTTCAAAGACGGTAAAAACAAGAACACGGAATACACGCCGTACTGCTTAAACAGGCTATTTGTAGATATTTTGGACGAAATACCCGACAAAGTAGTGTATTTAGACGTGGATACTATGCTTGTAAACGACGTAAGCGAACTATACAATGAAGACGTAGAAGATTATGAATTTGGCGCTGCGCTTGATTTTATGGGTAAATTTTGGATATCGCCAACCTATACTAACTCAGGGGTAATGCTTATCAACGTAAAAAAAGTGCGTGAGACAGGCATGATGATAAAGTGTAGGGAACTAATTAAGACGAAATGGATGAAAATGCCGGACCAAACTGCGTTAAACAAGTCCGTTACCTACAAAAAATATATCGACGGCAAGTATAACGAACAACGAGGCGTTAAAGAGGATACGGTGGTAAAACATTTTTGTAAGGGAATTAAATGGACGCCGTTTTTCCATATCTACAACGTAAAACAATGGGATATAGATAAAGTTCACGACAAGTTGAAAATATACGATTTTGACGATGTTTACGACGTATATTTAGAAATGCAAAAGAAATATGATTTTATATAAAATAAGGGATAACCGAAATGGTTATCCTTTTTCTTTATCCTATTTGAATTTGTTGTTTTTTGGTGTCGTACTCTATAAATGCGTGCATCATTATTAGGTAGTATACGTACGGGAATGGTTGGAACGTGCCTGCATCGATTAAGCAATGAAGTTCTAATGCGATTATTCCAAAAGCCATGAACAACGTAAAATTGTTTTTGTTCTTTTTTAGTATTTGTATGCGCTTTACGTAATAATATGCGTAGCATACTAAACCGAATACGCCCATAGAGGCAATTACTTGTATCGGGGTGGAGTGAAACCAAAAAATAACGTTCGGAATATTGTGCGTGGTGTTGACGCCGATAAATCCTAGTCCTACGCCAAAAAGCGGAGAGCGAAGGAAACATTCCCATCCTTCTTTGTAGATATTTGTTCTACCGCTGGAATTAAGACCTAGGTCGTGTAATTTGTTTAAAATTAGTACCATTGAGTCCCAATATATAATACAACCTATAAGTAAAATAAGTATGCCCGTTGCAATACACAGTAAAAGAGGGCGCTTGTGTTTGCTTTTGATAAGTAAGTAAATTACTATTGCAATAAGTTCTAAAGTACCAAATATAATACCGCCTCTACCAAAGGTAAGTATTAAGCATATGAATATCGCAAATGCGCCTAGATAAGCAAAAAAATGCGCACGCTTACAGTTTTCTGCAAGGTAAAATACCGACGATAAACCAAGAACCAAAACCATAACTAAACTAGCACGGTTTGCCCAGCCTACAGAAAGGACAGCCCTAACGTGATTAAGTATATCGCCCTCAACTCTAAGTTGAGCAACGACAACCTCTCCGGCGCAAACTATCGTGCAAATTGCAACGATTTTTGCAAAATATTTTTTGTGGTCGACTTCGCTTGGCAAATCCATTCTGCTAATTGCGAAAGAATATAAAACAAGCATTAGAGGGCCAAGGCAAAAAATAAACAAAATGCCGTTTGCATAACTTTTGGCATCAGTATAACCTATTCCGCCTAAAATAAGAGCAATGCTGACCAAAATAAGCGGTAAGGTTAGTTGACCTTTGGAAACGGGGTGTTTAAACCGTGCAAGATTATAAATTATGCTTATTGCAAATATTACGCCGAAAGTAATAACTACCGCAAGGTCCGTAGTGCTTGTCATAAAGTCGGTTTTCGATACCGAGACAACCATAAGCGGAAGTAATGGTAAAAGAGGCGCTGAGTCTTTACAAGTAAAGGCTACCAGCGTACCTACTAACATAAGCAGAGCGATGCCCACAGAACTTAGATTAGAACACCAAAAAACGAAGGACAAAAGCCCTATTAAAACAAAATAGTAATTCGTGTACCAAAATTTATTTATATTTGATAGTAAATTTTGGCGTTTAACTTTTTCTATAGTATGAGTTGTTTCCATAAACAAAATTCCTTACTTATGAATTATAACATAGTGAAATAGATAAATCAAATAAAAAAATAAAATAGAATTGTTCTTGGATAAAGCAGTCTATTTTTAAAAAAAGTTGTTTTCTATATATATAATATATATGTATTTAGGTAAGTAATCAATAAATAATAAATAAAAATCGGCTATATTGTGTGTTTTTAAATAAAAAATCAATATATGCAAGAAATGTATGAAAACCTATAATTTTTGCTTGACATATTTTTTTAAAAAGTATATCATTATTAGGCTGTTCGACTTTTACGGATGATGTGGGAGGTTACTCATACACTTAACGGAGAAAATTTCCACGGACTAAAGTTTGAAAAAATTCAAGCGACTAACTCTATATAACTTAAACGGTAAGCCCCGTTTTTTTTATCAGAACAGTACGACACACACGGATAGGTGTATGCGAGAGGGTTAGAAAAATATGGAGGATATTAAAAATGGCTGGACAAAAAATCAGAATCAAACTTAAAGCGTATGATCACGATTTGATTGACGTTTCTGCAGACAAAATCGTAGAAACAGTAAAGAGAACCGGAACGAAAGTTTCTGGTCCTATTCCACTTCCTACTGATAAGGAAGTAATTACTATCTTGCGTTCACCGCACAAGTACAAAGATAGTAGAGAGCAATTCGAACTAAGAACACATAAAAGATTGATTGATATCTACAATCCTACTGCTAAGACTGTTGAAAACTTAATGAAACTTGACTTACCGGCAGGCGTTGATATTCAAATCAAACTTTAACAAATAAATCGGAGGTGAACTTTATCTATGAATAAAGCAATCATTGGAAAAAAATTAGGTATGAGCCAAATCTTTACCGAAGAGGGCATTGTAATACCGGTAACCGTAGTTGAAGCAGGTCCTTGCTTTGTAACGCAAGTTAAAACTGTTGACAGAGATGGCTACGAGGCAATACAAATCGCTTTCGGCGACGTAAAGGAAAAGAACGTAAACAAGCCTATGCTTGGACAATTCAAAAAAGCAAACGTTGCTCCTAAGAGATTCTTGAAAGAATTCAAATTCTCTAACTGCGCTGACTATCAAGTTGGTCAAGAAATCAAATGCGACGTATTCGCAAACGGCGACAAAGTAGACGTTGTAGGTACTTCTAAAGGTCACGGTTACAGCGGTACTATTAAAAGATGGAACGCATCTTGCGGCCCTATGGCACACGGTTCTAAGTTCCACAGAGCACCGGGTTCGCTAAGCGCATGTTCTAGCCCAAGCAGAGTGTTCAAAAATCACAAAATGCCAGGTCACTATGGTGTTGACACCGTTACTATGCAAAATCTAACCGTTGCTAAAGTAGACAGCGATAGAAACTTGCTTTTAATCAAAGGCGGTATCCCGGGACCTAAGGGCGGTATGGTTGTTGTAAAACAATCTATCAAAGGTTAATAAGGAGTAAATAACTATGGAAATTAATGTTGTAAACACCACAGGTAAAGTTTGTGGAAAAATGAATTTAAATGACGGTTTATTTGCTGCTGAATATAACGAGGCGTTGATTCACCAAGTAGTTGTTGCTCAACTTGCTAACAAAAGACAAGGTACTAAATGTACTTTGACCAGAACCGAAGTTCGTGGCGGTGGAATTAAACCTTACAGACAAAAAGGAACGGGTAGAGCAAGACAAGGTTCGATTCGTGCTCCTCAATTCGTAAAGGGCGGCGTAGTATTCGCACCAAAGCCTCGTGATTTCTCTAAGAAAATAAACAAGAAGATGAAGGACGCTGCACTTGCTAGCGCACTATCTAAGAAAGTAGCAGACAACGAATTCACCGTTGTTAACGAAATCGCATTGAAAGAAAACAAAACCAAAGAGATTGCAACCTTGCTAAAGAACTTGAAACTAGATAAAACTACTTATTTAGTTTACGATGATAGCGACAGTTTGATTGCAAGAGCATCTAAGAATATCCCAACCGTTGTCGCTTGTCACGTTGACCTTGTAAACGTTTACGACTTGGTTGCAAACAAAAATTGCCTATTTACTAAAAAGGCAGTAGAAAAACTTGAGGAGGTATATGCATAATGACGGCTTACGACGTAATAATCAGACCTATTTTATCTGAGAAAAGTTACGATGGTATCCAAGATAAAGTTTACACTTTTGAAGTTAGAAAGGATGCTAACAAAACTCAAATCAAAATGGCTGTTGAAGAAATCTTCAAGGTAAAGGTACAAAAAGTTAACACGGCAAACGTTCAAGGTAAGTTGAAGAGAATGGGCAGAAGCGAGGGAAGAAGACCTTCTTATAAGAAAGCAATCGTTCAACTAACCGCAGACAGCAAAGCAATCGAGTTCTTCGAGAGCCTGTCTTAATAGGAGGATATAATAATGGCTATAAAGAGATATAAACCAACTTCTCCTGCTCGTAGATTTATGTCGGTATCGGCTTTCTCAGAGATTACTACCACTACTCCTGAAAGAAGTTTGTTAGTAAGTTTGAACAAGACCGGCGGTAGAAATGCTCAAGGCAAAATTACCGTAAGACATATCGGTGGCGGAAATAGACAAAAATACAGAATTATAGATTTCAAAAGAAATAAGGACAATATCCCTGCTAAAGTAGTAAGCATCGAGTACGATCCAAACCGTTCGGCTAACATCGCATTACTTTGCTACGCAGACGGCGAAAAGAGATATATCCTTGCTCCTCTTGGCCTAACCGTAGGCGACGTTGTAATGAGCGGAGCAAATGCAGATATCAAAGCAGGAAACTCACTTCCTCTTGAAAATATTCCTGTAGGTACTCTAGTACACAATATCGAACTTCAACCTAAGAAAGGCGGACAACTTGTTCGTTCGGCAGGTACTTCTGCACAACTTATGGGTAAAGAAGGCAAGTACGCAATTCTAAGATTACCAAGCGGCGAAATGAGATACGTTTTGATTGGTTGTAGAGCAACCGTTGGTCAAATCGGAAACCTAGACCACGAAATCGTTAGAGTTGGTAAGGCAGGTAAAACACGTCATATGGGCGTTAGACCTACTGTTAGAGGTGTTGTTATGAACCCATGCGATCACCCACACGGTGGTGGTGAAGGTAAATCTCCGGTTGGTATGCCAAGCCCGGTTACTCCTTGGGGTAAACCTGCTCTTGGTTACAAGACTAGGAAGAAGAAGAACGCTAGCAACAGTATGATTATCAAGCGTATAAATTAGTGGAGGATACAATGAGTAGATCAGTTAAAAAAGGACCTTTCGTAGAAGAAAGATTATTAAAAAGAATAATTAGTATGAATGAAAGCGGTAGCAAGAAACCTGTTAAGACTTGGTCAAGGTCATCAACAATCTTTCCACAAATGGTTGGTCATACTATCGCAGTTCACGATGGAAGAAAACACGTTCCGGTATATATTACCGAGGATATGGTAGGTTGCAAATTAGGTGAGTTCGCTCCAACCAGAACTTACAAAGGACATGCCGGCGAAAAGGCATCTAAAGGAAGATAGGAGGTAAGAAATGGCTACAAGAAGTAGAGAAAAGGCAGCCGCTAGAAAGGCTAACGCTGATAAAAGACCTATGGCTACTGCAAGATATATCAGGATTTCTCCATACAAAGTAAGAATTGTTTTGGACGTAATCAGAGGCAAAAAATATAACGAAGCCCTTGCTATTTTGGAAAACACTCCTAAGGCTGCAAGCAAGCCGATTATTAAGGTGCTTAACTCAGCAGCAGCAAACGCAGAGAACAACCTTAATATGAGCAAAGATGATTTGTTCGTAGCAGAATGTTTTGCTGATCAAGGCCCTATTCTTAAAAGAATGCAACCACATTCACAAGGTAGAGCGTTTAGAATCGACAAACGTACAAGTCATATTACCATCATTTTAGATGCTGTAAATTGCTAGGAGGATAAAATGGGACAAAAAGTTAATCCACACGGACTTAGAGTAGGCGTTATCAAAGGCTGGGACGCACAATGGTACGCTAATAAAAAGAACTTTTCAGATTTCCTTATCGAAGACGATAAAGTAAGAAAGTTTATAAAGAAAGAATATTACGATTCTGCTATTTCTAAAATCACTATCGATAGATCTGCTAACAAATTAAACGTTAGCATCTACACCGCTAAACCGGGCGTTATGATAGGTAAAGGTGGCGCAGGCGTTGAGAAAATTAAACAACAAGTTTCTAAACTTTGCCCAAACAGAACCGTTAATATCAATATTATGGAAGTAAAGAGAGCAGACGCAGACGCTCAACTAGTTGCCGAGTCAATCGCAGCGCAACTAGAAAAGAGGGTTGCTTTCCGTCGTGCTATGAAACAAGCAATGTCTAGAACTATGAAGGCCGGCGCTAAGGGTATCAAAACCATGTGCTCAGGCAGATTAAACGGTGCTGAAATTGCTAGAAGCGAGAGTTACAGAGAGGGTTCTATTCCTCTACAAACTTTAAGGGCTGATATCGACTACGGTTTTGCTGAGGCAAACACCACTTTCGGTGTAATCGGCGTAAAAGTTTGGATTTATAAAGGTGAAATCCTTGGTAAAGAGTCGTTAAGACAAGGAGGAGAAGCATAATGTTAATGCCTAAAAGAGTGAAGAGAAGAAAAGTCTTCCGTGGTAGAATGAAAGGTAAGGCTAACAAAGGAAACGTTATCGCTTACGGCGAGTACGGTTTGGTAGCGTTAGAGCCTGCTTGGATCACCTCTAACCAAATTGAAGCAGCACGTATCGCAATGACGAGATATATCAAGAGAGGCGGAAAAGTTTGGATAGACATTTTCCCTCACAAATCAGTAACCGAGAAACCGGCTGAAACTCGTATGGGTAGCGGTAAAGGTTCTCCTGAGTACTGGGTAGCAGTAGTTAAACCGGGCAGAGTATTGTTCGAAATGAGCGGTATTTCTGAAGAAGTTGCCCGTGAAGCATTAAGACTTGCTTCTCACAAATTGCCTATTAAGACTAAGTTTGTGAAGAAGGAAGACGTAGTAGAGGAGGCATAATAATGAAAGCGAAACAATTTTTTGAAATGACTAATGACGAATTAGTAGCAAAATTGAACGAATTAAAATCAGAGTTATTCTTCCTACGTTTCAAGAATGCTACAAATCAATTAAGCAATTCTAACGTAATAAATACTACTAAGAAGGATATTGCAAGAATCAAAACTATCTTAAGAGAAAGAGAGTTAAATATTTCAAGCGAACCTACTAAAGCGGCTAAAAAAACAAAGGCTACTAAATAAGGTGGAGGATGAAAATGGAAGAAATGAATAAAAACGCAGAGGCTAGAACCCTTCGTAAGACCAGAGTTGGTATGGTAGTTAGCAACAAAATGGACAAAACCATCGTAGTTGCTATCGAAAACAGGTTCAAACATCCTCTATACAAAAAATATATTACAAAAACAAAGAAAGTTATGGCTCACGATGTTAACAACGAGTGCAACATCGGTGACAAAGTAATGATTGCCGAGACCAGACCTATGTCTAAGAACAAGTGCTGGAGACTTGTAAAAGTCATCACCAAGGCTGAATAAGGAGGTAGAAAATGATACAACAACAAACTATTCTTAATGCAGCAGACAATTCGGGCGCAAAAGAAATTATGTGCATCAGAGTTCTTGGCGGTTCTTATCGTAAAACCGGTTCGGTAGGCGACGTTATCGTTGCAAGCGTTAAGACGGCTACCCCTGGTGGCGCAGTTAAAAAAGGCGACGTAGTAAAAGCAGTTATCGTAAGAACTACTAACAGCGTAAGAAGACCGGACGGTTCTCACATCAGATTTGACGATAACGCAGCAGTAATTATAGACAACCAAAAACAACCGAAAGGAACTCGTATTTTTGGACCTATCGCACGTGAACTTAGAGATAGAGACTTTATGAAGATTATATCTCTTGCTCCGGAAGTTTTATAGGAGGGACTTATGAATAATATTAAGAAAGGCGACGTCGTAATGATTATTGCCGGAAAAGATAAAGGTAAGTCTGGCGAAGTTATTAGCGTAAATCCAGATGCTCATAGAGTAATCGTTGACGACGCTAACATGATTTCTAAAAGCGTAAGACCTAGAAGCGCTCAAGAAAAGGGCGGTATCGTAAAACAAGCAGGTAGCATTGACGTGTCTAACGTAATGTTGGTTTGCCCTAAGTGTGAAAAAGTAGTTAGAGTTAAGCACGAAGTAGTTGAAAAAGACGGCAAACAAGTAAAAGTTAGAATTTGCGCTAAATGTGGTGCTAGCCTAGACGAGAAGGCTGCTAAGAAATCGGCTAAGAAAGTAGCAAAGAAAACCACTAAAAAAGCAACTAAGAAAGTCAGCACCGAAGCGGCTGAATAATCGGAGGAAAGATAATGGCAAATAAGAAAAATCAGGTTGCAACAAGTAAAGCAACCGATTCAGAAAGATATAGAATTAAGAAACTATATTTAGAAGAGGCTGTTCCTGCTCTAATTAAAAAGTTCGGTTACAAAAACGTTAATATGGTTCCAAAAATTGAGAAAATCGTTATCAATATGGGACTTGGCGACGTTAAAGATAACTCGAAGAGTTTTAACGCAGCAGTTGACGAGTTGATGCAAATCGCAGGTCAAAAGCCTATTGTTACCAAATCAAAGAAGAGCATTGCTAACTTCAAAGTAAGAGAGAATATGCCGGTTGGTGCTAAGGTTACTCTAAGAGGTGCTAGAATGTACGATTTCTTAGATAAACTTATCTCTATCGCACTTCCTCGTGTAAGAGACTTTAAGGGTGTTCCTGCTAAGTCTTTCGACGGAAGAGGCAACTACGCTATGGGCGTAAAAGAGCAATTGATATTCCCTGAAATCTCTTACGATAAAGTAGAGAAAGTTAGAGGTTTTGATATTTGTATTATCACTACCGCTAATACGGACGAAGAGGCTAAAGAGTTACTAACTCTTGTTGGAATGCCTTTTGCCAAATAATAGGAGGAATAACGACTTATGGCTAAGAAAGCAATGATAAATAAACAACAAAAAACGCAAAAGTTTTCTACCAGAGAATACACCAGATGTAAAATCTGCGGAAGACCTCACGCTGTTTTGAAGAAATACGGTATTTGCAGAATCTGCTTTAGAGAGTTGGCTTACAAAGGTCAAATCCCTGGAGTAAAGAAGGCAAGTTGGTAATAGGAGGAGAAAGAAATGACAGATCCAATCGCAGATTTGCTTACTAGAATTAGAAACGGCCTAACTGCTAAAAAAGAGTATGTTGAAGTGCCTGCTTCTAAAATTAAACTTGCTATAGCAAATATTATGGAACAAGAAGGTTACGTTACGAAGGTTGAGGCTATCGACGGCGAAGTTCAAGGCACTATCAAAATCACTTTGAAATATGCCGGCAAAAACGAGAAAGTTATCACCGGTTTAAAGAGAATCAGTAAGCCGGGTCTTCGTATTTATGCAGAAGTTGATAATATTCCTAAGGTATTAAACGGTATGGGTATTGCTATATTGTCTACATCTAAGGGTATTATGACGGATAAAGAGGCTAGAGCAAACCACGTTGGTGGCGAAGTTCTTGCTTACATTTGGTAGGAGGTAAGAAAATGTCAAGAATCGGAAGACTTCCTATCAGTATCCCTCAAGGTGTTACCGTTACCGTTGACAATTACGTTGTTACGGTTAAAGGCCCTCTAGGAGAGTTAAAACAAGACTACAACAAAGCAATCAACGTAGCAGTTGAGAACAACGAAGTAGTAGTAACCAGAACCAGCGAAGACAAAGACGTTAAGGCTATGCACGGTTTGTACAGAGCACTTATCAACAATATGGTAGAGGGAGTTACCAAAGGTTTCTCTAAATCTCTTACCGTTAAGGGCGTTGGTTACAAAGTTGCAAAACAAGGCAAAAAATTGGTTATGAATATCGGTTATTCTCATCCGGTAGAAATCGAAGAGCCGGACGGAATTACTTTTGAGTGTCCTTCAATTACTGAAATCGTAGTAAAAGGTATCGACAAAGACGCTGTTGGTCAAATCGCTGCAACCATCAAGGCTGCTAGAAAGGTTGAGCCATATCACGGATACGGAATTAGATACACTAACGAATTCGTACAACTAAAAGAAGGCAAGAAAGCAGGTAAATAAGGAGCGAAGAAATGATTAATAAGAAAGATAAAAACGCTACCAGACAAAAAAGACACGGTAGAATCAGAGTAAAAATTTCGGGCACGGCTGCTGTACCTCGTTTGAACGTATTCAGAAGTAACGCTAATATCTACGCTCAAATCATCAACGACGAGAACGGACAAACTTTGGTTTCCGCTTCTACTATGGAAAAAGAAATTATCGAAACGGTAAAAGGCTTGAACAAAGTAGACGCAGCAAAAGTAGTAGGCAAAGTCGTTGCAGAAAGAGCATTGAAGGCTGGAATCACGGCTGTTGTTTTCGACAGAGGCGGATACCCATATATCGGCAGAGTTTCTGCTTTGGCTGACGGCGCTAGAGAAGCGGGCTTACAATTCTAGGAGGATACTATGGCAAACGAGAAATTTAACAAGAAAAATAGAGAAAACGACGAAATCTTTAGTAAATTAGTTAGTATCAACCGTGTAACCAAGGTTGTTAAGGGCGGTAGAACTATGAGATTTGCAGCACTAGTTGTAGTAGGCGACGGCAAAGGTCAAGTTGGCTGCGGTATCGGTAAGGCAGCCGAAGTTCCAGAGGCTATCGATAAGGCTGTACAAGACGCTAAACTAAACATGGTAACCGTTAACGTAAAAGGAACTTCTATTCCTCACGAAGTAATCGGTGTATTCTCAAGAGGTAAGGTTCTTATGATACCTGCCGAAGAAGGTACCGGAGTTATCGCAGGCGGTCCTGTTCGTGCGGTATTAGAGTGCTGTGGTATTAAAGATATTAGAACTAAATCTTACGGTTCTAATAACCCTATCAACTGTGTAAAGGCTACCATCAACGGTCTTGCCGAGTTAAGAAACGTTGAGCAAGTTGCAAAACTTAGAGGCAAAGCCGTAGAAGAAGTTTTAGGCTAGGAGGCAGAAAATGAGTAAAATTAAAGTTACGTTAGTAAAAAGTACCATAGGCTGTCTTGCTAAACAAAAAGCAACCGTAGAGGCTTTGGGCTTAAACAAAATTAGAAGTAGCAAAGTACATGAGGACAATGCAGTTATTCGTGGTATGATTAGCAAGGTAAGTCACCTTGTTAAAGTAGAAACCGTCGAAGACTAACCTTTACATAAGGACACGGAGGTTTAATATGAAAATAAATGAGTTAAGACCTAGTGAAGGTGCTGTAAAACCTGCTAAAAGATTAGGTAGAGGTATAGGCTCCGGAACGGGCAAAACAAGTGGAAAAGGTCATAAAGGTCAATGGGCAAGAAGCGGTGGCGGTGTTCGTCCGGGTTTTGAAGGCGGACAAATGCCTTTGATTAGAAGACTTCCTAAGAGAGGTTTTACCAACCACTTCAAGAAGGAATTTACTACCGTTAACGTAAGCGCTTTCGAGTGCTTCGAGAACGGTACTGTGGTTAATGCTGAATTATTGCGTGATAAGGGGTTAATCGGCAAAATTGAGGATTACGGACTAAAAGTATTGGGCAACGGAGAATTGACAAAAAGTCTAACCGTACAAGCTAAAAAGTTTACTCAATCTGCTATTGAGAAAATTGAGAAGGCAGGCGGAAAAGTAGAGGTGTTATAATGTTTGAAACCATTAAGAACGCTTTCAAAGATAAAAACATTAGGAAAAAAATGCTATATACGGTACTTATGATTTTCATATACCGTATAGGCTGTTTTATTCCTGTTCCGGGTATTAAAGCCGACGCTATAGGTAGTTTAATCGGTGATAGCGAGTTTTTCCAACTACTAGGAATCGTATCAGGTGGCGCACTTAGTCAAGGTACTATCTTCGCACTTGGTATTATACCGTTCATTAACGCATTCATTATAATGCAGTTACTAACGCTGATTATTCCTCGTTTGGAAAAGATGTCTAAAGAAGGTGAGGAGGGCAGAAAAAAGATTACCCAAATCACTAGATACGTGGCTATCGTACTTGCAATTATTCAATCTATCGGCGTTTTAATGAGTTGGAAAGGCTCTATAAAACCTGCTTTTGGCGACAGCGAAGCAAGTGTTTACTGTACTATGGCGCTTATGGGCATAATTTTGGTAGGCGGCTCTACCCTTGTTATGTGGATAGGCGAAAGAATTACCGAGTACGGTATCGGCAACGGTACGTCGCTAATCATCTTTATCGGTATTTTGTCAGGCGGCGGTACTGCGTTACTTAATAGTTTCGGTGTTATTTCTAACAACTTGAACTTATTATGGAACTTGTTTGGTTTTATTCTTGTAATAATTGCTATCTTCGTATTTATCATATTCGTTGATCTATCAGAAAGAAGAATAACCGTTCAATACGCAAAACAAGTTAAAGGTAACAAAATGTACGGCGGACAAAAAACTCATATTCCTATCAGAGTGAACGCATCAGGCGTTATGCCAATAATTTTTGCAAGCGCATTCTTGATGTTCCCTCAAATGATAATGGGATTATTCTGGCCGACTTCAAAAGCATACGCATGGTATTCGGCTAATATGGGTGTCGGTACTTGGCCTTATTACGTATTTATGGTATTGTTTATCGTATTCTTTGCATATTTCTATGCTCAAATACAATTCAATCCTGAAGACGTAGCAAGAAACATTCAACAATACGGCGGTTACGTTCAAGGTATTAGACCTGGTAAACCTACTTGTGATTATCTAAGAAAAATCAATAACCGTATCACTTTGTTCGGTGCAATTTTCCTAGCAATAATCGCAGTTATACCTACCTTCATTTTCCAAGCGATAGGTCAACAACTAGGTTTAGCAAACGCTTTCTCGGCAACGGGACTACTAATTTTGGTAAGCGTTGCGCTTGAATTTAATACCCAACTTGAATCGCAAGTAATGATGAGATACTATAAAGGATTCTTGAAATAATATGAAAAATATAATATTATTAGGCGCTCCCGGTGCGGGTAAGGGTTCGCAAGCAACCAAAATTGCTACCGAATACAATATTCCGCATATCTCAACGGGCGACATACTAAGAAAAAATATCAAAGAGCAAACCGAACTTGGCAAGATGGCTAAAAGTTATATCGACCAAGGTCAGTTAGTTCCGGACGACGTGGTTGTAGCAATCGTAGAGGATAGATTAAAGCAAGACGACGCTAAAAACGGATACCTACTTGACGGTTTCCCAAGAACTATAGCACAAGCCGACGCTTTGAAAAAATTCACTTCGGTTAACTACGTACTTAACTTGCAAGTTCCATTCGAACTAATAATGGATAGAATTACCGGTAGAAGAATGTGCACTTGCGGTGAAAGTTATCACGTTAGCACGCTTAACGGCTCAAACAAATGTAAAGTGTGCGGTAAAGAGTTGTATATCCGTGACGACGATAAACCTGAAACCGTTGAAAACAGACTAAACGTTTACAACGAGCAAACCAAACCTCTTATCGATTATTACAAGAAAGACGGCGTGGTGTTCGATATCGACGGCAGCAAGGCAATCAGCGAAGTATACGACGAAATAAAGAAGGTTCTGGATAAATAATGATTATTATTAAGACTCCCGACGAAATCAAACTAATGAAAAAGTCGGGGGAAATTACAAGGGACGTGTTAGATCTTGTCGGGGAAAAAGTTAAGCCCGGCATATCTACTTTCGAATTAGATGAAATTGCCTACAACTACATTGTTAGTTGTGGGGCAAAGCCATCTTTTAAGGGATACGGCGGTTTCCCGGGGGCTATTTGTACGTCTATCGACGACGTGGTAGTGCACGGAATACCTAGCAAAAAGGAAATCTTAAAGGAAGGTCAAATAATCAGTCTTGATGCGGGAGCGTTTCTAAACGGATACCATTCGGATGCGGCAAGAACGTTTGCCGTAGGAAATATCTCCAAAGAAAAACAAAAACTTATGGACGTAACTAAGGAAAGTTTTTTCAGGGGAGTTAAAAACTTTGTTGTGGGAAACAGGCTGGGCGATATATCCTCGGCTATCCAAAAATATTGCGAGTCCTTCGGCTACGGAGTAGTCAGAGATTTAGTAGGGCACGGAGTAGGAAGGGATTTGCACGAAGATCCCAACGTTCCAAACTACGGCAGAGAAGGTCACGGACCAAGGCTTGCCGTTGGTATGACGCTGGCAATAGAGCCTATGATTGCTATGGGAACTTACAAAGTTTATTGCGATAGCGAAGATGGTTGGACCATTAGAACTAATGACGGCTTACCGTGTGCTCATTATGAAAATACGGTGGCACTTACCGAAAACGGTATCGAAATATTGACGTTATAGAGAAAACAATATGCAAGAATTACAGGTTGGATCGGTCGTTAAATCGTTAAAAGGACACGACAAAGATAAATTTTTCGTAGTAGTTGAAGTCGTAAGCGATAAGTTCGTAAGGATTGCGGACGGCAAAACTAGGAAAATCTGCGCTCCAAAACTGAAAAAAATCAAACATTTGCAAAGTAATGGAGAAATTCTTGAAAAAGTGCAACAAATCATTTCTCAAAAGGCACCTCTTTATGATAAAATAATAAAGATATCCCTAAAAAAGTATTATAACCTAAACGGAGGAAATAATTTTGGCAAAAAGTGATAATATAGAAACCGAAGGCGTTGTTATTGAAGTATTACCAAATGCTCAATTTAAAGTTGAGTTGCCTAACGGTCACGTAGTAACTAGTTATCTTTCAGGCAAACTGCGTATGAACTATATTAAGATTTTGGAAGGGGACAAGGTTAAAATTGAAATGAGTCCTTACGACTTAACGAAGGGTAGAATTACCTGGAGAAGCAAAAACTAACAATAAATGGAGGTTAGATATGAAAGTTAGACCATCAGTAAAACCAATATGTGATAAATGTAAAGTAATTCGCCGTAACGGAAAAGTTATGGTTATTTGCAGTAAATATAAAAAGCACAAACAAGTTCAAGGCTAATTGAACTACTAATACGTAATTATTCGAAAGAGATGCGGCTGGTCGTTGTTTACATTCCATTTACTATACAACGATTATCTTAACTTCGACTAATGAAATAGATAATATTTTAATTTTAATGGAGGTAGCGTAATGGCGCGTATAGCTGGTGTAGATTTACCACGTGAGAAAAGAGTGGAAATTGGTCTTACCTATATTTATGGTATTGGCCGTGCAACTGCTAACAAAATTCTTAGCGAAACCGGTGTTAACCCTGACGTAAGAGTAAAAGACCTTACCGAAGACGATACTGCTAAACTAAGAGAATACATCGAGAAAAACCTTCGTGTTGAAGGTGACTTGAAAAGAGAAACAATGTTAAACATCAAAAGGCTTATGGAAATAGGCTGTTATAGAGGTGTAAGACACAGAAAAGGTCTTCCTGTTCGTGGTCAAAACACCAAACAAAACGCAAGAACCAGAAAAGGTCCTAAGCGTCCTGTTAAGAAGTAAGAGAGGAGGTAGATATCAATGGCAGTTAAAAAGCAAATCAAAAGACGTAAAGATATTAAGCACATCGATAAAGGCGCTGTTCACATTCACTCTTCTTTCAACAACACTATCGTAACTTTTACCGACACACAAGGTAACGTAGTTTCATGGTCAAGCGCAGGTAAACTAGGACTTAAAGGCTCTAGAAAAAGCACTCCTTTTGCAGCACAAATGGTTTGTGAAGACGCAGGTAAAGTTGCAAAAGATATGGGTATGCGTTCAGTAGAAGTTTTCGTAAAAGGTCCCGGTCAAGGCAGAGAGTCTGCAATAAGAGCATTAGGCAACTTGGACTTTGAAGTAACTATGATTCAAGACGTGTCTCCTATCCCTCACAACGGATGCAGACCGCCAAAACGCAGAAGGATATAGGAGGTAATAAAAATGGCTAAATATACAGAAGCATCTTGCCGTCTATGTCGTAGAGAGGGCGAAAAACTATTTTTAAAGGGTGATAAATGTTATTCTGACAAGTGCGTATTTATGTCTAGACCTAACGTTCCGGGACAACACGGCGCACAAAAGAAAAAACAAACCGAGTACGCAACTCAATTGCGTGAAAAACAAAAGTGCAAGAGAATTTACGGTATTCTTGAAAAACAATTCAGAGAGTACTATGACAAAGCAGATAGAATGCGTGGCGTAACCGGTGAGAATATGTTAATTCTTATCGAAAGAAGATTAGACAACGTTGTTTACAGACTAGGTCTTGGCTCTTCTAGAGCAATGAGCCGTCAACTTGTAAACCACGGACACGTTACCGTAAACGGCAAAGTTGTTAATATTCCGTCTTATCTTGTAAAAGTTGGCGACGTTATCGCTATTAAAGAGAGCAAGCAAAGTAAAGAGATGTACAAAGACATCAAGGAAGGAAAAACCCTTAACGTTGTTAAATGGTTGAACTTCGACAACGCTACCTTGTCGGGTAAAGTTGTTGCTATGCCACAAAGAGACGATATTGACCTAACGATTGCTGAGCACTTGATTGTTGAGTTGTATTCTAAATAATAGTTTTTGAATAATCTATTATTTATTAAATGGAGGATTTTTCTATGATAGAAATGCGTAAGCCTGATATAAAGATAGAGGAAGAAAACAGATCGTACGCTAAGTTCGTTATCGAACCGCTTGAAAGAGGTTTCGGTACTACCTTAGGTAACGCTTTAAGAAGGATTTTACTTTCTTCTTTACCCGGCGCTGCACTAGTTGGTGTTAGAATTGCCGGCGTAGACCATGAGTTTTCTACTATTGAAGGAGTTAAAGAGGACGTTGTTGAGATTATTCTTAACCTAAAAGGTTTGGCAATCAAAATTCATAACAACGCAGATACCAGCAAAAAACACTTAAAATTGTTTGTTAAAACTCCTGGAAAAGTTTTCGCAAAAGATATAGAAGTACCAAGCGACGTAGAAATTCTTAACCCGGATATGTACATCTGCTCGGTTGAGGAAGGTTGCGTATTAGATATGGATTTGTACGCTAACACCGGTAGAGGTTATGAGTCTGCTGATAAGAATAAGGACGCATCTGAGCCTATAGGTTACATTCCTATCGACTCTATCTACACTCCTGTTCAAAAGGTAAACTACACCGTAGAGCCTACTAGGGTAGAGCAAAGTATTAACTACGATAAACTAACCATCGAAATTACTACTAACGGTACTACTACTCCAAAAGAAAACATAAGTCTTGCAGCAAAAATTATGAACGACTTGTTGTTAGAATTCGTAAACCTAGTAGACCGTATGGGCGAAAGCAGTATTCTTGTTGACCACGAGGATAACCAACAACAAAAGGTACTACTAACTAATATCGAAGATTTGGACTTCTCGGTTCGTTCGTATAACTGCTTGAAGAGAGCGGGAATCAACACAATTCAAGATTTAACTCAAAAATCTGAAGATGATATGCTAAAAGTTCGTAACTTAGGTAAGAAATCACTAGACGAAGTTAAGAAGAAACTAGATGATTTAGGCTTATCTTTACGAAACAAAGATGAGTAAGGAGATATAACAATGGCTGGATACAGAAAATTAAGTAAACCAACTGATTTGAGAATGGCTATATTAAAAAATCAAGTGTCCGAATTTTTGTGGTTTGGCACTTTGAATACTACGCTAGATAGAGCAAAAGAAGTAAGAAAATTAGCAGAAAAATACATTACTCTTGCTATTAACACTTACGAAGATACCGTTACCGTTACCAAAAACAAGAAAAACTTGAAAGGCGAGACCGTTGCCGTAGAGTTTACTAATGACGGTGCTAAGAAACTTGCTGCAAGAAGAAAACTTATGGCTTCTCTTGTAGACTTGCAAGAAATCAAAGGCGACAAAGAGTCTAAGAGCGCTTACAAAGCAAGAACTGCTGACGTTGCTCACCCTCTTGTAGAGAAAATCTTTAACGAATACGCTCCAAAATACGCTGAGCGTGCTAAGGAACTAGGACAAGGCGGCGGCTACACCAGAATTCTTCGTGTAGAGAACAGACTTGGCGATAACGCTGATATGGTTATCTTACAATTAGTTTAATTTACAAAACCGATAGGCTTACCAAATGGTGAGCCTATTTTTTTGTGCTTTAAAGTGGCTCGATTTTTATTGTTTTTGGTATCTATTAGGCGTTTGCTAGTGTTTGGTAAGTGTTTATTAAGTATTTAATAGGTGTTTGTTAAGTGTTTAGTAGATGCTTATCAAACGGTTTTCCCTGCTAAATTTAATGCTTTTGGTTTTTTATTAAAGAATTTTTCGTTAGAGTTTTGTGCTTTTTTAGTGAATTTGCTTGTGCTTAGTGGGTTTTATTTGTAAATTAGTGCTTTTTTATAACTTTAAAAGGGCAAATAAAAGTGGTTTTTGACGTTTTTCTTTTGTTGGCTAGTATATAAAACGCAAAATATATATGCTTTTGTAAAAGTACTTTCATTTAACGTTGTTTTGGCATTACTAATTAGTTGGTTTTGCGGTATTTGTGGCTAAAAAAATATATTATTTTGTTTTTATGGCATAAATCATTGTCTATAAAAATAAGTTTATAAAGAAGTAAATGCCAAGGGGAAAATAATGATTGAAGATAGAATTTTAGAGGAGGCAAATTATATTCTGGATACGAAATCCACAATTCGTCAAACCGCCGAAAAATTCGGAGTGAGCAAAAGCACCGTGCACTTGGATATGTCCGGTAGGCTAATAAAGATTGATAGTTACCTCTATTACAGGGTGCGCGATATTTTGGAATATAATTTTTCTGTCCGCCATTTAAGAGGGGGCGAAAGCACTAAACGACGCTACGAAGAGTTGAGCAAAATGCGTGGTGAAAATGATAAAAAACCAACTTAAAAACCGCTAAAAAGAGAGTGTTAAGCGCTAAATCTAAGGTAAAACGCCTTAAAAATTGAATACGCCGAGAATAGTTGCATATAAAGTTAGTTACAAGCATTTAAAGTGCAATTAGCAATAAAATTTAAGTGCAATGAGTAGTAAAATTTAAGTTTAATGAGTAGCAAATTTAAGTGTAACGAGTAGCGTGTTAAAGTGCAATGAGGGGAGTATTTAATGTGCAAGTTTGTGTAAAAACGCTAATGAAATAGAGAGGTTTTAGGATAAAATGCCAAGAAAAAGAGGGGCTTTTAGGTAAAACGCAAAGGAATCGCTAAATAAATAGGGAATTTCGTTAAATCTACAAGAAAAAAAACCGCTATCTGCGGTTTAGTCAAGGTTTTTGTATTTGTCCCAAAGATTGTTCCTTTCGGGGTTTGTAAGTGCACGAATCATTTGCAGTTTAGAGCCTTCCACTTCGGTATCAATCCTTTCGATTAACTTTTTGGTGTACTCACGTTCGGAGTGCTTGTCCATTGGGCAAGGGTTAAAAACGACCGGCATGTCGTACTTTCTTTGGCAATTTACGATTTGGCGCTCTTCAAGGTAAATCATAGGTCTTATTACGTATTTATCCGTCCTACTCATATAGGCAATCGGCGGGAAAGTAGATATTCTTCCCTCGTGCGTTAAGGATAAAAACAGCGTTTCAAGGGCGTCGTCCACATGGTGACCAAGGGCAATTTTGTTTGCACCTATCTCGTTTGCCTTGGTGTTTAGTGCGCCACGACGCATTTTGGAACACAAGGAGCAAGGGCGTTTTTCCTTCCTTTCCTCGAAAATTATCTCGGCAAGGTTGGTGTCTACTACGTAAAGCGGAACGTCAATCTCCTTGCAGTACCTTTTTAGGCTTTCCACTTCGGCTTGGCTCGTATCCTTGAAATTCATATTGACGTGTATTCCCGATAGCGTAAATTTTTCGCTGGAAAAAGTGCGGTATCTTGCTAGCAAAGATAGTAGAACGATACTGTCCTTTCCGCCTGAAATACCTACTGCTACGTGGTCTCCGTCTTGAATCATATTATAGTCTGTAATTGCTTTTCGCATTAGCCCTAAAAGTTTTTGCATAAACACCTTCCACAATTATTTTATAGGTATTTAGGGCAAAATGCAACTAAAAATAACCACTTAGGAGGGGATATGGTAGAAAATATTATCGCTTTTTTAAGGCAGGCAGTCCAAAGTGACGAACTTTCCGTGCTGCTACTTTCGGTTTTGCCCATGATTGAAATTCGTGGCGCAGTTCCTATTGCAATCGGTATGGAAATGAACGTTTTTCTTGCAATTTTCCTGTCGGTTTTAGGCTCTACGCTTGCGGTTATTCCTAATATGATTTTTGTAAAACCCTTTGTAAATTACCTAAAAAGCACCAAATTTATGAAAAATATCGCCGAAAACTTCGAGGCGGACGTAAATAAAAAAAGCGGCGAAATCAACAAAAAATCGCTAGCAAAAAAGCACCAAAACCTAGCAAAATACGTGGCGGTAACAATGTTTGTGGCTGTTCCTGTGCCTTTTACGGGGGCGTACACGGGCTCTACCGTTGCGGTATTTTTGGGGCTAAACCCGATTAAAAGCCTCTTGGCTGTTGCTATCGGCAACCTAATTAGTGGGGTGATTATCGCCGTGTTGTCGCTGTATTTTAAGCAGCACCTAGATATAATCATCACATTGCTTGCTATTTTGGTAGCGTTTGCTTTCGTCACTTACGCCTACAAATTCTTGCTAAAAAACAAAGTGGCTGCCTTGCCAAGCGCTAACCTCGATATTATGGGTAAGTTAACCGCCTTATCCTGCAAACTGAAAGAAAACGCAAACAATAAGTCTGTCACCGCAAAAAGTAGAGCCACGCTACTAAAAAAAGTCGGCGTGAAAAAGAGTGGGCACGTGCTTAAAGGGAAAAACCATAAAATAAACCGCAAAGGCAAGTAATTCTTTTGTAAATCGTTGAAAGTTGCGGCTTACGTTTATTAGAGTAGTGATACCGATTGAGGATAAATTTTACAAATGGTGGCAAAGATAATGAAATAACAAAGCGTTTTACAAGCGAGGGCAGAAAATAGTAATAAGAGCGGCACGATAAATGGAAATGAGGAATAACGATAATTTAGAGCGGTACGGCAGAGGGGAATAAGAGGCTACAAATGAACGAAAAAGCAATACGATAAAGGGGGATATGTGGTAACGATGAACAAAAAAAGCAGGCTGAACTGCCTGCTTTAAGTGTGTTTTTTTAATAATTACGCTTGACCGTTGCTGCCTAATACGTCCACAATTTTGTGTCTTACGATTTCGGTGATAGCACTTCTGGCATCGCCAAGGTATTGACGAGGATCGAAGTGAGCAGGGTTTAAAGCAAAGTGCTTTCTTACTGCTGCGGTGAAAGCCATACGCAAGTCGCTATCTACGTTGATTTTGCAAACTGCCATAGACGCTGCTTGTCTTAGCATTTCTTCAGGAACACCCATAGCGCCGCTCATATCTCCGCCGTACTCACGGATTTCTTTTACGTACTCTTGTGGAATACTGCTTGCGCCGTGAAGAACGATAGGGAATTCAGGCAATCTCTTACCAACTTCCTCTAAGATATCGAAGCGAAGTTTTGGTTGGGTTTTGAACTTAAATGCGCCGTGGCTAGTGCCGATTGCGATAGCAAGACTGTCTACGCCGGTTCTAGATACGAACTCCTCAACCTCTTCAGGCCTTGTGTAGTGAGCGTCTTCAGCGCTTACGTTTACGTCGTCCTCAACGCCTGCAAGTTGACCAAGTTCAGCCTCAACGGTTACGTTTCTGTCGTGAGCGTACTTAACAACTTCTTGCGTGATTTTGATATTTTCTTCAAAACTATGATGAGATGCGTCAATCATTACCGAGGTAAAGCCACCGTCGATAGAATCTTTACAAATAGCAAAGTCTGCGCCGTGGTCTAAGTGCATACAAATAGGAATTTCAGGGGCTTCGATAACTGCTGCCTCAATCAACTTTCTAAGGTAGGTTGGGTTAGCGTACTTTCTAGCGCCAGCCGATACTTGCAAAATAACCGGAGATTTCTCTAGTCTTGCTGCTTCAACGATACCTTGGATAGTTTCCATATTATTTACGTTGAACGCACCGATAGCATATCCGCCTGCGTATGCTTTTTTGAACATCTCTTTAGTATTAACTAATGGCATAAAATTTCCTCCATAAATTTGGTACGCTAATATTATACACTATTTAACCTAAATTGTATCCAAATTTAAGCATTTATTTAAAAATGTTCAAAAAACTTAAAAATATTTTAAACAAGTCAAATCAACTTGTTTTTTTTGGCGGTTGTTGTATAATAATAGTAATTAGTTAGGAGGCATTATATGATAACTGATAAAAGATTACAAAAATTAGCCTACAACCTTGTAAATTTTTCTTGCAGAGTTCAAAAAGGCGAAAAAGTTTGGATAGACGCAAAGTCCGTGGATTATCAATTTGTGAATCATTTGGTTCAAGAAATATACAAAGTGGGCGCATTCCCGTTCGTTCATCTTTCTAACGAGAGGATAACGAGGGAAATTTTAAACGGTCTTACCGAGGATATGGTAAAACTTATGGCAAAATTCGACGCCGACAAAATGAAGGAGATGGACGCTTATATCGGCGTTAGGGGTACTAACAACGACAACGAACTTAGCGACGTTCCTAGCGACAAAATGAGCCTATACAATAGGGAATATTCCTACCCCGTTCACCACAAAATAAGGGTGGGCGAAACCAAGTGGGTGGTACTAAGATACCCAACTCCGAGCATGGCGCAAATGAGCGGTATGAGCAGCGAGGCTTTCGAGGACTTCTACTTTGACGTTTGCAACCTTGACTACTCCAAAATGGACAAGGCAATGGACGCTTTAAAAGCGCTTATGGACAAAACCGATAAGGTAAGAATCGTTGCTCCTAATACCGACCTTACCTTCTCAATAAAGGGCATACCGGCAATTAAGTGCGCAGGTCAAATGAATATACCGGACGGCGAAATCTACACCGCACCCGTTAAGGACAGCGTAAACGGAAAAATTACTTACAACGTAAGTTCTCCCGAGGGCGGTATTAAGTACGAAAATATCAGCCTAACCTTTAAGGACGGCAAGATTATTGAGGCTACTAGCAACCACACCGAAGAAATCAACAAAGTGTTCGACACCGACGAGGGCAGTAGATACGTGGGCGAGTTCGCTCTTGGCGTAAACCCTTACATCAAAAACCCTATGGGCGATATTTTGTTCGACGAAAAGATTAGCGGTTCTATCCACTTCACCCCGGGCTGCTGCTACGAGGACGCACCAAACGGCAACCACTCGGCAATCCATTGGGATTTAGTGCTTGTTCAAACCAAAGAGTACGGCGGTGGCGAAATCTACTTTGACGACGTGCTAATTAGAAAAGACGGCGTGTTTGTGCTTGACGAACTAAAATGCCTAAACCCTGAAAACTTAAAATAACAACCAAAAATAAAAGGCTACTTTATGGTAGCCTTTTTAAGTATTTTCTCTTCCTACTAGGTCGTCTATGCTAATCTTGAACAAGTCGGCAAGTAAAATCAGCATATCAATATCAGGTTGCTGATATTCGTTTTCCCATTTAGCAATAGTGCATTGCGAAACCTTGCATATATCGGCTAAACGCTTTTGAGATATGCCATCGGCATTTCTATATAATTTTAGATTTTCTGCAAATTTGTTCATAGTGATTGTTTATTATATACGAAGTAGTTTATAATGCTAGTTTATTCCATATACGAATTTTTATCTTAAAATATTCTAAAAACGAATATTATAATATTTTTTATAATTTAAAGAGTGATTTTAACAAACACGATATACAAAGCAATAAATATTCTTAAAAAGAATAAAAATATTGACATATTCGAAAAACGAATATATAATGTAATTAAATAATAAAAGGGAGAGGATTTATGTATTATTTTAATTACGTAAAAAGTTTATTTTACAAAAGGAATATTTCCGTATTATTTTATCAAATACTTAATTTAGTTTTAGTGTTTTTCGGTTTTTATTTTTTTAATTTTAGTTGGTTTAACAATCGAATATTAAGTGGAGTGGCAGGAATTGGCGTATATTTGATAGGTCAAATTATAGCGTTTTCTTTTGTTGGCGAGTGGATGATGAGAGTAATTTATTGCTGCAAGAGTTTGGATAGGTTAGAGAATGGGGCAAGAATGCAAGAACTATTTGACGAAGTATTGTCTAACGCTATTGAAAAGGGATATAAACTTCCAAAAGACGTGAAATTATACGTAAAATTCGATAACGTGTTAAACGCTTTTGCTTGTGGGAAAAAAACGGTAGTAATGCATAACATACTAGCAGAGTGTGACGAAGACGTTATAAAAGCAGTTTTTGCTCACGAACTGGGACATATTATAAATAGTGATTCTTTTAAATTGCAATCGGTAAAGGTTGGAAATATCGTCGTGTCGTTAATGTTTTTAATATACAGATTCGTTGGCTCATTAGTGGTGAAATTTTTTACAATTTTCGGTGTAACTATTTCACGAGGAGCATATTTTGTAATTAACGTGGTTATTCTTGGGCTTATTATGTATATTTGGGATTTAATTGGCGTATTGCTAGTAACTTTTTCAATGCGAAAATGTGAAATTATTGCCGACAACATAGCAAAAGATTTAGGATATCAAGAAGGACTGGAAAGGTTGTTAAATTGGGCAAACGAGGGAGAAGTGAAGAATATGTCATTGTTTGAGAAAATGACCAGTACACATCCTGTTGTGCAAAAAAGATTAGAAAACTTAGCATAGTAATATATCCCGACGAATTATTTTGTCGGGATTTTTAATAAATTGAGTAAAATTAAATATTGCATAGCGTAATTTTTAACTATGATATCGTTTTGGGGCGGTTTGGCACAAATAATATATAATTTTCAACTTTTGAATAAAATTACTTGCCATAATTCAATATAATTGTTAAAATATTGTCAGTAAATATAAAAATGAATACATTTTGGAGGAATATAATATTATGGCAAATGTAAAAGTAGCTATCAACGGTTTCGGCCGTATCGGACGTCTTGCATTTAGACAAATGTTTGGTGCAGAGGGTTATGAAGTTGTTGCTATCAACGACCTTACCAGCCCTAAAATGTTGGCTCACTTATTGAAGTACGATTCTTCTCAAGGAAAATATGCTTTGGCTGATAAAGTTTCTGCTACCGAAGATTCTATCATCGTTGACGGAAAAGAAATCAAAATCTACGCAAAAGCAAACGCTGCAGAGTTACCTTGGGGCGAAATCGGTGTTGACGTTGTTTTGGAGTGTACCGGTTTCTACTGCTCAAAAGAGAAATCTATGGCTCACATCACCGCTGGCGCTAAGAAAGTTGTTATTTCTGCTCCTGCAGGAAAGGACCTTCCTACTATCGTTTACAACGTAAACCACGACACCTTGAAACCAACCGACCAAATCATTTCTGCTGCTTCTTGTACCACCAACTGTCTTGCTCCTATGGCTGACGCTTTGAACAAGTTAGTTCCTATCAAGAGCGGTATTATGTCTACCATTCACTCTTACACCGGTGACCAAATGACTCTTGACGGACCACAAAGAAAAGGCGACCTTCGTCGTTCTAGAGCGGCTGCTTTGAACATCGTTCCAAACAGCACCGGCGCTGCTAAGGCAATCGGTCTTGTTATTCCGGAGTTAAACGGCAAACTTATCGGTTCTGCACAAAGAGTACCTACCCCAACCGGTTCTACCACCATTTTGGTTGCTGTTGTTGATGGCGTAGTTACCAAAGAGCAAATCAACGAGTTTATGAAAGCAAGCGCTAACGAGTCTTACGGCTACAACGAGGAGGAAATCGTTTCTTCTGATATCATCGGAATGAGATATGGTTCATTGTTTGACGCTACTCAAACTATGGTTTGCCCTATCGACGACAAAACCACCCAAGTACAAGTTGTTTCTTGGTACGACAACGAGAATTCTTACACCACTCAAATGGTAAGAACTATCAAATACTTTGCTGAATTAAAGTAATATAAACAAAACTAAAAGCAGCCTGATGGCTGCTTTTTTTGTTGCATTTTTTACGTTACTATGCCACGACTTTTTGCTAAAAGGCTTAGGCGAGGGATATATTATCGGGTTGGTTTCGCAAAACGCAAGTTGGTATTTACTAATATGCTTGTGTATGTGGCTAATATTTTGTGGAGGCTTAAAGCCTTATGGATAAAAGATTTGTAAAGAAAATACTAAAAACGGTTAAAAGCCAAGTATGAACGGATGAAAATATCAGCATTTATGAGTATTAAAAAAACCTAAATAAATGAACGGGTGGGAATATGTACGTTACTTAGAAGTTAAAAAACTTTTAAGTTATTTTCAAAATGAGCAAAAAAAACACGAGTATTGTTGATAATATTATTTGTTTACTATATAATATTTTACGTATTATTTAATTAAGCGAGGGACTTATGAAATTAGGTAAATGTAATCACTACGGCATTGTCGTAGAGGATATCGAAAAGGCAAAAGAGGAATATTCCAAAGCGCTTGGAATTAAAAAATGGTACAGGCTTAACGCCACTCCTTTTGAAGAATTTAAGTATAAGGGCGAAGATAGAAACTGCGACGTAACCTTGTACTTTGGCGGAAAGGGTACTACCAAAATGGAACTTATACAAACTAGGGGCGACAGCAACTATTACACGGATTTTTACGCTAAAAACGGCGAGGCAATCCACCACGTAATGTTCAACACCAAAAACCTTGATAAGACTATCGAGGAGATGAAAAAAGAGGGCTACGAGCCTATCCAAACCGCTAGATTTAAGTCGGCAGGGGCACAAATCAGGTACGCTTACATGACTAAAAAGGGCACGGAAATGACCATTGAACTTATCGAAACCACTATTATGGGCTTTATTAAAAAGGGCGATATGCCGTTTGAAATGCAAATGGGCGTGCTTACCGGCAACTACAAGAGGGTTAAATAGTGAAACGGATACTTACCGTTCAGGATATATCTTGCGTCGGGCAATGCTCCATTACCGTTGCGCTTCCCGTTCTATCTAGTATGGGGTTGGAAACGGCGATTTTGCCAACGTCGGTGCTTAGCAATCACACCACCGGGTTTAACGGCTATTCCTACCTAGACCTGTCTAATGAGTTTGACAAAATACTAGAATTTTGGCAAAAAAACGATATTAAGTTCGACGGAATTTACACGGGGTATCTTGGCAGCGAAAAGCAAATTGACCAAGTGATTAGGCTAATAGACGATAGGCTTAACGAAGGCGGGCTTGTTATCGTTGATCCGGTTATGGGCGATGACGGTAGTTTGTACGGCGGGTTTAATCAAACTTACCCTGAAAGCAACAAAAAACTACTTAGCCGTGCCGACGTAATCGTGCCTAATATTACCGAGGCTTGTCTTTTGACGGGGGAGAAATTCTCTAATAGTCAAAGCAAGGAATATATCGAGGGGCTTATTCAAAAACTAAGGGAAATTTGCCCTAAAAACGTGGTGCTAACGGGCGTAAGTTTTGAAGAGGACAAGATGGGCGTTTGCTACTACGACGGGGCGATTAGGTACGAATTTAGCGAAAGAATACCAAAGTCCTATCACGGAACGGGCGACGTTTTCGCTTCGTCGCTTGCGGGCTGTTTGTTTAACGGCGAAAGCATTGAAAAAGCCGTGAAAGTGGCGATTAAGTTCGTGCTTGACAGCATAAAACTGACGAGTAGCGAGCATTGGTACGGCGTTTCTTTTGAAAAGGCGATACCTTTCTTACTGGAAAACCTAAAAAAATAGGCAAAAGTTAATTTGTTTTAAAAATACTTGACAGTTTTTGCCTGTGGTAATAGAATAACAATGTAGCAAAGAGGTTTATTTTATGAAAAAAGTATTATCAAACAACGTTTATTTCTATTTTTCGGCTTACTATTACGGTAAGTCTTGTTTGGTATGCGGTTAAAATAAATTGAAAATATATTGATGAATTTTACCGCCTTTACAAACTAAGGGCGGTTTTTTTATAGGAGAAACAAAATGATTATTACCTTAAAGTCGCCACACGACAAAGAGCAAACCGAAAGCCTGATTAGTTGGATAAAAGGGCTAGGACTTGACGTTCACGAATCCAACGGCGTGGAAAGTACCATTCTTGGACTAATAGGAGATACCAGCAAAGTGGATATCGACCTAATACGTTCGCTTGATATCGTAGACAGCGTAAACCGTATTCAAGAGCCTTTTAAGAATGCAAACCGCAAATTTCACCCTGAGGATAGCATTATCGACGTAAGCGGCGTGAAGTTTGGCGGAAACAATTTCCAAATTATAGCAGGACCTTGCAGCGTGGAGAGTGAAAAGCAAGTAATCAGTATTGCCGAGGCTGTGAAAAAAGCGGGCGCAACGATGCTAAGAGGCGGTGCGTTTAAGCCTAGAACTTCGCCGTATGCGTTCCAAGGGCTTGGAGTAGAGGGGCTGGACTTACTTAAAAAAGCAAGAGAAGTGACGGGGCTACCTATCGTGTCAGAGATTATGAGCGACCACTTTATAAAGGACTTTGAGGACGTTGATTTAATTCAAGTCGGCGCAAGGAATATGCAAAACTTCGAACTACTTAAAGAATTAGGCAAACTGGACAAGCCTGTTTTACTAAAAAGAGGGCTAGCAAATACTATGGAAGAGTGGCTTATGAGCGCCGAGTACATTATGAGCGAGGGCAACGAGAGGGTAATACTTTGCGAAAGGGGTATCCGTACTTTCGAGCCGTACACGAGAAACACCTTAGACCTATCTGCCGTTCCGCTACTTAAAGAGAAAACGCACCTACCCGTAATTGTCGATCCGTCGCACGCATCGGGCATAAACAGGCTGGTAAGACCTATGGCAAGGGCTTCGGCTGCTTGTGGTTGCGACGGCTTGCTAATAGAGGTTCACAACGACCCGCAACACGCATTATGCGACGGCGCACAATCGCTAAAACCGGAGCAATTCGAGGAAGTAGTAAAGGACGTAAAGAAGATTTTAGAGGTAGTAAGAGGCTAGTATGAATATAGCAATATTCGGGCTGGGGCTAATAGGCGGCTCGATAGGAAGAAGCATAATAAAAAATACCGACAACGTGGTTTACGGCTTTGACGTAAGCGAGGACAGTTTGCTGAAAGCAAAAATGTTAAAAGCAATTAACCACGTACTAACTTTGGAAGATTATGGTAAAATAGATATGGTGATAGTGGCTACTAATCCTCGTATTGCCATAAATATCATAAAGGAAATCTCGCCAAAATTAAAGGACGGCACGGTGATAGTGGACTGTTGCGGCAACAAGAGGATAGTGGTTGACGAGATGAAAAAACTTGCCAAGGCTTACCCTAAGATTAAGTACTACGGCGGACACCCGATGGCAGGAAGAGAGTTTTCGGGAATAGCACACTCAACCGGTAATTTGCTTGATAGGGCGTTCTTTATATTAGTAACGGTGAACGGCGATATCAAAACCACCGCTTCGTTAAAGGCGTTTTGGATTAGCCTAGGCTGTTTGAACGTGGTAATCACCGATAGCAGTACTCACGACGAAATCATCAGTTACACCTCGCAACTGGCACACGTCGTGTCTAGCGCATATATAAAAAATCCGCTGTCGCAAAAGCACGTGGGCTATTCGGCAGGCAGTTTTAGGGATATGACGAGGGTGGCAAAATTAGAGCCTACAATGTGGGCGGAACTTATGATAGAAAACCGAGATAATTTGTCGCCGCAAATAGACGATTTAATCAATAATTTGCAGCAGTACAAAAACGCAATAGATAGCGGCAACGAGGAACTTTTAAAAGAGTTGTTACAAAAAGGTAACGCACTAAAAGAATCGGCGGAAAAATCCAGAAAAAACGGAGTAAACAATGACTGAAATCAAAGTAAACACCTCTAAAAAATATAGCGTAGTTTTAGACGAGTTGGAAAACTTAGGCAAGGCTTGTAAAAACCTGCTAAGCCCACGAAAAGTTGCGGTTATCACCGATACTAACGCCAAAATTTACCTTGATAGCGTAATTAGTTCGCTAGAAAAGGAAGGCTATGAGGCGGTAAGTTTTGTGATAAAAGCGGGGGAAGAAAACAAAAACTTCGATACCTACCAAAGCATACTTAAGGTTTTAATTAAAAACAGCCTAACCAGACAGGACGTGGTTTTGTCGCTTGGCGGCGGCGTTGTAAGTGACGTTGCAGGCTTTGTTGCGGCTACGTATCTTAGGGGGATAAGGCATATCATCGTGCCTACTACTTTGCTTTCTATTTTAGACGCCTCTATCGGCGGAAAGACGGCTATCGACGTAGCAGAGGGTAAAAACCTAGTTGGTGCTTTTTACCAGCCTAGCCTTGTATTTGCGGATATTAAAACGCTTAAAACCTTGCCGCAAAAAGAGATTATATCGGGGCTTGGCGAGGGCATAAAATACGCAATGCTCGAGGGCGGAAGGCTACTTGAAATAGTGAAAGAGGGCTTAAACGAAAACAACTTTTTGGAGTTTGTGACTTTGTGTATCGAGTGCAAAGTCAAAATCGTAGAAGCGGACGAAAACGAGGGTGGAGTGCGCAAACTACTTAACCTTGGGCACACTTTCGGGCACGCTATTGAAAAGGTGACTGATTTTGAAGTTCCGCACGGGGTTGCCGTTGTAAAAGGTATAGAATATATAGTAAATAATTACTGCAATATAGATAAAGAGGAAAAAGAGGAGATAATCGGCTTAGTAAAGCGTTACGGCTACGATAAGTACGACTACGAGGGCGATCTTACTGTCTTTTTATCAAAGGACAAAAAAAGGGGCGATAATAAAACTATCGACCTAGTCGTTCTTGAAGGGATAGGAAAGCCCGTAATCAAAAGATATAACTTAGAGGATTTGAAATGAACCTAACCGTTAAAAAAAGTTTAATAGACGGTACCGTTACCGCTTTAAGTTCGAAGTCGGTACTTCATAGACTGCTGATTTTGGCAAGTTTTTCAAAGGGCGAAACCGAGATAATATGCAATAATTACGGCAAGGATATAGAGCACACCGTGGGTTGTTTAATTACGCTGGGCGCAGATATTAAAAAAACGGAAAACGGCTTTGAAGTAAGACCTATAAGTCAGCCTAACACGAACGTAACTTTGGACGTTGGCGAAAGCGGTTCTACGCTTAGGTTTTTGCTTCCTATAGTGTCTACGCTAGGCATAACGGCAACGTTTGTCGGAAATAAGAGCCTGCAAAAAAGACCGATTTACCCTATCGTAAACCTTATGAAAAATAAAGGCGTAAGGTTTACTAGCGAAAGTTTGCCGCTTACAGTATCAGGGAAAATGGAGGCAGGGGATTACGAAATCGACGGTAGCATAAGTTCGCAATTTATAACGGGGCTACTAATCGCATTTTGCCTAATGGATAAAGAAAGCACGCTGAAAGTTAAGGACTTAACCTCGAAAGAGTACGTGGATATCACGCTACAATATATTAAAAAATTCGGGCAAGAAGTAAGTGGCTACAAGGTAAACCCAACGGGACTAATTAGCCCGAGGCAGATAGTTTGCGAGGGGGATTGGAGCAACGCAGCGTTTACGTTGGCGCTTGGCTTACTTTACGGAAAAGTGGCGGTAAGAGGGCTTAACCCTGATTCTACGCAAGGCGATAAAGTCTTTGTGGATATAATTAAAAAAATGGGCGGCGATATCACTTTTGACGGGGAATACGTGGCGAAAAAGTCTAGGCTAAAAGGCGCTTGCGTGTCCGTAAAAGATTGCCCTGACCTTGCGCCTATCTTGGCTGTACTTATGGCAAATGCGGAGGGTGAAAGCACGCTATTAGGCGTGGATAGGCTGAGGATAAAGGAAAGCGACAGGCTAAGTTCCATTATGGAGTTTTTGGATAAAGCGGGGATAAAAAACAATTACTATAACGACGCTTTGACCATAGAGGGCGGAGAAGTTAAAACGGCAGAACTTGACGGCAAAAACGACCACCGAATCGCAATAAGTAGCATCGTACTGCTTTGCGGTAGCGGAGGCGTAGTAAACGGTGTGGAATGTATGGACAAGTCGCAACCTGATTTTTTAAATGATTTTGAGGTAATAGGAGGGCGTTATGATATTCGATAATATTAAAGTGGATATTTTCGGCTCGTCGCACGCAGATAAAATCGGCGTAACGGTAAGCGGCTTGCCCGTTGGCTTTAAGGTTGACGAAAACAAGTTACAAGCATTCGTCGATAGGCGCAAGGCAGTAAGTAGCCCTTGGAGTACTAGGCGAATAGAACCCGACGAAGTAGAGTTTGAAAAGGGGATAGAAAAGGGCGTAATCACGGGCGAAGTGACGGGGGTGATTAAAAATACAAACGTAAGAAGCAACGATTACGACAATCTTCAATATATCCCTCGTCCCTCACACGCAGACTATCCTGCAAAACTTAAATACGGCATAGATTACGACGTAAAAGGCGGCGGGGCGTTCAGCGGACGTATGACAGCGCCGCTATGTATTGCGGGCGGTATCGCTAAGCAAGTGCTGGAAGAAAAAGGCGTGTACGTTGGGGCGTACGTAAGTAAAATAGGTAACGTTAGTGCAAAATCCTATCTTGACGGCGTAAGCAAAGAGGAGATAGAAAAGGCGCACGGCGAGGATATTGCGCTATTAAGCAATAAAGAGAAAATAGTAAAGTTAATAGAGGAAACCGGGAAAAACGAGGACAGCGTAGGCGGAGAAATCGAGTGCGTTGTAAAGGGCGTAAAAGGCGGCTTAGGCGGAGCGCTATTTGACGGCGTGGAGAGTAAGATTGCAGGCGTGCTTTTTGGCGTCCCTGCGGTAAAATCGGTGGAATTCGGGCTGGGTAAAGGCTTTGCAGAGGCTAAGGCAAGCGAGGTAAACGACGAGTACTATTACGAGGAAGGCAAGGTGAGAACTTACTCTAATAATAACGGCGGTTTGCTTGGCGGAATTACGACGGGCGAGGATATTTTGGTAAGGGTAACTTTAAAGCCAACCCCGTCAATTAGAAAGGCGCAACGTAGCGTAAACCTTAAAACAAAAGAAAACGTAACCATAGAAATCAAAGGTAGGCACGACGTGTGCATAGTGCCAAGAGCGGTAGCACCCGTTGAGGCGTGCGTGTGTCTTGCCCTACTTGACCTAATAGGAGAATAGAATGGATATAAAGGATTTAAGAAAGGAAATAGACGAAATAGACGACGGGATAGCAAGGCTTTTCGTAAAAAGAATGAAAGTCGTTGACGAGGTGGCAAAGTACAAATCGGAGCACAATCTTGGCGCTGAAAACACGCTTAGGGAAAAGGAAATCATTTTGCGTGTAACCGACGAAATGCCGTCCGATATCAAAATCTACGGCAAGGAACTTTACACCACGCTTATGGACACGAGCAAGGCTTATCAATGGCGTAGGATAGGCGTAACCAGTCCCGTAAGAATGGCGGTTGAGGAGCAAATACTTAGCGGAATAAAGAAGTTTCCCGATTCAGCCACCGTTGCCGTTCAAGGAATAGCGGGCTCGTATTCGTCCATTGCCACCGACAAACTTTTCAAATTGCCAAAGACAGTTTTTTTCAAGGACTTTGACGCTGTGTTTTCTGCGGTGGAAAAGGGGCTTTGCGAGTACGGTATTTTGCCTATCGAAAACAGTAGTGTGGGCAGCGTTACCAAGGTTTACGACCTTATGAGAGAGCACAAGTTCTACATTGTAAGGGCGGTGAAACTACACGTAAAACATTGCTTGCTTGCACCAAAGGGCGTTAAGTTAGAGGACGTAAAAGAGGTGTTCTCGCACGAGCAAGCGATAGGTCAATGCGAAAAGTTTTTAAAAACTTTGGATGGCGTGAAACTAATGGTGTGCTCGAATACGGCTGTCGGCGCTAAAATGATAAGCGAAACGAACAGGCGTGACGTGGCTTGCATAAGTAGTAGAGAGTGCGCCGGCATTTACGACCTTGACGTACTTTGCGATAATATCCAAGACAACGACCAAAACTTTACAAGGTTTATCGTGATAAGCAAAAATCTAAGAATATTCGAGGATAACAACAAAATCAGTATTATGTGCAACTTGCCTCACGAGGCAGGTAGCCTAAACAAAACGCTAAACAAATTTTCTATTTTGGGGCTAAACCTAACGAAACTAGAAAGTAGACCGATACTAAATTCTTCCTTCGAATTTTCCTTCTACTTTGACGTAGAGGCTAAAATCGAGAAAAAAGAGGTGCTTAACCTTATCGGAGAACTGGACAGTAGCAACAAGGACTTTGTGTTCCTAGGCAGTTATAAAGAGATATGATACACGGATTATTAGGTGAAAAATTAACGCATTCTTTGTCCAAAATCATTTACGAAAAAGTGGGGCTAAACTACAGCCTTACCGAAGTAGAAAAGGACGAAATCGAAAGCGTGATAACAAGCGGCGTTCTTACCGACTTTAACGTGACGATACCTTACAAGCAAGAGATTATGAAATACCTTGACGAGATGGACGAAACGGCAAAAGAGATAGGCGCTGTAAACACCGTCACCACCAAAAACGGCAAAAGGATAGGCTATAATACCGACGCTTTCGGGCTGGAACTACTAATTAAGCGTATCGGCGTGGACTTAACGGGAAAGACGGTGGCAATTCTTGGCACGGGCGGTACTTCGAACACCGCATATTACGTAAGCAAAAAACTTGGCGCAAAAGAAGTGTTTAAGGTAAGTAGGAAGGGCGAAATAAACTACCGAAATTGCTATAATTATCCTGCCGATTACGTAATAAACACGACTCCCGTCGGTATGTATCCTAGCGTTAACAACTCGCCTATTGACCTAACTAAATGGGAAAGTGTAAAAGGGCTTGCGGACGTTGTGTACAATCCGCTAAACACAAACCTCGTGTTATTCGCTAAAAACCTTGGGATAAAAGCCGAGGGCGGACTGTATATGCTGGTAGCCCAAGCGATAAAGTCCATTAGCATTTTCTACGAAAAAGCGGTGGATTACTCTTTAATCGACAAAATTTTCCTTGAATTAAAAGGGGAATTTGCTAATATAGTATTTATAGGTATGCCGTCGTCGGGTAAAAGCGTAATAGGAAAAGAGGTGGCAAGGCTAACGGGTAAAAAGTTTGTAGACCTTGACCAAGAATACGAAAAAGTTTACGGCGTAACGCCCGAGCACGATATCGATAATTACGGCGAAAAGTATTTTAGAGATAGGGAAAGCGAAATTGCAAAAAGCGTAATAGACGGAGGTTTGGTGGTTTCGGCTGGCGGCGGAATTGTAAAAAAAGAGGAAAATATGCTTTTCTTAAAGCGCAACGGCATCGTGGTTTATCTTGAAAGGGAACTTGACAAGTTGGAAACGGCAGGTAGACCGCTATCTGTTAAAGTGGGGGTTGAAAAACTCTACAAAGAAAGAAAGCCGCTTTATGAAAAGTACGCCGATATCGTGGTAAAAAACGACGGTGACGTAAAAGACGTGGCAAAGGGGGTAATAAATCAGTATGAAAAAAATCTTGGTAATTAACGGCGTAAACCTAAATATGCTAGGCGTAAGAGAGCCGAATTTGTACGGCAGTAAAACGCTAAAAGACTTAGAGAATATGGTAACGGAGTACGCTAAGGGCAAAGTGGAGGTGGACTTTTTTCAGTCTAATTACGAGGGCGCTATAGTTGAAAAAATTCAGCAAGCGTACAATGTGTACGACGGAATTATTATCAACGCAGGGGCTTACACTCACACGTCCATAGCAATTCTCGACGCACTAAAATCGGTGGGGATAAAAACCGTGGAGGTGCACCTAACCGACGTAAACAGTAGAGAAGATTTTAGGCGCAAGTCCTATATTTCCATCGTTAGCGCAAAAACCATAGTGGGCAAGGGCTTTCAAGGATACATTGAAGCAGTAGACTTTTTCGTAAACGACTAAATAGAAGGCGGCTAAGATTAAAAGTTTTAAGAAAGGAAACCAAAAATAGCAAACTACTATATAGAAAGCGGTAAACGATAAAAAAAACAAAAGATTGCTGCTTTTAAAATTATAAACTACAAAAAAGTCGAATTTTGTTGTCAATATAATGTAATATAATTATTTAATAAAAAATTTAAAAAGTAAAAATAAGCCCGCTAATTAGGGCTTTTTTTATATTTAGTGAGTTTTTACGCCAAAAAAGAGGTGTTTTTAAGGTCAATTTTCTAATTTTTCATAATAAAAGTAGCGAATTTATGAAAAAATTGATTTTTATTTGGTCGAATGACCGACAGGGTATTGACATTGAAAAAATATTTGGTAAAATTAAATTATTGAGTAGAAAATTAAATTAAAAGTAGAAATACTTTTCTTAGGAGGATTATATTATGGCAAACTATCCTGAAAGACCTTGGAGAACAGTTGATGATCCTATCGCAGGACATCCTAGAACTTACACCAACGGCGTAAATTTGGACTGGTATATGAAAGAATCTCCGGAAGGTTCGTACCGTGCTATATTTAAATGGGGCAATCAAAAAGAATTTAAAGTACCTAGTCAAGGTATGTTCGATTACTTGTCAAAAGTTTTGGACTTTGACGAGAAGTACTGCAAAGAGCACAAAAACTTTGGCGACGGCAAGGTTGAGTTTGAAGATACTTGCGCTTTGACCAAAGACGAGATTAAGGACTTGCTTAACTTTGTGGAAGGAAACGGCACTAGCGATAAGTACGCAAGGTTAGACGTTGCTTACGGTCAAACTATGATTGACCTTATTAGGCTTCGTGACGGCATTGCAGAAAACGTTCCTGATTTAGTGTTATATCCGGGCAGCCAAAAAGAAATAGAGAAAATCGTAAAATATTGTAACGAAAAGAAAATCGCTATCTATATTTATAGCGGCGGTTCTTCTGTTACCCGTGGTGTAGAGCCTATGGTAAAGAGAAACGTTACTCTTGATATGCGTAAGAGGTTTAACAAGATTTTGAAGTTCAATCCGGTTGACCTTACTCTTACCGTTCAACCGGGCTTGTTTGGTACTGACCTTGAAAAATACCTAAACAACCCTGAAAACTTTGAAACTCACGAGGCTTACACCTTCGGACACTTCCCACAATCTTTCGAGTATTCAACCGTAGGCGGATGGGTAGTAACCAGAGGCGCAGGACAAAACTCTGCTTACTATGGCAAGATCGAGGACTTGGTACTTAGCCAAACTTACGTAACCCCTGTTGGTAACTTCACCACCGAGAGAACTTTTAGAAAGGCAACAGGTCCGGATATCAACCAACTTATGATGGGTAACGAGGGCGCTTACGGTATTCTTACCGAAGTTGAGTTAAAATTACACAGACTAAGCGAAAAGCACCTTCCGTTCTTCTACTTCTTCAAGACTTGGGAAGAGGGCGTAAATTGTATGCGTCAAGTAATGCAAGCAGAGGGCGGCGTTCCTTCTATCTTCCGTATCTCTGATGCTGAGGAAACCGAACTAGGTATGAATATGTACGGTCTTGCAAACAAAGGCTGGTTCAAGGCATATATAAAGGCTAAGGGACTAGAACTAGGAAAAATGTGCTTTATGGTAGGCTTTACCGACGGCGCTAGTCAATATCAACAAGCCGCTATCAAAACCGTTAGAAAGTACGCTAAATTAAACGGCGGTATTTCGTTGCCACTTCGTAGCGTTACCGACAAGATGATAGTAGATATGTGGTCTGCAGGTAGATTTAGCGATCCGTACCTAAGAGATAACTTCCAAGACTACGGCGTAATTATCGATACTTTGGAGTGCGCTGTAAACTGGGATAACTTACACCACGTTCATCAATACGTAAGAAAGTTTGTTAAATCTCATCCGAACACCGTATGTACCACTCACATTTCGCACCCTTACTTAAACGGCGCTAACTTGTACTTCATTTGGATGCAAAAAGCACTTAACCTAAAAGACTTCCAAGAATTCCACAGCGGCGTTCTTCAAGCAATCCAAGAGTCCGGCGCTTCAATGTCGCACCACCACGGTATCGGCAAGTTGTTTGCAAAATACAACGCAGAGTCGCTTGGCGAAGTTCAAATGGATATTTTAAGAGCGTTAAAACAACATTTCGATCCAAACGATATTCTAAATCCGGGTGGAACGTTGTGGCTAGATAAGTAATAAAATCGATAAAAGGGGAATTAGGAGAAAATTATGAAATACGGTCCATTAGCGATTAGTTTCGACTATGGCACGCAAAGTGTCAGGGCGATTCTATTCGACAAAACGGGTGAAACCAGATGTAAAGTAAAACTGGAGTTTGAAGAGCCTTACTTTTCGACTAAGACGGGGTATGCCGAGCAAAACCCTGAGTTTTACTGGGAAAAATTTAAAGAGGTTTCCAACCTGTGTAAAGAAAAGGCGGGGGAACTTTGGAACGATATCGTGGCTATGAGTATCGATACCTTCCGTGATTCCATAATCTTTTTAGACAAGGATAACAAACCGCTAAGACCTATGATATTGTACCTTGATCAAAGGGTAGTAAATCACCCTGAGGAGTGCTTGCCAAAATCAATGAAAAAGTTGTACCAACTTGTTGGTATGCTTGATATGGCGGCAAGTCAATACGCTGCAACAAAATGTAACTGGGTGGCAAAATACGAGCCTGAGGTTTGGGAAAAAACCGAAAAACTCGTTATGCTATCAACCTATTTGCATTACAGATTAACGGGCGAACTTATGGACGCAACTACCGCTCAAGTAGGTCACGTTCCGTTTGATTACAAAAATAGTTCTTGGCAAGGCGACCACACCGTAACCTCGTGCATATTCGAGGCAAAAAAAGATAAAATGTGCCAAAAATTATTCAAGCCGTGTGAACTTATGGCAAGAATAAACACAGAGATTGCGGGGCTTACCGGATTAAAGGAAGGCTTACCGATTATCGCAAGCGGAGCGGACAAGGCGTGCGAAACCTTGGCTGTCGGTTGCGAGGGTAACGACGTTGCCGCAATCAGTTTGGGAACTGCCGCAACTATCGAGATTACCACCGATAAGTACATAGAGCCTATGCCTTATCTTCCTGCTTACCCGTCTATTTACTACGGAAAGTATATCCCTGAGGTGCTTATCTTTAGAGGATACTGGATGATAAGTTGGTTCAAAAATCAATTCGGTCAAATCGAGGTTGACGAGGCTGAAAAGCAAGGAACTATCGCTGAAAAACTTCTAGACCAAAAAATGCTGGAAATTCCGGTTGGTTGCGACGGCTTAGTGCTTCAACCTTACTGGACTGCCGGCGTGCACGTGCCTGAGGCAAAGGGTAGCATGATAGGTTTTAGCGATTGCCACACTAGAATACATATTTATAGGGCTATCGTAGAGGGTATCGGCTTTGCGCTTTACAACGGTATGAAAAATATGGAAAAGCGTGCGGATTACAAAATCAAGAGGGTGATGATATCCGGTGGCGGAGCGTCTTCTAGGGCTGTTTGTCAAATTATGGCGGACTTACTAGGCGTTTCGGTACAAAAGGTTCAAACTTACGAGACTTCCGCTCTTGGCGCTGCTATGGCGTCGTTTACGGGCGTTGGCGAGTTCAAGAGTCTTAAAGAGGCTGTCACCGCTATGTCGCACGTAAAAGAAGAGTACGTACCTAATATGGAAAACCATAAGTTGTACGATGCAATTTACGAGGACGTATACAGCAAAATCTACAAGGCAAATAGAAAAATATTCAAAAACATTAGAACAATCCAAAGAAAATATTCTAAGTAAAATCTGCTGAGCCGACGGAGCAATCCGTCGGTTTTTAAATTAAATTTATTAACAAAATTTTTTATTTTACAAAAAAAACTTTTTTTCGCAATATTTTTTATAATTTGTGTTGTAATTATACACGGGGTTTTTTGCTAAATTAACTTAAAACGTAAAAATTAGTCTAATAAAGTGCGTTTTGTGTAATTATCGTGTATATTTTTTATTCTTAATGCATAATAACTTGTAATTAAAACCACAATATATAGTAAATTTTGAGAAAAATAACACAATATTTTGTGTAAATTGATATTGACAGAACACAATGGCTTTGCTATAATGAAAAGGCTTAAAAACGAAAAAGAGGTGTAAAGAGATGTTGAACGTAAAGAAAAGAGACGGTAATATCGTGCCTTTTGATATTACTAAAATTAAAGTGGCTATTGAAAAGGCTTTTGATGCAGTAAAGCGTGCTTATACCGACGACGTAATCGATATGATTTCGCTAAGGGTAGTGTCTAACTTTAACGAGAAGGTTGTAGACGACGTCATCACGGTGGAGGATATCCAAGACTCAGTTGAGGTCGTGCTAATCCAAGCAAGTTTTGTAGACGTATCTAAGGCATACATTTTGTACAGAAAACAACACGAAAAAATTCGTGATATGGGTTCTGCTATGCTTGACTACAAAAAGACCGTAAACGACTACTTAAAGGTAAACGACTGGCGTGTTAAGGAAAATTCTACCGTTACCTATTCTGTTGGCGGTTTGATTTTGTCAAACTCCGGCGCTATTACCGCAAACTACTGGCTAAACGAGATTTACGACGAGGAAATAGGCAGGGCGCACAAAGATGCAGACTTACATATCCACGACTTGTCTATGTTAACCGGTTACTGCGCAGGTTGGTCGCTAAAACAACTTATCGTAGAAGGTCTTGGCGGAATACCGGGAAAAATCACTTCTGCACCAGCATCTCACCTTTCTACTTTGTGTAACCAAATGGTAAACTTCTTAGGTATAATGCAAAACGAATGGGCAGGCGCTCAAGCATTCTCTTCTTTCGATACCTATCTAGCACCGTTTGTCAAAGCAGACAACCTATCTTATAAAGAAGTAAAACAATGCATTCAATCGTTTATTTACGGCGTAAATACTCCAAGTAGATGGGGTACTCAATCTCCGTTTACCAACATTACTTTGGACTGGGTAGTTCCTAACGACCTTGCAGAACTAAATGCAATCGTTGGCGGAAAGGAAATGGACTTCAAGTACAAGGATTGCCAAAAAGAAATGGCTATGGTAAACAAAGCGTTTATCGAGATTATGATTGAGGGCGACGCTAACGGCAGAGGATTCCAATATCCTATCCCTACCTATTCAATCACCCGTGATTTTGACTGGTCCGAAACAGAGAACAACAAACTATTGTTTGAAATGACCGCAAAATACGGCACTCCTTACTTCTCTAACTATATCAACAGCGATATGGAACCAAGCGACGTAAGAAGTATGTGCTGCCGTCTTCGTCTTGACCTTCGTGAACTTCGTAAGAAGTCCGGTGGTTTCTTCGGTAGCGGTGAGTCCACCGGTTCGGTTGGCGTTGTTACCTTGAATATGCCAAAACTTGCTTACCTATCTTCTGACGAAAAGGACTTTTATGAGAGATTAGAAAAACTTATGAATGTTGCCGCAAGAAGTTTGAAAATCAAGAGAAACGTTATTACGAAACTTCTTGACGAGGGCTTGTACCCTTACACCAAGCGTTACCTAGGCACTTTCAACAACCACTTCTCAACAATCGGTTTGGTTGGTATGAACGAGGCTTGCCTAAACGCAAAATGGCTAGGAATGGATTTAACTCATAGAGAGGCTCAAAAGTTCACTCAAGACGTGCTAAACTTTATGAGGAACAAACTATCCGACTACCAAGAAGAGTACGGCGATTTGTACAACTTAGAGGCTACTCCTGCAGAGTCGACTTCTTATAGGCTTGCAAAACACGACAAGGCAAAATTCCCTGATATTATCACGGCATCGAAGGACAACAACGTTCCTTACTACACGAACAGTTCTCACCTTCCTGTAGGCTACACCGAGGATATTTTTGAGGCTCTTGATATTCAAGACGAACTACAAACATTGTACACGTCAGGCACGGTTTTCCACGCTTTCTTAGGTCAAAAGTTGTCGGACTGGAAGTCTGCTGCTAACCTAGTTAGAAAGATTGCAGAAAACTACCGTTTGCCTTACTTTACCCTAAGCCCGACTTATTCTATTTGTTGCGATCACGGATATATCGACGGCGAGATTTACAAGTGTCCTGATTGTGGCAGAAATACCGAGGTTTACAGCCGTATCACCGGTTACTATCGTCCTGTTCAAAACTGGAATGACGGTAAGACCGAGGAATTTAAGGAGAGGAAAGAGTACGTTATCGAAAACTCTCACTTAAAGGACAAAACCTTAGCGGCTTGCGAGTGTGAAACCGGCGAGGCTAAAATGGAAAAAGGCTTGGTTTTATTCACCAGCCCAACTTGTCCTAACTGCAAAATGGCAAAATCAATACTAGACAAAGCAGGAATTGAGTACACTCAAATCGACGCTATGTCTAATAAGGAACTTGCAAACGAATATGGCATCAAAAAAGCGCCTACACTTCTTGTATCGGACGGAAACACCGTGGTTAAGTACGAGAATGCTAGCGAAATCAAACGCTTTGTAGAGAGCAAATAACGAGGAATTATGTACGATATAATTGTTATAGGAGCAGGGGTCGCAGGAATGACCTCTGCCTTATATTCTGTAAGAAGCGGTAAAAAAGTTTTAGTGTTAGAGTGCGATACCGTGGGCGGTCAAATCGCATTGTCACCTAAGGTGGAAAACTTCCCTACGATAAAGCAAATTAGCGGGGAGGAACTATCGAGCAACTTATTTGACCAAATACTTGACCTAGGCGTTGACTTCGAACTGGAAAAGGTGTTGAAGGTGGAAAAAGAGGGCGATATTTTTAAGGTGACCACCGACTACGGCGTAAGGGAATGCAAAAGCGTAATTATAGCAACCGGGGCAAAGGCAAGGCATATCGGCGTAGAAGGGGAGGAAGGGTTAATCGGTCACGGCGTGTCTTACTGCGCTGTTTGTGACGGTGCTTTTTACCAAGGCGAAGACGTGGCTTTAATCGGTGACGCAAACACGGCGCTACAATACGGCTTGCTTCTTGCAAACACTTGCCGAAAGGTGTACGTGCTTACTTTGTTCGATAGGTTTTTTGGCGAGCCAACCCTTGTAAGCGCACTATCCAAAAGAGACAACGTGGAAATTCACCACAACTTGCAACTTACTAAGTTCGAGGAAGAGGGCGGTGAACTTACGGGCTTAAAATTCGAAGATACCAAAACTCACGAAACCAAAGAATTTAGTGTAAAGGGTGTGTTTATAGCCGTTGGTCAAGCCCCTGAAAACGAAATTTTTAGTAATCTTGTAGACCTTGACAAAAACGGATATATCATCGCCGACGAAACTTGCCGCACCAAAACGGCTGGCTTGTTCGTTGCGGGCGACACAAGGACTAAGGCAACCCGTCAACTTACCACGGCGGTAGGCGACGGCTCTACGGCAGGATTTAGCGCATCTAAGTATATAGATTCCTTAAACGCTTAATCGATTAGTTAATGGCTCGATAGACTGTATCGTTCGTAATTAGCGCAAAGCGAAATAAACCTAATTAAGTTTTAAATAAGGTCAATATAATAACAAAAACCGACGTTTATACGTCGGTTTTGTAGTTTAAAGTGTGGTTTGTGCTATAATCGGCGTTATTAAATTTTAAGGATAAATAATAAATATGCTAAAATTAGAGCAAGGTTTAACTTGATTGTTCGCAATAAGTTGCGGCTAAATTAGATTATTTGCAGGTGTAAAAGAAATGAAACGGGAATAAAAAACTCTCTATGTTTTACTTTGCATAGAGAGTATTTTTTATCTAAAAATTATTTTAGGCTAAGGGTATTTTAATAGCCTCTTAGTTTTGCGGTTTGTACGTAAGGTTTAACTATCTCCAAGTATTTTTCGGCAACGTCCTTATCCACTTCGGTAAGGCCGTGGCTAATACACTCGCCGTTATCCTTAAACTTTTGAAGCACGTAGTTTTTTGCGCCGCTTACAAGGTCGGCGATTTTTTCGATGTCTTCCTTAGTGTGATGCTCCTTAATTAGCGTGGTTCTAAACTCGTGATTCGGGGTGCTTTTAATTATCTTTATGCTTTCTAAAATAGGCGCTACGTCAAGCCCGTCCACCCCCGTCGTAAGAGGGTACTTTTCCAGCGAATTTTTGATATCCATTGCAACGTAGTCTATTAGGTTGTCCTCGATAAGCCTACCGATAAGCGACGGTTTTGTGCCGTTAGAGTCAAGTTTTACCTTAAAGCCCATATCTTTTACCTTTTTGATAAAGTCCACAAGGTCGGGTTGCAGGGTGGGTTCACCACCGGTTATGCACACGGCGTCTACCATTTTACTACGTTTTGTTAGGTAGTCAAAAACAACGTCCTCGTCTATTGCGTCGGCATAGCGGTCGGCAAGAACAAGTGAGGAGTTGTGACAGAAAGGGCACAAAAAGTTGCAGCCTTTCGTAAAGACCGTGCAGGTTACGTAATCGTCGTAATCAACTAAAGAAAATTTTTCAAGTCCACATATTTTCATAATAATATAATTATACCACCTTATAAAAAAAATTGCTAAGTAAAAGTGGCAAAAATTACCTAAAAAACAAAAATAAATAATCTAATAGCCGTTATGAAAATACGTTAAAAACACGGGGAAAACAAAATTTACGGGGAGAATTAGGAAAAAACGAATTTTAGCCACAAAAATACGTGGCAATTTAGCAAAAAAAATATTAAAAAGTAGGACGCAACAAATAGTGTTAAAAACATCAAAATGCGAAAAATAAATATAGAAAAATGGAATAATAAACTGTAAGAAAAATATAAAAAATTATATAAAAATAATATAAAAAATAATAGAAAACAATAAAAGAGTAATAAAAAAAGCAAGAGTAATTCTCTTGCCGATTATCAAAAAAATTGTGCAGCCTTCGTTGATATATTTTACCGAAACGGTATCCTAGTAGGTAACTATTTTAAGGCAACCTTGTGGCACACAACGAAATTTGCTTAGTGCTGCTACCGTCAAGTCCTGACACGGTTCACAATACGTTATTGCACAAGACCTTAACGTCAACGTTCCTTGCTAATTCCTGCTTTCCATAAAATATACCTAGGAAGGCGTTCGGCCCTACTAAAGTGGGTTGTAGGTACAGGGCACCACTAGTTCCCCGCTTAGCACAATCGAAATAATTATATCAAAATAAAAAAATATTGTCAATATCAAAACCTTTTTATAACCTGTAAAAAGAGCATTTAATCGCCTTTATTTACTGATAATTCAAAAAAAATTGTCTAAAAAAATGAAAATTCCGAAAAATAAGAAAAAAAACGAGTAAAAATCGACAAAAAAAGATGAAAAATATTATTCAAAGTTTGCAAATTATAAATTCTTCACAAAAAATCATATTTGCCTTTTTGTTGTGATATATTTAGAGTAGAAGGAAAATATAATCCCTCAAGTTTTAGGGGACGTGAAAGAGATTTTAGGGAGTGAAATTATGAAAAAGAAAGGATTAGTTACTTTAGTTTTCGCATGTATGGTCGTGCTTACTATCGGGCTAACCGCATGTGGCGAAAAATCTGACGACGTTTTAGTAACCGCAATAAACGTTGTGGATAGCGTGGAATTAAAGGTCGGAGAGAGAAAGACGTTAAGCGCCACCGTTATTCCGTACAACGCCGTGGACAAAACTTTGATTTTTTCGTCTAGTAACACCGGCGTTGCAAGGGTAAACCAAAACGGCGATGTTATCGGTGTGAGTGCCGGAAGTTGCGAAGTGGTTATTAAGGCAACGAACGACGTAAAAAAGAGCGTAACGGTGAAGGTGTACGGTAACGTTGAAGGAGTAAACGTAGCAAACGTTACTACTAGCAACGTGCTGATAAAAAGAGACGACGTTGTAAATAGTTACGTATTATTTACAAGCACTTCTATTAAATCGCCGATTACCACCAAGATTACTGCTAGCGTAATGCCTGCAAACGCTTTACAATCCGTTGTGTACGAAACCAGCGATAGTAAAGTTGCTACCGTAGATAGTGAGGGAGTAGTTACCTTTAAGAAAATAGAAGACGCAACAAGCGATGTTTTAAAAAAGGTGGACATAACCGTAAAAAGTGCGGATAATAGTGCTAAATTTTCCACCGTGCGTTTTGAGGTGCAATTCTACAAGCAAGAGCCTTGGGAGACAGACGATTTTGCTTTAAAAGTTCCTACTACCGACAAGGATAAGGTAAAAGTAGATATAACTACTAGAACGATAAAAACAAGGGAAAGAAACGTTACACTAAAAACGCAAGGTAGCGTGTTACTATCGTCAAACGACGGCGTAATAAATTTTGAGCCTGATTTTAAAGTGAATTTTATATACAATAGAACAGGACGTAAAGTAGATATTACGAGTAACGTAGAGTACAAGGAAATAAATAATTCTGTAATGTATATCAAGTTGCCTACAATTGAGGAAGCAACTTTTGAAGAAAGCGTATCGGTTGTGATTGAGGAAAGTAAGACGGGCTTTGAAAAAACGCAAACCTTTACCTTGAAGTACCCTATGTAAAACGTGATTTTATAACGATATTATAATTAGTCCGCTACTAAACGTGGCGGATTTTTTATGTTTATTCGTAATTAGTAAAAAACCGAGAGAACGCTTGTTACTCTCGGCTTAATATTTTTATTTATAAAGTTTACTGTCAGTTAGCACTTTGTAAAGCCCATTTTTTCCATCATAGAAACGAATGCTTGCTCGCCTTCTTCGGTGTTTTTAAATACGCCCGTCGTAAATAGAATATCTTGGCATGCCACGTTGATGTAGTTTGTGATAGCGTCGCCCACTTTATCCTCGTTCTTCTCGCCGTTTAGGGTTTGTTCAAGCGATTTTATCATACCGATATGTTTGTAAAGTTTGTCCTCATTTGTTAGTTTGTCTAAGACGATATCGGTTTTACCCAGTAGGTAATCCTTTATCATATTCATTTCGCTAAGTAGTCTGCCCGGTAAGATAAACAAGCCCATTACTTCGATAATTCCTATGCCTTCCTTTTTGATATTGTGCAACCTTTCGGCAGGGTGGAATATACCGAACGGGTGCTCCTTATCGCACCTATTGTTACGCAAAATGAAGTTTAGAGTGTATTTTCCGCTTTCAAAAGTGGTGATTGGCGTAATTGCGTTGTGTTGTTCGCTGTCACGAGCGATTATGCCACAGTCTTCGTCGGAGTAGTCGTTCCAGAAGTTTAGGATATATTCGCTAATCTTTTCCAGTTCCTCTCTGTTAGACGAGGTTAGCCTAATTACGCTGTTGTACCAGTCCACTATGCCGATTTCAACCGAAGGGTACTTTGCCGATTTAAAGGTAAGTTTGTTGCCCCTTGTGAACATAGGCAGTACTTTTGCTCCGCCTTGATAGTGGTCGTGCGACAAAATAGAGCCGCCTACGATCGGTAGCGCTGCGTTAGAGCCTATGAAGTAGTGTGGGAAAAGTTCCACAAAATCAAGCATTGCCCTAAAAGAATTTACGCTTACGTTCATAGGTCTGTGCTCCGAACTGAACGCAATGCAATGTTGGTCAAAGTACATATATGGTGAGAATTGTAAGTTCCAACTCTCGTTGTTTAAAGAGATAGGCAAAATTCTAAGCGTTTGGCGTGCAGGCAAACTGAACGTGCCCCAAAAACCTTCGTTCTCCTTGCAAAGCATACATTTTGGGTACTTTTTCGAGGAGTCCTCCATTTTTGCTCTAAGTATATCCTTAGGATCTTTCTCGGGTTTTGATAGGTTTATGGTGATTTGGATATTACCTTTTTCGCCCGTTGTTTCCCATTTGATATTTTTTGCGATATCTCTTGTTCTAATGTAGTTTACGTCCTTGCAGAACTTAAAAAAGCCCTCGGTTGCTGCTTTTGTCCCGTGCTCACTTGCGCACCTATCAAACAAAGCCCTAGCCTTTGACGGAAGAGGGGAAACCATGCCCAAAATTTCGGTTTCAAACAGCGCTCTTTCCTCGTTTGTGGTAAGACCTACTTCTACTGCGTAGTCTACGATATCGTCCATTATTTCGGTTACAAACCTTGCTTTTTCGGGCTTAACGTCGCACGGAAACCTTAGGTTTAGCCTATGAAGTAAAAGGTTGGTTAGGTAAATGCTATCCTCTTTGTCTAGATACAAGTTGTTTTCTGCATACAAAATCAATTCGGCAACTAATTCATTCGCTTCTTTCATTTTAATTCCTCTTTATAAATACTCTCGTTTTGATAAATGATTGCGTTACTTTGTATATCGTGATATAATAACGTTAAATAAATTATACTCTATTGAGGTAGAAATGGCAATAAAAATTAAAGAAAGTGAATTATTAACCGACGAGAATTTTGCTAAAACCGTAAAAAGTTTGTACGGCGACAGCAAAATCGGTGAGCAAGCGAAAAGATTTGCGGATTTGTACGCTTTACACAAAAGTGAATTTGGCGAGGAAGGTACGTTTTTTTCTTCTCCCGGTAGGATAGAAATTATCGGTAACCACACCGACCACAATAACGGCAAAGTTTTGGCAGGCGCAATCAGCGTGGATACTTTGGCTGTTGCCAGCGTGAACAATAGCGACGTAATCAGTTTTAGGTCTGAAGGATACCCTGCAATGCTAGTGGACGTAAAAGACACTAAGGTTAGGGCTGACGAGTACGGCAAAAGCGTGGCGCTTGTAAGGGGCGTAGTAAACTACTTCGTTAATAACGGCTACAATGTCGGCGGCTTTAATGCAAACGCCGTAAGCGACGTATTTAAGGGCGCAGGCGTAAGTTCTTCCTCTTCTTTCGAGGTGCTAATTGCCGAGATACTTAACGTGTTCTTTAACGACGGCAAAGTGTCGGACGTAGAAAAGGCAAAGGCAAGTCAATACGCCGAAAATATTTACTTTAACAAACCGTGTGGGCTACTAGATCAATCGGCTATTGCTCTTGGCGGTGTGTCGTTTATTGACTTTAAAAGCACCGTAACCCCTGAAATCAAGCATTACCATTGGAGTTTTGACAATCTTGCCATCGTTGTGGTAAACACGGGCGGCAACCACTCTAACTTGACCGACGCTTACGCATCGATTAGGTTTGAAATGGAAGAAATTGCTAATTATTTTGATAAAAAAGTGCTTAGAGAAGTGTCTAAACAAGAGTTTTACGCAAATATCGTTAAGTTAAAGCAACAATTCAGCGGAAGGGCAATTCTTCGTGCTATGCACTATTTTGAGGAAAACGACAGGGTGGACGAGGCTGTTAAATCGATTATTAGTGGCGACGAAACTGCGTTTTGCAATATGATTGCTTCCTCAGGGTTAAGCAGCGAAACGAAACTACAAAATTACAGAGTGGACGGCGACTACGAGGAACTGATATCCCTTGGAGTAAACTACTCTAAAACGATAGAGGGAGTGAGAGCGTCTAGGGTTCACGGCGGTGGATTTGCGGGCACAATTATAAGTTACGTTGAAAAATCCGCAGTAGATAATTACTCGGAAAAAATGAAAGCATTATTTGGAGAGAAAAATATTTTTGTTATGAGCATTCGTGAAAACGGGGCTTGCAAGGTGGAATTATAATGAGAGATTTAACTTTACTTACCGACTTTTATCAACTTACAATGATGAACGGTTATCTTGAATGTGGCACAGAAGACCATATCGGCGTGTTTGATATTTTTTACAGAAACGCAAAAGGGCTAAACAAAGCAATCGCTTGCGGACTAGAACAAGCGGTGGAATGGATAACGAATATCAAATTTACCAAAGAAGACGTCGACTACTTGCGTAGTTTAAACGCTTTTTCCGAGGAGTTTTTGAAGAAATTAGAGAATTTTAAGTTCAGCGGCGACGTGTACGCAGTTCCTGAAGGAACGGTTGTGTTCCCGTACGAGCCTATTTTGACGGTTAAAGCGCCTATGTTCGAGGCTCAATTCTTGGAGACGGCGATATTAAATATTATCAACCATCAAACGCTAATTGCTACAAAATCAAGGAGGATTGTGGATAGCGCTTACGGTGCTAATATCTCGGAGTTCGGGCTAAGAAGAGCGCAAGGTCCTGACGCAGGTATTTACGGCACTCGTGCGTCGTTCGTCGGTGGCTGCGGTTCAACCAGTAACGTGCTTGCAGGTAAGTTGTTCGATATTCCTGTTAAAGGCACTATTGCTCACAGTTGGGTAATGAGTTTCCCTGACGAAATCACCGCATTTAGAGAGTACGCAAAGCAAAATCCTGACGGTTGCTTGTTGCTTGTGGACACATACGACACACTAAAACAAGGCGTGCCTAACGCAATCAAAGTGTTTGACGAACTTAAAGCGGCAGGACATAAACCGCTAGGTATTAGGCTGGACTCCGGCGACCTTGCTTACCTATCAAAAGAGGCAAGAAAAATGCTGGATAAGGCAGGACATACCGATGCTAAAATCTTTGCAAGCGGCGATATTGACGAGAACATTTTGGAATCGTTGCATATTCAAGGCGCAAAAATCGATATTTACGGCATAGGCACGAAACTAATTACCAGTTACGACAACCCAAGCCTTGGCGGTGTGTACAAATTAGCAGGTATCGAGGCGGACGGTAAGTTCACCCCTAAAATGAAAATTAGCGACACAAAGGAGAAAATCACCAACCCGGGATTAAAGAAAATCGTTAGAATTTTCGACGAGAACGGTATGGCAAGGGCAGATTTGATTTGCTTTAAGGACGAAACGTTCGACAACACCAAACCGCTTACCATTTTTGATCCGGACGACACGTGGAAACAAACCACTTACACCGATTTTACCACTCGTGACCTTATGGTAGACGTGATAAAGGGCGGCGAGGTTGTGTACAAGTTCCCTACTTTAAAAGAGGTTGGGGAGTACGCTAAAAAGTCTATCGACGAGTTCTACCCTGAATATCGCAGGCTTATGTACCCTCACAAATACAAAGTGGACTTATCCGATAAACTTTACAACCTAAAACAAGAATTATTGACAAAGGCACACAAAAACTAACAAAATATTCCAAAAAAAGAATAAAAACAAAAGATATAATATAGTCGTAATTATTGCGACTATATTTTTTTTGGGGGAATTATGGAAGGTTTTAAAAGGGCTATTCGAGGATACGACGAAAAGGAAGTAAATGCGTTTTTGACCAAACTTAACGATAATTTTGCAAGCGTAACCGAGGAGCAAAAGGAAAGAATAGACGAACTTAAAGAGCAAAACGAGAAACTAAGCGAAGAACTTAGGGAATACAAGAAAAAAGAGAAACTAATAGAACGCACCTTGACCGAGGCTACAAAAAGGGCGGGCGATATTGAAAGCGAACTAAAAACGCAGTACGCACTAGAAATAGAAAGGCTGAAAATATTTCAAGCAAAGTGGACGAATTGCTACGAAGAACTAAAAAATAAGTACCACTTCGACAAGGACGTAAATAATATGGAAAGCCTTGTAATTAGCACAAAACAGACTTTAATCGACAAATTAGGACGATTAAATATTATATTACCGCAACTTGAGGCTGACGAGCAAATACAATTCGACCAAGAAAGCGAAAGAATAAATAGGCTTCAAGAGGAGCAAGCGGATAGGCTGGTTAGTGAACTTAAAAGCCAAATACAAGAACTGGACGAGCAGTTTGACTACAAGGAAGCGCTTACTCCAAAAAAGAGTCTTGAAGAACTTTGCCGTGAAATCGGCTTGAAATAAAGCCAAAATATTGTAAAAGTTATTCCACGTTAAAGTTGTCGATTTTGTCGTTTTTAATTGTGAAATCAACGCTTTTTACTATGGTTACGTTGTTAGTTACGTAGCCTATTAGCGTTTTTGAAGTGTCAAACGGCGGGGTAATAAGCACTATATCGCCAAAGTACTCGTTAAGAGTAGTTAACGGAATGGGCGCAACGCAGTACTTGTTTATTTTGTCTTGGTCAAAAGAAACGTACGCCTCTAAAAACAGCCTCCCAAGGCTAGTGTTTTTCTCGTTTTCCTCGTTTTCGTAGGTGAACGTAACGCTTTGTAGCGACAAATCGAAGTAATTGTAGGTGTAGTTTATCCGCCTGCCTATGCTGTCGTTTGTTTTTTCGGAGAGGATAATATCTTGGTTTGCGACTATCTCGTCGCACGTTCTACTTAGTTTTACTTCGTAGTCGTCTAAGGAAATTACCGCAAAATATCTACTATCGAATACTGTTAGCGCAAGAATTACGAGTTTGTCGTTAAACAACTCTGCCTTAGGAAATTTTACGTAGTCGGGCAGGGTTATTATTTTTTTCACGCTTTTGTCGTAAAAAACCACGTTATAGGTATTCGTTCTAATTAGCGCCACGTTTATTGTAGGGGTGCTGAGTTTTTGCAACGTTTCAATCACGCAACCATTGTTGATTTTTGGTAGGTAGCCTATGCCTATTAGGTCGTGGCGATACAAGGTGAGCGAAAGTTCTTTTTTTGTTACAACCTTGCCGCCTTTTACCTTGATTAGCCTTGTAAAAGGGTAAAAATCGCTTGTTACGGGTAAATATTCGATAACCAGCGGTTTTTTGTAACTTACTACGTGCGGAAACTCAAAAATTATGTTGCCGTCAATTTTTATCACGGCATTTTTTGGCTTTTCAAAATACAATTCCATAAAATAAATATATGCAAAATTAAAATAAATATTAAATTTTTGCGATGTTATTAAGCAGACAGTAAATTACAAATGAAAGCAAAAGACCGCTTAGGAGCATTTATTAGTGCTAAAAGGATAAATTTAATCTTTATCGCTCTTTTAAACGACGGTATGCAATTTATCAATTAGCGTAGCGGACACGCACTTTTGTAAGAGAGCATATATGGTTTTTTATATTATTCAGTATTAAAACAATCAGAATACCTAGGTAAAAGTTGTAAAAAGACTGTGCTAAAAACAGCATAATTAGGAAGAAGTTGTAAAAAAACCGTGCTAATAACCGCATACCTAGGAAGAAGTTGTGCTAAAACCGTGCTAAAAGTCGCTTATATGCAAAAACAAGAAAGCCGCAAAAAAGCCATAAAAAAAGTACCTTGCAAAAGTTACAAGGTACTGTATTTTTGTTAAATTAGAATGAAATTATAGATCTTCTTTTACAATATTTTTTAGTACGTAGGTTGATTTGCCCTTTTCTTTGTTGCCTTCCTCAATTTTAATTACAGGTTGATTAAAAGTCTTTCCGCCGATTTTAACTTCGCCGCTAGCAACTTGAATGGTTTGTGGCAAGCCGCTTGGCTTTTCGTTGATAGTTAGAAGAACGACAGCAGCGGTAAACTCCTTGCCTTCGTTAATAAACTCGTAGGTTTTGTCCTTCACCTCGCCATCTTTCTTTGGCTCTACGTTGTGCTTAACGGTGGTGGTTTTGCCCATTGCTATAGATTTAACGAACACCTCGCCGTTAGCGAAGATAGGCGTTTCAAAAGATAGCGTGCCGTTTTGGGTAAAGTTTAGCGTTCTTGCTACTGCGTGTAGTTCAGCATTGTCAAAAACAAGGTTCTTTTTAGCAACTTTTTGGGTAGTGGTGGTAACAACGTCGTTTACTTTTGAGGTTGCTTTTACCGTGTCGGCAGAGTACACAAGTTCAAGTGATTGCACTTTGCCGTTGTCCTTTCTTTCCATATAACTTGCTTGTGGCATATAAATTCTATTAGTCTCGCTTTTAAAGAAAACTTCGGCTTTTACGTAGTCACCGTTATCTGCGATAAGTTCGTACTTATAATACGTGCCGCTTTTCTCACCGCTAAACTTTTTACTTCCCACCTTGAAAGTGCCGTTTTTCTCGCTAATTTGGTAGATAGTGGTGGTAAGAGTGCCTGTTACTTTTGTTTCGCCCTTTTCAAAGGTGTAGTCGTAGGTGGCTACTTCCTTGTAGTCCTTATCCCAGTTTGTGTTAAGGAACTTTTGGTACGGGGTGGAAGAACAGCCTGTGAAAGCAAACACCCCTATAGATAGTACTAAAACTACTAATATTACTAATTTAAATGATTTTTTCATAATTACCTCAAAATCGATTATACCACAACTTTCAAAATTTAACAAATATTTATAGCGTCATAAAAAGTACTTTTTAATGTTCAATTTGATTATAAAATATGATAATATAATATAAGAGGAAAATATGTTAAAAATTGTAGAAGCAAAAACCTTTTATTCGGCGACGAAAGGGGTGATAGATAATCTTAAAAAAAGCCTAAACGAAAAAAACGTTAGGCATATCGTACTTGTGCCTGAGCAGTTCACTTTGTCCGGCGAAAAAATCATATTTGATTTATTAAACGAGAGCGGAGTGGACAACCTTGAAATTACCTCGCTTAGTAGACTTGCCAAAAAAAGCGTGAAGTCAACTAGCAAGGTTTTGTCGCCTGCCGGTAGTTTGATGCTGTTTACCAAGGCAGTTTTAAGGCGTGACGACCTAAAAAAGTACGCAAGTAGTAAGCGTTACACCGGCTTTTACAAGGAGATGTACTCGGTAATATCCGCATTAAGAAATAGCAAAGTTTCGGCAAACAGCCTTCTTGATTTGGAACTTCCTACAAATAGCAAACTAAAAATGCACGATATTGCCGTGCTTTACAAAGAGTACGAAAACTTACTTGAAAACGAATATAACGACGCCACCAGTCTACTGGAAAAGTTTAACGAAATGCTTGACGAGGGCGGATATTTTAACGATTGTTATTTTTACGTGCTTGATTATTACTTTTTTTCAAAAATACAACTTACCACCATTGAAAAACTACTTAAATTTAGCAAGGGCGTAACCGTCGGTTTGCCTATGTCGGACGGGGCAAATAGTAGACTTTTCCCCGCAAATACCTATTTCAACCTTCAAAACGTGGCAAAAAACGTGGGCGTAAAATGTGAAGTTGAAGTGGCTGAAACTTTGATTGATAAGGACTTTGAAAAGATAATAGACAACGTGTTCGGCTACGAAAAAGCGGAAAAAACCGCCACGGATAAGGTGGAATTATACGCTAGCGAAAACGTTGAAAAAGAGGTGGAATTTGCAGCCCAAAAAATCAAATATGCGGTGATGCACGGCGCAAGGTACAGGGATTTTTCGGTGTTTGTTAGTAGCGTTGATACCTACACTCCGATAGTTAAAAAGATTTTTTCACGCTACGACGTGCCGTTTTTTATAAACAAAAAAGAAGAGGCTTTGTCCCAAGCGTCAATTAGGTTTGTGCTTGACTCGATAAAGGCAAAGCAAAGCGGCTACGAAAAGGGGTATATGCTGAAACTTGCTCTAAACCCGTACTACGAAATTAGCGTTGACGAGTACGACGATTTTGACAATTATATCCTAAAATACGGCATAAACTATTCTAGGTTTGAAAAGGAATTCACCATAGGAAAAGAGGATAAAATTTATCAAAACGCTGAAAAAGTGAGGGCGAAAATTATAAGTGCGCTTAGTGTTTTTGATAGCGAAAATTATCTTGACGGCGTAAGGAAATTTTTGTTTAATGCGGATTTTGTTAATAATACGAATAGGTTTATGGATAAGCAGGTGGAGTTTAAAAACGGCTTTTACCTTCCTATTACTCACCAAGCCTACGACAAACTTTACGCAGTTTTGGACGAATACGAGGAGATTTTGGGCGGTGAACAAGCGCCTTTAAGCGATTTTGTGCAAACGATAGAGAATATGCTTAGCGATATGGAGATAGGGCTTGTTCCGGTGTACGTGGACAGCGTGTACGTTGCAGAAAGCGACGTAACCGTGTTTGAAAAGGTGGACAACGTAATTATTTTGGGGGCAAATCAGGGCGAATTGCCGCATTTACAAAAGGATGCGGTTATCCTTACCACGCTTGAAACGGATATTATGCAAGAAAACGGCATTCAAGTGTACCCAACGCCGAAAACCAACAACGTGGACGCATTGTTTAAAACTTTGCAACTACTGGCTTCATGCGATAAAAAACTGATAATTAGTTATAACGAGTCGCTAGGAACAGCGCCGTCGGACGTGTTTAGGGAACTGACGAATTTGTTTGATATTGAGGTAAAAAGGCATAACTTTGATATCGAAAAAGCCGAGGCGGATATGCCTTATAGCGAGTATTTGGACGTTGCGCCGTCTATGATTGCAACCAAAGAAAACGCTATTAGAATGCTTGTAAAACAAGAGCCTAACGAATATAGAGGCAGGAAGTTAAAAAATTCTATATTCGAGGCGCTTTCTGGCGAGGAAAAGTTGGAAGTACTTAACCTTGAAAAGCAGGAAAAAGTTTATAAAATAGATTGTGGCGAAAGGCTGTTTTTCAGGCGTGACTTTACCAGCGTAAGCCAAATCGAAACCTACTACAAATGCCCGTATATGCATTTTATGGACTACGGACTAAACTTAAAGGACAGAAAAGAGGCGGACTTTACGGGCATGGATATAGGTGTAATTATCCACAGCGTACTTGAAAACTTTTTTAAGGATAACGAAAATTTAAAACTTAGCGAAGAGGAAATCGAAGGGGTAGTAAACAAAATTATCGACGATATTTTGGCAAGCGACGAGCGTATGCAGGCTGTTGCGGATAAGAGCAACAAAGCGATACTTAATAGGATAAGAAAAGAGTGCGTCGTCGTGTGCAAGTGCCTTGTGGATAGGCTAAAATACACGAAGTTTAGGCCGTACAAGTTCGAGTATTCGTTTGGTAGCAACGGCGTGAACCCGATAGAAATAAAGGTGAAAAACAAAACGCTGAAATTCGTGGGCAAAATAGACAGAATAGATAAGTGCGAGGACAGAATAATCATAATAGATTACAAGACGGGCAAGGTGGACAGCAGTTTTGAAAACGTGTACCTTGGCAAGAAGATACAACTTTTTACCTACCTATCCGCACTACTTAAACAAACCCCACAGTTTAAGCCGGCAGGGGTGTATTACCAGCCGATACAAATGGTATACGAAACGAACAAACCTTTGCAATCAAGACTAAAAAGCGTGGGCAACACAAATTCGGATAAAAGCGTTGTGGAAATGGTGGACAATACGGCGCTTAAAGGCACAAGCACTTTAATAGACGGGCTTGGCGTTAGAAAAGACGGCGAATTTAACCGGTATGCAGCAGAAGACGTACTTAGCGATAAGCAATTCGAACTTGTGTGTAGGTACGTGAACACTTTGGTAGAAAACGCTTGCAAGCAAATATTAGAGGGCAATATCTTGGCTACACCAATCGACGGCACTTGCAATTATTGTGGCTACAAAAACGTTTGCGGGTTTGATAAAGAGCAAGGCAGAAAAGTTGGTAAAGTAACGAAAGATACGATTATAGAGGCGATAGATGAACGTTAATTACACGCCGGAACAAAAACTGGCAATAGAGAAAAACGGAAATATACTTATATCGGCGTCGGCAGGTAGCGGAAAAACTACCGTGCTCGTTGAAAGGGTGCTGAATAATATCATAAAAAAACACGTGCCGATAAACAGAATGTTGGTGCTGACTTTTACTGAACTTGCAAGTAGCGAAATGAAGGCAAAAATCACGTCAAAACTAATTGAGGTTACAAAAGAGGGCGGCGAAAACGCAAAACTAATTAGGGAGCAAATCGCCCTTATGCCGTTTAGTCAAATTAGCACGATACACAGTTTTTGCTTGGAGATTGCAAGGACTCATTTTGATTATCTTGGCATTGATCCGGTGTTCGATATCCTAAACGAGATGGAAGTGGAACTTTACAAAAAAAGGGCGTTCGATAGCGCAATCGAGAAAATATCCGATATTGAAAACTCGGATATAGACCTTAACCTTCTTGTGAACGTGCTTACTAAAAATCGTACGTACGACGAGTTTTACGGGATTGTAAAAAAGATACACGAAAATGCAAAAACGCAAGTTGACGGTGCATTTTTGACTAATCAAGTGGCGTTTATGTTCACAAAAGAGGGTATCGACAGCCTTGGTAACATAATTAAGGAAGACGCCGAAAAGCAAATTAGACTAGCAAGCGCTATTATCGAGTCGGTTAGAAAAGAATTAATAGACAACGTGGACGTAGCAGAGGAAATGGTGGAGCAAATGCAACCACTTAGAAAATCTTCCTGCCTTGAAGAACTGGTAAACTACGCAAACGAATTTAAAATTACAAAGCGGTTTAAAAAGTCAAATACAAAGGACGACGTGGAAGTTGTAAGTACGCTAGAAACGGCAAAGAAAGTGCTTACAAATGCGGTGAACAAACTTAAAAGTTTGTACCCGTATGACGCTTCTATTGAAGAGTATTTTCATACCAAAAAAGTGCTTGATAGCCTTGTAAAATTTACAGGCGTGTTTTCAGACGAGTACGTATCTTTAAAGGCAAAAAACGGCAAGCAGGACTTTAACGACCTTGAAACCTACGCCCTTGAAATTCTTAAAAACGACGAACTTGTAAAGGAAATAAAGGGTAGGTACGATGCGGTGTTTGTGGACGAATACCAAGACACGAACCCCGTGCAAGAGTATATTATCGAAAAGATTGCAGGCGACGAAAGGTTTTACGTCGGCGACCTAAAACAGAGCATTTACGGTTTTAGGTTGTGTGATCCTAAGATTATAAAAGGCCGTTACGATAGTTATAAGAAAACGGGCGAGGGAACTGTTATCGACCTAAACTGTAATTTTAGAAGTAGCGAGGAAATTATCGATTTTGTAAACAGGATTTTCGATAGGATTATGACCGAGAGAACCTCTATGGTGGACTACAAGGGGACGAGTAGGCTAAATAGACCTGGCACGATAAAGGAAAAATTAGAAATAAATAATGATTGCAAAATCGTGCTAATCGAACAGCCCGAGAAAGAAAAACCTACTAAAAGCAACGGTGTGTACAATCCGCTCGAAGAAACGATAGTCGAGAGCGAGCCTGCAGAAATCAGGGAGGCAAAATATATCCTTGACGAAATAAATAGACTTGTAGGTAGTTACGAAATAAACGGGCAAAAATGTAAGTACAAAGATATTGCGATTTTGACTAGCAGTAGGCCGAAATTAGAGCCTATTTTGGAATATCTTGCAAAGTATATTCCGCTTAATATTATCGATTTTGACGAGAAAAATTCGCTGGAAGATATAAACCTACTTAGTAGCGTGTTGTCGCTATCACTAAACGCAAGGCAAGACAAACCGCTAGCAACCGTTTTGCTGTCCTTTTTTGGCAAAATGACCGAGCAAGAACTTGCAATGGTTAGGATAGGTTATCCGCAAGGCGATTTGTACAATTCGATTTGCAAGTACGCAAGCGAAAAGACCGACGAAATAGCAAGTAAAATTCAAAAAACTTTAAGGCTACTCGATACGATTAGGTTTACCTCGTCTTTTAAAAGCGTGCCGACTTTACTTAGGAATTTACTAAGCGAGGGCTACGACGAGTATGTGCTTTCCTTAAAGGACGGCGAGGCAAGGTTAAACAACCTTAACGACTATATTTTGGACTTGCAAAGCAACAAAAACCTAAGCGATATCGTGGATTATCTCGAGTACGTGAAAACCGGCGAGATAAAGCCGAAAACCGTTTCTTCCCAAAACAAAAATGCGGTGCAGGTGATGACTATCCATAAGTCCAAGGGCTTAGAGTTCCCGGTCGTATTTTTGCCTGAACTTAACGGAAAGTTCAACAACAAGGATTCTAGCGGCGAGTTTTTGTACAGCAGCGACGTGGGTATGGGAATATACTACTACGACCACGCAAGGTATATAAAAAAAGATTCGTTAGGAAGGCAAGCGGTGGGGTTATACCTAAATAACAAGCGCTTTATGGAGGATATTAGGCTGTTTTACGTGGCGCTAACTAGGGCTAAAAATAAATTGTACTTACTTGCCAAAGCAAACCATAAAAAAATGTTCGTTGTGGAGCAGGCAGGCTCTTATTATGATATGTTAAAGTGTGTAATTGACAGCGACGAAGAGGTGGCAAAAACCGTAACTTACGTAAGTGCGGACGAAGACGTAGAAACTTTTAAAGAGGAAGAAGAAACCTATTTTGGAAAAGGCGACAAGGCGCTTGTAGATATGGTAAAAAACACTTTCGGTTATCGGTATCCTTACCTTGAAGCAACCAAAATGCCGTTCGTACACTCCGCAACTTCTATAAATAGCACGGTAAGTAGCGATGCCGACCAGTACAAAATCACCGAGGAGAGCAAGGCGGCAAAAACGGGCGTGATATACCACAAAGTTATGGAAAATATCGATTTTTCCGTGTCTACTATTAGCGAGGTGAAAGCCGAACTGGACAAGATGACGGAGGCTGGAATTTTACCGCTTGAAGAAAGAAAAGCAGTGGACGAAACCGTGATTGCAAAGGTGCTGAACCTAGGCATTATTAAGTACGCAAGCAAGTATAATTGCCTAAGAGAAAAGGAGTTTTTAATCAAAATCGGGGCGGACAAGGTGGGTTTTTCATCCTGTGACGACGTAATTGTTCAGGGTGAGATGGACCTTGTTATCGAGGGCGAAAAAACGGTGCTAGTGGACTACAAATATTCGTCAAAATCCGATGATGAACTACGTAAAACTTACGAAAAGCAGTTTTATGTGTACGAAACGGCATATAAAACCCTGTTTAATGCAGAAATAGACAAAAAAGTCATAGTTAACCTAAAAAGAGGCACGGAAATAGAGTTATAGCCAAAAACCACTATAAAAAGGAGTTAATATGGCGTAATAGCACGATAAAAGTCATTTGGTTAAATATTATTGTTGCAAATTTTTTTTATTGTGCTATAATATTATACAATGTGGAGGAGTTATGACTTTCGAAAGTTTCTTGAAATCCATCTATAATATGGTATATTCTAATATGCATAAATTTATCGAAGTGGATTATACGGTTATTTATGCGTTAGCATTTTTGCTTATTATCGCTTGGGCGATAGTAGTACTTATCTCTAAGTCCTTTTGTTACACTACAAGGATAAGTAAAGATTGTAATAAGGTAAATAAGTTTATCAAAAAATACAAAGAAATAAATAAAGAAAACGTAGAGTATTTTACCGGTAAATGTTTTGGTAAACATTGCGTAAAATGTATGCGTAACGGCTGGCAGGCTTTCCTTAACGAAGGGTACGGTTTCCCTAGCGACTACATCACTTATTCGCAATGCTTAACGAGGCACAGAGTAGGTAGGGGCATTAGCCGTAGCAGGATTCTTGCTTTTAGATACGGTTGCGGTTTTATCGTGCTTGCCGCACTTGGTTACAACTTGCACTACATAAACAATTTTAGCCAACCTATTCGTATTATTCCGGGTCTTGCATTGCTTGCAGTTACGGCAATTATTTGCGACTTTATCATAAACGGCGTGTTCTCGCTTGCAGATAACGGCGCAGTTGAGAAGTTCTACAAAATGCAAGAAAGACTAGACGCTTACGCAAACTTGTACCAAGATTTTGAGGTTGAAAACTACGAAGAAGTAAAGAGTGCAGAGGAAGAGCCGTCAGTAGTTGTTAGCGACGCTACCGAAACCGCTGAGTCTGAAACGACTGAAACTGAAATCGCTGAAACGACTGAAACTACAGAGCCTGAAACCATTGAGCCTGAAACCATTGAAGAACAAGTTGAATCGGTTGAAGAGCCTGAGTTTGTAGAGGACACCACCGAGGCAGAGCCTACTGTGGCAAGCGAGGAAGTAAACCCTGAAATGATGGAGAAACTAAACAAAATCTCTCTGCTAGTTGATACGGCTATTAGTAAGAAGTCAAATAAGGCAACTTACATAGGTCTTGCAAAGATGCTAATTGCCGCAAGCAATAAGTGTGAAAACAAGGTTGAAAGAGAAAAACTAAAAGAGTGCGCAATGAAGATTAAAAAGCAAATAGTTTAATCGAAATATCAAAGGAGCGGAAACGCTCCTTTTTTTGTATAAAACCGTGAATTTGCGGGGAAAATTAAGAAAAAACTACTAAAAGTTTACTGAAAAAGCAAGTTTATAAATAGCCGCAGCATAATATACTTTGGTGGCTTTTGCAGGTAAAAAATAGCCGAGGCAAACAAAAATTGCGGTTTTAAAGGTAAAAAACTTTTTAATCGCAAAATAAGGTGCTTTTTGGTTGCATTACGTTTTTCAAATATGTTAGAATATATGTACTAATTTTTAATTGAGGTAAAAATGGACGCAGACCCTTTAAGTTGCAATTTCAATATTTAAGGTTCATAACGTTTTTAGTATTTTTTCTTACTTACTAGGCGTTATGAGGACGAGGAGGTAAGTAAGATGTTTCAAATCTTTTACACAGATCCACAAACAAAGTTTTTGAAGTCTATCAATCCTGAGGCGATAGACGAGTCTTTTGATGCAAAGGGAAAATGGATACACATGACCAACCCTACCGATAAGGAGATAGAATTTGTTTGCGAAAAAATAGGCACGCCAGAAGAGATGATTAAGGCAGCGCTAGACGATGAGGAGATGGCTCGTATCGACAGGGACGAGGACTGGCTTTTGACACTTTTTGATATCCCTACGATAGAGGAAGAGGAAAACTACTATTCCTATATTTCTATACCGCTGGGCGTTATGTACAACGCAAGCACGATTGTCACCGTTTGCCTAAAAAGAACCGTCCTACTTAACGACTTTGCAACGGGCAGGGTAAAGAGTTTTGATACCAACTTCAAAACTAGATTTTTGCTGCAACTTTTGTACGGAGCAAGTACTAAGTTCTTGCAATATTTGCGTCAAATAGACAAAGCCAGCCAAAGAATTCAAGCCGATCTTTACAACACTATGAGTAACGACTTATTAGTGCAATTACTTGACCTTGAAAATTCCTTGGTTTACTTCTCTACTTCACTTCGTAGCAACAACGCCGTTATTGAAAAACTGGCAAGAGTGGAGGCAAAAAACTTCTACGAGGACGACCAAGACTTGTGGGAGGACGTTGGTATCGAGAATAGGCAAGCAATGGAAATGTGTCGCATTTATTCAGACATTTTGAAAAGTACCACCGAGGCTTTTGCGAACATTATCAACAACAACCTAAACGACGTGATGAAAAAACTTACGATTTACACGGTTATTTTGGCAATACCTACTTTGATTTACTCTTTGTGGGGTATGAACACGCCTGTACCGTGGCAAAATAACCCCGCAGGCTTCTGGATACTGACTGCAATATCTGTGGTTATCACCGTGATAGCGGGCATATTCCTGTTTAAGAAAAAGAAGTTTAGGAAAAAATAAAATCACAAAACAAGCAGAGTTCGATACGTAGTCGGGCTCTTTTTATTTAAGCCGCAATTAAAGGTTTTACGGTAAAGCCTAGTAAAAATAAGTAGGAAAAAAATAACGAAAAAGCCTAGTAAAACCTCGTGGGCAAGGGGCGGGATATATTGACACAGTTATATATTTATGATAAAATTATATCTTGTTTAATAGTTATCTACTTTTACGAGGAAATATGAAAAAGAAATTATTGCTTTTAGTTTGCTTAATAGTAGCCGTTACGGTGGTTTTTACCGGCTGTACCGGTAACGTAAGGCTTAGCGACGTGTACGTAAATCACGCCACTTTAACCGAGTTTGACGGTGCTAATAAAGAGGGCGAAATCCCTCAAGGTTACAGCGTTGGATACGGCGTGGTTACAAACCCGTTCTTTACGAATAGACCTTGGGTGGTTGTTAAAAAGGACAACACAAAGGACAATACAAGGGATGCTATATACGCTGTTTACGATTATCAAAACGGCGAATGGGTGCTTGGTATGAAGGACGGAAAAGAAATATTAGTAAATTATATCGTAAAAACCGACGAATTTATTTTCTACAGGGAGTTATCGTCTTCTAGCGTAAAAGTGATTGCCTGCGGAACAAGGAAAGAAATCAGTTTTAAAAAGGATAAGACGGCTATCGGTGACGTGATAACTTTTGGCGATAACAGTAAGTTTTTTGCATATAAAAATAACAGCATGCTTGAAATTTACGGGCTAGACGGATATTTAACCCAAACCTATTATTTGAGCGGAAATACCTACGTGTACGACGATTACTTGATGATGACAAACAGCGTGTCTAACGCAAAAAATGTGGCTTTTTATAAGTTGCCAAGCGTGAAGGATAGCAATACCGAAGTAATTACTAAGCCGCAAAAGGAATACGAGGGCACTAACGTGTACGTTAGTTATTTAGGTAATGGCAAGTTTTATATCTTTAATCAAACCACGGCAACCCAAAACGATTATCAATATGAATTTGGCGGGAAATACTACAACGGTGAGGCAATAATCTACAACGTAAGTACTAAAACCGAGGAAAAAAGAGGTAAGAGCAACACTTACTTTATTAGTATTTTGTTTGACGAGAACGAGCAAATAACCAACCAGTTCGGCGATTTGGTGGTTTCGATTAACGACGTTATTAAAAAAGGTTACAAACTGGTTCAAAGCGGGCTTACGGTAGATTCGAATACCAAGGTGGCTTATAGCGATCAATATATCCTAAACAAAGATAACGAGGTGGTTACTTCCCTAACCGGTAGGGTGGGTAAGAACTTCCAACTAAACCAAGATAGGCTTGGTGATATGAGTCCGCTTTATATGTTGTTTATAGACGGCAAAGGCTTTTCGCCAAACAACTCTTGGAGTTACATCAGGCTACTTAATATCGATGGTAGTACTGCTTTTGAAAAGACGGACGCAACCTACAAAAACCTATTTTATAACGACGGAATTTTAGTGTGCCAAAAGCAACTGACAGGGAGTAAAACGTTGTATCAAGATAATAGTTACAGTGCTTATCAAAAGTTTGGCGCATACGACAGAAACGGCAGGATGATAGTTGGTTTTGATTACGACTACATTGCTCCGTTTATAAGTGGGGTTGCGCTTGCGTACAACTTGTACTTTGAGGACTATCCCGACGTAAGAGTTAGCGATATTTACAGCGAAAACGGAAAGTGGCACAAGCCAAACGGCGAAGTTATGATGGACAAAAAGGATTCTACCAAGAATTTTGATCCAAAGAACGCTAAGAAAACTTATAAGGTTTACAAACTTGACAAAAACGGCAACGCTACCGTAATTGACGATTTTACAACGACTAAAAATTCGCAACTAATATTTAAAACGGGCGCATACGTGTGCAAAAACATTGACGGCACGTACAACGTAAAGACGATTAGCGGCACAAGGCTTTTCAACGATGACTTTAAACAGGTTGTAATCAACAAGCCAAACCTAGACGACGTAACCATTTGCGGCACGTTAAAGGACGGCAAAACCGTTATTTACACCCTTACTTCGTCAACTAGGGGCTTGCCAAGGGCTACAACGGTGCACGATATCGTAGTGCCTGTCGTAATAGTAACGTCGCTAACTATTGCAAGCATCGTAATGATATTCGTAATTAAATCAAAAACGCCGATGCCGATAAATAAAACCGAAAAAAAGACGGCAGGTAACGTTAGCAAGAAGGGTAAGAAAAAATAATGAGAGTTTTTTTGGGTGTAGAGTTGACTGAAAAAGAAAAGGACGAGATTTTTGAGGTGGCAAAAACCATAGAAAATTACGCCGAAAAAAGTGACCTAACCAAAAAAAACAACTATCACGTAACCTTGCAATTTATAGGCGAGGTAGAGGCTAGCGAGATTGAAAAAATCAAAGAATGTGTTAAAACCGTAAAGCGCAGGGCTAAGTCTTGCGAGTTTACGGTTTCTTTATTAACCACTTTCAAAAACGGCAAAGTCACGGTACTTACAGGTAAGTGCGAGGGGCTGGAAGATTTGCATAGCGCATTAAGAGAGGAACTTGTAAAATGCGGGTTTAACGTGGAGGAACTGTTTACTCCGCACGTAACCGTTGCAAGAAAAACAAAGTACAAGGGCGAATTTTCTGTTGGTTTGGAGCATAAGATTAGGTTGAACTGCGATAATATCACGCTGTTTTTGAGTTTTAGAAACGAGGACGGCTTGGTTTATCAGCCTATTTTTAAGGAAGATATCTAATGCTAAAAGTTTTGCTCGCCGTGTTTGTTGCGGGGGTGGTTGGCACTATGCTAGGCGGAGTTTTGGGCATATTGCTGAAAAAGAAAAATATATCCGTGGGGCTATTGTACGGCTTTGCAGGTGGCGTAATGACGGCTATGGTGCTTAGCGACTTAGTAGTAGAGGCTATTGAAAAAAGCAACGTCGTTTTCGCCTTGCTAATAGGGCTTGCAGGCTACTTCACCGTCTGGCTTGTGGATATTTTGGTAAACAAAAAAGCAAGTCGCACCGAAATACTTCGGGTGTTTTCGGCAAAAAACGACAAACTAACCGCTATTATCGTGATTACTTCCATTGCGGTACATAATTTGCCCGAGGGCATGATAATCGGCGCAAGTAGTGTGGCGGGGCTGTCTGTTGCCTACGTAATTATGATAGCCTTACACAATATACCCGAGGGTATGGCAATAGCGTTACCGACGTCGCTGGGCGGAGCAAAACCGTTAAAAGTGCTGCTTATCTGCTTTTTGTCGGGGCTGCCTACGGTGGTTGGCGGCGTGATTAGTTACTATCTTGGCGGCGTAAGTCAAGGCTTTATCGCAGGCAGTATTGCTTTTTCGTCGGGCGCAATGCTTTACGTAAGCGTGAACGAACTGTTTAGAGAGTGCTACACGGGTAAAAGAAAGGACGTCTACGGGCTAAGCGTAGGAATTTTGACGGGACTAATAATAATATTTTGTATATAGAAAAAAAAGTGCTACAATATTACGAAAGAGGTATGTATGGAAACTAAGGTACTTAAAATAGAAGACGGGCTTGATTATGCCGTAGAACTGTTAAAAGCAGGCGAAGTGGTGGCTTTCCCTACCGAAACCGTGTACGGACTAGGTGCGGACTGCACAAACGCCGAGGCCGTTAAAAAAATCTTTATCGCAAAGGGCAGACCTCAGGATAATCCACTTATCGTGCATATTGCAAAAATAGAGGACGTAAAAGAGGTGGCAAGGGAAATTCCCGACGCATTTTACGATATTGCGGATAGGTTTTTGCCGGGGCCTCTAACCATAATTTTGAAAAAGAGCGACAAGGTAAGCCCCGTTGTTACGGCGGGTAGAGATACCGTTGGCGTACGTATGCCGTCTAACGAAATTGCAAGGCTAATTGTGGAAAAGTCAGGGGTATTTATGGCTGCTCCAAGCGCAAATTCCTCCAAGCATATCAGTCCTACCACGGCAAAGCACGTTTTTGACGACTTAAACGGCAAAATCCCGCTAATTATCGACGGCGGTAGTTCAGAAGTGGGCATCGAGTCCACCATTTTGGATTTAACTATGGATACTCCCACCATTTTGCGCCCGGGCGCTATCACCGAGGAAATGCTAAGCGAAGTATTAGATAAAGTGGAAGTGTATAGGTCAAAAGGGGTGGAGGTTGCACTTGCTCCCGGTATGAAATACAAGCACTACGCACCAAGAGTACCTGCCGTTATGAAGGACGGCGTAAGCGAGGTAATCCTTGAATACAAAAAGGCGGTAAAAGAGGGTAAGCGCCCCGTAATTATCGGCAAAAACCACGCCGAATACTTCCTATTGAACCTTATAAATATCGGTGCAACAGGCGAGGAGTACGCAAGAAACGTGTATGACGCACTACATAAAGCAGAGGAAAATTACGACTACGTAATCGTGGAAAAATTAGAGGACGAGGGGGTTAGCCGCTCGGTGATGAATAGGCTGATTAAAGCAACGAAAAACGAAGATTAGCATAAAAGAGCATACTTTTAATATTTTTCGCAATAAGGCGTCAACTTGAAAGAATTTACTTTTTTGTTTGTAAAGAACAGAATTTTTCGTTATAATATTGATTTTTGCTTAAAATAATATATTATGTTGTGCGTGCAAATTAAATAAAAATTCAAAAAAACCACTTCCGATTTTTAACGGAGGTGGCGTTTTTATTTTTTTAAGAGAAAAAATACTTGTTAAAACGGCAGTTATGGGTTAAATTTAGATTAACGGCACATTTTGGACAAAAATAATGAAATGTGAACAACTATTTAATTTTTAGTATTGAAAATCATTTTTTATTGATATATAATAATTATATTGTTATAAAAAACTAATAGTATATAGGAGACGTTTATGAAAATTGCAATTGGATGCGATCATGGTGGAATCGTTTTGAAACCTGCTGTATTGAAGGACTTAGAGGAAAGAGGAATCGAAGTGGAGGACTTTGGTACTTTTAGCGAGGAATCCGTAGATTATCCGGACTACGCTTTAAAGGTTGCAGAGGCGGTAAAGGACGGCAAGGCCGACAAAGGTATTTTGCTATGCGGAACCGGTATCGGTATAGGAATTGCGGCAAACAAAGTCCCGGGCATTAGATGTGCTTTGGTGTCGGATTTGTTCTCGGCACAGGCTTGCAAGGAGCATAACGACGCAAATATTATTTCAATGGGCGGTAGGGTTACCGATAGCGAAAAGGCTGTGGCTATGCTAGACGCTTGGCTTGACGCCGAGTACCAAGGTGGCAGACACCAAAACCGCTTGGATAAAATTACGGCAATAGAACAAAAATATTCTAAATAGGAGCAAAGTATGTTACAAAACGTAATAAACTCGATTGTATCTGCCGAGGAAAGGGCTGACGTAATCGTTAAAGAGGCTACTCAAAAGGCTAAGGACGATTATCAAAAAGCAAAAGCCGATGCGGATAAAATTCTGAAAGACAATTCTAACAAGGTAAAAGAGGAAGTAAGAAACATTAGTGCCGAGGCTAATATTGAGGCGAAAAAGGCTTACGACGAAATCATCAAAAACGGCAAAAAGACCGCTGATAAAACCTTGAAGGACTCTAAGGACAAAACCATAGAGGCAAGTAACTTTATTGCTAGGAGGATATTAGAAAAATATGGCGATTCTTGATATGAAGAAATGCACCATAGTAGGCTATGATGCAGATAAAGAAAAGTTAATAAAAACTCTTCATAGAAGCTGTATTTTCGAAGTAGTCAAAAGCGAGGAACTTGAAAATGCCTCGTACGGCGACGAGTCCAAATCCAAAGAGGAAGTAAACCAAAAAATTGCAAAACTTAATTTTGCGTTTGATTTTTTGAAAGTCCAAAAAAGGACGGGGAATAAGATTGTTAAGGACAACGGCAAAAAGAAGAATATCAAAAAGGGTAAAACCGTGGATATCGCTTACAAGCCTAGCAAAAAACAACTTTTTAAAACCCCCGTTTATATCGATTATAACGACTTTATGAATTCTCCAAATAAGGAGGAGTCGGTATTTTCGGCAATAGCAGGGCTTGAAAAAATCAATTCGGATTTACAAGAGATTAAAACCGCAGAGATTAAACTTAAAAACTTAATCGAGGGGCTTAAAATCTACGAGGATATGGACGTCACCTTTAAAAGCGTAAAGGACACCGCAAGCGTTACCATGCTACTAGGCGTAATGCCTACTCAAAACTTAAGCGTTTTGGAAAAAATTAAGGAAGAGTACGAAGTAGTGGATAGCGAAGTGATTAAAAACGACATTAAGTACACGTCGCTTTTGATTGCCGCTCACAAAACCGTTTCGGCGGAGTTTATTTCTAAACTTATCGCTGACGGGGAGTTTGCAAGGTGTTCGTATGCGTTTGACGTAACTGCAAAGGAGAAGATAGAGGAGTGCAAAAACACCCTTAGCGAGAACGAAAAGAGGAAGATTACCCTTCTTGACGAATCGTTAAAATACCTATCTTACGAGGAAGACTTCAAGCAGTTGTACGACTACTATTCATTCGAAAATCAAAAACTTGAAGCGCAAGAGGATATGATGCTGACGGGTTCTACCTTCGTAGTGGAAGGCTGGATACCTAGCGAGGAGCAACAAAAGTTTGAGGAAGCCTTGAACAAGACGAGCGAGTACTTGTTCGTTGAGTTTAGAGAGCCAAAAGAGGACGAAGTACCGCCTACTTTATGTAAAAACAACAAAGTGGTTGCGCCGTTCGAGGCGGTTACGAATATGTATTCAGCCCCTTATCCAACGGAGTTCGATCCAAATCCGCTTATGGCGTTCTTCTTCTTTATATTCTTTGGCTTTATGGTCAGCGATGCGGCGTACGGCTTGATACTTGCCGTTGGAGCGTTCGCTTTGTACAAACTAATCAAGCCTGCTAAGGGCAAGGGCAAAATGATACTTCTTATAATGTTCGGTGGAATATCAACGTTTATTTGGGGTGCTATTTTCGGTGGTTGGTTCGGTATTACTTGGCGTCCGCTTATCCCAAAACTAGTACCTATGGAAAACCCGATGGGCGTTTTGATACTGGCGTTAGGGCTTGGCGTAGTACACATTATGTACGGTATGGCAATTAACGGCGTAAGACTAATTAAGCAAAAGAAATATATCGACTCTATTGTTGAAACGTGGGACTGGTTCTTTATCTATATCGGATTATTCCTACTTGCAGGCAACCTACTACTTAAATTAAACAGTAACGGTATGAAAATAGCAGGCTTAACGCTTGGCGGAATAGGTCTATTAACCTTGCTAATCCTTGGCGGACACGGTAAAAAGGGCGTAGGCAGGATATTCGGCGGAGTGGCAAGGCTGTACGATATCGTAAACTTTTTAAGCGACGTACTAAGTTACTCAAGGTTGTTCGGTTTAGGTCTTGCAACGGGCATAGTGGGTATGGTATTTAACCAAATCTGCTCGGTTCTACTAAACTTGCTAAGTTTCAACGCTTTCGGGGCTATTATCGGCTGGATAGTGGCTATCGTAGTTGGCGCAGCAGGACATATATTCAACTTAGGTATCAATACTCTAGGCGCTTACGTTCACGATTGTAGGCTACAATATATAGAGTTTTATGGCAAATTTTACCAAGGTGGCGGACACTTGTTCAACCCTCTTGGCTCAAAAATAAAATATAATAACGTAAAAATGTAATTTATGGAGGTTTAATATGGAATTTTCTATCGGCGCAGTTTGTGCGATAATTGGTGCGGTTTTCGCCGCAGGTTTTGCAGGAATAGGTTCTGCAATTGGCGTAGGTAACGCAGGTCAAGCAGCAGCAGGCATCACGGCTGAAGATCCGGATAAGTTCTCTAAAGCACTTATCTTGCAATTATTACCGGGTACTCAAGGTATTTACGGTTTGCTAGTTGCATTTATCGTATTTATCCAAATCGGTCTACTAGGCGGCTCTTTGAAAGATATTTCTTTGGCACAAGGTCTTGGCGCTATGGCAGGTTGTATCCCTATGGGTATCGTTGGTTTGTTATCGGCAATCTACCAAGGTAAAGTTGCAGTTGCCGGTATCGGTATGCTTGGCAAAAGACCGGAAGAATCAGGAAAAGGTATCGTACTTGCAGTTATGGTAGAAACCTATGCGGTACTTGCACTACTTACTTCTTTCCTAGCAGTATTCTTCATTTTAAAATAATAGATAAGGAACTAGAAAAATGGCAGGAACTGACGCTATAATAAACAAAATATTAGCCGATGCCGAGGAAAAAGCAAGCCAAATCAAAGCGCAAGCAAAGTTAGACTCCGAGCACGTTATTCACGACGCCGAAGTAGAGGCAAAAGCCGTGATGGACGAGGTGTTGAAGGGTAAGCAAAGCGTGATTGACGAAACTGTAAAAAGGCAAAAGGCAGTTGCCGAACTTGACGCTAAAAAGATTGTGTTAAAGGCTAAAAAAGATGCCATTGACGAGGCTTTTAGGCTAGCAAAGGAGCAACTAAACGGTCTAAGTAGCGAGGAATATTTCAAGGTTGTAAGCAATATGATTAGCCGTTATGCTGAGGACGGGGACGTTGTAACCGTATCGGAAAAGGACAAAAAACTTATTACCAAGGAAAAAATAGGCAAAATTGCCACGGCTAAAAAAATAAAACTTACGCTTAATAAAGAATACGGCGATTTTGAGGGCGGTGTAATACTTTCCGGCAACGGTATGGATAAAAACCTTACCTTTGACGTGGAGTTAAAAACGCTACGTGACGAGATGGAAACCGAAATTGCCGATATGATTTTTAATAAGGAGAAAAAATAATGCAAGCAGGAAGTCTTGTATACGTAAACGCAAGAATAAAGGCTTTGGAAAACTCCTTACTAAATCAAATGCAACTGACTAGGCTTATGGATGCCGAAACCTTGGAGGAGGCTTTTAAGGTTTTGGTGGAGAGCGGATACGGTCAAGGAGCAGGTGTGGATAGCCCGTACGAGTACGAAAAACTACTAAAATACGAGGAAAAAAACGCCCTTGATTTTTTGAAGGAAAACGCTGTGCCTAAGTATGGTTTGGAGGCTTTTTTGGTGGAGGTGGATTACCACAACGCCAAAGCGTTTATGAAGGCGAAATATCTAAAGATGGAGGAGGTATCCCATCTAGTCGTTAGTAGCGGAACGGTGGACCTTGACGTTATGAAGGACAAGATTTTTGCCGATAATTACGATACTTTTTCAAAGGAAATGGCAAAAGCCTTGGAACTTATCGACCTTGAGTTCGTGAACGGAAACAGAAGCCCCGCACTAATAGATACCACGCTGGATAAGGCGTGTTACGAGGAAATTTTCGCCTTACTAAAAGGCAAGAAAAACACCGCTATTTACAAGTACTTTACCGCTAAGTGCGATTTTAGTAATATAGGTACTTTCGTAAGGTGCAAAAATCTTGGTTTGGACGAGAAATTCTTTGAGAAAAACTTTGTAACGGGTGGGAAAATCGGGCTTGTTACCTATAAGGAAATTTTCGATAGTCCGCTAGAACTTTGCTACGACAAACTTGCATTCTTTGGATACAAGGACGTAATAGCGGTGCTTAGCGAAAACGGTCTGGTTAGGTTTGAAACGGCAAAGGACGACTATCTTTTAGGCGTGTTTAAAAGCGATAGGAACGATATGTTTAGCGTATCGCCGATTGCCGGATTTTACCTTGCAAAAACGGTGGAGGTAAAGGTGATTAAACTGGTGATTACCGCCGTTAAAAACAAGGTGGATAAAAAGTTAGTAAAAGAAAGGTTGCGTGAACTATATGCGTGAAAATAAAATTGCCGTAATAGGCGACAAAGATTCCATATTGGCGTTTAAGGCGATAGGCATAGAAATTTTCCCCGTAAACGAGGAAAACGAGGCAAGAGAAACCTTAAAAAAATTAGCCAGAAAATATGCGGTTATCTTCATTACCGAGGATATTGCCGTAAAAATAAACGACGTTGTAGCAAGATACAAAACCAAAGCGTATCCGGCTGTTATTCCTATTCCGTCTACGGCGGGTACTAACGGCTACGGTATGGATTGTATCAAAAAGGACGTTGAAAAAGCAATAGGTGCAGATATTCTGTTTGATAGAGAGGATTAGAAATGCAAGAGAATGTAGGAAAAATTGTAAAAGTTTCAGGACCACTTATAGTTGCCAGCGGTATGCAGGACTGTAAAATGTTCGACGTTGTAAGGGTTAGCGAAAAGCAACTTATCGGCGAAATTATCGAACTTCGTGGCGACAAAGCGTCCATACAGGTTTACGAGGAAACTAGTGGACTTGGACCGGGCGAGGCTGTTTACAGCACGGGTATGCCGCTTTCGGTAGAACTTGGACCGGGACTTATGGAAGGTATCTACGACGGTATTCAAAGACCACTTGAAAATTTGCGTAAAATATCGGGCGATAGAATTGCAAGGGGTATTACCGTGCCTGCTTTGGACCACGAGAAAAAGTGGACTTTTAAGCCAACTAAAAAGGTGGGCGACGTAGTAACAAGCGGTGATATTATCGGTTTAGTACAAGAAAACGTACTTATCGAGCACAGAATTATGATTCCGTTTGGCGTAAAAGGTGAAATAACCAAGATTTTAGAGGGCGACTTCACCGTGGACGAAACGGTGTGCGTGGTTAAAACCGATAAGGGCGAAGTAGCGGTAACGATGCTACAAAAATGGCCTGTCAGAAAAGGTAGACCATACAAGGAAAAGATTACTCCTAACAAGCCGCTTATTACAGGTCAAAGGGTAATCGACACGTTGTTCCCGATAGCAAAGGGTGGCGTTGCAGCCGTACCCGGACCATTCGGTAGTGGTAAAACGGTAGTTCAACACCAACTTGCAAAGTGGGCTGACGCCGATATTATCGTGTACGTTGGTTGCGGAGAGCGTGGAAACGAAATGACGGACGTTCTTAACGAGTTCCCGGAGTTAATCGATCCAAAAACCGGCGAACCTCTAATGAAAAGAACGGTGCTAATTGCGAACACTTCCGATATGCCGGTTGCCGCTCGTGAGGCATCTATCTATACCGGTATCACAATCGCAGAGTACTTCAGAGATATGGGATACAGCGTAGCAATAATGGCGGACTCCACGTCAAGATGGGCAGAGGCTCTTCGTGAAATGAGCGGACGTCTTGAAGAAATGCCGGGTGAGGAAGGATATCCTGCTTACCTATCTAGTAGGCTTGCAGAGTTCTACGAGAGAGCAGGTATCGTAAAAGTACTAGGCAGCGAGGATACGATGGGCGCAGTATCTGCAATCGGCGCTGTTTCTCCTCCGGGTGGCGATATGTCCGAGCCGGTCAGCCAAGCAACTTTGCGTATAGTTAAGGTATTCTGGGGCTTGTCCGCTTCACTTGCTTACAAAAGACACTTCCCTGCAGTAGACTGGCTAACGAGTTACTCGTTGTATGCCGATAAACTTAATTTGTGGTTTAACGACAACGTAAGCGACGACTGGTCTAGTTTGCGTGGCGATATTATGAGAATCTTGCAAGAGGAGGCAAGCCTAGACGAAATAGTAAGGCTGGTTGGTATGGACGCCTTGTCACCTACCGATAGGGTTACTATGGAGACGGCTAAGTCTATCCGTGAGGACTACTTGCACCAAAACGCATTCCACGAGGTTGACACCTACGCATCGCTAGAAAAACAATGCAGAATGATGCGTTTAATCATTGACAACTATCGTTTGTGCCAAGATGCAGTATCTAAGGGCGTTGATATCGAGGACTTACTTGAACTTCCGGTCAACGACAAAATCGGTAGAGCAAAGTACATTAAAGAAACCGAACTTGATAAATTCGACGAGATTGAGACGGAACTTAGAAAAGAAATCGTAAACCTTGTAGATGAAGGAGTAAACTAATGCTTAAAGAATATAAATCAATTAGAGAAATCGTAGGACCTCTTATGCTTGTTGACGGCGTAAGCGGTGTAAAATACGACGAACTTGTAGAAATTTGCGGAAGTGACGGTGATATTCGTCAAGGTAAGGTGCTAGAAGTTGAGGGCGATAAGGCGTTAGTGCAACTTTTCGAGCCTTCGCAAGGCATACAAATGAGCACGTCAAAAGCAAGATTTTTGGGTAAATCCATAGAACTTCCTGTGGCTGAAGAAATGCTTGGTAGAGTATTCGACGGTATGGGTAGGCCAAAGGACGACGGACCTGAGATTATCCCTGAAAAGAGAATGGATATTAACGGTCAACCTATGAACCCTGCCGCTCGTGACTATCCCGATGAGTTTATTCAAACGGGCGTATCTGCTATCGACGGCTTGAACACGCTAGTAAGAGGACAAAAACTTCCTGTGTTCTCGGCATCAGGCTTACCACACGCTGACCTTGCTGCTCAAATTGCAAGGCAAGCAAAAGTTTTAAACGCCGACGACAAATTCGCAGTAGTATTTGCGGCTATCGGTATCACATTCGAGGAGGCGGAATTCTTTATTTCGGACTTCAGAAAGACGGGCGCTATCGAAAGAGCCGTGCTATTTATGAACCTTGCAAATGATCCTGCAATCGAGCGTATTGCTACTCCTCGTATGGCGCTAACTGCCGCTGAGTATTTGGCTTTTGAAAAGGATATGCACGTACTGGTAATTATGACGGATATAACCAACTACGCAGAGGCGCTTCGTGAAGTATCCGCTGCAAGAAAGGAAGTACCCGGTCGTCGTGGATACCCGGGCTATCTATACACCAACCTTGCTACTATTTACGAAAGAGCAGGCAGAATTAGAGGAAAGAAGGGCTCTATCACCCAAATTCCTATCCTAACGATGCCGGAGGAAGATAAAACGCACCCTATTCCTGACCTTACGGGCTACATTACCGAGGGACAAATTATTCTTAGTAGGGAACTTTATAAGAAAGGTATCAACCCGCCTATCGACGTTTTGCCGTCTTTGTCAAGGCTTAAAGATAAAGGTATCGGCAAAAACAAGACTAGGGAGGACCACGCCGACACAATGAACCAACTTTTCTCGGCTTACGCAAGAGGAAAAGAGGCAAAAGAGTTATCGGCAATTCTTGGTGACGCAGCGCTAACCGAGGCGGACAAGAAGTTTGCAGAGTTTGCAGATCAGTTCGAAAAGAGATACGTTTCGCAAGGCTTTGAGGCAAACCGTTCTATCGAGGACACCTTGAACTTGGGCTGGGAATTACTAAAAATATTGCCTAGAAACGAACTAAAAAGAATTAAAGACGAATATATTGAAAAATATATGGGTGATAACGAGTAGAGGGTATTATGGCAAGACTTAGAGTTAATCCTACTCGTATGGAGTTGCGTAGGCTTAAAGGTAGGCTGGCAACCGCTACGAGAGGACATAAATTGTTGAAAGATAAGTCCGACGAGATGATAAGACAATTTATGATATACGTAAAAAGGAATAAGAAATTACGTGAGGAAGTGGAGGCGGAATTATCGGGTGCGCTTAGTCAATTTATGCTAGCACAATCCGTAACTTCCAGCGCCGATATCGAGGAGGCTATCGCTATGCCTACCGCAAAGGTGGAACTAGACCTTTCTACCGAGAACGTAATGAGCGTGAACGTACCTAAAATAACCGTGACTAAGGGCGAGGGCGGAGAGGCTTATCCGTACAGTTTTGCCAGCGTTACGGGTGAATTAGACACTTCTATTGCAACGATGAACAAACTTCTTGTAAAACTCGTTGAACTTGCCGAGGTGGAAAAAACTTGTAATATGCTTGCCGACGAAATCGAGAAAAATCGCCGTAGGGTAAACGCATTAGAGTACGTAATGATACCGCAAACCGAGGAAACCATAAAGTATATCAATATGAAACTAGACGAAAACGAAAGAAGCGCAACTATAAGGCTGATGAAAGTTAAGTCTATGATTGAGGAAAAATCAAAATCTTAAAATCGCTAGATAAGAAACGCCCAAACGGGCGTTTTTTTATTATTGCAGTTGGCGTTTAAAGGCTGTAAAATACCGCCAAACAGGGAAAACGATGGGTTGCTGCATAATTTTACCTCGCTTTGCATAGTCTTTTTAAGAGGTAGATTATGAAGAAATTTTTATTAGTATTATTGACGGTAGGTATGGTTGTTTTTGGCGTAGTTGGGCTTAGCGGTTGCAAAACTCATAGTAAAAAGGAGAATGAACTAAACAATTACGTTAGTTACTCTCACGATGCGTCGTACACCGGTGAAAACGAGAAATATACGGTGATTTGCGAGGTGGGAAAAAAGGAAGAAGTGTTTGTCGATGACGGAAAAATAGGCAAAATAGTACCGTTTTGCACGGTTATAGTAGTGCCGAAAAAACAGGACGACAGAAATAGCGTGAACGTAAAACTGACGGTGGACGGCAAGGGCGTTAGTGAAAATCTTCCGAGGGATATGTTTACCGAAAACTTCGAGAAAAACATATCTACGGTGGGCGAGATAACCGAAATCGAGATTGAAAACAAGGTGATAAAACTTACTAACGTTATGAAAGAGTACATCAGCCGTCAGCAAATAATGAAGATTGTAAAAGAGGAATTCAAGGAGCAAATTGCCTCTGGCTACAAGGACGGCAAGTTTTGTAAGGAGTTTTACGTAAAACTTATCCGTGACAACAACAACGTGAAGGGTAGCCACTACTGGTACGTAGCGCTAATAGACGGCGAAAACAGTTTTTGTTCGATCCTGTTAGACGCCAAAACGGGCGAGGTTTTAAGCAAGAAAACTACGTAAAACATAGAAAATATTTTGCAAATAAAAAAGCAACCGTACAGGTTGCTTTAATTATTTATTTTAGTTTTAAGCCTTAACTAGCCTAGTTTTGCTACTATTTATCTTATTGACTAATCTTTACAAGGCTTTTTAGGTCTTAGTTTGGACGTTAAATAGCCGTGTAGAGCAGTTGGTTAAGGCTATCTATACTTCTTTCTTAGTCCGCTAAGTAGCCTTCCTAAGCCCTTGAAGAAGTGGCCGTTTATCATCATTAGTAGTCCGTCCACACTTCTGTGCGATAGCATACCGCCCGTGAATTGTACAAAACTTCTAAACGGCATATTAGGTATTGAATTTACTATCATAGTAGTGTTTGAAGCACGTCTACCTACAAGTCTTCCGCCAAATAAAATCGTCCTTCTCAGCCAGTTGCCGAACCAACTATCCGTAACTTCGCCAAGGGTGGTGTTTATGTGGTATTCGCCCTTTTTAAGCGGAGTGCCAACGGGTACGTCTTTTCCGTAAATCACGCTGAACTCTTCGATAGAAATCTCGTCGATTTTGTCCATTTGGTAGTAACTTGGGGCGGTGACTCTGTAATCGATATTTTCACTTCCGTCGCCCTCAAGGGTAATCGTCTCGGTAAGCCTAATATCACGGCTGCTTGCACCAACCATAATCTCGTACTCGCCCTTTTCGATAGCCCAGCCATTTATATTTACGTTGTAGTAACTGAACGCCCTTTCGTCAAGGCAAACGGTTACGGTTTTTTCCTCGCCGCTTTCAAGTTCGATTTTGCAAAAACCTTTAAGTTCTTTTGGCGCTTTGAAAATTACGCTGTCCTTTTGTCCTACGTAAACTTCGCAAACTTCCTTACCTTTTACGTCGCCTACGTTCTTTACGGTGAAGGTGACTTTTGCGGTGTTGCCGTCCTTTTCTACCGATAGGTTAGAGTAGTCGAACTTGGTGTAACTTAGACCAAAACCGAATGGGAATGCGACGTTTTGATTAGCAGCGTCGTAATAACGGTAGCCAACGAAAATACTTTCACGGTATTGAACGTTAATAGGCCCCATAGGGAAGTACTTGCTTGCAAGATAGTTGTCAAGTGATAGAGGGAACGTTTCTGCTAGTTTACCGCTTGGGTTTACCTCGCCGTAAAGCAGGTTGTAAGTTGCCTCGCCGACAGCCTCGCCGCCAAGATAGGTGTTAAGTACTGCCTTAGTTTCGTTTATCCATCTCATATTTACAGGCGAGCCGGTTTGAAGTACGACTATTACGTTTTGGTTTGCCTTGTAGATGCTAGATAGCAGAGTGGTTTGGTTTATAGGCATATCGATATGCTTTCTATCAAAGCCTTCCGACTCAAAGTCAGGGGTTAATCCTAACACAAGAACGACTTTATCCACGTTTTTAGCCACTTTAACCGCCTCTTCGATTATGTCAGGCTTTACGTTGTCCTTAATGGTGTAGCCGTCGGCATACTCAAATTCCACGCCGTATTTATTAAACGCATCAAATACCGATACCACGCTGTCGGTGTTGATTAAACTACTGCCTGAGCCTTGGTAACGTGTTTCTTTACTTAGCGCACCGATAAGAGCAATCTTTTCGCCTTTTTTAAGCGGTAAGATATTGTTGTCGTTTTTAAGTAGTACTGCGCCGCTTTCGGCAGCCTTTCTTGCAATTTCGTGCGCCTCGGTGTAGTCGTACTTAATATCCTTTTTGTTTGCCTCACATTTTAATGCGTATTTTACAAGCCTTTTTACGACTCTGTCTAGGTCTTCCTCGGTTAGAGTGCCGTCTTCAAGCGCTTTATATATGAATTTGTTGTTTATTCCGTGTGTTCCCGGCATTTCAAGGTCAAGCCCTGCTTTTATGCCCTTAGCCCTATTGTTTACAGCACCCCAGTCGCTTACTACTATTCCGTCAAAGCCCCATTCCTCACGAAGAATATCGGTAAGCATTCTTTCGTTGTCGGATAGGTAAGTGCCGTTAAGTTTGTTGTACGAGCACATTACCTGGTAAGGTTGAGCCTCTTTTACCGTCTTTTCAAAAGCAGGTAGATAAATCTCTCTAAGCGTCCTTTCGTCAACGATAGTGTCTATGCTCATACGGTTGTATTCTTGGTTGTTTGCTGCAAAGTGCTTTAACGAGCAGCCCATACCGTTTGCTTGCATTCCTTGAACGTAACTTTTAGCCATTTCGCCGGATAGGTACGGATCTTCAGAGAAGTACTCGAAGTTTCTTCCGCATAGTGGCGAACGCTTAATGTTCGTGCCGGGGCCTAGTACGGTGCCTATGCCTTGAGTGTGAGCCTCTTTGGCTATTGCGTCGGCTACGTTAGACGCTACCTCCTTATCCCACGAACTTGCTAAGGTAACAGCCGTTGGGAAGCAGGTTGCAATTTCACTTGTGCACATTATATTTACACCAGTTGCCCCTTGAACTTCTTTACGTAGCCCGTGAGGTCCGTCCGTCATTAGTACCGAAGGTACTTTGTCTTCTATACTTACGGTATGCCAAAAGTCCTTTCCGGAGCAAAGCAATATTTTTTGCTCGGTAGTTAAACTCTTTACAATATTATCTATTTGTGAATCCATATAAGTCCTCCACGTTTACTCTCTTATATTCTAATATTATAGCATATATTATTATTGTTTCCAACCAAAATAACAATATATCCAACGAAATTGCGTTTTTGTTAAGAAAAAAAACGAGGCAAATTGCGAAAAAATAATTAAAAATTAAGGAATTACAAGGTGAAAAAAGTAAAAAAGCGTAGAAACTACGCTTTTTTTACGGGTGATTAAATTCGCTTGCTTTTCAGTAGCCGTTTTTCCACAAGGTACACAACGGTGTACATTCCGCCTGCAAGCAAGCACAAAAGCACGGTGGAGCACATAACTAGGTCTAGTTGGAATACTTGGCTACCGTACACAAGCAGATATCCAAGCCCCGCTTTACTTACAAGGTATTCGCCCATAATAGTTCCCACCCAACTTAGCCCCACGTTTATCTTCATTACCGATACGAAAACGTAGCGGTTTGCGGGGAGAATAAGTTTTGTCAGTATCTGGAATTTGTTTGCGTTCATACTTTTTAAAAGCAGTATTTTGTTTTTGTCCACGCTCATAAATCCCGATAGCATATCTATGGTGGTGATTACAACGGTAATTAGCACCGACATTGTGATAATTGCGTTGTAACCTGCCCCTACAATCAGTATGATAATAGGTCCGAGCGCCACTTTCGGTAGTGCGTTCAGTACTACTATATACGGCTCGCTTACCCTTCGTAAAATAGTGCTAGACCACAGACAAATTGCGGTAAAAAGTCCTATTAAAGTGGATAGCAAAAAACTGAATATCGTTTCGAGCAATGTGATTTTTACGTGCCTTGTAAGACTACCTGAGCCTGCTAAACTAAGAAAAGTTTTCCATATTTTAGAGGGGTAACTTACGATAAAACCGTCGATTACGTCGTTTTTTGCAAGCACTTCCCACAAGGCGAAAAACAGCACCAGCACAATACACCTCAAAAAATGAACTAGCACGGCGTTTCGCTTTTCTTTATTTAAAAATCGTTGATATTCAAGGCTGCGGTTTAGTTTTGTATTTCTTGCCATATCAGGTTAAAATACTCCGAAAATTTTGGTTCGTTTCGGCGCATAAGAGGTGTAAGCGACACGTCAAAATCTATTGTAAAAATTTTTTTCACCGTAGTAGGACGAGTGGTTAAAACTATAATTCTATCACACATAGATATTGCCTCCGATATATCGTGAGTAACGAAAATAGCCGTTTTGTTTTCGGTTTTTATTATGTTACTTACGTCGTTGCATACGGATAGACGTGTTTGAAAGTCAAGGGCTGAAAACGGCTCGTCAAGAAGCAAAATGCTGGGGTTTAAAAGCAAAGTTCTAATCAGCGCCACACGTTGCCTCATACCTCCCGATAGTTCGCTAGGGTAGGTGTTTTCAAAGTTTTTTAGCCCGTATTTATTTAGGATTCGGCGTGCTTTTTCCTCGCTGTTTTTGTCCTTCGTTTTGTTTATCTCTGCGCCGATTAAAACGTTGGACAGCACCTTTCTCCATTCAAAAAGTTCGTCTTTTTGCAGCATATAACCGATTTTATTAGAGGGCTTAGTTATTTTTTCGCCCTCTAATAAAATCTCGCCGCTAGATGGAGTAATCAGCCCTGCAATTAGGCTTAGAATAGTGGTTTTACCGCAGCCGCTAGGTCCTACTATGCCCAAAAATTCTCCACTTTCCACGCTAAAATTTAGGTTTCCCACCGCTTTTGTTTCACCCGATTTGTTAAAATACGAAAAATTCACGTTGTTAAAGGTGAGTATTTTGGACATAGTTACCTCCTATTTTGCCATTACTTTTTCCGCAATAGAGTTATCCACGATTTTGCTAAAATCTGCACGTTTTTCCATAATGCCTGCCTCGATAATGATATCTTGCAGGTGCTCGAAGTCCGCTTTATCCATTACAGGAGTTTGCCTGTACGCACCTATTTCCTTGTACCTTTTAATAGAGGAGGCAAGAACGTTTAGGTCGGTGGTTGCAAACTGGTTTTTAACGGCGTTTGCCACCACGTTTTCGTCGTTATCCATTACGAAGTTTATGGCTTTTACAATGGCTTTCATAAATTTCTCCACCTTTGCAGAGTTGTTTTGTAGGTAGTTTTTGTTAGAGGTAAAAGCGGTAAACGGCATATTGCCTGAGTACTCGCCGACAGCCCCTACTACGTAGGCTGAGCCCTCTTTTTCCAGCATACTTGCGGTAGGCTCGAATACCGTACAGTAGTCACCCGTTCCTCCTACGAAAGCGCCCACCATCACGTCGAATTGAATGGTGTCGTTAAAGCGCACTTTGTCAAAAACGTCCGCTTTTCTTAGTGCGTGTTCTAGGCTCATAGCAGGTACGCCGCCTTTTCTACCGCCAAGAATTTCCTTGCCTATCATATTTTCAAGAGTAAAGTTCTCTTCCTTATGCCTGCTCATTATAAACGAGCCGTCGCAGTTGGTTAACTGACCAAATACGATAGGGTAGTTGGTGCGTCCTTCGTTTGCTACGTAAATAGACGCCTCCACGCCCATAAGACCGATATCCGCTTGCCCCGAAATTAGCGCCGACATCGTGTTGTTTGCGCCTTGCCCTGCGGATAGTTCCACCTTTAAGCCTTGCTCCTCAAAGTAGCCGTTTTCGATAGCCACGTATAGCGGTGCGTAAAATACCGAATGCGTCACTTCGTTCAGCCGTATCACGTTGCTATCAGGCTTTTTGTTGCAGGCAGATAGCGGCAAAATCAAGAAACAAACGGTCAGCATTGCAATAAAAAATTTTTTCATACATTTCTCCTTTTAACTTGTTACTACATACTATTAATTTTCACCGCCTTGGTGTGTACGCTTTGGGAAAATAATTAAAAAAACGGGTAAGGTGTGATACGATAAGTAAAAAAAGTAAAATGAGGGCAAGTATTCGTTTAAAACGAGGTCGGGTTAAGAGTATTTTGTTTACAAAACTAAGGACTTGTGCTATAATCATAAATAAGTTTTTATTGTAGCGTAATATAAGCATATATATGTTTTTATTTGCGAAAATAACGGATAAATTAAAGTAGACGAGTAATTTATTAGAGGGAAATATGAAATTCGACTTAAAAGACTTAACAAACGTGCCTAACTTACTGGTGCTGTTAAGATTGGTGAGTACGCCGATTTTTGCAGCGCTAATGGTGTACAACGGCGGGCAATATATTTATTGGGGGCTTGGCGTATTTGCTGTTGCCTCTATTACCGACCTATTCGACGGTATGATTGCAAGAAAGTTTAATATGTGCACGGCGATAGGCGCTGTTGCCGATCCGCTTGCCGATAAAGTTATGCACATTACTGCGCTTTATTCGTTAGCCTTGATAGGTTATCTTAGCCCGATAATTGCAGGTCTTATCGTTGCAAAGGAATTGATTATGATTATTTGCACCACTTTATTTAAGAACAAGGGCGTTATTATCCCTGCAAACTTCTACGGCAAAGTGCCTTCCGCTCTTATTAGCGTGGGCGTAATACTTTCGTTCTTCCACCCGTACGTTATGCAAGCCGACCATATTTTGATGGTGGCAGCGACTATGCTTGCTTATGTTGCTTTCGTTCAGTACGTTTTAATTTGGGTAGTGGAACTAAGAAAACTAAAGGCAGGAAAGAAAGAAGTTGCATAATATCGTATTTTTAAGCGTAACAAGTAATGCTGGCTCGTGGTTTCAGGTATGGTGGCACGTAGTCGGCTTTTGCCTTATTTTCGTCTCGCTTTTCGTGTTATACATGGGGCGAGTGGCGATGAAAAAGAAGGGCGATAAGTTTACACCACAGCAGGACTTAGGCTTTAAGATTGCAGCGTTTGTGATTATGCTTACGGCTTGCGTGTTAGCAATATTATAAAAATTTTTTTAGAGGTATATATTTTATGGAAATGGCAAAGACCTATTCTCCGGAGTTTGAAAAGGATATTTACAAATTTTGGACGGAAAATCATTATTTTGAGGCTCACGTAAACGACAAAAAGAAACCGTTTACTATTATGATGCCTCCACCAAATATTACTGGACAACTACATATGGGGCACGCTCTTGACGATACCGTTCAAGACATTCTTATTCGCTACAAACGTATGAGCGGCTTTGAAACTTTGTGGCTACCCGGCGTAGACCACGCATCTATCGCTACCGAAGTTAAAATCGTGGAGCAACTTGAAAAAGAGGGGCTAACCAAGGAAGGAATCGGCAGGGAAGAGTTCTTGAAAAAGGCTTTTGAATGGAAGGAGCAATACGGCGGAAGAATCACCACGCAATTACGCAGCCTAGGTACTTCGTGCGACTGGTCGAAAGAGGCTTTTACTATGGACGAAAGATGTTCTAGGGCTGTAAAACACGTGTTTGTAAAACTGTACGAAAAAGGGCTAATCTACCAAGGAAACAGGATTATCAACTGGTGTCCTTGCTGCGGAACGGCGCTTAGCGACGCAGAGGTTGAATACGAGGAGCAAGCCTCTAATTTGTGGTATTTTAGGTATCCGTTTGAGGACGGCTCAGGCTACGTAACGGTTGCTACCACAAGGCCTGAAACTATCCCCGGTGATACCGCTGTTGCCGTAAACCCTAATGACGAAAAATACAAAGACTTAGTCGGTAAAATGCTTATTTTACCGTTAAATAACAGAAGGATACCTCTAATTGCGGACGATTACGTAGAAGAGGGGTTTGGAACGGGCGCTGTTAAAATCACCCCTGCACACGATCCTAACGACTATCTTGTAGGTCAAAGGCACAACCTAGAAACCATTAAGGTAATCGGCGACGACGGTAAAATGAACGCATTATCCGGTAAGTACGAGGGTATGGACAGGTTCGAGGCAAGAGAGGCTGTGGTTAAGGACCTTGACGCATTAGGAAGCCTAGTAAAAATCGAGCCTTACACCCACAACGTAGGCACTTGTTATAGGTGTCATACGGCTGTTGAGCCTGCTTTGTCTAAGCAATGGTTCGTAAAAATGCAACCACTTGCAGAGCCTGCTATTAAAGTAGTAAAAGACGGCGAGGTAAAATTCGTGCCTGAAAGGTTCGACAAAATCTACTTCAACTGGATGGAGAATATTAAGGACTGGTGTATTTCCCGTCAACTATGGTGGGGACACAGAATACCGGTTTACTATTGCCAAGATTGTGGCGAGATGATGGTAAGCGAGGACGAGATAACCGCTTGCACCAAGTGTGGCAGCAAAAACATAAAACAGGACGAGGACGTACTTGATACTTGGTTCAGTTCTGCATTGTGGCCGTTCTCAACCCTAGGTTATCCTGAAAAGACCAAGGAACTAGAATATTTCTACCCAACCAACGTGCTTGTTACCGCTTACGACATTATTTTCTTCTGGGTAGCAAGAATGATATTCAGCGCAATAGAGCACACCGGCGAAGTTCCGTTTAAAGAGGTGCTTATCCACGGTATCGTTCGTGACGAGCAAGGCAGAAAAATGAGCAAGAGCCTAGGTAACGGCGTTGATCCGCTAAAAGTTATCGAGGAGTACGGCGCAGACGCACTAAGGTTAAGCCTTGCAACAGGTATTTCTCCGGGTGGCGATACGAGATATATTCCTAAAAAGGTGGAAAGTTGCAGAAACTTCTTAAACAAAGTTTGGAACGCATCACGTTTCGTTATGATGAACAAGGAAAATGCCACCGTAAAACCGCTTGACGAAGTGGAACTAACGCTTGCCGATAAGTGGATACTTAACAGGCTAAATCACGTGGTTGAGGAGTGCAGCGAACTACTAGATAAGTACGACGTAGGTATGGCGCTTGCCAAAATCAACGACTTTACGTGGAGCGACTTCTGTGACTGGTACATTGAACTTCAAAAACCTGCGCTATATAAGGACGACGAAAAGGAGAGAAGTAACGCCGTTAGCGTGCTTGTGTACGTACTAAAAGCAATACTAAAATTACTTCACCCTTACGCACCGTTTATCACCGAGGAGATTTTCCAAGTACTAACCGAGCAAAAGGAAGGGGCGCTAATCGTATCCGAGTGGTCTAAGAAAGTTACGCTTGACCTAACGGGCGCTGACGAGTTCGAGAACGTGATGGAGATAATCAAAGGTATTAGAAATATCCGCCAAGAAATGAACGTTGCTCCGTCTAAGCGTATTAAAGTGTTCTTCACCGTAAGAAAAGAGGACAAGGCAATATTTGAAAAGGCAAACGCATATATCGAAAAACTTGCCGGAGTAAGCGAAATTAACTTCACCGACGAGCAAATCGACAAAGCGTCTTCGATAATCACCAAAACGGCAACAATTCAAATTCCGCTTGGCGAATTAGTTGATATCAGCGTAGAGGTGGAAAGGTTAAGTAAAGAACTAGACACCGTTAAAAAGGAAATTGCAAGGGCTGAAAAGATGCTTTCTAACCAAGGTTTCGTTCAAAAAGCGCCGGAGCAACTAATCGAAAACGAGAAGAAAAAACTAGCCGATTACAAGGATAAGGCAGTAAAACTTCAAGAGAAAATCGAAGAACTAAGTAAATAACGTAAAAAGGGCGAATATATCGCTCTTTTTTAAGATGATTACTAATATAAGATAATTCCTAATGTAAAAAATAGGGAAACTAAGAAAAAATTAAACGTGGAGGTCTTGCAATGAAAGTATTACTATTTAACGGCAGCAACAAGGCAAACGGTTGTACTTTTACCGCTTTAAAAGAGGTGGAAAAAATACTTAACGAGGAAGGAATAGAAACGGAGATTTTGCAAATCGGTGCAAATCCTATCCGTGATTGTATCGGCTGTAATTCGTGCAGAAGTACCGGCAAGTGCGTGTTTAACGACGATATGGTGAACGAATGGCTGGAAAAGTGCAAAACGGCGGACGGCTTTGTGTTTGGCACGCCCGTTTATTATGCGCACCCGTCAGGCAGAATACTTTCCGCTATGGACAGGCTTTTTTACGCATCGGGAAGTGTGTTCGTGCATAAGCCGGCAACGGTTATTGCGTCTGCAAGACGTGGCGGAACAACGGCAACGCTGGACACGATTTCCAAGTATTTTAGCCTAAAACAAATGCCCGTTATCTCGTCTACTTACTGGAATATGGTGCACGGCAACACCCCTGAGGAAACTATGCAGGACTTAGAGGGCTTACAAACAATGCGTAATATCGCTAGGAATATGGCTTGGATATTGAAGTGCATAAAGGCGGGCAAAGAGGCAGGAATCGAAGAGCCGACTGCCGAAACGACTGCAAGAACGAATTTTATTAGGTAAAGGAGAACGGTATGAAAAACATAGTTGTAATTTCGTCTACGCCAAGAAATAACGGCAATTCGGATATTTTGGCAAGCGAGTTTGTTCGTGGAGCAAAGGACTCTAATAACAACGTAACAAAAATAGACCTACGCAAAATGAATTACGGCTTTTGCAGAGGCTGTATGTACTGTGCAAGCCACAACGTGTGCGCAATTAAGGACGACGTGGCAAACGTTTTGGATGTGGTGCAAAACGCCGACGTGGTGGTATTTGCAACGCCTATTTACTACTACGAAATGTGCGGACAGTTAAAAACTTTTATCGATAGGCTAAACCCGTTATATCGCAGGGAAAATAAGTTTACCGACGTGTACGCTATTATGGCCTCGGCAGATACAGACTTAAAATCGATGGATAAATGCGTAGGCGGTATCCAAGGTTGGATAGATTGCTACGACGGAGTGAGCCTAAAAGGTGAGATAAGAGCGGTTGGGCTTGAAGGCATCGGCGAGGCAACGGATAGTAAGTATATGGCCATGGCTTACGAAATGGGCAAAAACGCATAACTTAATTAAACACCAAGATTTTTACTTAAAAACATAGGTTTTTCAACTTAAAACGTATTTTAAGGCGGAAAAGCGAAAACGTTTAGAGTAGGCGATTACCTACTCTTTTTTATTTAAGTCGAGTAAAGAATTATGCGTTTAATACGTATATATAATATAAGTAATCTAATTCTTAACTTTAAATAAAACAATAACAAAACTAAGCGGAAAAATTTTTTAAATTTTGTTGACAGCAAAACTATGCTATGATATTATGTATATAAACAGATTAGATACAAAAATAAATTAGAGAGTGTGAGATGGCTATATCAAGTGATATGTTTAGAGGTCATACCGAAACTATGATACTGAATATTTTGATGCAGGGCGATAGTTACGGCTACGATATCACTAAACAGATAAACGAAAAAAGCGAAGGCAACTATCAAATTAAAGACGCAACCATCTATACGGCGTTTAGGCGTATGGAGGAGGAGGGGCTTATAGAAACTTACTGGGGCGACGGCTTCGGCGGTGCTAGGCGTAGGTACTATAAGATAACTTCTAAGGGCAAAAAGTTTTACAAAGAAAAGCAGGAAGAGTGGGAACTATTATCTAGAATATTGACGAACTTAATATCCGGCTAAACTAAAAAACTTTTACAAAACTGTTAAATACTAATAAATCTAAGGCAAAACCGTTTTGAAAATAAAAGGCAAAAGCCAAATGATAGCAAAAAATGTAGCAAATAAGGATTTTAAGAGAGAAAAGTACAAAGGGGAGTACGAAAGAGTATTAAGGTATGGAAAAGGATTTTAACGTTTTTGACGAAATTAGAAAAAGAGTGGCAAAAGTATTTTTGTTTTGCCCAAGAACGCAACAATTAAAGGATTACAAAGACGAAGTTTTGGGCACTATTATGGACAAGTATAACGACCTTGTGTCAGGCGGTATGGGTGAAAGAGAGGCTTTTAGAACTTGTTGTGACAGTATCGATCAATTCTACGACAAGGAAATCGTAAAACAATTAGAGCAAGTTAAAGGCAAAATGACCAACGCCAAAATGTCTAGAGAAGTGGCTAAAACGGTGGTGTGGGGCGTGCTTACTTACGTGTGCCTTGCGCTTGTCACCTTCTTCTCGTTAGGCGTATCTAAGGTGGGCTGGGCAAACGCATCTTACGTAATAATTGCAGCGGTTTGCTTGCCTCTTGTTGCGGGTATTTTCGTAGTTGTGCTAAAAGCAAGGGCGCACAGCACCTACGTAATAAATAGGTTTACGATATGGCTATCGGGTATGTTCACGGTTACTATTATTTACCTTATAGTGTCGCTGTCGTTATATTTTAGCGGTAACTTTAATTACGTCGTGGACGGCGAACCGTCGTCGGTGTGGGCAATCACGTGGGTAACCTTTATTATCGGGCTTGTAGTTGTGGATATTGTGGATTTAAGGTACAGAATGAGGGCAAGAAAGAGGATTTATTCTGCTTTTGATGCGTTTGTGCTATCGACTTTTATCACTTTATCGGTTTACCTAACCACTTCTATCGTTATGGATATTGCCGTTTGCCACCCTATTTGGAACGTAAGTTGGATAATCTTGTTTGCAGGCGTGCTAATTTACGTTGCGATGATGTTCGTAAGGCAAATTATGAAGGTGAAAAGAGTAAAAGAAAAAATTTAGGCAGGTCTACAAATTTAACCGTTTAAAACAAAATTAAGTAAATAATAAAAAGGATAGCGTTTGGAAATTATTCTAAATGCTATTTTTTTATTTTCAAAATTTTCGCCAAAAAATGCCATAAACAGAAGATATTTCCGTAAATTCAATTATTTAAGAGGTGATTTATGAATAAAATTGTAATATTTTTGTAAAATGGGGTTATGTTATTTACAAAGAGGCATTTTTTATAATATAATAGAATAGCAAAAATATGTTACAAAAAAAGAAAAGAGATTATGAGTAAAAAAGAAAAAAAACCAAAACACATTGCAAAGCCAGAGGATAGAGTTTCTACTAAAGAAGCGATAATTTACGGTGCAGGCGACATTTTCGGTGGGGGACAAGCCGCATTTCTATCTGTAATATTACTGGCATTTTTCACGAACATTATAGGCATCGAGGCAGCAGTTGCCTCTACGATTATTACCGTATCTAAGTTGTGGGACGCTATCTCAGACACAGGTATGGGACTAATTAGCGATAACACAAAATGGAGTAAACTTGGCAGAAGAAAACCGTATATGATTATAGGCGGTATTCTTATTCCGTTTGGACTTGCATTTTTGTTTGCCCCTATCCAAGGGCTTGGCGCTGAAAGTAAAATAGTGTGGATGGTATTTGCATATATCATTTACTGTACGATAAGCACCATATCGCAAGTACCGTTTATGAGTATGGCGTCGGATATTTCTATGGACTACGCAGAAAGAAACAAGGCTAATACCTATAAACTTTTATTTGATATTATTTCGGGCGGATTGCTTTATTTAATTCCAAGTCTTGTATGGGGACAAGTATCTAAGGGCGCTATGGAGTACTCGGAGTTCTACTACGTAATCGTGTTCGGCTTTGGCTTGTTCTTTGGTATTCCGCTAATCGTTGCGGGCTTAGTAGTTAAAGAAAGAGCACCGTTTGACAATTCCGTTAAAACTAAATTTAAGTGGAAAGATTACTTTGCAGGGCTTAAAGTTAAATCTTACTTGCACCATATCGTAATGTACGTATCTGCGTTTTTAACTATGGATATCGTGTCTGCTTTGGCAATTTACTACACCGACTATATCGGCGACCACTCGGGCAACATTATGGGCAGCGGCGCAATGCTGTTCCCTAACGCATCTGGCTTCTTGGGTAAAATACAAATGGGCTCTATGTGGGTGATTATGCCTATGATGGTGTTTGCCGCTGTCGGCATTGTAATTGCTTACGTATTAAAGGCAAAATACTCCAAGCAGGTTGCTTATAGAACGCTATTACCACTATACGTTCTTGGCGCAATACTACTTGCTATTTACGATCCAAGGTGGAATAAGCCTTACCTAATTCCTATTTTCTCGGGTATTATGGGCTTAGGTTTTGCAGGCGCACAATCAATGCCTTGGCTAATCTTCCCTGATACAGTAGACGTTGCCGAACTAAAACTCGGCTATCGTCCTACCGCTAATATGAGTGGCGTTATGACCTTTGCAAGAAAGGCGGCTACGGCGTTTGGCGTGGGTATGGTTGGTTGGGTACTAACAGGCGCAGGCTTTGTGGCTAGTAAAAAAGTGCCCGGTCAAGAGGAGATATTCTTTGCTCAACCGAACAGCGTATATATCGCTATTAGGGTATTTTTGGCAGTTACCGTAGCAGTACTACTAACCATAGGTTTTATTGCGGCAGTAAGATACAAAGTTACAGATAAAAAACTAGAAAGAATACGTTATTTTATAGATAAGAGAAACGAAACCGGCGTTGAAGGTTTTACCGAGGAAGAAAAAACAGAGTACGACAAACTGGTAAAAGAGTTGTGCTAAGAGGCTGATATGGAAAAATTAGTAGCAAAACCCGTAAAAAATAATGGACTAAAACCTTATCTTGATGGCGACGGTTATTACGTTTTTGATAAGAAAAAGGGCGAAGATTTTAGGATATTGCAACTTACCGACCTGCATTACGGCGGTAGCGTGTTTACTAAAAAGAAGGATACGTATTGCAAAAACCTAATTATTAGTATTGTAGAAAACGCAAAACCCGACCTAATTGTAGTTACGGGCGATATGGTTTACCCTATTCCGTTTATCGGCGGCACTATAAATAATAAAAAATCCACGCAAGATATATGCGATCTTTTTGATAGTTTCCAAATTCCGTGGACGGTGGTGTACGGCAACCACGACGTAGAACCCGTGGCAATGTACAGAAAGTCGGTACTATCCGATTTATACGAAAAGGCGGAGTACAGCGTATTTCAAACAGGCAAAGAGGGGATATCTGGCGAGGGCAACTACGTTATCAAACTTAAAAACGAAGACGGCAGTATAAACAACGCCTTGATGTTTTTGGACAGCAATATGTACATTGAAAAGGGGCTTGCAAGTTTTTATTCCGGCTTTGACAATATCCACGACGACCAAATCGAGTGGTATAAAGAGGAGATAAACAAACTTGGCGGACCTAACGTTAGGTCGCTTGCATTTTTCCACATTCCTGTAAACGAGTTTAAAGAGGCTTGGAAAAAGTACACTAGAAACGGCGGCAACACCGACGTTAAGTGGCATCTTGGCGAAGTCGGAGAGACTAACGACTACTTCGGCGTGCCAAAGTTCAGGGGTAACTTCTTTGACGAAATGGTTAAGTTTGGTAGTTGTAAAGGTATGTTTATGGGGCACGACCACCTAAACACCGTATCGCTTGAATATAAGGGCATTAGACTAACCTACGGCATGAGCGTGGACTACCTTGCATACAGAAAAATTATGAAATGGTCTTCGCAAAGAGGCGGCACGATAATTAACGTTAAGGACGACGGAAGTTTTAGCGTGGAACTTATGCCCTTAGACGAGGTTGCACCGGATTTAAACAAAGAGAAAAAATAAGTAAACAAACAAAAAAGGCGCAAAAAAGCGTCTTTTTTAAATTGTTTTGTGCAAAACGACCTAATCTTACTAAAAATAAAAATTTTTGAAAAATAAATAAATTATTCTTAAAACGCTAGCATTTACCTTGAAAGGTGTGCTATATTATAAGTGTACTTACGACTGACGGATAAGTAGGCAAACTACACGGGAGTAAGTATGGATAGGCCGACCGTCTGGGCAGAGATGCTTTAGGACGGTATTTTTTATTATATAGGAGATAAAAATGAAAGAGTGGTATGATTTTAATGGTACAAAATGGCAAGAATCCATAGACGTTAGGGATTTTATTGCCGAGAACTACACTTACTACGACGGGAACGAGAGTTTTCTAGAAAAGCCAACCGAGAGGACTTTAAGAGTTTTGGATAAGGTAAACGACCTAATCAAACAAGAGGCTGAAAAGGGTGGCGTTTTGGACGTGGACACCGAAACGGTTTCCTCGATACTTTCCTTTAAACCGGGCTATATAGATAAAAACGACGATATTATAGTGGGCCTTCAAACCGATGCGCCTCTAAAAAGAGCGGTTGTGCCTTTTGGCGGCATTCGTATGAGCGAGCAAGCGTGCATTGCGTACGGCTACAAACTATCCGAAAAAGTTAAGGACGAGTTTAAGTATAGAACCACCCATAACGACGGCGTGTTCAACGTTTACCCTGACGAAACGAAGAGGGCAAGGCACGTCGGACTGATTACGGGCTTACCCGATACCTATTCAAGAGGAAGAATTATCGGCGATTACCGTAGGATTGCTTTGTACGGAATGGATAGGCTTATCGAGGAAAAACTTGCTGATAAAAGGGCGCTTCAATCTATGCCGATGAGCGAGGAAATTATCCGCAAAATCGAGGAACTACACAAGCAACTAAGTTTTATGCACCAACTTAAAGATATGGCAAAGGAGTACGGCTTGGATATCTCTAAGCCTGCTAATAATGCAAAAGAGGCTGTTCAATGGCTTTATTTTGGATATCTTGGCGCTGTTAAGGAGCAAAACGGTGCGGCAAACAGCATAGGCAGGATAATCACTTTCTTGGATATTTACTTTGAAAGAGACCTTAGAAACGGCGTTATCACCGAGAGCGAAGCGCAAGAGATTATGGACGATTTCGTGCTAAAACTTCGTCTTGTTCGCCACCTACGTATTCCTGAGTACAACGAACTTTTTGCAGGCGATCCTACTTGGGTAACCACTTCTGACGGCGGCTTAACCCTAGAAGGCAAGCCTATGGTAACTAAAAATAGTTATAGATTACTTAACACTTTGTACAACCTAGGCAGTTGCTCAGAGCCTAATATCACTATTCTTTGGAGCGAAAAATTACCTACCGCTTACAAGGAATTTTGTGCAAAAGTCAGCATCGATACCGATTCTATTCAATACGAAAACGACGACGTTATGAGGAAAATTTACGGCGACGACTATTCTATTGCGTGCTGCGTTTCCGCTATGAAAACCGGCAAACAAATGCAATACTTCGGCGCTAGATGTAACCTTGCTAAGACATTGCTACTTGCTTTAAACGGTGGTAAGGACGAGATACAAAACATACAAGTTGGCCCTGTGTCAGAGGCTTTTGAGGAGGGGCTGCTTGATTACGACAAAGTGCTTGCCTCTTACGATAAGTACTCTGAGTGGATTGCAAACTTGTACGTAAACACTATGAATATTATCCACTTTATGCACGATAAGTACGCTTACGAAAGGCTTATGATGAGCCTTCACGATACTGACGTTGAAAGGTTAATGGCGTTTGGCGTGTCGGGATTTAGCGTGCTTGTAGACAGTTTGTCCGCAATAAAGTACGCAAAAGTGTACGCTAAAAAGGACGAAAGAGGCATTATTTCGGACTTTGAGATTGTGGGCGACTATCCAAAGTACGGTAACGACGACGACAGAGCGGACGACATTGCTAAGTTCGTTATAGAGGACTTCTATCAAAAACTTTGCAGAGTGCCAACGTATAGAAACGCAAAGCACACGCTAAGCATTTTGACCATCACTTCAAACGTGGTGTACGGCAAAAAGACGGGCTCAACCCCGGACGGAAGAAAGAAGGGCGAGCCGTTTGCTCCCGGTGCAAATCCTATGCACGGCAGGGATTGTTGCGGTGCGATTGCCAGCCTTAGTAGTGTGGCAAAACTAAATTACGACCATTGTCGTGACGGCATTTCCAACACTTTCTCTATCGAGCAAGGCACTCTTGGTAAGACGGTAGAGGAGCAAAAACAAGCACTTGTTGGCTTGCTAGACGGTTATTTTACTAGCGGCGCTCATCACCTAAACGTGAACGTAATCAGCCGTGATATGCTAATCGACGCTATGAACAACAGGTGGAAATATCCAAACTTGACCATAAGAGTAAGCGGATACGCCGTAAACTTTAACAGGCTAAGCGAGGAGCAACAAAGGGAAGTTATTGCAAGAACTTACCATAAGTCGCTATAATGGAAGGCTTCGTTCATTCCTACGAAACGTTTGCAACCCTTGACGGCGGCGGGATTCGTGGTATGGTGTTTTTGTCGGGCTGCAAGTATAGGTGTAGTTATTGTCACAATCCGGATACTTGGCAGGTTCAGGGCACTAAAACCGACAGCAGCGAGGTTGTGCAAAAACTGAGCAGGTACAAAAATTATTACAAAAACGGCGGAATAACCATCAGCGGCGGCGAGCCACTTTTACAAAGCGAATTTACCCTTGAACTGATAAAAGGTTTTAGAGAAAACGGCTTGCACGTGGCGATTGATACTAGCGCTTGCGTAATACCCGACAATATAAAAGAGATACTTGGCGTTGTAAATCTTGTGATTTTGGACTTGAAATTTTACGACGAAAAGGGGTATAATGAGCAATGTAAGGGCAGTATGGAAACGGTGAAAACGATGATAGCCTTGCTTAACGAAACAGAGGTGGAAGTTTTGCTTAGAACCGTGGTTGTACCTAGCATAAACGACACAGAGAGCGATATGGATAGGTACGTTAAGGTGGCTAAATCTGTGAAAAACCTTAAAAAGTACGAACTACTTGGCTACCATACGCTTGGCGTAAGCAAGTACGAAAAACTTGGGCTATCATACTTACTTAGCGGCGTGCCTAGTATGGAAGCGGATAGGCTAAGTGACCTTCAAAAATACGTGGACGGGAAATTAAATGAATAGCGTAAAAGACGAAGTACTAAGAGTGTTGGAAAACAACACGGGCGAATATTTTTCGGGCGAAACCTTGGCAAAGAACCTAGGCGTATCTAGGGCTGCGGTGAACAAGGCGATAAAGTCGCTATCAGGAGAGGGCTACGAAATCGACGCAGTTACAAACAAAGGTTACAGCCTTGTCGGTGGCGATATTCTTAGCGCCGCATCGGTAAGAGGGTTTTTGCCTGAAAGGTACGAAAGTATCAAAATCAACTTCTTCAAAAGCACCGATAGTACTAATAACGAGGCAAAACGTGTGATTTACGTGGAGGAAAAGCCTTCGGTATTTATTGCAGACGAGCAAACGGGCGGTAGAGGTAGGCTAGGAAGAAGTTTTTATTCGCCAAGCGGTGAAAGTGTGTACCTAAGTTTACTACTTAAACCAAAAACAAATATGGGCTTGAAAATCACTTCGCTGGTTGCCGTTGCGGTTTGTCGTGCTATTGAAAGTTTGACCTATCAAAAAGCCGAAATCAAATGGGTGAACGACGTGTTTATCGGTGGCAAAAAGGTGGCAGGTATTCTTTGTGAGGGCGTATCGGGTTTTGAAAGCAACGAAATCGATGCGGTCGTAATCGGAGTAGGGCTAAATTGCCGTGCAAAATTCCCTGCCGAACTAAAAGATATTGCAGGCAATATATTAGAAAATGTCAGCGTGACGAGAAGTGCGCTTGCCTCTAAGGTTATCGAGAACGTTTTGGATATATTAGACGACCTAGACAACGCTAAAATTATGGACGAATACCGCAAAAGGTCGCTTGTACTTGGCGAAGAGGTGCGTTTTTTTGAAAATAACGAGTGGCACGAAGGCAAGGTTACAAATATTCTTGACGACGGCAGCCTAGAAATAAATAACGGCGAAAAGATTATTAACTCTGGCGAAGTCACGGTAAGAAAAAAGCAATAAATGATAAATTTTTAAGTTAAAAGCAGCAAATAAAAATAATACGAAAATCAAAAATAAAAAAATAAATTAAGAAAAAAATAAAAGATAGCAAAAACGCTATACAAAAAGAAAATAAAACGCTAGAATATAGTACAATGATTTTGATAGTTAAATACTTTTGTTAAGTAGCCACGCTAGGCTAAAAGCAAAAAAATCGACTATCAAAATTTTTATAAAAAGCGAAAACTTTGCTACGTAAAACAAGGCAAAATAGCGTTATTTAGCGATAAAAGAACAAGAGAAAAGTTAAAAGATAAAGTAAAAAAACATAGATAAAAATTAGAAATAAACGGTAAAACAGATAAAACAGGTATTTGAGAGAGTATGCTAAAAAATAATTTGGGCGAGGACAAGATTTCCTCGCTTATTCTAAAACTTGCTATTCCGTCTATGATGGCGCAATTCGTAAACGTTTTGTACACCATAGTGGATAGGTTTTTCGTAGCGCAAATCAAAGATGTAGGTAACTTGGCGCTTGCTAGCGTTGGCGTTGCAGCGCCTATCACCACGCTTATTATGTCTTTTGCGTTTTTAATCGGGCTTGGCGGTGCGCCTATTATGGCGATTAGAATGGGCGAGCGTAACGACAAAAGGGCGGAGAAAATTCTGTTCAACTGTGCTGTAAGTCTTATTGCGGTGTCGCTTGTTTTGATGCTTATTTCCTATTTGTTAAAGGATTATATGTTGCGTTGGTTCGGTTCTAGCGACGAAACGTTCGGTTACGCTAACGAGTATCTTACCTATTATTTAATAGGAACGGTTTTTGCTGTTTGCGGGCTGGGACTTAACAGTTTCGTTACGGCGCAAGGCTACTCCGGAATTAGTATGACCATTGTAATTGCCTCGGCACTTACCAACATTTTGCTGGACTACGTGTTTATTTTGGTACTTGATATGGGCGTAATGGGGGCTGCCGTTGCAACGGTGATTGCGCAGTCGGTTTCATTCTTCTCCCTGCTTGGATTTTTAATCAGCAAAAAGCCTAAAATTAGGTTAAAACTTAACAAAATCGACTTTTCCATTATTAAAAAAGTGATGGGTATGGGTTTTGGTCCGTTCTTTATAATTTCCACCGATAGCGTGCTAATTATCATACTTAACAGCGTATTGCAAAAGACGGGTGGGATAAACGGCGATACTTACCTATCCGCTATTACGATAGTGCTTGCGTTTATGCAACTTATCACCACGCCGATGGCAGGAATTACAAGCGGCTGTCAACCGATAATCAGTTACAACTACGGCGCACAAAAAACTAAGAGGGTGAAAAAGGCGTTAGGCGGCGTGCTACTTACTTGCGCAATTTTCTGCCTGATTATGACCTTCTTTTCTATGTTTGCCTCAAAGGGTTTTGCGTACCTATTCACAAAGGACGAAGAGGTGCTTGCCCTTGCTGAAAAGTGGATAAAAATCTACACCTCGGGCATAATGTTCTTGTCTGTTCAGTACGCTTTGGTGGATTCTTTGGTAGCGCTTGGCTCACCGGTAATTAGCGCAAGCCTATCCTTAAACCGAAAACTAGCAATAGGCGTACTTACCGGAACTTTGCCTTTTGCAATGGGGGCTGTCGGGGCGGTTGCCGCCGAGCCTATCGGTGACGTGTACAGTATGATAGTAAGTAGCACGGTGTGTCTGCTTACGGTGAACAAACTGCTTAAAAAGAGGGAGAGCATAGAGGTAAAAGTGGAGGAGTAGGGCGATATGCTTTAATATTAACGCCTATCCAAAACGGTTTTGCGAAAAATTTACTAAATCGGCACTAACTACAAAAAATTTGCGTATTATAACCCAAAACTTAAAAGCGATGAAAGGCAAAAATTTGCGCTAAAAGAAAAACGGGTTTAGTAAATACCTAGTTAGCAAGGGGCTGAGCCGTTTTTTATAAGTAGTAATAACTAAAAAGGCAAAAACGAGGGTGAAAACGCTAAAAACCATAAAAAATCAAAAAAAATAGGCGTAAAAATTAAAAATACCACGAGAAAAACCGAGCGGCTTAGCGCAATTAGAAAGCCAAACGCTATTATGTATTGACATTTTTTTTCGTTTATGATAGATTATATATAATAAATATTAGGAGTAATTTTGGAAGATTTAAGCGTGCCCCCGGGCAATACTTTTAATAAATTTAATAACTTAAAATCTGGCTTACTATCAACGTGTGGTAGTAGGGTATTATAATTTGGCTTTACTTTTTAGTAAGGCTATTTTGTTATAGGAGAATATATGGAAGTTGGTCTCACAGTCTCGTTATTAGTGTTAATTATCCTATCGGGCTATTTTTCAGCAACCGAAACGGCATATACGGGACTAAGTAAAATCAAACTTAAAAACATGATGCAAAAGAAGAACAAAAGGGCAACCTTGGTTTACAAGCAGTCCGAGAATTACGATAGGGTTTTGTCAACTATACTCGTTGGCAACAATATCGTGAATATCGCCGGCGCAACCATAGGCACTATTTTGTTCACAAACCTACTGGGTGGGGAACTTGGCCCTACGATTTCTACTATCGTAATCACGGTGGTAGTGCTTATCTTCGGCGAAGTAATGCCAAAGTCAATAGCAAAGGAATTCCCTGAAAGAGTGGCGATGTTTTCAGCGCCTATTCTTATGATGTTTATTTACTTGTTCTTCCCGTTCACCTTGTTCTTTTCGGGCTTGAAGAAGTTGGTGAATAAACTATTCAAGCACAAGAGCGAAAATAGGAGCATTACCGAGGACGAACTTATCACCATAGTTGAGGAGAGTGAGAACGGCGGCGTTCTTGACGAGCACGAAAGCGAACTTATCCGCTCCGCAATCGAGTTTAACGACCTTGAAGCAATGGAAATACTTGTGCCTAGGGTGGATATGGTGGCAATAGAGATACATACTCCGCTTGAAGAAATTTCACAAATATTTAGAGAAAGCGGTTATAGTAGGCTGCCTGTTTACGAGGAAAGCATAGATAATATCGTAGGCTTTATCCACGAAAAAGACTTCTATATGTTGCTTTACAAAAAGGGCAAAAATATCAAAACCATAGTGCAAAAGATTATTTACACCGCACCTACTATTAAAATATCCGTGCTACTTCGTCAACTACAACTGGAAAAATGCCACATGGCAATAGTTATCGACGAGTACGGCGGAACTAAGGGTATGGTGACAATGGAAGATATTTTGGAAGAACTTGTCGGCGAGATTTGGGACGAACACGACGAAAGAGTGGAAAACATAACCAAAAACGACGACGGCACTTACGAAGTGCTGGGCTCAACTAATATCGTGGACGTATTCGAGTACTTCGACCTTGAAGTTGACGAGGACGAGTATCTGTCGGTATCGGTAAGCGGCTGGGTAAGTGAAATTTTGAATAAAATGCCCGAAGTGAACGACGAGTTCAACTTTGAAAACTTGTACGTAAAAGTGCTGTCTATGGACGGCAGACGTGTACACTCCATTTTGATAAAACCTTTTGAAAAACCTAAAGAGGAAGAGGAAAGAAAAGGTCTAAAACTGGTGGACGAAATAAAGAAAAATCTTGCCGAAGGCGAGGACGAGGACTAATATGGAACGTTACGTAGACCTTCACGACGGTAAAATATTCGTATCTACTTACGGCAACGAGGAGAATTTTCCGCTGGTAATGTTGCACGGAAACAGCGAGGATAGTAGTTATTTTATCCGTCAAATAGAGTATTTTAGCGATAAGTATTACGTTATTGCTATCGATAGCCGTGCGCACGGAAAGTCGTCTTACACAGAGGGTGAAAAACTTACGATTGAAAAATTAGCGGACGACGTAATAAACGTGCTGTCTATTATGGAGATAGAAAAAGCGAACTTTTTGGGCTTTTCCGACGGCGGAAACGTTGCAATTAGCATTGCTTTAAAAAAGCCTGAACTTATAAATAAATTAGTGCTAAACGGGGCAAACCTAAACCCGTCGGGCGTAAAACTAAGCGTAAATATCAAAATATTTTTGACCTACTTCCACTACTGCGTCGCAAGTTTGTTCAAAAAGGAAATTAGGCGTAAAAAAGCGGTGTGGAAACTGATGATTCACCAGCCGAATTTCACCTTTGAACAAATGCAAAGTATAACGGCAAAAACAATGATAATAGTTGGCGAAAACGATATGATTAAATTTTCTCATTCTAAAAGAATGAGCGAGGGCGAAAACGCAACGCTTGTGGTTATGGAAGGCGACCATTTTATCGCCGTCAAAAACCCACTAGAATTTAACAAAGTGGTGGAAGAATTTTTTGAAGACAAGACAAACGAATAATAAAAAATCCGCAACTATCTGGTTGCGGATTATGTTTTTTACTAAGTAATTGCCGTGCTAATTATTTACCAAGAATTAGCGGAGCGTACTCAAGTGGCTTTAAGAACTTGCCGTCAACTGCTGCTCTCATATTGCCACCGCTGATTTCGTCGATAAGGATAACTTTGCCGTCTTTGGTGATGCCGAATTCGAATTTGATATCGTAAAGAGTAGCGCCTTTTGATTTAAGAACGTCTTTAACGATTTTGGTGATTTCGATAGTGCTTTTCTTCAAGGTTTCGTACTCGTCATATTTTAGAATGCCAAGCATATCCAAAGCGTCAGAGGTAATTAGCGGATCTTCTCTGTCGTCGTCTTTTAGGGTGATTTCTACGTAGTAGTCAAGGTCTTGACCTTCGGTGCAGAAGTCTCCGTATCTTCTGAAGAAACTACCTACTGCTTTAAGTCTGCAAATAACTTCTAGCCCTTTACCAAACCTTTCAGCAGGGATAACTTCCATAGTGCCTTCTTCAAGATTGCTTTTTACAAAATGGTTAGGAATACCTTTTTCGGTTAGCATGGTATAGAAGTAGGTGGTTAGTTCAAGTGCGTGTTGTCCAAGCCCTTCGATAGTGCAACCTACGTGGTTTGCGCCCGGATCGAAAACGCCGTCTTTACCTGTTGCGTCATCTTTGAATTTTAGCAAATAATTGCCATTGTCAAGTGCGAAAACGTCTTTAGTTTTGCCTTTGTAAACTAGATTCATTTTACAGCCTCCGAATTTTATTTATATTTTTATAATACAAAAAAGATTGCAAAAACGCAAGCGGAAATTTAATAATTGCTTTTTGATATTTTTTATATCGCTATAAACGGCGGTTATAAGGATAGGCTTACCATAAAAAATCGGCTAAATAAGGTAGGTTTTAGCCTAGCGGTTTTGGTAAAAAGAAAAGAGATAATTTTTTTCGTGACGGGCGATTTATGATAGGCGGCAGGCTTTTTATTACAAGCATATTTTATAAAAAGACGATAGGTTGTACGTACTTAGTAAATTAAAATAGAAGTTGGAGTTTAACCACAAGGAGAGTTTGCATTATTTGTTTAAGGCTACAAAGTAGGGTGGCTTTTATCCCCTCGATTTAATTTAGGATAATATGAGCAAATGGATATATTTAAATATACGCATATTTATATATAAAAAAATTTAGATAGATTTTTTATAATTTATTGTAGAAAATTATTTTATGCTAGTCAATTTGATTGTTTTATTTTTCAAATTATGGTATGATTTACTTATCTTAAAGAGGTGCTATATGTATAAATTTTCCACTCGCAAATTTTATACTACCAACTATCATCGTATAGTAGAAGTGCGTCAAGTTTGCTGCGGAAAATCTAGTAGAGTTTTGCGCCAAAATACAAAATAGGACTTTTGCGGTTATTTCTGCCTTATGAAATAACCGCTTTTTTGTTAAAAGGAGAAGTATGAAAAAAGTAGGTATCGTAATGGGCAGTATCCACGACTTTGACGTTGTGAAGCCTGCTATCGACATTTTGAAGCAATTCGGCGTAGAGGTAGTTGCAAGGGTTATATCCGCTCATCGCACTCCGGACGAGGCAAAGGAATTTGCGTCTAACGCTAAAAAAGAGGGCATAGAGGTAATCATATCGGTTGCCGGCAAAGCCGCTCATCTTGGCGGAGTAATGGCAAGTTTTACCACCTTACCTATTATAGGATTGCCTGTAAAAAGTTCTTTTGAGGACGGTATGGACAGTTTGCTATCAACCGTTCAAATGCCAAACGGCGTTCCCGTTGCAACGGTTGCGATTAACGGCGGACAAAACGCAGGCTTACTAGCAATACAAATGCTTAGCCTAAAATACGCCGACCTTGACGAGAAACTAGCAAAATTTAAAGAGGATATGAGAGTAAGCGTAAATAACGACGACGCTAAATTACAAGAGTTGTTAAAATAATTATGAGAGAAGAATTTTTTGAAAACGATAAACCGCACGACGAATGTGGTGTGTTTGGTGTTTACAGTACTACAAGTAGAGATTTAGCCGGCACTCTTTATTACGGATTGTATGCTTTGCAACACCGTGGGCAAGAGGCTGCCGGTATGGCTATTACCACGGGCAACAGGATAAAGTACTACAAAAATATCGGCTTGGTTAGTGAGGTTTTTGCCTCTAAACTTGACCAAATGCCAGAGGGCGATATCGGTTTAGGGCACGTCTTGTACGATTCTAGGGTGAAAAAGGGTGACAACAGCGTTGTAAACACCCAACCTATCGTGTGCAAGGGCAAAATGGGGTTTTTCTCACTTGCTATGAACGGCAAAATCACCAACTGCGAGGACTTGCGTAGCGAACTTATCGAAGAGGGTTGCGTGTTTCAAACGAGGCTGGATATCGAGGTAATTAGCGCCCTTGTAAACAAGTATTACGACAAAACCGACGTGATAGGCGGTATTAAAAACGCTATGGACAAATTAGAGGGTAGTTTTGCTATCGTGCTAATTACCACCAACGAACTATTCGCAATTAGGGATAAATACGGTATGCGTCCGCTATGCTACGGCAAGTTTTTTGACGACTACTACGTATCTAGCGAAAGTTGTGCTATCGACGCATCGGAGGCGAAGTTTGTGCGTGATATCGAGGCGGGCGAGATTTTGCAAATAGACGCTAGCGGAGAAAAGAGCGTTTTCCTTGACGGCGTAAGCAAGCACCCTTGCATATTCGAGTTCGTGTACACGGCAAGAGCGGACAGCGTAATAGACGGAACTAGCGTGTACGAGGCAAGGTTTAACTGCGGTAGAATGCTAGCAAAAACCTTTAAGGAAGAAGTGGACATAGTTGCAGGCGTTCCCGATTCGGCGCTTGTTGCCGCTCGTGGTTTTGCTTTCGAAAGCGGAATACCTTACGTGGACGTATTAGAAAAGAACAGGTACGTGGGTAGGACTTTTATCCAACCTAGCCAAAACCAAAGGGAAAACAGCGTAAGGATAAAACTTAACGGACATAGGGCAAATATCCAAGGCAAACGCATTGCGCTTGTGGACGACTCCTTAGTAAGAGGTACTACTTCAAGAAAGATTGTGGAAATGTTAAAGAAGTTGGGCGCAAAGGAAGTGCATCTAATTCTAGCGTCGCCAAAGGTACTTCACCCTTGCTACACGGGTATAGACATCGAGTCCTACGATCAATTACTTGCGGCAAATTACTCTACGCAAGAAATGAAAAAGATTTTAGGTTGCGATAGTTTGCACTTTATGAAGATAGAGGACCTTGTAAAGTGTTGCAAATCGAATAATAACAAGTGTTTCTGTTCGGCTTGCTTTGATAAAAAATATTATGGATTAACGGAAAAAGGAGATAAACAATGATTGATTACAAATCTGCAGGAGTAGACGTTGAGGCCGGATACGAGGCAGTAAAACTAATGAAAGAATACGTAAAAACCACCTACGACAAAAACGTTCTTGGCGAACTTGGTAGTTTCGGAGGCTTTTATGCCCTAGACGACAGAGAGGACGGCGACGTGCTTGTTGCAGGAACGGACGGCGTCGGTACTAAATTAAAGTACGCTTTTATTTCGGATAAGCACGACACTATCGGTATCGACTGCGTGGCTATGTGCGTAAACGATATAGTATGCCAAGGCGCAAAACCACTTCTATTTTTGGACTACTTAGCGCAAAGTAAAATCGATCCGGTAAAGGTGGCTAGCATCGTAAAGGGTATTAGTGACGGTTGCAGAGAAAGTGGCTGCGCTTTAATCGGTGGCGAAACTGCCGAAATGCCCGGTTTTTATGCTGACGGCGAGTACGATATGGCTGGCTTTGCGGTTGGTATCGCTAAGAAAAACAAGATTATAAACGGTAACGGCATTGTTAAAGGCGACGTTCTTATCGGCTTAAAATCTAGCGGTATTCACTCTAACGGATATTCGCTTGTAAGAAAGTTGTTTGGCGAGGATATTACAAAACTTGAAGTTTATAGCGAGGAATTAGGCGCTAAACCTATCGACGTGTTACTTACCCCAACCAAACTTTACGTTAAGACCATTCTTGATTTGATTGAAAAATACGAAATTAAGGGTATCGCTCATATTACGGGCGGGGGCTTTATCGAGAATATTCCTAGAATTATGCCAAAGGGACTTGCCGCTAAAGTGGATATAAATAGTTACGAAGTGCCTGCTATCTTTAAGGTAATGCAAAAACTAGGCGACATTCCTACCGAGAAAATTTACAACACCTTTAATATGGGTATCGGTATGGTACTAGCAGTAGACAAAAATATTGCAGAAAGTGTAGTTAATTACCTAAACGAGAAGGAAAAGGACAGCGCCGTAATTATGGGCGAAGTAGTAGAAGGCGAGGGCGTGTTGCTATGAAGAATATAGCCGTATTCGTATCCGGCGGCGGTACTGATATGCAATCGGTAATCGACGCCGTTAAGAGCGGTAAAATAAATGGCAGGGTGGCGCTGGTGGTAAGTAATAAACACGGCGTTTATGCCTTAGAAAGAGCAAAAAACGAAGGGATTGAAAGCGAGGTTTTCACCGTAAATGATTACGGCTCTATCATAAAGCGTGACGAGGCGATACTAAATAAACTACTTGACAAAAAGATTGACCTTGTGGTGCTTGCAGGCTACTTGTCGATAGTAAGCCCTGTGATAATAGATAAGTATAGGGATAGGATAATAAATATTCACCCAAGCCTAATTCCAAAATATTGCGGAATGGGATTTTACGGTTTGAAAGTGCACGAGGCGGTAATTAACGGCAAGGAAACCGAAAGCGGTTGCACCGTGCATTACGTGGACGAGGGCGCAGATACAGGCAAAATAATTAAGCAAGTAAAAGTGCCTGTCTTAGAGGGTGACACCCCTGAAACCTTGCAGGAAAGAGTGCTTAAACAAGAACATATTTTGCTACCGGAAATAGTAGCCAAACTTTGTGAAGAATAAACGGAGGATAGATATGAAAAAAAGAGTGTTAATCAGCGTATCCGACAAGACGGGTATCGTAGAACTAGCAAAAGAATTAGTTAATTTTGGTTATGAGATTATCTCTACCGGCGGAACGATGAAAGCGTTAAAGGACGCAGGACTTGACGTAATCGGTATCAGCGATATTACGGGCTTTCCGGAGTGTTTGGACGGCAGAGTAAAAACTTTGCACCCTAACGTTCACGCAGGACTTCTTGCTATGAGAAGCAACGAAGAACATATGAAACAATTAGAGGAACTTAACATAAACACTATCGATATGGTGGTCGTTAACCTTTATCCTTTTAAAAAGACTATCGAAAATCCGAACGTTGACTTACAAACTGCTATCGAGAATATAGATATAGGCGGTCCTACTATGATAAGAGCCGCTGCTAAAAACTACCAAGACGTTGTGGTTATGGTTGATCCGTCAGACTACAACAGAGTGCTTGGCGAGTTAAAAGAGGGTGAGGTTAGCCTTGAAACTAAGTTCTACTTAATGTACAAAGTTTACCAACACACCGCAGTTTACGACAGCATGATTTCTACCTATTTAAGAAAGAAAGTAGGTATCGAGTTCCCAGACCAAATTGCTTTCTGCTACGAGAAGTGCCAAGACCTAAGATACGGCGAAAATCCTATGCAAAACGCAGTATTTTACAAGGAAGTATTCCCTATGAAAGGTAGTTTGCCACTAGCAAAGCAAATCCACGGTAAAGAACTAAGTTACAACAATATCAACGACGCTAACGGTGCAATCGCCTTACTAAAAGAGTTCACCGAGCCGACTATCGTTGCAAGCAAACACTCCAACCCTTGTGGCGTTGCAAGTGCTAGCACCATTTCAGAGGCTTACAGAAAGGCTTACGAGGCTGATCCCGTATCTATTTTTGGCGGAATTATTGCAAGTAACCGAGAGATAGATAAGGCAACTGCCGAGCAAATTAGCCAAATATTTATCGAGATAGTAGTTGCTCCTTCTTTTAGCGACGAGGCTGTTGAGATTCTTACCAAAAAGAAGAATATTCGTTTGCTTGTTCTTGACGACATCACCGCAAAGGTAAGCCGTGACGAGTTCGATATGAAAAAAGTTCTTGGCGGATTGTTAGTTCAAGAGTACGACACTTCGCTTATCGACGACAGCAAATGGCAAGTCGTTACTAAGAAAGCGCCTACCGAAAAGGAAATAGAGGATATGTACTTTGCTATGGCAGTTGTTAAGCACGCAAAATCAAACGCTATTGCTATTGCAAAAGACAAGACGAGCCTTGCTATCGGCGTAGGACAAACCAACAGAATTTGGTCTACCCAAGAGGCTATCGAGCACTCTAACTTCGACACCGCAGGTAGCGTACTTGCTAGCGATGCGTTCTTCCCGTTCAACGACTGTGTGGAGGAGGCTCATAAGGCAGGTATTACCGCTATCGTTCAACCGGGTGGCTCGATAAGAGATCAAGACAGCATTGACCTATGCGACAAATACGGTATCGCAATGGTATTCACCGGTGACAGACACTTTAAACATTAAGATTATGGAAGTATTAGTATTAGGTAGCGGCGGCAGAGAGCATGCAATTTGCCACGCATTAAGTAAAAGTAAAAGAGTAGACAAAATACATTGTTTGCCGGGTAACGCAGGAATTAGCGAACTTGCCGTAACCGAGGATATATCGGTTATGGACAGCGAGAAGATTTTGGATTACCTTAAAAGAAACCCGAAAATCGAACTTACCGTAGTTGCTCCGGACGATCCGCTTGCTATGGGCATGGTGGATATTTTGGAGGCAAACGGTCATAGAGCGTTCGGTCCTAGAAAGAACGCTGCAATTATCGAGGCAAGCAAAAGTTTTAGCAAATGGCTAATGAAAAAGTACGATATCCCAACGGCTGATTACGCCGAGTTTACCGACTACGCCGAGGCTGTAAAGTACCTTGAAAACGCTAAATATCCGCTTGTAGTTAAGGCGGACGGGCTTGCACTTGGGAAGGGCGTAATTATCTGCAATACCAAAGAAGAAGGCTTAGAGGCCGCTAAGGAAATGATGGTAGACCAAAAGTTTAGCAAGGCGGGTGCAAAGATTATCGTTGAGGAATTCTTGACGGGCAAAGAGGTATCCGTGCTATGCTTTACCGACGGCAAAACCATCGTGCCTATGGTGTCTAGCCAAGACCACAAACGTGCTTACGACAACGACGAGGGCTTAAACACCGGTGGTATGGGTACGTTTAGTCCAAGCAGGATTTACACAAAGGAAATGGCAAAAACCGTGGGGGAAACCATTATCGAGCCTACCATTAAGGCTATGGCTAGCGAGGGTAGAGAATTTAAGGGAGTATTGTATTTTGGGCTTATGCTAACGGATAGCGGCGTAAAAGTTTTGGAGTACAACGCAAGATTTGGCGATCCTGAAACGCAAGTAGTTTTGCCAAAACTTAAAAATGACTTTGTAGACGTTATGGAGGCAACCATAGACGGAACTTTGGACAAAATCGAGTTCGAGTGGGACGAAAGACCTATGGTTTGCGTGATTATTGCAAGCGGCGGATACCCTGAGCATTATGAAAAAGGCAAGGAAATCACCTTTAATGACCTAGACGAAGACGTGTACGTTTATCACGCAGGAACATGCTTTAAAGACGGTAAAATCGTAACCAACGGCGGAAGGGTGCTTGGCGTAGTTGCTAGCGGCGAAACTATGAAAGACGCTCAAAAGAAAGCGTACGAAAACGTTGAAAAAATATATTTCGAAAAAATGCATTACAGAAAGGATATAGGTAATAAGTATTATGATTAGAAGATTATTTGTAGAAAAGAAGGACGGCTTTAACGTAACTTGCAACAAGATTAAAAACGATATTGTAAGCGTACTTAATATTCGCCCTGAAGAAGTAAGAATTTTAATTCGTTACGACGTTGACGAAATTACCGACGAAGTTTACGAGCAAGCAAAAACTTCTATTTTCAGCGAAGCCCCTATCGATAACGTGTACGAGGGCAAAGTTGATTTATCGGGTTACAGCCATTTTGTAGTTGAATATTTGCCCGGTCAATACGACCAAAGGGCTGATAGCGCTATGCAATGCGTTCAACTACTTTCTATGACCAAAAGGCCTATTATTAGATGTGCTACCGTGTATGCATTTAAGGGCGTAACGGAAAAGGAAGTAAAGGCAATTAAAAAATACCTAATAAACCCTGTTGAAGCAAGAGAGGGCAAGGACGAAATGCCCGCAACCTTGTTAGTTGAAACCAAGCCTCAAGAAAAAGTGCCCGTTTTAGAGGACTTTATGCGCTATAACGACGAGGAACTTAAGGCTTATTACGACAGCATGGGCTTTGCAATGAGTTACGAGGACTTAAAGTTTGTAAAGGACTACTTCAAAAAGGAGTACAGATACCCGACTTTGACCGAACTTAAAGTTATCGACACCTACTGGAGTGACCATTGCAGACACACCACTTTTGCAACCGAACTTACCAAAGTGGACGTAATGAGCGACAATCCACACGTAGCAATCGCATTAAAAGAGTACAACGACTTATTTGAAAAATACAATGGAAATCGTGAAGATAAGTACAAGTGCTTGATGGATATTGCCACCATTACCGTAAAGGAACTTAAATCAAGGGGCTTGCTAGACAACTTAGACACCAGCGACGAAATCAACGCTTGTTCGGTAGTTATCGACGTGGATAACGACGGCAAAAAGGAAGAGTGGCTACTAATGTTCAAGAACGAAACGCACAACCACCCAACCGAAATTGAGCCGTTTGGTGGTGCTGCAACCTGTCTTGGCGGCGCTATTCGTGATCCGTTATCAGGTAGAACTTACGTTTACCAAGCAATGAGGGTAACGGGTGCTAGCGATCCTACCGAAAGTTACAAGGACACTTTAAAGGGCAAGTTGCCACAAAGGGTTATCACCAAAACCGCAGCAAGCGGATATTCTAGTTACGGCAACCAAATCGGTCTTGCAACAGGTCAAGTTAGCGAAATGTATCACCCGGGCTACAAGGCAAAGAGGCTGGAAACGGGCTTTGTAATTGCGGCTGCTCCTAGAAGAAACGTGGTTAGAAAGAAACCGCAAGAGGGCGACGTTATATTGCTACTTGGCGGCGAAACGGGAAGAGACGGATGCGGCGGCGCAACCGGTTCATCTAAGGCACATACCGAAAAATCAGTTGAGGTTTGCGGTGCTGAGGTTCAAAAAGGTAACGCACTAACCGAGAGAAAACTACAAAGATTGTTCAGGAAAAAGGAAGTTAGCGAACTTATTATTAAGTGTAACGACTTTGGCGCAGGCGGTGTGAGTGTTGCTATCGGCGAACTTGCAGACAGCCTTGATATTTACCTAGACAACGTGACCAAAAAGTACGACGGTTTGACGGGTACGGAACTTGCAATCAGCGAATCGCAAGAGAGAATGGCTGTTGTAATCGAGCCTAAAAACGTTCAAAAGTTTATAGAGTACGCCAAAGAGGAAAACCTTGTTGCAACACCCGTTGCAAAAGTTACCGATAACGGCAGAATGAGAATGGTGTTCCACAACGATATTATCGTGGACTTATCTAGAGAATTTTTAAATACTAACGGCGTAAAACAATATCAAGAGGTAGAAATTGAGGATAACCTAACCTCTTACAGAAACCTACCTAACGAGAGCGTAAAAACCGAAATCAAGGAAAAACGCTACAAAGACGCAGTCCTTAAAGAGTTGTCAAGGCTAAACGTTTGCTCAACTAAGGGGCTTAGTGAAATGTTCGACTCTACCATCGGCGCAGGAACGGTGCTAATGCCTTGGGGCGGAAAATATCAAATGACGCCAAACACGGCAATGGTTGGTAAAATTCCGGTGCTAAGCAAAAATACGCAAACCGTATCGGTATCGAGTTATGCTTGCTATCCTGATTTGATGAGCGCATCGCCATTCGTCGGCTCTGTTTACAGCATCGTTGCTTCGGTTATGAAAGCGGTGTCCGTTGGCGCAAAACCTAGCACGATAAGGCTTACCTTACAAGAGTTCTTTAAGAGGCTTAACAAAGATGCAAAACGTTGGGGCGAGCCAACTAGCGCACTACTTGGCGCAATGCACGCACAATTAGGGCTAGGCATAGGTGCTATCGGCGGAAAAGATAGTATGAGCGGAACGTTTGAGCATATCGACGTGCCACCAACACTAATATCTTTTGCAGTTGGTACTTCAAAGAATAAATATATCGTAAGCAACACCTTCAAATATCACCCAAGCGCTAAAAACGTGTACTATATCGACCTTCCTGTTGATAACTACGGTATTCCTGAGTTTAATAAGGTAAGAGATCTTATGGGCGAGGTTTACCACAAGATTAAGAAGGGCGAAATCGTAAGCGCAGGCGTTGTTGAGGAAGGCGGCGCAATAATCAGCGCAATCAAGTCCTGTCTTGGTAATAAAGTCGGCTTGGTTGCAGAGGTTACCGTGGAAGACTTTGCTCCAAAATTCGGTAGTTTGATAGTGGTTGGACGTAATGAGGAAGACCTAAAAGAGTTGAACCCTCGTAAGATTGCCGAATTAACCAACTTGCCTTATATCGAAATTAACGGCGAAAAACTTGATTTTGACGAATTGTACGATAGTTACGAAAGCAAACTAAAAGGCGTGTTCCCAATAACCGTTGAAACGAAGGGCAAGGTGGAAAATATCTACTTTGCAACCGATAAGGACTTTGATAGCAACGGAATAGGTAGCCCAAGAGTGCTACTACCGGTATTCCCGGGTACGAACTGCGAGTACGACACCGCAAGAGCATTTGAAAGATACGGCGCTAAAACGAATATTTTAGTAGTTAAAAACCAAACCCCTGAGGACATTGAGGAAAGCGTAGACGCTATTGCAAAGGCAATTAAAGAAAGCCAAATTATTGCTTTGCCGGGTGGATTTAGCGGCGGTGACGAGCCTGACGGAAGCGGCAAGTTTATCGCAACCACATTCAGAAATCCAAAGATTGCCGAGGCTGTACTAGAAATGCTATACCAAAGAGACGGCTTGATGATAGGTATTTGTAACGGGTTCCAAGCGCTAATTAAACTAGGCTTAGTACCTTACGGAACGATACTTGACCAAAAGGCAACCGCACCTACCTTGACTTACAACACGATAAACAGGCACATCAGTTCTATGAGCAGGATTAGGGTGGCGTCGAACAATTCTCCTTGGCTAACCGGCGTAAAAGTCGGCGACGTTTACAACGTTCCTATCTCGCACGGCGAGGGCAGATTCGTGGCTAGCGACGAGGAAATTGCAAAAATGATTGAAAACGGTCAAATAATTACTCAATACGTAGACGACTTCGACACCGCTACAATGCAAGCGCCTTACAATCCAAACGGCTCTACTTACGCTGTTGAGGGTATCATAAGCCCGGACGGAAGAGTACTAGGCAAGATGGGACACAGCGAAAGATGGAACGAAGGCTTGTACAAGAATATTGACGGCGAGTACAATATGAGAATATTCGAAAGCGGCGTTAAGTACTTTAAATAGTTAGGTAAAAGGTAAACTTGAAAACTTAATAGCAAATAATTAGTTTACTTAAAACCTAATAAAGAATTACACAATTAAAGCAAGGCAAATCGCCTTGCTTTTTTGCTATAAAAAATTAGCGGTATATTGCTATTTAAGTTATTCTTTTAAACACTATTTAAGTTATTCTTTTAAACGTTATTTTAAAACTAAATAATTATTAACTAGCAAAGTAATTAGCAAAATATAATATGTAAAGTGTCAAAATGGCGATATAAACTATCGATTATGTAATAACAGAGGGGAATTTTTGTTAAGTAATAGGGCATTTACTGAATGAAAACTAAAAAAAGCAAATAGGAAAAATAAAATATATATAGAATAAAAAGAAAAATAAAACGTAAATAAGAAAAATAAGAAAAAATTAAACAAAAAAAACCTACTAAAAAGTAGGTTTTGTAAGTTTTGGTTTATTTTACGTTGTCTCGTATTGCGGTGATAAACATATTTTCAAGTTTTTCCACGGAGTTTTCTACGGTGAACTGTTTGCCGTACTCAACGTACTTTTTGGATAGTTCCTTTTTCTCGTCCTCGTGCTCGATAAAGTAATCTATCTTTTTAGCAAGGTCGTCGCTGTTGCCGTGCTCGAAAATACATCTTTCGTCTAATGCAAATTGTTGGGTAGCGCACTTTGGATTGTTGCTAATTATCGGAACGATGCCGCATCTAAACGCCTCCACGCAAGATATTGCCTCGATTTCGATATCGGAAGGGTGCACGTATAGGTCGCTATTTATAATTACACGTGTCAAATCGTCTTGTGAGAAGAAGTTGATTATAGGTTTAACGGGTAGTTTGTTGCCCATCTCTATAATTTCGTCTTTAATAGGGCCTTTTCCTGCGATAATTAGTTGGATTTTGTCCTTATATTTGCTTTTTGCAATAGCGTCGATTAGCACGTCTTGACGTTTTTCCTTAGATAGCCTGCCGATTGACAAAATATCGTAATATTTTTTGTTCTCGTCCGGCTTTAAGTTCTCGTCAATATGCCTATCGGTGCAACCGTTTGATATTACGCAAGTAGTAGCCTTGTAGTGATTAGCCTTTAATTCGTTTGCAATCATATTGCTTGGGCAATGTATGTAGCCGATATGCTTGTAAAAAGTCCTTCTAAATAGCCTATACACAGCACGGTTTGCCCAGTCGTGACTAACTAATCCTAGTTGGGTGGTTACGTTTTCGGCTTGAACGTGGAATGCGCCCGTTACGGGAACGCCCATTTTCTTTGCCATGCGCATAGCCTTTTTTTCTAGTTTGAAAGGCATCACTACGTGAACTACGTCAGCGCCTGTTATAGCCTCTCTTAGTACGTTTTTGTTAGGTTTACCAAAAAGCAAGCCTTGTTTATGTGCAAAGTACGTAGCAAGTGGTACGTATCTTTCTTTTACGTTATATAAAATCTCTTTACCAGCGGGATTATCCCTAGTAACGCCCACAACCCTTACTTCGTGTCCTCTTTTGGCTAAGGTAGAAGCAAATTGCCTCGTTGAAATGGTTGTGCCGTTATTTTCGTCGCCATACTGGTCAATAACCAGAGTTATTATCATAAAAACCTCTAAATTAAGTCTGTTATGTTCGATTATAGCATTATTAAGTAATTTTTGTCAAACGATAGTGCTCGTATCGTTTATAATTGACAGCGTATATTTTCCTTGGTATAATTCAATAATAGGAAAAGAGTTTATGGAAGATATAAAACAAGAAACGAATAATAGCGTAGAAACGGGAAAAATTACCGATAGTTCGATAAGCCGTCAAAAGCACGTTGTAGAAATGCCAAACAACGGCAAAACTATTGATATAGATAAGGATTGTTACTTTGGACCAAAAAATAAAGCGTCAAAGTTTTTTGTCAAACTTTGCTACGGGCTTGCCTCGGGTATTTTGTTTTTGTATTGCAAAGCAATATTAGGGATAAAGGTAAAGGGCAAGGAAAACTACAAAGAAGTAGCAAAAAAGGGCAAGGGAGTAGTCACGGTGAGTAACCACGTTCACATTATGGACACGGCGCTTGTTGCCGCTTCTTTAATGCCACGCTATACGCAGTTTACTTCGATAGAGTCCAACTTCGCTATCCCCGTAGCAGGCGGTATTCTTAGTTTTTTCGGAACTATTCCGCTTCCTCAAGACACTACAAAGATGAGGTACGTAATCGCTTTTGTTTCCAAGGCTTTAAAAGAGGGCAAAAGGGTGCACTTCTTCCCTGAGGGCGTACTGCTTCCTTATAATAACGATTTAAAGGAGTTTAACAAGGGTGCGTTTATGCTTGCCGCAAAGACGGAGTCGCCGATAGTTCCTATCGTGTTTACGCAAAGAAAAGCGAAAGGCTTGTTTAAATATCTTAAAAAGCATAGGTGCAGTTTTAACGCTCACGTTTTGCCTGCTCAGTACGTTGATAACGCCTTGCCCAAAAGAGACTCTGTGAAAGAACTTTCGGATAGGGTGAAAAATATGATGAACGAGACTATCGAAAAGTACGACGAGAAAGTGGTAACGATAGATTACTCCGAGTTCGATACGCTAATTAACGCCTAATTTTAGGCGTTTTTATTTTTAAATTTTACAAAGTATTGCAAATGGTTTTTGCTTATGTTATATTTATAAATAGCGTATAATTAAAAATATTATAAATATATAAACGGAGATTATTTATGGAATATAAAACTTTATTTTCGCCTATGAAAATAGGTAACGTTGAAATAAAAAACAGGATTGTAATGTCGCCGATGGAGATGGGCTTTGGTCAAATCAACGGAAAGCCTACCCCTATGCTTACCGAGTACTACGAAGAGAGGGCAAAAGGCGGCGTAGGACTTATGATACCCGGCATCACTAGAGTGAACGACTTTTCGGGCGCATCTACTTTCTGCCAACTTTCAGTATCAAGAGATTCTAATATCAAACCGTTAAAAGAGTTTATAGATAGGATACATCAACACGGAACGAAGGTGTTTATCCAACTTCATCACCCGGGTAGGCAAAACGTGGACTTACTGGTAGGTACTGTAAAACTTAGCGTTTTTTGTAATAAGTTTATTCCAAAATATCCTGCGCTACTTAAAAAAATGGTGCCTCTTGGCGTGAAAATGATGGAAAGAGATATGGTGCTTAGCGACGTTGCTCCGTCTAAGTGCGAAAGAAGTTACATTGCTAACGGCAAGGTAAGAGGGCTGACTAAGTGCGGAGTAAAAAGACTGATTAAGCAATTTATCGACGGTGCTGAAAGGTGCAAAAAGGCAGGGGCTGACGGCGTAGAACTACATGCAGCGCACGGCTATTTAATTCAACAATTTTTGAGCCCTAACACAAATCACAGGCAAGACGAGTACGGCGGTAGTTTGGAAAACCGTATGAGGTTTTTGCTTGAAATAATTAGGGGTATTAGAGAAAGGTGCGGTAAGGATTATCCTATTATCGTGCGTATTACGGTGGACGAGTGCTACGACAAGATAGGCAAAGAGGGAAAAGGTTACGGTCTTGACGAGGGCATTGAAATGTGCAAAATGCTAGATAAAGAGGGCGTTGACGCTATCGACGTAAGTAGTGCTTGCTACGATACTATTAACTACTGGTTAGAGCCTGTTACCTTCGACCTTGGTTGGAGAAAATATATGGCAAAAGCCGTAAAGGACGTTGTTAGCGTGCCGGTGCTTGCCGCAAACTTAATTAGGACTCCGGAGCAAGCCGAGAGCCAACTTAACGAAGGCACGCAGGACTTTATTTCGCTAGGCAGACCGCTACTTGCCGATCCGTATTGGGCTAAAAAGGCTGAGGAAGGAAGACCTGAGGATATTAAAAGGTGTATTTGCTGTTTGAACTGCTTTGAAACGATGGAGAAAAACGCTTACGTGCTTGGTCACGGCGAGTGCGCTGTAAACCCTGTACTTGGCAGAGAAAAAGCAAACAACGGCTTACCAAAGGACGGTAACGACAGGCTCGTAGTGGTAATCGGTGCAGGTCCTAGCGGACTAACCGCTGCCGAGACCCTGCTTAGAAGGGGCTTTAAGGTAATGGTTATCGAAAAGGAAAGCGAGGTGGGAGGACAAGTACGCCTTGCAGAAAAACCACCAAAGAAAGATAAAATATCTTGGTGCTATAAGGATCTTGAAACCAGCGTTAAAAAACTTGGCGGAGAGATTAGGCTAAATACCTTAGCCACCAAAGAGATGATAGACGAACTTAAACCATACGCAGTAATCGTAGCAACGGGCGGCGTTCCTGTCGTTCCTAGAAGTATCGAGGGCGTGGACGGTAAAAACGTGGTGACGGTTGCGCCTGTTCTTGAGGGTAGCGTTAAGTTCGAGGGCAAGAGAATTGCCGTAATCGGTAGCGGTATGACGGGGCTTGAAACGGCACATTTACTAGCCGAGCAAGGAAACGCAGTTACTATCGTGGAGATGGCTAGCACGGTTGCGCCCGGCGTATGGTGTCAACATATTGACGATATTATGCCAAAATTAAAGGCTAGAAACGTGGAAATCTACACGGGACACAAACTAAACAGAATTACCGAGGAATATATTGAAATAGAGGAAGTAAACACCGCTAAACTATTTAGGATAGACGTGGACGAAGTGGTGCTTTCAATCGGCGTTCGCCCTGTAAACGACCTATACGATAAACTAAAAGAAACGCACAACAACGTGTACGCAGTTGGTGATGCAATCGGCATCGGCAGAATTGCGCACGCAACCAAAACGGCTTACGACACGGCAATCAAGTTGGTGTAATATGGACGATAAAGTAAGAGAAAGATTTAAACAAGTATATTTTGACAACATAAAGAGAGAGGGTGCGGACAAATTGTACGAGTACCTTGAAAATACGGACTTTTTCATTGCCCCTTCTTCCTCTCGTTTTCACTCTGCCTACCAAGGCGGACTTGTTCAGCACAGTTTGAACGTGTACGATAGGCTGGTGAAACTTATCGAGGCGGATTACGGCGAGGAGTATGAAAGGGTGTACTCGAATGAAACTATCGCAATATGCTCACTTCTTCACGACTTATGCAAAATCGACTACTACGAAGTGAGTTACCGCAACGTGAAAAACGAGTTCGGCGAGTGGGTAAAGCAACCGTATTACTCCGTCAATGACAAAATGCCTTACGGCCACGGCGAAAAATCCGTGTACATAATCAACGGCTTTTTAAGGCTGACTAGGGAAGAGGCTATGGCTATAAACTGGCACATGGGCGGCTACGACCTTAGGGTTAAGGGCGGAAGTTACTCTCAGGGCGAGGCGTACAACAAATATCCTATCTGCGTGTACTTACAAGTGGCGGATATGATGGCAAGTTACCTTGACGAGCAAGAGGAAAAATAAATTTAAAAAATAATTAAAAAAGTTGTTGCCAAAAACAAAAACAGGTAGTACAATTTAATTAGTTTAATACAAACCGACGATTTAAGGGTAGTACCTTTTAGGAAGGTTAGTTCAGAGAGCCACGTAAGGTGTGATGTGGTACTAAGCGTAAAAGGGAATGGGCTTAATAGGGCAAGGGTGAATTATAGTAGCCTTTGACGGTATTCCACCGTTATAGGAAAGAGTATGTTGGTACTTAAAATTTATGTTATGTCTATTTAACGATATTTGGGTATCCAAGTATCGTTTTTTATTAACTTAAACTTTAAGTAAAAAATTATTTAGAGGAGAGTAGTAAAAATGGAACAAAATGGAATCAATTATGAAACTTATTTGAAGAATTATCCCGATAAGGACGGATTTTTTGGTAAATACGGCGGTCAATACATAAGCCCCGAACTTGAGCCTGCTTTTAAGGAGATTACCGAGGCTTACCTTACTATTTGCAAGTCCGCAAAATTTATTAACGAACTTAGAAGAATAAGAAGGGAATTTCAAGGTAGACCTACCCCTGTGTACCACTGTGAAAGATTGTCGCAAATGACGGGTAGCAAAACACAAATCTACCTAAAAAGAGAGGACTTAAATCATACCGGTGCGCACAAACTAAATCATTGTATGGGCGAGGGTTTGCTTGCTAAGTATATGGGCAAAAAGAAACTTATTGCCGAAACGGGCGCAGGTCAACACGGCGTGGCGCTTGCAACCGCAGCGGCTTACTTTGGACTTCAATGCGATATTTATATGGGCGAAGTCGATATTGCAAAACAAGCCCCCAACGTAGCCAGAATGAAGATTTTAGGCGCAAGGGTTATCCCTGTTTCAAGCGGGCTAAAAACCTTAAAAGAGGCTGTTGACGCGGCTTTTGAAGGATATATGAACGAGTACAACGACAGTATTTACTGCATAGGTTCAGCGCTTGGTCCACACCCGTTTCCTATGATGGTAAGAGATTTCCAAATGGTTGTCGGCGAGGAGGCTAGGGAGCAATTTAAGGATATGACGGGCGAACTTCCTGATGCCGTATGCGCTTGCGTAGGCGGTGGCAGTAACTCGGCAGGTATGTTTATTCCTTTCTTAAACACCCCCGTTCAAATCTACGGCGTAGAGCCGCTTGGCAGAGGCTCGGGAATAGGAGACCACGCAGCAAGTATGTCCTACGGTTCGCCGGGTATTATGCACGGATTTAACAGTATGATGCTACAAAATCAAAAGGAAGGCGAGCCTGATCCCGTGTACTCTGTTGCCAGCGGATTAGATTATCCGTCGGTTGGTCCTGAGCACGCATTCCTTCACGATATGGGTAGAATCAAATACGTAACCGCAACCGATATGGAGGCTGTAGAGGCGTTCTACAAACTAAGCAGATACGAGGGAATTATTCCTGCGTTAGAGAGTTCGCACGCTGTTGCTTACGCTATGAAACTTGCTAAAGAAATGGGCACGGGCTCTATTCTTGTAAACCTATCGGGTAGAGGCGATAAGGACGTTGATTACGTTATCGAAAACTACGGGCTAGGCGAGGAGTACTTAAAATAATGAGCGAACTAATAGATGAAATTAACCGTCTAAGCAAAAAGGCACGAGAAGAAGGTCTTACCGAGGAGGAAAAAGCCCTTAGGGAAAAACTTCGTGACGAGTACAGACAAAGCGTAAGACGAAATTTTCAAGGTCAACTTGACAACGTTTACCTTGTAGACGAGGACGGAAAACAAACCAAACTAACGAAAAAAGAGTGAGAAAGAGGCTCTAACTTAGAGCCTTTTTACGTATAATATAAGTGGATAAAATTTGCAAAAAATTGCATATTAAGTATTGTAATATATTATAGTTTAGTATTATAATATATAAAATAGTTAGGAAAAAACGTTAAATAAAAGTAAACCGCAATAAAACAAAATTAAAACGAGATATAGCACGGTTTGGGCAAGAATATTAAGTAAAAACTAACAATTCAGGCTATTTTTTATGGTAAATACCGCAAAGCGCCGAAAGGAAATAATGCACAAATAGCGATTTTTGTTGACTAAAAAAAGGTTAGCATATATAATATGCGTAGGGGATGGATATATGAAAGATTACATTATTAGCACGGATGCATGTGCAAACGTACCAAATTTTATAAAAGAAAAATACAACGTACCGGTAGTACCTATGCCGTTTTCGTTAAACGAGCCGGTTGGGGAAAAGGACGCACTACTACTTGGCATAGTTAAAAAGACCGAGTACAAGCGTTTTGATTATCGCTCCGATAAAACCGGTATGACAATGCGTGAGTTTTACGAGAAATTGCTTAACGGCGCAATACCTCTTACCAGCCAAGCAAATGCGCACGACACGGCGGAGTTTTTAGAGCCTTACTTGAAAGAGGGCAAGGACGTACTTCACCTAAGTTTTTCGTCGGGCATGAGCGGTAGTTACAATTCTGCTTGCATTGCGCAAAAAGAATTACAAGAGAAGTACCCTGATAGGAAGATTATCGTTATCGACACTTTAAGCGGCGCAGGTGGACAAGGCTTAATGCTTATCGACGCTTTAAAGCAAAAGGAAATGGGCAAAACCATAGAGGAAAACGCAGAATATCTTGAGGGCGAAAAGTTAAGATATCACCACTACTTCACCGTTGGCGATATGAAGTTTATTGCAAGAAGCGGAAGGATTAGTTCTTTCCAAGAGATTATCGGCACTTTACTAGGCATCACCATTATTTTGGGCATTGACTCGGAGGGTAAGGTTTATCCTGCGGCAAAGGTTAGGGGCAAGAAAAAGGTTGCTAGAAAAATGCTAGAACTTTTTGAGGATAATAAGGACGGTCAAGATAACTCCACCATTCTTATGTGCCACGGCAACTGCCTAGATGAAATTAAATCGCTTGGCGAGGAATTACAAGCCGAAAACAGCGACGTAAAAAATATCGATTACGACTACGTAAATATGCTAGTTGGTTCAAACTCAGGACCAGGCTCGCTTGCATTGTTCTTCAAGGGCGAAAAAAGGTCTTTTGTACAAAACAAATAATCTAAGCCGACCGAAAGGTCGGTTTTTTTGTTTATAGCCACATCGTGATATTAGTATTATTAGGTTTTATATATTATTAAAACTACTATCATATAGGCGGCGAGGCGTTTAGGCGTGAATATTATAAATGCATAAACCAAAATATTGCATAAAATACTGCATAATACCGTGTTTAATGTATAAACCACACAATTTATAAAAAATTATCAAAAAATATGCAAAAAATATGCAAAAAATTGTTGACATATTATTAAAGTGGTGGTAAATTAGTATCATAACAAAAAGAAAAATTCATTTGGGGAGTATAAAAATGAAAAAGTTTATGAAAAAATTTGGTTTACTATTAACCGTAGTTGCGGTTGCCGTAACTAGCATAGTAGCATTAACTGCTTGTAATCAAAATAAAAAAGAGTTCGTTACTAACTTGTTTGAGGGAACGGATAATGAGGATTATGCTTTTTGCGTAAAGAAGGGGAACACCGCTTTACTTGAACAACTTAATGCGTTCGTTGCCGAAGAGTCTACGAAAGCGGCATTGAAAGTATCAATGAATTACCACACCGGAGTAAGTGATACTACGATAGAATATCCTAACCTAAGCGATAATACCGGTGCTACCATTACAATGGTAACTGAGGCAGGTTTTGCTCCTTACGAGTACACCAAAACGAGTGGCGCAGGTGTTGTAAACAAAGTTGGCGGCGTTGACGTGGATATGATGATGCTATTCTGCGAAAAATACAACTACAAGTTAGATTTGCTTGACGTTGAGTTTAAGGCAATACCTACTGAAGTAAATAAGAGTGATTTGTATGTTGGAGCAGCAGGTATGACCGTTACCGAGGAAAGAAAGGAAGTTGTTGATTTTGCCACTCCTTACATTCAAACCAAACAATATATTATCTCTACAAAAGATAGTAATTACAAAACCATGGCAGATTTAAAGGGAAAGAAAATCGGCGTGCAAGAATCTACTACCGGTAACTTTATGATTGAGGACGCTTTGGAGAAAGACTTAAAGGGTAGTAATGCTGAATGCATTTCGTACAAGAAAGTTAGCGTTGCATTCCAAGACTTAATTTCGGGCAAACTAGATGCAATAGTAATTGACGAATTCGTAGCAAAAGGTTTGGTTGCAAACTATAGCGCAAAATAAATTTTACAAAAAAATATAGCGTATTAAACAGGTAGCAATACCTGTTTTATGCATGGGAAGGGACAAATGGAGATATCGTTATTAGCAAGTTTTGCGGATACTTTTAATAAGGTTTTTATAAAGGACGATAGATGGAAACTTTACGTCGAAGGACTTGGGAACACTTTGATAATATCTTTAATCGCAGTACTTATAGGTGTGGTTATAGGTTTATTGATTGCCGTTGTAAAAAACATAAACGAAAATACCGGGAGATTTAAAATTCTAAACTGGCTTGGCAACGTGTACGTAACGGTGCTACGTGGCATACCGGTAATGTTGCAATTACTGATTATTTACGGCGTAATTCTGGCAAGTTGGGAGAATAGAAACGTAGTGGCTGCTATTGCGTTTGGATTAAACTCCGGCGCCTACGTTGCCGAGATATTCCGTTCGGGCTTAAATTCTATCGATAAAGGACAGATGGAGGCAGGTAGAAGCCTTGGTTTGTCGTACGGAAGGACTATGTTTAAGGTGGTTATTCCGCAAGCATTAAGGAACGCTATCCCACCACTTGGCAACGAATTTATTGCTCTTATTAAGGAAACTGCGATTGTAGGTACGATAGGTATTTACGACCTAACGAAAGCGGCGGATAAAATCAGCGGTGTCACTTTTGAACTTTTTATGCCGCTAATGATAAGCGCCGCATTTTATCTTGTTGTAGTTTTAGGGCTAAGTGGTATAATGAAACTAATAGAAAAGAGGTTGAGGAAAAGTGAAAACAAATAACGAACTAAAAAACGATATAACTCCTGAAACTTTGGAAAGTACTGCCGATAGCGTGATAAAAGGAGAGGCTGGCGTTGTGGAAGAAATCGAAGTTAGTGAAACCTTAAACGTTGTAAACGATATTAAAACCGACGCAGCCGAAAATACAATAAGTGACGGAGAAGAAATTATAAAGATAAAAAACCTATACAAGAGTTTTGGCAAAAACGACGTACTTAAAGGCATAGACCTAACCATTAAAAAGGGCGAAAAAGTGGTAATACTAGGCCCTTCGGGTAGTGGAAAGAGCACGTTGCTTCGTTGTATGAACTTACTTGAAGTGCCAACGGTTGGCCACGTGTACCTTGATAATGAGGAAGTAACCTACTACAAGAAACTAAACAAAGTGCAAAAGTTCTATTACGACGTGAAACTTACGTTACTTAATAGGATAGAAAAAAAGATTAAGTTAAAGGAAAAGGCGCTGAAAAACTTGAACGCCGATATCGACCATATCACCGAAAAATTAGAGTTTGACAAGACGCTTGAAAAGAAAGAAAAGCCAAATATAAACAAAATTAGGCAAAAAATGGGTATGGTGTTCCAGTCGTTTAACTTGTTCCCAAATATGACTATAAGGCAAAATATCGTGCTTGCGCCCGTTAAACTAAAACTTATGACAAAGGAGCAAGCAAACAAAAAAGCGGAGGAACTACTTACGAGGATAGGTCTTATCGACAAAATCGACGCTTATCCAAACTCTCTTTCGGGCGGTCAAAAGCAGAGGGTTGCGATAGTAAGGGCGCTTGCTATGAACCCGAAAGTGATGCTGTTTGACGAGCCGACTTCGGCGCTTGATCCCGAGATGGTAGGCGAGGTGCTTAACCTTATGAAAGAACTTGCCGATACGGGTATGACGATGGCGGTAGTTACGCACGAAATGGGCTTTGCAAAAGAGGTGGCAACGAGAGTGCTGTTTATTGACGAGGGCAAGATTAAAGAAGATGCGCCGCCGGAGGAGTTTTTTAATAATCCTAAGGACGCAAGGCTAAAAGAGTTCTTGTCTAAAGTGCTATAAGAAAGAGAGTAGCGAATTAGTTAATAATAAAACTAAAAATAAACTTATTCAAAAAGAAAAAGCATCGCACGATGCTTTTTCTTTTTCTAATTCAAATTACTAAGGGTTTTATGTATTTGAAATTATTACTTTTTGGCTTGTAGAAAAGAGTTCTACAATATATAAAATCACGTATGGCTAGTAAAACTTACTAAACTGGTTATTTTTTAAGTATCTCGGTTGATACGTATTCGGTCATAGCCTTGCACCATTCTTTGCTAGATTCCCTTTTCCAACTTAGGTGGAAGCAATGGATATCGCCTTTTCTAGATGCGGTAAATAGCGCACAAGGAACGCCGTTTTCCTTTAATTTTTGGTAGTAAGCGTCGCCTTGACCGTCGCAGAACATATCGTCCTTAACTTGCACCACGTAAGTAGGCGGGAATTTGTCGTTTACGAAATTTATAGTAGAAAATTCGTTGTAGTACTTGTAGTTTGGCAAATCCGACATATCCTTTTTTAGTTTTAAGCCCGTGATATCTTGGCAAAGCATTTTGCCTGCGTTGAACGGGAATTTTTTAGCAAGCGCCTTGGTGATATCGTATAGTCCGCACACAGGAAGTAGGTGGGTAATGGTCATTTTCTTAGAAAAATCTTCCACACCGAACTTGTTTCTAAATTCCTCGTTTGCGTACAAACTGCCGATAACTGAGGTTGCGTGTCCGCCGGCAGAGTCGCCCGTTACGTTCACGTTGGTTAGGTCTAGGTCGTACTTGTCGCCGTTGTCACCAAGCCAGTTCATAGCAAGACCTAAGTGTTGTATATACTGGTCGTAAGTGTAATCCGGGGCAAGACCGTAGTTTACGTTAAGCACGAAAAAGCCTTGGTTTGCAAAAAATCCGCAAAGGGTTTTTCTGTATTTTTTGTCGCCCGCTACAAAGCCACCGCCGTGCACTTGCACCATTACCGGCCATTTGCCGTTCTTTTTACTAGGATCGTAGTGGAAATTAAGTTTACAGCACTCTGCAACGTCGCTATAAACGATATCTTCTTCCACGGTAACGTTTTTGTATTTAACGCTGTTTTGCGAACGTGCAAACATTACGTCGATAATTTTGAAACCTATTACTGCTAAATCATGCATAATTCCTCTTAAATCTCCTATTCTCTTAATATTATAATTATACTAATTAAACGGCAGTTATTCAATAGGAAAAAATATTTTTTTACAAAATTCTACTTTTACAAACTATTTCTTCAAAAATCGACCTTGCAAAATTTGATAAAATTACAAAAACGAGGGATAAAGCGTTAAAAATGATACTTAACAGGGCTAAAATGTGTTATTATGTACATAGGTAAATATTTATGTATGATATAATATTCAGCGATTATGACTTTACTTTGTACGGAAAAAGCGGTAAAGTCAGCCAAAAAACTAAGGACGCTATTAGTCGTTTTATTACCAGTGGAGGTAAGTTCGTTATCTCTACCGGTAGAATATACGAAAGTGTAAAACCCGTGGCAAAAAGGCTTGGCTTAACGGGTGATATAATCACGTCGCAAGGCTCTCAAATTTATAATCTTGAAACCGATTCGCCCATACTTACCACCTATCCGAGTACCGATTTAATCGTTGAAATATTAGGGTACGCAAAAAAGAAAAAGATGCTAGCCGAGTGCTACGCCGACAATAAAGTATATGCGGATTTTCACCCTGTGTTCAATAGGTTTTGCAAAAGATTTTTCAAAATGAAAATAAACGTTACTTTAAGGCTTGCCACACTTGTTAAGCAGGGCAAAATCAAACCAAACAAGTTTGAACTTGTTGTTAGGGATAACATAGACGAGGAACTTGCCTATTTTACCGAAAAATACCCGTCGCTACTGTTTAGTAAGTTCGCATCGTTTATGATAGAGGTTGTGTCAAAAGACGGGGCAAAGGGCGACGCTACCAAGTTTTTGCTGGATAAATACCATATCCCAAAGGAGAGAGCGGTGGCAATAGGCGACGGCAATAACGACCTTGATATGCTGGACTCCGTGGGGCTAAAAGTGGCTGTTGGCAGCGGTGAAGAGAGGCTGAAACGGAAAGCGGATTACGTAACGAAGGACACCGACGGCGACGGCGTTTCGGAAATAATAGATTTGATATTAGAGGGAAAACTTTAAATTTACCGATAAAGAGGTAAAAATCGTTAGGGTTTTTCCTCTTTTTGTTATATAATAGTAAAAGATTTTTACGAGGATATATATGTTAAAAAGAGAAGATTTAAGAAATATTGCAATAATAGCACACGTTGACCACGGTAAAACCACGCTAGTTGACGCAATGTTGAAGCAATGCGGCACTTTTAGGGAAAATCAAGTGGTGCAAGACAGGGTAATGGATAATAACGACCTTGAAAAAGAGAGAGGTATTACTATACTTGCTAAAAACACGTCGGTAAACTACAAGGGTACTAAGATAAACATCGTTGATACCCCTGGGCACGCAGACTTCGGTGGCGAAGTGGAAAGAATACTTAAGATGATTGACGGCGTTTGCTTGCTTGTTGATGCGTACGAAGGACCTATGCCTCAAACTAGATTCGTACTTCAAAAGGCTTTGTCGCTTAACTTAAAGGTTATCGTCGTAATAAACAAGATTGACAAGCCAGACGCTAGGGTTTCTGACGTGGAACTGGAAGTGCTTGAACTACTTATGGACCTTGGCGCAGACGAGGACACCTTGAATTACTCTGTGGTATATTGCAGCGGCAGGGAGGGTACTGCTACTCTTGACCTTGACGTTAAGGGCACGGATATGACTCCGCTACTAGACACCATTATTAAGGATATTCCTTGCCCTGAGGGTGACGAGAACGACGGTTTGCAACTTCTTATCTCTGCTATCGACTACAACGATTACGTTGGTAGAATCGGTATCGGTAAGATTGAAAGAGGCACTATTAGGCAAGGTCAAAACGTGCTTGTTACCGACTATTTAAACAAAAACGAATCGTATCCTAGTAAAATCGCAAACTTATATCAAATCGAAAATCTAAACAGAGTTCCTTGCCAAACTGCAACGGTGGGCGATATCGTATGTATCTCCGGTATCGAGGACGTGACGATAGGTCACACTATTTGCTCCACCGATAAGGCAGAACCTTTGCCGTTCGTTAAGGTGAGCGAGCCTACTCTTGAAATGGAGTTTTTGGTAAACGACAGCCCGTTTGCAGGTAGAGAAGGTAAGTTTGTAACTTCAAGAAACTTGCGTGATAGACTATATAAAGAACTATTAAAGGACGTATCTTTAAGGGTAACGGACGGTAGCACCAAGGATAGTTTTCTTGTGGCAGGTAGGGGCGAAATTCACCTTTCTATTTTGATTGAAACGATGCGCAGAGAGGGCTACGAGTTCCAAGTCGGTAAGCCAAAAGTATTGTTCAAAACCGACGAGCAAGGCAGAAGAACCGAGCCTATCGAGAAACTAACTATCGACGTTCCGCAGGACTCCGTTGGTATCGTAATGGAAAAATTAGGCGCAAGAAAGGGCGAACTTCAAGAAATGAACCCGGTTGGCAGCCGTATGACTTTGACGTTTTTAATTCCTGCAAGAGGCTTGCTTGGTTACAAAAACGAGTTCTTGACCGATACTAAGGGCGAGGGCATTATCAACAGCATTTTCGAGGGCTACGAACTATACAAGGGCGACATTCCAAGGCGTAACAACGGCTCTTTGGTTGCTTTTGAAAACGGCGTATCTTGTACTTACGGCTTGTTTAACGCTCAAGAAAGAGGCACGTTATTTATCGACGCCGCTGTTCCCGTTTACAAGGGAATGGTTGTTGGTTTTTCGCCAAAGCAAGAGGATTTGGTTGTAAACGTTTGCAAGAAAAAGCACGTTACAAACTGCCGTGCGTCAGGTTCTGACGACGCTTTAAGACTAAATTCGCCAAAGGTACTTAGCCTAGAGGAAGCAATAGAATTTATCGAAAACAACGAATTACTAGAGATTACGCCTGAAAATATACGTATCAGAAAGAGAATTTTGGATCATACCGAGCGTATGAGGGACGACTTGAAGACGGGCGTGATTAAAAAAAGAGATTAGTTTTTTAGTTATTCTTGAAAGATACGAAAAATAATGATATACTTTGGTATAGGGAGAAATTATGGGTAACGTTATTTTTGACAAAGTTATTGTCGGCAACAAAAAGAATATTGCGCTTACGGTAGACGAACTTACCGTACCTAGCGAGCAAATAATTGCTGTCGTTGGGGCAAAGGGCGGTGGTAAAACCGAGTTTATCGACTTGCTTATCGGCAGGGAAAAGCCTGTTAGCGGCTCGCTTACAAAAGACGGCGTGGCTATGAAACCGCTGGAAAGGAGCGAACTGTTTTACGTAGACGAAACGACGTATATGCCTGCTTATAGCAACCTAACGGCGCTTATGGATAAATTCCAAAAGGAATATCCTTCGTTTAGCAGAGAGGTTGCAGAGAAGTGCTTTGAGGCTATGCAAATTCCTACCACTAAGGTAAATTATAGGAATTTTAACCGTATGGCTCAGGTTGCTATTAACTGCATTTTTGCAATCGCTTCAAGGGCAAAAGTTACTGTGTTTGACCAACCGTGCAGAAATATGAACCTAAAACTTAGGGCTATGATGTACGCTTTTGCCAAAGAGGATTTTGAAGAAGTGCCAAGAACTATGATAATTAGTTCTAATATTGCCTTTGATGTGGACGGCGTTGCGGATTACGTGGTATATTTGCGTAAGAATAAGGCGCTATTTGGTATGCCATACGGCGAGGTGGATAAGTACGCAGTCGGCTTGCTTGGAAAAGGCGAGGTTATCAAGCAATATGCAGGTGACGTGGAAACTTTTTACAATCACAAAATGAGCGACGGGCTTGTTCAAGTGGTGGTTAAAAACGACCTAACCTTAGACCAAAAGCAATCGCTTGCACTAAACGGCGTAATATCGCAGTACGTAAACCTTGTAAACTTGCACGCTTACATTGTTAAAGAGGATTTTGGGCTTGACGATATTGCCGAAAATGAGGAGCAAGAAACTGCCAAAGCAAAAGCAGGCGGAAAGCAAGGCAAAAAGTCAAAGGGTAATGCAAGCGTTACTATGATAGCAAAGGATTCCACCGGTGACGGCGCTGCAAAACCTAAAAAGGAAGAAAAGAAGGAAACTTTTGGCGAAAAACTTAAGAGAATACTTACTACGCCATTATAAAATTTAAAATTTAATTAAAACCAAATACAAATATTAAAACGCTGCTTAATCGTGGCGTTTTATTTATTTGTTTCAAAAAATAGCATTGTTTGGCTGAAAATTATTTTGTATTTGTTTCAAATAGTAGCAATATATGGCTGATATTTTTTATATTTGTTTTTAAAAAGTGGTAATATTTGACTGATATTTATTTAGTATTCGAGCCTAAAAAACAGCATTGTATGGTAAAAAAAGTTTATATTCGAGCCTAAAAACGACAAAATTTTGAGCAAATTCATTTAGTAAAGACTGCCATATACTATAAGTAAAAAGTAGTTGCGGTTTATTAGTGCAAAACAGTTGATAAAAGAGCGCAAGTGTGCTATTATTTTCATTGTAATCGGGGTGTGGCTCAGTTTGGTAGAGCGCTTGGTTCGGGACCAAGAGGTCGGGTGTTCAAATCACCTCACTCCGACCATAAGGGCAAATTAGCCCTTTTTTTATTACAGATTTTTCCCGTTAAATAAAATATCATTATCTTACTTAAACAAGTAACATATCCCTATAACCCGAAATTTAATAATCGTACAATAATTATTTAGTTATTCTTTAATGATTATTATATGATTACTAAACGCTTTTTTAATTATTCCCTAATGCTTTTTTATGATTGCGTGATGATTGTTTAGTTATTTTTAATGGCTTTTAATGATTGTATGGCGAATTTTTGGTAATTGTATGATAATTGTTAAAATACATAAACCGCACTTTAAGTACGCAAAACGCCTAGTAAAATATTATATTTGTATGTTTTTGCTTAATCTTATAAGTTGACGTAAAAAAGTCGTGCAAATAGTAAGCACAACTTATGTTGGTTTAAAATTATTTGTTTAAAAAATAAATGCTTAGGTTAGTCCATAATAGATTTTAAATAGTTGTAAGTTCTATCATAAAATTCAGGATTTCGGGTTTTGTTACACTCATCTCCTTCGGGCACGTAAATAGCCATACCTTGACGTGCTCTTGTAAGTAGAACACGGTATGCATTTTTAAGATATAGTTTTTTACCCGTGAGTTTTTTAATGAACAAATACTTTATCGGTTTGTTTAAAAATTTTTGATTATAATTTAATAAATTCAAAGTTTTAAGTGGGTATTTTGGCTATTTTTGTATAAATGTGTCGAAAATGGGACAATTAAAAATTAGGTATTGAATGGGCAAAAGTTAGATGATATAATTAGTTTAATGAATTGATAAAGAATAAACTTATATTATTTTGATATGTAACAAACATTATATCAAAAATAATGCAAACGAAGTAAAACTTTTATGTTAGTGGAAAACGTAAAGAGAAAGGAAAAGGCAAAATAAAAAACTCGCATAGCGAGTTGAGATTTCACACAACGTGTGAACCGAATAAATCGGCGGTTTGAAAAAATTTTATTTGAACTAATGGTGTTATCTTAAGTGGTAGTCAGCCATTTAAGTAACCTTATTATAACATAATTTGAGGAGATGTCAAGAGATGAATGAAAAATATTATATCGGATTTGATATTGGTACTGATTCAGTAGGCTGGGCAACCACAGATGAAGAATACAACTTATTGAAAGCCAAAGGGCAAGACTTTTGGGGTGTTTATCTTTTCGACGAGGCTAAAACGTCGGAAACTAGGCGTGCAAATAGAACTGCACGCAGGCGTACTGCAAGAAAGCGCCAAAGAATAAAACTGTTGCAAGAATTATTTGCAGAGGAAATAGCAAAGAAAGATTTTTGGTTTTTCGAAAGATTAAATAATAGCAAGTATTACGTTGAGGATAAGAGCGAGAACGTAAGATATAAGGAATGCCTGTTTCACGACGGAGAATTTGACGATAAACAATATTACAAAAAATATCCGACTATTTATCATTTGAGGGCGGCATTTTTGGATAAGCAAAAGGCAAAAGAAATTACCGACGTTAGATTATTGTATCTTGCCGTTGCTCATATTGTTAAAAATAGAGGTCACTTTTTATTTGAGGGACAACAATTTAGTATAGGGGACGAAACCAACGTTAAAAACGCACTTTTTAAGATTAACGAGATACTAACAGGCGAGGACGAAAACGCAGCAACTTTAACGCTAACTTGTATTGAGGAGGTTTTAGAAGTTTTGAAAGACAAAAAACTGACTAAAACCGACAAAGAACGCCAACTTAAAGAATTGTTTGAAATAGGTAAGAACAAACCTTGCGAGGCAATTATTAAGGCGATGGTTGGTGCGAAAGTAAACGTTAAAAACTTGTTTGACGAGGAAGAACCTGAAATTGATAAATTCTGTTTTGATGATGCCGGTTTTGAATTAGAAAAACTAAAAGAAGCGTTTGCCGAGGAAAATTTTGCCTTGATTTGTGAGGCTAAAACCGTTTATGATTGGGCGGTGCTTTCGCAAATTTTGGGTGATAAAAAATATCTATCCGAGGCAATGTGTGAAAAATACGATATGCACGCTAAGGATTTAAGGTTATTAAAAAATTACATACTAGAAAGTTTTGACCAAGATAAAGAAGAAAAGGAAAAATATAAAGAGGTATTTAGATTTAATAAAGATTTGAAAAACTACGCTGCGTACGTCGGCAAGGATAGAAACAAATCGTTTAGTCACGCTAAAAAAGAGGATTTTTATGCATATTTAAAGAAGTTTGTTAAAGATGAGGAGATTTTATCTAGAATCGAGGACGGCAACTTCCTTGATAAGCAACGCACTAATGCAAACGGTGTAATTCCTTATCAAGTTCAACTGCTAGAATTACAGCAAATTCTTGAAAATGCCAGCGAAAACTTTGCGTTTTTGAATGGCGAAAGCGACGGATTGAGCGTTAAAGATAAAATCGAATCGCTTTTAACGTTTAGAGTGCCATATTACGTAGGACCGCTAAATACGGCGCACGCAAGTAAGGGCTTTGCATGGGTTAAAAAGTTCGAGGGAATGGAAAAGGAAAAAATAACGCCTTGGAACTTTGATAAAGTAGTGGATAGACAAGCCTCTGAGGACGAGTTTATTGTAAGAATGACAAATAAATGCACCTATCTTGTAGGTGAGGACGTTTTGCCAAAGCAATCGCTTTTGTATAGTGAATTTGCATTTTTAAACGAACTTAATATCGTTCAGTTTAAAGGACGCAGGCTGGATAAACAGGCAAGAGAGGTAATACTTGATTATGCAAAAAATAGCAAGCGCAAAATCACACCGAAGGCAATAGGCGAAATTCTAGCAAAGGCAGGCTTAATTGAGCAGAGTGAAAAGGGAGAGGAAAACTTTTCGGGTATAAACATAGAGATTAAAAGCAATTTTAACACGCTTAGGTTCTTCAAAAACGTGTTCGGCGAGGATTTTGACGTGGATATGTGCGAAGAAATAGTAAAGTGGTTCACTATTATGGGCGACAAAACCGATGCTGCAAACCGTGCTAAGCGAGAGTACAACCTAACCGACGAACAAACGAAAAAACTGAAAGATTTGAATTGTAGCGGGTGGGGTAATTTGTCAAAAACGCTATTAGATAGTGACGAAATAACCACAATAGACGAAAACGGTGAAATTTTAACGATAATCCAAGCAATGCATGAAACCGGCTGTAATTTGGGAGAGTTATTATCGTCAAAGTTTGACTTTATCTCGGCTATAAATAAATTCAATATGGAAAACGTCGACGATGGCAAGGTTACATATAAAACAATCGAAAACTTGTATTGTTCGCCGTCGGTTAAGCGTGCTATTTGGCGTACAGTTTGTCTTGCAAAAGAGATAGAAAAAGTGCAAGGACACGCTCCGTCACGTATATTTATCGAGATGGCAAGAGGAGGCGAAGAAAAGAACGGTAAAGGTCAAAAAGGTAAAGTTCCTGCTTCAAGAAGGCAAAGATTATTAGACTTATACAAGGCTTGCCATAAAGATATTTTAGAGTATAACCCGGAAGAGTTTATTAGCGAATTAGAGAAGAAAGAGGATGCGGAACTACTTAGCGATAAGTTGTACTTATATTATGCTCAAATGGGTAGGTGCGCTTATACCGGTAGAACCCTAAGCCTTAGCGACGTATTTAATACTAACGTTTGCGATATAGACCATATTTATCCGCAATCTAAGATAAAAGACGATAGTATTATAAATAATAAGGTGTTATGTTATAAGACCGCTAATGCTAAAAAAGGTGACAAGTATCCTATAAATAGCGAAATAAGAAATAGTATGGTGGCTGTGTGGGAGTTATGGAAAGAAAAAGGATTTATAAATGACGAAAAATTTAAGAGACTTACAAGAAATACGCCGCTTAGCCAAGACGAACTTGCTGATTTTATCAATAGGCAACTGGTAGAAACACGTCAAAGCACAAAAGAAGTGGCTAAAATCCTAAAACAAATGTATCCGAATACTGATATCGTGTACTCGAAAGCCAGAAACGTGGTTGACTTTAAGAATACTATGAACAAAAACTCGGAAAAGCCGCTTATTGTAAAAGTTAGAGAAATTAACGATTTACACCACGCAAAAGACGCTTATCTAAACGTGGTGGTTGGCAATGTGTACTACACAAAATTCAACCGTAATGCAGCAGTTTTCTTCAAAAATAACAACGTAGAAAGTTATAACATAAACCGCCTATTTGAAGAAGATATCAAGAACGCTTGGACGCCTGCATATAAGGAGAAAGTGGTTGCCGTTGTGAATAAAAATATTTGTAGGGTAGTTCGTTTTACCTGCGAGGGAACGGGGGAATTATACAAAGCGACGATAAAAACAAAGGGTACAAACGATAAGTTAATTCCGTTAAAAACTAATTGTCCGCTTGAAAATATTGCAAAATATGGTGGGTACGATAGCGCAACTACCGGATACTTCTCTCTTGTAAGAAGTTTGGATAAAAAAGGCAAGGTTCAACTGTCTATCGAGGCAATTCCTATTTATATTGATTTATTAGGAAAGGAGGCTATTTTTGATTTTCTTGAAAATAAAGTAGGACTTATTCGACCGGAAATTTTGATGGAAAAGATAAAAATAAATTCTTTGTTAAAATTGAATGGTGCGTATGTTTGGTTAAGAGGAAAAACCGGTAATAATTTGGTAGTATGTAATGCGAATCAACTAATATTGGATTTAGGAGCAACTATATACCTTAAAAAAGTTGTTTCTTTTATGGAAAAGAGGAAGAAAAATAAAGATATAAAAGTTAATGAATGGTATGACAAAATTAGTAAGATGGATAATCTAATGTTATATAAGGTATTTGTTGATAAATTAAAATTAGAGCCATATGTTAATATATCTACATTAAAAACTCAGGCAGATTTCTTAGAGAAAAATATAGACCTTTTTGAAAGTTTGTCTTTAGAAGAAGAATGTGCTGTATTATACGAGGTGCTTCATTTAATGCAATGTAATAGCGTGTTAACAAATATCGAATTGCTTAATGGCGGAGCAAATGTAGGAAAGATACAGCGCAATAAAAAGTTGTCAGAAAATGGCAAGTGTTTGTTAATTACTCAATCGCCTACCGGTTATTACCGTAATATAGTTGATTTAACGGCATTTTATAAGAAATGAGTTGGCGCACGGTAGTAGTTGCTTCACACAGTAAACTTGAATACAAAATGGGTTATCTTGTGTGTAGGAACGAAGAAGTGAAGAAAGTGCATCTTTCCGAAATATCCACGCTAATTGTGGAGTCGACGGCAGTATCGTTCACGTCGGCGTTAGTTTGTGAACTAATCAAAAATAAGATTAGCGTGGTATTTTGTGACGAACAACACAATCCTCATTCTCAACTATTACCGCTAAATGGTAGTTATGATGCAAGTAAAAAACTGAAAACTCAAATTGAGTGAGACGATGAGATAAGGGCTTTGGTTTGGTCGCAAATAGTGGCAAACAAAATATATCACCAAGCAAAACATCTTGAGGACGTGGGTGCAGATCAATCAAACTTACTTACGTCCTATATCCCTCAAATTCAGCCGGGCGATATTACAAACAGAGAGGGGCACTCGGCAAAAGTGTACTTTAATTCGTTGTTTGGTTTATCTTTTTCAAGAAACAACCAAGGGTTTGTAAATAGTGCGCTTAATTATGGGTATGCCATTATTCTATCGGCATTTAATAGAACGATTGTGGCGAGTGGGTATAGTACACAAATAGGTCTTTTCCACCGAAACGAATTTAATCCATTCAACTTTGCGTGTGATTTAATGGAGCCTTTTAGGGTGCTTGTGGATAGGCTGGTTTTTCAAATGCAAAACGAAACGTTTGACATAGAGGCAAAACGAATTTTGCAAAATATTTTGAATCAAAAAATCAAAATATCAGGTAAGGAATATACCGTATCGGATGCAATAGGTATATATTGCAAAAGCGTATTTAATGCGCTAAATACAAGAGATTTATCTCAGTTAAGTTTTTATGAGTTATAGGTTTATGAGGATAGTTGTATTTTTTGATTTGCCCGTACTAACCAGCAAAGAAAGAGCAGATTACCGTGCTTTTCGAAAATTTTTGATAAAGGGCGGATTTGTAATGATGCAAGAATCCGTTTACTGTAAAATTGTATTAAATAATACTGTTGGTGAGGCGATAAAAAATAGCGTGCGGAGGCACAGCCCTAAAAAAGGATTGGTGCAAATGCTATCGGTAACCGAAAGGCAATTTGAAAGAATGGAACTAATTGTCGGCGATGCCAAAGGTAACGTCGTAGATAGCGACGAAAGGTTGGTGATTTTATGAAAATATGCCATTATGATTTTTCAAAACCCTTTGAACTTGTTAGCGGCGCAGGGGTGCTTGTTGTTGAAAATGCGAACAAGTTTGTCGGTTATTGCAATGATTTTATTAGCCAACAAAATAACGATGAAGGGGAGTTTATAATAGACGATAACGATAAGCCGTTTTCATTCAAAAAAAATGGTTGTATTGTTTTTGATTTTTTTAACACGTCTTTAAATGATAAAAAAATAATAAGCGGAATTTATGATAAGATAAATCAAATTGTTCAAGAGGAGCATTTGCAAGAGTACTGCGATTTGGTGGGCAGAATGAGTAGTTTTTGCGATTTGATTTTGGTGGATTCTCCGCTTGCCGTAGAATATAGTGCTGATATTTGTGTGCAGGACTTTTTAAAAGTAATGAAGGTTCTTCCTGTCGAAACAGATTGTACTTTTGCCGAGAAAATTGTGGGGTGGCTAGATGTTCAACATCAATTTTGCAACGTAAAACTTTTTGTTTTGGTAAATTTGCAAACTTTTTTGAACAAAGAGGATTACAAACTAATTTTAGAGCACGTTGGGTATGCTCCTTATTCGGTGCTGTTTTTGGAAAGAACACAGCCAAATAGGATAGGCGCTGAGCCGATTAGAATTATTGATAATGATTTGTGCGAGATTATTGTGGAATAACAAAAAACGTGTTAAAATAAGAATATAAAACACCAATTTACCATTAAGATTTCTACGTGTGGTGCGTAAAAATGCTCAAAATTTGAGGTTTGAGTATGGTGTTATCTTAAATGGTAGTCAAACTACGAGAGGGACGATACGTTATAAGCATTGGTTTGAGTATGGTGTTATCTTAAATGGTAGTCAAACTGTAAAATTTGCGGAAAAAACTTGACACGAGTTTGAGTATGGTGTTATCTTAAATGGTAGTCAAACGAAAAAATAAATGCCATTGTCAAAGCAATGGTTTGAGTATGGTGTTATCTTAAATGGTAGTCAAACACTCCTGAACTAAATCCTATTGCAATTTCCGTTTGAGTATGGTGTTATCTTAAATGGTAGTCAAACTAATTCCAAATGGGATTAGAGGCGGAGAAAGTTTGAGTATGGTGTTATCTTAAATGGTAGTCAAACTTTCGTCTTTTGTTAAAAACGATTGATTATGTTTGAGTATGGTGTTATCTTAAATGGTAGTCAAACTAAGTCGTTCTGCTGCATACCCAACAACGCGTTTGAGTATGGTGTTATCTTAAATGGTAGTCAAACGGTTGATTTTTTGCCTAATATGGTTAGTTGTGTTTGAGTATGGTGTTATCTTAAATGGTAGTCAAACATAGATTACTTAGTAACAACGAAGATAATAGTTTGAGTATGGTGTTATCTTAAATGGTAGTCAAACGTTGGACGGAAGAAAGAGTGCTTTACCCGTGTTTGAGTATGGTGTTATCTTAAATGGTAGTCAAACCCAAGCGTAAAACTGTTTGTCCACATTCCCGTTTGAGTATGGTGTTATCTTAAATGGTAGTCAAACCTGCCATATAACCAAAAGCCCCGGATACGCGTTTGAGTATGGTGTTATCTTAAATGGTAGTCAAACTCCAAAATGATGTTTTTGATAAAGAGAGTAGTTTGAGTATGGTGTTATCTTAAATGGTAGTCAAACACTTTCGGTACGCTTGTTGTTGTTTTCGCTGTTTGAGTATGGTGTTATCTTAAATGGTAGTCAAACTTCTAATTTACCATTAATTACAATTTTATTGTTTGAGTATGGTGTTATCTTAAATGGTAGTCAAACCGATTTAGGATTGGTGTAGGCTACAAGCAAGTTTGAGTATGGTGTTATCTTAAATGGTAGTCAAACCAAGCAATTAGTGTCCACAATAGAACATCAGTTTGAGTATGGTGTTATCTTAAATGGTAGTCAAACTTCTCCTTATTTTTAAAGTCCGTAGACTATGTTTGAGTATGGTGTTATCTTAAATGGTAGTCAAACAGCGCCGTTAACAAGATAGTAGCAATCGTTGTTTGAGTATGGTGTTATCTTAAATGGTAGTCAAACATAATATCACGCACAACAGATACAGCCGTAGTTTGAGTATTAAATGGTAGTCAAACATTTTTTTACTGTATTTGCTCGCCGGCAATTTTTTCTTGACAAATTTTTTTATAAGTGATACTATGTATCTACTCGGGGTGAGTTCGAAAGAACAATATTCAAACGAAAGCCATTAGGTTCTCCGAGGTGGTGTCAGAGAAATAAATACTTATTTGTCTGGGTTTGGTCGAGTTTATCTCGACCTTTTTTTATGCAATATTGATAAATTAGTAAAAGTATTCGGGTATTTTTTTGTTTTTTTCATAATGTATTCAACGTCTTCGTTTGTGATATCTTTGCTAGTGTTTTGGTTTGAGTATCGGGTATCTAATTGTGAGGTGGCTGATAGGATAAATTAAAAGGATATACTTAAAAGTCGGTATATCCTTTTTTTCATAGTGTTTTTGTTAGGTTTTATTCGTTCATTGTTAAGAAGTATTCGGTTAGGTGCTCGGGGGTTTCGGCGTAGGCGGTGTCGTCCCAGTACTGCAAGATGATGACGAAGTTTTCGATAATGGAACTTACACGGAGCGACTTGGGGATATTTTTTGATTTTACGAAGTTGTTGTCTACGCAGGCGGTGGCAAGTTCGGTAAGCCCGCTTTTTAGGTAATTAAGGAAGGTATCCTTGCTTTGCGACAGCATAATTGCGTGGACAAGCGTTTTTTTATCGTGCAGGTGGTAAAAAATGTGGGTGATAAAGTGCTTGTAATCGAATATTGACGACTTAGAAAAATCGTGGCTTTGCTCCTCCTCGAGAGAGTGGGAAAATACGTGCCCGAATATCGAAGTGCAGATAGATTTTAGCAAATCTTCCTTTGTTTTGTAGTGGGCGTAAAAGGTGCTGCGTGCAATTCCGCTTTTGTCTAGTACGTCCTGTATCCTAACGTCCGAGTATTCTTTTTCTAGCAAAACTTCGGCAAATGCATTGTAAATTTTTTCGGTTGTCGTGTTCGTTTTCTTATTCATATTTTACCTCTTTTTTGTATTATATCAAACACGGTGTTCTGTTGTCAATACACTATGTATTGTTTTTACCGCAAAATAAAACATAATGTTCTGTTTTGTCTTGATTATTTTTAATTTACCGTACGAATAGGTGACATTTGCTTTGATTTTGCCGTACTTTAATGGTATAATTTTTTTGATGGAAAACGTACTTATCGTGGAAAATCTAAGCGTATCGGCATATTTTTTCCGCTCAACTGAAAAGATTGTGGACGGCGTCTCTTTTTGCCTTGGCGAAGGGGAGCGCTTGGCTATTGTCGGGGAGTCGGGAAGCGGAAAATCTATGATTGTGAACGCAATTACGTCGTCACTTGCGGATAACTGTTTTGCACTTGGCAAAATTCTTTTTAACGGCGACGATTTGCTGAGCAAGAAGGGTAAAAAATATCTTGGCAAAGAGATTGTGTTCGTGCCTCAGGGCGGTGCGGAATCCTTGAACCCTTGCCTAAAAATTAAGACGCAGATTTACGAGGCATTGCCAAAGGAAAAAAGGAAACTGAGCCGTGAAGAAAAAAGGGCTTACGCATTACATAACTTGGAACGTGCAGGGCTGAAAAACGGCGAAGAAATACTGGAAAAATATCCGTTTGAAGTAAGCGGTGGCGAGGCGCAAAGGGTGGTGCTTGCCATTACAATGTGCGTAAAACCGACGCTTATCGTTGCCGACGAGATGACGAGGGGCATTGACCGTGAAGCCATTGACGTTTTTTGGGATTGTATAGACAGAGATTTTGCTACGTCCTCTTTGATTGTGGTAACGCACGATATGTCGGTGGCAAGTAGGTGCGATAAAGTGCTGGTGCTAAAAGAGGGCAAACTTCAAGAGTACGGCAAAACGGAAGAGGTATTTTTGAGCCCTAAAAACGAATACACCAAAAGTTTGATTTTGGCAAGTGAGAGTAGTTATGCTTGAAGTAAAAAACGTGAGTAAAACCTTTGCAGTCGGAAAGGGCAAAACCCAAATACTAATCCACCCGCTTAAAAACGTGAATTTAACAATCCCAACCGGCAAAAAAATCGGGCTGGCAGGTAAAAGCGGCGAGGGTAAAAGCACGCTTGCAAACGTACTATGCGGCTTGACTGTGCCAACCGAGGGGCAAGTTATCCTTGACGGCAAGCCACTTTTTTTGAAAAATAAGTATGACAAGACACTTGGCGTTTTGGTGCAACTTATACCACAAAAACCACTACTAGCGCTTGATCCGTCGCAAAGGATAGGAAGTGCGGTAAAGGAGGCTTTGGTATTTTCGGGGCTTGCAAAACGTGGCAAGGACGCCGAGGCAAAAATGCTGGAACTTTTTGACGTGGTGGGGCTGGAGCACACTCTTCAGTCTAGGTTACCCATTCATCTTAGCGGAGGGCAGGCGCAAAGGGCAGTTATTGCAAGGGCGCTTGCGTTAAGCCCACAAGTGCTTGTGTCGGACGAGTCCACCTCTATGCTAGATCCAACCACGCAAAACAATATTGTTGAACTGCTGGATAGGCTGGTAAAAGAAAAAGGCGTGTCGATATTGTTTATTTCGCACGACCTAAGGCTAGTAAACGAATTTTGTGACGAAGTTTATTATATTGAAAGCGGCAACGTTTTTAAAGGTAAATAAAAAATAAAATATAGGAGAGCAAAAAAAATGAAAAGAAAACACATATTACTTACGCTATTACTTATCGTAGTGCTTGCGGTAAGTAGCATTGGACTAGTTGCATGCAGTCCAAAAGATAAGGCGAGAGATCCTGAGGTACTAGTTGTGGGTACAACATTACAAGTTGATTCGCTTAATCGTTTTTTGACAAATGGCGGTGAAGCGGGATATAATTATGATTTAATAGCAAGGGTGGTTTCGCAAATAGCAGCAGTTAATAAGATTGATGGTAATTTTATAGGTGGGGCTTGTGATTTTACAGTATCCGAGGACGACCACACTGTTACGTTAACATTAAAGGACGGTTACAAGTGGCACGACGGCACTCCTGTTACTATTGACGACCTTAAATACACGTTTAAAGGCTTTACGCAAGGTACTGATTATGATAGCGTAACCGAAGAAGGTAATACGTTGACTTATAAGGTTAATACGTCTGACGCATTTTTAACTAAAGTTGCCGGAAATCCACTTTTCCCTAAGCATGTTTTCGAGGGTAAAACTGCTGAAACGATTACCGATGCAGAGTCAGTAATCGGTGCAGGTCCGTTTAAGTATGTAAGTAGAGATATAAACGCAGGTACTATCACTTTTGAAAAGTTTGCAGATTATCCACAAGCCAACAAAGTACAATTCAAGAAAGTAGTATTTAAAAAATACGGTAATCAAGAAGTACTTGCATTAGCGCTTAAAAATGGCGAAATAGATATAATTTATAATTATTCGGCTTTGGACGTTCACTCAGTAAACGCACTAAGTGGAAGTAACAACGTGAAACTAATTTCAAAGTCTACTAAAGGAATTGATAAGGTTATGTATTTTAATAACCAAAAAATGACTGACGTAAGAGTAAAAAGAGCGATTGCACTTTCTATTGATTACGCAAAACTTCGTGAGACTTTTGCAACGGCTGGTGTAGCACCAGCAAGAGAGGGCTTTGTTGCTGAAGGTATTGAAGGATATAAGGAAACTCCTGTTTGGCAACGTAATCTTGCAGAAGCAAAAAGATTGTTAAAAGAAGCAGGATATTCTGAAACTAACAAATTCCAGTTTGACCTTTTAGTACGTGCGGGTAAAAATGATACTCAATATGCACCACTTTTACAAACTCAAATTGAAGAAACCGGTCTTGTTAAAGTTACGCTTGTTTCAAAGGGAAGCGATTGGCAAGATTATTATAAAGATGGTAACCACATGGCAAGCCTTGCAACAATAACTCCAAAAGGTTATGATTTTGAGGCAGGTTACGCTACAAGATACACACTTGCTAAAAAAACAAGCATGTTTACCAATCCAGAATTGAAAGATGAGAACCCTGTTGCTCACGGACAAATGCTTGTTGAAAAAGATGGAGAACTTACCGAGTACGGAAAAATCCTTACTGACATGAGAGATGCAAAAACTAAAGAAGAAAAAAATATTGCAGTTGGTAAATATCAAGATTTTATTGCGAAAAATGTAATATGTGTACCTTTCTTCTATTCAGGTACGACTTATGCTGTTAGTAGCAAAATTAACGGAATTCAATTTGATGATATTAACGGAAGTATTCTTAACGTAGTAACTTTTGAAACGTTAAAAAGAGCATAATTATAAAAAGGTAGAATTGTAGCGGTTGCACTTATTGTGTGACCGCTAAAAATAAGTATGGCAAAAAAAATAGGTAAAAGTTTTATATTTTCGGTGGTGGCGCTGGTTATGATATTTGTCGTAAACTTCTTTTTGCCACGCCTTATGCCGGGTGATCCGTTAGGTAACCTCGTAGGTGCAGACGACGAAACTATGACTAAGGAGGAATACGACGCTCTTTATCACGAAATGGGGCTGGATTTACCCCTTGGGGAGCAGTTTGCAAACTACGTGAAGAATTTGTTTAAGGGCGACTGGGGGTATTCTTACCACAGGGGCGCTGACGTTGGGAAAATTATCCTAGAAAACGTGCCTAGAACCTTGCAAATCACCTTGCCTGCTTGGATATTATCCGCACTTATTGCAGTTTGGCTGGGGCTTGTTGCCGGAAGTAATAAATCTAAAATTAAGGACGTAAGTATAACGAGTGGAATGATGATAATGGACGCCATTCCAACCTTTTTGCTTGCAATCGTATTTTTGATACTATTCGCTTTCGAGTGGAAGATTTTGCCGTCGGGTGGTCTTAATTCGCCTTTTGCCGAAAACGTCGTACTAGATAGGTTGGAGCACTTAATCTTACCGATTTTGACTTTGGTGCTGGTGTCTACTCCTAAAAAATTCTTGCTTATTCGTAATCAAGCGGCAAACGCTATGGACGAACAATATATGGCGTACGCTAGGGCTAAGGGTTTAAGTAGCGGTAGGCTGAACGCTGTGCACGTGTTACCTAATATTTCCTCGGCGTTTATCTCTATGCTGGGCACAAGTTTTGGGCACATGATAGCAGGCTCTATTATTATTGAAAGGGTGTTTTCAATAGACGGCATGGGTATGCTGGTGAATAGAGCAATAACGGACAAGGACTTCCCTATGCTTCAAGGCACGCTGCTGATTATTGCTATTAGCGTGATATTATCCAACTTTATTGCCGACGTTATAGCAACGCTTTTAGATCCTAGGCAAAGGAGGGCGGCATGAGAAACCTTGAAAAAAGTTACAAAATAAAGCGCATTACGTCCACCGTGGTTTTTTGTCTGGGAGTAGCAATATTATCTACATTTGTAATATTCGCCATTTTTGGCGAGCGTATTGCACCTTACTCGGCAAGAGAGAGTTTTGACAAGTTTTTGCCGTGCTCTAAGGAGCATATTTTAGGAACTAACAACATAGGCTACGATATTTGGTCGCAACTTATCGTGGCAACAAGGTCTACTTTGGTTGTTGGCGTGACTAGTGCGGTGGCTTGCCTTGTAATAGGCGTTACCATAGGACTACTAGCAGGCTATATTAGTGGCTTTGTGGGGGAGGCGATAAACGGCTTTATCAACTTCTTTTTGCTGATACCTATGCTGCCTGCCGCTATCGTTATTGCGGCGTACACAAGCGGAAACAAAATGAGCATTATCCTCACTATTTCCTTGCTGTGCTGGTGCTCTACGGCAAGAACCGTAAGGGCAAAGACTTTGAGCGTGAAAAACTCTGAGTACGTCAGGTCGCTAAAATCACTTGGTTATAGTGGCGGCAGGATACTATTTCGTCACACGCTTCCAAACGTTATGGACGTGGCGATTGCAAGGTTTATGCCGTCGGTTGCAAATTGCATTATGGTGGAGGCAACCCTAAGTTTTTTGGGTATGGGCTCGGTTACCGACGTTACTTGGGGCGTAATGATACAAAACGCATTTAATTACGGCGGAATTTTGCTGTCCAAGTACAACTGGATTATGGCGCCGGGCGGAGCGATTATGCTAATGCAACTTGCCATATATATGATAAATCAATACGTTGAATTTAGAAGAAAAATCGTGGAAGAAAGCACGGTTAAATATAGATAAATTAAAGGAAAAATATGTGTAAATCAAATTCAAATCATTGCCATCATCACTTAGTTAGCGATATCAGGGCTACTCGTGACGGCGAAATAATCTTTGGAAAGGAGCACGTAAGAAGAGTTAGCGACGACGAGCAAACTGCAGCGGCTAGGGAAAGCGTTTGCAAAAATCCTTGCTTTAAAACTTATATGCAACTAGGTAATGCGCTTGCTTTTCAAATGCGCTACAACGAGGCTATCGAGTGCTACGAAAAGGCAAAAGAACTTTGCCCGAACAACTACTCGGCAATACGAAAATGCGCAGGTAGGTATCTTTCTGTGCTAAAAATACAAGAGGCAAAAGAGGGCTTTGTTTGGTGCGTGAATAACGGCAGCGACCTATTAGACGCAAAATATATGCTAGGTTGCGCTTTGTACTACGAGGGCGATTTCATAGGTGCAAAAAACCTGTTTGACGAGTGCTTAATCCTATCCGAAACAGACGGGGATATGTACGTGGCGTCGTTGTTTTGGGCGGTGGCTTGCCTTGTTAGAATGGGAGAAAACGTAGATAGCGAAATGAAAAAATACGATGACGATATAAAAATCGGACACCACACGGGCTACAAGCAGTCCTTAAAACTTTTCCGTGGCGAAAAGTTTGAAATTTGCGACAATATCGAGGAGGAGGACGAACTTCAAAAGTGCATTTTCTACTACGGCGCACACCTTTACTATCTGGCTAACTCTGACCACGTTCTTGCCGATAAGTACCTTGAAAAAACGCTTAGTTTGGACACCTATTTTTCAGCGTTTGCCTACCTTGGCGCTTACACCGAGCACCTTGCAACAGTAGGTGCGGTAAGCCACGCAAAAGGGCAAAATCAAAGTGCAGTTTTCTTCTCTGTCCGTGTTTAATGCTCGATTTTGGCTAATGCTTACGTGAGGTTAGTTTAATGCCTTCCAAGTTAGGTTTTGACTAATGCTTACGTGAAGTTAATGTAATATCTTCCAAGTTGAATTTTGGCTTGCTTTTAAGTAAACACAAGGTAAAAGAGCGGCTTTATGTAAAATCAAAATGCGATAAAATCTATAAAAATACGAACCCAAAAGGGTTCTTTTTTTACTTTCAACATTTACTTTTTTATTCCTATCATAGCAAATATGGTGGTCAGCGCCGTCGCAACAGCACCTGTTAAAGCCAAAATCAACCACAACATCACTTTCGCCTCTATTTTTGCTTTTTCAAATTATACCACTCATTTGGTAATAGGGTAGGGCTTTTCGCCATGTGTAACGGTTAATTATATTAGTAGTTGTTCTTGGCATTGTAAAATGCAGAGGCAAAACCTTAAACTTAGTTTTTCCTTAGTATATCGTTAGTAGCGCCATAATTTAACGCTCAAACGCTACTAAATTCTCCTATTTTATGTTGGGTTGCTAGCATAACTTTTACTTTGTTTAATGTAAGCGCATGCCACGTTTTTAAATTTTTTAACAAATAGCGTGTTTTCGTTTTGAAAATTTGCCTGTTTATATTATAATAGTAGCAATGGAGAGATGTCTGAGAGGCCGAAAGAGCACGATTGGAAATCGTGTGTGCGCTAACACGCACCGAGGGTTCGAATCCCTCTCTCTCCGCCACATGTAACCTAATCCGAACCCTACGTTCGAGTTAGGTTTTTTTATTTTGTAAAAGTGTTTTATTAGTTTATGATTTTTTTTTTGCTGAAATTATGGCACTATGTTTTAGTGGTAATTATATTAAATGCAAATGGGTTAAAGCGCTATTTTGCGATATTTTAAGGTTGGAAGTGCAATGAGAAAGAGTCGAGGTTTTCAAGAAAAAAAGAGCCTATTACAAGGCGTGTTGCAATAAGGCAAAGTTAAAAGGCGCTATTTTACTATGTTTTTAAGATCGGCTAGGGCGGTGATTGTGTAGGTGGGTAGGGGACTTACGTCGCCTTGGGGGGTGAAGTAGGCGGTGTCGATGCCGTAGGCGTTGCCGCCGATTATGTCTGCGGAGATTGAGTCGCCGACAAGCAAGGTGGTTTCCTTAGTTAAGCCGAAAAGGGCAAAGGTTTTGTCGAAGAACTCTTTGCTTGGTTTTGGGTAGCCTGCGTCCTCAGAGGTGTACACGGCGCTGATATAACTGCTTAGTGGCGATTTGTTTAGCCTATTGTTTTGTATTGTTTTAGAGCCGTTTGAGGCAATAATTAGCCTTTTTGACAGCCCGAATAGGTATTTTACGATATCAAGAGCGCCTTCCATTAAAAACGACTGGTTTGCAAGGTTTTGCTTGTAGGCTTGGTTGAATTTACTTGAGTCTATGCCGCTAACGTGGTGAAGGGCGAAAAGTTCGTCAAAACGCATATAGTTAAGTTCCTTTTCGGTTACTTCCTTTTTCTCTAATCTTTTCCAGTATTTGTCGTTAATATTGTGGTAATCGGTGATTATATCTTCGTTTGCCACAATGTCAAACTCGGCGAACGTTTCCTTAATGGCGGTGCGTTCTGCTTTGTTAAAATCGAATAGCGTGTTGTCTGCATCAAATAAAATGGTTTCGTAATTCTTCATACTTTAATTATATATTAAGTTTTGGAAAAAGTAAACGCCAAAAGGTAGTTCTTTAAAGGTTATATAAATGTTGGTGAAAACCAAAAACTAGAAAGGAGAGGCGGAATAAATTATAATAAAGTAAATAAGGCGTAAAGCAGAGCGGAAAAACTAAAAAATCTAAGACTAAACCGCCAAAATATATATCGCTAGAAAGGAAATTATGAAAAGCAAGGTAAAGGAAAAAACATAAAAAGCACCTAACGAAAAAGAAAAACGAGAGTGATGAAAAAAAGCAGGAGCAAATAATTGTGGAAAATCAAATAAACAAAAACTAGGCGGACACCTAGTTTTATTTTATGAAAATGTGTTTTGTAGAGTAGATTATTATATAAAACAGCATTTTATAATGCACGTATTATAAAATATTGCGTTTTATAGAAGTGTTATATTATTGTGGTAATTTTGAAATTCTACTATACAAAATGGCGTTTTATAGAGTAAAACCGCCGTCAATCGTGATAATTTGACCGGTTATGAAACTTGCTTTGTTAGAGCAAAGAAATACTGCCATAGGGCTAACGTCAGACGGCGTACCTAACCTAGAAAGAGGTGTTTCGTTTGCTAATTCTAGCATATCTTCTTTGGTTAGGTGGCTGTTCATATCGGTGTCGATTACGCCAAGCGACAAGCAATTAACGGTGACGCCTGAGGAGGCAAGTTCTTTGGCTAGGGCTTTTGTAAAACTGATGATTGCGCCCTTGCTTGCCGAGTAACACACTTCGCAACTTGCGCCTTTTTCGCCCCACATAGAGCCGATATTTATTATTCTGCCGCCTGTGTACATCATAGATTTTACTACTGCTTTGGTTACGTAAAACACACCGTTTACGTTCACGTCAAAGATTTTTTGCCACTCGCTTTGGGTTACGTCTACCAGCATTTTTTGGTTTAGACCTATGCCTGCGTTGTTTACAAGGCAGTCGATTTTTTGCGTTTTTAGTAGGTTTTCAAAGAAGGCGGCTACCTCTTTTTCGTTGGATACGTCCAGTTTGTAGCCCGTACATTTGTAGCCTTGGCTTGCCATGTCTTGCTCTAATTTTCGTGCTAAATCTTCTGATTTTTCGTAGCAAAAAAGAACGTTGTAACCGTTTTTGCAAAATTCTTCAACTAAGGACTTTCCGACTCCACGAGTTCCGCCCGTAATAAATACCGTTTTCATATTTTTCTCCTAAGGCTATTTTACCAAAAAGAAACCTAAAAATCAATATTATTGCACTTGGTGTTAAAAGCGTTTTGATTTAGCCTTAAAATATGCTATAATCTTGTTAATTTAGGAGAAAAATGATAACAGATTACAGCGAACAAATAAATAAAGCGTTAGAAGAAATGAATTTTACGTCGCTTACTCCCGTGCAAACCGAGGTAATTCCAAAGGTTTTGGAGGGGCTGGACGTTATTGCGCAAGCACCGACGGGAACGGGAAAAACCTGTGCGTTCGGCTTGCCGATAGTTGAAAGCGTAATGGCTACTTCCAAGGAATTACAAGCCTTGATTATTTGCCCGACACGTGAACTTGCTAAGCAAATCACCGACGAACTAAGGAAAATTGCAAAGTACAAAGAGGGCGTTAGGATTGCTAGCGTGTACGGTGGCGAATACTTTGAAAGGCAACTTGCTAACCTTAGGAAAAACCCGCAAATAATAGTGGGCACGCCCGGTAGAATACTGGACCATATCGAAAGGCACACCATAAAGATGAGAAGTGTGGAAACGATTGTGCTTGACGAGGCGGACGAAATGCTGAATATGGGCTTTTTGGAGGATATGGAAAGGATATTTAGCAAGGCAAACGAGGATAGGCAAACCTTGATGTTCTCGGCGACGATGCCAAAAGAGATACTTGAAATATCCAAAAAATTCCAAAAAGAGCCGATCAGCGTGAAAACCCAACTGGACGAAAAGGACTTGCCGCCTATCACACAGTACTATGCGTACGTGGAGGAAAACCAAAAGATATTCCTGCTTGACACTTTGATAAAGCGAAACGAGTACAAACTTTGCCTATGCTTTGTAAGTATGAAAAAGCGTGCCGACCAACTAAACAAGGTGCTAAAAAGCAAAGGATATAGGTGCGAATGTCTGCACGGCGACTTAAAACAAGCAAAGCGTGAGCAAATAATGAAGGGCTACAAAAACGGCGAGTACGACGTGCTGATTGCTACCGACGTTGCTGCAAGAGGAATAGACGTAAAAGGAATAGACGCTATTTTTAACTTCGATATACCTTACGATAGAGAGTTCTATATCCACAGAATAGGCAGAACCGCAAGAAACAAGGCAACGGGCGAGGCTTACACCTTTGTGACCGGCGGCGAAAGAAACAAAATTGCCGAGATTGAAAGATATACCGATACGAAAATGATTAAACTTGAGGAGTTTAGTCAGGATAATTTGAGGAAATATATGAATAATAAAAAAATTGACAACGCACTTACGAAAATAAAAGGTAACCTTGGCGAAACCAAGGCGCAAATCACCAAGCAACTTGATGATTACAACTTCGAAAACGGCACTAATTACACCATACTTGATATTGCGGCGGCTCTTGTTGAGAGCGATACGCTTGGCGTGACTCTTTCTAAAACCAGAGAGGAGGCAGGAAGTAAGCCTCAAAAGAAAAAGGAAAAGGGCGTAAGATACTTTGTGAACTTTGGCGAGAGGGATAAGGCTACGAAAAAGAACGTTAGCGACTTTTTGAAAAAGGAGATAGGCGTTGTAAGTAGCGAGATTATCGAAATAAACTTAATGGATAACTACGGCTTTATCGAATTAGTGAGCGGCGCTGACGAAAATATGTTCAAACTGGTGGGCAAGAACTTTAACGGCAGAGAAGTGAACGTGGAGAAGGCAGGCGAAAAGGAAAAAACCACAAGAAAGCCGTCGGCAAAAGGTAAGCCTAGCCAAAAGCCCGCACAAAAAGGTAAATCCTTTGACAAACCTAGGAAAGCCTACGAGGGCAAAACTCTAAAGAGCAAAAAAAGAAAATAATAAATTAAAAGCAAGGTGACTTGCTTTTTTTGTTGCAAAATATGGCGATATAACCGATTGAAATCATAAATTATAACATTAAAAATATGCTTATAATTGATATCTTGCTTTAACAATGTTATAATCTATATTAAATAGAGGATTGCGTAGTGATAGAAAAAATTTTTATTAAAGATAGCGAAAACGTTAAGGATTCTAAGGTCAGGACAAAATACGGCTATCTTGCCAGCATAATAAATATCGTTATGAATTTAATAATAGCAACTATGAAAATGGTGGTTGGCTTTTTGTTTAATTCGGTGTCTATTCTTGCCGACGGCTTGAACAACTTATCCGACGGCGGAAGTTCGATAGTGAGTGTGGCGGGTTTTAAATTCGCATCTAAACCGGCGGACTCTAAGCACCCGTTCGGTCATGCTAGGCTAGAGTACGTAAGCAGCCTAATCGTAAGCGTGCTGATACTATTTATCGGTTTTGAACTGCTAAAAACCTCGATAGAAAAGATTGTTACGCCTACGCCGTTTGAGTATTCGGTGGCAATGATAGTAGTTTTGGCGGTGTCCATTTTGGTAAAACTATATATGTGGCTACTAAATAGGAGGCTGGGTAAGAAAATAAACAGCCTTACCTTAAAGGCAACCGCTACGGATAGCCTTAACGACTGCATAGTTACTTCGGTGGTACTAATTAGCACGATTATCAGTAGGTTTACGGGGGTTGGGCTGGACGCATACGCAGGTATTATAGTTGCGTTGTTTATCTTGTACAGTGGCGTAAAACTGGTGAAAGAAACGCTAGACCCACTACTTGGGGAGTCGCCTAGCGACGAGTTTATTAACGATATTATCAGTAAAATCAAAAGTTATGACGGGGTGATGGGCGTTCACGATATTGCGGCGCACAACTACGGACCTGACAAGTACTTTATATCCTTGCACGTAGAGGTGGATAGGAACGTGGATATTATGAAGAGCCACGAAATGATAGACAAAATCGAAAGTGACCTAAACGACGGTAATATCAGGTTGGTGATACATATGGACCCTATCGTTATTAACGATCCGATACTAGACGGGTACAGAGAAAAGGAAAAAGAGATAATCAAAAGCATAAACGAAAAATGCACCTTGCACGATTTTAGAATGGTGGACGGGAAAAATAGAAGAAACCTAATTTTTGACGTGAACCTTCCGTATGACGACAAGAGGACGGACGAGGAAATTAAAACGATTATCCAAAGCGAAACGAAAAAAATAGACGAAAAATTATTTACAGTAATAAATATCGATAGATTTTAATGGAGGACTTTATGAATTTTGTAGAAACAAAAAACGTAACCGATTACGTAAAAATAGTGATGGACAACGATAAAAGCATTGTAATCGAACTAAATAACGCCGATGCGCCACTAACTAAGGCAAACTTTCAAAAACTTGTAAAAGAGGGCTTTTACGACGGCTTGATTTTCCATAGAGTTATTAAAGATTTTATGATACAAGGCGGCGATCCTACGGGAACGGGCTGCGGCGGAAGTAAGGACGAAATCAAGGGCGAGTTCAGGGTGAACGGCATTAAAAACGATATGAGCCACCTAAGAGGCGTAATATCTATGGCAAGAACTAATATGCCAAACTCCGCATCTTCGCAATTCTTTATTTGCCACAAAGACGCCACTTTCTTGGACGGACAATACGCAAGTTTCGGCAAGGTTGTTGAAGGAATAGAGGTTGTGGACGAAATAGCAGAGTGCAAGACAAATTACAACGACAAACCGCTTGAAGACAAGGTGATGAAAAAAGTGGTTTTCGTTGAAAAACAATAGGAGGAAATTATGTTACTTGAAGAAATTTTAGCAAAAGTGGACCATACTTTGCTATCAACCACGGCAACCTATAAGGAGATTAAAGAGACCGTTGAAGATGCGATAAAGTACAAAACCGCATCGGTTTGTATTCCGCCTTGCTACGTTAAGGACGTAAAAAAAGAGTTTGGCGACAGCGTTAAAATCTGCACGGTGATAGGTTTTCCTAACGGATATAATTCTTCTAAGGTTAAATGCTTTGAAACTAGGCAAGCATTAAAGGACGGCGCTGACGAAATAGATATGGTAATTAACGTGGGCGACGTTAAGGCTAAAAAGTTTACCAAGGTTAAAAACGAGATTAAAAAGATAAGGGAAATCACCGAGGGCAAAGTGCTAAAAGTGATTATCGAGACCTGTCTTTTGACTGAAAGAGAAAAAATTAAGATGTGCAATATCGTGTCCGAGGCGGGCGCTGATTATATTAAAACGTCCACCGGGTTTTCCACGGCAGGCGCAACTTTCGACGACGTGAAGTTGTTTAAGCAATACGTGTCTAAGGACGTAAAAATCAAGGCAGCAGGCGGCATTAGTTCTATCGAGGACGCAGAAAAGTTTATCGAACTTGGCGCTGATAGGCTGGGCACTTCTAGGATTGTAAAAATCGCTAAAGAACTTGAAAACGAATAATAAACGTACAACAAGGTAGTAAAAATGAGTAAAAGGGTATTTTTAATAGTACTTGACAGTTTTGGAATAGGCGGTGCAAAGGACGAAAAAGCCTTCGGCGACGAGGGTAGCAACACCTATGAAAGCGTAAGAAGTAGCGATAAGTACTATGCTCCAAATCTTGAAAAACTTGGGCTAACCGAGATTGCGGGGGTGAAAGGTAACGTAAGCCCCGTGGGTAGTTATGCAAGGGTGAATGAAAAGAGCGCAGGCAAGGACACTACGATAGGGCATTGGGAAATAGCAGGCGTTATCACTAATAAGCCGTTCCCCACCTATCCTAACGGGTTTCCGCCTTGCGTGATAAACGAGTTTACAAAAAGAACGGGGCGAAAAGTACTTTGCAACAAGCCGTATAGCGGTACGAAAGTTATTCTTGACTACGGCAGGGAGCATATAAAAAACGGCGATCTTATCGTGTACACAAGTGCGGACAGCGTGTTTCAAATTGCTTGTCACACCGACGTGGCAAGTAGCGAAACGCTTTACGAGTACTGCAAAATCGCAAGGGAAATTTTGGTGGGTGATAACGCTGTGGCAAGGGTTATTGCTAGGCCTTTTACAAGCGAATACCCTAATTACGTAAGGACGAATGACAGAAGAGATTTTTCCTTAAAGCCACCTAAAACAATGTTAAATATCTTAAAAGATAACGGGTTTGACGTGATTGCGGTGGGTAAAATCGAGGATATTTTCTGCGGGAGCGGGATTACTAAGGCGCTGCACACAAAAGGCAACGGCGAGGGCATAGACGTAACTTTGAAAATGCTTAAAGAGGATTTTAACGGCTTGTGCTTTGTAAACCTTGTGGATTTTGATATGCTGTACGGTCACCGAAACGACGTGGACGGCTACGCTAAGGCTATTAGCGAGTTTGACCTTGCGCTGCCAAAAATAATGGATTTACTAAAAGAGGACGACCTGCTTATGATAACTGCCGACCACGGCTGCGACCCGAAAACGCCTAGCACCGACCATTCGAGAGAGAACGTGCCACTACTTATTTACGGCAAAAAAGTAAAAAGCGTGAACCTTGGAGAACTTGGTACTTATAGCGATATTTCGGCAAGTATATTAGATTATTTCGGGCTAAAAAACACCCTTTGTGGCGAAAGTTTTATTGAAAAAATAGAGGAAAAATGAACGTAGTTTTGATAGGTATGCCAACTTGTGGCAAAAGTACGGTTGGCGTTGTGGTTGCTAAAATGTTAGGTCTTTCTTTTGTGGATACCGATATTTTAATCCAAAATAAAGAGGGCAAAAAACTAAAAGATATTATCGACGAAAAGGGTAACGACGGTTTTAAGGAGATTGAAAGCGAGGTAATTAGTAGCCTCGACGTAGAAAACTCGGTAATTGCAACGGGTGGTAGCGCCGTGTACTCTAAAAAGGCTATGGATAGATTAAAGCAAATTGCTACTATCGTGTATTTGTCGGTTGGCGCTAACGAGATTGAAAAACGAATGACGAATATGCGTAATAGAGGCGTGGTTTTTAGTAAAGGGCAAAGCGTAAAAGACCTATATTTAGAACGAAAACCGCTGTACGAAAAGTACGCCGATTACGTTGTTTTTGAGGAGGGCAAGACCTTGGAGGAGACCGTAGAGGCGGTTGTAGGCTTGTTTGATAAGTCCGCTTTTTAGCGGATTTTTTTTGTTGGGAAAATTGCAGGGTAAGAACTTAAAATCCTAGTAAATAGTGGGGATTAAGGCGAATTTATAAAAAAGAAGCAGTTAAATAATTAAAAAAATAGGAATAGCGTTTTCTAAAAAATAACGCAAATTTTACAAAAATATTGTACGAAAAAGGCGCAGGGGATATAATATAGTAAATACTATGCGGGGGAGAATTTATGAAACTTACTTTTTTAGGAGCGGCAAGAGAAGTTACGGGTAGTTGCTATTTGTTGGAACTAAACAACAAAAATTACCTTATCGATTGCGGTATGGAGCAAGGACCTGATATTTACGAAAACGAACGTTTGCCTATGAAAGCAATGCAAGTGGACGGGATATTTTTGACGCACGCTCATATCGACCATAGCGGTAATTTGCCAACGATGGTAAAGTACGGCTACAAAAACAAAGTGTATATGACTAAAGCCACCGCAGAACTTGTGGAAATAATGCTTTACGACAGCGCAAAAATTCAAGAGTCCGAGGCAGAGTGGCGTAACAGAAAGTACCAAAGAGGCAGCGAAGCACCGTATCAGCCGCTTTACACAAGCAAGGACGTGGATAAACTACTTCCTTTGTTCGTTGGGGTGGACTACGAAAAAGAAATAGAGATTGACAAGGGGCTTACGGCAACCTTTATCGATGCGGGGCATTTGCTTGGCTCGGCAAGTATCAAACTGAAAATGACCGAGGACGGCGTGACTAAAACCATAGTGTTTAGTGGGGATATAGGTAACGTAAACAAGCCTATTCTTAAAAATCCGGAGCACTTTACTTGCGCCGATTACGTGGTGATGGAAAGCACGTACGGAGATAGAATAAACGGCAAGGGTATGGACTACGCAAGGCAACTTGCAAATATCATAGACGTGACTTTTACCGCCGGCGGCAACGTGGTTATTCCTACTTTTGCGGTGGGCAGAATGCAGGAATTACTGTACTTTTTCAGAGAGGTGAAGGAGAAAAACCTCGTGCCAAAATACAAGGATTTTAAGGTGTACGTGGATAGCCCTTTATCTGTAAAGGCAACGGAGATTTTCAGTAAGGACTGGCAGGGCTGCTTTGACGATGACACTAGGGCGCTTATCGATAGGGGCGTGAACCCTATTACTTTTGACGGGCTTGTGCTTAGCACTACTTCTGAGGATAGTAAGGCGATAAATTTAATGCAAGAGCCTAAGGTTATCTTGTCTGCCTCCGGTATGTGCGAGGCAGGTAGAATTCGTCACCACTTAAAGCACAACTTGTGGAGGCCGGAAAGCACTATTGTATTTGTGGGATACCAAGTAAACGGCACTCTCGGTAGGCGCATTTTGGACGGCGAAAAACGAGTGACGCTGTTTGGCGAAAAGATAAACGTAAGGGCTAATATCGTAAAAATGCAAGGTACGAGTTCGCACGCCGATAAAGAGATGCTGGTGGACTGGGTGGAGCACTTTACCACCAAGCCCAAAAAGATTTTCGTAACGCACGGTGAGGATAGAGTGGCTGAGGGATTTAGCAATCTTCTTAACGATGAGGGCTACGACGCAAAAGCGCCGCTACCTAACGAAACTTGGGACTTAACTAATCTTGAACAGTTAAGAGAGGGCACTCCAAAACTGACGGGTGCAAAGCGTAGGGCAACGAGGCGTAACGACCTAATCAACTTCAACGTGGATAAAGCGGTATGCAAACTTATTGCTCTTGCCGAGGAAATCAAGGCCGGTGCAAACGAGGAAAAACGCAAGTTTATTACGGCAATAAACCGCATATTAGAGAGGTTTAAAAAGCAATAAATACGGCAAAAAGTATTAAGATTCTTTACGCTAATCGGCATAAAATATCCAAAACGAAAGACTAACGAAACCAAGCGTTAGTCTTTTTTGTAAATTATGATAATTATATTTATATAATAGTATTAAAAAATATACGGCGGAATTGTTGGCGAATGGGGATTTTAATGTTATAATTTTTTTAGGATACTATTATGATTGACAGCCACACCCACACTTTTCATTCGCACGACGGGTTAACCTCGATAACAAATATCGTTAAAAGAGCGAACGAACTTAAAATGGAATACGTAGCGATTACCGAACATTTTGACAGAGATTACAAGTTCGGCAATAGTGAACGCTTTTGTAGACAGTTAAATCTAAAAGGCTACGAAAGGGCTTTTAACAAAGTGAAAAATAGGTACAATGGCGATACCTACCTTGCGTTTGGGATAGAACTCGGCTACGACAAAAGGCTGGAAGACTACTACGACGAGGTTCTTAAAAAGTACGATTTTGACGTGGTGATAAATTCTGTGCATACATTAGGCGGAATTGAGGCTTACTACGGCAATATTTTTAAGGGCAAAACCGAGGACGAAGTGTACTTTAAGTACCTCGACACGCTAATCGACAGCGTAAACGCTAAGTATAAGTTTAATATAATTAGCCACGTCGGGTACGTAACTAGGTACGCAAATTATGAAAATAATCTACTGTGGCAAGACAGGTACAAGAAAAAAATCGACGACCTGCTCATGCTGATTATCGAAAAGGATAAGACGTTAGAGATAAACACACACGTTTCCAAAAACGGCTTGGAGTTTTTGCCGGAGGCGGAAATTGTAGAAAGGTACGTGGCGCTTGGCGGAAACAACGTGACTTTTTCGTCGGACGCACACAAGTCAAAGTACTTGGCGGATAAATACGAACTAGCAAGGGATTTTTGTAAGGGGTTAGGCTTGAAAGAGTGGACTGTTTACAAAAAAGGCGAACCTTACAAAATAGGGATAGAATAAGAGAGATGAAAAATAAGAAGAGAGAGGAAAGACCTGAATTAAATAGGATAAACGCACCTATTACTTCTGGGCTAAGCGACGGCGAAGTTCAAGAAAGGGTGGAAAAAGGATACGTTAATTCGGCATTAAAAAGTACTTCCAAAAGTTACTGGAGTATTATAAGGACGAACATTTTTACTTTGTTTAACGGGCTAAATCTTTTGCTCGGCGTTTTGGTTTTGGTGTACGGCGATATTAAAAACGCCTTGTTTTTGGGCATTGTCACCGTAAATATTATTATAGGTATTATTCAGGAAATTCGTTCTAAAAAGACTGTGGAAAAGTTGTCGCTACTAACAGAGCCTAAGGTAACGGTTATCCGTAACGGCGCTGAGCAAGAACTAGACATAAATTCGCTTGTTGTGGACGACGTTATCGTTTTAAAAGCAGGCAATCAAATCCCGTCGGACTCTGTGGTTATTAGTGGCACGGTAAGGGTGAACGAATCTATGCTTACCGGCGAGCAGGACTCCGTTACAAAACTTGAGGGCGAGAATTTGTTCTCAGGTAGTTATTTGGTGTCGGGCAGTTGCTTTGCTAGGGTGGATAAGGTTGGCGAGGACAACTATTCAAGCAAGATTATAAGCAGCGGTAAGAAGTACAAAGCGCCTAATTCTGAACTTATGCGCTCTATCAAGTGGATAATCCGTACCGTTACCATTATGATTTTCATAATAGGACCGTTAGTATTTTTAAACAACGCAAAAAATCTAAATAATATCGGCGATATCGTAAATAAATCGGTTGGCTCGATTATCGGTATGATACCCGAAGGCTTGGTGCTTTTGACCAGTATGGCGCTTGCCGTCGGCGTAATTAGGCTTGCTAAAAAGCGTACGCTTGTGCAGGAATTATATTGTATTGAAACGTTGGCAAGGGTAAATATGCTTTGCTTAGATAAAACGGGCACTATCACCGAGGGCACTATGCAAGTTGAGGACACGGTGCTATTTGACAAAAAGGCTGACGTGAATGAAATTATCGGCAATATGACAAGAATTTTGGACGATAACAACGCCACTTTTAATGCCCTTAAAGAAAGATATCAAGCAAACACCGAGATGGAATATTTACTAAAAATGCCGTTTGACAGCGCTAAGAAAATGAGTGCGGTTACCTTTGAAAACGACACGTATATCGTGGGTGCTCCTGAGTTTGTGCTAAAAGAAAGAATGAGCGAAGTGGCAGACGAAGTGAACAAAAACGCAGCAAAAGGTTTTAGGGTGCTGGTATTAGTAAGAACCAAGGCAAAAATCAGCGAAAAGGACTTCAACGTAAACAGAATGAAGATAATTGCCCTTATCGTTTTAAGCGACAAAATAAGGGAAAACGCAAAAGAAACGCTGGAATATTTTGCTCGTCAAGGCGTGAATTTGAAAATTATTTCGGGCGATAATCCGATTACCGTAAGCAAGATTGCCGAAAGGGTTGGCTTGAAAAACTTTGACAAATACGTGGACGCAACCACGCTTGACACCGACGAAAAGATATACGAAGCGGTGAAAAAGTACACTATTTTCGGTAGGGTAACGCCACCGCAAAAGAAACAGATAGTAAAGGCTTTAAAGGTGCAAGGTTTCACCGTGGGTATGACGGGTGACGGCGTAAACGACGTTATGGCGCTAAAAGAGGCAGATTGCTCTATTGCAATGGCGTCGGGCTCCGATGCGGCACGTAACAGTTCGGAACTTGTACTGCTTGACTCGGATTTCAGCGCACTTCCATCGGTTGTTGCAGAGGGTAGAAGGGTAGTGAACAACATAAACCGTGCTGCCTCGCTGTTCCTTGTTAAAACCACCTATTCGGTGCTACTTGCAATTTGTATGACTATAATGGGCATAGAGACTCCGTTCGAGCCTATCCAACTGACCTATATCAGTTCGATTTTGGTGGGATTCCCGTCCTTCTTTTTAGCGATTGAGCCTAATAACACCAAGATATCAGGCTCATTCTTGCAGAGGGTTGTCAAGACGTCTACGCCGGCAGGTATCACGATAACGATTATGATTGTGCTAGCGCACATTCTTGCTCCTGAACTAATTGCGGCAGGACAAATGGGTACTTTGTGCTTGTATATATACGCACTAATGCAATTCTTCGTATTGTTCAATACCTGTAAGCCGGTGGACTTAAAGCGTGGAATACTAATTTCTATTTGTACGGTCGTATTCTTCACGGTGCTGTTCGTAATACCTGACTTTGTAAAGGTCGTGCCCGTGCCAAAAGAGGGCTTGTTGATATTTATGGTGTTTATCGCTATGCTGTATCCTACCGTTAAAATCATCACTCTTGCCGTGTCGCTACTGGTGAATATGTGGGGTATTTTGTCCAAAAAGGCAAAAACAAAACGTAAGATTAAGAAATTGTCAAAACCTCTTTTGACGAAAAAGGAGGAAATAGTAAATGGTTAAGGTAAGGATAAAAGACGTTTACGATAGTTTTGTAAAAGGCAATAGTTTTATGCTGATAAGTTCGCTAGGATTTATGAGTTTCTTTACTATGCTGGTGCTTTTTGCAATAGGTATGGTGTACTACGCTGCGTTGCAACAAATTTGGGTGCTACTGGTTTGTATCGTTATTGCGGTTGGCTTTGTGCTGTTATCGGTTATCCACTTGTCGTGCCTACCTATGCTTGCAAGAAACGACGAGTATTTTGGAAACCTAGCGGTTGCCGAAGTGTCCGTTGAGGAAGACACGGGATTGCACGTTGACGGATACGACAAAGACGGCAAGAGAATAAAGGACTTCTATATCTACTGGGACGATATAAACAAAATCAACTACACGAAAAGGTACTTTGCAATACAATGTTTTGGTAGCGAGATGCTGTTTATCGAAAATAAAAAATGTGTGTATCTTGAAGGAAATCAAAAAACTTTGGAGTATTATTTAAGAATTTGCGTAGATAGAAGACCGATAAAATTCAAAAAATGGAGAAAAGTAGTGAAATAACACTACTTTTTTTATTTTGGGCTTGTTTATATGTGATTTAGGGCTTAATATATATGTGTTCGTATAATTATATTATTTAACGTGATTATATTACTAGCCACCTAACGAGTAAGAGAGGAAAAAATGAAACCTACCGACAAAATGAACTTTTTTGATAAAATGACCGATGAAGAAAAGCAAGTATTTATGGACAAAATGGGCACGTTTAGGGAACTGATGATGCTGTACACTTGCGCATTGAAAGAGGTTGCAACCAAGTTTGAAGTGCTTAACGAAGAGTTTAGCGTAAGGTACAATAGAAACCCCGTAGAAAACATAAAAACGAGGTTAAAAACGCCTAGCAGTATTTTGGACAAACTGAAAAGGAAAGGCTTGCCACTTAATATCGCCGCCGTTAAGGACAATATTTTCGACGTGGCGGGCATTAGAATAATTTGCTCCTTCCCTGAAGATATCTACACGCTTAGCGAGATGCTTTTAAGACAGGACGACATTAAACTGATAAAGATAAAGGACTATATAAAAGAGCCAAAGCCAAACGGATATAGAAGCCTGCACCTAATTGTAGAAATTCCTATTTTCTTAACCGATAGGACGGAATATATGAAAGTTGAGGTTCAGTTCAGGACTATTGCTATGGATTTTTGGGCTAGTATCGAGCATAAAGTTAGGTACAAAAAGGATATCAAAAATTCCGAAATTATATCCGGCGGGCTAAAAGAATGTGCGGATATTATCTGCAAACTAGATCAGTATATGGAAAATATCCACCACTATATCGACGACAGCAACGACCAAGAAGACCTTGCGGGAGAAAAGTTCGATAAATAGAACAAAAACCATTGACAAAACTAATATTTATGGTAAAATACATAAGGATTACATATAAGTTTATATAATGCATAAACGTTTCTACCAACTTGCTAAAGTTGACTATGTACCAAAGAGGACAAGTCTACTGAGGCAAGTTTTTTTACGTATGGAGGAGTTTATGTACGATTTAGTAATTGTCGGGGCCGGCCCTGCTGGGATTTTTACTGCACTTGAATTAGTAAGGCAAAACAGCAAAAAGAAGATACTTATGGTTGAAAAAGGTAGACCTATCGAAAAAAGGGTTTGCCCTAAAAATAAAACGAAAGAATGTGTAAACTGCAAACCACATTGTAATATTACAACCGGATTTTCAGGTGCGGGAGCATTTTCGGACGGCAAATTGTCGCTTAGTTATGAAGTCGGCGGTGATTTGCCCGAACTAATCGGGGCAGAAAATTGCGAAAATTTGATTAAATATACCGATAATATTTATCTAGAATTTGGCGCTGATGAAAAAGTGGAAGGCGTAGGAAACGACGAAAAAGTCAAGGACATAAGGAAAAAAGCAATAAAAGCAGGGCTAAAACTGGTGGATTGTCCTATTCGTCATCTAGGTACTGAAAAGGCTCAAGAAATATACTATAAGATTGAACGATATTTGATAGATAACGGAGTTGAAATCAGGTTTTACACGAGCGTTGAAAACATTTTGCTAGAAAATAACGAATGTAAAGGAATAATAATAAATTCTAATGGCGAAAAAGAAACAATTTATAGCAAAAAGACTGTAATTGCAACGGGTAGAAGAGGTGCAGACTGGCTTGAGAAAATATGCGAAGAGCATAATATTTTGCACGAGGCAGGCGTTGTGGATATAGGCGTTAGAGTAGAAGTGAGAAACGAGATAATGGAGGACGTCAACAACGTTTTGTACGAATCAAAACTAATAGGATATCCGGAGCCGTTTAAAAATAAAGTGCGTACTTTCTGCCAAAATCCCGGTGGTTTTGTAAGCCAAGAAAATTACGACAATAATCTTGCAGTTGTAAACGGACATTCTTATAAGGAAATTAAATCGAATAATACAAACTTGTCTATACTTTGTTCGGCAAAATTCCAAGACCCGTTTAACCAACCTATTGCCTACGCTCAAAAGGTGGGTGAACTAACAAATATGCTTGCAAACGGCAAAGTGTTAGTGCAAAGGTACGGCGATATTTTAGAGGGTAAACGCACTTGGCAACACGAACTTGAAAGAAGTAACGTTAAACCGACTTTACCTGATGCAGTTGCCGGAGATATTACCTCGGCTATGCCTTATAGACCTATGCTAAACATTATAAATTTTATTAAGGCTGTTGACGAAGTTGTGCCCGGGTTTGCTAGTAACGAAACGCTTTTGTATTCGCCGGAACTAAAATTTTATAGTAATAAAATCAAAATGGACGAAAACCTAAACACAAACATTAAAAATCTTCATTGCTTAGGAGATAGTAGCGGCTGGACAAGAGGTTTGATGATGGCTTCGGTAATGGGCGTGTTGATGGCGAAAAATCTATTATAAATTTGTTTAATAACTTCATAATAAAAATAAACTAAAAAAGCGGACTTACTAAGGTAAGTTCGTTTTTTTATCATGCCACCAAATAAGGTGGTTATTAGGCTTGTTTTTGGAAGTTTATGAAAAGTAGATTACTAGCATTTTTGCGAGAAAAAAACGGTGAAATAAGAAAAAATTTACAAAAAAACAAATAATCTGCAAAAAAATGATAATGACAAAAACGGCATTTTAAGTTGCAAAAACGAACGATAAATAATATTGTTTTGCAAAAAATGAGTGATTTGATAAAAAATCTACCGAAAAAAAGATAAAATTTAATACATTTTCGTCCATTTTCGTTTTCCTATGGTATAATTATAACAATAAGTAATTCCTCTAGTAAGGCGAATTAAAACTATCGGTGGCTTTAAAAAGCAAAAATACGTGCTAAAACGGATAACGGATTGCATTTATTTAATTAGAAAGGCTTTTTAAAACCAAAAAAACCGCAAGTAAAAGCGAGTTGAAATTAAGATTAAAGCGTTGTTATTAAAAGGAAAGTGCTTTAGGGTTGTTATGGGAAAAAGATTATTACTTACTGGGACGTCCGGTTCTATGGGGTGCAAGGCGCTTGAATACGTGCTTCGCTCCGACTATAAGTTTGACGTAGTTATACTACTTAGAGATAAACCTTCGAACAGAAAATATGCGGCGAAGTTGCTTAAAGACCACGATATCAAAGTTGTGTTTGGCGATTTGGCTAATTATGACGATTGCTTAAAAGCGTTAGAAGGCGTGGATTACGTGTTGCATATGGCGGCTATTATATCGCCTATTGCCGACCACAATAAAGAGAATACTCATAGGTCGAATTTCGTTGGTACAAAAAACTTAATAGACGTAATTAACAATACGGGCAGAACTGACCACGTAAGGTTTGTGCATATTTCAACGGTGGCAACTTACGGTAGCAGGAATTATAAGCACCCTTGGGGAAGAGTGGGCGATCCGCTTATTCCTGCGGCGTACGATTGCTACGCAATGAGCAAGGTTATGGGCGAAAGGTACGTAATCGAATCGGGGCTTAAATACTGGGTAAACCTTCGTCAAACCGCCGTGCTGCACGAAAAATTGTTCACTAACAATATGAAGGACGGCTTAATGTTCCACACGAATCTTAACGGCGCACTTGAATGGGTGACTGCAAACGACAGCGGCATACTGATGAATCACCTTGTAGAGTACGATATCGACGGTAAACTTGGCGACGAGTTTTGGCGTAAGTGCTACAATATAGGCGGCGGCGAAACGCAGAGAGTAACCGGCTACGACACGCTTAACGACGGTTTTGCTTTGTGTGGCGGCACGTTTGAGCAGTTTTTTGAAACGAAGTGGAACGCTACTAGGAATTTCCACGGCGTTTGGTTCGAGGACTCTGACCTACTTAACGATTACCTAAATTTTAGGACGGAGACTTTTGAAGATTTTTGGAAGCAAATGGCTAAAAAATACCGGTATTTTGCTTTGGGTAGGCTTGTGCCTAAAAAACTTATTTCCGACCTTGCAATTAAAAGGCTGACAAAAGATACAAACGCACCTATGTACTGGGTAAACCACAATATCGAGGGCAGAATAAAGGCGTTTTACGGTGGCAGGGAAAAGTTTGACCAAATACCTGATAGGTGGGAGGATTATCCGCTACTTAGAAATGGCAAAACACCGGAGGGCGATATCGATTACGAGGCGCTAAAAGATATCAAAAATGCAAAAAAATATAGGTTAGATCACGGCTGGGACGAAACTAAGTCTGTTTGCGACTTGGGCGTTGAGGACGTTAAAGAGATGGCAAAGTTTAGAGGGGGTAGCCTTGTTTCTACCGATATGGAGAGGGGCAACCTTTACGATAAACTTGTGTTTGAATGCAACGAGGGGCACAGGTTCACGGCGTCGCCTTATGCGATTATGTCGGGGCATTGGTGCAACGATTGTTGTATGAAGTACAGTTGGAATTGGGGCGTGCAAGCAAGGAATAATCCTTTTTTTGCGCAAGTTTGGTACGACCTTAACGATTACGACGAGGTGGACGTTTTCCCTTATTTCGACGGCGAGGACGATTTTTTAAGAAAGGATTAAAATGAGAAAAGCAATACTTTACGTTTTTTCGGGAACGGGCAATACGAAACTTGTGGCGGAAGAGTTTTCGAAAAACTTTGAAAAATACGATATAGAAACTACGATATATATGATTTCGTCAAAATTTGAGGAAGTGCCCGATCCGTCAGAGTACGATATAATCGGGTTTGGCTACCCCGTGCACGCTTTTAACGCACCGCAACTTGTGGTAAATTTTGCAAGAAAATTGCGCAGCGTTAGCGATAAGTACACCTTTATTTTCAAGTCTAGCGGAGAGCCTTTAAAACTAAATAATCCGTCTAGCGTAAAACTAATCAAAATACTACGCAAAAAGGGTTACGACGTAAGTTTGGAGCGTCATATCGTAATGCCATACAATATGATTTTTAGGCACAACGACGATATGGCAAAACAACTGTGGCTTTTGGGTAAGAGCCTTGTCGAAGTGTACTCTGAGGAGATTGCTAGCGAGAAAAAAGAGATAATAAAATATCCTGTTCGCAAAAAAATACACGTTTTCCCGTTTAGGATAGAGTGGTACGGCGCAAAATTTAACGGCAAACTTTACAAAGTGGATATGGACAAGTGCAACAAGTGTATGAGGTGCGTAAAAACTTGCCCTATGCGAAATATCAGTTACGAGGACGGCAAATTTAAGTTCGGCAACGAGTGTATTATGTGCGTGCGCTGTTCGTTTAATTGCCCTAAAAACGCAATTAGTATAGGGCTACTAAACAAATGGAAAGTAAACGGCAGTTACAAACTAAAACAACTGGAAAATAACCCGCAGATTAAGGGCAACTTTATCAATTCCGATACCACGGGGCTGTACAAAAAGGTGTACAAAACCTACGTGGACGAGTCTGAACAAAAGATAGAGGAGTACGTGGACGAGGAAACGAATAAATAATCAGCCGCTTTAATTAGAGTGAATTTTTTGTTTATAAAATTAAAACTTACAACAGAAAAGCGTTTAATTTTGTTTATAAAACTAAAATATTATATAAGCAAAAATGCTGTTTATTTATTAAGAGTAAACCGACAAATAAAGAGCGACTTACTAAAAGTTTGTCAAAACAAAATTTTTAAAATCAAGGAATAAAAACAAAATAAAATAACATAATTAAAAAAAGTAACGAAAAATCGTTACTTTTTTTTCTAATAAAATCGAATTTTGGCTTGTTTACTAAACGTAAGGGGGTGGGAAAATGATAAGCGCTATCGTTTACGATGAGGAAAATTTGTGTGCAAAGAATTATGCCGAATCTTTATCGATTACGGCAAATTTACCTATGTTTTCAATAACGGCGGCAAAAGAATATTTGCCAAAGCATTCCAAAATTGTTTATTTATCAGCCGCAAAGCAAAGCAAACTTTTGCGTTTTGAAAAAGTAAAGCGCACGTTCGACGTCGAGGCGGTGGGCATTATCACTTTTACGCCGCTTGAAAAAGAGGAGTTAGTTAAAATTACAGGCGCTAGCGGAGTTAGATGTAAAAACGCATTTTGCCTAAGTAATGGTGCGGCAAGCCACAAAACCAGAAAAGAAGAACTGGACGAAATGTCTAGTTTTATTGCTTGCCCGAAGAAAAATGAAAGCAAACTATGGTTAGGACAAGCAGAGTTTAGGGCAAGTAACCTTGGTGACCTACTTAACCGCTACAAGTTGTTTGATAAAAGCGATATTTCGGATAAAAAGGTTTTTTGTTGACTTACGTGAGGGAATGGTTTAAAATATATCTACTGGGAGGTGGCTATGCACGAACACGACAGAAAACCCGTTATAAACAGATTGTCTAGGGCAATCGGGCATCTTAGTTCCGTTAAAAAAATGGTGGAGGACGGTAGAGATTGCGACGAAGTTTTGGTGCAATTAGAAGCGGTTGCCTCGGCAATTAGAAGCACGGAAAAGATAATTTTGGAGGACCATATTAAACATTGCATAGTGGACGCCGTTAGAAGTGGCGATATGGAAAAAGTGGACGAACTTAATAAGGCAATAGACAAATTATTGTAAAACGAAACTACCGAAAAGGTAGTTTTTTTGTTGGCTTTTTTTGTAAAATTTTTCTATGATATGTAAACCTACAAAACAAATAAAAAACCACAAAAATTGCTTGCTAATATAGGTTAAATTTAGTTATAATTAAGTATACTATTAAATAGTAGATTAAAAGAGTATATAATTTTTGAGGAAAATACTGTATGATTAAAAAATTGTTGAAAAGCGTAAGGGAATACAAAAAACAATCCTTACTCGCACCTTTCTTCATTTCGATTGAGGTTATGTTCGAGTGTTTGATTGTGTACGTTATGTCCTTACTTATCGACTCGATTTACGCAACCGATATGAAGAAGGTGGCGCTTTACGGCGGACTTCTTATGGTGATGGCGATTTTGAGTTTATTGTGCGGCGTAATTGCAGGCAAGTTTGCGGCAACTGCGGCGGCGGGATTTTGTAAAAATTTAAGGCAGGACGTCTTTTACAAAATTCAAAGGTTTTCGTTTTCTAATATCGACAAATTCTCAACCGCAAGCCTAGTTACAAGGCTTACGACGGATATTATGAACGTGCAACACGCATATATGATGTTCATTAGGACGGCAATAAGAGCGCCTCTTATGATTATTATTAGTTTCTCTATTGCTGTAAGTATAAACTGGAAATTATCGCTAATTATCCTTGGCGCAATTCCTGTTATATTTATCGGCGTTACGGTGATTATTAAGATTTGTATTCCTATTTTGGATAGGCTGTTCACAAGGTACGACAATATGAACCGTGCGCTTAGGGAGAATATCAAGGCGATTAGGGTGGTTAAATCTTTTGTTAGAGATAAATTCGAAAGCAAAAAGTTTGACGATAGAGCCGAGGACGTAAGGGTGGACTACACCAAGATTGAGAAAATCACGGCGCTAAGTTCTCCGCTTATGCAACTGGTTATTTACGCTTGCGTTACCTTGATTGCAGTACTTGGCGCAATCACTATTATAAACACCGCACAAGGCGTTGATCCAAGCGGAAACCCTATTTGGGGAGCGCTTTCCACCGGTCAACTTAACAGCCTAATCAACTACAATATGCAAATAATGATGAGCCTGATTATGCTAACGATGGTGTTCGTTATGATTATTATGGCAGAGCCTTCTACCAAGCGTATCGTGGAGGTTTTGGACGAGGAAATCGATATTAAAAACGGCGAAAACACCGTTAAAGAGGTGGCAAGCGGCGAAATCGTATTTAACGACGTATCTTTTAAATACAGCGAAAAGGCTGAAAGATTTGCCCTTAAAGATATCAACCTAACCATTCACAGCGGTGAAACGATAGGTATTATCGGCGGAACGGGTAGCAGTAAGTCCACTTTGGTGCAACTTATCCCAAGGCTTTACGACGCAACGGTCGGCACGGTGACGGTTGGCGGCGTGGACGTAAGAGATTACGATATCGTGACCATAAGAGACGCAGTAAGTATGGTTTTGCAAAAGAATATTTTGTTCAGCGGCACTATCAAGGAAAACTTGAAGTGGGGCAATGAAAACGCAACCGACGAGGAAATCGAAAATGCTTGCAAACTTGCCCACGCAGACGAATTTATAACCAAGTTCCCAAATGGCTACGATACTTATATCGAGCAAGGTGGAACGAACGTTTCGGGCGGTCAAAAGCAAAGGCTATGTATTGCTAGGGCTTTATTAAAAAATCCTAAGGTGCTTATCCTTGACGACAGCACGAGCGCCGTTGATACAAATACCGACGCATCTATTAGGAAGGCGTTTATGGAAAAAATCCCTAACACGACCAAACTAATTATCTCGCAAAGGATTGTGTCCGTTAAGGACGCCGATAGAATTATCGTAATGGAAGGCGGTCAAGTATCGGGCTTCGATACCCACGAGGAACTACTAAAAACCAACGATATTTACAAGGAAATCTACGAGATTCAAACAAAACTAAATAAGGGGGAAGAAAATGAATAAGAAAAAAGTTTCTTTAAACAAAAACGACCTTAAAATTCTCCCAAGAGTTTTGAAGTACTGGTTTGCTAATTATAAGTGGCAAATGATAGTGGTATTTGCTTGCATTTTGATTAGTTCTGCCGCATCGTGCATTATGCCGATTATAATGAAAAACCTTATCGATAACGTAATTTATCCGGGCATTAAAAACGGGCTTGACTCCGTAACTTACGAAATCGTAAAATTCGTGATATTTATCTGCTCGGTTTACGGCACGGGTTTAATTGCAACGTTTATTTGGACGAGGCTAAACGGTATCGTTACGCAAAAGTTTACAAAACTACTTAGAACGGACGTGTTTAACCACATGCAAAAACTCCCTATTAAGTACTTCGATACCCACACGCACGGCGATATTATGAGTATCTACACCAACGATATCGACGCTTTGCATCAAATGATTGCGCAAAGTATACCGCAAATGTTCAATGCTTTGGTAATATGTATTGTAGTAATAGGTATTATGCTAACTTACAGTTTGTGGCTGTTTTTGGTGGAAGTTGTGGGCGTAATGGTTATGTTTATGGTGATTAAAACCATAGGCGTAAGAAGTACGAAATACTTTATCAAACAACAAGAGGTAATCGGCGGACTAGAAGGCTACGTTGAAGAAATTATGAACGGTCAAAAGGTTGTAAAAGTATTCAACAGAGAGAGTATGGTAGAGGATAAGTTCGATGCTATTAACGGCAAAGCATACGACGCATCTTCCTCGGCAAACACCTACGGCAATATTATGATGCCGATAATGGGCAATATCGGTAACACCTTGTACGTGCTAGTTGCCTTTATCGGCGGTCTGCTTGTGTTGACCAACTCTATGAACGTTTCTTTAAAGGGTATCACTACTTTCTCGCTTGCAAACGTGGGTATTGTGGTTTCCTTCCTGTCTATGAGTAGGCAATTCTCTAACACGATAGGTCAAACCTCTATGGAAGTAAACGCTATTGCAATGGGTATTGCGGGCGCAAAGAGGGTGTTTGAACTACTTGATACTCCGATTGAGTTTGACGAGGGTTACGTAAGCCTAGTGAACGTAAAAGAGGAAAACGGCGAACTTGTAGAGTGCGAAAATAGGACAGGCGAGTGGGCTTGGAAACATCCGCACAAGGAGACGGATACCGTTACCTATACTAAACTGATGGGTAAAATCGAACTACACGACGTGGACTTTGGCTACACTGAGGATAAACTTGTGCTTCACGACATCGATATCACCGCAATGCCGGGGCAAAAAATAGCGTTCGTAGGGGCAACTGGTGCAGGAAAAACCACGATAACCAACCTAATAAACCGTTTTTACGATATTGCGGACGGCAAAGTTCGTTACGACGATATCAACATAAACAAGATAAACAAGGCGGACTTACGTAGGTCGCTTGGCGTGGTGCTTCAAGACGTATTCCTATTTACAGGTACGGTAATGGAGAATATTAGGTACGGTAGATTAGACGCTACCGACGAGGAGTGTATCGAGGCTGCTAAACTTGCTAATGCGCACGACTTTATTACAAGATTACCGGAGGGCTACAACACCTTGTTAACCTCGGCAGGCGATAACTTGTCACAAGGTCAAAAGCAACTTTTGTCTATCGCTAGGGCTGCCGTTGCCGATCCTCCGGTTATGATACTAGACGAGGCAACTTCCTCTATCGATACTAGAACCGAGGTGCTAGTTCAAAAGGGTATGGATAGTTTGATGCAAGACAGAACGGTGTTTGTTATTGCGCATAGGCTATCTACCATACGAAACTCTGATAAGATTATCGTGCTTGACCACGGTAGGATTATAGAGCAGGGTACACACGACAGTTTGATTGCCGAAAAGGGCAAGTATTACGAGTTGTACACCGGCAAAATAGAAATGGACTAATAAGGAGCAAATTATGGAAAAGAAAATTATGAGAAGAAGAACGCTGGTTGGCGTAAGCCTATTCGTTGCGTTTTTCGTAACGCTGTGCACAATGGCAAGTTTGTACGACTTACAAGTTTCGCAAAAACTAACCGCAGGTAATTTGGCTAGCGGACAATACTACGCAGATTCGATATTCGGCAGGTTTTTTGAGGCGGTTGGTTCGTTGCCGATTTGGATTAGCCTACTTGTGCTTGCCGCAATATTCTATTACAACGCAAAAAACAACACTATTCCTAATATCTTTAAGCAAAAGGAAAGTGGCGTAATCGTTTTGAACAAAGTGATTGAGTTCGCTATGATTGTGATGGTGGTTGTGGTGTTCGACTTCTTGTTTACCGACGTATTTAAGTACTTCTTAAAGTACTCCGGCGCATACTACTTGAAAAAGTCTTTGGCATTCCAACTATCCGTGGTGGTTTTGGCGGCTGTAGTTAGCCCTATGTTCTTAGTGGCTTGGGGTAAAATCAGCGTGGAGCAAAACAAAAAACTACTTGCGTTTGCTATGATTATCGTGGTTACTTTGGTTACTCGTATCTTTATCGAGGGGGTAAAACTTCCTATCGGTCGTATGAGATTTAGGGCAATGAATCTTATAGGCGATTTCAGTTATTACACGCCTTGGTACGTAATCAACGGCGCAAGAGAGTTGCCGGACGTGATTGCTAGTAGCAGTAATTACAGCGCTTACGCTCACGAGTTTGACGATATGTTTAAGTCGTTCCCATCAGGGCACACCTTTGCTGCCGGTATGAGTTACCTTGCAATTTGCCTTCCTGATTTTATCAAAAAATGGGATAACGTAGTGGGTAGGTTCTTGTGTTGGACTCTTCCTATTTTGTTTACGGGTATCGTTGCCGTTAGTAGAATTATGGTGGGCGCACACTACTTCTCGGACGTATTGTTCGGTGGCACAATCGTGTTCCTTGGCGTAATTATCGCAAGAGAAATTTTTGTGTTTAAGGGCAAACACTTCACTTGCTTTTGCCGTAGCAAACAGAAATAACCATAATATTTAGGATTAAAATAAAAACAAACGAATACGCTGCTAATTTGCGGCGTATTTTTTGTTGGGAAAAATTTTCTGCTGTTTTTTAAAATTAAAAAATCAAACTTATTGACATTGGTTTTATATATTGATAATATATAGTTGAAACGGTTCGAGTTTTATTTATGGAGATATTATGGCAGTAACTATTAAAGATTTAGCAAAAGAAACGGGGCTAGCGTACGGAACTATTAGCGCTTATCTAAATAATACTAAGGTTAGGGACGAGAACAAGAAAAAAATTGAAGAGGCAATAGACAAACTCGGTTATATCCCTAACGAATACGCAAGGGCGTTAAAGTCGCACACGTCAAGGACTATCGGCGTGTTGCTACCTGAACTCGCAAGTTTTTTTGCCACTTCTATTATCAGTTATATGGAGGACGAACTAAGAAAAAAGGGCTACGGAATTATCGTAACGGATTGTAGGTCCGACGAGGAACTCGAAATAAAGGCGGTGAAATATCTAATGTCCAAAATGGTGGACGGGCTAATCATTATGCCAACCACTAAAAACAACAAGTTGTTTGACCTAACCAAAAAATTCGACGTTCCCGTGGTGGTGATTGATAGGTATATCGAGGACGAGCACGCAACCAACGTGACCATTAACAACAGAGAAATATCGAAAATTGCGGTACAAAATATGCTTAGTCACGGCAGCAAGGTGGGGGTAATACACGGCGGGAACGTGTACACCTCGCTAGAAAGGTTAAAAGGCTACTACGACGCAGTAGGTGAGGTAAATGACGATTTGGTGGTAAACGGCAAGTTCACTTTGCAAGGCGGATATCTTGCTATGAAGCGCTTGCTTGACCTCTCGCCTAATATCGACGGAGTGTTCGTAACAAACTACGATATGACGCTTGGCTCGTTGCTTGCATTAAAGGAGAGCGGAAGGGCTAATAGCCTTGCTTTTACGGGCTTTGACCTTGGCGATTTAACTAAGGTGATAGGTCAAAAGGTGCAAATAGTGGATCAGCCTATTAAGGAAATAGGCGTGAGCGCCGCTAAGATTATATTAAACAAAATAAACAAAAAAGAAACTAGCGATATTGTGCTTTCGGCAAGCATTATAAACAACTAGGCTTGCTACAAACAGCAATAAGTAGCAATAGGAAATTTGGTAATATAAATAAAATTAAAACAAACGGCATTTGCCTAAAATAAAGGAGAGTATTATGAAACCTGCAATAGGAATTAGACCGATAATAGACGGTAGATGGGGTGGCATTAGAGAAGGCTTAGAGGAGCAAACTCGTCAAATGGCGCAATCTGCAAAAAAATTGATTGAGGAAAATCTATTTTACACCGACGGCACGCCCGTTAGAGTGGTGGTTTTTGACCAAACCATAGGCGGAGGCGAAGAGGCTGCTGGATGCCACGACTATTTTAGCAAAGAAAACGTGGTGGGTACGCTTAGCGTTACGCCTTGCTGGTGCTACGGCTCTGAAACTATCGACCTTGATCCGTACACGATAAAAGCAGTGTGGGGTCTTAACGCAACCGAAAGACCGGGCGCTGTGTATCTTGCTGCCGCTATGGCTGTTCACGCACAAAGAGGCTTGCCTGCTTTTGCTATTTACGGCAAGGACGTTCAGGACAAGGACGACACGAATATTCCTGCTGACGTAAGTGAAAAAATCCTAAGGTTTGCCCGCTCGGCTATTGCCGTTGGCTGTATGAGAAACAAGGCTTACGTTGGTCTTGGTAGTGTGGCAATGGGAATCGGCGGCTCGTTCTTAGACGGAAACCTAATGCAAAAATACTTCGGTATTCGTGCCGAATGGGTGGATATGACCGAGATAACTAGGCGTATTGCCCTAGGCATTTACGACAAGGACGAGTACGAAAAAGAACTACGTTGGATAAAGGAACATTGCCGTGAAGGTATGGATATAAACGCAAAGCCAAAGAGCAGGAAGGAAAAGGACGAGCAATGGGAATTTATCGCTAAAATGACGATTATCGTAAAGGATATTATGCTGGGCAACAAGAAATTAGACGAGATTGGCTGGCACGAAGAGGCGCTGGGACGAAACGCTATTCTTGGCGGTTTTCAAGGTCAACGTATGTGGACGGACTGGCTACCTAACGGCGACTTTACCGAGGCTATCCTAAACACTTCGTTTGACTGGAACGGCAAAAAAGAGCCGCTTATTCTTGCTACCGAGAACGACACCTTGAACGGTATGGCTATGCTACTAGAAAAACTAATCAACCAAAGGGCAAGCATTTTTGCAGACGTTCGTACTTACTGGTCGCCTGACGCAATCGAAAGGGTGACCGGCTGGAAACCTACGGGGCGTGCCGAAAACGGCTTTATGCACCTAATCAACAGCGGCGCAGCGGCTCTTGACGGAACGGCTATGGCAAAGGACGAAAACGGTAACACCATTAAGCAATGGTGGAATATAACCGACGAGGATATCAAGGCTATTATGGACAAAACCGACTGGTGTCAAGCAAACCTTGGCTATTTTAGGGGCGGCGGATTTAGTTCGCACTTCAAGACCGAGGCTGAAATACCTGTGACTATGGCAAGGGTGAATATGGTGGACGGCTTAGGACCTGTAATACAAATTGCAGAGGGTTACACCGTAAACGTGCCTGACGACGTGCAAAAGACGTTGTGGGACAGAACCGATCCGACTTGGCCTAGTACTTGGTTTGCTCCACGTCTAACGGGAGAGGGCGCATTTAAGGACGTGTACAGCGTTATGGCAAACTGGGGCGCAAATCACGGTGCGTTTACTTATGGTCATATCGGTGCGGATTTAATCACGCTTGCATCTATGCTAAGAATACCTGTAAGTATGCACAACGTACCTAGCGATAAGATTTTTAGGCCGCATTCTTGGTCGGCATTTGGCACTAGCGACCTTGAGGGCGCTGATTACAGAGCCTGCGAAAATTACGGAGCATTGTATAAATAATGGATATAAGAAAAATAAGCGTAAAAGAACAAGTTTTGAGGGCTATGGAAAGGGTGTATAGTAACGCCCTTACCACAACCTCAGGCGGAAATATCTCGGCAATAGACGAAAACGGGCATATTTTTATTACGCCAAGTAGCATAGATAAGGGCAGCCTTACGATAGACGATATCGTGGAGGTTTTGCCTAGCGGGGAGATAATAGGAAAGCACAAACCGTCGATGGAACTTCCTTTCCACTCTAATATCTACAAAACGTGTAAGGACGTAAAGGCAATAGTGCATGCACACGCACCTGCTGTGGTTGCTTATGCTTGTATGAGGGTGAGCCCTAACCCTAAATGTGCTAGGGTGTATAGCGATAATCTAGGCTTAGTTGTCGGCTCTACTTACGCTCTACCGGGCTCGCTAAAACTTGGCAATATCGTAATGGAGCAGTTCAAAAAGGGCTACCGCACGGTTATGATGGACAACCACGGGGCAACCGTTGGGGCAATCGATATGGCTACGGCGCTGGCTAAGTACGAAACTTTGGATTATTTGTGCCGTACGTTGTTTAGCGCACGTGCTTTGGGTGAAGTGAAATACACCAAAGAAATCCCTCTTACGTTGCCTAGTTACGCCGTAAAAGAAATGAATAACGACGTAAGCCAAGTAAAAGAAGATATGGTGCGTTTTTTACAAAGGGCATACAAAGGCGGGCTGGTAGGCAGCCTGTTTGGTACGCTTGCAGTAAGAGATGGCGGCGGATTTTTGTTTAACGCTGAATGCGATAGTCCGCTTGATATATCGGCAGAGGATATCGTTAGGTTCGAGGGGGGATATTTGTCGCAAGATAAACCTTGCAAATACCTAGACCTAATCAAAAAGATATTTGAGAAAAACCCCGAGGCAAACGCAGTATTTATCTCTATGCCGCCTGCCACTATGTCTTTTGCCGTTGTAAACGAGGACTTTGACGCAAGGCTTATTCCTGAAAGTTACATTATGCTTAAAGACGTAGAAAGGCTAGGCTATGAAGCGATTAAGGATTACGACTTAATTGCAAGCACTATTAGTACGAAAGTACCTGCGGTGATTATTGATAACGAGTGCGTAATCACGATAGGAAAAAATATAACCAAGGCTTTTGATAGGCTTGAAGTACTAGATTATTCGGCAAGGTCGGTGGTACTGGCAAAGCAAATTAGCAATATTCAGCCTATTATAGGCGAGCAAGTGGACGAAATAAACGACGCTTTTAACGGTTGGTAATTATGGAAAAAGAAGCAAGGGTGCTGGCTATTGATTTGGGCGCAAGTTCCGGAAGGGGAATTGTGTTTGAATATCAAAACGGCATAATTAAAGAAACTACCGTGCACAGATTTAATAACGGCGCAATAAAAAAAGACGGGAAATACGTGTGGGATATTTACGCCTTGTTTAACGAGGTGGTAAAAGCAATCGGCATTGCTAGTAGCACGGTGGGTAAACTTAGTTCGGTTGGAATAGATACTTGGGGTGTGGACTTTGGGCTTATCGACAAAAAAGGCGAGTTGATTGATTATCCTAGGTGCTACCGTGACGATAAAAACGCCGTGATGAGAGAGAAACTAAAAGATAAGGATTACGAGTTTTTCTCCTTGGCGGGTATATCGATAAACGACTTCAACACCACCTATCAACTTGCCGTAAGAAACGAGGAAAATCAGGACTGGGGCAAGGTGGAATATTTACTGTTTATGCCGGAACTTCTTGGATATATGCTGACGGGCGAGGTGGCGGCAGAGCCTACAATCTCCTCAACAAGCGGATTTTTCAGCCTGCAAAACGGATTTGACGAGAGGTTTTTAAAAGAGGATATACCCAAAAGGATATTCCCAAAGGTCAAAAAAACGGGCGAAGTGCTAGGCTATATTAAAGAGGAAGTAAAAAAAGAGTGCGGCATAGACTACGACTTACCTGTTATTTTAACGGCAGGTCACGATACGGCTTGCGCCGTGCTAGGCGTTCCTTCATCTGAAAAGCCGCTTTACCTAAGTAGCGGTACTTGGTCGCTGTTTGGCACGATTGTAGACGAGCCGATAATAAGCAAAGAAACCTACTTAAACTTGTACACTAACGAACTTGCTTTTGACGGAAGGGTAAGACTACTTAAAAATATCATAGGTATGTGGATTATCCAGCAATGCAAAAAAGAGTGGGAAGAGGGCGGCGAAATTACTTACGACGAGATAGTGGATAGCGCAAGAAATTGTGAAAAATACGCTATTATCGACGTGAACTCATCGGAGTTTTTCACCCACGGCAATATGGTGGACAAGATTAAAAATTACGCCAAATCGCACCAAAATATAGAGTTAAACACGATGGGCGAAATAGCCAAAACCGTGTACGTTTCTATGGCGGCGGCTTACAAAAAAGCCTACGACGACCTATGCTCGATTACGGGTAAAACCTACGATAGATTGCATATAATCGGGGGCGGAGCAAACAACGGGTATTTAAACGAGTTGATTGCAAAAAGCCTGAATATTCCCGTGTGGGCAGGTCCTATCGAGGCGAGTGCACTAGGTAATGCGTTAGGTCAACTAATTAGCCTAAACGTGATTAAAAAAGGTGACGTAGAGAAGGTAATCGTGGCAAGTTACGACGTGAAAATTATAGGTGCAAATTAGTAATAGACAACTAATAATAGCAGAGGTTAAACCACAAAAACCGTAGTTTACAAGCAAAATTAAGCGTATAAAGTGGCGAATGTGTAATATTGTAAAGACGTTAGCCACGTAAAATATATAGAGAGAGTATATTTTATATACGGGTGAAAACCAAAAAAATCCCGACGATTACGTCGGGGATTTTTTTAGTTTATTTGGAGTTGAAGTTATGGATTAAGTTATTTTACGGTGAAGCCGTCGTCGTAGTCTACGGTAACCGTATCTTTACTAATATCACCTTTTAGAATTGCTCTTGCAATCAAGGTTTCTACGTTTTGCTCAATGTAACGTTTTAGCGGTCTTGCACCAAAGATCGGATCGTAGCCGCCCGAAACGATAGCGCTTTTTGCTTTGTCGGTAACTACAAGTTTCAAGTCTTGGTCTTTTAACCTCTTAGATAGTTTGTCTAGCATTAAGTCCACGATGCTTGCGATATTCTCCTTGGTTAGAGGGGTGAATATTACTATCTCGTCTAGCCTGTTTAAGAACTCCGGTCTAAAAGTTTGTTTTAGTAGTTTGTCGATTTGGTACTTGGTTTGGCTAGTTATCTCGTTATTGTCCTCCATATTGTCTAGGATAATGTTGCTACCTAGGTTAGAGGTCATAATGATTATGGTATTCTTAAAGTCTACCGTTCTGCCTTGGCTATCGGTAATTCTGCCGTCGTCAAGCACTTGTAGTAGCACGTTGAATACGTCAGGGTGTGCCTTTTCGATTTCGTCGAACAATACTACGGAATACGGGTGACGTCTTACAGCCTCGGTAAGTTGTCCGCCTTCATCGTAGCCTACGTATCCCGGAGGCGCACCGATTAGCCTAGATACCGAGAATTTTTCCATATATTCGCTCATATCTATTCTTACCATATTTCTTTCGTCATCGAATAGGTAAGATGATAGCGCTTTTGCTAGTTCTGTTTTACCGACACCGGTAGGGCCTAAGAACATAAACGAACCGATAGGTCTGTTTTCGTCGGCGATACCTGCCCTTGAACGTAGGATTGCCTCGGCAACTTTTTGTACGGCTTCGTCTTGACCGATTACACGTTTGTGTAGTTCTTCGTCAAGGTGAAGTAGTTTCTCTTTTTCGCTGCTCATCAGTTTTGTTACGGGTATTCCCGTCCACTTCGACACGATTTGGGTTATTTCGTCCACGGTGACTTCGTCACGCAAAATATGGTCGTTATCCTTAGTTTTTTCCTCTGCGTCCTTTAAGCGTTTTTGTAGTTCGGGAAGAGTGCCGTATTGAAGTTTTGCAGCCTTTTCGTAGTCGCTTACACGTTTTGCATTTTCGATTTCGATATTTACTTTATCGATTTCTGCCTTGGTGTTTTGTACCACGCCTATTTCTGCCTTTTCGTTTTCAAGACGAACTTTCATTTCGTTGAACTTGCTTCTTAGTTCGCTGATTTCCTTTTTAACGTTTTCTAGTCTTTCTATGCTTAGTTTATCGGTTTCTTTGCTTAGCGCCATTTCCTCGATTTCCAGTTGCATTATCTTACGGCTGATTACGTCCATTTCGATAGGCATACTATCAATTTCCGTTCTTATCATAGCGCATGCCTCATCAATAAGGTCTATTGCTTTATCGGGCAAGAATCTATCGGTGATGTATCTATCCGACAAGGTAGCCGCAGCAACTATTGCCGAGTCGTGTATTCTTACGCCGTGGAAAATTTCGTACTTTTCCTTTAATCCACGAAGTATGGTGATGGTGTCTATTACGGTTGGCTCGTTTACCATAATAGGTTGGAAACGTCTTTCTAGGGCAGCGTCCTTTTCGATATACTTACGGTATTCGTCAAGGGTGGTTGCGCCGATACAGTGTAGTTCGCCACGGGCAAGCATAGGTTTTAGAATGTTGCCTGCATCCATACTGCCTTCGGTTTTACCTGCGCCTACGATGGTGTGGATTTCATCAATAAACAGTAGCAAATTACCGTTTTGCTTTTTAACTTCGTTTAGTACTGCTTTTAATCTTTCCTCAAATTCGCCACGATACTTAGCGCCTGCAATTAAAGAGCCCATATCAAGAGCGTACAAGGATTTGTTTTTCAAGCCCTCAGGTACGTCGTTTTTGGCTATTCTTTGTGCTAAGCCTTCTACTATTGCGGTTTTACCAACGCCCGGTTCACCGATTAGAACGGGGTTGTTTTTGGTTTTCCTACTCAAAATTCTTATTGCGTTTCTTATTTCGTCGTCCCTGCCTATAACGGGATCTAGTTTTCCTTCTTTTGCCCTTTGGGTTAGGTCAATTCCGTATTTTTCTAGTACGTCGTAGGTGCTTTCAGGGTTATCGCTTGTAATTCTGTCGTTTTTCACTTTCTTTACCTCCTGTTCAAATTTTTGTAAGGTAATTCCATATTGTTTGAATACTTTGCTTAGGTCAGTAGAGCAGTTTTCGATAATTGCCGAGAACAAATGCTCCACGCTTACGTATTCGTCTTTTTGTTTTTTTGCTTTATTTTCAGATTCGTTAAGTATTTTTGCAAGATTACTAGATAATTTTGGCTCGTAATCATACGTTGCCCTAGGAAGATTATCTACTATCCTTTTAACTTGCCTAGATAGTTCGTTTACGTCCACGTTCATTTTGGTTAAAAGGTTAGGTATTAAACCTTCGCTATCGCTTAGTAACGCAAGGGCTAAATGCTCTTCAGTAATCTCGGTATTTTTGTTTGCGCCGGCAATACTTGACGCATCTTGTAACGCTAGTAGCGATTTTTGTGTAAACTTATCGGTCATATTATCCTCCTTTTAGCAGTCTATATTCTAGATTGTTAGCAATTAACATCTTTGATTGCTAAAATTATATATCCACTTTTCCATTATGTCAACGGTTTTTTTAATATTTTTTTTATTTTTCTCCAAAAATTATATAATAATCACAATTTTTTGATATTTTGAGTGAGTTTTAGGGGAAAAATGGTGATTTTTGCGTGAAAATAATAGGTTTTTCTACTTAGCGGAAATGGAAAAGAGGGTATTTTGTTGCTTTGCCGTTAGTTGTTTTACCTTAAAAAGATAGTAAATTAAGTACGATTTTTTGCTAAAAATGAAAGTGAAACATAAGAATTAGAGGTATAAGTTAGAGGTTAAAAAAAAAGAAAATCAAATAAAAAAAGGGATTACAAAATCCCTTTTATGCGTTATTCTTATTTTTGCCACGTACTAAAAATCCAAGTAGTAAACTTTGTTTAACCCAAATATTTTTACTAAAAGTGGCGAGTTTTAATATGCTATTTTTTTGTTATTTTTCCTCAGTAGGTTCGTTTGACGAACTATCTACCGTAACTCCGCTAGCAGTTGCTAAGGCGTGTTTTTGTTTGTTCTTTTGCAATAGTTTGTCGCTTACGCTTAGCGATAGGTAGCCGTTAAACACTTTCGTTTTGATTAGCGCTGAGATAAATGCAATATCGATAGCGAAACTTACCGCTGCTTGAATCGTGTTAGGAATTACGCTTGCGGTTGCTTTACCGATGCCTCCCATTGCGTAGTTTGCTAAGAAGTATCCAAACATCATAATGATAGAACTTGCAAACGAAACAAGAGCAACGGACAATAGTTTGATGCCTTTACTTGCTTTTGACCTAAATATGTAGTAGGTGGTAATGCCACACAAAAAGCCCTCGATACTTTTAATGATAAAAGTAGGTAGCGCCCAATGTGCGTATCCGGATATTAAATCCGCAAGACAAGAGCCAACGCCACCGATAAAAAATCCGGCGGCAGGACCAAGCAACGTTGCCGCTGCAAGCACTACGCAATCGCCGATATTTACGTATCCGCCTGTTGCAGGATTTGGAATTTGAACGAACATTGTGGTTACGCAAGTAAGAGCGGTAAACATTGCCGTCAAAGTAAGATATAATGTGTTTCTTTTTTTGTTCATACTTTCTCCTTTTCTTTGGAGCGAGTTTTTAAAAAAACACTATGCCGATAAAAAAATCCTTTCTTCATGCGAAAAAAGGAAAGAAAACGCCACTATCGACATTACGGTTCTTTCCCATTCAGACTTTACTGACGGTTACGGAATCTCACCGTATCAACTGTTGGGGCTGTATGACTCGTCTAGTCGAGGCTAGCATTACATCCGGTCGGGTTAATCCCTGCCCAAAGTACCAATATTTATTTGTAACTTTATTGTAAACCTAGTTAGGTGTGCTGTCAAACGTTTGCGAGGTTTTTATGCTTTAAAAATTATATTTATGCAAAATAAAAAAGCGGCGTAGTTCCGCTTTTTATCGTTTTATTACTTAATATTATATTTTACTATGTATTTAACAAGATTTTGTTTATCTTATTGTATGTAACGAGTGGTTGTTATTCGTGGTGCGTTTTGCAGAACGTTTCGATTCTGTCTAGGCAGGCTTTTAATTTTTCCATAGAGTAAGCATAACTTATCCTAATAAAGTACTTGCCGCTTTCTCCAAAGGCGTCACCCGGGACAACTGCGCAGTTTTGCTCGTCAAGTAAGCCTTTTGCAAAGCCTTGACCGTCTAAGCCCGTGGACTTAACGCAAGGGAAAATGTAGAATGCGCCCTCCGGCTCGAAGGTGTGTAAGCCCATAGTGTTCAGCCTATCTACGCAATAACGTCTACGTTTGTCGTACTCGGCTTTCATCTCGTTTACAACTTTAAAGTCGGTTGCAAAACTTACTTCTAGCGCTTTTAAAGCCGTGTATTGTGCGGTGGTTGGTGCGCTCATAATCATATATTGATGGATTTTTACCATTGCTGCCGACATATCCTTAGGGCATGCAAGGTAGCCTATTCTCCAGCCGGTCATAGCAAACGACTTGGAAAAACCGTTTATTACAATCGTTCTTTCCTTCATTCCCTCAAACGAGCCGATGCTTACGTGGTCTTTGCCGTAGGTAAGTTCAGAGTATATCTCGTCGGAAATAACAAGTAGGTCGTGTTTTTTAATTATAGGCAAAATCTTTTCGATATCTTCCTTTTCCATAATTCCGCCCGTTGGATTGTTTGGATAAGGGAAAACCAGCACTTTGGTTTTGTCCGTAATCACTTTTTCAAGGTTTTCGGGGGTTAGTTTGAAGTTGTCTTTTTCAAAGGTGTCCACAACGACGGGAGTGCCGCCGCCAAGAGTTACGGTTGGACCGTAACAAACGAAACTAGGTTGTGGGATAAGTACCTCGTCACCCGGATCAATAACGCCACGAAGCGCAATATCAATCGCCTCCGAAGCGCCAACGGTTATGATAAGTTCGGTTTTGGCGTCGTAAGACAGGTTGTACCTAGTAAAAAGATACTTCGAGATTGCCTCTCTAAGTTCTAGTAAGCCACGGTTTGCAGTATATTGCGTTTTGCCCTCTAATAAGGAGTCGATACCTGCTTGCATAAACTCTTTATTCGTAACAAAATCAGGCTCGCCGACGCCAAGAGACAAACAGTCCTTTCTCTCTGCTGCGATATCGAAAAATTTTCTAATGCCGGATTGAGGAATTGCTTGAACGTTTTTTGATAAAAAGTTTCTCATATTTCACCTCGTTATTTAACATTATATTTTATGTATTTATATGAATTTTAATGTATATATATAAATTATATATAGTTATCTAAATATCGTCAATTATATTTTGGGAATTTTTGGTTAAATTTGTTAAAGCGGTAATAAACGGGTTAGCCTCGCCATATATTTACATTGTGATTAAGGAGGTTTTTATGAGTAATTTCGACTTGTATAAAGATATTGCAGAAAGAACTAACGGCGATATTTATATCGGTGTGGTAGGTCCTGTTAGGACGGGTAAATCTACCTTTATTCAGAGGCTTATGGAGGAGGTAGTTTTAGAGCGTATCGAAGGCGAAAACGCCAAAATAAGAGCGAAAGACGAACTTCCTCAGTCCGCAAACGGCAAAACGATTATGACCACTGAGCCAAAATTTGTGCCTAGTGAGGCGGTGAGTGTGAAGTTTAGCGACAAAATTAGTTGTAAAATGCGCCTAATCGATTGCGTGGGCTACATTGTAGACGGGGCAATCGGCGACAAGGAAAACGGCGAGGACAGAATGGTGAACACGCCGTGGAGCAAGGAAAAAATGCCGCTTAGCAAGGCGGGCGAAATAGGTACTGAAAAGGTAATCACAGAGCATTCCACCGTGGGTATTTTGGTTACGACCGACGGCTCTATTGCTGATATCCCTAGGGAAAACTACGTAAAGAGCGAGGAAAGGGCGGTAAGCGAACTTAAAGCCCTAAACAAGCCGTTTGTTATACTTCTAAATTGCAAGGAACTTAACGATAGCGCAATGAATTTAAGAAACGAACTTGCCGCAAAATACGACGCCCCCGTAATTATCAAAAACGTGCTGGAACTTAAAAAAGAGGATATGGCGGAAATTATGGAAGAAATGCTGTACGAATTCCCGATTAAGAGGATTGACGTGAATATTCCTAGGTGGTTACAAGCATTAGACGAGGATAGCCCGATTATCGCCGAGATTATGGAAACTTTGAGAAATAATTTGGATAAAGCAAATAAAATGAGCGATTTTACAGGCATTGAAAACGCTTTTGACACCTCAAATTACGTTAAATCGCCGTTTGAATTTGACGTGAATATGGGCGACGGCAGTATCGAAGTTTCGCTTACGCCAAAAGATGACGTATTTTATATGGTGCTAAGTAAAGAGTGCGGAAAGGAAATCGCTGACGACTTCGACCTTGTAAATTACGTAAGATATTTGTCCTCTTGCGAGATTAAGTACGTGGGTATGAAAGAGGCGATAGACGGGGTGGAAAGCACGGGCTACGGCATGGTGTATCCTAGTGTGGACGAAATGGAACTAGAAGAGCCGATTATATTTAAAAAGGGCGGTGGCTACGGCATTAAGATTAAAGCGAAGGCGGACAGCGTGCATATGCTGAAAATTCCTATCGAGGCAGAAATATCTCCGATAGTTGGCGACGAGGCGCAAGCAAAAGCGCTACTAAGCACGATGAAAGAGCAGTTTGAAAATGACAAGCCTAGCCTATACAGAACGAATTTATTCGGTAAGAGCCTAGATGAACTAATGAAAGAGGGCATAACTCAAAAACTAAATAATATGCCTAGCGAGGTGAAACTAAAAATGAAACGCACCTTGGCAAAGATAATCAACGAGGCAAAAGGCGGAATTATCTGCATACTACTATAATAGCAAAATATAATACTTTATCTATCAAAATAGGTAGATAAAGTATTTTTTATGTAAAATTAAATACCGATAACTACTTAATAAAAAGAGGTAAGTTAGGCAAACGTTTAGAAAACTATATTATATTGCGGGACACGAAATGTAAGTTTTGAAAAAGTGCTGCGGCTATAAAATTATTTGTATTTGACTATTTAATATCTATAATATATAATATAGCCGAGGTACGAAATGGAATTAGTAATTGCAAGCAACAATCAAAATAAAATACGTGAGATAAAGCAAATTATCGGGGATAAGTTTACCAAAATTTATTCGCTAAAAGAACTTGGCATTGACGTGGACGTGGAGGAAACGGGTGCTACGTTTTTTGAAAATTCGCTGATTAAAGCAAAGGCTATCACCGAAATTACGGGAAAGCCAAGCCTTGCCGACGACAGCGGACTGGTTGTGGACGTTTTGGGCGGAGCGCCGGGGGTGTATAGCGCTAGGTTTGCCGGCGAGCCATGTAACGACGAAAACAACAACGATAAATTGCTAAAACTACTTGAAGGGTTTAGTTACGAGGAAAAGACGGCTAGGTTTGTCAGCGTGGTTACCTTGTATTATCCAAACGGCGAGTACGTTTTTGCCGAAGGCAGCGTGGAAGGTCACGTCCTTAGCGAGCGAGTAGGTGACGGCGGCTTTGGTTATGATCCGCTATTTTATTGCGACAAGTTACAAAAGACTTTCGGCGTGGCAAGTCAGGAAGAAAAAAATTTGGTAAGCCACAGAGCAAACGCACTAAACAACCTTAGGAAAAAACTATGAAAACGATGGTGGTCGTGTCCGACGTACATTACGACAGAAGCACGCTAAGAAAAATCGAACAGGTGATGGACGAGGCGGATTACGTCGTATTTTGTGGCGACGGTTTTTTAAGCCTTGCGGACTACCTTGTTAAGTACGACAAAAAACTGATTGCCGTAAAAGGTAATTGCGACGGGGTGAGCCTAGACACTGAAATTACCTTTGAAGTGGAGGGCGTAAAAGTTTTGGTTACTCACGGCGATAAGTACTCGGTAAAAACCGACCTTACAAGGCTGTTTTACAGGGCAAAAGAGGTCTTAGCAGACCTTGTTTTGTTCGGTCACACGCATATTGCGGTGGTGGAAAAAGAGGAAGACGTCACCCTTGTAAACCCCGGAAGTTTGTCGCTTCCTGCTAATTTTGAAAAGTCTTATGCCTACGTTGTGGTGAATGAAAAAAAGATTTTTGCTAAAATTGTAAAAATAGGTTAAAAATCATTGACATTAGTGTTTTTAAATGATAGAATAATCAAGCGTTGTGAGTGATGCGGGTGTAGTTCAACGGTAGAATCCCAGCCTTCCAAGCTGGTCGCGTGGGTTCGATTCCCATCACCCGCTCCAAAAAGAAGAATCCCGTTTAAAGCGGTGTTTGAGCCAGTAGCTCAGTTGGATAGAGCAACGGCCTTCTAAGCCGTGTGTCGGGGGTTCAAATCCCTTCTGGCTCACCAAAAAAGTGGTGGGTATAGCTCAGTAGGTTAGAGCGCTAGGTTGTGGCCCTAGAGGTCAAGGGTTCGACTCCCTTTACTCACCCCACAATAAATTAAATATTGGGGTGTCGCCAAGCGGTAAGGCACTAGACTTTGACTCTAGTATTCGTAGGTTCAAATCCTGCCACCCCAGCCATCGTATGATTCATTAGCTCAGTCGGTAGAGCACTTGACTTTTAATCAAGGTGTCCCGAGTTCGAATCTCGGATGGATCACCAGTAAAAATAAGAAAGATATATATATGCGGCTGTGGCGGAATTGGCAGACGCGCTAGACTTAGGATCTAGTCCGAACGGGTGGGAGTTCAAGTCTCTTCAGCCGCACCAAAGATCTTTCTTATTTTTTTTATTGCGGGAATGGCTCAGCGGTAGAGCGTTGCCTTGCCAAGGCAAATGTCGCGAGTTCGAATCTCGTTTCCCGCTCCATTGTGCGTGATTAGCTCAGTTGGTAGAGCAACTGACTCTTAATCAGTGGGCCCAGGGTTCGAGTCCCTGATCGCGCACCAAACACAAGTAAAACGAACTTTGATGAAAATTCAAAGTTCGTTTTTTTACAAGATATTATTGCGGACTAAAAATCAAACTATAAATATATTACAACCTTTAACCGAGTGTTTCAAGCGCTCGGTTTTTCTATGCCGTTTTACTGTTTTGATAATACGGGTAGATATTGTGCGGCGAAACATATTTATGGCTTTGTTTTTCGAGCAATATATTGAAAAGGCTACCCCGTAGTTGTGCTAAATTTAGTGTGGAAGTTGATGTCTTTTAATTTGTTGAATTTTATATTATAATAGTTATAAGGAGTAAAATATAAAATACAAGTAGAAAGTTAAAAACAAAATAAATACTATTAAAATCCGCAGCGTGAGAAAAATTTTTGAAAAATTTTAACTTTCACGCAACTTGCGGATTTTTTTGTTGTCTTTATAGATAAGACGCATACGATTATTGTCATCGAAACCGTAAGGACAAGTTTGATGGCAATTAGGGAGGCACAATATGGATGACCACAAAATTATCGATTTATTTTGGGAGCGAAACGAGAGCGCAATATCCGTTACTGCGGATAAGTACGGGAAATACTGCCACACGATTGCTTACAACATTCTTTTTAATCGTTTGGATGTGGAGGAATGTGTAAACGATACTTATCTTGGTGCGTGGAATGGTATACCTCCGCAAAAACCAAGCAACCTAACGGCATTTCTAGGAAAAATCACTCGAAATCTTGCAATCAATCGATATAAGTATCACTCGGCAGTTAAGCGAGGGAGTGGGCAAATCGAAATTGTTTTGTCCGAAATAGAGAACTGCATTCCAAATATAAAAGGTATTGAAGAGACGCTTGACGAAGCGCATTTGGTGGCAGTGATAAATCGTTTTTTGCATGCTCAAAACAAGACGAAACGCAACGTATTCGTGCAAAGATACTGGTATATGTATCCTATATGCGAAATCGCCACAATGCACGACATGAGTGAAAGCAAGGTCAAATCCATTTTGTATCGTATGCGTATCGAATTAAAACAAAATCTTGAAAAGGAGGGAATCGTTTTATGAAAAATGAAAAATTATTGAATGCAATCGGTCAGATTGACGACAATTTAATTACCGAAGCAACGCCCGTAGAGAAGGCACGTAAAAAAAAGATTAAACCTCGATTGATTGCGTTGCTTGCGGCGTGTTTGGTGTTGATGATTTGCATAAGTATCGTGACGCCGTTGTCTATTGAAAACAAGGAAGCAGGCAAGGTCACGATGGAAATCAACCCCGGCGTTGAGTTTACTATCGCAAGAAACGGTAGCGTAAAAGAAGTACGCTTTTTAAATGACGACGCAAAAGACGTGCTTGGAACGTTAAAACTAAAAGGACACGACCTTAGAACCGCAATCATGGTGACAATTTCGGCGTATAAGGCTGCCGGGTATATGGACAGAAACGACACCGTTTTGGTATCGTTCAACAAACAACTTAGCGAGAATAGGAAACTGAAAAAATCCGTATCAGAAAACGTGCAGTCCGCTCTTGAAGAAACCAAGGCGGTGAAAACGTTGGTGTACGTCAACGAGGCGGAAAGCAAAGAAACTAACGAAATTGCAAAAAAATACAAAGTGTCCGAAGGCAAGGCAAAACTTATTAGCGATGCGTCAAAGGTGAGCGGCTTGACTGTGGACGAACTTGCAAAACTTCCACTAGACGAGTTGGTTAGTTTACAAGAAAAGGTCGATTCAAAAGTTGTTTCTAGTAGGTTTATCGGAATTATCCGTGCTAAGCAAATCGCTCTTGAAGATTCAGGCTGTGAGAATAGAGTTACTTTTACCGAGGCTGTTCTTATCGATGGCGGAATTAAAACACCGTATTATCGTCTTGTGTTCAACGACAGGCAATTCGAGTGGACTTATCGTATTGACGCAACGAGTGGCGCTATCATTGAAAAAAACTGCGTAGGGTTCTTTATCTCGCTGGAAGAGGCTAGAGAAATTGCATTAAAGTTTGCGAACGTGAACGTTGAAGTCGAAGAAAAAGTCGTGTTCACTAAGGAAGAGTTGAATCGCAATCAAGGTCGCCCTTGCTGGATTTTGGAATTTTATACCCAAAAGTTTCAATACAGCGTCAAGGTTGACGCAAAAACCGGCGACGTATTCTATTTTGATTATCATATAGATATAAAAGAGGCAAAGGAAATTGCAACAAAGGATGCGGGCGTGTTTGATGACTTTGAAAAACTTGTGTTTACCATTGAGGAATACGTTGGCGGCGGAATTAAAACTCCGTACTTCTACTTTGAGTTTAATAACGGCAAGACGCAATGGACTTATAAAATCGACGCAACGCTTGGAATCGTCCTTGAAAAAAGTAAAACAGATATAATGATTTCGGTGGAAAAAGCAAAAGAAATTGCTTTGAAAGATGCAGGGATCGATAATGAAAAGGTTACTTTTACAAAGGAAGTTTTAAGTCGCAATCAAGGACGTCCGTGCTGGGTGCTAGAGTTTTATACCGAAAAATATCAGTATAGTTATAAAATCGATGCGGTTTCGGGAGAAGTGATTTTTAAAGTTCGTTATATTAACATCGAAGTTGCAAGAAAAACTGCTTTGGAGCACGCAGGGGTAACAGGCGAAATGGAAAAGATTACGTTTTCTACCGAAGAATTGGTCGATGGCGGTATCAAAACTCCATATTACCTGTTTGTGTTTAACAACTGGTACACGAGATGGACATATCGTATCGATGCAACATCAGGCGCTGTGATGCATGCTAACGAAGAGCCTATTTGGATTTCGTTGGAGCAGGCAAAAGAGATTGCTTTTCTTGACGCAAACCTTCCGGAATCGCAAGAAGTTGTGTTTACTAAGGAAGTTTTAAGTCGCAATCAAGGACGTCCGTGTTGGATTTTAGAGTTTCATACGAAAAGATATCAATACAGTTATATGATTGATGTTAATTCTGGAGAAGTGATTTCAAAATCGCAGTATATCTACATTGAAGTAGCAAAACAAATCGCACTTGAAGATGTGTTTATGGGAGCAATTACAAATGAAATTACCTTTACTGTTCAAGAACTGATTGACCTTGAAAGACCTCCGTTCTTCTACCTAGTGTTTAATGATGGTGAAGTTCAATGGTCGTATTATATCAATGCGCTAGACGGATCGATTATCCTAAGAACGAAAGAATTGATGACGGTTGTGAAAGTAGTCTAAACTAAAATCTCCAAAAAAATATAGTAAAATAGAACATAATCTTAAATAAATTTTAAACAAAAAGACAAGGTCAATCACAAAGCCGAACGACTAGCGTTCGGCTTTTTGCTTTCAAACGCTGTCTTCTTTACGGTTTCATTATCTTAGAATTTACAAAGCGTAACGCAAAGAAAATGGAGGGAGTTGCTTGGTTTTGGTTAAACTTTTTTCGTAAATATTTTGGTGAAGTATTGAACAATTCGCAAAATGTTGGTAAACTACGTATATAGGAGGTATAATTATTTAATAATTATGCTTTTTAGATAAATAAAGAATTTTTTATTAAAATTATAAGTTTTTACAGAAAACGTTGGGGAGAGTAAGATGAAATACGAGATTAACAAAAAAATTCACGGAGACTTTGGTGTTTTTGAGGAGAATAAGTTAAAAGCGAGGGCGTACTTTGTGCCTTTTGAAAGCGAAGAAGAGGCAGAAAAAACTGATTACGTTAGCGAGAGGTATAACTCTACAAGAGTGGTGGTTTTGAGCGGTGAGTGGGATTTTAAGTACTACGAAAAACTAAGCCAAGTACCCGACTTGTTTGAAACGGAAAGCGAACAGTTTGATAAAATCAGCGTGCCAAGTACGTGGCAAAGAAAAGGCTACGACCAAATCGCTTACATAAATACTAGGTATCCGTTTAAGAAAAATCCGCCGTATATCCCTACTGACGTTGCGGTTGGAATATACAGAAAAACGGTGAACTTATCTAAGGTAAGCCGTCAAGTGCTTACTTTTTTGGGCGTGGCGGGGGCTATTGCCGTGTACGTGAACGGAAAATACGTTGGCTATTCTGAGGGCTCGCATAATACGGCGGAGTTTGACGTGACAGGTTTTGTGGTTGAGGGCGAAAACGAGATATTTGTAGTAAACTACAAATGGAGCAACGGCACGTACCTTGAATGCCAAGATATGTTTAGAGAGAACGGTATTTTTAGAGACGTACTAATAATAAATCAAGCAGAAAACCACGTGGACGACTACATGTTTAGGGCAAATAAGAACGAGGACGGCACGTACAACCTAACCGTTAAATTGACGGGTAGTCTTGATGGCGCTAAGGTAAAAATTACAAGCGAATTATTCGAGATAGACTACAAAGAGGAAATCACCCTTGAAAATTTAAAGGTTAAGGAGTGGACTAGCGAAACGCCTAACCTATACGAAGTGAAGATAACGGTAAGCGGAAAAGGGCAGGAATTTATCCGCACGTACGTTGGCTTTAAGGATATTAAAATTGACGGCGAGGTGTTCTTGTTTAACGGCGAGGCAATCAAAATTCTTGGCGTAAACCACCACGACACGCACCCTGTAAAAGGCTACGCAGAAAGCCTAGAAGACCTTGAAAACGACGTGAAAATAATGAAAGAGTACAACTGTAACGCCGTTCGTACCTCTCACTATCCGCCTGATCCGTCATTTTTGACAATGTGCGACGTGTACGGCTTGTACGTAATCGACGAGGCTGATATTGAAACGCACGGCTTTTACGCTGTGCCTTACACCACCTTTAAACCGAACACATTAAGCAATAACACGGCTTGGATAAGCCATTATTTAGACAGGGTGGAAAGAATGTACGAGAGGGACAAAAATCACCCGTCTATAACTATGTGGAGCCTTGGAAACGAGGCGGGCGGATATGCTTGTCAAGATGCGTGCTACGACTACTTAAAAAAGGTCAACCCTGAAATCCCCGTGCATTACGAAGGGGTGACTTTTAGCAAGCGTTGGGCTTACGACGTGGTGTCTAGAATGTACGCTCACCTTGACTTAATGGAGAAAATTTTGGACGGTACTTGCGAGGATAAGTATAAGGGCAAGCCGTTTTTTCAATGCGAATATGCGCACGCTATGGGTAACGGTCCCGGTGGATTAGAGGACTACGTAAAACTTTTCTACAAGTCAAAGCAGTTCTTGGGCGGCTGTATTTGGGAGTTTGCAGACCATTCGGTTTACGACGAAAACGCAAAGTACAAATGGACGTACGGCGGCGACCACAACGAGCCTATTCACGACGGTAACTTTTGCGTGGACGGACTATTTTATCCCGACCGCAAGCCGTCGAGCGGTGCTTTGGAAATGAAGGCGTGTTACAGACCGATTAGGGCAAAATATTGTAGCGGCGAGTTTAAACTGAAAAACACGAGATATTTTAAAGATAGCAGCGATCTAAATATTACCTACGTAGTACTTGCAGACGGCAAGGAAGTTAAGAAAGGAGAAATTAGCGAGGTGATTTTGCCACAAGAGGAAAAAGTGGTAAAAGTGGACTTTGGCGAGCAAAATTGTGGTGATTTGTTTGTAAACTTTATCTATACTAGCAAGGCGACGAAAGAGGAAGTTGCCACCGAACAAATTGTGCTTAGCGAGGAAATTCGTTTTAAAAGTTGCGACTTTAAGGGCGTGGAAATAACCAAAGAGAAAGGCGAAATCGTGGCGAGAACCGATAACGTAACTGCTGTATTCGATAAGTTCGGACTAGCAAGTTTCAAGGTTTATGATGCAGAATGCGTGAATAAAACCCCGATTGATGCTTGTTATGGCTTTGTACCGCATATATTTAGAGGCACGATTGATAACGACAAAAATATTGCGATATTCTGGAAAACGATAGGGCTAGATAAAGCAAAAGCAAAACTTGTGTCAACCAAAATTAAAACGGAAGAGGGCGAAAAAGTGGTAAGGACTACTTATCTATTTACCTTTGGAATTATCGTTCTTGCTAAAAGCGTGGTTACTTACCGCTTTGATAAGTCGGGCAAGGTAAAAATTACGGCGGTGCTAAAAAAGATTAGTCCGCTACTTGACAAGTTGCCAAGATTTGGCGTTCATTTAGAGATGCCAAAAGAGTTTGAAAACGTAAAATATTACGGACGAGGAAAAGAGGAAAACTATTGCGACTTTAAGGAGCACGCACCTATCGGAATTTACGAAAACACGGTAAGCAATATGGGGCACAAGTACATCAAACCGCAAGACTCGGGCAATAGGTGTGACGTAAGATACGCCGAAATTACAAACGACGAGGGCAAAGGTCTAAGGATAAATGCTTTGGATAAGTGCTTTAACTTTAACGCAAACCACTTCACTTTGGGAATGCTTAAAAAGGCAAAACATATCGAGGATATTCCTGACGAAAACACCACGTTTATGGCTGTGGACGGCTTTGTAAGGGGCACGGGCTCGAATAGTTGCGGACCATTACCGCTTAAAGAGTATCAAATTGCTTTTGGCTGCACGCTAAGGTATGAGTTCGAGATAGAGCCTATCAAAAAATAGGCAGCGCCTATTTAATAAGGTATAAAAAAATGCGAAGTAATTTCGCATTTTTTTGTTTTATCTTAATTTAAGTTACGATTTAAAATTTAATAAGCATTGCATAAAATTTTGCTTTTACATTTTTTTATAATTAGTTCAAACCGTTTTAAAAGAAGGACTAAACGGTTTAATAAAAGCAATATTTAGCATATACTTGTCGGGCTGATTAGTAGCCATTAAATAGCGTTTTTTAATTGTTTTTACGTTTCTATTCCTTAGGTAAGTATGCTGTTATCAGTCGTTTTGACTGCCCGTTTCGTTATCGATAGCGTTGATATTCTCGGCTGGCTCGCAGGCTAATTCTTCGTTGTTTTTGCTAGCAAGAAGAGAGGAGCGTAGCCTATCAGCGTCCTTAATTACGAAAATCATAGGGATAACCGCAACTGCAACGATAATTGCCGCCGCTAAGAAAAGTTCGAACGGTGGCGATACTTGAGCCGCCTCTTCAGAGGTGTGCGAGTTCATACCAACCGCTTGGGCAATTCCGATACCTAGCCCCATAGGAATTAGCACGGTAAAGCACATTCTCACGCCTTGAAATCTTCCTTCGCAGCCTTTTGGTATGTAGTCTTGGAAAGAGGATTGTAGTGCGCTAGAAAGGGTAAGCATTGCGCCAAGAAGCACTACTCCTGCGATAATCAGCACGGGTAGGTAGGCGGATTTTGGCATAAATTTCATGCAGTAAACCACGATTGCGCCAACCACAACGGTGATAAGAAGCGGCATGTAAAAATGCTTTCTGCCCACCTTGTCAAATATTGCACCGATAACGCCCGTCATAATTGCGCCTAGTAAAATGATAACCGCAAGCGGAATAATGTAGTCGTTTATTCCCAGCGTTTTTTCGATAAAATTCATTAGGTAGGATAGGAAAGTTTGTTGCGCTATGCCTAGTAAACACAAGGTGATTAGCGTTACGTACAGCATTTTGTTGCTTTTAACTACCTCCGGTTTAAAGCCGTAGAAGGTGTTTTTTAGGTAATGTTTGTTTTGACCTTTTACAATGCTAGGCGAGTCTTTTAGTAAGAACGTGGATAAAAGCCCGCCAAGGATAGGAAGAACGCCGATTATGATAAAGAAACTTTTTATCATCATAGGGTTTCTGTCAAAAATGGAGACTTTTACGCCGTTTACGATAGAGCCGCTGTCGTAGGTGAACATACCTATTCCAAACACAAGCACGGTGGCAATTACAGGCAAAATATTTAGCGATGCGTTCACTTTGCCACGGTTTGTAACGTCGGTTACGTCGGTAATCCAAGCGTTGAACGCAGCGTCGTTAGCGGTTGAGCCACAGAAAGTCATCACGCAGTCCAGTACGACAAGAGCGGTGATAATTCCCCACGCATCAGCCTTGCTGTTGATGGGAATTGCGGCAAACAGCATAATGGTAATACCCCAAAAAATATAGCCTATTGTGATAAAGGGCTTACGCTTGCCCAGTTTATCCACAAGCCCTCCTGCAAATATTGTGGTAACGGTTGCCGTGATTGCCGAAAGCACAACCATAAGCGTTGTAACGGTGTAATATAATTCTCCGCTTGTATCAAATAAATCTTGCCCGAATTTTGCGAAAAACATATTTTCCACAACCCAAGCGATTTGACCTATTAGTCCAAAAATAATAGCGCTTGCCCAAACCTTTTTCCCAAGTGGAGTAGAGGTGGATTTGCCGCCCGATTTTTTACTCATGATTTTTTTCCTCCGCCTTTATTTTACCGCTCGAAAAATTGCATGTCAATAATGAAAATAAAAACAAATAATATGTTTTTCATAAAAAAAGTAGAGTGCGACGCCTCTACCTTTTTATTTGTAAAAATTATTTGTAATCTTTAATACGGTACTGCATACTTCGAGTGGCAAATATCTCTTGAAAAGAAGGAGTGTATTTTAATTGATACGAGCCACCTTTTTTTAAGTCGTCTTTTCGCAAGGTTCTTGATACTATTGCGTCTCCGTTTTTGTCAAGTAGTGTAAATTCGATTATTACATATCTATAATTATGATTAGGACAAGATACATTAAAAACTATGTCCGCCAAAGATTCGTTTGCCTCTACAGTTGGGGCAGATTTAATAGTTAATGTTGGGGATATATTACCGTTCGATTTGTTTGCGTCGGAATTAGAGGAATAAATGCTTAAAGAAATCGCATATATAATGAAGCCTAATAATGCTATAGATAAAAGGAATAATACAAATTTCAAGAAAAAATGCGAGTTTTTTTCAGCAACTTGATTATTATCATTTAATAATGTAGGATCACTGGAATGGTCGCTGGTAGATGGTGGCTTATTACGTGGATTACCACAATTAGGACAAAAATTTCCTAAATATTCTGTTTCGCATTTTTCACAAATGTGAGGAATAAAGTTGGAATTTTGTTCAGCCGTTTTATTTTCCATAATATAGTTTCCTTTTTCTTAATAATAACATATAATATTGAATTTATCAATAATGAAAATAAAAACAAATTTTAGGAATTATAAATATATATTGTAGGCAGTAAATTTTGTGGTTTTGAGCGTTTTAGTGGTAAAAATAGCGGTTTTTAAGATTAAAAAAAGCAAACTAGCCGACAAAATGGGAATAATTACACAAAAAATAAATTTTTTTTTGCAAACTTAATATATATAGTTGCAAAAAGTATTGTATAATTTAAGTAGAAAAATATTCATTTTTGGAGGACAAAAACATGCCAGTTGGTGCAATAGTTGGAATTGTCGTAGCAGTTGTGCTTGTGCTTATTATCGTTGGTATAATCGCTTGGGCTATCGCTACAAGAAACAAATTCGTTACAATGGAAGTAAAGGTAGACGAGTCTTTCTCTACTATGGACGTGTATCTAAAGAAAAGATACGATATGATTCCTAACCTTGTTGAGTGCGTAAAGGGTTACGTAAAGCACGAAAACGAAACGCTAACAAACGTTATCGCTGCAAGAAGTGCTACTAACACTAACGATATCAACGCAAAAGTTAAAGCAGAGGGCGAACTTACTAACGCTTTAAGCAAGTTAATGATGCTAACCGAGAACTATCCTAACTTAAAGGCTGACGTTCAATTTATCAACTTGCAATCGCAAATTCAAGGCATTGAGGCTGATATTGCTAATGCTAGAAAATACTATAACGGCAACGTTAAAAACTTCAATACCGGCATTAGACTATTCCCTGCAAATATCATTGCTAACATGATGAAACTTGAGAAGAAAGCGTTCTTCGAAGTTGACGAACAATCAAGAGAAAACGTAAAAGTTCAATTCTAAAAATGACGAATAAATACCAAAAACGGTGTTTGCTGGTTTTGGTGGCCATGTTTTTATTAGTGGCTTTATTGCTGGTTGTATTACCTAGCGATAAAGTCGCTTATGGCGAAAGCGCTACTGCTACCTCGACAAGCGGTTATGAAATTACGAATTTTTCGGCAAATATCGACTGCTCTAAGGGTAGGCTTGCAAAGGTTACCGAAACGATAACGGTGTACTACTCGGCAAACACACACGGAATTTACAGAGATTTAACTATGGCGTCGGGGGAGGATTACTCCAACCTGAACGTTGAGGGCGCTCCTTTTTCACTTAAAAAAGGGAGCAATTATTTGCGCCTTGTTATAGGTGATAAGGACGAAATCGTATACGAAGGAACGACCAAAACTTACACCATTACATATAACGTAACAATGCCAAAATACAAGGAAAGCAAGGATAGTTTGCTTTACAACGTCGTGCCTTTTGGGTTCGACACCGTAATCAAGAGTTTTAACGTCACCTTGACGATGCCAACCGCCGAAAATAACGGTATTTGGGTGGTGAGCGGCGCTGTTGGGACAGACACTAATAACTATGCTAATGTGGTAGTTGATGGCAATAAGTTGCTTATTACGTCAAACGGCTATCCGCTTTCAAGTTTTAACGGCGTATCGGTAAGGATAGATTTTCCAAAGGGAACGCTAAAAAACGTGGTGGACCTTGATGCGCTGTACATATTCTTGGCAGGGGCGCTAGTTCTTGTGGTTGCGATTATTATGCTGGTTGCTTGGGGTAGAGACGACAAGGTGGTGGAAGTGGTTAGGTTTGACCCGCCTCATAATATGCCGCCTTGCGATATGGGATACCTAATCGACGGCAAGGTGGAGAACACCGACATGACCAGCCTTATATTCTACTGGGCGTCGCTTGGCGTAATCGAGATACAAAGTAGTGGCAAAAAGGTGCTACTAAGAAAGCGTGGCGAACTACCTGAAAAGTGTAAATATTACGAGCACACCGTGTTTAACGCACTATTTAGAGGGGCTGACTTTGTCAATATCAAAGACCTTGGCGAAAGTTTTGCAAACACTATGACAAAAGCCAAAAAGAACGTGGCACAAGAGTACAGCGGTATGCGTTACACAAGGCTGAGCAAAATTTTTAGTTACGTGTTTGCCGCAATATCTATGGCGTTTGTGCTAATAATCAGCACGCTTATGGACGTGATTAAGTACAAAATTGTGGACTTTAACGTGTCTGTATGGAGCATTCTAATCGTGGCAATCGTAGGCGGCTACTACTGGCTAGGTTACAGAGTGATGAACAAACTGCCAAAACTATCCTCTTCTAAAAAGACGTTGAATTTTGTTGGATACGGGGCTGTTGGCGTAGTGGTTGCTTTGGTTGGTATGGAGATTATCAAACTAACTCAGTACCAAACCTATATCGAGGGCTTTGCTATGATGATTTGCCCGGTGCTTACTTGCTGGATTTCACCTTATATCCACAAACGTAGCGAGCAGTACAACGAACTTCTTGGCGAAATTATGGGCTTTAGAAACTTTATCGAGGTTGCGGAAAAGGATAAACTGGAACAACTTGTGAACGAGGATCCGGAGTATTTTTACAAAATTCTTCCTTACGCAAACGTTCTTGGCGTATCCGACGTACTAGAAGATAAATTCAAGGGAATACCTATGAGCGCACCTAGTTGGATTAACTCAACGGGCGGCGTAGACCTTATCGACCTATACGTCTATACTAGAATTGCAAAGGCGATTACCAGCCAAGTAAATATGCAAATAGTACAAGCGGCGGCAAAAACCGCAAGTTCTATGGTGGGCAAGTTTGGTGGCGGCTCGTCAGGTGGCGGATTTAGAGGAGGCGGCGGCTTCGGTGGAGGCGGCGGCGGAAGTTGGTAAACCGCAAAATACAGGAATAAGATAAAATACATATACTGTAATTAAATAAAACACATAGTTTATAACGTTTATTAGGAAGGCGATTAGTTGCCTTCCTTTTTTCTTATAAGCCTCCCTTGTGCAAAGGGAGGTGGCTCAAAGCGTCGGAGGGATTGTGAAAAGGGAATAGTGTTTTTTATATTAGTTTGGATAAAGTAAATAGGAAACTAAAAAATAAAATAAATCATTGTATAGTAAGACAATCCCCCAGCCAGCCGTTGCTGGCAGCCCCCTTGCGCAGTGGGGCCGTTTTTTGTGTATATTTGTAAGTTTGGAAGAGGAAGAGGAAGAGGAAGAGGAAGAGGAAGAGGAAGAGGGATTAGTGGTGGACGGGTTTTTAGTCGGTTAGTAAGAGAAATGGCAAAGGCAAAAGGCGGAACAATGATAGAGATGTGATTAGTAAGAGGCAAGAGGGCAAAATAAGGTGAATTGCGTTTTGTGTAAAAGAAAGATTTTAGTCAATCTAAACTTAGCCTTCCTTGTGCTAAAAAAAGATTTATTTTATCCTATTGAGCCTCCCTTGTGCAAAGGGAGGTGTCGCAAAGCGACGGAGGGATTGTGAAATAAGGAAAGATAATAAATTGAGAAAAAGTGCAATTAAATTATCGTTGTGAGTAGGAAAAAGTTGAGTTTGAGAAAATGTGTAAGACAATCCCCCAGCCAGCGTGCTGGCAGCCCCCTTGCGCAGTGGGGCCGTTTTTTATAGGGAAGAAGAAAAGGGGAAACTTGTCAAGAAGTGGGGCGAGAGGCGGAACAAGTATAGAATTGTGGTGAGGTGAGAAAAGAGGTGTAAACGAAGTGGATTGAGGCGAGGTGAGAAAAATGGCGGTAAAAGTGGCTATGGTTCTGTCGCAATAAAATGGGGCGGTGCATACTATGTATGGAATAAATTTGCGAGGTAACTATGAAAGGACGTTTAGTTATTTTTACTTACACGACGACGGCGGTACTACCACTTGAGGACGCCGAGATATACGTAACTAACGTGGAAAAAACTACGCTGATTGCAAAACTTACGTCGAAAAAGGACGGCAAAACCGAGGTGGTGGAAATAGATGCTCCAGACAGAAACAATTCGCTTTCGCCCGATACGAATTTGCCGGCGTTTAGGAGCGTGTCGATTTACGCAAGAAAGCAGGGGTATTTTAACCTACTAATAAACGGCGTGCAGATATTTGGTGGGAACACGTCGATACAAAATATTATGATGATACCACTTCCGGAAAACTACGATGGTGATAATACCGAAGTGGTGGAAATTCCACCGCAGAATTTGTAGGAGGTAGTATGAAAGCGATACCGATTATACCTAACTCAATAGTAGTGCACCTTGGCTCTCCCGATAGACCTGCCGAGAATATAACCGTGCCTTTTGTGGACTACGTAAAAAACGTGGTAAGCAGCGAGATTTATCCAACTTGGAATTACAACGCAATAGTTGCAAACACCTTGGCGGTGATATCGTTTGCGCTAAACAGAATTTACACCGAGTTTTACCCTTCCCGTGGCAAAAATTTTGACATAACCAGTTCTACCGCTATTGACCAAAAATACGTAAAAGATAGGAATATTTTTGATAATATCAGCAAGATAGTGGACGACTTTTTTTACGTGTACGTAAGGCGCAAGGGCAATATCGAGCCTCTTGCAACCAAGTTTTGCAACGGCACAACGGTGACTTGTAACGGGCTGTCGCAATGGGGCAGCGAGTATATGGCAAGGGGTGGTAGCAACTATTTGGATATTTTATATTCCTACTACGGCTACGATATCGAACTGGTGTACAACGCACCTATTAGGGACTTGAAATATAGTTATCCCGGCGTGCTAAAAAGAGGCAATGCGGGGCTTGGCGTACAATATGCGCAAATTATGTTGAACGTTGTAAGTAACGCATATCCTTCCATTCCAAAACTTTCGGTGGATAGTAAGTTTGGAATAAATACCGAAAAAGCGGTGAAAAAATTTCAGTCCGTGTTCGAACTTAACCCCGACGGCATAATAGGTAAGTCCACATGGTACGAACTGGTTAGGCTGTACGTGGGGTTGAATAGGCTGAACGAACTGAACTCTTTGGGACAAAAATTCTACGGGGTGTCCTTGACCTATCCCGAAGCAATTCGTTTTGGAGATAGGGGCAGAAACGTGCAAATTATCCAGTATTTTATCAACGTGATTGCCGAAAATACGGGGCAATTAAGTTCTATCCCTATAGACGGAATTTTTGGCGTGGAGACCTTGAATGCAGTGAAGAATTTTCAGCAGTACAAAGGGCTTAACGTGGACGGAATAGTGGGCAAAGCCACTTGGAACGAGATGTACGATGTGGTGCTGGGAGTGTACAAAACCGATATACTAAACCTAACTTACATCGTTAGTAACACAAAGCCTTACCCGAACAAAATAATCAAAATGTGGGATAGCGGCGAGAACGTAACTTACGTACAAACCTTGTTAAACGCAGTATTTAAAGCGTTTAATACGGCTTTACCTGTTACGGTGAACGGATTTTTCGACGCAGCGACGGGTAACTCTGTAAATAGGTTTCAACTTGCCTACGACTTGCCTGTATCCGCTAGCGTGGACGAGAGGACTTGGAACGAATTAAATCAGCAATATTACAATGCGACGGCTGTTTTTAACAACCAAAAAAGTCAGTCGCCTGCATACACTTTGAAACTTGGCGTAAGCGATAAGGGGGATTAAATGGATAATTTGAGGGGTAAGCCAGTAACCTATATGCAACTGTGTTTAAGAAAACTTTCTTGCTTTTATCCTATTGAAAAAGTGGCGATAACGGGGCTTTTTGATAGTGCGACAAAAAAGGCGGTGGAGGATTTTCAAAAGCAGTTTAATTTAAAGGTAAACGGCGAAATAGACGGCGAAACGTACCAACTAATTAGCGAAAAATACGAAAAAATAGCGAGTAGTTATGAGGATTTGCCGACGTTTTGGGATAATTCTAGGGTGTACGTAAAGGGGGATAAAAGCCCGTACGTTGCGTTTTTTCAAAGCACCTATAATATCTTTTCCGAAAAGTTTAGTGGTCATAAACCGATTAACGTAACTTCGGTTATGGACGAAGAAACCGTAAATGCCGTGGCTAACGTGCAACGATTTTTGCAACAAAACGAGGATAAAATCCTTAGTAATAAGGTGATAAAAGGGCTGTTTTCGGTGTTAAAAGTGGATTTTTGATAAAAAATATTAAAAAAATAAAAATTTTTTCTAATTTTACTAATAAAACGCACCCTTAGTTTGTTTTATGTGTATAATCTCAAATCCCTATATTTTTTCATTAGGTGGCTCGCTGACGGGCGAGCCTAACCTTGTGAAAACCATAGACAAATATTTGGGTTTGTAGTAAAATATTTTACATGGGCGAGAAAATTAGCAAGGCATTGCTTGATGAAAACTTAATATTGTTGCAGCAGGGTGACGAGCGTGCTTTCGATAGGGTATATGAGATGACGAAGAGGTCGGTGTATATACTCTGTTTTTCTATATTAAAGGATAGTTACAAGGCGGAGGACGTAATGCAAAGCACCTTTATCAAGGTTCGCACCAGCATTAGCCAGTACGTGCCGAACACTAATCCGCTTGCTTGGATACTGACGATTGCAAAATCGCTGTCGATAAACGAATACAACAAGTCAAAACGAGACGTACCTACCGATTTTTCCGAACCGACTATGCAAAAGCCGTACGAGGACAAGAACTTGGAGGCTATCGAAAACCAACAAATACTGAAAAAGGCGTTTGAGGTACTCACCGAAAGAGAAAGAAATATCGTGCTACTTCACACTATGAAGGGTATGAAACATAAAGATATAGCAAAAGTTTTGGATTTATCGCTTAGCAACACGCTATGGATATATCACAACAGCCTAAAAAAACTAAGGAAGGCACTAGAAGGTGAGTTTGATGAGTAGATTGACTAATCGAAAACTTAATAAACTTTTAAAAGACGCTGTGGACAAGATTGAAGTTCCTGACGTTAAGGATAAGGCGAAAAAGACGCCTATTTTCGCAAGCAATTCGCCTGTTCAAAGTGCCGCTAAGAAAAACGTAAGCGTTACCAAAAAGCGTGCGTTTGTAAGCCTTGTTTGTGCGTGCTGTATTATTGCCGTGTGCACTACGCTTGGCATAGTTATCCCTAACCAAAACGGTGGTGGCGCTCCTAACGTTTGCTACGTTACGGTGGACGTAAACCCTTCGGTTACGATTAAAGTCGTGAACGGCAAAGTGGAGGACGTTGTAAACAACAATAAGGAAGGCGGTGTTGTACTTGCCGGAATTAGCAACCTATCGAGCCTGAAAGGTGGCGACGTAAACAGAGTGATTGACGCCGTGTTGGATAGTTGTTTAAGGTCGGGCTACTTGGTGTACGGCAATGCTGAAAACGAAAAGAGCAAAAACGCAGTACGTGTTGGCGTTGTAAACGACGATTATAGCGCCGAAAAGAGCAATCAAGCCGCAAAAGACGTGTCTAATAGCGTAAAATCTTTCTTTAAAAACCGCAATTTGTATGCGTTGGTTGTGGCAGACAGCGAGGTTAAGAGAGATTACGATAAGATATATAATGAATATGGCATTACTTTAAGTAAATATAACCTAATTAAAAGTGTGTATATTGCCAAGAATAACATCTACAACGTGTTCACTTCGAAATTCGAAGACTCTGACGAGTTTAAGAAGTTTGTTAAAGACAACAAAAACGTAAGAGTAAGCACGCTTTACGCAAGAATTATTAACGCAGATAACAGCGATAGCACCTCTAAAAAGATTTTTGAGGTAATCTACACGGCGCTTAAAGACGAAGTTGGATACAGCGATTATCTAAAAGACAATGCAGGCAAAGTGAACGAGGACTTGGATAAATATATTAGCGACAAAACAAGCGGACTTATTACTACTATAATAGGGGGAGTTGGCGTGGAACTTGATAAAATTTACTATCAAAATCTGCTGTCGATAAACTTGTATTTTAAAAATAAGTTGGCTGAACTTAATAAGGCAATCGAGGAGTTAAAAACCACTATTGAGGGGGTTAGCGACGAGGTGATAGGAGAACTTCACGCTTGGGTGAACGGCATACTTGGTATGTCGCCGAGTGAGGATAATAGCGAAAATGAAGGGCAGGACAAAGGGAAGAAAGGATATAACGACGGAGGTTCATTCTTCATATTAAGTTAATAAATTACAAATGATGAAAATTAAAAAGATTATTGCAAGCACGTTAATTATATGTGCTTGTATTTTTTGTTTTACGGCATGTAGTAAGGAAAAGGGTTATTCTTACGAGGGCGAAATATTTTTTATGGATAAGCCGATAAGTGGCGTATCCGTTTTGGTAAACGACGTGGACACGGGCGTTAAGTCCACGATAAGCGGTACTATAAAGGTGGGCGGGCTAAACGAAGGCGACGTAATCACCTTTAAAAAATACGGGCTGGTTTGCTTAACGAAAATTAAAATTCCAAACGACTTAAAAGAAAATAAAATAGTTATGTACGATAAAAGCGTGGTGGAACTACCAAAAGTCGTGCTTCGCCCTACCGCTAACGCTAAGTGCGAGGTGGTGGAAAAGGAAAATGGTGAATTTTGCGTGAACGTTGAAGTTCCCGAGGGCTACTTTTTTGACGGATACTACGTTAACGGCGTACTAGTAAGCAGGAATGCGGACTTTACGTTTAGTAAGTCTATGCGTGGCGAAGTTGGGATAAAACTTAGCAATATTTATAACTTTAAATTGATGAGTTTTGACGGGAAGGCTACTTACCTAGATAAAAGCGTTGTGTACGGCGACAAAATCAAACTGAAAGATTGTTTTACTTTTGAGGACGTGTTCGTGGGCTACTACGAAAAGGACAAACTTGTAAGTTGCGACCTAGACTATAAGTACGAGGTAAAGGGTAACGCCGTTGTTTACGTTAAAACCGAAAAGCCGAAACTTTTAATAACTAAAAGCGGGCGTGAGGTTACGGTTGACGCTAACGTTAATTACGAAACTTACGTGGACAATAGCCTTGTGAACGCAGGTAATAGGATAAAACTTACCGACTACGTAAAAGAGATAGGCGAGCACACCGTGACCGTTAAAAGCGAAAAATACAATCTAAGCGAAAGCGTCGTGATTACTTTGGAAAATCCAAATAAGATTACTAGCCCTAGCGTTTTGCTTTGCTACGGAAAATATTACCTTGTGTTTGATAACAAAGCCGCCGATTTTGATTTGGTGGTAAATAACGTTAAATATGATTTTAGTAGTAAAAACGGAATAAATTACGCAGATATTAGCCCTGAAATAAGTAATGGATTAAATGATATTAGCGCTTTTACAAAAGACGTTGACGGCATAAAATCCGAGGAGGCTAAGGTTAGTTACGTAAAATACTACACGCCAAACAGCCCGAAAATTAGCGTGAATGATAACGTGTTGAAAGTGGAGAAAGTAGAGGGAATAACCGCAAAACTTTACGTAAATTACGTGTACGTAAGCGATATAAATAGCGAAATAGACCTATCGGGATATCACGGTAAATTAAGCGTAAGGTTTAGCGGCGAATATATAAATACCTTTTTCGTGGACGTAGTAAACGATAGCGTAAATGAAAATAGCGCTAGCGAAAGCAAGAATACTTTTGCTGGTTGCCGTGTGAGTACGAGTAAAGAAAATAAAAGCGGCGAAGTGGCAACAAGTGAAAAGGCGCTTGAAATTGTTGAGCAACAGGACGAGGTGTACGCAGTTTGGAGTTTACCTAGCCTAAGTTGTGAAAGCGTGCTAAATATAAACGGCGTGGATTATCCGCTTAAAAACGGCACGAGAAAGTTTAACTTAACAGACTATCTAATCAAAAACGCAAACAACAAGATTATACTAACTATAATATCCGAAAATGGCGAAGTTAGAGATGCGGTTGACTATTACTTTAATAACGTGTTAAACATTGATTTTACCTATGAAAGCGGCGTAATTTACTTAAAGAGTGAGTTTGATTATTGTGAAGTTAAAGTAAACGGAATATTACTTAATCAAAGGTTTAACGTGCAAAATATCGACATAAACTATTATATTTTGTCAAATTGCGAGTTAGACGTGGAAATTATAGGCTATAAAGACGGCGTGATGGCGGGCAAGACCGAGTTTAAAGAAAGTTACGAAAAAACTAGGCTAAATAAAGAGTACGTAAGGGAGATTACGTTAAAAGGCGAAAGATACTTGGCGGTGGAGTTTTTAAACCAAGGGGAGTATTTTATCGCATGCGGCGACAATTACGTAAAAGTGGATAGCGTTCTAACAAAAATCGGCTTGCCCGGTTACGATTTAGTGGTAAGGAGCAATGGTAAGGAGCAGGTTTTGTTTAGCAAGTAACTAATCTTTGTTTCTAAATATAAAATTCGGGTTTTGTGAATTATAGGCGTTTATGTTTACGTTCACTATTGCAATGGTGGTTGAATAATGATATAATTTTATATTATGGATAGAAAAAAAACCTATAATTTAATTAGCGTTTTAATGGTTGCCGTGATATTAGCGGTGGCTTTGTGTTGTCCTTTTTCTACCATAAACGCTTACGCTGAGGCTAATCTTAATAGCCCCGTTTATTCTGCTTGGCACTTAGCCGAGGGCGAGCAGTACGGACTAAACGCTAGGTCTTTGTGGGACTATATAAAGGGTAAAACCTCCTACAACGTTGCTAATAGCAGTAGCACGGTGGTGGTTGCCGTAATCGACTCGGGTATCGACGTGAATCAGCCGTTTTTTAAAGGTGCGTTGTGGACTAATAATAAGGAAAGCAAGAATGGTGCAGACGACGATAATAACGGCGTAATAGATGATATAAACGGTGTGAATTTTACCGCTAAAAGCGGCGGCAAGTACACCGGGGATATTAGCGACTCGATGACGGGCGGAACGGCTAGTCAATACTGGCACGGAACACACGTATCGGGCATAGTTAGGTCGGTTGCTCCTAACGTAAAAATTATGCCGCTTAAGGCTGGCGTAAAAGATGGCAAAAACTGTAATTTTGATGCAACAAGCGTGGTTAACGCTATAATTTATGCGGTAAATCACGGTGCAAACGTGATAAATTTGTCTTTTGGAACAAAGAAGGAAAGTTTTGTAAACGAGAAGGTAAGCGTAGTGAATACGTCTACGAAATATTCGATTATCGATGCGATAAATTATGCAATTAGTCAAAACGTTTTGGTGGTGGCGGCGCAAGGTAACGACGGCGAAAAAACCAAGTTTTATCCTGCTAGTTGCGAGGGCGTAGTGTCCGTTATGGCAAGCGACGATAAGGGCAGAAGGTGGAGTAGTAGTAACTACCTAGAAACTGCTAGTTTGTCCGCTCCGGGCGTTGAAATTTTAAGTACTATCGGCGTAAGTTCTACCTATAATTCCACAACTCCAAAGGGCTATGGATACAAAAACGGAACAAGTATGGCTGCCCCTTACGTATCGGGCGTTGCTGCGCTTTTAATGAGCGTGACGGGTATTAGAGACGGCGAAATAATCAAAAAATATATTACCGATACAAGCCTGCTTTCCACCTTTGATTTTAACAATAGTTTAGGAAAGAAGAACTTGCTGCTTGATAATGCGGCGGCTAAAAAGATGCTGGATAAACTACTAGACGAGGAGAACACGATTATCCCCGACGACGTGTACAAAAAGAGTATCGAGTGCTACGATAACAAGACGATTACGCTAAGAGTAAGCCAAAAATACGATGGCGAACCGGAGTGGTACAACAACGGCGTAAACACCAAAAACGTAGGCCCTAGTTACACTTTTAAGCCTAGCGTGAACACGATAATAGAGGTAAGAGTGAACGGAATTATCGTGGAAACTTACACGGTTACGGTGAAAAGTTACGCCTTGCTCGTTCTTGGAATTTGCCTTGGTGTAGGCGGCGGAATAGTGGTAATGCTAGTTGTAGGTTTTGTGGCAGTAAAACAAGCAAATAAGAAGAAAATTTCAGCCGAATAAAACTAACTACGATTATCGGTTAGAAAAAAACCGCTTAAACCCCTAGTGTTTACTGTAAAAATTAAAAACTAATTATCAAATATGGTTAAACGATTTTACAAATACGGCAATTTTTGTCGTATTTTTTAATTTTTTGAAAAAAATTTTTGAAAAATAAACTTTTGTATTTTGAATATATTTTCGTTGTTATTATTGATTGCATACTTTTTGCTATGCTATAATTTACTTATTAAATATATATAGGGAGCGAAAATTTTGTACAGGTATTCGTATAGGGCGGTAGATACTAACGGAAAAATAGTAAAAGGTACGTTAACTGCCGAAGATAACAATATGTTTTTGTCTCAACTTAGGGCGCAAAATTTAAAATGTTGCGACTACAGGATTTTGAATAAGCAAAAAGAGGCAAAAGTTAAAAAGTTGAAAATTGACAGGCTAATCGAATTTAGTACCCAACTTTCGTCAATGCTTACTGCAGGTTTGCCTCTTGCAATGAGCCTTGAGATGCTTTATGAGAGGACGGAGGCAAAGAAGAAAGATTTGAAGACGGTGCTTGCTAACCTTTTAGAGCAAGTGCGTAAGGGTGAAAGTCTTGCCGGCGCCATGCAGAAAATGGAGGATACTTTCCCGCAGTTGTACGTAAGTATGATTAAATCAGGCGAAATGAGTGGTAAAATCGACGACACTCTGACTAATCTTGCCGAGCATTATTCAAAAGAAAAAAGACAAAAGAATAAGATTAAAAAGGCAACCAACTATCCAAAGATGCTAGCCGTAGTTATCGTTCTAGTAGTTGGAATTTTGCTTGTAGTGGTAATGCCTAAGATGGCGGCAATGATGCCGGAGGGAAAGGAACTGCCTGCGCCAACCATGGTGCTGATGAATCTTAAAGATTTTATCGTTAATAACATTGCGCTGATAATAGTCGTAGGCTTTGCGCTGTACATTGCCATTAGGGTGCTGAAAAAAGTTCCGAAAGTGCAAATTTTCCTTGGTAGAATTAAAACGAAAATACCAAAGATAGGCGCATTAAACAAGCAACTTTACACGGCGTCCTTTGCAAGAAGTTTGGCAACCTTGTACCAAAGCGGCGTTCCGCTACTGGACTCTATGCAGATGAGCGGCGAGGTAATGGACAACAAGTACATCGAGCAGCGTGTGAACGAGGCTGTAACGAGCATTAGGAAGGGAAGCAGTATATCCGTTGCGCTAGGTATTGTAGATTCGTTCGATCCGCTACTTACCACGATGATATTCGTTGGTGAGCAATCGGGCTCATTAGAGGATATTTTGATCCAAACCGCTAACTACTTCGATGAGGAAGCGAACACGGCGACGGACAGACTAACCGAAATGATAAACCCTATAATGATGTGCGTAATGGCTGTAATAGTCGGCTTTGTACTAATCGCAGTAATGATGCCTATGTTCTCTGTTTACGAGAATGCCGGCGGAGGAGTTGTATAAGATGATAAATATTTACATTGGAAACGATAAAATAAAGATTTTGGAAACTAACGTGAGCAAAAGGAAGGTGGTGGTGAAGAACTTTTTTGCTATTACCTCGCCAAACGATTACATAGATAACCCTGACAACAAGTCTTTTAAAGAGTTGTCGCAAGTAATTAAGGACGGCATACAAGAAATGCAACCTAAGGGCAAAAAAATCAGGGTGATTTTGGACAGTAACACCATTCCTTACAGGGAAATGGTTTTACCGCCGATGCCACCTATGAAGATGCTAACGCTAATTAAGAACGAGATATTCACCGACGAAAAACTTGCCTCTACCAACACGGTTGACTACGTAGAGGCGGACAAGAAAGTTGACGAACAAAAGCGTTCTAAGTTCTTCGTAACGTACGTAGCGAATGCGGTTTTGCAAGATATCGAAAACTTGATTGAAAAGGACATGGGCTTTAAACTACTAAGCATAGACGTAGCGCAAAACTCGGTTAGCAAGTTGATATCACGCATGAAAAACCTAAAAGACCAGTTCGTATTGATAGACTACAAGGATACCTCGGTAACGGTGTACTTGTTTGCGTACGGCAAGCACGTGTGCTCGGTGTCGAAGCCCGTTATATCCGAGCCGAACCCACAATTCCAAAACGAAAGGGTGTACTTTATCAACGAGATGTCCGGCATTATTTTGGACACGGCGGCATTCTTTAAAGAAAGGTACGAGGGCGTTGATTTTGACACGGTGTACGTAACGGGCGACGTGGACAAGTTGGACGTATGCAGAGAGTTTATTGCTAATAAAGTAGAATACAAGATAGAGGATTTGCCGCTTGCTACTTTTGTAGAGGATATGGACGAGGCAGAGTTCAACCAGTTCTCCAACACGCTAGGCGGAGTATTCAGGGAGGGATAATAAGATGAGAGGCGATATTAACTTCCTTGATTCGATGAAACAAGGAGAAAAGAAAAGGAATTCAAACACCACGACGGCAATAGCCGTAATATTAGTTGTGGTACTTATCGGCGTACTAGGGTTTTTGTTTATAAAAGCCAAAATCACCTACAACCAAAACGCTGACTTAATGAAACAACTTGAACAAGAAAAGGTAAGTAGTAAATATCCTAATCGTGACCAAGAGTATTTAAAGGCAAAAAGGCAGTTTGAAAGTTATATTACCGAAACGTCAAGTAAGGACGCAGCCGAAGATTATCTAAATCGTGTGCACAAGTTGTCAAGGGATATGTTCGACGCTATATTTAACGCTACCGATAATAACGGAGCGCAAGAAGTGACCATAAACGATTTTACTTTTGATTGTTATTTTAATTCGATTGCCATAAATTGCGAGGCGATAGGTACGGGCGCAGAGGACGATTTAAGGATAACGAAAGAGTACATGGAGGCGTTTGTAGAAAGGCTGAGCGGAGCAACGATTGTGAATGCTAGCGGCGACGAGATAAAAATATTTAAGTCCTCACTAAGCGTAAGCACGCCAAAAATGAAAGTAACGAAAGACGGCGATAAAGAGATTAAGGGCTGGAGTTTTACTGTTAATGCGGAATTAGTGGCAACGGCTACTTTGGAGGGATAATATGAAAATAACTAAAAGAGATAAAGTACTACTTATAAGTTTGCTAGTTATTTTGGTAGTGGGTATATTTTTAATGTACGGTATAATCCCTGCTTATCAAGACCTTAAAAAGCAAGAAGAGTCGCTAAGTGCGTTGCAAAACGAAGTGGAAAAACTAAAATTGACGTACAACAGGAACAATCCTGTAACCTATCAAAACAAGATTGAAAACTCTTTGATGAATTACTACAAAAAAGAGAGTGACGTTTTGATGGTGAGTGAAGACGTTGACGCTTTTATTGATTACGAAACGGCTATCAGAGACGTTGTAAAAGATTTAAACTTAGTGTTTGGCAATAAAATATCTTACTCGTTGGGTAACGATATCACTTCCGTTGTAAAATCGGAAGACGTGGCGTTCCCGCTTGCCGACAACAAGAAAAACAGCGTAAGGCTTTTTATTGCCAGTACGGTTTTATCGTTTACTTTTACAAATATCGATGACATAAAAACTTTGCTTGACGAAATAAATAATAACGAGCAAATGAGTTTTATAAATCTAAAAATAATCATAAACGAAAAGGGAGAGTACGTTGGTCAAGTAAGTGCGGAAAAGATATATTTAAAAACGACCAACTTTATACCTAAGCCTGTTGTAAACGACGGCGAAACGTTTAATATTCAAACTTGTAACGACGCACCTGAAGTGCCTACTTACGATGCGGAAAGCAATACGATAACTTTTAATACTATGCAAAACGCTAAGTATTACGAGATATACGAAGTGACTAAAACCGACAAAGAGGACGGTACTAGCGAAATTAGATACAGCCTAAGAACCAGCAATATCGTGGGCGAGGCTGATAAAACTGTGATTACGTACGACGTTAGCAGACTAGCAAAGGGCAAACGTTACGTAGTTACGGCAGTAGGCAACTACAAAACCGCTAAGGAAGGCGATACGCTTTATTATAGGACTATTTTATCTGATTATTTATATAATAAAGGATTTGAACTATAAGCAGTTTGTATTTGCGGCAAATTACGGAGGGTTGATATGATAAAAAAACTTAGAGACCGAATAAAAAACAGAATAGGAAAGAAAAAGGGCGCTACTATGCTGATAGTAATTACCACGATGTCGTTACTTATCATAATAGGCTCGGGCTTTGCCTCGCTTTCCTTTTATTCTTATAGGCACTCTTACGGCGCACTTTGTAGGCAACAAGCGTTGTTTACCGCTAAAAGCGTGCTAGATGGTTTTTTGGACGAATTTAAGGCAAGTTCTACGCTAAGGGAGAGCGTGCTAAGGGAATTAAACGACGTAGTTGCTACACATCCTGACGAGGACGTTACAGAGCAAATTGCAACTATTAACGTAAAAAACTTGTACGATATTTTGACAGAAAACACTAACCCTGCTAACGATGACGACGATGACGACGACGATACCCCTGAAGTAAAGGAAAAACAAGATTGTACTATGAAGGTTTCATACTTCAATAAGGAAAAAACCAAAATTAAACTTAGCGTGGAGTCCACGTACAAAGGCTTTAAGGGTGTAATAGGCGTAATACTTGCCTACACGAATAAAGCAAGTATGGAATTAAGCAAGATTATGAACAACGCTTTGTACTTCTGCACGCCGATTATCAATTTTGTGTGTAATAATGGTAAAAGTGGTCAAACGGGAATAGTTGGGGACGTGTACGTTGATAGCGCAAAATTTGGCGATAATAACAACAACGGAGTGGACGACTTTTATGAAAACATAAGGGCAAAAGAGGCTCTTCTTGCAGGTACTCCAAGAGAAAGCGACAAAGGAACAACCCTTAAAATGAATATAGACGGCACTCCTAGAGCATTACCAAAAGAGTGGGTAGAGGTGTATATAAGGACTTGGGAAGGCTCACCGCTTACCGGTAATTTGGCACCGGCAATAAACGGAAATTTAAAATGTAATACCGACGTTTTGCTAGGATTATCGGATAAGGCTTCGGGTGGTTATGCCCATGGATATGGCGACTTTAAGGTTGGTTTTGACGGTGAAGGACAAGCCGGTGACGTAACGTGCTTATGGGTAAGGGATGATATCTACGTAAACGGAGATGCAAGAGGCGAAAACATGATTTGTAACAACCTTTACGTAGTGGATAACGACCCTACCGACGGAAAATACAAAGGTAATTTCTTTGGACAATTTATTTTACAACATAGTTATTCCTGGATTAACCCTTTTTATTCTAGAAGCAATGTAAAGATAAACGGTAACGCCATCGTGGACGGCTACTTTGTAATGAATGGTGGCGATAAAGATACAGGTAAAGTAGGCGGTAGTATTTATGCAGGTAGGCGCAATGCGGACGGAACTTTATGGGGTACTAAGGGCACTTTTGCTTACAATGCCGAAAACGGGGAGTTGGATGAGGCAAATACAAAATTAGGTACGGGCGACGTGTCCCTTTCCGGACTTAAGGAAGGCGTAGGAGGGGATATTTACGCAGAAGGTAACGTTTACATAAAGGACGGCACGGAAGTGTATGGCAACGTGTACGCTAAAGGCAACGTGTACATCAAAAACTCTACAGTATACGGTAAAGTGTATTGCGGCGGAGATATGCTTGTGAATGAAAGCAGGGCAGGAAGACCACACGTTGCTGAAGGTAACGTGTACGTAGGTGGTAAACTTACTGCAAAGGGCTATGCTCACAATACAGATACCTATACTCATTTCCTGGGTGACGTAACCGTAAAAGGCGATATCAACGTATGGACGAGGATTGTATTCGGTCGTTGGGGTAACGGTGCAAACGTTTATTGTGGCGGTAACTTGTCAATGGTAGATTATTGTTCGTTTGATAATAATGGAGGAACTTTATTTGTAAGAGGCAAGGCAAAAATAAATAATAGTTGGGTAAAATGTAGATCTTACATTAAGGGAGATAATATTTATGGGGCTATCTACGTTGGAGATAGGGCTTTAAATACTTGGAACACGAAGTATGAAAATTATATATATGCGCCGAGCCTAAGTAATGACAATTATTCTTGGCGAAACGGATTGAGGAAATATTATAGGCAGTCGTATGTAACAAATAACGATATTCCTAAGAAAGAAAACGTCGAGTTTCTTAATAGTCTAGAAAAAAACACTACTAAAGAAATAGCAAAAGGCAAAGCGAACAAAAAGGAACTTTTTGACAAAGTTTCTTTGTACAACAAAAATGTAAATGCACTTGTAAAAAAATGGAACAGCCCAAAACCTAGTAATTATGACGAAACGCAGGGCGGAGCAAAATATCCGGATGAATACGCAAACAAGAAAATCGGTTATGGCGGACACGATATATTCAAAGCCCAAGACGGAAACGGATACGTTATTAGCGAAAACGTGCTTAACTCCACAGGAATAGAACTTGGAGACAACGAAATTCTTACCATCGATACCTCTAAGAAAAACATACATATCGTGCTGAAAGGTGACTTAAAGGTAGGAAAAAATGCACAAATAATCGTAAAGGGCTCTAATATGGCGTTTATTTATCTCGAAGCAGCAGGTAAGCAGTACGTAGTAATTGAAAACGGCGCAGAAATAGGAGGGACGCAAAGCGTTAACGGGGGCAGTACGGATAATGCAGGACTGTATATTATATCTAACAAGAGAGACGTAGAGTTTAAAATAATCGGAAAAGTGGGTATTTCATCATTTAATTATATTCCTTACGGGGAGTTGGATCTTGAAAAAGCCGGGGTAAGAAAACAGGGGTATGAATTTAAGGGGTCATTTGTTATCGGGTACGTAGATATGGGTAACTGGCTGGACGTCAATGTTAATACCGGTGCGGCTTGGGCTACTTATCGGTATACTAAATCGCCGCTTGTACTAGATGTTACAAACGACTTGCAGTACGGTAATAATGCCGCCGAAATACTTGGCTTTGGTGAAATTACGTGGGAAGCGGTGGACTACGTATAGGAGAGATATGAAAAGAGTAGTGAAAAAACTGAAAGAGAAAAAGGGCTTTACTTTGGTGGAGTCGGTGGTGTCTATTGCAATTTTGGCAATAACCGGCCTTGCGTTTGCTACTTTTTTGGCGTCATCAAACAGAATGACGGTGCTAAGCGTACTAAACGCTAAGGACTTTGCTATTTTGCAGGAGGCAATTGCATCGGGCGATTACGACGGGCTGGAAATCGATTGCCAAACGGAAAAGGGTAAGAAATTTACTATCTCTTTTAAGAATGATGATATTAGGGATATCGAAGTAAAAGGCGAGTACATTGTGGTGACAAACAAGAAAACAGGCAATCGCTTTGTAATATTTAATAGGACAGAGAAAACTAATGAAGAAAATCCTTAAACTTGGCAGGATGAAAAAAAATCGCAAAAAAGGTTTCACCCTTGTGGAACTGGTTGCGAATATGGCAATAATCGGCATCGTGATGGTGATGGTGACTACTATCACTAGTGTTTCGCTAAGTTCTTTTTCTAGGCAAAAAAGGAAACTCGATGCGGTTGCGGTGGCAGAAGTCGTGTCCGACAAACTAAAAAGCGAACTGGAAAAGGTGAAAAGTGTGAACGTCAAGCCTATGTTTATGGCGGAAACACACAAAAACGAGGACGGCTCTAACGTGGTGGACGAGTTTGGCAACGTAATCTATTTTGACCAAACAGGCGCAGATACAACGCAAACGTTGATAGGCTGTAATATGAACGGCACGAGGCAATACCCCGTAAGTTTGGAAGACTTGAAAAGTTATTCGTCTATATACTTAAAGCCAAACAACAAAAATATTCAAAACGCAAAAATGGATAAGGACTTTGCCGTGGCAACAGGCAGGGCAGACGCTGGTAGTAGGGCGAGCGGTAAGGATAGGCGTGGCAAAGTGTACGTGCTAAGGCAAAAGGCGTCCGCTAAGGTGGAGCAGCAAGAAGGATGGTTCGGTTGGAATTATTACACTAGCGGCTATATGCACGATGGTAGCGGCGGACAACTGGAAGAAGTTCCGTTAATAGACGAAAGCCTATACCGTGGCTACGACGTGGACGTCAAGTTTCAGTACATAGGCAAAACCGACGACAAAGGAGATCTTCTTACCTCGCCTAGCGCAATTAAGGTGTACATAGACGTGTACGACGGCGATAAAATAGTGTATTCCACCACCTCGTCTGTCACCTTTATCAAAAAGCAGGATACCGGCGAGAATACGCAGTTAAAGGTTTATTACGACAAGAATACTTGGAACGTTAAAAAAGACGTGGTAACCTTTATAAGGTAGTGGCAACTAACAAGAACACTTGGAACGTTAAAAAAGACGTGGTAACCTTTATTAGAAAGTAACTAGTAAACTATTTGTCAACCAAATCAAGCCTCCCTTTGTACAAGGGAGGCTTTTAATATGGCAAGCGTTTAAAAACCAAAAAAATATAATAAATCATTGTATAGTAGGACAATCCCCCAGCCAGCCGAGGCTGGCAGCCCCCTTTACACAAAGGGGCCGTATAAGGTGGCAACTATTTATAATCAAATCAAACTTCCCTTTACACAAAGGGGCCGTTTTTATTTATAATAATTTGTACTGATGCTATTTTTTGTTGTTGGGAATATATATTGATGATGTTTTTTTTGTGACAATTTTTTTTATTGAAGATAATTAGATAAAAAAGTAATAAAAGTTTAAAAACTAAAACTTATTAAGCCTCCCCTGTGCAAGGGGAGGTGCTGTGAAAACAGCGGAGGGGTTGTGAAAAAGGAATATTGATTTTTAATATTAGTTGGAAAAAGCAAAATAAAAACTAAACAATGTGATAAATCATTGTATAGTAAGACAATCCCCCAGCCAGCGTGCTGGCAGCCCCCTTGCGCAGTGGGGCCGTATAAGGTGGCAACTATTTATAATCAAATCAAACTTCCCTTTACACAAAGGGGCCGTTTTTATTTATAAT
>CAKRNA010000002.1 GCA_934365195.1 uncultured Clostridia bacterium | reverse complement strand
GGCCTATCGGTTCGTTTATTTTCCTAGGTCCTACGGGCGTGGGTAAAACCGAACTGTCAAAAGCCTTAGCCGAGGCAATGTTTGGCGATGAAAATATGCTGATTAGAGTGGATATGAGTGAGTATATGGACAAAGTCAGCGTAAGCAAAATGATAGGTGCTGCACCGGGATACGCAGGCTACGACGAGGGCGGTCAACTTACCGAAAAGGTACGCAGACAGCCGTATTCTGTAGTGCTTTTTGACGAAATTGAAAAGGCGCACCCGGACGTATTTAATATCCTACTTCAAGTACTAGACGACGGCAGAATTACCGATAGTCACGGAAGGACGGTAAGTTTTAAAAATACCATAATAATTATGACCTCGAACCTTGGCGCAAGCGAGTGTCAAGGGGTGGGCTTTGGCGTGCGTGACCTTGACAAAGAGTACGAAATAATGAAAGAAAGGCAAATAGACGCCCTAAAACGTGAAATGCGCCCTGAGTTTGTAAACAGAATAGACGAAATAATCGTGTTTAGAAAACTTGGCGAAAAACAACTGCAAAATATTTGTGATATTATGCTAAACAGCCTAAGAGAAAGGCTGAAAGTAAGAAATATCGACTTTGTTTTGACTAGCGATGCGAAAGAGTTTGTAGTTAAGCAGGGTACGGACGTTGATTACGGCGCAAGACCACTTAGAAGAACCTTGCAAAAACTAATTGAAGATAGGATAAGCGAGGAGATTTTGCTAGGTAACGTAAAAAGCGGCGATAGGCTGGAAATAGGCGTTCAAAACGGAGTGTTGACTTTTTTGAAAATATAGAAAAACCTGAAAAATTTTTGGGCATAATATAGAAACTACCGCTTGTAAGGTGTATAATACAAGTAGATAAAGGAGGTACTAATATGCGCAAAGAAATTTTAGGCAAGAATTATAGTCCGTCTGAAAAATTGAAAGAAGTAGTATTTACAAAACTTTCTAAACTAGACAAGTACTTTGACGATGATGCCGTGGCAAAAGTGGTTTGCTATACCGCAAAGAATGGCGAAAAACATATTATGGAAGTGACGATTAACCTCGACAATAAAATTCTTCGTGCCGAAGAAACAACCGATAATATGTATAATAATATCGACCTTATTATACCAAAACTAACAAGGCAAATAAGGAAGTATCGTACGAAACTATCTAAGAAAGTTAAGGAAGACGTATTCGTTCAAGTGGGAGAGCCTAAGGAAGATGATTTTAAGCAAATAGTTAAGAAAAAATCTTTCGAACTTGTACCTATGACCGAGGAAGAGGCAATAGAAGGCTTCGAACTAATCGACCACGACTTCTACGTATATCTATCTAAGGAGACCGGCAAGGTGAACGTACTTTATAGGCGTGACGACGGTGACTACGGTTTGCTAGATTTTAACTACTAAAATAAATAACTAGGGCAACTTCGGTTGCCCTTTTTTTTATTTTTTCAAGTTGTTTTTATTCATTGATAACTTTTATTTTTTTTCAAGTTGTTCTCCATTTATTGATAACTTTTTTATTTTTTTCTAAGTTCTTCTTTTTTAAATTGCTTTTATATATTATTTTTATGACTTTTTTCAAGTTGTTTTAAGCCTTTTTCGGTTGCCATTTTTAGTTTTTTATATTTTTGGTTGTTCTTTTTATGTTTTAAGTTTATTACACCTTACTAATTTATTTTTTGAATAAAAATACAGTAAAAGCCCGAAATTATTTTTTTAATTGGTTAAATTTTAAAATTATTGTATTTTTTAAAGCAAAAATTTATCAAATTTTTTTAGGTAAAATCAAGAAAATATCAAAATATTTTGTAGTTAAAGGGTTTTTTCGGTTAGTAAACGAAAATAATATGGAAAATAGGCAAGGCTACAACGGTTTTTACTAAAAAAAATATTTTGCAAAGGGCTTGAAAAATATTTGTATATTTATAATATATGTGCTATCATTTTAACGAGTAATTTATGGGGGCTGTATGGAAATAGGGGTAAGCACGGCAAGTTTTTTCGGTAAAAAATACACCGAGGAGGCTTACGACGAATTAAATATGCTAAATATTCCCGTTTGCGAAACTTTTTTGTCCACTTTTATGGAGTACGAAAAAGATTTTGTGGATATGCTTTTACAAAAAAAGGGGAATTTGCAGGTTTATTCGGTGCACGCTTTAACCAGCCAGTTCGAACCGCAACTTTACAATTTGTCTGATAGAACCAGAGCGGACGCATTAAAGATTTTTGACAAAGTGGTAGACGCAGGTGTAAGGCTTGGGGCAAAAGTGTTCACTTTTCACGGCGCTGTCGCCCTTAAAAAGACCTCGTTTTGCGACTACGAAAAGGTGGGAAATATCACCGAAACTTTGGTGGAGAGGGCAAAGGAAAAGGGGATAGACCTTGCGTACGAAAACGTGCATTGGTCGTACTATAATTACCCTGAATTTATCGACAAACTGTCTTATTACGCACCAAAAGTCAAGACTTGCCTTGACATAAAACAAGCAATGCAATCGGGCATCGATTATCGTGAATATTTGCAGCACATGGGCACAAAACTTGTGAACGTGCACCTATGCGACTACGACGACAACGGCAAACTTTCGGTGTGCGGAAAGGGTACGTTCGATTTTTACGAACTTTTTTCAAGACTAATAGACGTTGGCTACGACGGGGCTGCGATAATGGAACTGTACTCGAAAGATTACGGCGACTTTAATGAGGTAAAAGCAGGCTACGAATACCTGTTAAATATTTATGAAAAAGCAAAGAGAGTAAGATAGGAGGCTTAAATGAGACTTTCACTTAAAGTAGATTACAACAATATGATGGCTGATTTTATCGGTGAAAAGGGTATTACCGATAAGGAGATAGCGGATAACGTAAACCTTACTAGAAAGGCGCACAAGTACGTGGAGGAAAATAGGGGCAAAGGCTGGCTAGGTTGGACAGAACTTCCTTACAACCAAGACGAAATTGTGGAAAGCATTATTGAAACTGCCGAAATGGTAAGAGAAAAGTACGAAAACTTTGTAGTACTAGGTATCGGCGGTTCGGCATTAGGTGCAAGAGCGGTTGTCAACGCACTTACTCATATCCACCACAACCTATTAGATAAAGAGACAAGAAAAGCGCCAAGATTTTTCGTGGAGGACAACGTTGATCCTGAGAGAATGGCTGCGCTTCTTGACGTAATCGATCCTGAAAAAACAATGTTCAACGTAATTACCAAGAGCGGTTCTACCAGCGAAACTATGAGCCAGTACTTGATTATTTACGACCTACTTAAAAACAAGTTAGGACTTAAAGTAAACGAGCATATTATCGCCACCACCGACGCTGAAAAGGGCAACCTAATCAAGATTGCTAAAAAAGAAGGACTAATCACTTACGTCGTTCCTGACGGAGTGGGCGGAAGATTTAGTTGTCTTACCCCTGTAGGACTACTTCCTTACGCTGTTATGGGCATCGATATTAGAAAACTATTAGACGGCGCTATGACGGTTTGCGAAGTAACTAAAAACGAAAATATGTACGAAAACCCAAGTTTGATGCTTGCATTACTACAATATTTGTCTATTAAAAAGGGCAAGAATATCTCGGTAATGATGCCATATTCAGATGCATTATCTTCTATTGCGGACTGGTACTGTCAACTTTGGGGCGAAAGCCTAGGCAAAGCCGTAGATAACGACGGCAACGTTGTAAACGCAGGTCAAACCCCTGTTAAAGCAGTGGGCGTAACCGACCAACACAGCCAAGTTCAACTTTACACCGAAGGACCTTTTGACAAGGTTATCACCTTAATCGGCGTTGAAAAATTCCGTTCTACCGTGGAAATTCCGGAGGGACTAAGCGATATGCCAAACGTTCACTTCTTGTGCGGACACACCCTTAACGAACTTATCACGAAAGAGCGTCTTGCCACCGAGTACGCACTTACCAAGGCAGGCAGGTCAAACCACACGATTAGTTTGTACGAAATTAACGAATTTACAATCGGTGAACTTTTGCAATTATTCGAGTTTGAAACCGCTTATATCGGCTGCATGCTAAATATCGATACCTACAACCAACCGGGTGTAGAGGAGGGCAAAAACGCAACTTACGCATTGTTCGGCAGAGGCGGATATGAAGAAAAGGCAGAGGAATTAAAGAGCGCAAAACAAAAAGAGGATAAATATATTATCTAATTTTGAATATATTGTTTAAAACGGGTAATAATATTACTACAAGGTTAGTTTGTTACTAGTTGTAGTAATAAAGTTTATTTAGTAAATGGTATTAAGTAAAAATAAATAACCTTTAACTAAAAGAGCGACCACAATAGGTCGCTCTTTTAGTAAAATAAAAAAATAAGGTTATAAATGAAAAACATCACACTATACAATACGTAGCAAAAAGTATAGCAAACGTAATTTTACAAAGTAATGTCGTCAAGGTCTTTTGAAAAACTGTCTAAAAAGTTGTCGCAAAAGTACTTAACCTCGGGTATGTCTAACGGCAAAGCCTTTTCGATAGTTTGTTTTGCGTTTGTAAACTCGCTATTACCCGACTTTATTTCCTCTAAGCATTTTATGTAGGCGGCAAGTTTGTCCGCCGCTTTCATCAGCCTGTATTCGTAAGAGGAGGTGTCCTGTTTTAAAATAGTAAAGTAGTCGCTATAAAATTCCTGCGGCAGTAAGCCCAGCAGTTTGTCGCACGCTAAATCCTCCAAGCGCTTGTATGCTGAGTTAATGTTGTCGTCGTAATACTTGATGGGGGTGGGAAGGTCACCGGTCAGCACCTCGCTAGATTCGTGAAATAGCGCCATAGTCACCAGTTTGTCCACGTTCACTTTCCCTGCGAAAATGCGGTTATTTATCTCGCCGAGTGCGTGGCTTAGCATACAAACGATTGCGCTGTGTTCAAGCACGTTTTCCTTAACGTTGGAGCGCATTAAACTCCACCTTTCTATATTTTTCATTCTTGTAAGTAGTGCGTAAAAATCAGACATATTCACCTCGTAAAAACATTATAAGTACATTTTTGCAAAAAATCTACACTAACAAGGTTTTTTTATGATACATTTTAGTGATTTTTGAAAAAAACTTGAAAAAAATTTGCGCTAATATCTTATTAGGATTGACTAAACACTTAGTATTTGCTACAATTAAAACATAAATTAAATATAACTACGGGGTGCTACGGCTGAGATTACACCCGATGAACTTGTGAGGTAATGCTCGCGTAAGGATATAACTTTAAGCATGTACCTTTGGTGCGTGTTTTTTTATTCTTTCTTCATTTATAGTAGTTAGAGGAGGAGAAATGTTTAATTTATTCAATTTAGCGCTTTGCGGTAACGTAAAGTGGAAAGTAACAGGACCGGAAAGTTGGTTGTTCTGGTCGCTTGTAAGTGCCATTTTAGTGTTCACGATAGGAGCAATTATCGTTTCTTGCACTAAAAAAGACAAACTTGGCGTTTACACCAAGTGGGGTTTGGTAGCAGTTGCTGTGTTCTCTACCGGTTGCTTAATTGCAAAATTGTATTTGGAAATGAGCGAGATTGACTACAAAGAGCAAATATACGCTGTATATTTCTTAGTATGTAGCATTTTGCTAATATGCGCAGGTCTTGTAGTAGCAATTACCAACATGGTAGCAAAAGAGAACGACCTTGCTAAAAAGATTGCAAAAATCGTGGGGTTATTGCTTCTTCTTGCTAGTTTAGGTATGTTTATTGCAGGTATGGTTAGCGTAGAGGATTTAGGTTATATCGATTCTAAAGAAATATTCGCAACTATGGGCAAAGGCGCAAGAGTTACCGTAACTTTATTTACTATTTTAGTGTTCCTTGGTATGAGTGCTTACGCTTTGTGGCCAAACAAAAACAAGAAAACCAACGAAACCTTAGCAATCGTTTACGGCGGTGTAAGTATCGCAATGTCTTTTGCATTAAGTTATGCAAAAATCTTCAAACTTCCGGCAGGCGGTAGTATCACCGTTGCAAGTTTGTTGCCACTAGCATTGTATTCTTATATGTTCGGAACAAAAAAAGGCGTTATGGCAGGTTTAATTTACGGTACTTTACAAATAATGCAAGACCCATGGATTGTTCACCCAACTCAAGTATTCCTTGACTACGTACTTGCATTTGGTATGATAGGTTTCTCGGGTATGTTCAGAAACATGAAAATTAAGCCTCTTGGCTTTGCATTAGGTACTTTTATTGCCTCTGCTTTAAGATGGTTCTGCCACTTCTTGTCAGGCGGTTTGTTCTTCTTCGGTTACATTGCAAAAGATTTTGCAAATAAAGGATTTACCCCGTTCGGTTGGGCTGCATTCTACAACTGTTTCGTATTCGTAGATATTCTTATCGTATTAGTAGTCGGTACGTTCCTAATGAGTTCTAAACAAGTTGCTAAGATGACTTCGGACGTAACCAACCGTTATCTAAACGCTTAATTTCGCAAAAAGTATTACATAAATCTTAAATCTATATAGTAGAGGACGGGTAATCCGTCCTTTATTTTTTTGTTATATTTCAGGATATAAAGAGCGAAAAATACCGATATTTTATTAAAATGCAGGGTAAAGTATTGAACGAAAACTCAAAATGAATTATAATAAACTTATGATAGAATTTAGCAAAATGACAAAATACCACCACGGTTATATGGCTGTAAATTTTCTTGACGGAACGCTACTAAGCAATAGTATTTGTGTTTACGGCGAGGAAAAAAGCGGCAAAAGTTCGCTACTTAGGGTGCTATCAGGGGTGGACAAAGCAACTAGCGGCAGCGTTAAAATAAACGGCGAAAACCCACAAATAAACAAGGATACTTACTTCACTTTTCGTGACGGCGGCTACTTAAAAAATAAGACGCTTAAAGAGAATTTTTCTTACCCACTCGAGATTAGAAAGGTGGATAATTACGAAAAAATCGTGGATAGCGTGCTTGAGGAGTTTGACTTGGAAAGGGTCAAAAATCTAAAACCGAATAGGCTTTCTTTAGAGGAAAAAGCAAGGGGAATTATCGCCAAAATCAAACTTAGAAAAACCGATTTGTTGCTTATCGACAATCCGTTCGCTTTACTTAGTAGCGAGGTTAGAGAGCAGTATTTTAAGTGGTTTTTAAAGGTTATTAGTAGTTACGAGGGCGTAGTGGTTTACGCAACCGACAGTAAGGAAGAATTAAGGCATTTTGACGAGGTGATTTTGCTAAATTACGGCGTGTTAAAAGGAATGGGAAAACCAGAGGATATTACGTTAAATCCTTCTAATTTGTTCGCTTATTCTCTTTTTGCCGAGCCTAAAATTTTGTCGGGAAAACTACTTAGAGACCAAGAAAAAAGCATATTTTCTTGTAAAGAGGGCACGGTTGACCTAAGTCAGTTTGAGGGTAGGTTTAAGTTTGCGTATTATCTAGGCGACTGTTTGCTTGCGTTCTTTGGTAACGAGGACGAGTTGTTTAGCGGCTTGAACAAGGATTTTTGGCTTTTTGACTGGAACGAAAATTCCATTATCGACTAATAACCACTTAAAAAGCATAGAAACCTAAACCAAAACCATCAAACGATTAAATTTTGTATATCGGCAAAACAGATAAATATCGGTAAGAAAATGGTTAGCAAAATTTTAATCGGCGTTTTTAAAGGTACAATATATTGTGTGCCTTTTTATTTTTTGCCTTAGTTTTTACAATATTTTGTAATTTTGGGTAGTATTTTTAGTATACAATTGACTTATTTATAAATTTTATTTATAGTATATACGAGGAAATTATGATTATTTTAGGAATAGATCCGGGAATTGCAATAGTAGGTTATGGGGTGCTTAAAAGCGAAAAAGGTAGGTTTGAGGCTATCGATTACGGCGTAATTACCACCTCTAAGGACGAAAAAACGCCTGTTAGGCTTGCCCTTATCGAGCAGGGGCTTAACGCTCTTATCGATAAATATCAGCCCGATTGCATTGCCCTTGAAGAATTGTTTTTTCAAAACAACCAAAAAACCGCAATCACCGTAGCAGAGGCAAGAGGTGTGCTGCTTCTTACCTCTGTAAAGCGTTGCTCAAAACTTTACGAGTACACGCCGCTTCAAATTAAGCAAGCAATCACAGGGTACGGAAACGCCGATAAAAAGCAGGTGCAATTTATGGTGAAAGCCTTGCTAAATTTAAAGCAAATTCCAAAGCCCGACGACGCTGCCGACGCTCTTGCCGTGGCGCTTACTTGCGGACAGGTGAATAAATTTAACGATATGTTTAGGATATAGGTGAAATATGCTTAGTTACATTAACGGTGAAGTTACCGAAATATTTGAAAACGGAATAGTTGTTGAGGCAGGTGATATAGGTTACGAGGTTTTCACCTCTTCTTACACCCTTGCAAGACTAGGGGTTGTAGGTAAAAGGGTGAGGGTGTACACCTATCTTCAAACCACAGAAGACGGACTGTTTTTGTACGGTTTTTACTCTAAAGAGGAGAAAAATATGTTCCTAAAACTTATCACGATATCGGGTGTCGGCCCTAAACTTGCGTGCCAAGTTTTGTCGGGAATAGAATTAGAGCAACTGGTACTGGCAATTGCCTCTGAGGACGCAAAACTGCTTTCCACCATTAAGGGCGTAGGCAAAAAGACCGCCGAAAGAATTATCCTAGAACTAAAAGGCAAAGTGGAAATGACCGAGTTTGCTAGTATCGGCTCGGCTACTATGTCCGCTGAAACTAGCGATGCAATACTAGCGCTTACCTCACTTGGCTTTACTAGGGCGGACTCCGTTAGAGCGGTGACAAAGGCAAGCGAAACGTTCACAAAAACAGAGGATATTATCCAAGCAGCATTAAAAATGATGAATAGGTTTTAATTATGGAATTTGATGAAAGATTGATTAACAGTTCACTAACTAGCGAGGACGTAGAGGTCGAAAACTCACTTCGTCCTAAGACTATTGACGAATACGTCGGTCAAGAGAAAATCAAGAATAATCTTAACGTGTTCGTGTCCACCGCAAAGGAAAGACACGAGGCGCTTGACCATTGTCTTTTGTACGGCCCACCGGGGCTTGGTAAAACCACGCTTGCACACATTATCGCAAATGAAATGAATTCGCAAATCAAGGTAACCAGCGGCCCTGCTATCGAAAAGGCAGGCGACCTTGCTAGCATACTTACAAACCTTAACGAAAACGACGTGTTGTTTATAGACGAAATACACAGGCTAAACAAGGCGGTGGAGGAGATACTTTATCCTGCCATGGAGGACTATTCGCTTGACTTTATGATAGGCAAAGGTCCGTCGGCTCGTAGCGTAAGGCTGGGGTTACCAAAGTTCACGCTTATAGGCGCAACCACTAGGGCAGGTATGCTGTCTAGCCCGCTTAGAGATAGGTTCGGGCTTATGTTCAGGCTGGAAATGTACACGCCAAGCGAACTACAAGTCATTGTAAAAAGGTCGGCAGCGATACTGAATATTAAGATAGACGAAGACGCAAGTTACGAAATTGCGGTGCGTAGTAGGGGCACGCCAAGAATAGCAAATAGGCTACTTAAAAGGGTGCGTGACTATGCGCAATTTTACAAAAAACCTACTATCGACTTGCAAATTGCAAAAATCAGCCTTGACTCTATGGATATAGACGATCTAGGGCTTGACAATATCGATAGGCTAATTCTTTCAACTATTATCGAAAAGTACGACGGCGGTCCTGTTGGCTTGGATACCTTATCCGCATCAACCGGTGAAGAGCCAAACACTATCGAGGACGTTGTAGAGCCTTACCTAATCCAACTTGGCTTTGTGTCAAGAACGCCAAAGGGCAGGGTTTGTACAAAGAGTGCTTACGAACATCTAAAAATTGAATTTAAGGACTAGATATGAACAAAAGCGATTTTTATTATTATTTACCTGAGGAACAGATTGCGCAAACACCCGCAAGCCCACGTGACAGCGCAAAACTGCTGGTTTACGATAGAGAAACGAAACAAACGCAGCACAAGATTTTTAGAGACGTTTTAGGCTTTTTGAAAAAGGGCGACGTTATGGTAATCAACAACACGAAAGTGTTGCCGGCTCGTATTTTTGCCACCCGTGAGAGCGGACCTGCGGTTATTGAAGTATTGCTTCTTAAAAGGCTGGATTACACCCGTTGGGACGTAATTATGAAGCCTGCCAAAAAGGTGAAAATAGGCACGGTGCTTACTTTTTCAGACGACTTAAAAGCCAAAATGGTTGGGGTTAAGGACGACGGCGTAAGGGAATTAGAGTTTATCTTTGACGGCGTGTTCGAGGATATTTTGGATAGGATAGGCACAATGCCTCTTCCACCTTATATCACCGAAAAACTAGACGACCAAACGCAATACCAAACTGTGTATTCCAAGGTGTCGGGTAGTTCGGCTGCGCCAACTGCAGGCTTGCATTTCACCGAAGAACTGCTTGCCAAAATCAGAGAGATGGGCGTTGAGATATTAGAAGTAAACCTTAATATCGGCTTAGGCACTTTTAGGCCTGTAAAAGAGGATAATATCCTAGACCACAAAATGCACGTGGAGTCTTACTCGATAACGGGCGAAGTAGCGGACAAAATCACCAAAGCAAAAGCCGAAGGACGCAGAATTATTGCCGTGGGCACAACGTCTGTTAGAGTGTTAGAGGCTGCTAGCGAAAAAAAGGGCGTAATTACAGGTAAGAGTGGCGATACCGATATCTTTATTTACCCGGGTTACGAGTTCAAAATCGTAGATGCGCTAATCACAAACTTCCACCTTCCCGAGTCCACTTTAATTATGTTAGTAAGTGCTTTTATGGGGCGAGAGGATACGCTTAATATGTACAACCTAGCCGTAAGCAAGGGGTATAGATTTTTTAGTTTCGGCGATGCGTGTTTAATCCTATAAACTGCGTTATGCTTCGTTTACTGTCAATTTTTTTGACCTAAATAACCGGCTAGGTTGATTTAGTCCAAAAAAATTGCCGAGCCTTGCCTAACTTGTTTCTAGGATTAAACACTCAACAATACAACAAGTGAATTCTAAAACGGGTACATCGTTTACTGCCTAAATTTTCGACCTGAATAACCGGCTAGGTTTATCGGACCGAAAATTTAGTCGAGCCTTGCCTAACTTGTTTCTAGGATTAAACACTCAACAATACAACAAGAGAATTCTAAAACGGGTACTTCGTTTACTGCCTAAATATTCGACCTGAATAACCGATTAGGTTGTCTAGTCCGAAAGGTTAGTCGAGCCTTGACAAAGTTATTTCTATAATCAAGCATATAATAAGAAAGTTTGATTTTGGTAAAATTGCAGGTGTCGGATAACGCTGATTTTTAATCTAAATGACGAAAAGTTTGGCTAGTTTAGGAAAGCAAAACAAAAACGAGTTTTTAAATATAAAACAAGGAGAATTTATGTTCGATTATAAAGTTATAAAAGAGTGTAAGCAATCGGGTGCGAGAATCGGTATTCTTACTACGCCGCACGGAGAGATAGAAACGCCGATTTTTATGCCTGTAGGTACTAGGGCTACCGTAAAGAGTTTGTCGCCTGACGAACTTAAAGAGATAAAAGCCCAAATTATACTTGCAAACACTTATCATTTGTACCTTCGCCCCGGTGAAGATCTAATCAAAAAGGCGGGCGGGCTGCACAAGTTTATGAACTGGGATAGACCAATCCTTACGGATAGTGGCGGATTTCAGGTATTTTCTTTGTCAAAATTGAACAAAATTACCGAAGAGGGCGTTAGGTTCAACTCTCATATAGACGGTTCGGTGCACGTGATGTCGCCTGAGAAGTCTATCGAGATACAAAAGGCGCTAGGCTCGGATATTGTAATGGCATTCGACCATTGCACAGAGCCTACTATTTCGCACGAGAAAGCCAGAGAGGCGATGGAACTGACGTTACGCTGGCTGGATAGGTGCTCCAAGGTGGATCTTGAGGGTAAGCAAGTTTTGTTCCCGATTGTACAAGGCAACGTGTACAATGATTTAAGAATTGAAAGCCTAAAAAGGTCGCTACCTTACGCAAAATGCGGATTTGGTATAGGCGGCTTGTCGGTTGGCGAGCCAAAACCTGTTATGTACGAGGTGCTTGACACCCTTAAAGAGTACTATCCAAAGGATAAAGCAAGGTATCTAATGGGCGTTGGTACTGCCGATTGCTTTATCGAGGGCATATCTAGGGGAATAGATATGATGGACTGCGTGCATCCGACTAGGGTGGCAAGAAACGGAATGGCAATGACTTTTTCAGGTAATATCACGGTGCGCAACAAGGAGTACGAAGAGGACTTTTCACCTGTGGAGGAGGGCTGCGATTGTTACTGCTGCCGCAACTTTTCTAGGGCGTACGTAAGGCATTTAATCCACACTAACGAGATACTAGGAGCAAGGCTGCTTTCTATCCACAACCTAAGATTTTTACTTCGCTTAGTTGAAAAAATCAAAGAGGCAATTTGGCAAGACAGACTGCTTGACTACAAGGAAGAATTTTTCGAAAAATACAAGATATAGTGGCTTGCCTATTAAAAAACGGCTGGTTTTACCATATTTTGACAATAAAAGAGGGGGAGCATTAACAAAATGCTTGCCAAAATATTTAGTTTAATTTATACTTAAAATATAAAAGATTAAGGAGAGATATATGAATTATTTGATTTTTTTAGCAGACGGCGCTGAGAAACAACAACAAGGCGGAATGCAAGGTTGGGTAATGTGGGTAATTCTTGGCGTTGCATTCGTTTTGATGATTGCTATGACTATTATACCTAGAAAGAAACAACAAAAACAAACTCAAAACATGATGGACAACCTAAAAGTAGGCGACAAAGTTATGACTATCGGTCGTATCGTTGGCGTTATTACCGCTATCGACAACTCAACTAACACCGTAACCATTCAATCGGGCGAAGGCGAGCACGCTAGCATCTTAGTTATCGACAAACTTGCTATCGGTATGGTTATCAATCCTACCGCTCCTCAACCAAAACAAGAGGAAAAGAAAGAGGAAAAAAAGGAAGAGGAAGTTGTAATCGAGAAAACCGCTAAGGAAAACAAGGTTGCAGACCTAATCAAAAAGCAAAAGAAAAACGTTGAAGGAGACGCTTTTAGCGAGGCTATCGACGTTGAACCTGTTGTAGAGGCTACCGAGGCTGCCGAAACCACAGTAGCCGAAACCGTTACTGAGGCTGAACCTGTAGTAGAAGAAGTTAAAAAAGACTAATTATAACTAATAAAAAGAGGCGCTATCTAGCGTCTTTTTTTTATTGTTTTTTATAAAATAAAGTAAATTTTTTGTGGTTTTTGTATTTATTTTTAGTGTGTTTTTTTGATAATTTTGACTATTTTTCACGGTGGTTTACGTGCTTTTTTAGTGTGATTTTAGGAAAATTTTTTGTGAGATATTTACTTAGATTTGGCAAAAATTATTTTTAAAAAAAGATAAAACGCTAGTAAAAATCAGCGTAAAATCAAACCAAAAATCAGCATAAAAGCGCACTTTAAAGCATATAAAATTAGCGAGGTGGATATGTTTTCAAAACTTGTTTTAAACAAAGATAATATTTTTGACGTAGTGAAAAGTATTGTGATTTCGCTAGTTTTTTCGCTGCTTTTTATTCTAATTTTTGCCATTTTTGTAAAGTACTTATCGCTTGGCGAAGAGGTGATTGTGCCGATAAATTACGTGATAAAAATCCTTAGCATTTTGCTTGGCTCGATAGTCGGCTTTAAAAAGGCTGAAAAGGGAGCGGTAAAGGGGATAGTGGTCGGCACGCTGTATTATTTGCTTTCGCTACTATTGTTTTCGATACTAAGCGGTAGTTTTGAAATTGTTAAATTTAGCGCTATTGACCTAATTTGCTTATCGCTTGTTGGGGTAATATCGGGAATAATCACCGTAAACGTAAAAAAGTAGGCGGTTTAAGGTAAATTTTGTACTTAATCTATTGCAAGTTTTTCTATTTTGCTTTATAATAATTATATTATAAATAATAATACGAGTTTTTCGTGGAGGATTTAAGTATGAAACATATTCAAACCGTAGTTGCAAAAAGTCTTTGCAAAGATCACAAAACCGGTTGTGGCGAGTGCCAATCTAGTTGTCAATCTGCTTGCAAAACCAGTTGCACGGTAGGTAACCAAACCTGCAAACATGAAGAAGAAAAAATCAACGTAATCAAGAAGTAATAATGGTACATTCGTTTAGTTTTACGTACAAAAACAATCCTACGTACTTTTTGTGGGATATCGAAGGTGGCAGTCTACACGTAATTGATAGGACTGCCTTTTTGGTATGTAAGCAAAAGTACGAGCCACAGGATTTAAGTGAAGAGGACAAGCAAGAATTTTTATCGCTAAACGAAAATGACGTTAAAGAGATAGAAGAAGAATTAGACAGCCTTGTTAACGAGGGGCTTTTAGCCGTACAAGAGCAAAGGTATCAAGTGAACAGGAACGGCGAAATCAAGGCACTTTGCTTGCATATTTGCCACGATTGTAACTTAGGCTGTAAGTACTGCTTTGCTAACGAAGGCACTTACAACACCGAAAAGGACTACATGAGTTTTGAAGTGGGTAAGGCTGCTATCGACTTTTTGATTGAAAAGAGCGGAAACAGGAAGAACTTGGAGGCGGACTTCTTTGGAGGCGAGCCGCTAATGAACCTAGACGTCGTTAAGAGGATAGTGGAGTACGCCAAGGCTGAAACGAAAAAGGCAGGCAAGGTAATCAACTTTACTATGACCACAAACTGCGTGTTGCTAGATAAAGAAACGATAGACTACTTAAACAAAGAAATGTTTAATATCGTTTTAAGTATCGACGGCAGACCTGAGGTGCATAATAGATTAAGGCTATCGCATAACGGCAAACCTACGCAAGAAATCGTGCTTGAAAGGGCAAAGCAAATGCGTGCAGTTCGTGGAAACAAAAGTTATTACGTAAGGGGTACTTTCACTTCGAATAACCTTGACTTTGCCAGCGACGTGTTGTACCTTAACGACCAAGGCTTTGACCAAATCAGCGTAGAGCCGGTTGTTGCTGACGAGAACGAGCCGTACGCTATTAAAGAGGAGCATATCCCGACAATACTTAAAGAGTACGACAGATTAGCCGAGGCTTATATCGACAGGCGTAAAAACGGAAAGTGGTTCAACTTTTTCCACTTTATGATAGACTTAGAGCACGGACCGTGCGTAACCAAGAGGCTTACGGGTTGCGGTGCAGGAAGGGAGTACGTTGCGGTATCTCCGACGGGCGATATTTATCCGTGCCATCAATTTGTTGGAGGTAGCGACGAGTACTATATGGGCAACGTCCTAACGGGAGAGTTCAACCGTGATATTCAACAAAAATTTGCAGACGTAGTGGTGTACAACAAAGAGGGTTGTGCTAATTGCTTTGCAAAATACTATTGTAGTGGCGGATGCTGTGCAAATTCGCTAAACTATGCAGGCGGACTGCTTAAACCGTACAAACTAAGTTGCGAAATGATGAAAAAGCGCTTTGAATTGTCGCTTGCTATCTACGCAATAGAAAATTTAATTGAGGAATAATCCGTTATTTATTGACTTAGATTTATATCTAAATTATAATAAATAAGGTATTTAATTTAGGAGGCAAACTAGTGAGCAAGAAGAAATCAATTACGATATACTCCGTTTTCGGCGTTATTTTGATTATACTTACTATATTTTCAGTAATAAAGTTCGAATGTGGTAAATTCGGTGAATACGATTTTTCAGGCTTTTTGTATAATATCAAAAAAGGTATTGACATCAGCGGCGGTGTGTACGCAGTTTACGAGGTGGACGAGCCGGGCTTGTCATCAGACGAACTAAACACTCGTGTTGAGGGTACTAAAAAGAGTCTTGAAAACATTTTGTATCAAAACGGATTTGCCGAGGCGCTTGTTTATAGCGCAACCAACGTTAATAACGGAAAAACGACTATTACCGTAGAAGTTCCCGACGTGGAAGATCCGGAAAGGATATTCGAACTAATCGGTAGACCTGCTAAACTTGAAATCAAGTCCAGCAACGACTACTCAAAGGGTGAAACCTTAATCGTAGGTAAAAAGCACATCTCTAAGGCGTACGTTACGACCGACCAAAACAATCCGGGTTATTACGCAGTTGCTTTGGAGTTTAATAAAGAGGGTACTAAGGCTTTTGCCGACGCTACCAAAAAATACCTAAACAAGCAACTTTACTTCTTTAGTAGTGGAGAACTTATGAATAGCGGCGTTACCGTTCAATCGCAAATTAGCGACGGAAAGGCAATCATCACCGGTAAGTACGACTACGACAAAGCGTATGAGTTTGCAGTAAGTATTCAAGCAGGTACGTTTGGCGTAAATATGCACCTTATTAAGAACGAAGTTATCAGTTCTACCTTGGGTGAAAACGCTATTAGAAACGGCTTAATCGCAGGGGTAATAGTGCTTGCGCTTATCCTACTATTTATGGGCGTAGTTTACGGCGTGTTCGGTTTGATTGCGAACTTTGCACTTTTAATCTACACAGCGCTACTTGTCGTGATGCTATCTATTGTGCCTTGGGTACAACTTACCTTGCCGGGTATTGCAGGTATCATAATCGGTATCGGTATGGCGGTGGACGCAAACATCATCGTATTTGAAAGAATTAAGGACGAGTACAGAAACGGAAAACCTATTTCGACCGCTGTTCACAACGGCTTTAAGAGGGCAACCGCTGCCGTTCTTGACGGAAACGTAACTACGGTTATCGGTGCTTTGGTTCTTTACGGTCTAGGTACTGCGTCGATTAAAGGCTTTGCAATTACGCTTATCATAAGTATTATTTTGTCGCTATTTACAACGCTTGTTCTGTCAAGATTGTTTATCAATATGGCACTGCCGTTTAATAGTACAAATCCAAAACCTTATAGATTAAAAAGAGAGGAGGTAGCCTTAGATGATGAAGAATAAGCACTCGTTCTCTTTGCAAAATAGGGAATTGCATATTGTAGAAAAAGCAAAATACTGGTATTTATTCCCACTTGCTATCGTGCTAATTGCACTTATCGTTTTCTTCAGTTGTGCAGGCGTAAACGGTTGGGATTTTAGCAAAGGTATCAACGTTGGTATTGACTTTGCCGGCGGTACTTCTATCTCGGTTGTTTTTGGAGAGGAGTACAGCGAGGCAAAACTAAACGAAGTGGCTCACGAGATTGAAAAATACGGCGTAGACATAAGTTACACCCAAAAAACCGGCTCCGGTACGGAGTCTGCCGCACTTGTTAAGTTCAAGAATAAGTTCACTAACGATGCACAAAATATGGCTCTTAACGAGGAAATCAAGGCAGGGCTTCAAGCAAAATACTCCGGTAAAGAGGTTGCTTACTCGGCAGTAGGTAGCACCGCAAGTAAAGAACTTCTTGCAACTGCGTTCCTATCGATATTCGTTGCCGCAATCTGTATTCTAGTTTACGTTGTAATTAGGTTCGAATTGTGGAGCGGTGTGTCGGCTATCCTTGCTTTGTTCCACGACTTGATTATAATGTTCTCGCTTACGATTATTTGCAGGATAGAGATAAACGCATCGTTTATTGCGGCGCTAATCACAATACTTGCTTACTCAATCAACGATACCATCGTTATCTTTGATAGGGTAAGGGAACTAATCAAGATGAACACAGCGCAAAAAATTGACTACGTGGGTATTACCAACAAGGCTATTACCTCGTCGCTTACTCGTTCTATCTACACGTCTATTACCACTTTGATGGCAATCGTCGTAGTAGCAATAATGATACCGCAAATTAGAGATTTCGCTTTGCCTATCGTATTTGGTATTATCGCAGGTACGTTCTCGTCGATTTTCCTTGCTGCGCCTACCTTCGTTTTAATAAGGAAAAGCCTTGCAAACTCAAATAGAGCAAAAGCAGAGAAGGCTCTTGCTGTTGCTAACGGAGTGGAGTACGTTGAAGTAAGCGACTACGCTAAAAAACAAAACGTATGGAACAAGTTTAAGTCTAACTTTGCTAAGGATAAAAAGAACGTTAAGCCTGAGGTTAAGGTTACTACCGACGCTCCTATCGAAAGGACGGAGAAAAAGAGTAAGCCTAACAACGTGCCTTACGTAAATCCTAAAAAGAAAAAGAAAAATAACAAATAATTAAAAAGCCTTCGAAAGAGGGCTTTTTTTAAACTAAACTTTGTAATTGCAGGAAATTATGGCTGATATATCGATGCAAATATATTTACTATTTTTTACTGCTTACATATTGAAAAACGGCTAATATGATAAAGACAAAAAAAAGAAAATTAGTTAGTGACAATTTAATAGAAAATCTTGTTAAGGAAACGAAACTGGATAGCCGCCTTGTAGAACTACTTTGTATGCGTAATATCGACACAAAGGAGAAAATCGAGGAGTTTTTTGCTACCGAAAAGTCCGTTTCGCCTTACGTAATTAAGGATATGGATAAAGCCGCCGAAATAATCAAAAATGCTGTGAAAGAGCGCAAAAGGATACTTATTTACGGCGACTACGACTGTGACGGAATTACGGCTATTGCCACCTTGAAAAAGTACTTTGACAGCATAAATTACAAGGTGGACTACTACCTGCCCGACCGTGATTTAGAGGGCTACGGTTTAAGCGAAACCAGTATTAACAACTTTATGGGCTTGTTTAACCCTGAACTTGTGATTACGGTGGATTGCGGCGTAAGTAACGCAAACGAGGTTAGGCTACTAAATAGCAAAGGGGTGAAAGTAGTGGTTACCGACCACCACGAGCCGCCTGAAATTTTGCCTGAAACGGTGGTTGTAAACCCAAAACTAACCGATAATCCGCTAAGGGATTTAGCGGGAGTCGGCGTAAGTTACAAGTTGGTGGAGGCTCTTGTTGGCGAGGGAAACGCCGAAAACTACCTTGATATAGTGGCTATAGGTACGATTGCAGACCTTGTGCCGCTTACTTTTGAAAACAGGCGCATTGTTAAAAAAGGGCTTAATCTAATCAACCAAAACAAGATAAAAGGGCTGGAACTACTAAACAGGAAAACTAAAAAGATAAACCACGTGAAAGAGGGCGACGTTGCATTTACTATTGCGCCTATGATAAACAGTATGGGTAGAATGGCAAACGCAAACAAGGTGGTGGAACTTTTCACCTCGACAGACACCTTCTTTTTGAATAATTTGATAACGAAAATGGATAGTCTGAACGCTGACCGCAAGTTTTTGTGCGACGAGATTTTTAACGAGGCGGTGGAGATGCTGTCTTGTTACGACTTTGAAAAGCACAAGGTGATAGTTTTGTCTAGTAAGCGCTGGAAAACGGGAGTGCTTGGCATCGTTGCATCTAAAATCGTGGAGCAGTACAATCTGCCTACCATTCTTTTTGGCGATGCGGGGGACAAACTCAAAGGCTCTGCAAGGAGCGTAAGCGGGCTTGACCTATACAAAATGCTAAACGAATTTTCTAGTAATTATTTGTCGTTTGGCGGGCACGTAAGCGCTGCCGGGCTTAGCATAAGGTATGACTATTTGGACACTTTAAGGGAGGAATTATCCGCTTATATCGTTAAAAACAACCTTGTGGGCGTGTTAAAACCAACCGTAACTTACGACCTAGAAGTAGAGGGCATCAGCAAGGATTTGTACAATCTAAACGAGGCGCTTTTGCCGTTTGGAATGGGCAATCCCGAGCCGAAATACCTATTAAAAAACAAGGAAAAATTCGAGATTTTTGCTGCAAAACATATTAAAGCGAGCGGGCAAAATAGCGAGATTGTTGCGTTTAACAAGGCAGGAAATATAGAAAATTACAACAATTCCTCCATTATGACGATAAAGGCTAGCGAAAACACCTTTAACGGCGTGACAAAATATCAGGGAATAGTGGATAATAACTACCTACTTGGCACGGCAAAAGAGGACGTGAACTACGTTTTGGACTATTTTAAAAACTTGCTATATAACGCTAAACCTAGCAACGTGAGTTTTGTGGACGACTACGGCAAAATTTTGGAAAGTAGCGACGATATTTTCTCCACATTGCTTGTAACTTATAGCCCGAAAACCTTTAATATGCTAAGTAACGTTGTACTAAATTTGCCAAAATACAGCAAAAAGTTTTTCGTGTTCGATATAAAAAACAGGAGCAATATCGCTCCGTTTAACAGCGTCGTGCTGTCACCGAATAGAAACTACGATTTCTCGGGCTACAAAAATATTATTTTCGTTGATACGCCTATAAATATGGTGTATTATAATAATATAGATAATAGTAATATATACGTAGTTAAGGACAACGTGCCGTTTAAAGAAGAGATAAAAGCGGTAAGGCTTAATAAAGAGGTGCTTGACGGCTTGTTCGAGGCGTTTAAAAACGCAAAAAAAGATAGGCTAAGCGGCTTTGATATTCCGTCGTGGCACAAAGTGATAGAAAACGTATACGGACTAGGGCTAACAGAACTGGAATTTAGTCTTGCGTTCTACGTGTTTTTTGAGGTTGGCAAAATTGCTATCGGCGATAAGTTCGCCTTGACTTTAAAAAATGAGGGCGACTACGATAAATCGAAGATTTATAACGAAATTTTAAGAGTAAAAGAAGAGTAAGGGGTATGTTTGAAGTAAACGAATTAAGGCAAAAACTGGAAAGAGCATTTAGCGGCGAAGATTTAGACAAGGCTCAGCAAGCCTTGAATATTGCTATTCAGGCGCATAACGGACAATACAGGCTGTCGGGTGAACAATATATTATTCATCCGTGCTCGGTTGCGTTAATTTTGCTTGACCTTGGCTTCGATTCGGTAACGATACAGGCGTCACTTCTTCACGACGTACTTGAAGACACGCAAGTAACCAAAGAGGAACTTACCAAACTTTTTGGCGAAAAAGTGGTGCAACTGGTGGACGGCGTAACGAAACTAAACAAAATTACCTTTACCTCGAAAGAGGAGGAGCAAGCCGAAAACCTTAGAAAAATGTTTTTTGCAATAGCCGAGGACGTAAGAGTGCTTATTATAAAACTTGCCGATAGGCTACATAATATGCGTACCCTTATGTACTTACCCGAGGATAAGCAAATCGCCTTTGCTAAGGAAACTATGGATATTTACGCACCGCTTGCCAGTAGGCTTGGTATCTCCAAAATCAAGTGCGAATTAGAGGATATCGCCATGAGTTATTTGTACCCTGCGGACTACAAAATGATTCGTGACGACTTGAAATTAAATAAGGACGAAAGGTTAAGCGTAGTAGAGAAGGTGTCGGACGATATACGAAAAGAACTGGAAAAATTGAACATAAACGGTCAGGTTTTCGGCAGGGCAAAGCACATCTATTCTATCTACAAGAAAATGAAAAAGCAAAACAAGACCATAGACCAAATATACGACCTTATGGCTGTTAGGGTAATCGTGGATACCGTTAAAGATTGCTACACGGTGCTTGGCACAATCCACACAAAGTGGAAGCCGTTACCCGGTAGGTTTAAGGACTATATCGCTATGCCGAAGCAAAATATGTATCAATCCTTGCACACCACGGTGGTGACTAGGTTCGGTGCGCCTTGCGAAATACAAATTCGTACCTTCGAAATGAACAAAATTGCAGAGTACGGCGTTGCTGCCCATTGGAAATACAAGGAGGGCAAAGCAAACGATACCGCAACCGAAATGGAAGAGAAGTTAAGTTGGCTTAGAAGCGTTATTGACGAGCAAAAGGACTTGTCGGACTCGGGTGCGTTTATGGACACGGTAAAAATGAACATTTTCTCTGACGAAGTGTTCGTATTCACCCCAAAAGGCGACGTGTACAACCTTCCCGAAGGCTCAACGGTAGTGGATTTTGCTTACGCAATACACAGCGCAATCGGAAATAAGTGCGTGGGCGCTAAGGTAAACAGCAAAATCGTTCCGCTAAATACCAAGGTAAAAACGGGCGATATTGTGGAAATTCTTACCTCTAACAACGCAAAAGGTCCTAGCCGTGACTGGCTAAACTTCGTGCGTACCGCTAGCGCAAAAAACAAGATTAGAGGCTTTTTCAAGAAAGAGGAAAAGGAAGAAAACGTAAAGCGTGGCAAGGAAATGCTGGAAAGAGAGGCAAAACGCAGGGGATATAACCTATCCGACCTACTTAATACTGCCGATATTATTAAGTATTTTTCCAAAAAGTACAGCATAAACACCCTTGACGACCTATTTAATGCGGTGGGCTACGGTGCGTTTACTACAAACCAAATACTAATAAAACTAATTGATATGTTCAAAGCCGAGCACAAGACTGTGGCTACTATAAGCGAGGAGAAATTAGGCGTAAAACACAGACACTCCGGCGACGTAATCATAAACGGCTACGACGATTTCTCGGTAAGAATGTCGCATTGCTGCAACCCTGTTCCCGGTGACGAAATCGTTGGCTACGTATCAAGAGGTAGGGGCGTTTCGGTGCATTGTAAGGATTGCCCAAACGTGAAAAATATGGAAAAAGAAAGGCTGATTGAGGCTAAGTGGGATATGGACGTAAACTCTACGTTCACCGCCGGCGTTAAGATTACGTCGGACAACAAAACGGGCATACTTAACAGCGTTTCTTACACCACAATGAAACAAAATATTGCTATCACCGGCGCAAACGTAAGGACGGATAAAGATCAATCCGGCGCAACTATCCTACTTATCGTAGAGGTGCATAGCCTAGAAGAATTAGACGGCTTGATGAACAAACTGAAAAATATTGAAGGAGTAATAGACGTGTGCCGTGCGTCGAGTAATTTATAATGCGTTGTATTGTACAAAGAGTGAAAAATGCGAGCGTAGTTATTGATAACGCTGAAAAAAGAGAAATTAGCGGCGGACTTGTGGTGCTTTGCGCCTTCGAGGACGAGGATAATAGTGAAAAAATCAAATACGTAACGGACAAAATCCTTAATCTTAGGATTTTTGCCGACGAAAACGGAAAACTTAACCTATCTTTACTAGACGTTAAGGGGGAATTGCTTGTGGTAAGCAACTTCACCTTGTACGGCGATTGCTCTAAGGGTAGAAGACCGAGTTTTGTAAGGGCGAGCGCTCCAAGTATTAGCGAGGGGCTTTACGAGGAGTTTTTGGCGGAGATTAGAAATTACGACGTAAAAATGCAAACGGGCAAGTTCGGGGCGGATATGCTGGTGGATATATCTAACGACGGACCTGTTACCTTGATTGTGGAAAGCAAATAGGTGATTATGGATTACGAAATCGTAGAAACATCGATACTAGGCACGAACACCTACTTGATTTATGGCACGAATAACGAGTGCGTCGTGGTGGATTGCGGCGGCGAGGCAGAAAAAATTTATAAAAAAGTGACGGATAAAGGATATAAAATCAGTTATATCCTTTTAACGCATACTCATTTTGACCATTCGGGCGGAGTGGCTAGCCTTAAAAATTTAACGGGCGCAAAGGTGTATATGCCAAAAAAAGAGGTAGATTTTTTAACTACGAACAAAAATCTAGCGGCGAACGTAGGCGAAACTTTTGACGTTTTTACGCCTGACGTACTACTTGAAGGCGGCGAAAACCTTTTAGTTGCGGGCTACGACGTAAAAGTGATTGCAACCCCTGGGCACACCGTAGGCAGCCTTACCTACCTATTCGATAAGGAAAACGTGATGCTTGTCGGCGACACTTTGTTTAAAGGTAGTTACGGCAGGGTGGATTTGCCAACGGGTAGTTTTGTGGATATGTTAAAGAGCCAAGACCTACTTTTTGGCTTTAAAAAGGACTATTTGCTTTTAACGGGTCACGGCGAAAGTACTACTTTGTTTAGCGAGAAAGGAAGATGGTAAATCAAATTAAAATTGTTACAAACACGGCTTTTTCTAACGATATTGCCGACGAAATCAGGGCGTTTTGCTTTGCCGTAAAAGAGTACAAAGGCGAGGGCGAATACCAAACTTTTGAGGTGAATTTAGAGGAAAAAGAGGATATAATAGTAGAGGTAAAAACCGATTTTGAAAAGAAAATATCTAAGGTTTTTAACTATAAAAAAGAGGATTATAAAAGCGAAATCGACAAAAAAAGTTACCTTAAATTTTGCGTAAAAATATCGGCATACAAGGTGCTAAAAAGCATATTTAACAGGGACTTACCTTATGGCAGTTTGACGGGAATAAGACCTACTAAATTGTATAGAAAATACGACGATTTAGGCTTTGACGCAGAGAAAATAATGATGGATAAGTACCTTGTGTCAAAGGAGAAAGCAGGGCTAATTAAAAGCATTGTCGAGGTGCAAAAACCGATATTAAACAGGAGCGAAAACGAGGTGGATTTTTTTGTAAATATCCCGTTTTGCCCGTCAAGATGCTCTTATTGTTCGTTTGTTTCCACCGATATAACCAAGCAAAAGAAATACGTTAAAGACTACGTAAAATTAGTACAAAATGAGATTATTGCTATGAAAAACGTGGTTTTGGAGAATAATTACAAAGTTCGTGCGGTGTACGTAGGGGGTGGCACTCCGTCCTCGCTTGAAGTAAGTGACCTTGAAAAAATTATAAGCCTACTTGACTACGATGCGGAGTTTACGGTGGAGGTCGGAAGACCTGATACGATAACCAAAGAACTACTGGATATGCTTAAAAATAACGGCGTGAACAGGATATCCGTAAATCCGCAAACCTTTAACCAAAAAACTTTGGATTTAATAGGTAGAAAACACAGCGTAGAGGACATATACAAGGCGTACGAATTATCTAGAAGTTACGACTTTTTAATCAATATGGATTTGATTGCGCTTTTGCCAAATGAAACATACGAAGATTTTTGCAACACGCTTGAAAAAACCGTAATGCTAAAACCCGACAATATCACGGTGCACACTTTGGCGCTGAAAAAAGGTTCTAGGCTGACTGAGGAAAACTACGAAAACAACCAAAGCGAACTTGCAAAAAAGATGGTGGATAGGTCGCAAGCGGTTTTGAAAGAAAACGGATACTTCCCTTATTACACCTATCGCCAAAAAAATATGGGCGGCAACCTAGAAAACACGGGCTACACGAACAAAAAAGATTTTAGTTGCGTTTACAATATCGATATTATGGAGGAAAACACCTCGATTCTTGCTTGCGGGGCGGGGGCAATATCCAAAAGAATTTATTCGGGCGATAGGCTGGAAAGGTTCGCTAATATGAAAAACGCCAAGGAATATATAGAGCGCTTTGACGAAAATTTAAAAAAACAACTGGAATTTTGGGATAAAAATAATTATAATAATAAATAATGCAATATAATGCTGTCAAAACGTTTTGTTTTTTATAAAAAGTATGGTATTATTTACTCGTACCTACGTCAAGGTTTTGAAAAACTCCGTTTTTTTACTTTGACTAAGGCGAATTAAATTTATAGGAGATAAAAAAATGATTTCAAACGAAAAGAAGCAACAAATTATCACAAAGTACGCTACTCACGAAGGAGATACCGGTTCTCCTGAGGTTCAAATCGCTTTACTTACCGCAAGAATTGAGGAATTAAACACCCACCTTGCTACTCACAAAAAGGATTTCCACTCTCGTCGTGGTCTACTTAAAATGGTAGGTCAAAGAAGAAACCTACTTGCATATTTAAAGGAAAAGGACTTGAACAGATATAAGGCTTTAATTGAAAGTCTAGGTCTTAGAAAGTAATTTTAATAGGGGCAGTTTTTTGCCCCTATTTTTTGAGGAAAAAACCAAGAATATCTTGGCTAAAATATTAGCAACGAAAGTTGCGTTAGCCCTTTCGGGAATTGTTTGGGCTAATTGTTGGAGGAAAGATGAAAGAAAGTAAAATTTTTACAACCGAAATCGGTGGAAGAAAAGTTGAAGTTGAGATTGGCGGATACTGTGGTCAATCTAACGGAGAATGTTTTGTAAAATGCGACGGCACGGTAGTTATGAACAACGTAACTATGGCTGCTAGCCCAAGAGAGGGTATGGACTTTTTCCCTCTTGGCTGTGATTTTGAAGAAAAATTGTACGCTATCGGTAAAATCCCGGGTGGATTTAAAAAGAGAGAGGGTAGACCTAGCGACAAGGCTATTTTAACGTCAAGACTTATTGATAGGCCACTTAGACCTATGTTCCCTAAGGGAATGTACAACGACGTTGCAGTAGTTGCTACCGCTTTGTCTGTAAACCCTGAGTGTCCGCCTGAGGTATACGCAATGCTTGGTACTTCTATTGCATTATGTATCTCTGATATTCCGTTTGCAGGCCCTACCGCAGCAGTTATCGTTGGTATGGTAGACGGCAAATACGTAATCAATCCTGATAGCGAACAAAGAGATAGAAGTAGATTACACTTGTCACTTGCCGGAACTAAAGACGCAATCTTGATGGTTGAGGCCGGTGCCGATATTATTTCTGAAGAGGAGATGCTACAAGCAATCCTATTCGGTCATGAAGAAATCAAAAAGATTTGTGCGTTCGTTGAGGACGTTGTAAAAGAGGTTGGCAAAGAGAAAACCGAAGTATACCTAGACGTTGCTAGCGAGGAACTTGCTACGGCTGTTAAAAAGTACGTTGGCTACAGAATGGATTACGTTTTCGATACCACCGATAGACACGAAAGACAAAAGAGAGAAGACGAAATCACCGCTGAGGTTCAAGAGCATTTTGCTGAAATCTTCCCGGACCAAGCAAAATACATCGACGAAGTACTTTACAAGATGAAAAAGGCTACTATGAGAGCAAATATCATCGACAAAGGTATTAGAGCAGACGGTAGAAAACTAGACGAAATCAGACCTATTTGGTGTGAGGCAGGCGTTTTGCCGAGAACTCACGGTTCTGCTGTATTCACCAGAGGCGAAACCCAAGTATTAAACGTTTGTACGCTAGGTACTATTAGCGAAGTACAAAAACTAGAAGGTTTGGACGACGAAGTATTCAAGAGATATATGCATCACTACAACTTCCCTCCATACAGCACGGGTGAGGCAAGACCTTTAAAGAGCCCGGGACGTCGTGAAATCGGCCACGGTGCACTTGCTGAAAGAGCACTACTTCCTGTTATCCCTTCAGAGAGCGAGTTCCCTTACGCAATCAGAACCGTATCGGAGGTATTAAGTTCTAACGGTTCGTCTTCAATGGCAAGCGTATGCGGAAGCACTATGAGTTTGATGGACGCAGGCGTTCCTCTAAAAGCACCGGTTGCAGGTGTTGCAATGGGCTTGATTAAGGACGAGGAGAAGGGCAAAGTTGCTATCCTTACCGATATTCAAGGTCTTGAGGACTTCTTAGGCGATATGGACTTCAAAGTTGCAGGTACTAAAGACGGCATTACGGCAATCCAAATGGATATTAAGATTAAAGGTATCGACGAGAACATCTTACGTACTGCTTTAGAGCAAGCAAAGATCGGCAGAATGAAGATAATGCAACAAATGTTAGACGTTATCCCAGAGCCAAGAAAAGAACTATCTCCTTATGCTCCTAAGATTATCACCTTTGCTATCGACGTTGATAAGATTAAGGACGTAATCGGATCAGGCGGAAAGGTAATCAACAAGATTATCGAACAAACCGGCGTTAAGATTGATATTGACGACGACGGAAACGTATTCGTTAGCAGCGTAGACTTAGAGGCTTGCAACCAAGCAAAGAAGATTATCGAACTTATCTGCAAAGATCCTGAGAAGAACGATATCATCGAAGGCGAGGTAAAAAGAATAATGAGTTTTGGCGCATTCGTTGAGTTTGCTCCGGGAAAAGAAGGTCTTATCCACATTTCTAAATTGTCAAAAGACAGAGTAGAAAAGGTTGAGGACGTTGTTAATATCGGCGACAGAGTAACTGCTAAGGTTATCAAGATTGACGATAAAGGCAGGGTGGACCTAAAATTAGTTGAAAAACTATAAAATTTAAGCCAAAGATTAGGCTAAAATTTAGCCTAAAACAAGGTTTAGAATAAGCCTAAAAAAAGGTTAAACCTAAAAAAACAAATAATTAAATCCGCAACTAAGGTTGCGGATTTTTTATGCTAAAAAAAGGATTTTTCAAAATATTATTATAAAAACAAGGCGAATATATAATAAAAAGATAGAGTAGCCCCGTGGCAATATAATCGGTTAGTAGTTGTGATTATATAATCGTTTAGTGGTAGTGGTTATATAATTATTTAGTAGTAGTAACTATATAATTATTTGGTAGAAATAGTCGCTATTATTCGTAATTAGTTGTAGGGATAGGCTCGGCGTCAAGGTTTTCAAAGCCCATTTTCCTTTTAAGACAGCCTAGGCTGTAATCGTGCTGAGCCTGGGATATTGCGCCTTTTTCCAAAAAAGTATCCAGCGTTTTCTTTTGCTCTAAATATAAATCAAGTTTTGTTAGTTTTGCGTTTTCCATAGTTAAATTATAGCACGTTTTTCGGGTGGTGTCGCTTTTATTTTTACTAAGATCAAATATTTTTGCGCCTTGCTAGTTTAGTAATAAAAAATAGCAAAAAATTACAAAAGTATTATAAAAATATTGATATTGTATAATAAAAATTGTTGTAAAAATGCCTTAAAATATTGTATTTTTGCTTGCTGACTTTTGATAATAACGTAATATATGGTCGCAAGTTTTCATATATTGACTTGGAGGGTTTATGAATAGAAAGCGGTTTAATTTTATTAGTAACGTGACGATTTTTAGTATGCTTGCCGTTCTTTTTTACGTGACTACCTATTATGGCGCAATTGCGACCGTGAGCGGCGGGGTGGAAAAGCCGATTTATAGGGGTAACACTAAGGAAAAAGCGGTTAGCCTTATGATAAACGTGTACTGGGGGACTGAATATATCGAAGATATGCTAAACGTATTTGATAAGTACGGCTTTAAAACCACCTTTTTTATCGGTGGTAGTTGGGCTGAAAAGAATTTTGAAATTGTGAAAATGATAGACGAAAGGGGGCACGAAATAGGAAACCACGGCTACTTACATAAGGACCACTCAAAACTTAGTTATAACGTGAATTATGACGAGATAAATATGACGAATAAACTACTTAAAAACTTCACGGGAAAGGACGTAAAACTGTTTGCTCCGCCGTCCGGAGCGTTTTGTGGCGATACCTTAAAAGCAAGCAAAAACCTTGGAATGACCACTATTATGTGGAGCAAAGATACGATTGACTGGCGGGATAAGGACAAGAATTTGACGTTTAAACGGGCAACGCAAAACCTTAAAGCAGGCGACCTAATTTTAGCGCACCCCACAAAGCACACCTTAGAGGCGCTTGACAAAATTTTGAACTATTACAAAGAAAGCGGTTTTAAGTGCGTTACGGTAAGCGAAAACGTGGGAGAAAATAATATATAAATTTTAAATATCCGCTAAAATAACGGATATTTTTTTGATTATTGTTAATAAAAGTAGGTAATTATTGTTTTTTTAGTCTTTACTAAACTAATAAAATATTATATAATTATATTTATAGAATATATCGAGGTAATTATGAACGAACTTATTAAATTTAAAAACGGACTTATCTTAACGCATAATTATATCAGCAGCGTGCGTTCGGTATCCATAGGCGTTATGGTGGCGGCGGGCTGCGTGAACGAAACTAAGAAAGAAAACGGCATTTCGCATTTTATAGAGCATATGGTGTTTAAAGGCACTAAAACCAGAACGGCATTTCAAATAGCGGACGATTTGGATAGTATCGGCGCTATGTTCAACGCTTACACTTCAAAGCAAAACACTTGTTTTTACACCGTGTCGGTGGACGAATACGCCGATAAGTGTATGGAAGTGCTGTCCGATATCTTCTTTAACTCCACCTTCCCTGAGGACGAAATGGAAAAGGAGAAGGGCGTAGTGCTTGAAGAAATAAACATGACAGAGGACACGCCTGACGATATCTGCCTTGACCTACTATCGAGCGAGTACTACAAAGGTCACACCTTAGGTAAGACGATTTTAGGCTCGGCAAAAAACGTGAAGGGCTTTACCAAGGAGCAACTTGAAAATTACGTGGATAAGTATTACGTTGCAAACAACACCGTAATATCTATTGTTGGCGATATTACAAAAGAGGACGCTATCGCCCTAGTGAATAAGTACTTTACCGACAACTTTACCAAAAAAACCTTGAAGAAAAAGGGTTATGAGCCGCACGAGGCAACGCCAAGCCAAATTGTGAAAAATAGGAAAATCAACCAAGCAAACGTGGGCATTGCATTCCCCGGGTTTTCCTTAAAGTCCAAGGAGGAAACCGTGCTAAAACTATTCAACACGGCTTTTGGCGACGGTATGACTAGTAGGCTATTCCAAAGAATAAGAGAGGAAAGAGGGCTTGTGTATTCGATTTTCTCTATGCCGTCTTGCTACGTGAACGACGGATTTTTCACTATCTTTTTTGCAACAAATCCAAAGAGCGTGGAAGTTGCTATTAAAGAGATTAAAAAGGAAATTATGGACGTTGTTAAAAACGGCATTACCGAAAAGGAATTTGAAAGGGCTAAAATCCAACTTAAAAGCGGGCTAGTACTTGGCAGCGAAAGTACGATTGCACTTATGAGGGCATACGGAAACAAGGCGCTACTTAGCGGCGAAATCTTCGATATCGATAAGAAGATTGCCGAGATTGAAAACGCAGATATTAGCGACGTAATGAAAGTGGTTAAGTATATTTTTGATTTTGACAAAGTAGTAGTAAGTTACGTAGGACCAAAAATCGAGTACGATATTTTGGAAGATTTAAGGAGAAAATAATGAAAACTTTTGAAGAGATGGACAAACTGGAAAGGATTTTTTATATGCAAAATATGTTCGATACCGACCTTGTGAAAAACAGGCATCTTGAAGATATCACTATGCCTGAGTGGATTCAAAAGGAAACCCTTGCTATGCTAAGCGAACTAAGTGAACTAATAGACGAGGTCAACTTCAAGTGGTGGAAAAATCCTAAAGAGGTAAACGTAACCAGAGTGAAAGAGGAACTTGTGGATATACTTCACTTCTTCACCGCTATGTGCCTTAAAACCGGTATGACGGCTGAGGAACTTTACGATATGTATATGGAAAAGAACAAGGAGAACTTTGACAGGCAATACGGAAAGAGCCAAAAGAAAGGCTACGAACTAGATAAATAATACGAGGTATTTATTAGTGAAAGAAAGAAGTTATAAAGAAAATCCATACAGAAAGGGTAACGCCATAGCAGGCGGACTACTTCTTGTTATAGTGGCGGTGCTTTGTTTTGTATCGCTAGTTGGCGGATTTGGCGGCGTGGGCAGAATGATTCGCAGTTTCTTGCTGGGATTTTTCGGGCTTGCATCTTACGGGTATAGCGTCAGCCTGTTTTTAACGGGTGCGCTGCTTATGTTCCAAAGAAGGCGTGAGCAACCTATGAAAACCATTATTCTTGCTATGCTTATTTTTATATTCGGGCTGATTGTATTCCAAGCGAACACAACGCAAAATATGATTAACTATTCGTACAGCGAGTACCTTAAAAAGTGCTACGAGGTGGACTTTACCGCAGGCGGTATGCTTTACGGCGTGGTTGCTTATCCTATTATGAAGGCTATATCTCCGCTTGCAACCATAATCGTGTTCAGTTTGTTTATGGTGGCTTGTGCAATTATTATGGCGATTCCGCTTATGAATAAGGAGTTTACGTTCAGTTTTTCAAGAAAGGACAGACCGTCTTCCTACAACAAGGACGTGGTTAGCCGTGTAAAACGTGAAAAGCCGTCTAAGGTGGACACCCCTAAAGAGCCGTCCTTAACAATGTTTGACGACGAGCAAGAGGAGGCTATATCGGGCGAGGGCGGAAACATATCCTACAAGAGATTTGCCAGCGACAAAATGGCTGATTTTGACGGCGGAAAGGCAAATAGGTTTAAAGGCTTTAACAAGTCCAACGAGAACAACGAGGACACAGACTTTGACGAGAATATGGATATTGCCAGCGCATCGGACAGCGAAGAAGAGGATTTAAGAAGGAAAGAGGCGCTTAAAAAGTTGTACCCTGAGAAAAAGGACGGCTTGCTTAACTACGACGGCACTATTCTAGAAGATATTAGAAAGGTGAACCAAGAGAAAGAGGAAGAGGATAAATACAAAAATATCGACCTATCCGCTATTATTAAGGAAAGTAACACCGAGGAGGGCAAACGTAGGCTTGCCGACCAAAAATTGCAAGAGTTTAAGAATATGGAGCCGCAACCTACTACCAAGGCGGAAAGCAATAAGCCTGAGGAAGAAGAGGAAGTCGATAACTGTCATTACATCGATATGTACGGCGTAAAACGTAAATATTACGGGCTTGACCTACAAAAGACTTTGGAAGAAAACTCCAAAAAAATGCGTGAAAAGATGAATAAGGACAATCAGGAGGAATTAGAGCGCCAAAGGAAACTTGAAGAGGAAAGGCAAGAGGCTGAAAGAATTAAGGCGGAAAAGAGGGCTAACGAACTACGCATTCAAGAGGAAGAAAACAGGAAGAACCAAGAGAGGATTGAAAGGGCAAAGGAACTTGAAAAATCCGCAAGGGAATACCAACTTAACCGCTTGTCTAGTGAAATCGGCGTAAGCGACAACTCTAAGGCGGAAGAATTTAACAAAATCCATTTTAACATGGGCGTAAAACTTACAACGGAAGATGCCGAGCCCGTGGTAATCGAGGACGAGGATATCATTAAGGAGTTTAGCGAGGATAAGTTTGACGAGCCTATTTTTGAAGAAACCAAAGATGAAGAGTTTTTAAAACCTACTGCTGAGGTTATCAAACCTATGGCTGAGCCCGTGATTAGCGACAAACCTGAAACTGCAAAGAAGAAAACGGGCGACTTCAGTTTTGACAGCGTGAACAAAGAGGAAAAGCAAAAGGTTTACGATAAGTACGATATTGACGAGCCAACGGGCGAAAAGTTTGAGGAATTTATCCAAGACGAGATGGACAGTAGCCCCGTAAACGCAAACGTGAACGCAGGTAGACGCAGCGATTTTGGTGGCACGCACAAAAAGAAGTTTATGAATGAGGAGAATATAGAATTCTTAAAGCAGGCGCTTGGCAAACCCGAAGAGGTTGAGCAACCTAGCGAAAAGAAAGAGGAAGAAAAATATCCGTATATTCCAAAATATATTTCAAGCGGCGCTTACAAGTATAGACCGCCTAAAATCGACCTACTTAAAGCCTACGATACGCACTATCAAAAGGCAGACGACTACGTTATAAAAGGTCAAAAAATAGAGGAGACGTTGCGTGGACTTGGCATTGAAACCAAAGTGGTAGAGTACACACAAGGTCCGGCGTTTTCTAGGTACGAACTAGAAGTTGACCCTACAATCAATTTGTCAAAACTTGTAAACGCAAGGGATAACTTGTCTTTGGCGTTAGCAACCAAAGGCTCGGTAAGAATAGAAGCGCCGATTAGCGGTAAGAGTTTGGTGGGCGTGGAAGTCCCTAACGACAAGAGGGCGACGGTCGGTTTGAGGGAAGTGATATCTTCAACCGAGTTCTACAACCCCGATAGCGAACTATCCTTTGCGCTAGGCAAGGATATTGCAGGCAAAATATTTATAGGCGATATCAACAAACTTACGCACCTACTTATTGCAGGTTCAACGGGTAGCGGAAAGAGTGTGTGCTTAAACAGTATTCTTGCAAGTATTTTGTATAAGTACTCACCGGAGGACGTAAGGCTGATTTTGGTAGATCCAAAGCGTGTGGAACTTAGCGTGTACAACGGCATACCGCACCTACTTATCCCCGAGGCAATCAAAGAGCCTGACCAAGCAATCGCAGCGTTAAAATGGCTGGATAGGGAAATGGTACGTAGGCTGGAACTATTTGAGGAAGTGGGTAGCCGTAACTTGTACGGATATAATAGAAAGGTTGATCCCGAAAATAAACTGCCAAGGATTATTCTTGTTATCGACGAGTTTGCCGATATTATGGTTCAATCGCAAAAAATCGGCAGCGAAATGGAGGACCTTATCTCTCGTATCGCTCGTATGGCAAGGGCGGTTGGTATCCACATGATACTTGCAACGCAACGTCCGTCGGCGGATTATATTACGGGCTCGATTAAGGCAAATATCCCAAGTAGAATTGCGTTTGCTACGGCAAATAGCACGAACAGTCGTATTATTATAGACCAAGTGGGCGCTGAAAAACTGCTAGGTAACGGCGATATGCTGTTTATTTCTCGTGATCCGGAGCCTCATAGAATGCAATGTCCGTTCCTATCCGACGACGAGGTTACCAGCATCGTGGACTATATTAAGGACAATAATAAGTGCGTGTTTGACGACAGGATTGAGGACGAAATTATGAATTGCGAAATTGATAAGCCTCAACAACCCGAGCAATCTGCACCTACCAAAATTGAAAACAAGGCAAAACTTGACGAATTATTCTTCAAGGTACTTAAATTCCTTATCGAAGACAACGCAAAATCTGCGCCTTCAATAACCAAAGTGCAACGTGAGTTCGAACTGGGCTTCCCAAGGGCAGGTAAGATACTAGACCAAATGCAAAAGATGGGCTTGCTTTACAAAGATAAGAATAAGTTTGTATTGAACATTGATATGAAAGAGTACGAGAACTTAGTGGAGGCTGCCGATGTTCAAGACGAATAAGAAAATTGCAGTCATTTCGCTTGGCTGTGACAAAAACCGTGTGGACACCGAAAACCTACTGTATATTTTAGATAATGCAGGCTACGAAATCACGGCTAGCGAGGACGACTTCGATATCGTAATAATAAACACTTGCGCTTTTATCGACTCGGCTAAAAGTGAGGCCATAGACAATATTTTGGATATGGCAAGGATAAAAGAGGAGCGCCCGATTAAGATAATCGTAAGCGGTTGTATGGGCGTGAGGTATGCCGAGGACTTGCTTAGCCAAATACCCGAAATCGACGCTGTTATCGGGTTTAGAGATTACCAAGAGATACTTAGTGTTATCGACAGGGTGGGAAAGGGCGAGAGGTTCATTTTTAAAGAGGGCAAGGACAAGCCGTTTGAAAAGAGAATTGTTACCACGCCTTACCATTATGCTTACTTAAAAATAGCCGAGGGCTGCGATAATAAGTGCACTTATTGTGCTATTCCGTCGATTAGAGGAAAGTTCGTGTCTAGGGATATGGACTCCTTAATGGTTGAGGCAAGTTCGCTAATTACAAATGGCGCTAGGGAACTTATTTTGGTGGCTCAAGACGTAACGAGATACGGCATCGATAACTACGGCAAGTACGCTTTGACCTGCCTTATCGATAGTCTTTCTAAGACCGACGTGGAGTGGATTAGGTTGCTGTATTTGTACCCCGAACTTGTTAGTGACGAACTACTTAGCGTTATAAAAAATAACGAAAAAGTGTGCAGATATATGGATATTCCTATGCAACACGCAGATAGTAGGGTGCTTAGGGCTATGAATAGGCGAGTGGACGGTGACGACGTAAGAAGGCTAATAGACAAAATACGTAAGGCGGACGAGGATATCGCAATTCGCTCCACCTTTATTACGGGTTTTCCTACCGAAACCGAGGAAGAACACAAAAGGCTTGTCAACTTTATTAAAGAGTACGAACTGGACTTTGCAGGGTTCTTTGCTTATTCAAGAGAGGAAGGCACGCCTGCAAGCCGCATAAAAGACCAAATTTCAGAAGAGGTTAAGGCGGAAAGGCTGCTTGAACTTGAAGAGGCTCAAAGGGAAGTAATGCTTAAAAAGGCAAAAAATAAAGTGGGCAAAACAATGAAAGTAGTGTACGAGGGGGCGGACTACGACAGGCAAGAGTTTTTTGGTAGAAGTGAGTTTAATGCACCCGAAATTGACACGAATATACTACTTAGGAGCAAAAGTATTCTTGAAATAGGCGAAACGTATAGTACTAAAATTGTCGGTACTTGCGGAATAGACCTAATAGGAGAAGTAAATGATTAGTATATTTTCTCTTGAAAAGGAGCAAATCGAAAACCTATTAAACGGCAAGGCGGACTACACGCTAAGCGGCAAAAACCTAGACTACGTGATAGAGGGCGATAAGGAGAAAATTCTTGACGCATTAGGCGAATACGTGAAGTACGTTTATTCGACAAAAGGAAAATCGCTAGTCGATACGTTTTGCGATATCGTTATTGAGTACGATATTAAATTTAGTGTGGCTGAAAGCCTAACGGGTGGTATGATTTGCGACAAAATTATTGCTAGGTCAGGTATTAGCGACGTGATGAAAGAGGGAATCGTGTGCTATTCTAACGAAAGCAAACGTCATAGGCTTGGCGTGGATAACAGCCTGTTTGCTACCGTTGGTGCGGTAAGTAAAGAGGTAGCGGAGGCTATGGTGAAAGGTCAAACCGAGTATAGCGTAAGCCTTGCAATGTCCACAACGGGTATTGCAGGTCCTTCGGGCTACTCAAAGGAAAAACCGTGCGGGCTTACCTATATAGGCACGAAATTATTTGACGAAATAGTAGTAAATAGGTACGTTTTTTCGGGGGATAGGCAAGAGGTAAGAGAAAAGGCAAGCAACGTTTGTATAGGCAATGCAGTTGTCCTACTTATGAAACGTTTGAATATTGAATTAAATTAAAATTGATTGTATAATAAAGAAAAAAAGAGGTACGAAATGGATAACGAAAAGCAAAAAGCATTAAACGAGGCACTTTCAAAAATTGAAAAACAATTTGGAAAAGGCTCAATTATGAAACTTGGCGACAAAGAAATTGAAAAGGTGGACGTAATCAGCACCGGTTGTTTGCCGCTTGACCTTGCACTTGGAGTAGGCGGAGTACCAAAGGGAAGAATCGTAGAGATTTACGGACCTGAGTCTTCCGGTAAAACTACCGTTACTTTGCACATAATCGCCGAGGCGCAAAAAAACGGCGGAACGGCAGCGTTTATCGACGCAGAGCACGCACTTGATCCATATTATGCGCAAAAGTTGGGCGTAGACTTAGAGAATTTGTACGTATCTCAACCTGATAACGGCGAGCAAGCGCTTGATATCGTGGACGCTCTTATCAGAAGCGGCGCTGTGGATATTATCGTAGTTGACTCCGTTGCGGCACTTACCCCTAAGGCAGAAATCGACGGTGAGATGGGTGATAACCATATAGGTTTGCAAGCAAGACTTATGAGCCAAGCACTTCGTAAATTTGCAGGTATTTGTAACAAAACCAACACTTGCGTAATATTTATCAACCAACTTAGAGAGAAGGTCGGGGTTATGTTCGGTAGCCCTGAAACGACCACGGGTGGTAAAGCGCTTAAATTCTATTCTACTATTCGCTTAGACGTAAGAAAGGGCGAGGCTATCAAAAACGGCACGGATATCGTAGGTAGCAGGACGAAAGTTAAGGTGGTAAAAAATAAGGTTGCGCCTCCGTTCAAGACGGCTGAATTCGATATTAGGTTTGGCACGGGCGTATCTAAGGAAGGTTGCTTGCTTGATATGGCTGTTGACCAAGGAATTATCGAAAAGAGCGGCTCGTGGTTTAGTTACGAGGGCGACAAGATTGCGCAAGGAAGAGATAAGGCGGTACAATATCTTGTAGACAACGTTGAAGTGTACGACAAAATAGACCAAATGCTACGTGAAAAACTTTTCGCAGTAGTAGAAGGCTAGACGCTAAGTTTAAAAAATAATTATTTATTTGCAAAATCTAAAATATTTATTGAAAAAATTTAATAAAGTCAAGATATTATGCCTATAATAATAAATATAAATTAGGATATATCTTGACTTAATTTTTATTATAAGATAAAATAAATATGTTAAAGGTGGGGATTTTCTATTAGCGAACGGGAGAGTTCTATAAGCCTTTATGAATATAAATAGGAGGAAATCTAAAAATGCCAAGCAATTTGACTGTTTCCACGTTGCTTGCTATAAATGATGCAGTGGCTATCACTTTGTTCGTGTTGCTACCTATCGTATTTTTGGTAATCGGTACAGTAGTTGGAATTTTCTTTTATTCCAAGAACGAAAAAGCGAAGAAAACTGCTGCTAAAATTGAAGTAGCAAGAGTGTTGGAAGAGGCGAATCTTGAGGCTAAAACAATGCGTAAAGAGGCTTTGTTAGAGGCTAAAGAGGAGCAACACAAATTGCGAATCGAATTTGAAAAGGAAACCAAACAAAGAAAGAGTGAAATTCAAAAAACGGAGTCAAGATTAGTAGAGAAGGAACTATATCTTGACAAAAAGGAAAATTCCTTAGAGAAAAAAATCGACCAAGTTGAACTTGACAAAAGGCTGATTGAAAAAAGAGAAGCCGAAATTAGAAGTATTGAGGTCGAATTACAAAACTCGCACAACAAGATGCTGGAGGAACTGGAAAAAGTTGCGCAAATGTCTTGTGACGAGGCAAAGGCTATCTTAAAGGAACAATTACTTGGCGAGGCTAAAAACGACGCCGCTAAAGAGGCGAAGGAAATAGAGCAACAAGCAAAGGAAAATGCGGAGAAAATCGCAAGAAACATCGTGGGACTTGCAATTCAAAAATGTGCCGCTGACCACGCTTCTGAAATTACCGCTAGCGTAGTAGCATTGCCAAGCGACGATATGAAGGGTAGAATAATCGGTAGAGTAGGAAGAAATATCAGGGCGCTTGAAAGCGCAACCGGTGTTGACCTAATCATTGACGACACGCCTGACGTGGTTACGTTGTCCGCTTTCGATCCTATAAGGCGTGAAATAGCAAGGGTTACTCTTGAAAAACTTATTGCCGACGGACGTATTCACCCTGCAAGAATTGAAGAAATGGTGGAAAAAAGCAAGAAAGAACTTGCCGTTGCCATCAAAGAGGCAGGCGAATCCGCTGTGTATGACGTAAATATCTTCGGCATTCACCCTGAACTTGTGAAGATACTTGGTAGATTAAAGTACAGAACAAGTTACGGTCAAAACTGCTTGAACCACTCGATAGAGGTTGCTTACTTGGCGGGCTTGATGGCGCAAGAATTAGGCGCTGACGTCAAAGTGGCAAAAAGAGCGGGTTTACTACACGATATAGGTAAGGCGGTAGACCACGAGGTTGAAGGTACGCATATTCAAATCGGCGTAAACCTTGCCAAAAAGTACAAAGAAAGCAACGAGGTTATTCACGCTATTGCGGCTCACCACAACGATATCGAGCCACAAACTATCGAGGCAATCCTAGTTCAAGCCGCTGACGCTATTTCAAGCGCAAGGCCGGGTGCAAGACGTGAATCAATCGAGAACTACGTAAAGAGATTAGAAAGTTTGGAAAACATTGCAAATTCGTTCGCAGGAGTTGAGCAATCGTACGCAATACAAGCAGGTAGAGAGATAAGAGTTATCGTAAAACCTGAAGAAGTAAACGATGCATCAACCGTATTTTTATCAAAAGAAATTGCAAAGAAACTTGAAACGGAAATGGATTATCCGGGACAAATCAAGGTTAACGTTATCAGAGAACTTCGCAGCGTGGAGTACGCAAAATAACGATTATATAAAAGCCCGACAACTCGGGCTTTTTTTATGTGGTTTTTTGTGTAATCTATATATATTTTTTATGCTTTTTGTTGCTTTATTATATATTATATAATAGAAAATAAGTAGAAATTTATTGTAAAGTCTTATACTAAGAATTATTTTTTTCATAGATATAATACCAAATATATATGGGCAAAATTATCCATAAATAAAAAAAATGAAAAACATTTTATAAACGCAAAAATCATAGAAAATATAGGTTTGTGGCTGTTGTATTGAAAAGCGGACGATTATAAGGAGGCTAAATAATATTTTCCTAAACGTTAATCGATTGAAAATTGCGGCGTTTTGTAGTACAATAGGAAAGAGGTATGGTATGAGCGTATTTGCAATAAGCGATTTGCACTTAACTAATTCGTCCGATAAGCCGATGGAGGTGTTCGGCGGTAACTGGGAAAACTATTACGAAAAAGTGGTTGCCGACTGGAACAGCAAGGTAACTAGCGAGGATATCGTGCTGATTGCAGGCGATATTTCGTGGGCTATGACGATAGACAACGCAAAGGTGGACTTTGACGAATTAGCAAAACTTAACGGCAAAAAGGTGATTATAAAGGGCAATCACGACTACTGGTGGTCTAGTTACAGCAAGGTAACCAAGATGCTGCCGGAGGGCTTTTATGCTATCCAAAATAACGCCGTCAAAATCGGCAATTACGTGTTTTGCGGTACGAGAGGCTGGAACACTACCACGACCATTATCGAAAACAACGAGAAAAGTTTGCAGGACTACAACATATACCAAAGGGAACTGATTAGGTTGCGTCTGTCACTTACCAACGCAAAGAGCATTCAGGCTGAGGGCGATAAGATTATTTTGCTTACACACTTCCCGCCGTTTAATGCTAAATTCGAGAATTCTCCGTTCACCGATATCATTAGCGAATTCGGGGTGGAAAAGGTGGTGTACGGGCACTTGCACGGCGACGATTGTAGGGCGGAACTTGAAATAGTAAAAGGTAAATGTACCTACTACTTGACCTCGTGCGATAAAGTAAATAACACGCTTGTTTTGATAGAAGAATAACCGCTAAGGTTATTTTTCTTTTTTATATTTTTAATTATTTTTACGGTTAAATTTTACGGTTTTTTGCAAAAATTCAATCACTTAGCGGCGCTTTTTTGCATACTATGTTTTTGACTAATTTACCTAAAAAAACGGTTAAAAAAACCTTGGTTTTGGTAAAAAATAGGGAAAATACGAAAAACGTAGGGAATGATAACCACTTTAAAACCTTGCATTATATTAACAAAATTATGCGATAAAGTATGGATTATATGTCAAAAATCCCTAAATTTGAATATTTTTGACATAAAAAAATATAAATTTATTAAATTTTTTAAAAAAAATATATCAAAAGGGTTGCTGGTGGTTAAAAAATGTTCTATAATAATTACACAAGGTTAAATTATGTTTATAGGGAATTTTATTCATCAAATCGACCAAAAAGGTCGCATAAGAGTGCCTGCTAAATTCAGAGCGGAGATAGGTAACGGTTACACCATACTTAAAGGCGATAACGGTTGCTTAAAGTTCTATTCCGAAAAAGAGGCAGAAGCCCTATATGAAAAACTTAACCAAGTACCTGTTACAGATACCGAGGGCATTAAAGCGGTGAGAATGATTATGTCCAGCGCATATATACCCGAAGAGGACAACCAAGGAAGATTTGTTCTTCCGCAAGAACTAAGAAACTTTATAATGGCTAGCAAGCAAATTATTTTCATCGGTCTTGGCAATCGCTTTGAACTATGGAGTTACGACAAGTGGGTAGAGTATTCGGGTGAAGATACCTGTAAGTCGTTTGACGAAAATATTAAGTCGCTTGCAAAGTACGGTTTCTAAAATGGAATTCAAGCACGTATCGGTACTACTTGACGAGTGTATTGAAAACCTACGCATCAAACCCGATGGCATATACGTAGACGGCACGCTTGGAAGAGGCGGACACACAGAGCAAATTTTAAAAAGACTTACGACCGGCAAAGTGATAGCGGTGGATAAAGATATCGAGGCTATCAAACTGGTGGAAGAAAGACTGAAAGAATACGGCGACAAATTGATTTTGGTTCACGAGGATTTTAAAAACCTGACTGAAATTTTGGACGGATTAGAAATTAAAGAAGTGGACGGCGTTCTACTTGACCTTGGGGTAAGCAGTTACCAAATAGATAATCCCGAAAGAGGTTTTTCCTATCGCTACGACGCCAAACTGGATATGCGAATGGACCAAAGCCAATATTTAACGGCTTTTAACGTAATCAACGAGTACAACGAAAAGCAACTATCCGATATTTTCTTTAAGTACGGAGAGGAGAGGTATTCAAACAGAATTGCAAACAATATCGTTAAATACCGTAACGAGCAAAGCATACGCACGACGAAACAACTTGTTGAGATAATTGAGAAATCCTTACCACAAAAAGAACTTCACAAAGGTTCGCACCCGGCAAAAAAGATTTTCCAAGCGGTACGAATCGAAGTAAATCAAGAACTTAAGGACCTAGACAAAATAATAGAGGATTTAGCGCTAAGGCTAAGAGTGGGCGGAAGAATTTGCGTAATAAGTTTTCACTCGCTTGAAGACAGAATCGTAAAACAAGCCTTTAAGTACCTAGAACTTGACTGTATTTGCGACAAATCGGCACCGATATGTACTTGTAACAAAAGGCAGGAAGTGAAAATAATCACTAAAAAGCCGATTTTACCTAGCGAAAAGGAATTAGAGGAAAATCCAAGGTCTCAAAGTGCAAAATTAAGAGTGTGCGAAAGGATATAAGAAAAAACGTCATATTTGGCGAGAGAGCGGAATAAAATAAGGTGGTAGAAAGATGTTAACGTTAAACAGAGAGAGGACTAACGAGGAAGTTAGAAACAGAGCATTCGAATCTAAAATTAGAGAAAGAGAAAACGTGGGTTATAGAACTCTTGACGAGGACTACGACACCGCTGTAAGAGAAAATCGTTACCAAAGAAAAGAGGAGTTGTGGGATAGACTAAACACGACTTCTAATAATACTACCGACGAAAGACAATATCAATCTTCTTCAAGAATGAGGGAGATGGAATCTCATAGATTGCCTTATTACACCACCGACCAACCGTCAACAAGCATGGCAATTAAAAAATATCAAGTTGCTACCCCACGCAAAAAGACTAACGTTCAAGGTAAAATCATTCTTGCCGTTTACGTTATGCTAATCGTACTTGTAGCAACGCTTGTAATAGTGGATTCTACAATGAAAACCACTACGGCTTCTGAGGGAGTTAATCCTCCTAGTGAAAGCGAATATGCCTACGTTAACGTGGAGAATACCCAAGAGACAAACTGGTTTGACAGAGTTTGCGATTATATCTCTAACGTTATGGGGGGCTAATAAATAGTTGAAAAATCAGAATATAAATTTCACTCCTTCGAGAAGGTTATTAACGATTACTTTGTTAATAACCTTTCTTTTTGTATCGATTATAGGAAAGTTGTTTTACGTGCAGGTTGTCAGTAGCAAAAAGATGCAACTAAAAGCATTTGATCAATGGACTAGGGAACTGCCGCTAAAAGCGTCACGAGGGGATATCGTGGATAGGCTAGGCAATAAACTTACCGAAAACTTGCCGCTTTTTTCGGTGTACGTAAGACCGAGGTCGGTGAAAAATCAGGAGAAAGTAGCCACGGTTTTATCAAAAAACTTGGATATGGACTACGACTTGGTTATGCAAAAAATCACCAAAAAGAACGTGTCCGAGGTGACTATTAAAAAGAGAGTACCAAAGGAAATTATGCAAAGAATGGCAAGTTGCAATTTGGAAGGGGTGTATTTTAGCACCGATATAAAAAGGTATTACCCGTACGGCGATATGCTTAGCCAAGTGCTTGGTTTTACAAACGTGGATAGCGTGGGGCAAACGGGCGTGGAGGCTTATTACGACAAATATATGCGTGGGGTGGACGGCAAAAAACTTACCGAAACCGACCTAATAGGACAGCAAATAAACGGAGGAAGTTTGTACGTTCCGTCAGTTGACGGGGCGGAAGTTAGGCTGACTATCGACGTAAATATCCAAAGATTTGCCGAGAAAATAGTTAAGGACACCCTACGAAAAAAAGAGGCAAAAAGAGTGAGCCTTATAGTGCTTAACCCTCAAAACGCCGAAATTTTGGCAATGTGCGAAGCGCCTACTTTTGACCTAAACGAAGTACCACGTGACGACGTGAACTTACTTTTTGAAAATTCGAAAAACAACCTTGTGTCCAGCGTGTACGAGCCGGGCTCTACCTTTAAAATTTTAACGTCCGCAATAGGCATAGAAACGGGGGCGATAACTGAAAACGACAGGTTTTTTTGCGCCGGAAATAGAATTGTGGACGGCAAAAAAATCAGGTGTTGGAAACCGCAAGGTCACGGTAGCCAAGATTTTTCGGACGGGGTAAAAAATTCCTGCAACTGCGTGTTTATGGACGCCGCCTTAAAAGTAGGGGTGGAAAATTATTACGACTATCTTGACAGGTTTGGAGTGCTTAAAAAAACCGGCGTTGATATGGTGGGAGAGGCTAGCGGATTATATTTAAAAAAGGAAAGCGTAAAAAACGTTGACCTTGCCAGAATAGGTTTTGGGCAGGCGATTGCCGTAACTCCGCTGTCGCTAATAAATAGCGTGGCTACCGTTATAAACGGTGGGGTAAACCATACTCCGCACGTGGTTAGTAGCATTTACGACTACAATCTTGGCAGAAAAGTGTACGAATTTGAGGAAAAAAACGAAAAACGAATTATTAGTGAAAAGACCAGCAAAACGCTTGTGCCGATGCTGGAAAGAGTGGTGACGGAGGGTAGCGGTAAGCCTTGCTACACGGCAGGATACCAAATAGGCGGCAAGACGGGAACTGCGCAAAAATATGAAAACGGGGTGATAGCCTCGGGTAAGTACGTGTCTAGTTTTGTGGGGTTTGCGCCTTTAAATAACCCGGAATTCCTAGTGTTATTTATCGTTGACGAGCCAAAAGGCTTGTATTACGGAAGTCAGGTGTGCGCTCCGCCCGTTGGGGAATTATTTAAAAATATTTTCGATTACAAATCCTTGTATCCGATATTTAGCGAAACGGATAAACTGGTGATAGGCGACAAATTCCCTATGCCAAATCTTGTGGGCAAAAAATACGGCGAGGCGAAAAATATATTATATAAACTTGGCTTGCATTACGAGGTGGATGGCGAGGGCGATTTAATTATGGAGCAATTCCCTGCCGAAAACACTATGATAGACAAAAGGTACAGCGTTATGCTCTACACGTAAAGCGGTTTGGCGAAGTAAAAGTTAATAAAAAAAAGAGGAGAAAACAACGAATAACCTCTAATTTTGCCTACCTATTGACAGACCTAATTTGTAAGTTTATTATAGATATATTATCTAGTAATAATATGGATAATAAGTTTTTTAACCGATAAACCAAAACTTACGAGGATAAAATATAGGGCTAAAAGCGGGGTTTATTTGACAAAAAGCACAGATAAAGTGCGATTACCTGCAAAAAAGTCGGTTTTACGACAGAATTTTGATATTTTTACAAAAGACGATTTTATTTAAGTACTTTTAGTTACAGAATTTTTTAATTATTAAAATTGCAGACGTTTACAAAAGATAGCGAAAAGGAGAAAAAATGGAACTATCTAAAATTGTAAGCGGGTACAACTTAAAAATTTTCGGCAATTTAATTACTGACGTTTCGGGCATTGAAATCGATAGCAAAAAAGTGAAAAAGGGCAATATGTTTATTTGTCTTGTCGGTGGAAGGGCGGACGGTAACGACTACGTGCTTGAAGCAATAAGAAACGGGGCAAGCGTGATTGTGACCGATAGAAAAACGGTGCATAACGGCGTGGTGACGATTGAAGTGGACGACACCAGAAAAGCCTACGCATATTTTTCGGCTGCGTTTTTTGGTTTTCCTAGCGAAAAACTTGTAACTATCGCAATAGTTGGTACTAACGGAAAAACCACTTCAAGTTATCTACTTAAAACGGTACTTGAAAAGGCAGGGAAAAAGGTGGGGGTAATAGGCACGCTAGGTGTGATGATAGGCAGCGAAAAATTTGAAAGCAGTATGACCACGCCCGATCCTTTCGAAATGCAAAAATACCTTAGAAAAATGGTGGATAGTTCTATCGATTGCGTAATTATAGAAGTGTCGGCGCACGCCATTTTTTATAATAAAACTTACGGTTTGCACTTTAATTATTCTATTTTTACAAACTTTTCACAAGACCATTTGGACTTTTTTAAAAATATGGCTAGTTATTTTATGACGAAACTGTCGTTTTTCACAAAAGACAACGTAGACGTGGCGGTGATAAACAGCGACGACTTGCTTGGAAGGGTGCTGCTTACCGAAAACGTTGCTCTTGCCGAAACCGAGTACGACTTAAAGCGGGTAAACGGCAAATTTTATTCTCTAAAACGCTATTTTGTGGAAGATTACAAGGGGGTAAGCAAGATTAGTTATGGAATAGATAATCCCTCCGACGTGTTTTTGATAGATTTAAAACAAGACGAAAAAACGTCGTTTATTGCTAACTGCTTTGACGAAATATTCAAGGTGGAAAGTTCGCTAGCGGGTAGATACAACGCCTACAATATTCTTGGCGTTATAGCGCTTTGCAAAGTGATAGGCATTAAGACGGATAAAATCGTTAAGGGAATAGAAGACGCAGAGCAAATAGAGGGTAGGTTTAACCTTATAAAAGTTGGCAACAAAAAGGTTGTTATCGATTTTGCGCACACCGAGGACGGACTGAAAAATCTTCTAGAAGCGTGTAAGCCGCTTTGCTCGGGCAGGCTAATTTGCTTGTTTGGTGCAGGAGGAAATAGGGACAAAACCAAAAGGGCGAAAATGGGAAAAGTGGCTAGCGATAAGGCGGATTTGATAATTTTGACCAGCGATAATCCAAGGTACGAAAACCCGAGGTCGATAATAAGTGATATCGAAAAGGGCGTAAATAAAGAATACTTTGTGGTGGAAAACAGGCTGGACGCCATTATTTTTGCGCTTAGCAAGATGAAAGAGGGCGATTTGCTTGTGATTGCAGGTAAAGGCGGTGAAACAAAACAGGAAATCGGCGGAATATTTTACGATTTTTGCGACAAAAATATAGTGGAAAAATATTTGAGGTGAAAAGGTGAACAAAATATTAGTATGCGGTGCTTTATCTTTGGTTTTTTCCTTGCTGATTGCTCCGCCTATTATTAGGTTGCTTAGTAGGTTCAAGGCGGGACAAGTTATCCTTGGCTACGTGGAGCAACACAAAAGTAAAAACGGTACGCCCACAATGGGCGGAATAATTTTCTTGCTGCCAACGACTATCCTTACTTTATCGTTCGGGTATTCAGAAAGCGTGCTGGTGGCGGTAATGGTGACGCTAAGTTATGCGTTACTTGGTTTTTTGGACGACTATATCAAAATTAAATATCGGCACAACGAGGGGTTAAAGCCTTACCAAAAAATAATAGGGCAAGGCGGAATTGCTATTATCGTGTCGCTGTACTGTTACAATAATCCGCAAATAAGTAGCAGTATTATTTTGCCGTTTACAGATGGTAAGACGGTGGACTTAGGCTTAATTTATCCGTTTTTGATATTTTTTGCCTATATTAGTACGAGCAATGCGGTGAATTTAATCGACGGACTGGACGGGCTTGCAGGTAGCACCAGTTGTACCTATTTGATTTTTTACACGGTTATCAGTTTGGTTTTGTACAATTCCTACGTAACTTGCGGTGATGCGCTTATGAGTAGCCACGTATTTGGACAAGCAATTTTTTCCTTTTCGCTTGCCTCGGCGCTACTTGGGTACTTGTGCTACAATCATTTTCCTGCAAGCGTGATGATGGGCGATACGGGTTCGCTTGCTCTTGGCGGGGCTGTGTGCACGGTTGCCGTTTTTACCAAAACGCCGCTACTAATTTTGCTACTTGGCATAACCTACGTAATTACTTGCATATCTATAATACTACAAGTAGTTCACTACAAAAGGACGAAAAAGAGGATATTTTTAATGTCGCCTCTGCATCACCACTTTGAGAAAAAAGGGTATAGCGAGGGCAAGATAGGTATTTGTTACGTCGCCGTGACTTTTCTAGGAGGACTGCTTAGTTTAATTTCTATGTGAGGGATTATGTATTCAATAGTGTTAGGCTTAGGTAAAAGCGGCAAAGCGGCAAAGGAACTACTTGAAAAGAACGGTTATTCTGTGGACGTTTACGACAAAAACAAAAAAATCAACGAGATAAATTTTAGTAAAGACTATCTAATTGCTGTGATAAGCCCCGGGGTGTCGGGCGATAAAATCATAAGCGAGATTGAAAAGCGTGATATTCCTATTATTAGCGAAATCGAACTTGCGTATAGATACGTGAATTTTCCAACGGTTGCCGTTACGGGAACTAACGGGAAAAGTACGGTGGTAAAACTGATAAAAGAAATGCTTTGTCAATCGGGATATAGGGCGGAGATTACGGGAAACTTTGGCTATCCGTATTCGCTACTTTGCGAAAGAACTGATATCGTAGCCGTTTTGGAGGCTAGTAGTTTTCAACTGGAAAGGGTGGATAAGTTCAGCCCGGACGTTGCGGTAATTACGAATATCACTCCCGACCACATGGATAGATACGATAGTTTTGACAGTTACGTAAACGCAAAGAAAAATATTTTCAAAAACCAACTTAGTAGCGACCTGCTTATTGCTAATTACGACGATATTACCGTAAGAGAAATCGTAAAGGACGCAAAATCAAAAGTGTTGTATTTTAGCCGAGAAAATAAAGTAAACGGGTGCTATTTGGATAACGGCTGCATCGTGGTAAATCGTGGCGGAAAAATCGTAAGGTTAATTGACGTAAGCGACCTATATTCTTCCTATCCGTTTGAAATTGAAAATTGCTTGTGCGCTTTAACGTTTGGCTTAGCGGTTGGGCTGGGGCTGGGGGATATACTTAGCGTGGTAAAAAACTACAACGGCTTAAAGCACAGGCTAGACCTAGTTGGCGAGTATGGCGGCAAGAGGTATTACGACAATTCTAAGGCGACCAACGTTGCAAGTTGCCTTGCTTCAGTAAACGCTATTAACGGCAATATTGCTCTAATTCTTGGTGGAAGCAGCAAAAACGAGGATTTTAAAAGCCTATTTGAAAAGTTACCGAAAAAGGTGAAATATATAGCAGTTTGTGGTGCAAATAGTGAAAGTATTATAAAAAGTAGCGGAATATATAATACTATTACTAAAAAATATGCCGATTTAGAAAGTATTATACAAAATTTAGCCACTATGGAAGGCATCGATGCGGTAATATATGCGCCAAGTAGCGCTAGTTTTGACAAATACTCGGGTTTTGAGGAAAGAGGTGAAGTATTTTGCAGCCTAGTAAAAAAATTCGCCTAACGAAAAACGAGGCGTGGCTAATAGTTTTGCCTTTGCTACTTTCGGTAATCGGCTTGGTATTTATTTATAGCGCAAGTTATTATAATGCCGAAAATACTTTTTCGGACAAATTTTATTTTTTAAAAAAACAAGGATACGCATTTATCGTGGGCGTATTCTTTATGTTTTTAGCCTCTAAAATCAGCACGGAAAAAATCGAAAAAATATCGCCCGTTTTGTACCTAGTTTCGCTGGTACTTTTAGCGCTTGTGTTCGTGCCGAAAATAGGCGTGGAAAACTACGGAGCAAAGAGGTGGCTCAACTTTGGTTTTTTCACAATTCAACCGTCGGAAATTGCAAAGTTTGCGCTAGTGTGTTTGCTGTCACGCTTTGCATCAAAAAGCGATATGACCAGCCTAAAAAACGTGGTTTTATTTTTACTTATAGGGCTATTCGTTATGCTTTTAATTATCGTTGAGCCAAATATGAGCATTACCGTGTGCGTGGGGTTGGTGGTTCTTACCTTGCTACTTTTAACGGGCGCAAGCCTAAAACATTTTTCGTTTGTGGTTTTTCCGGCTACGCTACTTGTTCCCGTTTTAATTTTGATAGAGCCGTATAGGTTGAAACGGCTAAAAGCGTTTATAAATCCGTGGGGCGACGTGCTGGGCGAAGGGTATCAACTGGTGCAGTCCTACTATGCGCTCTCGTCGGGCGGACTATTTGGCGTGGGGCTTTTTAATTCAAGACAAAAATTTGCATTTTTACCTTTTGCCGAGTCCGACTTTATTTTTGCAATAATCGGAGAGGAAATCGGCTTTGTCGGGGCGCTGTTTGTAGCAATGATTTTTTTAAAATACGTCTACGAAGGGTTTAAGGTAAGTAAGCGTGCGGTAACAAGGTTCGACTCCTATCTTGCAATGGGTATTACTTTAGTAATAGCCTTTCAGTCTTCATTAAATATTGCGGTTGTTTGCGGCGCTATTCCGCCAACGGGGTTGCCTCTTCCTTACGTTAGTTCGGGCGGTAGTTCTTTGGTTAGTTTTTTGGTGGCGTCGGGCGTACTACTCGGCATATCCAAAAAAGCCGAAAGCACACAAATTTTTCTTAAACCATAGTATGAATTAAAGTGCGAGGTAATTATGAAATTTGTAATCGAAGGAGGCAAAAGGCTGGAGGGAACGGCTGAAATTCAAAGTGCCAAAAATTCCGTACTACCACTACTTGCCGCATCAATTTTAACTAGCGACAAAGTGACGATAGAGGATTGCCCGAATATTCTTGATCTACGTAATATGCTAAGAATTTTAAAGCGGCTTGGCGTAAAGGTATCGGGCGATAAAAACGTGACGGTAGAGGGCGAAGTTACCGTGAGTGAAGTGCCTAGCGACCTTGCCGGAGAACTTAGGTCCAGCATATTTTTGCTAGGTGCGATTTTGTCGGTGAAAAAGAAAGCCAAGATAGCGTACCCCGGGGGTTGCGACATAGGGCTAAGACCTATCGACATACATATCAGCGGATTAAAGGCGCTAAACGTGAAGATAAACGAGTGTTTCGGCTACGTGGAGTGTGATGCTAGCGATATGAGGCCTAGCGATATTTTGCTTGACTTACCAAGCGTCGGCGCAACGGAAAACTTGATAATGGCGTCGGTTTTTTTGCGTGGTAAAACAATTTTGCGTAACGTTGCAAAAGAGCCCGAGATAGTGGACCTTGTAAGCATGCTAAACCTAATGGGCGCAAAAATATCGGGCGCAGGAAGTTCTGTAATCGAGATCGTAGGGGTGGATAGCCTAAAAGGTGTAAGTTACAAGCCGATTCCCGATAGAATAGTGGCAGGTACGCTGCTTTTTGCCGTGGCAACTTGTGGCGGCGAGGTGGAACTAACCAACGTTCAAGCCGAGCACGTATTTCCGCTTGCAACCAAATTATTGCAAAACTCTTGCAAGTTAGAGAGTAAGTATGATAAGATAAGATTGATGTCGAGCGGTCGAATAAACGCAGTAGACCTAATCGAAACGTCGCCTTATCCGGGGTTTCCTACCGATATGCAAGCCGAAGTTATGGCAAGTTTGCTAACGGCGGTGGGTACGTCGGTGGTGGTGGAAAATCTTTTTGAAACAAGGTTTAAGCACGTGCCGGAGTTTAACAAGATGGGTGCGGACGTTACCGTAAGAGGAAATACTGCAATTATTCGTGGCGTGAAAGGTCTAACCGGAGCAGAGGTTAACGCAAAAGATTTGCGTGGCGGAGCAGGGCTTGTGATTGCCGGCTTAAAAGCGAGTGGGGTTACCACCGTTTCAGGCGTGCGTCATATAGACCGAGGTTACGACGGCATCGAAAAAGTATTGCAAAAATTAGGAGCGACGATAAAAAGAATTAGTTATGAGTAGAAAAAGATTAATCGCTATGTTCGTCAGTCTGGTGATTATAATTGTTCTTTGCGTTTTAGGTGGAGCGGTGTTTGTCGTACAGGACGTACAAGTCGTGATTGACTCTGCCGACGACGTGGGCGTATCGAATGAGGATATCATCAAAACGGCAAGCGTTACTAAGGGGAAAAGTATTTTCTCTATCAGCGAGTCGAAAGTTGTGTCGAATATCGAAAAAAGTTACCCGACCTTAAAAGTAAAAGGCGTAGAAAGGGTGTTCCCGAACAAGATTATTCTAAAACTTGCCGAAAGAGTGCCGATTATCGCAATTAAGTTCGAGGGTAAGAACGAATACTTGATATTAGACAACAACATGTGCGCTATCGAGAAATTCAAAGCGTCACCCGATGATCCGTACTTAAAAACCTTGTGCGTTGTAAGCGGATTTGAACTTAGCGGACCAAACGATATTTACCTAGGAAAACAATTACCTACAAGTTACGGAGAGCAAGCGGTGGTTTGCCAACACATTATGGCAGGGCTTGAAAAAAAGATGGGGCTTAAAAAAATGAGCGAGTTCTTGTACGGAATAGAGTTTTCGCAAAGTATGAAAGTGGTGTATGCCGTAACCAGATACAACAACGCTAAGGGCGTAATCATAAGGATTGCTTACGACAATATGAAGGAAGACAAGCAAGCGGTGTTTAACAAAATCCAAAAAGCGTACGAGTACTATTTAAGCATAGATAATCCTGAATTAAAGAAAGAGGGATATATCATGATGGAGAACGGCGAGTTTACCCATAAACTTCACGAATAAAAGTGAAAATCGCCTAATATATAATAATTTAAAATAAAAAAACTATAAAATATATAAATTTATTTAAAAAAAATAAAAAATATAATATATATAATAATAAATATAATTAAAAGTATTGACATTTCAATACTTTTTTTTTATAATTTTAAGTAATAGAGGATAAATATGCAAATGACTAAAGATACAATCGTACTTGAAATAGGAACTAGCAAACTTGCTGCTGTAATCGGCAACGTAAGTGACAGCGGAGTTTACGAAATTAAGTCGATAGCAAAAAAAGAATATGCGGGCTTTATGGGTGGCGAGTGGCTTGAAGAGGAGAAACTTGCCGACCAAGTTTTTGACGTACTTCAAAGCGCTATGGCAAAAGCAGGCGTTAAAAGTATTAAAAAAGTATTTATCGGCGTACCGAGTGAATTTTCCAGCGTTGTAGTAAAGGAAGTTACAACCGAGTACGGCAAAATGAAAAACGTAACTAATAACGACGTAGAGGCGTTATTCGATAAAGGCGATAATTTTAGAGATAGAGAGTATTCTACCATCAACCGTTCGCCAATCTACTTCAAACTAAACGACGGCAAGCGTATCGTAAACCCGGTTGGGCTTGAAACGGATAGACTTACCGGTATGCTAAGTTACGTGCTTTGCGAAAGGACTTTCGTTGACCGCTTTGAAAAAATGCTAAACGGTTACGGAGTGAAGGAAGTGGAGTTTATTAGCGAAAGTTTGGCTTCTGTCGTTGGTTTGTTCGAGCCGGAGCAAAGGGATAGATACGTAGTTGAACTTGACGTTGGCTACTTAACTTCCAGCGTGGCATTGTGCCGTGGCGACGGACTATTGCATCTTGCATCATTTTCTGTGGGCGGTGCGAATATCTCGGCTGATATTAGTGATTATTTGGCAATTTCTTACGATAAGGCAAACGAAATTAAAGAGAGTTTGGATTTGAATTTGTCGCCAACTTTAAACGACTTCTTCAAAGTTCAATACAAGGACCAAACTTACAAAGTGCCTTACCTAGATATATACAATCTTGTGTACGATAGGTTGGACGTTATCGGTTCGTACCTTCAAAAAGCAATCGATATGTGCGAATACGATTTTCCTCAATACTTACCGATTTATTTAATCGGCGGTGGCATTACTTATTTGCGTGGCGCAAAGGAGTATTTGTCCAAAATTTTGGATAGACCTATCGAAATCATTACGCCTTGCGTACCAAACTACGAAAAACCGGAGTACTCGGCGTTAATGGGGCTATTAAAAGTTGCAAGCAGAGCGAATCGTTCTCCATGGGAGAATATTAAAAATAAAATTAAAGGTTTTCTTACTAAATAGGAGGAAGAAATAAATGAACGAAAATATGAATGCTTACGGAAGCGCATCAATAAAAGTTATCGGTGTCGGTGGCGGCGGCGGTAACGCAGTAAATAGAATGATTGCGGCAGGAATTACAAGTGCTAGATTTTTGTCTGTAAATACCGATGGACAAGCACTATGTATGTCAAGTGCCGACACTTTGCAAATCGGCGAAAACGAAACCAGAGGTCTTGGCGCCGGTGCTAACCCTGAAAAAGGCGAAAGAGCAGCAGAGGAAAGCATCGAAAGAATTAGGGAGCAACTACAAGGCGTTGACCTAGTATTTATCACCGCAGGTATGGGTGGCGGAACGGGAACGGGGGCAGCCCCTGTTATTGCAAACCTTGCACACGAAATGGGTATTCTTACCGTTGCAGTAGTTACCAAACCTTTCAACTTCGAGGGTAAAAAGAGAATGGTAAACGCTGAGATGGGTATTGAAAAACTAAGAGGAGTGGTTGATACCTTACTTGTTATTCCTAACCAAAAACTTCTTGAAATCGTGAACGAAAAAGCAACGATGTTACAATCTTTTGCTATTGCAGACGACGTTCTTCGTCAAGGTATTCAAGGTGTGTCTGACCTTATCGTTAAGCCTGCGCTTATTAACCTAGACTTTGCCGACGTTCAAACCATTATGAAGGACAAAGGTCTTGCTCACATGGGTGTTGGCGTAGGTAAAGGTAAGAACCGTGCTTACGATGCTGTAATCCAAGCAGTTCAAAGCCCACTTCTTGAAACCGAAATTTTAGGTGCAACCGGCGTTATCTTCAATATTTTGGGCGGTCCAGACTTAACTTTAAGCGAAGTTGACCAAGCATGCAAACTTATCCAAGACGCTATCGATCCTGATGCAAACATTATTTTCGGTGCAGGTATCGACGAAAATATCAAAGAGGAAGTTGCCGTAACCATTATTGCAACCGGTTTTGAAAACAAAAAGGAAAAACAAGAGGAAGAAAAGACCGAACTTGACAATTTTGACGACGCTGACTTCGAAACCTTCGACGAGCCTACTCCTATTAGGCAAACCGGCGTAAGAAGAGGATATGAGGAAGAGCCTCAACAACCTCAAAGAAGAAGTGGAGTTGCTACCTCTCGTATCGACGTTGAGGACGATAACGTTCCGCCATTCTTAAGAAAACTTAGAGGTTTAAGATAATCTCGCCACGTATTTAGTAAGTTACTTATCGGCATGGGGCATATAAGTGTCCCCGTGCCGTTTTGTATTTTTTTACGCTAAGGTAACAGCGGTAAATTTTTTTCAAATTTTCTTGCGATTTTTTACTTTTGTGCGGAAAATTTATCGGTTTTGGTTACGTTTTGGCGTGGCTTTATAGTGGTTAAATAAAAAACTACCTATTTTTGCTCATCGCAAATTGTGGTTTGTTAATAATTGTTGTTTATAGCAAGTTGTGGTCGCATCGGCAATTTTCTATTTATAGCAAGTTGCGATTTTTAACGATCTTGTGGTAAAGATAGGTTACGGCTGTTTGAGGGTTTTGTGGCAATAGTAGGTTGTGATTTTTTTGGGTAACATATAAGTCTAATTACACATGTTAGGGCAGTGGCATTGCGAAAGTAAAGTGCGTGATTTTGCCTAATTTTTGGTGTGGTTTAGTAATTTTGGCAGTTTTTAAGCGGTTTTTTGCATATTTTAATGTGGAAAAGTCTTAATTTTAAAAAATAAAAGTTATCCACAATGATAAAATTTTAACAATCTTACATATTAAATATAGAATCACGAAAAAAATGACGTGAGTTATTATATAAATCGTGGTTGTATTGTTCGGGTGTTCACAAAATAAAACGGAAAATTTTAGACAAAATGTTTTTTGGTTTTTAATAGTCAAACAATTATTTCGTTAAGTTTAGTTAAAAATTTTGTTGGTTTTAAATTGAGGCTATTTAGATATTTTTAAATTTTTTCATTCGACAAAAGCGGAAAATTTAGATAGGTATTTTGTTGTATAACTTAGGTATGCTTAGTTACGTAGAAGACGCCGCTGTGGTAAACTTTTGTATTTACTACTTTTCGGCAATCACTTTGAGTAAATTTATGCATTTTAGAAAAATTAATGGGGTAGTTTTGGGCGTTTTAAACACGGCTACGTCCTTGGCTGTGCCGTATTTTACCGAGCATTTTGAAGTAGTCGTAGTTGTGGCGTGCTTAGTTAGTGCGTTTTTTGTTTTATTAGATAAGACGTTTGTAAAGAGCGTTAAAAATAGCCTGTTTTACCTATTTTTTGTAGCACTTTATTCGCTTTTTACGTATATGGTAGGTTTTTGTTTGTCGCTTGTCGGACTAGGGGCAAACGTTCTAATTTACCTTGGAATACTGCTTTTTGCATTTTTTATGCTAGCGATAATAATAGAGGGAATTATTAGCAAAAAGTCTGAGGTAAGTTGCGAAATAAATATAAACGGAAACTTGATAACGGCTGTTGTTGACAGCGGAAACAAGATAAAATTCAAGGGTAAAGGCGTGGTGGTGCTTACAAAAAACTTTAAGTGTGAAGTGAAAAGTACGGGCGAGGTATTAAGGGTGAATACGATAAATTCCTCCAAGTATTATCCGCTATATAAGGCTAACAAAATGCTTGTTATGGGCGAAAAATACTTTTACGACGTGCCTTGCATTATCGAGGAAAACAGCGATAGGGTGATTTTACCGCTTTCGTATCAATTATAGAGGTGAATATGAAAATTCAAGAATTAGTTATCAAAGTATTACGATTTTTTAGGATAGAAAAAGGTAGCAATAACGTGGATTTTTTGTGCGGTGGAAGGGCTTTGCCGCCTCCTTACTCGGCTGAGGAAGAGGAGAAAAAACTTTTGGAAATCAAACAGGGCAGTGACCTTGCCAGAGATGACCTTATCGAACACAACCTTAGGCTTGTGGTGTATATTGCCAAAAAATTTGAAAACACGGGGCTGGACGTGGAGGATTTAATATCAGTTGGCACAATCGGGCTAATTAAGGCGGTAAATTCCTTTGACAATTCTAGGAATATTAAACTTGCAACCTATGCTAGCAGGTGCATAGAAAACGAGATTTTGATGTTTTTAAGGAAAATGGTCAAGGTGAAAAACGAGGTGTCGATTGACGAGCCTCTAAACGTGGACGGCGAGGGGAACCAACTACTTCTTTGCGACGTGCTCGGAACGGACGAGGACGTTGTGTACGAGGAGATAGAAAGCGAGGCGGAAAAAGATATTTTGCTGGAAACGTTCAAAACTTTGACCGATAGGGAAAGGGATATTATATCGCTTAGGTTTGGGCTGTTTGGCAAGGAAGAGATGACGCAAAAAGATATCGCCGATATGATGGGAATATCACAGTCCTACATATCTCGCTTAGAGAAAAAAGTGGTGAAAAAACTGAAAAAAGAGATAGTAAAACTGGTCTAAGTGAATAATTTGTAGAATTTTGTACAAAATATTAGCAATTTGCATTTACATAAGGAGAAAGAAATGCAAAAAGTTAATATTTCGGGGCTAGATACGTCAAGGCTGGTAAAACTTACCGCAAAGCAGTCCGTCGAACTTATGGACAAAATCAAGGCGGGTGACAGCGAGGCAAGGGAGTATTTTTTGATATCAAACGCAAGACTCGTTCTTAGCGTTATGAAAAGGTTTAATATCAAAAATCAAGATCCCGACGACGTGTTTCAGGTGGGGTATCTTGGCATGGTAAAGGCGTTAAATAACTTCAACTTCGACCTTGGCGTGAGGTTCTCTACCTACGCAGTCCCTATGATTATAGGCGAAATTAGGAGGTTTTTAAGAGATAGCACCAGCGTGAAAGTTACCAGAAGTATGCGAGATACTGCCTACAAAGTGCTGAAAAAGAAAGACGAAATGTGCTATCTTACAGGCGTTGAACCGACGTTAGTTGAGGTTGGAGAGGAACTGGATATCCCGCTTAGTTTAATTGCGTGTTCGCTTGACGCTGTTAGTGACGTAATCAGTTATTACACGCCCGTAGCAAGTGACGGAGAGGGCGAACTTTTGATGCTGGAACAACTATCGGATAGCCGTGAAAACGACGCAAGGTGGGGCGATTATATCACTTTAAAAACTTGTATTGACGACTTACCCGAAAAGGAAAAGGAAATAATAGACCTAAGGTACTACAAGGGAATGACGCAAAAAGAGATTGCAAACTCTATAAATATATCGCAAGCGCAGGTGTCTAGGCTGGAAAATATGGCGATTGCAAAAATTAGAGAGGTAATGTTGTAACTAAGGTATTTAGCATATTTTGGCTTGGGGTTTAATAAACTTACTAAGAGGGAATATGCCAAAAAGTAGGAATATAAGTTTTTTGGAACTGAAAAGCAAAGAAATCGTGAACGTGGTGGACGGTAAAAGACTGGGGCGAATCGTAGATCTGGTTTTTACTTGTTCGGGCTGCGTAATGGGTTTTGTTGCGCCTCCAAACCGAAAACTAATAAAAAGTTTGAATTGCCAAGACAACGTGTTTATCCCGTGGAATAATATTTGCAAAATCGGTGACGACGTGATTTTGGTGGAACTAACGGACGGAAGAGTGGGGATACTTGGCGAAGAAGAAAATAAAGACTAAAAATTATTTACTTATACCACAAAATATAGTATAATCTAATTCGAGGTGTACTATGAAATGTATGTATTGTGGCTGCATGGACAGTAAAGTAATTGATTCAAGGCTAAACGAGGACGGCACTTCTATCCGTAGAAGGCGTGAATGTGTGAACTGTGGTAAGAGGTTTACTACCTACGAAACGGTGGAGCATACTCCTATTATGGTGGTTAAAAACGGCGGAAACAGGCAAGTGTTCGATCCTAGCAAAATCAAAAACGGAATTATTAAGTCTTGCGAGAAACGTCCCGTATCTATGTACGAGATTGAGAAACTTGTAAGCGATATCGAAAAACAAATTTACAACAGCCTAGAACAAGAAATTACCAGCAAGCAAATCGGCGATATGGTAATGGAGGGGCTAAAAAATATCGACGACGTTGCGTACGTTAGGTTTGCGTCTGTGCACAAGCATTTTAAGGATATAAATACCTTGCTTCAAGAAATCGAGGAACTACTTGGCGAGAAAAATCCTGAAATTGTGGAAAAACTTTTGGACAAGAAAAACAAAAAATAATCGGCCATATAAAGCCCAAATTTTAGGTTTACGGGTTTGTTCGTTTTGGACATATAACTTATCAAAAAGATTGTCAAATGCCGTTTGGGGCTAATTTTAAGCCTTAAACGGTTATCTTTTACCTATTTTTCAGTATAATTCGACAAAAAATAAAACTTTTCGCTGGACATACACTATATCGCCCGATAAATCATATATTATAACGATTTAAGGGGGAAACGTGATAGAAGGTTTTTTTTTACTTTTAAAAAATTTAATGATATGCTCGTCGTACGTCGATAGCAAAAACTCCTTCCCAAAGCCGTTGTCTTATGAAAAAGAGCGGCACTATGTGGCGCTTGCTACCTGCGGTGACCAAGAAGCGAAGGATATTTTAATAAAGCATAATCTTAGGCTTGTTGCTCATATTGCCAAAAAATATAGCAATTATCCGGATAACGACGAACTTATATCCGTTGGCTCGATAGGGCTAATAAAGGCGGTGAATACCTATAATCTTGAAAAGGGCACAGGGCTAGGGACCTACGCAGCAAGGTGCATAGAAAACGAGATTTTGATGCTGATTAGGTCCAGTAAAAAGCATAGGGGCAACGTGTCGCTTAATTCTACCGTCGGAGTGGATAAAGAGGGCAACGAAATGAGCCTAGAAGACACTTTGCAAAGTGACGAAAGCGTAATTATCGACACCGAAAACAAAATTATTATGGAAAATATCGTGGCGATTATGAAGAAAACGCTTAGTAAACGTGAGTACGAAATATTGTCGCTTAGGTATCCGCTTGACAAAAAAGGTATGACGCAAAAAGAGGTGGCAAAAGCATACAAAATATCACGCTCGTACGTGTCTAGGATAGAGAAAAAGGCGCTTGAAAAGGTGAGAGAAGAGGTGATAAAACAAGATATCCACTTGTAAAAATAGTTTAAATAATAGTGATATTTTACAAAATTATTATAAAAACAGCAAAATTACATAATAGTTTATTTGTGCCGCAAACAAAAGAGGGCTAAAAAGAGAATGGCTAATAAAACAAATATGAGAATTAAAAAAGTAGTAAAAACGTGTTTATGTTTTACGGCTCTATATGGTTGCTAAATATAATAAAAAGTTGTATAATATAACCGAGTTAGCCGGATAATCGCGTGAAATATTGAGGAAAGTCCGGGCATCTACGGGAAAATGGTGCTGGATAACGTCCAGTAGAGGCGACTCTAAGGAAAGTGCAACAGAAATAAACCGCATACGAATTTTCGTGTGTAAGGATGGAAAGGCGAGGTAAGGGCTCACCGCTTTCTTGGTGACAAGAGAGGCAATGTAAACCCCACCTGATGCAAGATGTGAGAACGTTAAACTCCCGTTAGTTCTCCTATATCGCTTGAGGTTGTCGGTAACGGCAATCCTAGATAGATGATTATCTAAAACAGAACTCGGCTTACAGACTAACTCATTAGAGCGACGAAAGTCGCTCTTTTTTTGTATATATTTTTTAATTTTAATACATAATTAGCGTATGGAATTATTGATTTTTAGCGCTATTTTGTCCGTTTTTACGATGATTTTGTTTTACCTAAACAAGAAACTGTCTTTTTCTTCAAAAAAAGAGGTATGTATAGGATATTTAGGCGACGAAAAATACCTAAAAAAAGCGCTGGAAGGTAAGGAAAAAACTAGCGGCGAATTGCCTGATTTATTGTATTACTATTTTCAAATTTTTGTGGTAAATAGGCTTGTAAGACGAAAAATAAAAAAGGGCGAAACGCTGGAAAACATAGAAAAGGCGTACGTAAAAATATATGGTGCGATAAAAGAAAATGCTAGTGTAAAACGCAAAAATTTTGCAAATTTATTATACGTAAATGGTTTTTGTAGAGTAGTAATCGTTGCAAGAAGCGTTTTAGAAATTACTAATTACAACCTTACTAGCCAAAAAATAAAAAAAATTTTTAAAGAAAATAATATTAGGCTTACTAAAAGTGAATTAGAAAATTTTAAGGGCGCATTTAACTACCAACTTGTGATAGAATACGGGAAAATGGCAAGGTATATTTTGCACTTAAATAATATGAAAAACAAGGCGAAAAACGGCAAGGATAAGTACTGTTTTTCTAAGGTTTTTGTCTATTTTTTCGGCAAACATACCGATAATTTTGAAGATTTTGAAAGTAAAATTAAGACGTATTTCGAAAGTTACGAAAACGCTATGAGGGAATATGAAAAATTAAATATTTTTTACCTTAAAAAAGCGTTAAAAATCGTAAGAGTGATTAAGTATTTAAAGACGTTTGAGCCGATAAAACTATCTATTTGTTATGGTATTTTAGCAAAAAACGGCGATTTTAGGGGTTATGAACCTAATTTGCAAGGCGAAATAATTGCAAAAATTGAGGAAATTGCAAATAAAAACAACGTGGACGAAGAAAGGGTGGCAAAACTAACCATAACTTTAAGTAGAAAGAACCTAGTATCGCCTTTTGAACTATTATTTAACCGTGTAGACCTTGTAAGTAGGGTGCTAAATTGTAAAAAAAAACGAAAAAAAGTGGTGGGGAATTAGAAGAAAATTCCGGTGATTTTTTCCCGTGTTGCCAAGAAAAACCTAACTTTTATTTGGCTGATTTTAACGGGTTTACAAGGTTTAACTTTGAAATAAGCACGTCTTGTAGGCTGAATTTGTTTAGTAGTTTTAGCGAAACGGAATACTTAACTCAGGCGGTTTTTAAGTCGTTTTACGAAAAAGACTTATATTTTACGCTGAAATATATAGTAAAATTCGATAGTAGCATACTTTTTAAAGTGAATATTTGCCCTAAGGATTTTACAAGTGCGGTGTCGCTTATAAACTTGTACCTAATAGCGCACAAGTACCACGGGCTAGTATGTAAAAGCGAGATAAAATTTTTAAGCGAAAAGGCGAAAGAATTTAACGTTAGCGCAAAAATAAAAGATATTGACTTAATGCTGGATTTTCTTTGGGAAATTGACCAAACGAACGCTGAGTATAAGGATATTTTGAGCGAGATTAAAAAGCGGTTTTTAAAGTTTATCCGTTTTGTTAGGGTGGACGTGCTTTATGAAAAACTGGAAAAAACCGATGATTTTTCGCTTGTGTTACTTTTTGCAAAGCATAAGGCGATTTTGCCGCTTGACTACAAGGAAAAGTTTGAAAAACACCTTGAAAAAACGGGTTTTTTTAGTAAATGCGTTAAGGAAACAAAGTATTTTGAGTGCTTATATTATTTGTACGACTCGTCAAATAAAGACAGGATTTTCGCCTCGATAAACAGTTCTTTAATTTGCACTTCGAAAATTGCGCTACTTACCGACAAAATTATGGGGTTAAACTTAGAAAACGGACTAATTTATGCAAGCCCGAATTTGCCTTGCGTAATGAGAAAAGCGGTGATGAACCTATCTTTATGCGGCAAAAATATCAATATAATCGCAAAAAGAGGGTACGACAATTACTTTATCAACGGTAAACGCTATAAAAAACCGACCAAAGTATTGTTAAAAGCAAAATCCGTGGAAATCGTTTCCTCTTCGTGCTAGTGGCTTAGTGCGGATAACTTGCAAGTTTGTTTAACGGTTAGTACTCGTAAGTTATTTACTTTTACAAAGTTTTATGATAGTATTTTGTAGAGGTAATTATGGATTTATTTGATTTTGCCGAAAATAAGGACAATAGGCTTTCGCCACTTGCTGAAAGAATGCGTGCTAAAACGCTGGACGACTTTATCGGTCAAGAACATTTAGTGGGTGAGGATTGCTTGCTAAGGCGTGCGATTAAGGCGGATAGGCTGGGTAGTTGCATTTTTTACGGGCCTGCTGGGACGGGTAAAACCACGCTTGCTAACATTATAGCCAACTCGACTAAGAGCCATTTTGAGCAACTGAACGCAGTTTCAAGCGGCGTAAGTGACGCTAAACGTATTATCGAAGAGGCTAAGCAAAGGCTGAATATGTACGGCGTGAAAACCTACTTGCTTCTTGACGAGTGTCACAGGTGGAATAAGGCGCAATCCGACTCCGTGCTTGCAGGCATCGAGCAAGGCTACATTGTGTTTATAGGCTCTACAACCGAAAATCCGTTTGTGAATATGACTCCTGCAATAGTGAGTAGGTGTCGAATTTTCGAGTTTAAAAAACTTAGTAAAGAGAATATTAAAACGGGGCTAATAAGGGCGCTAAACGACAAAGTCAACGGGCTGGGAAGTTACTCGGTTACGGTTACTGATGAGGCGCTAGACCATATTTCAACCGTCGCTAACGGCGATATGAGGACGGGCTTAAACGCACTTGAACTTGCCTTCCTTACCACAAATCCCGATAGCCAAGGCAACGTGAATATAGACCTAAAAATAGCGGAGCAATCCATACAAAAGCGTGCGCTATCCATCGACCAAGACGACTACTACGACATTTTGTCCGCATTTTGCAAAAGTTTGCGTGGCAGCGATTCTAACGCAGCGTTATACTGGGCTGAAAGGCTAATTCAAGCAGGGTGCGATCCGCTTATAATTCTTCGCAGGCTGATAGTTCATTCAAGCGAGGACGTGGGGCTTGCTAATTCCAACGCACTTGTAGTTGCGACTTCTGCGCTTACCGCCTATGAGAAAATAGGTATGCCGGAGGCAAAAATACCTATGTATCACGCAATAATTTACGTGTGCGAGAGCGCTAAGTCAAACAGCGTGGTGCTGGCAAAGTATTCGGTGGAAGAGGCTGTAAGTAAGATTAAAAGCGAAAACGTGCCTACTTATTTAAAGGACGCAAATTATAAAGTGGAGCAAATATCGGGCTACAAATATCCGCACGATTTTGGCGGCTACGTGGAGCAACAGTATCTTCCCGACGAATTAAAGGACGTGAAGTTCTATAATCCGCTTCCTTACGGCGATGAGAAAAAAGTGATTGAAAGACAAAAAGAATTAGGAAAAATAAAATGAGAAAAATAGGACTAGACGTAGGCGACGTGAGAATAGGTGTTGCGGTAAGCGATATGCTGAACATTTTGGCTAATCCTTACGAAACGTACGTAAGAAAAAGCATAGAAGAAGACGTTTTGCACTTTCAAAACTTGCAAAAAGAGATGAACGCCGACACTTTTGTAGTTGGCTTACCGCTTAATATGGACGGAACGGCAGGCGACCGTGTGGAAAAAACGAAGGAGTACGCCGGTATTCTTGCCGAGTATATTGACGCTAAATTCGTGTTTCAGGACGAGAGGCTAACCACCGTGCAGGCTGAAAAGGTGCTGATATCGGGTGGCGTAAGGCGAGAAAAAAGAAAAAAAGTGGTGGACAAAGTGGCGTCTACCATCATTTTGCAGTCTTATTTAGATAGATTTTCTTAATAAGTAGTGACAAAAATTTTTGTTTGTGATATACTAATTATGAATAATGCGGTAAAGGAGGTAATTATGGCAGACGAAATTAAAGACGCTCTAATTGAAGAGGACGATATTATCACTCTTATGGGCGAAGACGGGGCTGAAGAGGAGTTCTATCATATTGCTACTATCGATTACGATGGCAAATGGTATATTTTCTTGCATCCGGTTGAAGAGCAAGAAGGCATAGCCGAGGACGAGGCATTGATTTTTGAAATCGGTGAGGACGAGGACGGTAACGATTTGTTCAATCTTGTAGAGGACGACGAATTGATTGACAAAGTTTACGCCGAGTACGTTAAGGAACTTGACAAAATCGATCCGCAATAGTTAAACGATAATGCTACCGAAAGGTAGCATTTTTTTTTGTAAAATTTTATTTTTGGTTGTTTTTTTAAATTTTTCATTATTTTAAAATTTAACTTTATTTCAAAAAATAGAAAAATCAAGCGTGATATAAAATTGATAATATTTAAAAATTATAAAAAAATTGCAAAACCGCCCAAAATTATTTGATTTATTATATTATATATGTTAAAATTTTATTAAAAATAAACACCGTTAGCCAGATTTGCGTAGTGTGAAAGTTGCGTAAGTTGAACGCTAGCGGAAAGAATTAACAAAAGGAGATTTTAAAATTATGGCAGTTATTTCAATGAAACAACTACTAGAGGCAGGCGTTCACTTCGGACACCAAACAAAAAGATGGAACCCTAAAATGAGCAAGTACATCTATGCAGCAAGAAACGATATTCATATTATCGACTTGCAACTTTCTGTAAAAGCAGTAGAAGAGGCTTACGAATTCGTAAAACAAATCGCCGCTGAAGGAAAGTCTGTACTATTCGTTGGTACTAAAAAGCAAGCACAAGACGCTATCAAGGAAGAGGCTGAAAGATGCGGACAATACTACATTAACCAAAGATGGCTTGGCGGTACTTTGACCAACTTCAAAACCATCAGAAGCAGAATTGAAAGACTAAACAAGATTAACCAAATGGAACTTGTAGGTGACTTTGATATTCTTCCTAAGAAAGAAGTTGCAGGCTTAATCAAGGAAAGAGAACTACTAGAGAGAAACATCGGCGGTATCAAAAATATGCGTACCTTACCGGGTTGCTTGTTCGTAGTGGACCTAAAGAAAGAAGAAATTGCTATTAAAGAAGCAAGAAAATTAAATATTCCTATCGTTGCCGTAGTTGATACCAACGGCGATCCTGACCTAGTTGACTACGTTATCCCGGGTAACGACGACGCAATTAGAGCAATCAAATTGTTTGCAAGCGTAATCGCTGACGCTGTTATCGAGGCAAACCAAGGCGAGCAAAACGCTCCTAAGGTAGAAATCGAAGAGGACGTTGACGCTGAAGATTTGATGAAGAGCGCTATTGAAGAGCCTATCGAAAAAGTAGAAGAATAATTTAAGGAGAATCGATTATGTTTACTAACAAAGATATAATGAAGTTAAGAGAGCAAACCGGTGTTGGCATTATGAAATGTAAAGAAGCACTTACCGAAACCGACGGCGATTTCGAAAAGGCTGTTGCTTACCTTCGTGAAAAAGGTATGGCATCTGCTGAAAAGAGAGCCTCTAAAATTGCTAGCCAAGGCGTAGTTGATTCTTATATCCACATGGGTGGTAAGGTTGGCGTTCTAGTTGAAGTTAACTGCGAAACCGACTTCGTTGCTCGTGGCGATAAATTTAAGGAGTTCGTACACGACGTTGCTATGCAAATCGCTGCTGCAAAGCCTTTGTACGTTCGTTCTAGCGAAGTTCCTCAAGAAGAACTTGAAAAGGAAAAAGAAATTCTTAGAGCGCAAGCAATCAACGAAGGCAAACCTGAAAAAATTATTGATAGAATGGTAGAGGGTAGAGTTAAGAAGTACTACCAAGAGTTCTGCTTACTAGACCAAGCATTCGTTAAAGATCCTTCTAAGACCATTGAAGAGTACTTAAAGGAAACCATTTCCGTTATCGGCGAGAAAATCGACATTAGAAGATTTGTTCGTTACGAGATGGGCGAGGGACTTGAGAAGAAGGAAGAAAACTTCGCTCAAGAAATAGCAGACCAAATTGCTGCTGCTAAAAAAGCGTAATAAAATGTAAATTAGGGATTACAGTTTTTGTATTCCCTTTTTTATGGAGGAATATATGGATTATAAATATAAAAGAGTAATAATTAAAATTAGCGGAGAGGCTCTTGCCGGCGAAACCGGTTTTGGTCTTGACTCTAACGTAATCAGTTACGTTGTAGGTCAAATCAAAAAGGTGAGAGATCTTGGCGTGGAAGTTGGCATTATCGTTGGTGGCGGCAACTTCTGGCGTGGCAGACAAGCACAAGAAATGGACAGGACTACGGCTGACCACATGGGTATGCTTGCTACCATTATGAACTCCCTAGCGCTTCAAGACGCTCTTGAGAAAAACGGCATGCCGACAAGGGTGCAAACGGCTTTAACTATTACTAGAATTGCCGAGCCGTACATTTTGAGAAAGGCACTAAGACATCTTGAAAAAGGCAGAGTGGTAATTTTTGCTTGCGGTACGGGTAACCCATACTTCTCAACCGATACGGGCGCTTCGCTTAGGGCTGCCGAAATCGGCGCTGAGGTACTACTTCTTGCAAAGAATATCGACGGCGTTTACGACAAAGATCCTAAAAAATATCCTGACGCTAAAAAGTACGACGAGATATCTTATATCGACGTTATCCAACAAAAACTTCAAGCAATGGATACTACCGCTATAACTTTGTGTATGGACAACCAAATTCCTATTATCGCATTCTCCCTAAAAGAGCAAGATAGCATACTTAAGGCTGTTAAAGGCGAAAAAATAGGCACTCTAATCCATTAGTTTTCAAAATATATTGATATTTTAATATATATTTGATATAATAAGATAAATATATTTTTGAGGTGTTTTATGATTAACGATATAATGGAAGTAGATATTTTGATGGACGAACTTAACGAAAAGTGCAAAAAAACCTATAACGGTTTTATCACCGAACTTCAATCCATCAAAGCAGGCAGAGCGAATCCTCATATATTAGATAAAGTAGCAGTAGAGTACTACGGCACTATGACTCCTATTAACCAAATGGCTAATATCAGCATAGCAGAGGCTAGGGTACTTATGATTTCCGTGTGGGATCAAAGTGCTATCAAAAGCGTGGAAAAGGCTATTCTTGCGGCTAATATCGGCATTACCCCTACTAGCGACGGCAAAGTAATTAGGCTTATCTTCCCGGAACTTACCGAGGAAAAGAGAAAGTCTTTGGTAAAGGAAACTAAGGCTATTAGCGAAAATATGAAGGTTACCGTTCGTAACCACAGACGTGATGCGAACGACGAGATTAAAAAACTTAAGAAGGACAACGTTCTTACTGAGGACGACGTAAAAGAGGCTGAAAAAGAGGTGGATAAGACAGTAAATAGTTTTATCGAACAAATTGACGCCTTGTTCAAGGATAAAGAAAAAGAGATAATGAGCGTATAATGTTAGTTGGAAAATCGCTTGAAGACGCAATTCTAATTCTTGAAAAGAACAACGAAAAGTACGTTGTAATTCGTTACAATGACGATAAACCACGTGAAAAAGACACGGAACTTGTTATTCGTGAAAGAAAAGTCGGTGATAGTTTAGAACTTGTTGTAACAGATGTTAAGAAAAACGTTTAATTTTGGCGAACCGACGGTTCGCCATATTTAATATGGAGGAAGTAATGAATATTCCTACTCATATAGGCTTTATAATGGACGGCAACGGTAGGTGGGCAAAACAGCGCAAACTACCAAGAACAATGGGGCATCGTGAGGGTGTGAACGCACTTGAAAAAGTGGTTTTTGCTTGCCGTGATAGAGGAATAAAAGTGGTGAGCGTGTACGCTTTTTCTACTGAAAACTGGAATAGACCAAAGGCTGAAGTGAACGCACTTTTTGGTATGATAACCAAATTTACCAAGACAAGACTGGAAAAATATGCTAGCGAGGGAATAAGGGTGACGTTTATGGGCGACCTTACCGTTTTACCCGAAGATTGTCAGGAATCTATCAAAACTATTATAGAAAAGACCAAAAACAATAGTACTTTGACCTTTAATATCTGCTTAAATTATAGCGGAAGGCAAGAAATACTATATGCCGTGAACAAACTTCTTAGCGAAAATAAAACCTCGGTAACCGAGGAAGAATTTAAAAACGCAATGTTCTCAAAAGGGCTTCCTGACCCCGATATTATAGTTAGGTCAAGCGGCGAAATGAGAATTAGCAACTTTATGCTTTACGAAATTGCCTACTCGGAGTTTATTTTTATCGACGATTTGTGGCCTGACTTTGACGAGAAAACCGTGGATAAAATTTTGGAGATTTACCAAAAAAGAGATAGGCGTTTTGGCAGAATAAGTGAGGAGTAAATATGTTAAAAAGAATTATAACGGGCGCATTGCTTATTATTTACGCTTTCGGGCTTGTTACCCTTGGTGCGTGGTATCCGATTGCGGTGGACGTACTGATTTATTCGTTTATGCTACTTGGCGTGTACGAAATGTTGCATTCGTTTTCGATTAGCGGCTACAAAGTTTACAAACTTGCGCCTATTATAATGTGCGCAGCATCGCTACCGCTTGTGTATTTTTACAAACTACAAGGGCTGATGGTGGACTTTGCAATTTGCTTAATAATAGTAATGATACAGTTCGTTTTTGCAAAGGAAAGGACGCTGAACGACCTGTTTGCCACGATTTTCGCTATGATTTACCCAACGTTATTTATGAGCCTTGCGTTTGTAATTACTAGGGAAGTGAACGCAGTATATATGGCATTTTTCGTAATACTTGTGCCTATTACCAGCGACTCGTTTGCGTATTTTACAGGTAGGCTATTTAAAGGTCCGAAACTTTGCCCGACCATTTCCCCTAAGAAAACTATTGCAGGGGCAATAGGCGGGCTTATGGGTGGCATTCTTGCCTCCGGCATCGTGTACACTTTGTTCGAGCATTTTGCTGTGTTTGGCGATATGATCGTAGCGCCTACGTTTACCGCAAGCCACAACGCAAACCTTGCTATTTACTTAGTAATCGGCTTGGTTGGTTCGGTAATTTGTCAACTTGGCGACTTGTTTGCAAGCAGGATAAAAAGGTGTATCGGGATAAAGGACTTTGGCAAGATTTTCCCCGGCCACGGCGGTGGACTGGACAGGCTAGACAGCATTATGTTTATGCTGGTGTTGTTGTTTGTAATATTTAGTTTTGTGGTATGAAAAGTGTAATTTTACTAGGTAGTACGGGCTCGATAGGTAGGCAAACCTTAGAGGTTATAAGGCGATATAAGGACGAATTTTTCGTGCTTGGTTTGGCGTGCAATTCTAACGTGGAACTACTTAATAGCCAAATTGAAGAGTTCAAGCCTCGCTACGTGTGTATTACCGATAAATCTAAGGAAAACTTGCTGGTTAAGGGCGATTATACTTTGGTTGGCTCAATAGACGAACTTGCCGAAATAGACTGTGACGTAACGTTAAACGCCGTGGTTGGTATATGTGGGCTTACGGCAACCTTAAAAACCTTGGAAAGAAACGGAACGCTTGCTTTGGCAAACAAAGAGTCGATGGTGACGGGCGGAGAGTTTATAAACGCAAATAGAGATAAGTACAAAGGCAAAATTTTGCCGGTAGATAGCGAGCATTCGGCAATTTTTCAATGCTTACATTTTGAAAAACCTACTAGCGAAGTGCACAAACTTATCCTTACCGCTAGCGGCGGAGCGTTTAGAGATTTTACCAAAGAAATGCTAGAAAACGTGAAGGCTAGTGACGCTTTAAAGCACCCGAACTGGAATATGGGCAAGAAAATCACTATTGATTGCGCAACGATGATGAATAAGGGTTTAGAAGTTCTCGAAGCAATGTACTTGTACAACTTGCCTAGCGAAAAAATCGCCGTGGTTATCCACAAACAAAGCATAGTACATTCTATGGTGGAGTTTGTAGACGGCGCTGTGCTTGGTCAAATGGGCTATCCGTCTATGATTGTGCCTATCCAACTTGCGCTAACGTTCCCTTATAGGAAGAAAACGGAGGTGGGCTATCTTGATTTTTCTAAGATAACCGAACTTAATTTTGCTTTGCCTGACTACGACAGGTTTCCTGTGCTTAAAACGGCGCTTGAAGTTAGCGGTGAGGGTGGAATTATGCCGATAGTTATGAACGGCGCAAACGAAATTTTGGTGGATTTATTCCTAAAAGATAAAATAAAATTTAACGATATAGCATACTATTTAGATAGAACTTTGGAAAAATTCCAAAACGAAAAAGTGGAGAGCGTGGAGCAAATCAAAAATATCGACAGCCTTGCACGTATCACCACTACAAATCTTATAAAAAGGGCATAAAGTATGATTTTTTTAGCAACGGTACAATCGGTTTTTACCACCATAGGCTACGTAATTGCTGCATTTTTGCTGCTTATGGTGATGGTAATTATCCACGAATTAGGGCATTTTACGGCAGGTAGAATGCTGGGCTTTAAAATAAACGAATTTTCCATAGGCTTTGGACCTGCGATTTATAAAAAGAAGAGTAAAAAAACAGGTACGCAGTTTTCCATAAGACCTTTGCCGCTTGGCGGATATTGCGCTTTCGAGGGCGAGGACGAGGATAACGCCGACGTCGGTGCGTTTTGTAATCAAAAGCCTTGGAAAAGAATAGTGGTGCTTTTTGCCGGCGCATTAAGTAACTTCTTGTCCGCTATTTTGGTGATAATTATATTTTTCACCTGTTACGGACAGTACTTACCGCAAATTGCAGGTACTTACGAGGGTAGCGCTGCGCACGGCGTGCTGCAAAAAGGCGATATAATTTACGAGGTAAACGGCAAACAAGTGAACTTTGTTGTGGCAGAGGACTTTTCTAACTATCTTAAAAATACCGGCGAAACGGTGGAATTTACCGTTTACCGAGGCGATAAACTTGTAACCGTGTCTTTAACAAAGAGCGATTATCAGTACTTTAACGAAAAAACAAACGAGTGGGAAACTAAGCACGGCTTTGGTTATTTATCGGGGCTTGGACAAAAAAAACTTACTTTTGGGCAGGCTTTTTGCAGGGCTTGGGGTTTTAGTTTTTATCTTGTTTACCAAATACTTGCCTCACTAGTCGGGCTAATAACCGGGGCTATCGGCTTAAAAAATGCGGGCGGTCCGCTCACGGTAATTCAAACCATTACGACGCAAATATCAGGCGGACTTAACGCCGTACTATATATTTTGGTGATACTTTCTACAAACCTTGCCGTTATGAACTTGCTTCCGTTCCCTGCGCTAGACGGCTCTAGAATCGTGTTCACCTTTATTGAGTGGATAAGGAAAAAACCATTAAATAGAAAAGTGGAAAACACCATTCACACGGTGGGGCTTGTTTTGTTATTTGCAATAATGATAATTTTGGATATTTATCATATATTGTAGAAAAATGGCATAAAACGACAAAATTATTATAAAATACATTAAAATGTAAAGTAGTTAAATTGATTTTAACTAAGATAGAGGGCGTATGTCTAAGGAAATTAAGGTATCTAATTTAAAAATCGGCGGAGATAATCCTATCGTAATTCAATCGATGTGCAACACGAAAACTTACGACGCTCAAAGCACGGTAAAACAAATCCTAGAACTTGAAAATGAGGGGTGCGAACTAATAAGGGTGGCTGTTCCTGACGAAAACAGCGCCTACGCTTTGAAGGATATTACCAAAAAAATTCATATTCCGCTTGTTGCAGATATTCATTTTGACTACAAACTTGCAATACTATCCGCTGAAAACGGCGCAAGCAAAATAAGGCTGAATCCCGGCAACTTAAAACCCGATAAAATCGAGTACGTGGCAGCGTTTTTAAAAGAAAGGGGTATCCCTATTAGGATAGGCGTGAACGGTGGCTCTCTTGAAAAGCAGTTTCAAAGCCTTCCGCTTGATGACGCTATGGTGGAAAGCGCATTATATCACACCGCTTTACTTGAAAAACATGGCTTTTACGACACGGTGATATCGGTAAAGAGCAGTAACGTTAAAAAAATGGTGTCGGCATATAGAAAACTTAGCGAAAGAGTGGATTATCCGTTGCATCTTGGCGTAACCGAGGCGGGCACTATCAATATGGGCATTGTTAAGTCCTGTATCGGCATAGGAAGTTTGCTTGTAGACGGCATCGGCGACACTATAAGGGTGTCTTTAACCGCTAATCCGATAGAAGAAATCAGGTGCGCTAAAAGGATACTGAAAAGCCTAGATTTAATGGGTGGAGTGGAAGTGGTTAGTTGTCCTACTTGCGCAAGAACTAATATCGAGGTGGAGAGGTTCGCTACCGAGATTGAAAACCTAACGAAAGACGTAAAAAAGAAGATAAAAATTGCCGTAATGGGCTGCGTGGTTAATGGAATCGGCGAGGGAAAAGACGCTGACTTCGGTGTGGCGGGTGGAAAAGATTTTTCCGTTTTGTTCAAACACGGCGAGCAATATAAACGTGTGAAAAACGAGGATATTTTGCCTGAACTAATGAAGATGGTAGAGGAATTTTAGATGATAACCAAAAAGATAAACGAACTGACGAATAACGTATACAAAGGCTTTATTGTAAAAAAAGCCGAGTATAATATTGCCAGAAACGTGCTTAACGTATATTTGGTTTTTCCCGAAAGTTTCTTTAAAAAGTTGACAAATGAGGACAAAGTATTATTAAACGACACGATTAGTAGAATAGTTGGCAGCGATATTCTGTGTATTTTGCACGTGGAGTATTCCTTTGCGGACTCTTACACAATCAAAAACACCGTGTTTGCGTTTTTGACAAAAACCGAGCCGCTTTACTGCAACAACATTTCCTCAGACGACGTAAGCGTTGTGGCAAAGGATACGGAAATAAAGGTGACTATGACGCTAGATAGTGGAACTTACAGCCACTTTACCACCTCAAAAGTGGACGCTAAACTTAAAAACTATCTTGAAAAACAATGGACGCAGGAGGCTATGGTAAGCCTTGTAAAAGACGAAACCAAGGACGCTACTATCGAGCAAGTGCAAGTAAGCAATAATATCTACACCGAAACGACGGGGCTTAGAACGGTGAAAATCAGCGACCAAAAAAAGATGGTGGGAAAAGCCTTTATGAGTACTCCAAAATACATAGTGGACCTTACAAGCGACGCTAAGGAAACGGTATCGGTTTGCGGAAAAGTGAGCAATATCTTTACTAAATTTTTGGAAAGCAGCGGCAAAACCTTGCTTAAATTCAACCTTAACGATACGACGGGTTCGGTAAGCGTAGTCAAGTTTGACAAAAGCAAAAACGAAGAGTACAAAATGGTGGAAGAGGGCATGGAAGTTGTGGTGCAAGGCAAGGCGTCGATAAACACTTACGACGACAAACTTCAAGTAATTGCAAACAATATATCCACTTGCACTATCGACTATTCGTCGATTGACCTTACGCCGACTTACAACAGCGTTCCGCTTTATTACGTGAACGTAACGCCTACTAAGTACGTGGAGCAATCGCAGGTGAATATGTTTGAAAAGATAGAGAGCACTCCAAACTTTTTGATGGGCAAAACTTTCGTTGCGTTCGACCTTGAAACCACGGGAATAGGCGCAGAGGATAGGATAATCGAGATAGGCGCTGTTAAAATGGTGGACGGCGAAATTACCGAAGTGTTCGAAACGCTTGTAAACCCTGAAATGCATATACCTGATGGGGCGTCAAAGGTAAATAATATCTTCGATGCCGACGTTCAAAACGAAAGGACGATTGAAGAGGTGTTCCCTGATTTTTGCAAGTTTATCGACGGGGCGAAACTTATTGCTCATAATATCGAGTTCGATATAGGGTTTGTAAAGAGGGTGGCAAAGCGTATGAATTACAAAATCGACAACGAGGAGTTCGATACCTTGGCTTTAAGTAGGCGTAATTTGAAACTGCCAAAATACAACCTTGGCGCAGTTTGTAAGTACTTCGATATCGATTTATTAAACGCTCACAGGGCGTATTGCGATGCGGTGGCGTGCTTGAAAATATTTACAAAACTTGCTAAAAATATGTAAAATTTTAAAAAAACAAGTTGAAAACTATCAAAAACTATGAAAAATGATATTTTTAGAGTGTTTTTGACCATAATATCAATTAAATTAGCAATTTTTATTGCAATTTGATTATAATCTATGTTATTATATATATAACAAATGATTGCATCTTTTGGAGTGAACCTTGGTTCACTCTTTCTTGTATGTAGAGGTAATATGAATAAATTTGAACAAGATATTTACGATAAACTAAAAGAATCTGTCGAGAGCCTAGGTGTTGAACTTTGCGAAGTGGAGTTCAAAAAAATGAACGGCATGGACAATCTTACCGTGTTTATCTATATGGAGGACGGAGTAACTTTAAACGATTGCGAGAGGGTGCACAAGTTTATCGATCCTATTTTGGACGAACTTGACCCTACCAAAAACGCACCGTACACTTTGAACGTGTCTTCCCTTGGGCTAGACCGTCCGTTTAAAACGGATAGGGACTTCGAGAGGTACTTGGGGCTTCCCGTAGAACTAAAGTTTTACAAAGCCATAAACGGTAAGAAAAAAACGCACGGCGTATTAGCCGATTTTGACGAGCAAGTAATTAAACTTGATATAAACGACGAAATTTTTGAGTTTGACAAAAAGGTAGTGGCAGTTGCTAGGCCTTACATTGAATTTTAGGAGGATAAAATGATTAGTAAAGAATTCTTTGCAGCACTTAAAGAATTACAAGAAACAAGACATATTGACCCGGAAATCTTTTTCGATTCGCTAAAAGCAGGTATCGTGTCCGCTTACAAAAAAGAGTACGGCGAACAAAGAAAAGTAGAGGTTGTTGTTGACGCCGATAAATGCGCAATCAAGATTTTTACAACCAGAACCGTTGTTGGCGAAGTGGAAGATTACGACAGCGAAATTTCGCTTGAAGAGGCGCAAGAGATTAAAAAGAGCGCAAAATTAGGCGACGAAATCAAAGAGGAAATCGACACTAAGGATTTGTCTAGAATTGCCGCTCAAACCGCAAAACAAGTAATTATCCAAAGGCTTAACGACGCTAAGCGTGATATCGTGTTTGGAGAGATGAGCAGTAAAGAGGGCGAACTACTTAACGCTATCGTAAGAAGAATAGAGGGTAGCAACGTTTACGTTGAAATATCGCCTAGCCAAATGGAAGGCGTACTTCTTCCTAACGACCAAATCTTTAACGAAAAACTAAGAGTGAACGACAACATTAAAGTTTACGTTAAAAAGGTAAGGGCCGGTAGCAAAGGCGCTCAAGTTACTGTGTCTAGGTCGGCAGCAGGTTTTGTAAAAAGAATGTTCGAACTTGAAGTTCCTGAAATCAGAAACGGGCTTGTTCAAATCAAAGCAATCGCTCGTGAGGCAGGTTACAGAACCAAAATTGCAGTTTACTCCGAAAACCCTGATATCGATGCAATCGGTGCTTGTATCGGTCAAAACGGCATGAGAATAAACACCATTATTAGCGAACTAAACGGCGAAAAAATCGACGTTATCCCTTACAGCGACAATCCTGCCGAGTTTATCCCTAAGGCTCTTGCTCCTGCAAAAGTTTCTATGGTAAACGTAAACGAGGAAGAGAAAACCGCAAGAGTTATCGTTCCTGACGACAAACTTTCCTTAGCAATCGGTAAGGAAGGTCAAAACGTAAGGCTTGCAGCAAGATTGACCGGCTGGAAGATTGACGTTAAGCCACTTTCTAAAGTTATGAGCGACGAGGACGCTATCATAGAGGAATAATATGAAAAAAGTTCCAAAGCGTATGTGCGTGGTCTGTCGTAATATGTTTGACAAGACTGAACTTGTTAGAATAGTTAAAAGTGCTGACGGCGACTACGAGATAGACCTTACCGGCAAAAAAAACGGCAGAGGCTGTTATATTTGCAAGGATTGTGCTGAAAAGTGCGCATCAAAAAAACTGTTGAACAAAATATTAAAAGCAAATATTGACGAAAAAACCTATAGCGGTATCGAGGAATATGGTAAACGCAAAGATTAAAAGTTATATAGGATTTGCTATTAAAAGTAATCAAGTGGTTTTTGGCGTGGATAACTTGGAAGTATTCCGCAAAAAGATACATTTGATAATAGTTTCCGATAATATCTCGGAAAAATCTATGAATAGATTAAAATTAGTTTCTCAAAATAAAGACGCTGAAATTCTTGTTTTTAGCGACGTTGAGGGGCTGACTTGCCGAAAAAATTGTAAAGCCATAGGCATTACGAATTTTGAACTAGCAAAAGCAATAAAAAATTCATCAAGAGGTGTGTGTTAATGAGTGAAAAGGTAGACGTAATAGGCAACGTTAGAGAATTAAAAAAAGTAGAGAAAAATACCGAACTTAAAGATAAGGTATTATACATCAAGAAAAAGGCGGAGCAGATTGCAAAGGAACTTGGCGGAGTAAAGGAGGCTATCCAAAGAAAGAACGACGAAGCCAAGGCTAAACATGAAATGGAAGAGGCTAAAAAGGTGGCTGAAACCGAAAAAGTAGTGGCTGAGCCTGAAAAAGCGGCTAGCGAGCCTACAAAGAAAGACGCCCCTGCCGTAGAGGTGAAGGAAGAAAAGGTAGAAGCAGAAGTAAAAGCCGAGCCTGAAAAGGTTGAGAAAACCGAAAAAGAGGATAAGCCTACCGTAAAAGCGGGAGAAACCGAAAAGAAAATTGCTTATTCGGTGGTAAACGACCGCCCGAATTATAGTAGAGATCGTCAACCAAACAGACCTTATAACCAAAACGGTCAATACGCACAGGGTGGTAATAGATTTAACCAAAAGCCTAATGGTCAATTCCAAAACCCAAGAAACCAAAAACCTAACCAAACGGGATTTAACAAAACTAATAATCCTACCTTTAACAAGGACAAAAAACCTTTCACACAAACCAAAAAGCCTACTTACGTAGCAGAAAACACCGATTTAAATAATAACGCAGCAAATAAATACACGAATAAGCAAGCAAAGAAAAAGACGACCGTCGTTGACGAAAAGAAGACGATGAACAAGAGAACCTTGCTTAAAAAAGGCTATATAGAGGACGAAACCTTACTAGGCGATCAAGAGTTTTCTACCAGAAAATTGAAGAAAAACAAGGGCGCTAAAAACAAGGTGGAGGCAATCAAAATTACCACAGCCGTTGTAAATACCGACGTTTTCCCTATCAAGACTTTGTCTGAAAAAATAGGTAAAACCAGCGCAGAGATTGTAAAACAATTATTTGCTCTTGGCATTATGAAAACCATAAATGACGATATTAGTTTTGACGAGGCAGAACTTGTTGCTAGTGAACTAGGCGTTGAACTTACTTACGTTCCTAGCGAAACTTTCGAGGATAAACTAGACCAACTTGCAGGTGAAGAGGACGATGAAAACAGCCTAATTTCTCGCCCGCCGGTCGTTACCATTATGGGACACGTAGACCACGGCAAGACCACGCTGCTTGACTACATCAGAAAAGCAAACGTAGCAAGCGGAGAGGCGGGCGGTATTACCCAACATATCGGCGCCTACACAGCGAAAGTAAACAACCAAACCATTACTTTCTTGGATACCCCGGGTCATGAGGCGTTCACTTCTATGAGGTTACGTGGCGCACAAGCAACGGACGTAGCAATTATCGTAGTTGCTGCCGACGACGGAATAATGCCTCAAACTGTTGAGGCAATAAACCACGCTAAAATTGCCGGCGTTGAGATTATTATCGCAATCACCAAAGTCGATAAGCCGGAGGCAAACCCTGATAGGATTTTGCAACAACTTACCGAGCACGGCCTTCTTCCTGAGGCTTGGGGCGGTGATACTCCTGTTTGTCAAGTATCGGCAAAGACCGGTCAAGGCGTAAGCGAACTACTAGAAACGGTAATTCTTGTTGCCGAGATGCTAGAATTAAAGGCTAACCCTAACAGGCTTGCAAAAGGTATCATTATCGAGGCTAAACTTGACAAAGGCAGAGGGCCGGTTGCAACAGTACTTGTTCAAAACGGTACGCTTAAAATTTCGGACTTCGTTGTTGCAGGCACTACCACTGGTAAGATTAGGGCAATGTTCAACTCCAAAGGACAAAGCGTTAAAGTGGCAGGACCGTCAACTCCGGTATCCGTACTTGGTTTTTCCGACGTTCCGTCTGCCGGCGACCAACTAATTGCCGTTGAGGACGAGAAACTTGCAAAACAAGTTGCCGAAGAAAGAAAAGACAAGATTAAGAGCCAACAAAAATCAACGGTTAAGATGAACCTTGAAGATATGATGAACCAAATTGCAATCGGCGACCTAAAAGAATTAAAGATTGTGGTAAAAGCCGACGTTCAAGGCTCGGTTGAGGCTGTTAAGCAAGCAATGGAAAAACTTTCTAACGACGAAGTTAAAGTTAAGGTTATCCACGGTGGAGCAGGAGCAGTTAGCGAATCCGACGTAATGCTGGCAGAAACCTCGGGCGCAATTATCATAGCGTTCAACGTAAGACCTGATACAAACGCTAAGAATTACTCCGAAAAGAATAATATCGATATTAGAACTTATCGTGTAATTTACGACGCTATCGACGACGTTGAAAACGCTATGAAAGGTATGCTTGCACCTAAGTTTAAGGAAGTCGTATACGGAACGGCTGAAGTTAGAGATACGTTTAGAGTATCTAACGTTGGAACTATTGCCGGTTGTATGGTTACTAGCGGCAAGGTTGTAAGAAACTCTAAGTTAAGGCTTGTTCGTGACGGCGTAATTATCACCGAGGGCGAGATTTCGTCACTTAAGAGATTTAAGGACGACGTTAAAGAAGTTGCGAAAGGTTACGAGTGCGGTCTTGGTATCGAAGGATTTAACGATATTAAGGTTGGCGACGTAATCGAGTCGTACAATATGGAGCAAATAAATGAGTAATAAAATTGACAAAATAAATTCCGAGATTTCTAGGCAACTTTCGTTCGTGCTTAATTACGACTTGAAAGATCCTAGAATAAACGCACTTATCACCGTTATCAAGGTAAACACCACCACCGATTTAAAACAATGCAAGGTTTACCTTAGCGTAATGTCTAATAACGACACTACGCCTGACGCTGTGGTGAAGATTATTCAAAAGGCAAGCGGATTTATTAGAAACGAACTAAAAAGCAAACTGGATATAAGAAATATTCCTGAACTAACTTTCGTGCTTGACGATTCGATTGAGTACGGTATGAAAATCGATAAGTTGATAAAGGATATTCACAAAAATGACGATAAATAGCGAAAAATATCAAAAAATTTATAACGAGATAAACGTTGCAAATTCGATTGCAATATTTTGTCATATTAACCCCGATGGAGATACACTTGCCTCGGGGCTTGCTTTATACTCCTTTTTGAAAAAAACGGGCAAAGAGGTTAGGATATTCTGCGAGGATAACGTAAGCCAAAAACTAAGTTTTTTGCCTTGTTCAAGCGCTGTAAATAGCGAAAAATACGAAAAAGCAGACCTAAGCATTGCTATCGACGTATCCGACGAGGACAGAATAGGCATAAAAACTATAAATAAATTCAAAAAGAGTAAGCGCACGGTGTGTATCGACCACCACAAAACCAACACGAATTTTGCAGACGTCACTTTGTACGAGCCACAATCGGCAACCGCTGAAATCGTGTACAAACTGCTTAAATTTATGGACGAAAGCCTTATTGACGACGATATCGCAACCTGTATTATCACAGGTATTGTGACTGATTCGGGCGCTTTTAATTATAGTTCTACCACCAAGGAAACGCACGAAATTATGGCGGAACTTTACGGCTATAACGTAAGCGTTAGCGATATAATTTATAGGGTTATCCGTGCAACCAAATTGAACGCATTTAAACTGAAAAGCAGGGTGCTAAATAATGCAAAATTTTATTTTGACAACGTGGTTGCCATCGTCACTTTTACCAAAGAGGACTTTGAGGCGACGGGAACTACTAGGGAAAACACGGAGGGCATTGTATCAGACCTAATTGCTATTGACGAAGTGAAAATTGCGATTGCCGTAACCGAGGAAAGAAACGAGGTGTACAAAATTAGTTTTAGAACCAAAGATCCTTACGACAGTAGCAGAATTGCATCTTGGTACGGCGGTGGCGGGCATAAATATGCGGCAGGTTGCAGAATAGACGGCTTTTATTACGATGTAATAGACAAACTATTAAAATCTTGCAAGGACGAAATGTAATGGACGGCTTTGTAAACATACTAAAAGCGAGCGGTTATACTTCTAGCGACGTTGTGGTTATCGTTAGGAAAACCTTGTCAAAACTACTAGGCAAAAAGGTGAAAGTCGGGCATTTAGGCACGCTTGATCCGGACGGAACGGGGGTGCTGCCGTTGGCTGTTGGCTCTGCTACAAAAACTTTTGACTACCTAATCGATAAGCAAAAAACCTATCTTTTCGGCATTAGGCTTGGAAAGACTACCGACACCTTAGATAGTTACGGCGTGGTGACGGAAACTTCGGACAAAGTATTCTCTACAAGCGACATAAATAGAGTAATTCCGCAGTTTTTAGGCGAATACGAGCAAATTCCGCCACAGTACTCGGCAAAAAAAATCAACGGCGAAAAGGCTTACGATATTGCAAGGCGTGGCGAAAAAGTGGAACTTAAAGGCAAAAAAATCAAAGTGTATAGCCTTGCTTTAAAAGAGGGAAAGACAAACGATTTTGATATGGAAGTGACTTGTTCCGGCGGAACTTACGTAAGAAGTTTGGTTAGAGATATTTCTAGTAGCCTAGACACCGTGGGTTATATGAGTTATATAATTAGGACGAAAAGCGGCAGTTTTAACCTTGAAGACAGCGTAACCCTTAATGAGTTTATAGAAAATCCGCTTAAATATATCCTTCCTTTATCCGACGTATTACTACAATCTTACGAGAGTTTTGAACTGCCGAAAGAGGTAAGTGGTAAGGCGCTTAACGGCGTGAAAGTAGAGATAAATAATATGCCAAAGGGCGTGTTCGTGCTAACGTTTGACGGTAAAATTGTTGGAATGGCTGAAAACTCTTGCGGTAAACTTGTAATAAAAAATAGATTATAAATCGTGCTAAAAACTGCTATATTTATCGCTTTTATTATATAAAACGCTAAGTTATAGAGTAAAAATATCGTATTGCAAAATATTCAAATTATTGTGCATTACATAAATTGCCTAAAAAATAAAAATAAAGATTAGGTAACTAACTAAGAAATTGACTAAATATGAAAAAACTTGATTATAAAAAACAACATAATATATCTATTACTTTGGCGCTTGGTTTTTTTGACTCGGTGCATATCGGTCATAAAAAACTAATCAGCCACATGCTAAAACTGTCTGAAACGTTGGGGACAGAAAGTGCGATTTTTACATTTATAAATTCACCGTTTGAACTACTAAGGAAAGACGTAAAAGAGATATTGACTTTTGACGAAAGGTGTGTGCTTTTTGAAAAACTAGGCATTGACAACGTGATTTACGGCAAAATGGACGAAAGTTTTTTGTCGCAAGATAAGGACGAATTTTTGCTTACGTTATTAAATAATTACAATATTAAGTGTATTGTGTGCGGCGAGGACTATACCTATGGCAAAAACGCAAGCGGAAACGCTAGCACGCTTAGGGATTTTTGCGATAAGCATTCGATAAAATTCGAGGTGGACGAACTACTTAAAATCGGCGGTGAAAAGGTTAGTAGCACGGCAATTAGGAAGTATATTGCAACGGGCGACATGGAAAAAATCAACTTTTTAATGGGCGACAGGTACTTTATCGAGGGGGAAGTGATACATTGCGCAGGTCGTGGCAGGCATCTTGGCTTTCCAACTGCAAATATAATGATTTCCGACAATAAAATGGCGCTAAAAAGTGCTGTGTACCAAACTATCGTGACCGTAAGCGGAAAGCGTTACAAGGCGATAACCAACGTTGGCGAAAGACCTACTTTTAACGAGAACGCCTACATTATCGAAAGTTACTTGGAGGACTTTGACAGGGATATCTACGGCGAGAAAATTAGGGTTGAGTTTGTAAAAAAACTAAGAGAGATTGAGTTTTTCGACAGTAAGGAAAAACTTATAGAAAGGCTTGAAAAGGACAAAAAAACCTTGAAGGAGTTAGACTTATGATAAAATTCGGGGTAGCAGGCAACAGCGAATCGTTTTATAGCGAGGGCTTTTCGCATACCGAACAAGTACCGCCTTGGCTAAAAGAAAGAGGGCTGGATATATTTGAGTATTCGTTTGGTAGAGGCGTTAGAATTTCTGAGCCAACCGCTGAAAAGATTAAAAATGCGTTTTGTGAAAGCGGGATAGACATATCCGTTCACGCACCGTACTACATAAATTTTTCTAATCCCGACAGGGACAAAATCGAGGGTAGTTTCGGCTACGTATTAGATAGCCTAAAAGCCGTTAAACTTTTTGGCGGAACTAGGGTGGTTTGTCACCCCGGTGCGCAACAAAAACAAGATAGAAAAGTGGCGGTGGACAACGCAATCAGCAGCCTTACCGAACTAAAATCTATAAAAAAAGAGATGGGCTTTGACGACTTTATCGTTTGCCTTGAAACAATGGGCAAAATCGGTCAAATCGGCACGGTGGACGAGGTGATTGCCTTTTGTAACCTAGACGACACCTACTATCCTTGCATCGATTTCGGGCACATAAACGCAAGAGAAAAGGGTATTTTGAAAACCGAAGAGGACTTTGACTACTTGCTTAAAAGGTTTATCGACGGCATAGGCTACGAGAAAACTAGGGATATGCACGCTCATTTTTCCAAAATCGAGTACTCTAACGGCGGCGAGGTAAGGCACTTGACTTTTGCCGACACCACCTTCGGACCGGAGTTTTTGCCACTTGCTAAGGCGCTAATTAAAAATAAACTTGAACCGATTATTATTTGCGAATCCGCCGGAACGCAAGCGGAGGACAGCAGCAATATGAAAAAAATATATTTTGACGAGTTAAAGAGAGGCTAAAATGATTGCTAGAAAGTTTTTTGAAAAGTTCGATATTGATGCAATTATAGTATTCGACGAGGTAAACACCTTTTATTTGTCAGGCTATTCAAACACGTTTGCCTATTACGTTATCACTAAAAACGAGGCATACTACCTAACCGACGACAGATATATCGAGGAGGCAAGAGCGCTAATTAAGGACGAACTTACTTTTGTATCGGTTACGCCGCAAACGTTATATAATAAAATCAACGAGATTTTGAGTGCTAGTTGCGTTAAAACCGTTGGCTACGAGGATAACAGGATAAAACTTGCCGATTACATTGAATTGTCCGAAAATTTAGCAGGCTACACGCTAGTTAAGGTTGGCGGTAAGATTGACGAGATTAAGTCGATTAAGTCCGCTGAAGAAATTGCAAAAATCAAAAGGGCTTGCGACATAAACACTATTGCGTTTAATAAGATGCTTGAATGTGTGAAAGAGGGCGTAAGCGAGAAGGAACTAGCGCTTGAACTTGAATACCAAATGCTTAAAAACGGGGCTTCGGGCATTGCCTTTGATACGATTTGCGCTTTCGGTAGCGACACGAGTAAGCCACACGCACACGTATCCGATAGGAAACTTAAAGCGGGAGATATGATAACTTTGGACTTTGGCGCTAAGTTTGACGGCTACTGTTCGGATATTACTCGTACCTTTGGCTTTGGAAATATTGACAAAGAGCAAGAAAAAATATATAATATTGTATTAGAGGCTAACCTTTTAGGGCTTAGCGTGATTAAAAGCGGTATGACCGGCTTTGAAGTGGACAAAATCGTTCGTGATTTTATAACGAAAAAAGGCTACGGAGATAAGTTTACCCACGGGCTTGGTCACAGCGTCGGAATCGAGATTCACGAGAACCCAAGGCTTAGCAAAACCTGTCACGACGTATTAAAAAGCGGTATGATTATGACCGTAGAGCCGGGGATTTACCTTGAAGGTGAGTTTGGCGTGCGTATCGAGGACAGCGTGGTAGTAACTTGTGACAAACCCGAAATACTTACGGGAATAGATAAAAAATTATTTACAATTTAGAATTATTAGGAGGTAATTTATGGCTCAAATACTAGCAGGTGATATTAGAAAAGGTGTTACTTTCCAATTCGACGGCAACGTATACGTAGTTGTTGACTTCTTGCACGTAAAACCGGGCAAGGGCGCTGCATTCGTAAGAACCAAAATTAAAAACGTAATGACCGGTGCTGTTTTGGAAAAAACTTTCAACCCGACTGAAAAGTTTGACCTTGCGCTAATCGAGAGAAAACAAATGGAATACTTGTACAATGACGGTGAATTGTACTACTTTATGGACGTAGAAACCTACGAACAACTTCCTTTAACCAAGGATATCGTTGGTGACGCTATGAACTTTGTAAAAGAGAATATGGAATGTACCGTTGCATCGTTTAACGGCTCACCTTTCTCGGTAGATGCGCCTAACTTCGTAGAACTACTTATCACTTTCTGCGAGCCGGGTGCAAGAGGAAACTCTGCTCAATCTACTAACAAACCGGCAACTTTGGAAACCGGTTACACCTTGCAAGTACCTATGTTCGTAAACGAGGGTGACACTATTAGGGTAGATACCAGAACGGGCGAATATATGTCTAGAGTATAATAATCCTTTAATTATTAGCCAAGCCGTAAGGTTTGGCTTTTTTTATTGTTTTAATATTTTCGTTTTTATTATTTTAATATTTTCTTATTTTTTTTAGTCTTTTGGTTTGGTTTTATATTGTTTTAGTATTTGATTATATTTTATTTTATCAAGTTAGTTTTACATTTTCCCCTTATATTTGTTTTAATTTTATAAGTAGTTAGTTTAAATTTTATTATTGCTAATTATTGCTTTTTAATTTTTTTAAATCTGTCGTTTTGACCAACTTGTTTATTTTGTTTTGGTAAATTTGCGGATATTTAGATTTTTAACCTTTTAATGTAGAAAATTTAAGAAAAATGAAAGTTTATTATAAAAAATGGCATTTTGTATAGTAATATGGCGTAACTTTTACTTTATTTTTGATTATATTTGTTATAGTTTTTTGACCTAAATCATATTTTTTAGTATGAAGAGTTTGCTAAAAGATAAGGCGTACTTGTCTATTACTAATATGGTGAATGAAAGCGACGTTTTAGAAATTCGTATGGGAGCGGGTAGGCAACTAATGGTTGTGACTTGTTTGGGGAAAGTATGGATAAACAATTTTAGCAATAACTTGCCGTATATCGTGGACAAGCAAGAAATAGTTGACGTAGTAAAGATTGCTAGCGGACATTCGTTTTATTCTATTGAGGAGCAACTTGCAAAAGGTTTTTTTACGGCTGAAAGAGGAATAAGAATAGGGGTTGCAGGGGAAGGCGTGTATCTTGGCAGTACGTTAAAAAGCATTAAAAACCTTAGTTCAATAGTAATTAGGTTGCCGCATCAAGTGTACGGCACGGCAGACGGACTAATGAATATTATTTGTAAAAACGGCGTTTTTCATAATACTTTGATAATTTCCAAGCCTTTTCAAGGTAAAACGACTTTGCTTAGAGAGGTGGTAAGAAACTTATCGAACCTAGGATACAACACGCTGATTATTGACGAAAGAAACGAAATTGCTTGTAAAGTGAGCGGCGTGCCGACTATGGACGTTGGCAAAAACTCCGACGTAATCACTTTTGTAAATAAAAGCGATGCGTTTGAGGGAGCAATAAGGTCGTTAAGCCCTGAAATAATCGCTGTGGACGAGATATTCGGAGAGGAAATCGTGCCATTAAATAAGATTGCAAATTGCGGTGTAAAGTTAATTGCTACGATGCATTTAACCGATTTTAGCCTAAAAAACCTTAATAATTCAAAGGTTTTAGAAGTTTTTGAGTACGTGGTGGTGCTTAGCGACTATAAGATAGGAAAGATTGAAAAGGTAGTGAAAGTAAGTGATTTATAAGTATGTTGCAATCGGTGTTTTATTTGCCTCGGTTTGTTACGTGGGCGGTGAAATTAAAAGGATTTACTACAAAAAATATAAGTATTTAGACAGACTAAATGCGTTTTTAGTAAGACTTAGTAGCGAAATTGAAACGAATAAAACGCCGATAATAGAGATTTTAAACAGCGAAATCGAAAGTGGTGGTGCGATTGTGGACACTCTAAACAAGTACAAGGACACGATTACAAGCAGGAAAGAGAGCGAAAGCGTTGCGCCTAACAATATTTTTTTAACCAAAATCGAAAAGGAAAAAATAGAGGATTTTTTTCGTAGTTTGGGCAGTTTTGACTACGACAGCGAACTTACGTTTATTAGAAAAACGGAAAGCGAGTTTGGAGAAATGCTGAAAAGAGCGAAAGAAGACAAAATCAAAAAGGGTGATTTGAGTTTTAAACTGTCCGTAATGCTTGCGTTTGCAGTCACTCTTTTGCTGATTTAGGAGGTTATCTTGATAGAAAGCGTAGTGATTATCCTAAAAATTGCGGCGGTAGGGCTGTTTGTTGCGGTGATTAACGGCATACTGGAAAAAAGCGACAAAAAAGAACTGACGACGTACACGTCTATTGCGGGAATATTGATTGCTGTGTTTATGCTTATCGATATGATGGGAGGACTAATTGACGTGCTTAAAAGTATTTTTCGGCTTTAAACGTAGGAACTTGCAAACTAAACGAGTTTTTTGTTATGAAAGATGAAACTATTATATAATTTGCGGTTTTAGATAGCAATATTTAATTATTTATGCGTTTATGGATAAATTGTGCCGGTAAGTAGGCGAAAAATTATGGGAAATTAAGGTAAGGTTATGTTGTTAAAAATTATTTGTCTTGGAGTGCTAGGTAGCATTACGGCGCTGATTTTAAAGGTGACAAAGCCGGAGTTTAGCAAGTTTTTGGTGATTGCAACGGGCATTGTGATTATTATAATCGTCGTGAATTCGCTTAGTGAGGTAATCCTAACTTTTAACAAAATCGGCAATGAAACGAAACTGGATTTGGGTTTGTTTACAGGTATTTTAAAAATTATCGGGATAGGATATTTTACCGAATATTCGGCAAGTATATGTGAGGATTTGGAATGCAAAAGTATCGCAGACAAAATACAACTGGCTGGAAAAATCACCATTTTTCTAACGTCGCTACCTATGATAACAGGGCTGTTAAACGTGGTTATAAAAATGCTAAGTTAGTAGTTTTGCTGCTTGTGTTTGCCGTGCTTTTATTTAATCTATCTTTTAAAAAGGTGGTTTTCGCAGAGGATAATACGGAGAAAAGCGTTCAAACCGACCTACTTGAAGAGATAGAAAAGCGGCTGGATAGCCTGGATACAGCGGGGCTGGACAAGTTTATTAAGGCGGTGGAAAACGAAGTGGGCGCTGTGTTTGGCGGCGATGTAAAAACTTTGGTTAGAAAGGTGATTAAGGGCGAATTTTTCACCGATTTTAACGGGTTTATGAACTACTTATTAAAAATAACGAAGAACATTTTTGGTAAATATATTCCCGTTGCGTTTTTCATCGTGTTTATTGCGATTTTGTCCGGGACACTTGAGGGGCTTACTTCGGGCTTTATTAGGCGAGAAACCAACGACGTTATTAGTTTTGTGTGCTATTCGGCGGTGGTAATAGTGCTTTTTACCGCTTTGTCGGGAATAATTACCGGAGTTAGAAAGTACGTTTTGACGGTGAAAGAACTTATGGATTTGTCTTTCCCGATAATCCTTACGCTTATGGCGGCAATGGGCGGAATTAAAACGGCGGTTATTTATAAACCCATTATGCTGATACTCTCAAACGTGATTATCAGCGTAATTACCTCGGTGGTGTTACCTATTTTCATTGCAGGAATTGTGCTTAGTGTGGTGGGGGATATTTCGGACTCGGTAAAACTTACCAAACTGCCTAAGTTTTTTTCTAGTATTTCGGGGTGGGTACTTGGCACAACGTTCAGCCTGTTTACAAGTTTTGTGGTAGCAAAGGGGATAACGGGGGTAACGCTTGACAATATATCGGTGGGAATTACCAAGTTTGCGCTGTCTAGTTACGTACCGATTCTTGGCGGATACGTAAGCGACGGCTTCGATTTGGTGGTGGCGAGTTGCTTATTAGTCAAAAATTCATTCGGCGTGACTATAACTTTAATACTGGTTTTAACTTCGCTATTACCTATTGTGAAAACTGTGATTTTCTACCTAATGCTAAAACTTGTCGAGGCGGTTATCGAGCCTATCGCAAATAGTAAAATCACGAATATGGTGGGCTCTGTGGCTAAAAATATTACCTCGATTATTGCTAGCGAAGTGGGGCTGACGTTTATGTTTTTCATACTGCTTAGTTTGATAACGTATACCGTTAAATTTGCGATATAGTACTATGTAAAATTGCAAAATATATAATAAAATGGTGAAAAAATGAAGATTTGGGTGCTAAATTTAGTGGGCGTATCGCTGATGGGAATACTGCTTGAAATATTACTTCCAACAGGTAAAACGAACAAATATATTAAAGGGGTTTTGGCGCTAGTTACCGTCTACGTGGTAGTAAGCCCGATTATAAAAATTTTTAATAACGAAATTAGCATAAAGAACTTTTTTACAACAGATATCGTGATTGACGAGGAATTTATTTTTAAAACTAGCCAAAGTTATTTTGAAAAGGAGGAAAAGCGTCTTGAAGATATTTTGGAAAAAAACGGGATAGAAAACGTAAAGGTGGATATCGTCCCAAGCATAAATGGTCAAAATAAGATAGAATTCGTTAAAATTTGCACCAAAAATATGACTTTAAAAAAGGACTATTCGAATATAGATATTATAGGGAAGATTGAAGAAATCGTTAAGTCCCGACTAAAAATCGATAGCGGAAGAATTTATTATGAATAATGACAAAAATAACGGCATAAATAATAATAAAAGTGAATTTTTAGAGAAGTTAAAAAGCGTTAAATACCTTAAAATCGTAATATTTTTGGTGATAATTGCACTTATCGCCTTGTCGCTGGGCAGGGTCTCAGGCAAAAATAAAAAAGAAAACCCTTACGAGTGCATGAGCGAAACGGAGATTCGCCTTAGTAAAATGCTTAGTGAAATCGACGGCATCGACGACTGCGAAGTGTACTTAAATTACGGAAATAACAATAGTTTTTTTGGCTCTAACAAGGAAATAGAAGGGGTGCTGGTGGTTTGCCACGGGGTAGACACGGTATCGAATAAACTCAAAATGCTAAGCGCTATTCAAAAAGCACTTAACGTAAATAAAGACGTAATAGAAATTTTGATATTGTAGGAGGATTGTATGAAAAAAATCAGTTTGAAAGGAAAGAAACTTTCCGAAAGAGGTAAAAAGGCAATAGTTTTGTCGGTGATGGTGGCGCTACTTGTGACCGTTGGCGTTCTAAACTTCAATTTAGATTCGTTTAACAAGCCAAGCAACGATCCCGTTATATCTACAGAAAACAGCGTGACGGTATTTTTTGATTCACACAGAGCGTCTAGAACGCAAGCAAGACAAGAGCAAATCAGCATTTTGGACAGCATTATCGCTTCCAGTCAAGCAACCGCAGAGGCAAAACAAGAGGCAAACAGCAAGAAACTTGCACTTTGTGAAACCATCGAAAACGAACTTCAACTAGAAACCTTAATTAAAGGCAAGGGCTTTAAAGAGGCTGCGGTGGTAATGTCACCGGAAGTACTTAATATTTTGGTTACGTCAAGCGTGGATACTTTAACCGATGGCGAACTTGCCAAAATTTACGATATTGTAATGACAAAGACAAAATACGACCTTGAAAACGTGGTGGTAACGCCATATTAAAGGCTAAATAACTAAGTTAATAATTAGCAAAATGTTGTAATTATTTAGTTATTATGGTATAATCTAATAGCAAAGGAGACTATAATGGCTAAAAAAGAAAAAGACAACGAGTCAATGTACATTGAAGTTATATCTTCGCTTGCTAGTAATGCAGCAAGTAACGTTGTGGGCGTAACCGTATTAGGCAGCGCAAAAAGTTCGTACAAAGACGGTAAGTTTAGAGTGTATATCAACGGCGACGAAGTAACTATCGACGTGTTCGTGGATATTATGCACGGTTTTAGCGTCCCTGACGTAGCGTTCCAAGTTCAAGAGGCTATTAAGAGCGAGGTTGAGGGTGCAACAAAGTATAAAGTAAAAACGGTGAACGTTCAAGTTTCAAACGTAATATTCCCGTAAAATATACCCTTTGATTTCAAAGGGTATTTTTCAGTATAGGAGCAGAAGATGAGTAGAAGAATTGCAAGAGAAAATATATATAAGTTGGTGTTTGAATATCTTTTTTACGATAGTTTGAACCAAACTTCATTAGAGTTGATGCTACTTGATAGCAATCTTTCAGAGGACGACAAAAAGTACGTAATAGGCGTGTACGAGGGCGTTGCCGCAAAAAAGGACGAATTACTTGAACTTATTGAAAAGCACGCAAAAGGTTTTAGAATCGATAGGATTTTTAGGCCTGATTTATCCGCACTTTTAATCGCAACTTACGAACTTAAATATTGCGATGACGTTCCGCCTGCCGTGGCTATATCAGAGGCTGTGGAACTTGTTAAAAAGTACTCGACCGACAAGAGTTATTCTTTTGTAAACGGCGTGCTTGCCGGTATCTACAAGGAAATTAAAGGAGAATAAATGATTATCGACGGAAAAGCCCTATCTACTAAAATTAGGGACGAAATAAAAGAAGACGTGGCAAAAATTGTGAGCGAGACGGGCGTTACGCCTTGCCTTGCGGTAGTGCTTGTTGGAAATGATCCTGCCAGCGAAATTTACGTTCGCAACAAAATTAAAGGTTGCGAGTACACGGGCATTAAATCGCTAAGTTACAAACTTGACGAAACGACTAGCGAGGAGGAACTTGTAAGCCTTATCGAAAAGTTAAATTCTGACGACAGCGTTCACGGAATACTTGTTCAAATGCCACTACCAAAGCACATTAACGAGAAACACATTTTGTCGCTTATCGACCACAGAAAAGACGTGGACGGTTTTAGCGTGGAGCAAATAGGATTGCTTGGGCTAGGTACTCCCGATTTAATTACCTGCACGCCTCACGGTGTGATTGAACTAATTAAGTCAACGGGTGTGGATATGACGGGTAAGCACGCAGTAGTTATCGGCAGAAGTAACGTTGTGGGTAAGCCGCTTATGAACCTGCTTCTTCTTGAAAATTGCACGGTTACCGTGTGCCACAGCAAAACGGTGGATTTGCCGTCTATCACTAGGCAAGCGGATATCTTGGTGGCTGCTATCGGTAGGCCGAAGTTCGTTACCGAAGATATGGTTAAAGAGGGCGCAATCGTAATAGACGTTGGAATAAACCGTGTGGACGGCAAGGTTTGTGGCGACGTTGACTTTGAAAACGTGGAGAAAAAGGCGTCTTATATTACGCCTGTTCCGGGTGGCGTTGGACCGATGACAATCACGATGCTACTTAAAAATACCGTTAAGGCTGTTAGGAAATGACCTATTTTACAGTTTCACAAGTTGCAAAATTCATTTACGACGTTTTTAATGCAGAAACGTATTTGCATAATATTTGTATTTATGGCGAGGTTTCGGGGTTTAAAATATCCCAAAGCCACGCTTATTTTACGTTAAAAGACGAAAATTCCTGTCTTCAATGCAGTTGTTTTAATTATCGTAAAACTTACGTGCCAAAGGACGGCGAAACGGTGATAATTAAAGGTAGCCCGAATTTTTATCAAAAAGGCGGAAAACTTACCTTTATCGTAGACCTAATCGAGCCTAAGGGAAAGGGCGATTTGTTTTTAAAAATCGAGGAACTGAAAAAGAAACTTAGCGCCGAAGGGTTATTTGACGATAAATACAAAAAACCGATACCAAAATATCCAAAAACCGTGGGGGTGGTCACCTCTAAAACGGGCGCTGTTATCCGTGATATCAATACCACCGTTAGAAAGTACAATAAGTCGATAGATATCGTTGTGTATGACGCTAAGGTTCAGGGCGTTGGTGCGGTGGAGGAAATGGTAGAGGGCGTTTTGGCGCTGGATAAGTTAGGGCTTGACGTTATTATAGTTGCTCGTGGTGGCGGTAGCGTGGAAGACCTTATGCCTTTTAACGACGAAAAACTTGCACGAACAATTTTTAACGCTAGCACTCCTATTATCTCGGCGGTTGGTCACGAAGTGGACTACACGATATGCGACTTTGTAAGCGACAAAAGGGTGGCGACGCCGACTGCCGCTGCCGAACTTGTTGCGTACAGTCAAAAGGATAATATCGAAAACGTAAAGTATATTTTAAGCCTGTTAAACAGAGAAATTACTCGAAAAGTAAGTTTAGTTAGCGACGAATTGTACAATAGCACGGACGAAATTAAAGGCGAAATACTTGATTTGTTTAACTGTAAAGCAAGCGCTACAAAACAAGCAATAAATATGCTAAACGGGGCAATAAACAAAAAAGTGTTATCAAAACAAGAGAAATGTATAATAGTTGACGGCAAACTGAAAGATGCCGGTGCGGTAATAGACGAAAAAACCAAAGTAAAAATATTTAAGGGCGATAAGCAAATTTATTTATTGTCGGCTCTTATGCAAGGCGACGACGTAATAATTAAGCAAAACGACGTAACGGTTAATAGTAAAATACTAGGTAAGAAGGTGGGAGAATGAAAAATTTAGAAGAAAAACTGGAAGAATTAAATAGATACGTAGAGCAAATCTCAAACGAACAAACTACGCTTGAAGAGGGCATTTTGGCATACGAAAAAGCAACGAAACTATCAAAAGAGTGCTTTGCAATGCTTACTGACGCTAGTGGTAAAATTAAAGAACTAACAAAGGAAATGGAAAATACCCTAAAAGAGATAGAGGACTTTGAATAATGAATAAATACGTAGACCTAATTAACGATAAAATCACAAAATTTTTGGACGAAACTTTGTACTCTGCAACGCAACCGGTTCACGAGGCTGTGCCTGTTACCAACGCAATGAGATACAGCATTGTAAACGGCGGCAAAAGGCTTCGCCCGACGTTGTGCTTGATGGCAGGAGAACTTAGCGAAAACCCTAATTTTATGGATAATTGTATGCCGTTTTGTATGGCGCTGGAATTTATTCATACTTATTCGCTTATCCACGACGATTTGCCCGCTATGGATAACGACGATTTAAGGCGTGGAAAACCTACCGTACACAAGCAATTCGACGAGTGCACAGCAATTCTTGCTGGTGACGGCTTGCTAAACCTTGCCTACGAAGTTTTAATGGATAATATCGAAAAAAAACCTAGTAAAAACGTGATAAAAGCAAGCAAAGTGGTGGCAGATTGCAGCGGTATTGTAAGCGGAATGGTAAAAGGGCAAGTGCTGGATATGTATCAAGTTAGCGACACGAAGGAAACCTTGGATAATATAAACTCGTACAAGACGGGTGCTTTAATTACGGCATCGCTTTTATCGGGCGCTATCGTAAACGGTATGAAAGAGGAGGAAGTAAATGCGCTTTACGATTACAGCGTTTTGCTTGGCAAGTCCTTCCAAATTGCCGACGACGTGCTTGACGTAACTTCTAGCGCCGAGGAACTAGGCAAAAACGTTGGTCAGGACGCTAAAAACAACAAGGTTACCTATCCGAGTTTGTTTGGCGTGGAGGGTGCAAGGGAGATACTTAGAGAACTTGAAGAGGAGCAAATCAAGTGCTTAGAGGTGTTTAGCACAAGAGCCTGCGACCTAATTAGCCTGACTAAGAGCCTAACTAACAGAAAAAATTAAAGTTTGCAAATAAAGAATTTTTTTGGTTAAATCGTGGTTATTATTGCATAAAATAATAATATTTTTTGTTTAATCGCAATATAATATTAAAAAAAGTTGAATAAAAATAAATAATATTATATAATAATGCGAGGTAAATTGAATAATAAGTATATCGATTCTGATAAAAAAGCCGAGGAATACGAAAACAAACTACTAACTCTCAGCCAAAAACGGCGAGGGGTAAGTTATAATGCGTGGTGCTTAAAAATCACGCTGATAACGATGCTGCTTGCAGGGTTTTTCAGTTTTGTTTCGGAGATTACTTCGTCGATAACCAGCATAGTTGCAACGATTTTTTTGCTTTTGTTTTTGATTATTTTAAGCATAATTTTTGATGGCATTGCAATGGCTGTAACCTCGTCGAATAAGCATAGTTTTGACTTGTTTGTAAAGGATAAAAATAGCGAATACTACAAAATCGGCTTAAAACTAATCGAAAATCAGGAGAGAGTTGCAAATATTTGCGCCGACGTTATAGGCGATATTTTCAGCATTGTTAGTGGTTCGTGCTCCGTTTCAATCGTAATTGAACTACTTAAATCTTTACCTAATACTTACGAACAAATTTTAACTATTTTTATTAGTAGCGCCGTAGCAGGAATCACCGTTGGCGGAAAAGCCTTTATGAAAAAGGTGGCGATAAAAAGCGCTAATAGTTATTTGATACTTACCGCAAAAATCATTTCGGTATTTATCGGGAGAAAAAATGTATTTAGAAAAAATAAACAGTCCTAGCGACCTAAAAAAACTGAACGAAGAGAACTTGCCTGACCTTGCGCAAGAAATTAGGAAGGTGCTTATCGACGTTACGCACAAAAACGGCGGACACCTTGCCTCTAATCTTGGCGTGGTGGAACTGACTATTGCGCTTCATTACGTTTTCGATACGCCAAACGACAAAATCATTTTTGACGTTGGTCACCAAATCTACACGCACAAATTACTTACAAATAGGCGTGACGAATTTGGTACAATTAGGCAAAAGGGCGGAATATCAGGCTTTTCAAACGTGAAAGAGAGCGAGTTCGATCCGTACGTAACGGGGCATGCCAGCAATTCGCTAAGCCTTGCTTGTGGTCTTGCTAGGGCAAGGGCGATATCTCTTGAAAATTTTGATATCGTGACGGTCGTTGGCGACGGCGCACTTTCCGGCGGAATGGTTTTTGAGGCAATTAACGACAGTTACAACATAAACGGCAAGCAAATCGTGATAATCAACGATAATTCTATGTCTATATCTAAGACGGTGGGTTACGTTCCGCAAATATTAAACAGGCTGGACAGGTACTCTAAAAAGGGAATAATTCCAAGCACTAATTGTGAATATTATTCGGGTATTGACGGGCATGATTTTAGCCAACTTATCAGTATGCTTAGGTACGCTAAAAACTGTGAAAACAGCATTATTTTGCACGTGAACACCATTAAAGGCAAAGGGTTTAGACCTGCAGAACTTGACCCGCTTACCTATCACGGACTTGTAAATCAAAAGGACTTGATTACCGAAGATACCTTCTCAAAAGAGGCAGGTTTGTCGCTTGTGGATATTGCAAAAACCGACCACAGAGTAGTCACGGTGACTGCCGCTATGTCAAATAGCGTGGGGCTGAGTAAGTTCAGCAAACTTTTCCCAAATAGGACGTACGACGTCGGCATTGCCGAAGAGCACGCAGTAACTATGTGTAGCGGAATGACCTTGCTTGGCTACAAGCCGTATTTTTTGGTGTATTCCACCTTCTTGCAACGTGGTTTTGACCAAATTATCCACGACGTATGCATCAACAAATTGCCTGTTACCTTCCTTGTGGATAGGGCGGGGCTTGTGTGCGACGACGGACCTACTCACCAAGGAATTTACGACGTTTCTTTCTTTAATTCATTATTCGGCGTTACGATTCTTGCGCCAAAAGACACTTATGAATTAAGGCAAATGATAGAACTATCCAAGGAATTTAACACGCCGCTTGTAATTAGATATCCAAAAGGTAACGTAAGCGTTAAGTATCCAAAAACCACTCAAAAAGACCTATTATTGTGGGAATACTTATACAAAACTGAGAATAATAGAGTAGTTGTGGGTGTCGGCGCTAAGATGGTGGAACTTGCGTATAGAATAAACGAAGAGTTAGAGCCTGAGGAAAAGTTTACCGTAATCAACGCAAGGTGCATTAAGCCTATCGACGAAAAAACTATTAGGGAACTTGAAAATAAATCGGTGGTTGTGCTTGAAGACAGCGTAAAAAACGGCGGCTTGTATTCTGCAATATTAGATTACGCTAACGAAAACGACCTAAAAATTAGGCTAAGGAGCGTTGCTATCGATAAAGTTATGCCGTCAATAGGAACGGTTTCTGAACTTCAAGCCGAGTGCGGACTAACAAAAGAGAACGTTTTGAAAAATTTAAGATAATTTTATAAATTATTTTATTTTATTTATGCATATTTATTGAAAATTTTATGCAATTATTGTATAATATGTAATGGTGCGAAAATGAATATCGGAGTATACGTAAACGAAAGTAAAGATAAAAATTTCGCCGTTACCAACAGGCTAATCGACTTACTTCAAGAGAAGGGTATCAGTTTTGCCTTGCACGAAAATTATAATTCAAGTCGCAAGGTGGAAAAAATGCCGCTAAATAGTTTGGTGGATTTTGCCGACGTTATGACGGTTCTTGGTGGTGACGGAACGATTTTGCAAGTAATAAAAGAGTGTGCGCCAAAAAACGTACCCGTGGTTGGTATCAATTTGGGGCATCTCGGTTTTTTAATGGATTTTGAAAAGTCCGAACTTGATAAACTTTTGGATACTTTGCTATCGGGTGGCTTCGTTACTGAAAAAAGGACGCTTATCGAGGTGACTTTGGGCGAAAACAAGTACGTTGCGTTAAACGACGTGGTTATCTCTAAGGGTGAAAACACAAGGCTTATTAACATTACCGCAAAGGTGGACGGAGCGCTGGTTGACAATTATTTTTGCGACGGCATTATCGTCAGCACGCCAACGGGCTCTACGGCGTACTCAATGTCGGTGGGAGGACCTATACTTGCGCCAAGCGTGGAAGGGCTAATTATAAACCCTATATCCAGCCACTCACTACACAGCAGACCGATTGTGGTAAGTAGCGACAGCGAAATCACGCTTAATTGCAGCAAACTTAGTAGCGATTGCCAACTTGTAATTGACGGCGAACTTGCTGAAAAAATAAAAAATAACGAAATTGTAAAAGTAAACAAATCAAAGGATAAAGCCACATTTATAAGGGTGGGTGCAAACGGATTTTTCGACGTCCTACTTAATAAATTAAATAGATGGGGCGTGACGGATAAGGAGTAATCATGACGAGAAACATAAGACAAATAAGAATACTTGAAATCATTAAAAATAACAGCATTAGAACCCAAGAGGAACTTGTTGCTTATCTTGAGAGGGAGAATTTTAAGGTTACGCAAGCGACCGTTTCTCGTGATATTAAAGAGTTAGGTTTGGTAAAAATCAGCGATGGCGACTACAAATATAAGTACGCTTATAACGACGATAAAACCAAAAAAGTGCCTAACAAACTTCTTAATATGTTCCGTGAGTGCGTGTCTAGTATTAGGTGCGCAAACAATATCGTAGTGGTAAAAACGCTTATCGGCTCTGCTAATACCGCAGCAGCAATGGTGGACACCGTGGACCACGAGGATATTTTAGGCTCGGTAGCAGGTGACGACACCGTGATTATCGTAACGGTGGACAATCAGTCTGCCGTTGAACTTCGTGATAGACTTAGCGATTTGCTAAACTAAAAAAATGCTAAAACTTATCGAAATACATAATATCGCCTTAATTGACGAATTAAAATTAGAACTTAGCGAGGGGCTAAACATTCTTAGCGGTGAAACGGGTGCAGGAAAGTCCATTATCATCGATTCTTTTAATTTTGTTATGGGCGAAAGGGCGGATAAAACGCTTATTCGCCACGACCAAGAGTTTGCTACCGTGCAAGCCGTTTTTGAAAATTACCTTACTTCTTCAGTTAAAGAGGTGCTTAGCCAAAACGGAATTGACGCTGATAGCGAACTTATTTTATTTAGAAAAATGAGTGTAAACGGCAAAAACGAGTGCAGAATCAACGGCAGGCTCGTTACCCTTGCCGTGCTAAAAGATCTTACGATTAAACTTGCCGATATCCACGGTCAGCACGAACATCAAGCGCTTTTAAATACCGAAAGCCATATCGTTTTGCTGGATAAATTCGGCGGTGAAAAACTACTGAATGCAAAGGAAAAGTACCTAGAAAGTTTTGAAAAATATCAAGACGTTATAAGTCAAATCGCAAAATATACAAGTAGCGAGGACAGGGCTAGGAAACTGGATATTTTAGAGTATCAGATTGAAGAAATCGAAAGGGCAACCCTGTACGAGCAAGAGGAAGAGGACGTAAAACAAAAGATTAAGAAAATATCAAACGTCCAAAAGATTAGCGAGAAATTGACTAGCGCTATTAACGACCTGTATAAAGGTGATTTTTGTGCGGATAATTTTATAAATTCGGCAAGCAGCAATCTAAACCAAATCAGCGAGTTCGACGAGGAGATATCCGGACTATCGGAGCGTTTATCCAGTTGCGAAATCGAACTAAAAGATATTGCCGAAACTTTGGAGGACGTACTATCTAGCGTTGATTACAGCGAAAACGAGATAAACGCTTTGCAGGACAGGTACGACCTAATTAAGTCGCTTGAAAGAAAGTACGGCAAGACTGTAAGTGACGTTTTGGCATTTTTGGATAGCGCAATAAAGGAAAGGGATTTTTATCAAAACAGCGAGCAAGAACTACTAAAACTAGAAAAAGAGGCGGAAACACTAAGGGAAGAAACCGAAAAACTTGGCGAAAAACTTAGCGAAATTAGAAAAGACACCGCAAGCGTGCTTACTAAAAAAATCCAAACCGAACTTAGCGAACTTGGTATGAAAAATGCTAAGTTTAGCGTTGATTTTACAAAAAAAGCATTGTCAACAAACGGAGTTGACGATGTGGAGTTTTTAATTTCGGCAAACCTTGGCGAGCCGTTGAAACCTCTTGCAAAGGTTATTAGCGGTGGCGAAATGAGTAGGTTTATGCTGGCAATCAAGGTGATTCTTGCCGATATTGACGAAATCAACACGATGGTTTTTGACGAAATCGACACGGGAATTAGCGGCGTTATTGCGCAAGTGGTTGCAAATAAACTATACGAAATATCGATAAATAGGCAAGTAATTGCAGTTACACATTTGCCGCAACTTACTTCTATGGCGGACAAACACTATTTAATTGAAAAAACTGCGTCTAACGGTAAGACGAACACGAACGTTTACTTGCTTGATTTCGAAGGCTCGGTAAAAGAAATATCTAGGCTGATTGGCGGCGGAGAAAGTAGTTACGGCACGCTTCACGCAAAGGAGATGAAGGACAAAGCCGTTGAAATAAAAAAGCAAATTGCGAATAAATAACCAAATTAGGCAAAAACTACTTCTAGTGAGGGTTTTATGTCGAAAAATAGTTTTATAAATAAGACGGTAGCCTTGACGCTGCTGTTTTTTATTGTCTTTTCGCTTGTTTCGTTAGGTTTTGACGTGAACTTTTTAAATAAATTTAACGTTATAAATTTTCAAAATAAGACTTACGCAAGTACCGATGGCGTATTTGGTAACGCTGAAAATAATTTTAGTAATTCGGCAAACTACGAGCGCATTACTGATAACCGTATTTTTGGTTTTCAAAATAGCAATTTAGTTAATTGCGGTAACTTACAATATTTAACCTCAATAAATAAGAAAGAAAACGGTTTAATTAGAAGTGACGCTTTAAATATCGGCGATAATTTTTGTAATAAAGAAGAAAACGGCGAAATTTTGACGATTACAAATCCAAGCGAGGTGTATCTTGGAGGTATACCGCTTGGCATAAAAATCGGAGCAAGCGGTTTGCTGGTTACAGGTTTCAACACGGTAAGTACGGCAAACGGCAAGGTAAATCCTTTTAAAAACAGCATAATAAACGCCGGCGACGTGCTTGAAAGCGTGAACGACGTAAGCGTAAGGTCGGTTAAAGAACTTAGCGGTGTGCTAAAAGACTGTGGCGGCACGGTGGAACTGACTTTTAATAAAGGCGGACAAAAAATTTTATTAAAAACCGAGGTACTTGTGGACGTAGAAAGCGGCGAAAAAGTGCTGGGTTTAAAGGTGAAAGAGGACGTTTTGGGTATCGGTACGCTTACTTTTGTAGACTGCAAAAAAAAGTTTGGTGCGCTTGGTCACCACGTGGTAGACTCTGACACCGGCGTAAGTAAACTGTTAAATTGTGGCGAAATTGTGGGCGGCGTGATTATAGGTAACACTAAGGCAAAACCTAAAACGGCGGGGCACTTAAACGGGCTGCTTAGCGAGAAAACTTTAGGGAAAATAGACAAAAACACAAATTTTGGAATATTTGGCGAGGCAAATATCGACCTAATTAAAGGGCTAACGAAAATTGAAGTAGCAGGAAGGGGTGAAGTGAAAATGGGTAAAGCGCAGATTTTATCCACGGTTCACGGCACAAAACCGCAACTTTACGACGTTGAAATTGTAAAATTAACTAGGCAAAACAGCCCAAGCGAAAGAAGTATGATAATTCGTGTGACTGATAAGGAACTAATTGCAAAAACCGGTGGGATTGTGCAAGGAATGAGCGGTAGCCCGATTATCCAAAACGGAAAACTGGTTGGAGCGCTTACGCACGTGTTTTTAAGTGACAGTAAAAAGGGTTACGGAATATATATCGACTGGATGCTAAACAACTAAAACCTACAATTTTTGCTAAAAATCTACAAATGATGCCGTTTTTACGCTTTGATTACGTAGTATATTAAAGTTAAGGTAAAATATGAAAGAGAACGTAAGTAATTATTTGTTAAAACTAGGGTTTGCTCCTAATAAAATGGGGTATAGATATTTGCAAGAACTAATTTGCTGTGGGTTAAGTGGCGAGAGAATATTGCCGCTAAAACACAACGGGTACAAATTTTTATCCAAAAAGTACCTAAAAAGCGTGGAAACTATCGAAAAAGATATCCAAAATGCAATTTCTATTGCTTGGCTAAAAGGTAATATCGATATTATCTATGAAGAATTTGGCGAAACTATCGACGTGGACAGAGGTAAACCGTCAAATAAACAGTTTATTATGACCGCAATCGTAAAACTAGAAAGAGAATCGGCATAAATATTGTATTTTACTCAAAATATATTTATATTAAAATTTGGTTTTTGTTCAAACTAATTTTGGTAAAAACTCGTAAAATTCAATAAAGAATTTAGGGTAACTTTATTTTAACAAAAAAGGTGTGCGACCAAAAAGCGTAAAATTCTTTATTTAAGTATTCAAACCTTTAAATTTTAGTTAAAAAAGCGTATATATATAAGTTTTGGTTAAAATCGATAGAAATTTATCTAGGTAATAAGTAAATATTTTATTTTGGCAAAAGAGCAGGGAAAATCCGTAAATAGTAATAATAAGAAGATATTCGACGTATTTTTAAATATGAAGAATATCTTTTGTTTGTTTTCAGTACTAAAAAATAAGATAATCGAATATAAAAAGGTGATTATATTTTGCGGCGCATTTTTGTTTGTCGGCTTAATATTAGGTATTATTTTTACGTCAATTTATAGTGACGAGCGGGAGATTGTGCTGATTGAGGAAAATTTTAGTAGCAGTATTTTTAGATTTTCTTGCGTTTTATTTTTAGTAATGGCAGGAATTTTTGTATCTTCGCTAAACTATTATTTGAATATTTTAAATCCTATTTCAATTATATTTTTAGGTTATTTTTTCGGTAAGTTTATTTCGCTAACTTTTACTTACAATCTTTTAAACGCACTTTTTTCCATTGTGTTTTTCTGTTTGCCGATGCTTTTTTTATCTGTGATTTACGTAATTTTTCTTACTTCATTTCTTGTTGAAGATTATTTTTCAAGGGCGGTAAACCTATGTAACACCAAGGAAAAACTTGCAAAAATGCTGGTTAGTTATTTAATTGCAAGTGCTATAAGTATTCTACAATTTTGGATTTTAGCAGATTTAACTAATGCGGTAGATTTTGTTTAATAGAATACTTTATTATTAAAAAAGCCAAAACATAGAATAAAAGTATTATATAATTGTTGTAAAAATAGAATAAGTATTCTAAAAAATGATATTTTATAAAAATATACAAATAATAACGCTAAGGAGAAACGGTATGGAAAAATTAAGAAAAAGTACTTTTGTTTTGTTGTTAGTCATTCTTACTTTGCCGCTTTGTGTGTGTTTTCCTAAAAGCGTAGTAAATGCTGAAAGCAAAATATCTTTGGATAAGATAAAAAATACGACGAAGGCGTACTATCTCGTTGAAGAAGGAACGGGCGAAGTATTATTAAGTAGCAACGAAAACGAAAGGTTGAAAATAGCAAGTATGGTAAAAATAATGTCGATGCTACTTGTACTTGAAGAAATCGAAAAAGGAACGTTATCTTTTGACCAGCAAGTTACGATAAGTGAAAACGCAGCAAAAACGGGAGGTTCTCAAATATTTTTGGATAAAGGCTCTAAGCATACTATTGAAAACCTACTAAAAAGCGTGCTTGTAGCCTCTGCAAACGATTCTGTTGTTGCGCTTAGCGAAATTGTGGCAGGAAGTGAAGAAAATTTTGTTAAAAAAATGAACGAAAAAGCAAAAATCCTTGGTATGAACGATACGCTTTTTGAAAATGCGACAGGTTTACCTACCGAAAATCAATATTCTACGGCAAAAGACGTGTCGATTATGTTTAGGGCGCTAATTAGTCACAAAAAAGTATTCGAACTGGGTAAGATTTGGACTGAGGACTACGTTCACCCGTCAGGAAGAAGCACGATTATGACTAATACTAACAAACTCGTAAGGTTTTACGACGGTTGCGATATGGGAAAAACCGGTTACACCTCAGGGGCAAAACATTGCTTGTCGGCTACGGCAAAACGTGACGATATGCGTGTGATTGCGGTGGTTATCGGTGCTAATAGTAGCAAAGAGCGGTTCTACGCCGTGTCCTCACTTTTTAATTACGCTTTTGAAAATTACGAAAACAAGGCAGTAATTACTAAGGATACCGTCGTGGGCAAGATTAACGTTAAAGGCGGCAGGCAAAAATCCGTTGATTTAATGCCTACTAGCGACGTAAGAGTACTAACTAAAAAAGGCGAAAACGCAGAATTTAGCACAAAAATATGTCAAAATGCGATAAAATCACCTATTAAAAAGGGAGATAAGGTGGCAAAACTTGAAGTAAACACCAAATACGGCAAAAAATATTACGACTTAGTTTCTTGTAGCGACGTGTTAAAAGCAACCTATATCGACAGCATTGAAAATATCTTTTTGGGCTGGTAATAAATTAAAATTTTTTAATAAGTATGATTTAAACGCTTAATTGCGTGACTAAAAAATTGTAAAATACCGAATTATTTGATTTTTTGATATAAAAGAAAGAAGGGCAAAAAGCCTTTCTTTTTTTGTTAAAGTTTCTAGATATATAGTATTTATTAGTATAGTAGTAATTTATTGACAATTTTAGCCTTGTTTGTTAAAATTATTTGATAGAGGTTAATATGAATTATAGAGATACGCTTTGTGTTAAAGACAATCAATTATATATCGGTGGGTTTAACGCTGTCGAACTTGCCAAGACTTACCATACGCCGCTGTACGTTTTGGACGGCAATTACGTTGAAAACGTGGCTAAAACTTTTGACAAAACCATAAAATCGGTGTACCCGAACTCTATGGTTTGTTACGCATCTAAGGCGTTGTCGGTAGTGGCTTTGTACAAACTTATTAAAAAGTGCGGGCTTGGTATAGACGTTGTGTCGGGTGGCGAGATTTTTACGGCAATTAAGTCCGGTTTTGATTTGTCTAAGGCGTTTTTCCACGGCAACAACAAACTTAAAAGCGAGTTAAACTTTGCGATTGAGAACAAAATCGGCGTGATTGTGTGCGATAACGAGGTTGAACTACAAAGAATAAACGAAATTGCTGAAAAAAACGGCGTGGTTCAGGACGTAATAGTTAGAATAAACCCCGGCGTTGAGGCGCATACTCATAGTTACGTGCAAACCGCAACGATTGACTCTAAGTTTGGAAGTTCGATATCTAACGGTGACGCTGAAACTTTGATGGCAAAGGCGCTTAATTACAAAAACGTAAGGCTTATGGGCACGCATTGTCATATAGGCTCGCAGATTTTTGATAAAACCGCATTTAAAATAGCGGTGGAAAAGGTGTGCGATTTTGCTGAAAAATTCTCGAAAAAATACGGCTTTACCTTTAAAATTATGAACTTTGGCGGTGGCTTTGGCGTTTACTACACGGACGAGGACGTAAAATATACCGTTAGCGAGTACGCAGACTACGTTAATTGCGTGGCGTCTAAGTTCAAAGAAGAGGTAGAAAGGCGTGGGCTTGGTAATCCTATGCTGGTTATTGAGCCGGGGAGGGCGATTGTCGGTGAGGCAGGTATCACTTTGTACGAAGTGGGCAGCATTAAGGATATTAAGGGCGTAAGAAAGTACTTAAATATCGACGGCGGTATGTTTGATAACCCTCGCTACGCACTTTATAACTCTAAGTATAGCGCTGTAATTTGCAGTAAAGCAGAGGATAAACCGACAGAAAAAGTGACTATTGCCGGAAAATGCTGTGAAAGTGGCGACATTATTATCAAGGATTTGGATATGCCTAAGGCTGAAATCGGTGATATTATCGCCGTGTTTACAACGGGGGCTTATAACTACTCGATGAGTAGCAACTATAACAGCAACTTCGTTCCGCCTATGGTGATGACTTATAACGGAAAGGTGGACTACGTTGTAAAACCGCAAACTTACGAAGATATAATTAGGAATAACGTTGTTCCTGAGTGGTTGGAGAAATAAATGTTAATAGGAATTTTGACTTCGAGCGAATCGGCTCAAACTAAATTTATAATTATCGTAGCGTATATTACCGCTGCTATGCTGGGAATATCCTTGCACGAAGTGGCGCACGGGTACGTTGCGAAACTAAACGGCGACGACACCGCCAAAATGATGGGCAGGCTAACGTTAAACCCTGCAAAACACTTTGATTTGGTGGGATTTTTGATGTTTGTAATCGTTGGCTTTGGCTGGGCAAAACCCGTACCTGTGAACCCAAACAACTTCAAAAACTTCAAAAAAGGCGTAATTACCACCTCGCTAGCAGGCGTTTTTGCAAACCTAATTGCAGGTTTTGTAAACTTCGGGCTTATGGCGGCAACCGTCGGAATAGCGGAAGCAGTCGGTGTGAACTCTCAATTTTCAGAGGTTGTTTTCAAGTTGTTCTTGTACTTCTTCTTGTACGGATTTATTATAAATATTACGCTTATTGCCTTTAATATTTTGCCTGTTTATCCGCTGGACGGCTTTAACGTTCTTGCGATGCTGACAAAACCGGGCAATAAAGTGGTGGAATTTTTTAGAAGATACGGATATTTTATCTTGCTAGGTTTACTACTAATCGGCTCGATAATTCCGCAATTAGATATAATAGGAATGTACTTTGCAGCGTTTGAAAAAGCAATTATGAGGTTGTTTTCGGCAGCCTTAGGTGGTATAATATAGTGGTTATGGAAAACGAATTAGTAGAAAAAAACTCCGATACTATGACTGAAAACGAGGTTGTAGCCAAAAACTTTGATACTATTACTAAGGACGAAGTTGTAGCCAAAAACTCCGCCGATATACCCGAGGAGGTTTTGGCAGAAAAGAACTCTGCCGAGATTGTGGAGGACGAGGTTTTTAAGGATAAAAGATATTTAAGGTTCAAGTTGACGCAGTTTGAAGGTCCGCTTGACCTTTTGTGTACCTTGGTAAAGGAAAATAAGGTGGAAATAGAGGATATTTTCATATCCGATATCACAGGTCAGTATCTTGAAATCGTTGCTAATTCCGGTTCGCTTGACGTAGAATATTCTAGTGAATTTTTGATAATGGCGGCAACGCTACTTGAAATAAAAAGTAAAAGGCTACTTCCTGTTGTAGAGGTGGACGAAAACGGTATGACCGACGCCGACTACGACGAACAAATGATAATAAGGCAAGTAAAAGAGTACAAACTGTTCAAGGAGGCTAGCGAAAGACTTGCAGAGCAAGAGGCTTTGTACCAGTTCACGAAAGAGCCCGTATACACCGAGGACGATTACAGAATTTGCCTTACCGACTTCAATCTTGACAAACTTGTGGACGCTTTTGCAAGGATTGTGTCTAGGGCGGAGATTAAGGCGGAGGAAATAAAGCCGAGGACGATTGTAAAGGAAAGATTTACCGTTTCTAATCGTATTAGGTACATAGCAAGAAGTGTGTTTGAAATGAAAAAACTGAACTTTTTTGATTTGTACGACGAGGACTACACAAAACTGGAAATTATCAACACCTTTTTGGCAATATTAGAACTACTAAAAAGGCAGTACATAACAGCCACGCAAGAGGGCGAATTTAGTAATATTTACCTAGAATTACGTGATGGCGTGGAAAAACCACTTGATTTTGAGGAAGGAGAGGAAAAGGAAATTGGATATTAAAGCAGTTATCGAGGCTATCATTTTTGCAAGTGGTGTGCCTATCAAGAAAAAAGATATTATCGACAAGGTTTCTTTATTAACTTCTAAGGAATTTGACGAGTGCATTAAGCAACTTAAAGAAAAATACAACACCGATTGCGGCGTGGTTTTGATGCAAATGAACGACGGCTTCCAGTTTGTTTCCAACGCAAAATTCGGCGAGCAAGTGGCAGAAGTTCTTACTCCGCTAAAAGAAAAGGCACTTTCTAAGTCGCTACTTGAAGTATTGTCCATCGTTGCCTACAAACAACCTGTAACTAGGCTTGATATTGAGGAAATCAGGGGCGTAAGTTCCGAGTACGCAATCAGTATGCTGGTTAAATTCGAACTTATCGACGTGGTTGGAAGAAAAGACGTTGTAGGAAGACCGCTTTTGTACGCTACTACCGATGCGTTTTTGCGTAAGTTCCAAATAGAGAATTTGTCTATGCTGCCTGACTACAACGAGGTTATGAATAGGCTGCAACTTATCGACCAAGAGTACCCAAGGGCGGGTAGTGATTTGTTCGTTAAGAAGGCTGTTTCGGGTGATGAGGAACTAGACAAGATGATAGACGAAGAACTAAGAAAAGGCGACGAAGATAATGTCGGCGTTGAGGCTACAAAGCCTGAAATTGCCGCTGCAATCGACGAAGATTTTGAGTTCGAGGACGAAATTCCGGACTATTTGATAGGTGAAAAATACGAAATTATAGAATAGTTTATTTAATTATAAATATTTAGGGCTACTTTGAGTAGCCTTATTTTTTTGTTAAAATTTACTGATTTTTAGTAAAACTATTATAAAAACAATATAAATATATAGTACTTTTACCTTTTTTAATATTTATTTAAAAAATTAGCAAACTATATTAAGAGGTGGAATTTTGAAAAAAGGTAAAATGATTATATCGGGGCTTATAATAACTATGATTTTAGCGTTTTCGCTAGGTAATTTTGGCGAAAAGTCAGCAAGCGCTAAGGCGGTAAGTAGTTATATAGTAATTGAGCAATCTGCTTGTAAGGTGATAAAGGGAGTAAATATTCATTCAAGGCTACCTATGGCGTCTACTACCAAAATAATGACCGCTTACACGGTAATTAAAAATGAAAAAAACTTGGATAGAATAGTCTGCGTGCCAAAAGAGGCGGTGGGGATAGAGGGCTCTTCGATTTATCTAAAAGAGGGCGAGGAACTTACGATTCGTGAACTACTATACGGGCTTATGTTACGCAGCGGAAACGATAGTGCGGTGGCGCTTGCGATTGCAACAAAGGGTAGCGTGGAGAATTTTGTAAAGCAAATGAACTACGAAAGCAAACTTTTAAGGCTACAAAACACTAATTTTACAAATCCTCACGGCTTACACGACGACGAGCATTACACTTCCGCTTACGACCTTGCGGTGATTACGGCGGAGGCGTACAAATACGCTGATTTTAGAGATATAGTTGCTACGAAAAGTAAGGTGATTGGCGGGGTAAACAGCGAAAAACGACACCTAATTAACAAAAATAAGATGCTTTTAAGTTACGACGGGGCAAACGGTGTGAAAACCGGCTACACAAAACGCTCGGGTAGATGCCTTGTGAGTGGCGCAAAAAGAGGCGAAACGCAACTGATTGCCGTTGCTTTAAATATCCCCGATACCTACGGGCAATGTATTTATTTGCTTGACTACGGTTTTAGGCACTTAAACCCCGACGATATCGACTGATAAAGCATAGCCTCGGCATAAAAATAAAGAATAGTTTATTTGGTTAGAGTTATACGTGAAGTTTAAATGGCTACGAAGTAACGTTTGCTTAACCGTAATACTTTGAAAAGAAAAGCCCAAAATTAAATAACGCAAAGTAGGACTAAATAAACGAGCGCTGCAAATATTGAAATTTAAAGATGTAGATATAATATATATTTTGTTATTATAAATATAATTTTATTTAATATTATAAGCCGTAATACTGCCGTTTGCTTGACATTGTTTTAGATTTTTAGCATAATAAGTCTAAGGTGTAATATGAGAATAAACAGATTTATTGCTTCATCCGGCATTGCGTCAAGGCGTGGCGCAGAAGAACTAATTAGGCAAGGTAAGATAAAAGTAAACAATAAAGTTGTTACCGATTTATCTACCGATATAAATATTGATAACGATACGGTTACTTACGAGGGTAAAAAACTTAAAGCAACGCAAAATTTTACCTACGTAATGTTTTACAAGCCAAAGGGCTGCGTTACCACCGCTAGCGACGAAAAGGGCAGAAAGACCATTTACGATTATATCGACATCACCGACAAAAGATTGTTCCCTGTCGGAAGGCTTGACTACGACTCTGAGGGCTTACTTCTTTTAACCAACGATGGCGATATGGCTTTCAAACTTACGCACCCAAGCAACGAAGTGCCTAAAACTTACCTTGTAAAAGTGGAGGGTGAAGTGAAAGAGGCGGACCTTGCTAGGCTTCGTAACGGCGTGGAATTAGACGGCGAAAAAACCAAAAGATGCAAAATCAAACTAAGAGAATACGTGGGCGGAGTGTCCAGTTTCGATATGACGATTTACGAAGGCAAAAACAGGCAAATTCGTAGAATGTTTGAAACAATCGAAAAAGAGGTTATTTTCCTAAAACGTATTGCTATCGGCGAGGTTAGGCTTGGCGGCTTGACTAGGGGTAAAACTCGTTTTCTAAACCAAAAAGAAATTGATTTTCTTAAAAAAATTTAAGAGCGTATTTGTCGCTCTTTTTTTATATGTAAATACCCAAAAAACCTCGTCTACTATACTATTTGCTGTAATTTAGAATAGTTTTTTGAAACTGAAAATTTATTTATTTGAAATTGACTATTTTTTAACGAATTACTATTGCAAATAATTTTAATTTAAGTTATAATTATACTGTCAAAATTTTTGAAATTTTTTAGGAGGATTTTAATGAATAGGCTAGAAGTTATTGACGCAAATTCAAAAAAAATGCTTGACTCGTCAAAAGAAATACGCAAATTTATTTCGTCACTTGTGGACGAAAATTCTTTTGTAGAGACCGACGTTTTTATGGCGGGGGCAACTTACCTTGACGGAGTAGAGGCATTAGGCGAAGGCGTCGTTACGGGGTACGCTTATATTACGGGTAATCCCGTATGTATAATAGCCCAAAACCACGAAGTTTTGAAAGGTAGTATGAGTGTTTGCCACGCAACCAAAATCGCAAAGACTTTGGATAGGGCTGCAAAAACCAACACTCCGATTATCTCCATTATCAATTCGAATGGCGCAAGGCTTGGCGAGGGTATCGCTGTTCTTGAAGGTTATTCAAAGATAATCAGAAAGGCTAACGAATTAAAAGGCGTTGTACCTCACGTGGCAATCGTTAAAGGCGCATGCGTCGGGTTAATGAGCGCTTACGTAAACACCTGTGACTACGTGTATTTAAGTAAGGACGGCTTTATTTCGCTAAACGCACCGCAAGTTGTAATTGCTTGTAGCGGTAAACCGGCAGAGGCAAACGCTGTTCTTGGTGAGGAAGTTGCTAAAAATAGCACCGCAGTTACCTTTACCTATAAGTCGGATAAAGAGGTTTGTAACGAGATTTACAAGTTGTTTGACCTAATTATCCCAACCGAAACGGTGGAGAGCACGGACGATCCAAACAGGCTTTGTCCTGCGCTTAACAAAAAGATATCGACCGATGCGCTTTTAAAAGCACTACTTGACGAAGGAAAATACGTTGAACTATTCTCGTCTTTTGCTACCGAAGTAATTACCGTAATCGGTAAGGTAAACGGAATAACCACAGGCGTTCTTCTTACCGACTCTACCAAAAACGAAGGCTTTATTTCAAAAGCAGGTCTTGAAAAAATCAACGAGTTTATCTTTAAACTAGACGTGGCTTCGATTCCGCTAATCACTTTGGTGGACTCTAAGGGCGTTAAATCCACCCTTTGCGACGAGCAAAACGGAATTAGCATACTTGCAAGCGACGTTATGACCAACGTTACTTTGTCTAATATCCCTAAAATTGCAGTTGTCGTAAAAGACGCAGTCGGATTTAGTTATTCTGCGCTTTGTTCAAAATCACTTGGCTTTGACTACACCTTAGCATTTGTAGATAGTTATATCAGTCCTCTTAATTCAGATACGGCAATCGAACTAATTGCCACCCAAGAAATTAAAGATGCAAAAGATCCTGTTAAAGCAAGAGAAAAATTACAAAAAGCATACGTTGAAGATGCTGGAAACCCTTACGTTACCGCAAAACAAGGCTTTATCGATAATATTATCGAGCCTGCTGTTTTACGTCCTTACGTTATTAGCATACTTGATATGCTTATGGGTTATTAAGAGGTAGATAATGGACGTATTAAATACTTTTTTAGCGTCTGCTCCTGAAAACTTTGATATTGTTGACGGTTTGATAGTGGCTGCAATAGGTATTTTGATGGTATTCGTAATACTTGCACTAATTATTTTGTCTATAAACCTAATGAACTTAGTTTTAGATAAAGTAGCACCAAAAATCAAACTGCCAAAAAGAAAGAAAAAGGATAAAACAGATAAAGCAGACGTGGTAGCGGTAAATAGTAGCCCTATTCCTGCCGTTCCAACTATCGAAGTGGACGACAAGAGGGTGGTAGCCGCAATTACAGCAGCAATAATGCAAGCGTTAGAAGAAGAGAATGACGGAAGAAAACCGCAAATCTCGTTTAGAATTAGTTCTATAAAAAAATACAAATAATTAAGGAGATATATCATGCGTAAATTTAAGATAACCGTAGACGGACAACCTTACGTAGTAGAAGTAGAGGAAGTAGCAGCAGGCGAAACCGTAGAAATAGTAAAAACCGAGCCACAAAAAGTTGCTCCTGCACCGGCAGTTGCTCCTGCACCTGCTCCCGCACCTGCACCACAATCAAACGTAGCAAACAGCGGAATTAAACTTGTTGCTCCTATGCCGGGTACTATTCTTGACCTTAAATTTAAGGACGGCGACAGCGTTAAAAAAGGCGACGTTGTTGTAATTCTTGAAGCAATGAAAATGGAAAACGAAATCGTTGCAACCGACGACGGCGTAATTAAATATGCAGTAAACAAGGGCGCAAACGTACAAACCGGTGACACTATAGCAACGTTGTAATATCGGAGGAAAAATGAACTCATTAACTTTAATGGCGAATACGAGTTTTCTCGAGACGCTATCAAATCTGTGGAATAGCACGGGTTTTATCACGGGAGGAGAGCCTGTAACTATCGTACTTAAAGTATGTATGATGCTACTTGCTTGTTTCTTCGTGTACTTAGCGGTCGTAAAAAAATTCGAGCCAAACTTATTACTTTCAATTGCCTTCGGTATGTTTTTGATAAATATACCCGGAGCATTTGAGATATTGTACCCGGTAAAAAATATCGATACTATCGTGGAGGCGACGGCGCAAACGGCTTTAAGTAACGCTACATTCCAAGAGTTGTTCAAAAACGCAAGTTATACCGAACTAATTGCGGGTATCAGCAATGCGTTTAACACTAATCTTGGGGCAAACTTACCTGCAAACGTTTTAGTGCAAATAAAAGCAACGTTAGATACCGCACCTAGTACTTTTGCATCACTTCAAGAGTGTGTACAATACGTTCAAGACGTGTATATCAACACCGCAGGAAGTATGGTTACGCCGGGACTATTTGACGTGTTCTTTAAGGGTGTAGAGTGGGTTATCTTCCCGCCGCTAATCTTCCTTGGAATAGGCGCAATGACGGACTTTGGTCCACTTATTGCAAACCCTAAGAGTTTGCTTCTTGGCGCAGCAGCGCAAATCGGTATTTTCGCTACCTTCCTAGGCGCGCTTGCTATGGGTAAAATGTTCACTCCGTTCGAGGCGGCTGCAATCGCTATTATCGGTGGTGCTGACGGCCCTACGGCAATTTACGTTACCGCAAAACTTGCTCCGCACATGTTAGGCTCAATTTCTATCGCCGCTTACTCGTATATGGCGCTAGTTCCAGTTATCCAACCGCCTATTATGAAACTTCTTACCACTAAAAAGGAAAGAAAAATCAGAATGGAGCAAACCAAACCCGTATCTAAGGCTAAAAAGGTTATTTTCCCTATCTTAGTTACAGGTATCGTTGGTATTATGTTGCCATCGGCAATGCCGCTACTTGGTATGCTAATGCTAGGTAACTTAATCAAAGAGTCGGGCGTTGTTCCAAGGCTTGTTGACACCGCATCAAACGCACTTATCAATATCGTAACTATCTTGCTAGGATTTACCGTTGGTACTAAAGCGTACGCACCACAATTCTTAACTCCGCAAACCTTACTAATAATGGTACTAGGCGTGCTTGCGTTCTCTATCGGAACTGCTGCCGGCGTATTGTTTGGAAAACTTATGTGTAAACTTGACGGCGGCAAAACAAATCCGCTTATCGGTGCTGCGGGCGTATCTGCTGTGCCTATGGCAGCGAGGGTTGCTCAGGACGTTGGTAAAAAGGAAGACCCTAACAACTATTTGTTGATGCATGCTATGGGACCTAACGTAGCAGGTGTAATCGGTTCAGCCGTTGCGGCAGGTATCTTGCTTGCAGTATTCGGTGTTGCTTAATAATGGAGGAAATTATGGCAAATAAATTATTGATAACTGAAACAATATTAAGAGATGCGCATCAATCTCAAGCGGCTACTAGAATGAGAACCGACGAGATGTTGCCTGTATGTGATAAATTAGATAAAGTTGGTTATTACTCACTAGAATTATGGGGTGGCGCAACCTTCGATTCTTGCCTAAGATTTTTGATGGAAGATCCTTGGGAAAGACTACATAAACTAAGAAAGGCTATGCCTAACACCAAGTTCCAAATGCTACTAAGAGGTCAAAATATTTTGGGCTACAAGCACTATGCCGACGACGTTGTAGATAAATTTATCGAACTTGCCATCAAAAACGGAATTGATATAATTCGTATTTTTGACGCACTAAACGACGTAAGAAACATGGAACAAGCCATAAAATCGACCAAAAAGTACGGCGGAACGGTGGAAGCAGCCATAAGTTATACAACTGGACCTATATTTACTATTGACTATTATACCAATCTTGCTGTACAATTAGAAGAGATGGGTGCTGACATCATTTGTATTAAAGATATGGCAGCATTGCTACTTCCGTACGAAGCATACGAACTTATCAAGGCAATCAAGTCCAAAGTTAAAGTTCCTATCCACCTACACACGCACAATACTTCCGGCTGTGGAGATATGACTTTATTAAAGGCTTGCGAGGCGGGTGTTGATATCGTAGACACCGCACTTAGCCCACTTGGTAACGGAACTAGCCAACCGGCTACCGAGCCACTTGTTGCTACCTTGAAAGGTACAGAAAGAGATACGGGAATCGATATCGAGGCATTGTCTGAAATCGCCGACCATTTTAGGACGGTTGCAGATAGGCTTAAAGCGGACGGTTTCCTTAGTGAAAAAGTTCTTAAAGTTGATATCAACGCACTTATCTATCAAGTTCCGGGCGGAATGCTTTCTAACCTTATCAGTCAATTAAAGCAAGCAAACGCAGAGGATAAATACCGTGAGGTATTAGAGGAAGTTCCAAGAGTAAGAGCAGATATGGGTTATCCGCCACTTGTTACTCCTACCAGCCAAATCGTTGGTACTCAAGCGGTGCTTAACGTTCTTGCCGGCGAAAGATACAAAATGGTAACCAAAGAAACCAAAGACCTTCTTATCGGTAAGTACGGCAGGCTACCTGTTGAGCCAAATCCGGAGATTGTTAAAAAGGTTATCGGCGATACCCCTAGAATTACTTGTCGTCCTGCTGACGAAATCGCACCGGAGTTAGACAAGTATAGAGAGGAAATGAAAGAGTATTACGAGCAAGAGGAGGACGTACTAAGTTACGCATTGTTCCCTCAAGTTGCTAAAAAGTTCTTTGAGTACAGAAAGGCTCAAAAATACTCGCTTGATTCAAGTTTGTTAGACAGGGAAAACAATATTCATCCTGTTTAATATAAATATATGGAGGAAAAATTATGAACAAAAAAGAATTAGTTAATGCAGTTGCAGACAAAGCAGGTTTCACCGCAAAAGACACAGGTGTTTTTGTTGACGCTTACGTTGAGGTAATCACCGAGGCTTTGAAGGCTGGCGACAAAGTTCAATTAGTTGGCTTCGGTACTTACGAAGTTAAAGAGAAAGAGGCAAGAGAAGGTTTTAATCCTGCTACCGGTGAGAAAATCACCATTCCTGCAAGCAAAGTTCCTGTATTCAAAGCAGGTAAGGCTTATAAGGATTTGTTTAACTAATAAAACAAATAAATTAGCAATGGCATCAGCCATTGCTTTTTTATTGCCGTTTTTTCGCTATTTTCTTCCTATTTATATTATTCTTTGACAAAAAGTATTAAGGGCAGTTACTTGTATTATAATGTATTGATGAAAAGTATAATGGCAGTTACTTACTTGTTGCAGACTTACTATGAACGCTTAACAATATTAAAATAGAATATCCGCCTTAAATAGCAATTACCAAGCGTGTATTTGTTAGCCCTCTTATTTTATTTGCATTTGGATATTTGCCTATAAATTCTTGTTGTAAGGTTATACTTTTGAAGCGGCTTACAATTACCTAATAGAATTAGCGGATATTTATTGATATAAATATTATATTATAGTATAATCGTATAGAGGAATATATGAAGATTTTATTAACTAACGACGACGGAATAAAAAGCATAGGTATTGAGGCTATAAAGCACGCTTTAATTAATGACGGGCACGAAGTAACTATCGTTGCACCTTGTAAAAATCAATCGGGTTGCAGCCATAGTATGCAATTTTACAACAGAATTAGGCTTAAAAAGGTGGAAGCGGGCAAAGGTTACATAGAGTATAGTTTAACGGGTTCTCCGTCCGACTGCGTAAAACTAGGGCTTTCTAAACTTATGCCCGATGCAGACCTTGTTATAAGCGGCGTAAACGACCTTGCTAATAGCGGCACGGATTTGCTTTACAGCGGCACTTTTAACGGGGCATTCGAGGGTACTGTTTGCGGTGTAGACTCAATCGCTATTTCTGCTTGTAGTGAGGAGTATATCTCGTCCGCCGTTGAGTTTTTAATGAAAAATTTAACCATTTTTAAAGAGAAGTTTTTTGATAAACCGTACACAATCAATATAAACGTGCCAAATTATCTAGATAAAATCACGGGCGTGGTAGTTTGTCCGCTTGGCGAGAAAAAATATACCGACCTTTACAAGATTTATCCAACCGAAACCGACGGAGAAACCGAGTACTTTTTGTACGGCGACGAAGTATTTATCGAAAGAAATCCAAGCGGTGTGGACGTAAACTTGCTTAACGAAGGGTATATTACCATTACGCCGACGAAGTTAGAACTTGTAAACAATTACGAGTACGTTAGCAAACTTAGGGAGATAGAGTTATTATGAGGATTTGCGTAATCGGTGGCGGTGCAAGTGGTATGATTGCCTCAGGTTTTGCCAAAAACGAGAATACTTCTGTCGTTTTATTTGAAAAAAACGAGAAACTAGGCAAAAAAATCTATATAACCGGAAAAGGCAGATGCAACGTTACAAACAACTGTGAAGTACAAGATTTTATGAAAAATATCGTATCGAACCCTAAGTTTTTAACGGGCGCTTTGTATTCTTTTACGCCACAAAATTTGATGAAACTTATCGAGGAAAACGGAGTGAAACTTAAAACCGAACGAGGCAACCGAGTTTTCCCTGCTAGCGACAAATCTAGCGATATTATTAAGGCTTTGGAGCATTTTGTAAGAACTAGCGGTGTGGACATAAGGCTGAATGAAAACGTTGTAAATATAACTAAAAACGACAATTTTATTATAAAAACCGACAAAAACGAATATACTTTTGATAAGGTAATCATTGCAACGGGCGGCTTATCCTATAAGAGCACGGGCTCAACGGGAGACGGCTACAAGTTTGCAAAAACTTTTGGTCATAGCGTAACGAATCTTACGGCAGGGCTTACGGGAATTTTAATTAAAGACGATTTTATTAAGGATTTAGAGGGTATTTCGCTTAAAAACGTCACTTTAAACACCTTAGTGAAAGGTAAAAAGAAATGCGAAGAGTTTGGTGAAATGCTATTTACTAAAAACGGAATTAGCGGACCTATCGTTTTGACAACTAGCAGTAAAATTGCAAAGTTTAACCCGATTGACGTGGCTTTTACAGTAGATTTTAAGCCTGCACTAGACTACGAAACGCTAAATAATAGAATACTTCGTGAATTTAACGCTAATATTAACAAAAATATTGTGAACGTAATAACCGAACTTTTACCTAGTAGGCTCGTGCCTGTTTTCTTGAAAGTTTCTGGGATAAACGTGTTCACGAAGGTGAATTCTATAACTAAACAGCAAAGGCAAACCATTATAAATAACCTTAAAGCCTTCCCGCTTACCTTTGACAGAATTGACAAAATCGATAATGCGGTTATTACTATAGGCGGAGTTAAAGTAGGCGAAGTAAATCCGTCCACAATGGAAAGTAAACTGATTAGCGGATTGTATTTTGCAGGTGAAGTACTGGACGTGGACGCTTTAACCGGTGGCTACAACTTGCAAATAGCCTTTTCAACGGGCTACCTTGCCGGAAAAAACGCAAGTAACCTATGAATTATGCCTAAAAATGATTGATTTATGGTTTTTTTATAGTATAATTATTATAATAATGGAGTACAAAATGATAAATATAGCAGTTGACGGTCCTGCAGGAGCAGGAAAAAGCACTATTTCTAAGATTGTTGCAAAAAAGTTGAATATCGTATATCTTGATACCGGCGCAATGTACAGAGGGCTGGCTTGTCTAGCATATGATAATAACGTAGAGCCCACCGATGAAAATGCCGTAAACGAACTGATTAAGGACGTTAATATGGAGATTTTTTACGAGGGCGGCGTGCAACAAGTGGTGGTAAACGGCAAAAATCAAACGCCATACATTAGAGAGCACAGGGTTTCTCAAGGTGCGTCCGATATATCCAAGCATCCGTCGGTAAGGCTAAAAATGGTGGAACTTCAACGTGAAATCGCCTCTAAAATCGATACGATTTTGGACGGAAGAGATATCGGCACGTTCGTTTTACCTAATGCAAAATACAAGTTCTTCCTTGTGGCAACGCCTGAGGAAAGAGCGAAAAGAAGATATCTGGAACTACTTGAAAAAGGTCAAAAAGACGTGAAGTTAGAGGACGTTTTAAACGATATCAATATGAGAGATAAAAACGATTCGTCAAGGGCACTTGCTCCGCTAAAACAAGCAGAGGACGCAATCAAAATCGATACTACTAATATGTCGATTGACGAAGTGGTTGAGGTGATTTTATCACACGTAAAATGAGGTAGTAAATTGAATACTAAGGGGTTGAGTATGTTTTATTACAAATTATTACAATGTTTTTACAATCCGCTAGTTTGGATGTTCACAAGAACCAAATTCTACGGAGAATGTAACGTTTTAAAAGACACTAAGGCAATCTACGTATGTAATCATACGTCCGCTTACGATTGCTTTATGTTCTTTACCAAATTTTTTAGAAGAAACAAGATTTACATTTTGTCAAAAGCCGAGGTTTTTACAAAGTTGTTTAAGTCAAAACTTATGAACAAAATTCTTCTAAAAGGCGGCGTTATACCTATTAGGCGTGGCGAGGCTGATATCGAGAACGTAAAAAGGGTAATGAGTGCAATAAACTCCGGCGAGCCTGTATTTATGTTCCCTGAAGGCACTAGAAACACCGGCGACATTAAGGAATTTTTACAATTCAAGCCGGGCGCAGCATTGTTTGCTATTAAGACAGGAGCGCCAGTTATTCCGGTGGTTTATTCAAGCAAAACGGGTTTCTTTAAGCGTACCAGTTGTAAAATCGGCGCACCGTTTTACCTAAACGAGTTCAACGGCAAATGCACGAAAGCCAATCTTCAAGAGGGCACGCAAAAAATTTACGACAAAATGAAAGATACTCAAAGAGAATTATTCGAACTAATAGAGAAGGAAAATAATTAGTGGAAATTGAAGTAGCAAAAAACGCAGGGTTTTGTTTCGGCGTGAAAAGGGCGGTCGATACTGCTTTAAAACTTGCCGAAACAAGCGATAAGATTTATACTTACGGTCATCTTATCCATAACGATTACGTTATCAACAAACTAAAAGAAAAGGGCGTCACCTCGATAGAGAATTTGGATTGTTTAAAGGAGGGCGACGTTGTAATTATTCGTTCCCACGGGACTACGAAAGCGGTGTTCGATTACCTAAACCAAAAGAAAGTTAAGGTGGTGGACGCTACTTGTCCTTTTGTAAATAAAATTCATAAAATCGTAGAAGAGCACTATTTAAACGGATATAATATAATAATTTTTGGCGAAAAGTTGCATCCGGAGATTGTCGGCATAAACGGTTGGTGCAATAATTCCGCCGTTATTTTGGACGACTTTGACGAAAAATACTTTGCAGACGGCAAAAAAATTTGCGTAGTTTTTCAAACCACGTTTCCATACGAAAAATTTCAAAAAATTCAGAAAAAAATTGCAAATAGTAACAATTTAGTTGTCTTTTTTAATACTATTTGTTATACTACAATTGATAGACAAGAAGAAATTAAATCTATGTCTAAATCTGCGGATTTTGTGTTTGTCATAGGTGATAAAAAAAGTTCCAACACAAACAAACTTATCAATATTTCAAAACAGTCAAATCCTAATACTTTTTTAATTGAAAAACTGGTCGACGTTTTGCCGATTAGGAATAAAATGAAATCAAATTGCAAGCTGGTAATCACAGCGGGAGCGTCAACTCCGTACGAGTTGATTAAGGAGGTCGTAGCAAATATGAGTGATACTCAAGAACTAAAAAATTTAACTACTGATGCGATAAAAGAGGCAACGCATCAAGATGAAGCAATTACGATGGATGACGTAATGGAAAGCGTTATGACGGAATACAAAGAGGGCAAAAAAGTTAAAGCCACCGTTATATCTGCAAATGAGGAAGGTATTTGCGTAAATATCGGCGCAAAAAAGGACGGATTTATCGAAGCGTCCGAGGCTGAATTAGACCAAGAATATAATCCTGCTAACTATACAGAGGGCCAAGAAGTTGAGGCTATCATTATAAAAGCAAAAGATACTTCAAGAGTTGCACTTTCCAAAAAGAAAGTAGACGCTATCAAAAAGAACGACGAAGAAGTAGAAAAAATACTTAACGGTGAAGAATTTACCCTTATCCCTACCAAAGCAACCAAAGGCGGTTTACTTGGTAAAATCGGTAGTTATTCCGTATTTATCCCTGCATCTCAAATTCGTCTTGGATTTGTTAAAGAGGAAGAACTTGAAAAGTACGTTGGTAAAAAACTTAGATTAGTTCAACTTCCTAAGAAAGAAGGCGAGGACAAAAAGGGCAATGGCAAAACCATTAAAGCATCTCAAAAGGTTATTCTTGAAAGAGAAAAGGCTGAAAAGGAAGAGGCTTTCTGGTCTAGCATGGTTGTAGGCGAAGTTGTTTCCGGTAAAGTTAAGAGATTTGCTGAGTTCGGCGCATTCGTAAACGTTAAAGGTTATGATTGCCTAGCACACATTTCTGACTTATCTTGGAGCAAAATCGAGAAACCGGGCGACGTATTAAAACTAAACGAAACTTATGATTTCTTAATCTTAAAAGTTGATAGAGAAAACAACAGAGTATCCCTAGGCTTCAAACAACTACAAAAGAAACCTTACGAGATTGCTGCTGAAATGTATCCTGTTGGCGCTGTTATCAAAGGAACTGTTGAAAGAATATTCCCATTCGGCGCATTCGTTAAGATTGCTGATGGTGTTGACGGCTTAGTACACGTTTCTCAAATCTCTCACGAGTGGATCAAGGACGCTAACGACGCTTTGAAAGTTGGTCAAGAAGTTGAGGCTAAGGTTATCAGTTTCGAAGACAACAAAATCACTTTGAGCATTAAAGAGTTGCTTCCTGAACCTGAAAAAGTTGAAGAAGTTGCAGAAGAAGTTGCTAGTGAGCCTGTTGAAAAAGTAGAGAAGAAGAGAGCACCAAGACAAAGCAAGATGAACTTCGACGTAAACTTTGAAAAACCTAAGAAGGCTAAAAAAGAAGTTAAAGAAGAAACTACCGAGTGGAAGTCGGACAACGGATTTACTTCTCTTGGCGACTTGCTAAAAGGCTTGAACTTAGATTTTACTGAGGAAGAGAAATAATTAACACATAATCAAACTACCTAGAAATAGGTAGTTTTTTTATAGCAATTTTTATTTTAATTTTAAATTTTGTTTTAATGTTCAAATCTAAGTGCGGCATATTCGCACATATATATAGTTATAATTACATTTTCAAATTCAATATCGTTCTGCAATTTTTTGCATTGTTTTGTAATTTTTTGCTTAGGTTTTTATTATTTGTTGTTTATATTTTTTTAAGAATTAGAACTTTTTTTTTGCTATTTTTTTACTAAAATAAAAATTTCCACCCATTACTTATGCAAAAACTAATGCAAAATTTACTTAAATTTTTGTAAAAACTTCCTAATTTTAGGTAAAATTTAACTATTTTTAACTTAAAAATATTTAAAATTAAAGGTAAAAATACGATAAAAATCAAAAAATTTGCTAAAAAAATTATGAAAAATGATAAATAATTATATAAATTTTTATTAAAAATTGGCTTTAAAAATGCTAATTATTTTCGTAAAAACCATAAAAAATTGCAAAATTTTGATTAAAACTCTGAAAATTTAGATAAAAAAACTAAAAATTGATGAAAAAAATTGAAAAATAATTATTTTATATACGAATTACTAAATATTTATTAAAAATTTGTGATTTTTATGTTAAAAATCACGTTAAAACATATATTTATATAATATAATTAGCATATTTTCAACTAAAATTATTAAAAAAATACGTTAAAAATAATTTAAAAACCTAAAATTTTTCATAAAATAATGTTAAAATAATAAATATTCAAGATAAAAATTTTCTTAAAATAATTTATTAAAACCAAAAAATTTAATAAAAAAAACTTAAAATTGATAGTTTAACGGATAAATTTATATGCTAAAGTTTTAAAAATGCCGAAATTTTGCTAAAAAATTTGTTTTTAAAAAAATTTTCTGTGAAAGCGTTTTGCGACAAAGTTGATTTTAAACATAAATATGTTTACGTAAAATTCGTTTTTTGTTAAGTTTTTGATTAAAATTTTGAAATGTTTTGCGTTAAATTTTGTATATAATTTTTGAAAAAAAATCTTAAATTAAATATTTTTTAAGGAACTTTTTACATTAAATTTTAGATATATTTATTAAGTTAAAATTAAATTTTTAATTTAAAACCAAACGTTTAAGAGTAAAAACGAATTTTAGACGGGGAAATAGTCACGGTATTTTAAAAATTTTCTGTGAGCGCATTCTACAATGAGGTATTTTTACATGATTTTTTCGCTAAATAAATTTAAGTTTTTCTAAAAATTTTTAGTAAAAAAAGTAAAATTTGATAGGCAAATATTTGTTAAAAAATAAAAATTTTTTCCGGGAGCATTTTAGCAGAATTTGATTTTTAAGTTAAGAATAGGTTGTTTTGTAATGAAATTTTAGTTAAAACAAATAATATTTTTATTTGAATATAATTTAATATTTGATTAGGAATTTTTATAAGAATTTTATTATTTTAAAATTGAATTTTAATGGTATTATTTTTTTAGAGATATTTATTAAAAATCGAATTTTGCGATTTTTTTAAAAATTATTATATAAATATTTGTATTATATAGTAAAAATATGCTAACTATTCGTAAAAGCGTTCTTTTACGAATAGTTGTAAAGTATACTCTATTACACATTTTTTTAAAAAATTGTAAAAATATATAGATATATGATAAATTTTTCATAGTTATTTTAGGTTTTTATATAAAATTATTTTGTTTTTATATTAGATTTATTTTATAGTTTTTTTATTTAGGTAAAAGATTATTATCATTATAATGTTTTAACCACTTTTACTTAGATGTTTGCGCTCTTTTAAATTATTTGTTATGAATTTTCTTCCGAGAATCGTACTGCTCTTTTTACTAATATTTACAACGTTTTATTACTTAAAAATATATATTAAGTTTTTAACGAATTGTTTAGGTTATATTGTGGTAATAAAAATATAGTGATATAATAAATATATGGCTAATAATAATTATTTTACAATAAGAGAAATTGAAAATATTGAAAAATTAGAGGAAATCGAGACTAGACTGCCCGAGTTTTGCAAAGAATTTTTTGTAGGAATCGAGCAAAAGTACTCAATTTTAACTCGTGTTGCTTATGCTCGTGATTTTGAGACGTTTTTTAATTTTTTAGTAACAAAAGTGCCTGATTTTACCGGTAAAAACGTTAATGTACTTACTCTTGACGACCTTGATAACGTTACGCTAACCCATCTTGAACAGTATCTTTCATACCTATCTTTGTTTAAAAATAAAGACGGCGTGGTGTGTAAAAATAACGAGCAAGCGAAACTAAGAAAAATATCCAGCGTCCGCTCTCTTTTTAAGTATTTTTACAACAAGGAAAAGTTAAGCGAGAACGTGGCAAGCAAAATAATTATGCCAAAAATTCACGATAAAGAGATAATCAGGCTGGATAGAACCGAGGTAGGAAACTACATAAACACCGTTGAGGATGGCTACGGGCTTACTATTCGTGAAAAATCCTACCATCAACTGACCAAAAGCCGTGACGTTGCTATCGTTACATTACTTCTTGGAACAGGCATTCGTATTAGCGAACTTGTAGGAATTGACCTAAGCGACGTTGATTTTGACAAAAAAGCGTTTAGGATAACCAGAAAAGGCGGAAAACAAGTGGTTTTGTACTTCTCTGATGAAGTGGCGACCGCTCTTTACGAGTACTATTTGGAGCGAACAACTAACGAAAAAGTTGAAAGTAACGAACAAGCATTTTTCCTATCGATGCAAAATAAACGAATTGGAATTAGAACGGTTGAAAATTTGGTAAAAAAATACGCCAAAATCGTGACGCCGCTTAAAAACATATCCCCTCACAAACTTAGAAGCACTTACGGAACGGAACTTTATCGGGAAACAAGGGATATATACGTCGTTGCCGAAGTGCTAGGTCATAACGACGTGAACACGACAAAAAAACACTATGCGGCAATAGGCGAAGATATTAGGAAAAACGCCTCTACTATGGTTAAATTGCGTGAAGAATCTGACGAAGATTAAAGATAAATGTATTCTAAAAAATATTAAAATATAGAATAAATTTTGGTTATATATATTGATTATTTATTATATATATTGTATAATCATAGTATAGGAGAATGTTCGGCTAATAATGGCATCAAACGAAAAAACACTTGAAAAAACTTTGAAAGTGTACGAATTTATTAAAAAGTTTACGGCTGAAAACGGCTTTCCACCGTCTATACGTGACATTTGTACTGCCCTAAATATCAGTTCTACTGCTACCGTTTCCTATTACGTTAACAAACTTGACGAAATGGGATACATCAAAAAACTGAAAAATAAAAATCGTGCTATGGAAGTATTGTCGGACAATCAAAGTAGCGAAATCAAAATACAAAAATTGCTCAGCGATTATTCGTATTCTTACACTAGCGACAAAAACTTTATGGTCACCTCTAAGGCTATGTTCAGCGTGCTGCCCGACCTTGTATACGTTGTGACGGACGAGGACAAAATCGACGGCTACTTTGAGGGCGATTGTTTGTTTTTGAAAAAGTGCGACCTGTACCCTGCCGGTTCGCTAATCCTAACCAAACAAAACGATGGTTTTTCGATTGTAAAAACCGATATCGATATTGATAGTAGCGGTGAAAACGCCGCAAATATATATGGCAAAATAATAAAAGTACTAAAAGAGATAAAATAGCCTTTTGGCAAGGAGAACACTATGGATATTTCAACTATTAACTCGGATTTAATTAGAGGAAACGTTACTACCGTTATACTTAAAGCGTTGTACGACGGCACAAGTTACGGCTACGACATTTTGAAACTTATCGAAGAAAAAACCAACGGAAAATACGTGATTAAGCAACCAACTTTGTACAGTTGTTTAAAAAGGCTGGAAAAACAAAACCTAATCACCTCTTATATGGGCAACGTGGACGACACGAGCGGCGCAAGACGTAGATATTATTCTCTTACCGAGCAAGGTATGGAATATTTGGCACGCCAACAAGCCGAATATGAGTTTTCGAGAACCATTCTTGACAAACTTCTTAGCGATAAGGAGTTTGATTTAGCAAGCGACGAAACTCCGTTTGATATAAACGAATTACGCCCTTACACCAAGGTTGCTACCGCTGACGAAGAGAACGTAAGAGTCGTAGAAAAAATCGTTGAAAAGCCTGTGGAGAAAATCGTTTACGTGGATAGACCTGTTGAAACCGTGGTTGAAAAACCGATATACGTTGATAGGCCTGTCGAGGTGGAAAAAGTGGTTTACGTGGATAGAATCGTTGAAAAACCTAGCCAACAAAATCAACAACAAGCGTACACAAGGCAACCTAGTGGCATTATTTTGAACAATATGCCAAAGCAAGAATCGTATAAAGAGGAAACGAGATACGAGGAACAAGAGCACTACACTCAACCTGCTCCGTCTTATTCTCAACCTCAACAATCTTACGCTAATCATCAAGGTTACAATAATCAACCGGCTTATCCAACCCAGCCGCAACAACCACGTGGAATTATTGTGAATGATATTAAGCGTCAACAAGACCAGACGCAAGGCGGCGGCAAACTTCCTGAAGCACCGCTTATCAATAGAATGCAAGAGTCTTTAAGGACTAATGAAAATTTAAGACCTTCTGAACAAAATCGTCAAGCGCAAGTATTCCGCCCTGCTAACTACGTTGCTCCGGAGTCACCTCAAATGACGCACGCTGAGGCACAAGATAGGGCATCGCAAATACTTGGCATCGGCAGTTACCGACAAAGCAAGACGATTAACCCGAACGGCGACGATGATTCGCCGAGCGGCACACGTAGGTAAAGACGAGCAACCCAAGAAAAAATTAAATAAGAAAATTGAAAAGTTTGCATTTCAAAATTATCAATACTCTAAGGAGGATTTTGACAAAGCAGACGATTTTCTTAATGAAAAAATCGAGGAAAATATGGATAATAGTTTTGACGATATATTAAAAGTGAATAAAAATAATACGTCAAGCGAGATATATAAAAGATACGAAGAACTGATCCGTAAAAACGAGGAAAAGGAAGAAGAAAGCGAGCCTACCACCCCGTCATACTACTCTTTTATGAAAAAAGAAGAGCCTGAAAGCGCTCCCGCTAGCGAGTACTTAGGTAAAGAAGTGATGGAAGAAAGCACGGCCGATAAGCAAAATGAGGAAAAAACCTCCAGTAACGAGGTAATGTTCGACCTATTCAACCTAAACTTTAAAAATAGCGAAACGGAGAATTTGTATCAGGAGAAAAAACTCGTAAACGTAAACTATAAACAAAAGATAATCAACGACGATAATAAGGTGGAAACGGTAAAAGACGCAAATAAACCTACTTTTTCCTTCCAAAAGAACGAAAGCGACGTGAATTATCAAGATAAATTCCGTGATTTACGTAGCCAAGACGTTCGCCCTACCACTAAAAACAAGTTCGACGTGAATTATCAAAACGATGCGCCGACAAGTTCGGTTGACCTGAAAAACAAACTTTATTCCAGCGGGTACAAGGTAAGGGTTTATCAGAAAAATGAGAACGATAAGTACTACTCTATGCGGTATTTTTTGCCAAATAAACTTACTCGTGACTGCTCTATAATCACCTACTTTATCAGTTTACTGCTTACCGCAATATGCTGGCTGGCGCTAAACGTGTACGTAAAATTTCCGCCTTACGTGTACCTTGGAATTATATGCGGATTTTTGATAATACCTATAAGCGGCACGATAAAATATCTAAGCAATCGAAACTCTAGAAAGCAAGCGAATTTCAATTTCAAACTGTCCTTTTTGAATACGGTAATGCTATATTTATTAGGGCTTGTCACCTGCTTACTTGTTGCGTTCTTCGCCGTTGGCGCAGATATTACCGACGTTCGCACTTTGGTTTGCCCACTAATTATGCCACTAATTTATATGACTATTATGCCGATCTACGTAATAGTATATAAAGCGTTGTATTCTAGTAAAAAGTATTTTGTAGAATAAAAAAAGCCCAAATGGGCTTTTTTTAATGCATTTTTTTACGTATTATCTTAATTTTTTTATCATAAATATTAAAATATATGCGTTTTTTAATTGCAATAAGAATACTTTTTTATGTATTTATGAATACTCTTTTACGTACTAACTGCTTAGGTTATTTACAAAATTTCTAAGTTACGTTGCAGAGTGCACCGCATTTACGTTTGCCTTTTTCTTAATTTCGTCGGTAGCAAGTTTGTCGCATCTATTATTGTATTTGTTATCGGCGTGACCTTTCACTTTAACGTAAGTAATTTTGTGCTTTTTCATTTCTTGAAGTAGCGCTTGCCACAAATCCAAATTTTTAACGGGCTTTTTGTCCGCCGTTTTCCAGTTGTTGCTCTCCCATTCTTTTAGCCAGCCGTTGTTTATGGCGTTTATAAAGTACGCCGAATCGCTATAAAGCGTGACTTCGCAAGCCTCTTTTAAGCATCTAAGCCCTTGCAAAACTGCGAATAATTCCATACGGTTGTTTGTGGTGTCCGGCATAAAACCGGAAAGTTCTTTTTTAACGCTTTTGTAAATAAGCACTACACCCCAGCCACCGGGACCGGGATTACAGGAGCATGCGCCGTCGGTGTAAATATCAACTTTTTTCATTTTTCACCTATATTTTTGCTAGTTCTTCATTTCTTTTTTTGCACTTTTTGATTGCGTCTATAATGATAGTATCAAAATCGCTCTCTTTTAGGTGCTTGATTGCCTCGATTGTAGAGCCGCCTTTACTACAAACCTTGTCGGTAAACTCCTCGATTTCGCTTATTGATTTTGCGTTTTGCAGCATTTTTACAGAGCCTACGATAGTTTGCTCGGTAAGAAGTTTTGCCTCGTCAAAGGTTAAGCCGATTTCCATTCCTGCTTTTATTAGCGCTGCGATAAAAGTGTAGGAATACGCAGGTCCGCTGCCGCTTATTGAAGATACGTTGTCTATTTGGCTCTCCTTGATGATTATCGTTTTGCCTATCGAATTAAAGGTGGTTTTTACAAAATTTATTAGGTTTTCGTCCGTTGTATCGTCAAAAACCAGCCCGCTCATACCCTCGTTTGCAAGGCATGGAGTGTTTGGCATAATCCTAATTACCGTTGGCTTTTCGATAAATTTATCCTTGATTATGCTAATCGGTTTGCCTGCCATAATAGAAATTATAGCCTCGGCGTTTGTCGAATACTTTTCGTCTTCTAGCAGTTTGTCAAAAGATTGCGGCTTTACCGATAAAAGAATGTACTTTGCGCTTTCAAAAACTTCCCTTACGTTATTCGTTACGCTTATGCCCTGATTTTTTAAATTTACCAGTTTTTCGTCCATTAAATCGCAAATCAAAATCGAATTTTTTGCAAGAATTTCTGCGTTTAATATACCGTTTAAGATAGCGGTTGCCATATTGCCGTACCCAACTACTCCAAATTCATATTTATGCATATATTACTCCTTATTTTAATTGACTTAAAGCCTAATTTATTATATAATTGATAAGGTCAAAGGGGAGTGGCTCAACGGTAGAGTAGCGGTCTCCAAAACCGTAGGTTGCGTGTTCGAATCGCGTCTCCCCTGCCACAAATCTCAACTTAGCGTTGGGATTTTTTTTATTGTTTTTTTGTGGTAAATGCTAGCATAGAATTAGTGTACTCACCTTGCCTTGCCTATTATTTCCCCTTGCTTATATTTGTTATCGATGTTTTGCTGCTCTGTTTTATTTTAACGCTAAAATAGTTTGTTGAAGAATTAGTTGCGCTAAAAATAAATCTTATGATTAAGTTTTAGGTGTAGTGGTTTTCCCGCTAAAAAGTAGAAAAAACCACCTGACTACCTTATTTTCTTGTTTTCAAAATCTCGTCAGCGCAAGTCATTACGGCGATTTTGCCGTGCTCGAACGTTAGCCCGCCTTGAAGGTAAGCAATGTAAGGCGCACGAATAGGCGAATCCGCCGATAATTCTATAGATGCACCCGAAACGAACGTTCCTGCCGCCATAATTACTTCGTCCTGATACCCCGGCATTGCCCATGGCATAGGCGTTACGTAACTGTCGATAGGCGATGCGTATTGAACGGATTGAATAAACTTGATTAGTTCTTCCGCCGTGTTAAACTCGATGCTTCTAATTATATCGTAGCACTTAGAGTCAAGGCTTGGCGAGGTTTTATAGCCTAATTCGTTAAACACGTAACCAAACAAAATGCTGGTTTTGATTGCACTAGACACAACTGTCGGCGCAAGGAAAATGCCTTGGTAAAACGGCTGATAACTAGAATTATAACTTCCCACTTCGCTGCCGATAGACGGTGCCGTAAGCCTATAAGAAACTTGCTCCACAAGGTCTTTTCTGCCTGCAATATATCCGCCTGTTGGCGCAATTCCGCCGCCTAAATTCTTTATCATAGAGCCTGCAAGTAGGTCTGCACCCACCTCGGTTGGCTCTTTTTTCTCTACAAATTCGCCGTAGCAGTTGTCGATAGCCACGATTACGTCTTTGTCGATTTCTTTTATAAACTTAATAATATCCTCGATTTTGCTTATGGATAATGCGTCACGCCATTCGTAGCCTCTAGACCTTTGGATAACCAGCATCTTCATTTTTTTGCTAGTTAGAAGATTTTTGATTTTTTCCTTATCAAACTCGCCGCCATTTAGTTCGATTGCCTCGAAGTTTACGCCAAAATCCTTTAACGAGCCGATATTTTCGCCGTAGATTACCTCCCTTAAAGTGTCGTAAGGCGTACCGGTTATGTAAGCAAAATTGTCGTTTGGTCTTAGCACTCCAAACAGCATTAAAGTAAGTGCGTGCGTTCCCGACACGATATTTGGCGACAAAATTGCGTCTTCACAGCCGAAAATTTCGGCAAGAAGTTTTGCCAAGGTGTCACGACCGATATCGTCGTAGCCGTAGCCGGTGGTGTTTGTAAAATGCCTAGTTGCAATGCGGTTGTTTTGGAATGCTTTTAGTACTTTGTTTTGGTTAAAAAGTGCCACGTCCTCCACGTACTCGAATTGCTCTCTTGCTTTCTCTTGACACTTATTTACAAGTGTAATTATTTCGTTTGAAAATTCCATTTTAGCCTCGTTAATCTATGTTATTTATTATATAATCAGTTGCTTTGTCTAGTTCGCTAACGTCGAACCACTTGATATTTTCGTATTTTTTGAACCAAGTTATTTGCCTTTTTGCGTAGTTACGGCTGTTCTTTTTGATTAATTCTTTAAGTTCTTCAGGGTTAATTTCGCCGTCAAAGTACCCCTTAAATTCCTTGTATCCTATTGCTTGCATGCTTTGGCAGTCAAAACCAACGCCGCAATTTACAAGGTTTCTAACCTCATCTTCAAGCCCAGCCTCGAACATTAAATCCACACGCTTATTGATTCTTTCGTAAAGAAGTGCTCTATCGGTATTTAGCCCCACCATAACGCAATCGTATTTTGGCTTTTTCATTTCGTCAAGGTCGGATTTTTTCTCGCCGCTTAGCGCTATTTCTATTGCCCTTATCACTCTTTTTACGTCGTTTTCGTGCAGTTTATCGGCGCTTTTTTTGTCTAATAGTTCTAGTTTCTTGTGTAAAGCGCTAGCGCCGTTTTTTAAGCAATATTCTTCAAGTTCCTCTCGTAATTTCTCGTTTCTTTCGTTGCTTGAAAATGACATAGGATATATTATAGAGTTCACGTACAAGCCTGTTCCACCAGCAAAAATCGGCGTTTTATTCTCTGAAAACAGTTTTTGTATAATACTTTCGGCATATTTTTGATAAGTTGACACGTCGAAATTGTCCGTTGGGTTTGCTACGTCAATTAGATGGTGCTTTGCTTTTTCTTGCTCCTCTTTGCTTACTTTTGCCGTGCCGATATCCATCGACTTATAAATTTGCATAGAGTCGCAAGATATGATTTCGCCGTTTATTTTGCTTGCAAGGTTAATAGCAAGGTTTGATTTTCCTGTCCCCGTAGGTCCTACGATAAATACTATTTTCATTACACGATTCTCTTAAACATTTTTTCGATTTCTTGCTTTGTAAAGGTGATTTTTGTTGGTCTTCCGTGCGGACAATGAGTAGGCATTCCGCAATCGATAAAGTATTTAAGTAGCGCCTCTTGTTGCTCCTTATTAAACTTAAATCCGCCTTTAATTGCCGACTTACAAGCCGTGCTGCATAATTTTTCCCTAATAATATCCTTGCTTGTTATGGATTTTAAGGAGGAGGAACACTTTAACAGGTCTTTTACAAAGCCGTCAAGGTCGTTGTTTATCATACAAACGGGAATTGAACTGATTTTGTAACTATTTCCGCCAAAATGCTCTATTCCTATGCCGATTTCGTTAAGTTCGCCTAGGTTTTCCGATAAAAACTCGCTTTCGATAAAGTTCGTGTCAAATACGTAAGGCACTAATAGGCTTTGAACCTCCGGGCTTTCTTTTTTCATAAGGCTGTCAAAAATTATCCTTTCGTGCACGGCGTGTTGGTCGATAATGTAAAACTCGTTGTTGTCTTCTACTAAAAGATAAGTGTCGAAAAGTTGACCAACCACCCTTCCCGTAAACTCTTTTGCTTGCGGTTTTTCCTCTAATATAGGCTCGTTTGAGTACAAAATATTACTGTTTTCGCTTTGGTTAAAAAAGTCAAGAAGCGTTGCGTCAGGTATTTTTTCCTCTTGTTTTTCCTTGTTTATTTTCTTGTCGGTTTCGTAGTTATAATCGGCGTCCTCGGTGATTTTATTATTAAAAATCGAAAATTCTTGGCTTAAACTTGTAGGATTTTCGTTTTTAAGTAAAGCAAAACTTGATAAATCGAAGTGTTTTGCAGGTTTTTCTTCTATTTTTTCGCCAAGGTCTTTTTTGATTTGAATACTTGTATCGGTGTTGCCGATTTGAAAACTACCCAGTTTATTCTTTTTGATTTCGTCGTTTAGAAGCGTGTCTTGAACAGAATGGTACACAAAACTGAAAATTTTTCTCTCGTCTGAGAACCTTACTTCTGTTTTAGCAGGATGCACGTTTACGTCCACCATATCAAAAGGGATTACCAGTTCAAGCACGAAAAACGGGTACGTTCTTTTCATTAGTTTTTCGCCGTAACTGGTTGCCACCGCCGTAGATATCGTGGTGTTTTGCACGTATCTGCCGTTGATTATTATCGTTTGATAAGTCTTGTTCGGTTTGCTGTAATTGTAGTCACCGATATAGCCTTTTATATTATAATTGCCAAAAGTATTATCTATTTCGATTAAATTTGAAGTAGTTTCTGTGCCGTAAACCACGTCAAGCGCACTTTTTAGCCCGTTACCAAACGTTTGATACACTTTTTTGTCGTCGGCATAATAGGTAAAAGACACGTCGGGATTGCAAAGAATTAGCCTGCTAATAAGGTTAGAAACGTACTTTTCTTCGGTCTTATTGCTCTTTAAAAACTTCTTTCTTGCCGGCGTATTGAAAAACACGTTGTCTACCGATATAGTAGTACCCACGTTCATTCCGCACTCGCTTTCGCTAATTATTTCACCTGCAGATAGTTCGATAATTTTGCCTACTTCGTCGGTTTTGGACTTGCTTTTTATACTCACCATACTCACGCTTGTAATACTTGCAAGCGCCTCGCCTCTAAAACCAAGTGTTGATATGGTGTCAAGGTCGCCACAAGAGGCAATTTTGCTTGTTGCGTGCGGTAAAAAGGCTTTTTTTATCTCGCTATTTTCTATTCCTATGCCGTTATCGGTCACGGTGATATTTAGCGTTCCGCCCTCTTTTATGCTGATTACGACTTCGGTTGCGCCGGCATCTATTGAGTTTTCGACAAGTTCTTTCACAATCGACGCAGGACGTTCTACCACTTCGCCAGCGGAAATTCTATTATAAATAGTGCTATCTAAAAGATTGATTTTCATTATTCTTCCACCTTATATTTTAAGTCCTCCAAAATGGCAAGGGCTTGGATAGGCGTGGTGTTGTTTACGTTGGTTTCTCTAAGTATTTTCACCACTTCACTCTCGACCGAATCCACAAAAAGACTAAGTTGTTTTACCTCTTCAGGCTTATCTAGGCTCATATTTACGTTTGTTTTTTCAATGGCTTTGTTGTATTTTTTTGCAATTTTAATTACTTCCTTAGGCACGCCCGCTAGCCCTGCAACTTCGATACCAAAACTCTTGTTTGCGCCGCCACGAGCAATTTTGTGTAGGAAAATAATGTCGTTATTTAGTTCTTTTATTAGTATGTGGTAGTTTTTAACGCCTTGCAATCTGCCTTCTAGTTCGGTTAATTCGTGGTAATGGGTGGCAAACAGCGTTTTTGCGCCTATATTTTTTGCGATATATTCCATCACCGCCCACGCAATGCTTAGCCCGTCGAAAGTGGACGTACCTCTGCCTATTTCGTCAAGAATCAGTAGGCTGTTTTTGGTTGCGTTATTTAAGATTGTAGCCACTTCCACCATTTCCACCATAAAAGTGCTTTGCCCAACCGAAAGGTCGTCGCTTGCGCCGATTCTTGTGAAAATGCGGTCGATTATCGGCATTTTGCAACTATTACAAGGAACAAACGAGCCTACGTGCGCCATAATCGTAATTAGTGCAATTTGCCTCATATACGTGCTTTTACCCGCCATATTAGGACCGGTAATTACCATAATATTATCGCTAGACGAAAGCATCGTGTCGTTTGAAACAAAGTTTTGTCTGCCGATTAACTCTTCAACAACGGGGTGTCTACCCTCTTCAATTTCTATGTTTTGGATATCTTTAGAGATGGTTGGTCTTACGTAACCGTTTTCTCTTGATACGATGCTAAGCGAGTTCAAGCAGTCGATTACGGCAATAAATTTTGCGGTTTTTTGCATTACCGACACCTTGCTTTTTAGCACGTCGACAATTCCCTTGTAAAGTTTTTGTTCAAGCCTAATTGAATTTTCCTCTGCGCTAAGAATTTTGTCTTCCAAAACTTTTAGTTCTTCGGTTATGTATCTTTCGCCATTTGTTAGCGTTTGTTTTCTTATATATCTATACGGTACTTCGTCGATATTCGATTTTGACACCTCGATATAGTAGCCGAACACTTTGTTGTAGCCTATTTTTAGGTTCTTTATTCCCGTTGCCTCTTTCTCTTTCGCCTCGATTTCGGCAAGGATGGTTTTTGCGTTTCCGCTTAGATTTCTATATTCGTCAAGTTCACTATTAAAGCCTTCTTTTATAAATCCGCCGTCTTTAAGTACAAGTGGCGCATTTTCGCTAATTGCCGTGTCTAGCAGTATTTGAAGGCTCTCCAAACAGTCAAACTGCTCTCTAATTTGTGTAAATATAGAACTATTTAGTGAAAATAGCGTGTTTTTCAGCATCGGTAACGCTCTTAGTGATTCGCTTATAGACAGGCAATCACGAGGCATAACCGAGCCAAATGCGATTTTACCTGCAAGACGCTCCAAATCTCGAATACCTTTAAGCGATAAGGTTAGGTTTTTGGATACCTCTTCTTTTTCTATTAGTTCGGAAACCGAATCAAGCCTACTGTTGATTTTATTTTCGTTTTGAAGCGGTTGCTCTAACCATTTTCTAAGTTCCCTCGTACCCATTGAGGTGTTAGTTTTGTCCAGTACTCCAAACAAACTGCCCGTCTTCTTTTTGGTGTGAAGCGTTTCGAAAATTTCAAGGTTTGTTACCGCCTTGTAATCAAGGGTAAGATATTCGCTTTTGTTCACGTATTTTATGCTGTTAATTTGGTCTAAGGAGCGTTTTTGACCTTCTAGTAAGTAGTCAAGCAGCGCACCCGAAGAAATCACCGAGTACTTTTTTTCGGTAAGTTCAAAACTATCTAGCGTAGTCACGTCTAATTGCTTTAACAGGCGTTTTTTAGCGTTTTGATAGTTATACGCCCAGTCGTAAAAGGTGGAGGCAAAAGGCAATTTACCCACTTTAACGGCAGGATAATTATTCACCGTTTCCACGTATTCACGGTTTACGATTATCTCGCTAGGCGAAAAAGTGGTGATAAAATCCTCTAATAAATTGTTTTTTGATAGGTCAAACTCGGTGGTGTAAAACTCGCCTGTCGATAGGTCGCACCAAGTTAAGCCTGCGTTCTTTTTGTCTACGTAAACGGAGGCGATAAAGTTGTTTTTACCGGCGTCTAGCATATTGTCTTCCATCACCGTTCCTGCGCTTATCACTCTGATTACGTCCCTTTCCACCATAGTTTTGCCGTTTGGCTCGCTAAGTTGTTCGCAGATGGCTATTTTTTTGCCCTTTTCTACAAGTTTTGATATATATTTGTCCACCGCATGATAAGGCACGCCGCACATTGGCGCTCTTTCTTCAAGCCCACAAGCCCTACCCGTAAGCGTTAGGTCAAGTATCCTAGATACTTCCTTAGCGTCGTCAAAAAACACCTCGTAAAAGTCGCCTAATCTATAAAAGACTATGGCGTCGCTGTATTTTTCCTTCACTTCAAGGTAGTGTTGCATCATAGGTGATAGTTTTTCTTTCATCATTTCTCCGATACGTTTTGGTTTGATTTTTCCTAAACCACTCTTTTTACAAAAATATAATTTAAGTTTAATTATCCTTTCGACTTTGTTAGTAATTAAATGCGTGCTGTTTAATAAACTACGTGTAATTATTTGCTAAATCTAACTATTAAGGCAAATTTACTATAATCTTTTGTTAGTTTCTTTTTACTTATTCCGCTACGATTTCACCCTCTAAGGCTGATAGTTTTGCGGACTTAATATATACGTTTACAAACTTACCTATTAGACTTTCGTCGCCTTTTACGTTCACCAGTTTGCCGCAGTCGGTTCTACCGATTACCACGCCGTTTCTCTTGTCGTTTTTGCCGTCAATCAGCACTTCGTAAGTCTTACCTACGTACTCGTTAGATAGTTCAGCGGTGATTTGGTTTTGAAGTTTAATAAGCCTCTCCACCCTTTCTTGCTTGATTTTGTATGGTATTTGCTCCATTTTTTCGGCAATCGTGCCCTTTCTTTTGGAGTAAATAAAGGTGAACGCTCCGCTAAATCTACATTTTTTAACCAAATCCAAAGTATCCAAAAAATCCTCTTCGGTTTCGGTTGGGAAGCCTACCATAATATCCGAGGTAATTGCGCAGTTAGGGATTTTTTCTCTAATCATTTCAACTAGCGACAAGTAGTGCTCCTTGGTGTATCTTCTATTCATAAGCCCAAGAACTCTCGTGCTACCCGCTTGGCAAGGAAGGTGAATGCACTTGCACATATTAGGAGAACTTGCGATAATATCCACAACCTCGCTAGACAAATCTTTCGGGTGGCTGGTCATAAACCTAAGCCTAAACTTTTGGTCGATTTTGGCTATTTCTTTAAGCAAAAACGCAAAGTTCACGCCGTTAGTTAGGTCGCTGCCGTAAGAGTTTACGTTTTGACCAAGCAAAGTGATTTCCTTGTAGCCTTGGCTAAGTAGGTCACGAATATCTTTTAAAATTTCCTCGTAGTTACGGCTTCTTTCTCTGCCCCTTACGTAAGGCACGATACAATAGGTGCAAAAATTATTGCAACCGTAGGTGATATTTACCCAAGCGTGCGGATAACTTGTCCTACAAATCGTGTCCGCCTCTACTATTTCGGGTTTTTCTGAGTAGTCTATTTCGTAGATTTTTTTACGCTTATTTTCGTAATCAAAAATTAAACTACCGATTTTGTGTAGGTTTGCCGTGCCGATAACTATATCTACAAATGGGAATTTTTCCTTTATAAGTTTGTCGTAGTCCTTTTGTTGCGACATACAGCCGCATACTACGATTATCATATTTTTATTTCTCTTTTTTACTTGCTTTAAAGCGCCGATATTGCCCATTGCTTTTTGCTCGGCGGTTTCCCTAATGCAGCAAGTATTGAAAATAACCAAATCGCTGTTATTTTCGTCGTTACATTTTTCGTAGCCAAGTTTTTCCACCTGACCTGCTATTTTCTCGGATTCATGAACGTTCATTTGGCATCCGTAGGTAACTATCGTGTATTTTTTCATAAGTCCTCCAAGCAAATATTATACTATTTTTTGGCTTATTTTTCAACAATATAGCAGTTATTATAATAATTATTATTAAAAATACTAATAATATGGGTATGGAAGAAAAGAAAGGACGAAAAATTTTTAAAAACGTAATTTTGATATTTATAATTTTACTGCTTACCTTAGCGGTGATATTTTTAGCGTACTATTTGTCGGTGACAAGTAGGATAAATCTCGTTCACGCAAAACTACCCATAAACTACCAAAACGTGACGATTTATGATAGGAAAAACAACGACGTAACCGGCATATACTACTCTAATTTTATACAAAAAGACGAGATAACCGATAATATCAAACTTGCGTTTTTAACCACCGAGGATAGAAAATTTTACACTCATAACGGCATAGATTACAAAAGAATTATGTCGGCAGGCGTTCACAACCTCGTAAAAGGTAGTTTTTCCGAAGGCGGCTCTACTATTACTCAGCAACTTGTGAAAAATACGCACTTAAATTGCGACAAAAACTTAAATAGGAAACTTGCCGAATTTAAAATTGCAAAACAACTGGAAAAGAACTACTCAAAGGACGATATTTTGACGATGTACCTTAATATATTGTATTTTGGAGGCGGCGTTTACGGTATTAAAAACGCAAGCCAAGTATTTTTTGATAAAGAGGTTCAAGACCTAAATCTTGCAGAGTGCTGTATGCTGGCAGGCGTTGTAAAAAATCCAAGTAAATATTCTCCGCTGGTATGTTACGATAGGGCTAACAAACGAAAAAATCTAATACTGAAAATGGCAAGTGAAAACGGCAAAATATCGGACGAAGTATACTATAATCAGGCAAATTATGAAATAAAAATTGCAAAAAACGGCAAAATCAACAATTTTTTGAATAGTTATATAACCAACGCTATTTATGAAACCAAAAAGATATTAGGGCTTAAAAATAACGTAAAGTTGCCCGACAAAATAAAAATTTACACGAATTTAGACCTTGAATTACAGCGTGAAATATCCGACATCGTAACAAAAAAGCGTGGCGTAATAAAAAATGAAAACGGCGTTTTCCCTGACAACGTAATTGCTGTTTGCGACAATCTTTCAGGCTCGATTATCGCTTTTCAAAGTAGTTATAAGTATAATCAATATCTTGTAAAAAGGCAAATCGGCTCTACGGCAAAGCCGTTTGCAAGTTTTCTTCCTGCGCTTGAAGAGAAAACTTTGACGGTTGCGACCCCCGTTTTAGACGAAAAAACCGACTTTAACGGATACAATCCAAATAATTATAAGGACGTTTATCACGGCTACGTTGATATGAGAGAAAGCCTTGCTAAGTCCTACAACGTGCCTGCCGTAAAGGTGATGAACGATGTTGGCGTAGAAAAAGCAAAAGAATACCTAAATAAGTTCGGCTTTAACACGGTTGGTCAGGACGGCTTACCTCTTGCTCTTGGCGGTTTTACCTATGGTGTGGATATGGTCACGTTGCTTAGCGGCTACTCTATGCTGGCTAATTACGGCGAGTGGCAAAACTTAAAATTCGTGAACAAAATTGCTATCGAAAATAACGTTTTTACTAATTATAGCATTAAAAAACGAGTGGCAAAAGAAGGGAACGCATATATAATAACCGATTGTTTAAGGTCGGCAGTAACGGACGGAACGCTAAAAAAACTATCCTATTTACCTTATGAAATTGCAGGAAAATCCGGCACGGTAAGGGGTAAAAACGGCAATAGCGATAGTTATTCGGTAAGTTATACTCCGTCGCACACGCTGCTGTGCTGGCAGGGAAACCTATCTAATAAAGCGGAAAACGACCTATTACCATCTGTTAGCGGCGGAAGTTACCCTGCTACGCAATCTGCTATGGTTTACGAATATTTGTATAAGGACGAAAAGCCTACAAATTTCACTATTCCTAGCGATATAATCGAGGAAGAAATCGATTTGTACACGCTAAAATATCAAAATAAAGTGGTTAAAGCCAACCCGCTTTTCCCGGACAGCCTTAAAAAATGGGAAATATTCACGACAGATAACGCACCGACCGAGCAATCCGATATCTTTAACGACTTGAACGTTCTTGACGTAACCATTACTAAAAACTACGACGGCGTAAAACTTAGTTTTATAGCAAAAGACTTTGTAACTTACGAAATATACCGCTACGGCTTATTTAACAAAAAACTAATTGCCACAATAGAAAACGAGGACGGTCTAACCGAGTTTTTCGACGAAAACAACAAAGGAAAACTAAGGTACTCATACGTTATAAAGCCCTACTTTTTTAACAACGACAAAAAAGTATATCTAAAAGAAAAATACGTCAACTGTATATAAAAACCATATAAAACCGTATATAAAACTGCATATTATAACGGTATAAAATAACTTAATAATAACTTAAAAAGAACCTTTTTGAAGGTTCTTTTTACTATATAATATTTGATATTTTATAATACTTTTATGAATTTTGCTAATAATTATCAGTATTTTGCAAAAAGAAGTTTTATGAGGTTGAAAAAAAATTATCCTCTTTATCCTCTATTTAATTAAATAATAATCGTTTCTTTGTTTTCGATTGCCTCGCCGATTAAACTATCAAAATCTAGCACGCTTTCCGCTTTTTTAATAAGGTCAAGTTTTGGTTTAATTACAGGATTTTTTGGCAAGAACACCGTGCAACAATCCTCGTAAGGCAAAATCGAAAGGTCAAAAGTGTCGATTTTTTTCGCAATTTCAATAATTTCGGTTTTGTCCATACCTATTAAAGGACGGAAAATAGGCAAGGTAATACCCTCGTTTGTCACGTTAATGCTCTCCATTGTTTGACTTGCAACTTGACCAAGGCTCTCACCCGTAATAATTGCTTTGCACTCGTTTTCTTTGGCAAGTTTTTCAGCAATGCGCATCATAAATCTGCGCATAATCGTAATCATGTACTCTGCCGGGCAATTCTCGTGAATTTCTTGTTGAATATGGGTAAACGGTATTACAAATAGCGTTGTGCTGCCGGTGTACGGCTTGATTTTCTTTGCTAGGTCAATAACTTTTTCCTTTGCAAGTTCGCTAGTGTACGGATAACTATGGAAGTGAACGGCAAATATTTTTGCGCCACGTTTTGCCATCATGTAGGTTGCAACCGGGCTGTCGATACCTCCTGAAAGCAATGCGATTGCGTTTGCCGACGTTCCAACAGGCATGCCGCCTGCACCCATAATTTTATCCATAAACACGAAAGTTTCGCCGTTTTCCCTTACGTCTACGAAGATTTCCTTGTCAAAATCGAATAAATCAACCGTCAAATTAGGGTTTGCGTCTAGTAGTTTACCGCCAAGTACTGCTCCGATTTCGGTAGAAGTTAAAGGAAGTTTCTTGTTTGCTCTTTTAACGGTAATTCTAAAAGTGCCTTCAAGGTCTTTTCCCAGTTCAATCACAAGTTTTGCAATGTTTTCGATATCGCTATCGGTTTTGTAAGCAACGCTAATTGAATGTATGCCCAAAACTTTGGTTAAAATATTTATTATTTGATCCTCGTCGTCAAGATTATAATTATCGATTAAATACCTGCCGCTAGTTTTGATAAAGTCGTATTTATAGCCTTTTAGCGCCTTTTTTATGTTTTTTATTAGCGTATTTTCAAAAAAACCTCTATTATTGCCTTTTAAGAATATCTCTCCATATCTTATTAAAATCGTCTTTTCCATATTGCTCCTACTTTTGTATAAATTCCCTTAATTCTTTTACGTTTTTGATTAGTTTTTCGGTAAGACCTTTTGCCTCTTCAAGCGTGTTAAATTCGGATATGCTTATCCTTAGTTCACCCTTTTCGTAGTCCTTAGTTAGCCCGATTGCCTCTTGAATTCTGCCCGTTCCTCTGTGTGACGAACAAGCCGAGCCGATACCCACGACGTAGCCGTCTTTTTCAAGCGTGTGCATCAAAACCTCGCCCCTTACGTCCTTAAATGCAAATGATATAATATGCGGTGCAAAGTGTCCGTTTTTAGTTGGGGTAAGGCATATTACGTCCTCCACATTTTTTGTAACTTCATTACGAATATACTCTATAATTTCCATTTTTTTAGAGTATTTTTCGTCAAAATCGGCATAAACGGTGTTTGCTGCGTATTCAAGCGCTTTTATGTACGGCACGTTTTCAGTTGCTGACCTTACTTTAAATTCTTGTCCGCCGCCAAAAATAATAGGTGAAAGATTTACGCCTTTTTTAACAAAAAGCCCGCCTATTCCCTTTGGTGCGTGAATTTTGTGTCCACTAATCGAATATAAGTCCACGCCAAGTTTGTTTAGGTTTATTTTTAGTTTTCCAAACGCTTGTACTCCGTCGCTATGAACGATGCAACGTGGCGAATATTTTTTGGTAAGTTTTGCGATTTTTTCAATATCGTTTACAGCGCCCGTTTCGTTGTTTACGTGCATAATACTTACTAGGCAAACCTTATCGCTTAGTAGTTTTTCAAACTCCTCTATTATCACCCTGCCGCACGAATCAACGGGAGCGAAAATTACCTCGTAGCCTCGTCTTTCAAGTTCTTTAGCGGTTTGGAAAATTGCCGAATGTTCGCTGTTTGACACGATTATTTTGCCGCCGTTTCTTTTTTTACAGCACAGTAGCGCTAGGTTGTCCGCCTCAGAACCGCTTGCCGTAAAAATCAAGTTGCCGTCAAAATTCACCCTTTTTATTAGGCTCTCTCTTGCCGTGGTCACCTCTTTACTTACACTTATTGCCTCGTGGTACAAAGCGGAAGGATTAAAATAATCGTTTATTGCGTATTTTCTAAAAATTTCAACCACTTCTTCGTAGCATTTTGTGGTTGCGCCGTTGTCAAAATATATCATTTATTCACCTTTATACTGTTTTCAAGTAGCCCGATCATATACCTATCAGGCGAAAACAATAAATATTTTTCGTTGTTTGTAATTATTGCGGTAAAGGTTTCAGAGTACGCCTCTATCGTGTTACTTACGTATTTTTTGCTAAAGTGGTAGTTTTCTAAATTATCACAAAAAATCAGTTTTTCTTTTTTGTTAAATCCAACTCGCCTAACTTCAAGTTCGCCCGCTTTAAAGGTGTACTTATAATATTTTAGGATATTACCCGAAAGCGCACTAATAATCATACTGATTGCAAAAACGCCGACTACCAAAAACCAGTAATACTCGGAAAATATCGATGTAAGGCTGATTAAACTAACCGATAGAAGTTTTAGCAAAATATTTATAACAAGCAATGCTCGGTACGTTTTCAGCCATTTACCAGACGTGTTTTGTACAGTAATTTCGTAAAAATTTTGTAACATTATTTCAACGTAACTATCGTTACCCCCGTTTCTCCTTCTCCGTATCCGCCGTTTCTAAAAGACTTCACTAAAGTGTGCTTTTTTAGGTGCTCTTGCACGCCTTTTCTAAGCCTTCCCGTGCCTTTTCCGTGAATAATTCTAACTTCCGTTGCCCCAAGCGTGCTTGCTTTGTCGATAAAATTATCAACGTCAACAATCGCCTCGTCCACAGTTTTACCTATAACGTTAAGTTCGGTTTTTAGACTCTCTGTCGAAAATTCTTTGGATACGTTCACAGGCTTTGGCTTAACTTTGTTTGCTTTCACCTTAACTATTTCGTGCATTTTTGCGTCCATCGTGATGTTGCCAAGCCTAATTCTCACGCTGTTTTTGTTTGGATTGATGCTTTCTACAATGCCTTGTTTACCTAAGGATTTAAGCAAAACGCACGAGCCTACCGTAATCGGCGACGTATCCTCCACGTATTCGCTTTCCACCTTATCCTCGTATTTTACCGACATATTTTCAAGTTGTTTTTTCAGTTTTCGTGCGGTAAAAATATTCTGTTCGGTAGGTGTTTTAAGCAGTTTTTTCATCTCGTCAATGATATCTTCCGCTTCACTCACCGTGTCTTCAATAAGGCTCTTAGAGTCCTTTCGCAACTTATTATTAAGTTCTTCTTGGGCTTTTAGTAATTTTTCCCTATCGTCCTTAATTTTTGCCAAAAGTTCCTTTTCTTCCTGCCTATCCTTGTAGATTTCTTCAAGGTAATACTCCGCCTCTTTTTTGGTTTTGTGTGCGGTTTTTATAATGTTGTCAAATTCCTTTTTATCGCTAGATATTTTAGAGTCCGCTAGGGTTATAATCTCCTCTTTAAGCCCTAATCTTTTTGCAATTTGAAGTGCGTTAGACGAGCCCGCAACGCCTATAATCAGTTTGTAAATAGGCTCGAAAGTAATCGGGTTAAAGTCCATACTTGCGTTTTCGACACGATTAGTTACCATGCTAAACTCTTTTAGTTCGTTGTAGTGGCTGGTTACGATTGCCTTTGCTCCGGATTTAAGCACGTACTCGGATATTGCAGTCGCAAGCGCCGCACCTTCGCTTGGATCTGTGCCTGCGCCAAGTTCGTCAAATAGTAAAAGCGACTTGTCGTTTACCGTGTTCACGATTTGTACGATATTTTTAAGGTGCGAACTGAACGTGGATAGGCTTTGCTCGATGCTTTGTTCGTCGCCGATATCACAGTTCACCGCCTCAAAATAGGATAGCGTGCTACCCTCGTCAAGAGGAAGAAGCATTCCGCTAAGCGCCATAAGAGTGAACAAGCCCACGAGTTTTAACGTTACGGTCTTGCCGCCCGTGTTCGGACCTGTGATTACAAGCATGTCAAAATCAATGCCTAAGTTTATGGATATAGGCATAACTTTATCCTTATCAATAAGCGGGTGTCTGCCACGAATAACGTTAATTTTGCCCTCGTCGTTTAAAATCGGCAAATTACCCTTCATTTCCTTGCCTAGTTTTGCTTTTGCAAAGATTACGTCAAGGCTAGTAATGATATCGAAGTTTCGCTGAATAGTCTCCGCCTCGCCGCTGACAACAACAGTAAACGCTTGCAAAATCTTGACGATTTCCGCTTGTTCCTGTGTTTTTAGCGATACGATTTCGTTGTTTAGGTTCACAATCGCCATAGGCTCAATGTATACGGTTGCGCCGCTTGAAGATTCGTCGTGAACGATGCCATCAATCATATTTTTGTACTCGGCTTTTACCGGTAGTACAAACCTATCTTTTCTTATGGTTACGATATTATCTTGTAGCGCCTTTTGGTAGGTTGACGAAGTGACGTAACTATTTAGTTTTTGCCTTATTTTTTCGTTTTGCCTTTTTATTGCGTCACGAATGCTTTTTAAATCTTTCGATGCGTAGTCGGACATTTCCGTTTCGGACAAAATGCTCTTTTCAATATCCGCCTCTAAGTTTTGGTTGGTATAAATACCGTCTACGTAGGACTTTATTAGCGAAATTTTGCTGTTTTCAGCCTTAAAAATGGTGGTTTTCAAGTTTCTAGCCACCCTTAGCACTCTTGCGATTTTTAGTAAATCCGCCATACTTAGTAGCGACATTTTTCTTGCCGACTGTAAAATCACGCTGATATCGTCTACCGAAAAGTAGGGATTAAGTGCAAAGTTGTACATAATATCGTACGCCTCGCTAGTTTCCTGTTGAAGTGTTAAAGCGTAGTCAAAAGACGGCGAAGGCGATTGCTCGTATATCATTTCCTTTGCCTTTTGGGACTCTGCCATTTTTGAAAGCATTTCTAATATTTTGTCGTACTCAAGTACTTTTAAAGTCTTGCTTTTTATCACTTCACACCTCTATTTAAGTGCCCTTTTGTGTAATTTTCACAAGGTTCACCGCCCTTAAACAATAAATCTAAGGTAGAACCTATACTTCCCGTATATTGTACCATATCAATATAAACATTTAAATTATATTTATTACAATAATCTAAAATATTTGTGGTAAAACTGTTGTACAAAGTAAAATAACAACTATTTACCTTATTTCTTTTTATCGTAAACTCGTATTTTTTGTCCTTAATATAGGTTTCTCTTACGTTTGGCAACTTATTACAAGCATTACAATTCACGTTGTTTACGTTTTTATTTACGCAATGCGCAAACGTCATAAGCGGTAATTTCCCAAACGCATAAACAAAAGTTTTTTGATTAGATAATTTTTTGATTTCATCTTTATTTAACTCGGCAGACAAAACCTCGTAAGTAAATTCTTTATTATTTATTGCGATTGAGTTATACAAATTTTGTCCTAAACCGCCAAACGCTTTAAGTTTATACTTTCTTGCTAGTTCAAAACCGTATATCGTGTTAAAGTAAAGCCCATCAAGTTTTTTTGAATATTTATCCAAAATATTTTCTATTACGGTTATATCGCTTCCTCTTGCAATCGTTGGAAGTTTTAGATATATTTCGGTTTTTAAGTTGTTGGTTTTAATTAGTTTAAAGTACGTTTCGATAATATCGTCACCTATTAAATAGAATGGGTTTACAACAAGTAGGTCGATATTTTTTAGCGTGTCTTTACCTATTTCTGCCGAATCTGTTTCTACCGCAACTAATCTTTTATGATTTTGACCGGTTTTGCTAGTATTATCTAATTCGCCATTTTTAATAATACATTGCTCTACATTCTCATTGTTTTGTAGATTAAAGTATTCTAGAATATTAGTTTCTGTAGAATTAGTGTTTTCTTTATACGTATTATATAGATTACTTTCGTAATTCTCGATTATTTTATTTTCTAGGTAAACGTAGGTTTCCTTTCTTAAACTGTTAAGTTTTGATAACGGGTAAAATGCGTCATTATCGATTGAAGCAATGATATTAGGATTAAACACGGTATCACCCACTTTGTTAAAGATTTTAACTACGTCCTCTTTGGTAATAGGTTTATTTTCTGCTTTTAATATTTTATCGGTGGATTGAATATTTATGCCTATGTCATTACAACTTGCTGTGATATACAAATAATCGCCTACGTTTGCTTTTATCTCAATATTTGCGTTTAATTTTCTTGAATATTGCGATATATCGTTAAGTTGATTAGCGTCGGTAGTTACGTTGAATTCGTCGCCTATTTTACCAAAATAGTCGACTAAAAATTCCCCGCCGCCTAAATTTTTGACGAGGTTGAATTTTCCGCCGCAAATTTCTTCGCCGTTTCTAAAAATTTTATAACCGCTCTCTTTATCGAATTTTCCTTTTAGAACAGAGTATTTCCCGTTAAGTCTTACAATCTCTCCTACTTTTTCGCCTATATGATTTTGCACTTTTTTGTAAGTTACGTCGTCATTAAACAAATATCCCCTCGTGTAGCCGCCACGATTGTACACTTTTTTAAGTTCAGATATTCTCTTATCATTTTTAAAGGAGCAATTTAAATAAAATTCGTCTATTGCCTCTCTGTAATTTTTGGTAACGACGCCTACGTACTCGGGGCGCTTTAATCTGCCCTCTATTTTTAGGCTGTCTATTCCAAGGCTATTTAATTTTTCAATTTTGTCTATAAGGCACAAATCTTTGGTAGATAATAGGTAGCCGCTTTCCTTTTCGGACTGATAAAGTTGCCTACACGGTTGTTTGCATAGCCCCCTGTTTCCGCTTTCGCCACTAATAATCGAGGAGAATAAGCATTGACCGGAATAACACACACAAAGTGCGCCGTGAACAAAATATTCAATCTCTAGATTTGTGTGCTTTTTGATGTCGATTATATCCTTTTCCAAGGTTTCACGAGCAAGCACAACCCTAGTAAAACCTAGGTTTTCCAAGTATTTTGCGCCGTATAAATTACTTACGCCCATTTGCGTACTTGCGTGCATAGGAATATCCGTGTACTTTCTAACAAGGCACGCCGTCATCATGTCGGTAACGATAAAGGCGTCTATTTTGGCGTTTTTGCAAGCCAAGATTACTTTAATAAGTTCGTCTTTTTCGCTGTCTTTCACGTTGGTATTTAACGTAACGTACGCCTTAACGCCAAATAAGTGGGCATATTTTACCCACTTATCTACGTTTTCATTGTTAAAATTGTCCGCATTACGCCTAGCGTTGAAGTTTTGCAAGCCAAAATACACCGCATCAGCGCCTTTGTCTATCGCTTGTTTGAAGGACGCTACGTCCCCCGCCGGCGAAAGTAATTCCATTTTCATTAACGTAATTTTGCTCCAACCCTTACTTCTAGGGCTTTAAGTATTCTTTCGATTTGAGCGCTGATTACCTCCTCGGTCAAGGTTCTGTCTTCAGCCCTAAACACCATGGATATAGCCACGCTCTTGTTATTTTCGCCTATTTGTTTTGAAGTGAACACGTCGAAAATATTTGCCTCTTCCAGCATTTTGCCGCCCGTCTTTTTAACGGTTGCGATAATATCTTCAGCGATTACGGTTTTGTCTACGATTACCGCAATATCACGGCTTACCGACGGATATTTTGGAATGTTTACAAACGGCTTGAAGTCCTTTTTAATTCTAAATATCTTTTCAAGTTCGATTTCAACAACGTAAACTCTTTGGCTGATTTCGTAGTTAGCCAAAACTTTTGGGTGCACCTCGCCGAATTTACCCACAACGTTCTTTCCGCACAAAATTTCTGCGCTACGTCCGTCGTGCAAATAAGGTTCGCTAGCCCTCACGTATCTTGCGTCGATATTAAACACTTTTAGTATATTTTCAACCACACCTTTTGCGGTGAAGAAGTCCTCACCCTCGCCAAACAAACCGATAACAAGGTTTTCCACCTCGTTTGGTTGGTTTACGATAGGGAACTCTTTTGGCAAATAAGTTCTTGCAATCTCAAAAATTCTGCCACTATTTACGCTCTTAGCAAGGTTGTTTGCCATGCTTTGAACCATACTGTGAACAAGCGTAGTTCTCATAACGCTAAGGTCCTCGCCAAGCGGATTTAGTAGTTTTATGGCGTTTCTTCTTTCGTCATCTTCCTTTAAACAAAGCATATCGAATGCCTTTGGCGTGATAAACGAATAACTTATTCCCTCATAAATACCCATTCCGCACAAGGTTTGTTTTAGTTTATCTTCAAATTTTTGATAACTTGTTTTTCCGCCTTGCGTTTGCGTAGGGTTGACAAAAAGCGTGGAGGTTATGTGGTCGTAACCGTGCATTCTAATTAGTTCTTCAGCAATATCGTTTGCGTTTATTACGTCCTCACGGTAAAGCGGAATTTCTGCCGCAAACTCCTCGCCATTCTTTGTGATAACGAATTGAAGTGACGACAAAATCCTAATTATTTCCTCGTCGCTAATCTTAATTCCAAGAATTTTAGTGATTTCCCAAGAGGCGAATTTAACGGTTCTTACCGCATTAGGCTTATCGATATACTCACGCATTCCGCCAACGATTTTGCCGCTTTCAGTTTGGTAAATCAAGGTCAAAATCCTGTCGATTGCGGTGTTTTGCGATACGTAATCAATGCCCTTTTCAAATCTTTGGCTACTGTCAGAAGCAAGTTTTAATTTTCTAGAAGTACGACGTACGCTATCACGAGCAAATTTAGCGGACTCAAAAACAACCGCCTTAGTGTCGTCCTTTATGCCTGAACCAAGCCCACCCATAATACCTGCAACGGCAACGGGACTTGTCTTATCGCAAATTACAAGCATCGTTTCGTCAAGTTTGTTTTCAGCGCCATCAAGCGTTACCAAAACTTCGCCCTCTTTTGCTTGACGTACGACTATGGTTTTGTCCTTTAACTCCGCCTCGTCAAATGCGTGCATAGGTTGACCGATTTCAAGTAGCACGTAGTTTGTGAAGTCCACGATATTGTTTATAGGACGAATGCCACAAGCAAGCAATCTCTTTTGAATGTAGTTTGGCGACTCCTTAATCACAACGTCTTTTACCGCTTTTGCAATATAGTGATTACAGTTTTCGCTTTCAACAATAACGTCTACGTAATTTTTTATATCGTCGGTTTTGTCCTCTTCGTAGCCTATTTCAACGTCCTTAAACGGCTTGTTAAGTACCGAAGCAACCTCACGAGCAACACCTATAATGCTATTACAATCCGGTCTGTTTGCAGTGATAGCAACGTCCAAAATCACGTCGCCTTGTAGAACTACTTCGTTAATGTCTTTTCCAAGCGGTAGGTTTTTATCAAGTTGCAAAATACCGTACACACCTGCGCCTGCAAAATCCTCCTCGGTCAAATTTAGTTCTCCGCCCGAGCAAAGCATACCAAAAGACGGAATGCCACGAAGTTTGCCTTTTTTAATGTTCGTGCCGTCAGGTAAGTACGAGTTATGCATAGCAACGGGTACTACGTCGCCGACCGCCACGTTACTTGCGCCGGTAACGATTTGCACAAGTTCCTCTCCACCGACGTTAAGTTGACAAATAACCATGTGGTCGCTATCCGGGTGCGGCACAATTTCCTCGATACGTCCCGTCACCACGTTTTTACACTTGTTGCCGTCAGAAATAATATCTTCTACCTCAAAACCCGCGCTAACGAGTTTGTCCGCAAGTATTTCAGGCGTTACGTCTATATCTACAAAATCTTTTAACCAACTATAAGGTACTTTCATTTTTATCCTCCTATTTGTATTGCTTCAAAAATCTCATGTCGTTAGAGAACAAAATACGCATATCGGGAATGCCGTATTTAATCATTGCAATACGCTCTACGCCCATACCAAAAGCAAATCCGCTGTACTTTTTGCTGTCGATACCGCAGTTGTCAAGAACAACAGGGTTTACGATACCGGCGCCAAGAATTTCTATCCAGCCCGTGCCTTTACATAGGTTACAGCCTTTGCCTTGGCAGAACGGACAACTTACGTCAACCTCTACGCTAGGCTCGGTAAACGGGAAGTACGAAGGACGGAATCTTACCTTGGTGTTTTTGTCAAATAAGGTTTTTGCAAACACTTCAAGCGAGCCTTTTAGGTCGCACAAGGTAACGTTTTTGTCTACAACCAAGCCCTCTATTTGTTGGAACATCGGAGAGTGAGTTGCGTCGCTATCTACTCTGTACACTTTGCCCGGGTTAATTATCCTAATAGGAGGCTCTTGCTTTAACATTGTTCTTACTTGCATCGACGACGTTTGAGTACGAAGAATCAAGTTGTCGTTTATAAAGAAGGAATCTTGCATATCTCTTGCCGGGTGATCCTTTGGAATGTTTAGCATTTGGAAACAGAAGTAATCGGTTTCAATCTCAGGTCCGTCAGATACGGTAAAGCCAAGACCTGTGAAGATATTTACGACTTCGTCACGAACTTTGCTTAGTACGTGCAATCCGCCGATTTCACTCTCCTTTCCCGGTAAAGTAATATCCACCTCTTCATCTTTTAGTTTTGCACTTTTTTCGCTAAGCGATAATGCGTTAAACTTCTCGTCAAGTTTAGCCTCTAACGATTTTTTGCAATCGTTTAGCATCTTACCAAAGATAGGCTTATCCTCTTTCTTTACGTCTTTAAGACCTTTCATAAGCGAGGTAAATTCGCCGTTTTTACCAAAATATTTGATTCTGATGTCGCCTAGTTCTTTTGTGAACTTAGCGTTCTCAATAAGCAAAGAACATTGCTCAATGATTTTTGAAATGATAGTTTGCATAAATTCTCCTTTATAACAAAAAACCCCTACAAGCATACGCTTATAGGGTGCAATATTGCACGGTACCACCTATATTGCCTTTCGGCCACTCATTTGGCTATAACGTAACCACCGTTCCTACTTTTGATAGGACACTCCAAAGTGAATTCGCAACCGCACTACTAATACGTCCTTTCAGCAAGTTAGACGTAATCTCTTTTAGCGTTACGGAAGTTACTACTCTTTATCCACGCTTTATATACAATATATATTTATTACTAAAAAAAGTCAAGTAAAAAAACGTTTATGGCACTAAATCGAATATCTTATCGCCGATATTTAAAAATACGTCGGGAATTTCGCCAACAATTAGGTTTTCGCACACGAGAATTTCGGTATCCACCGACACGTTCACCTCGTCAATAGGCAGAATTATGCTGATATCGATAAACACGTCGATATAAATTTTGTGCACCGTTTGGTTTATTCCTGCTTGGATAAACTGGCTTTTAAAATCGCATAGCACGTTGCCAACCGGCATAATCTTGATGATTACGTCAGGTCCTTGCCCCGTTAGTAAGTTTATTCCTGAAAAAGTGCCTAGCGGTATGTTTAATTCCTGCATTCCCAGGCTTTTAAGGTTGTTTTGCGTAACCGTTGCCATATTTCTTGCAAGAACGTTTATTGCAGGCGAATTTGCCTTTATCATAGACACTCTGTTGTTTTCGTCAAACTCTATCGTGAACAAATCTTCGTACTTTAATTCGTCGTTTATTACGATAATTGCCGCTTGGTTTACTGCGTTTACTCCAAGAGCCCTAACCGTTGCCTGACTATAATCAAGTACGATAGGCTTTACGTTTTTGCTAAAATATACGGCGGCAAAAACAAAAATAACGATACATATTATAACAGCGATTAGCAGTTTAGTTGATTTTTTAATAAAAAAACCTTTCTTCATATCGTAAATACTATATGCAAAAAGGCTTGTTTTTTTGACAAATACTATTAAAATGTGCTATGTTATTCTACAATTCGGTGTTTTGTAGAATAATTTAGAACTTTTTACTCTTAGATTTAAAGATTAAAGCGTAAATAAAACTGGTCACAATCACGGTGCTAATTCCACCTGAAACCGCACTAAGCCCACCGCTGATTGCACCTATCACTCCGCCTTCCTCCATACCTTTAAGAGCCCCACGAGCAAGCGAACTACCAAAACCGCATATCGGAATGGTAGCGCCTGAGCCACCGAACTCAACTATATATTTAAATGCTCCCGTCACCTCTAATACCACGCCGATAAGCATAAATGTAACCAAAATTCTTGCAGAGGTCATATTCGTTTTGTTTATTAAAAATTGACCAAGCAAACATATTAAACCACCCGTTAAAAACACTTGCATATATCTAATAAAAATATCCATATTATTCCTCGTTTTCTATTATGATTGCATGCGAAATACTTGGTATGCTTTCGCCTTGCTGTGAAGTATCTTTGCTTAAAAGTGCCCCCGTTGGCATAAAAAGTATTCTATTTAACGTGTTATTTTGTAATAATTTGTAAAAATAACCGCCAAACATTACGCTACAACACCCGGCACCGCTACCGCCTTGCACCGCTTTTTTATTGTCACCGTAAATCATAGCGCCCGAGTCCTCGTGGTTGGTTAGTTCGATTCCGTCCTGCCTGAATAATTCTCGCAGCATTTTACTGCCGAATTTTCCAAGGTCACCCGTTATGATTTTGTCGTAATAGGAGTAACTTCTACCCGTTTCCTCAAAGTGCCTTTTTAACGTTTCGTACACGGCAGGCGCCATTGCTCCACCCATATTATTTACGTCGGTTACGCCGTAGTCAACTATAGAGCCGAGAGTTGCCCCTTTCACCTTGGTTTTGCCTTTTTTACTAGACAAAATTAGGCTACCTGCACCCGTCACCGTCCATTGACTTGTAGGAGTTCGCTGATTACCTAATTCAAGCGGAAAGCGGTACTGCCTTTCGGCGCTAGAAAAGTGACTACTCGTTAAGCATACGATATTTTTGTAGTCGCCCGTATTTATCATGCTTGCTCCTAGAAAAAGTGCCTCGCCAAAACTAGCGCAAGCCGAATATACGCCTAAAAACGGCAAGTTAAAATCCCTAATAGCAAAACTTGAAACGGTTATTTGGTTTAATAAATCGCCTGCTATTACTAAATCCACGTCGTCTACGAATAAACCTGCGTTGAAAAGCACTTGCTGAATAGCACGAATTTGGAACTTTTTTTCTGCTTTTTCGTAGGATTTTTCGTCAAAAGTGTCGCTATCTAATCTTTCGTCAAAATAATTACCGTACTTACACTTTGCCTCCATAGGCCCTACGATGCTGCCCGTTGCAATTATTGACGGCGGATTTTTAAATAAAATCGTTCGTTTTCCCAGCCTCATAACATTAACCCCACAAGACCTATTAGCACGCTGCTAGACACCCCAAACACGATAATCGGGCCAGCCACGGCAAAGATTTTACAGCATATTCCGTACACGACGCCCTCACGGTTGTATTCCATAGCAGGACTCATTACGCTGTTTGCAAAGCCTGTAATAGGGATAATCGAGCCTGCTCCGGCGTAGTAGCCGATTTTGTCGTAAATACCTAACGCCGTAAGCGTAACGCCGATAAATATCATAGTCATAGACGTTGCCGACCTTAGTTCAAATTCGCTAAGGTTTGGAAAATAGGTTTTGTACATATCAAAAAACCCCTCGCCTATCATACATATTATTCCGCCAACTATAAACGCTAGCGTCATAGTTTGTAGCATTTTCGTTTTTGGTGCGCTTTTGTTCACCATTTTAACGTAGTCGTTCATTTTCACCTCGTTATAACTTTTATTTTCAAAATGTTTTTAAATTGACGTGATAAATTTGTTATTTTCTAACTTCGTACACGTTTGCCTCTTTTTTTAATATTTCTTTTTCGTCGATATTTTTCGTGTTATCAATTTGTTTCATAGTATAATTGTTGTAAAATTTGGATTTTTTATACAAAAAAAAGGCTTATTCCAGCCTCTTTTTCATTTTTTCTAATATTTTACTTTCTAGTCTAGACACCTGCACTTGCGACACGCCAAGCACCTCGGCTATTTCGCTTTGCGTTTTATCCCTAAAATACCTAAGGGCAATTATTTTCTTTTCCCTCTCGTCAAGTTCTGCGATTAAGTCTTTAAGCAAGAGTTTGTTTATCATTTTTTCGTCACTATTTTCGCTCTCAATCTTGTCAATCAGTTCGATATTCGATTCTTCGTCGGTTTTTTCGTAAATGGAAAGCGGAAATTTGCCACTATCGAGAATAAACACCACCTCTCTACTATCCACTTCAAGATAGGCTGCAATTTGCTCTATAGTAGGCGAAACGCCGTTCTCTTTGCGGTAATCCTCGATATAGCGATTTGCCGTAATATACTGCATTTTGATAGCCCTACTCACTTTAATTGCGCCGTCGTCACGAATGTAACGTTTTACCTCACCCATAATCATAGGAACTGCGTAGGTGGAAAAACGCACGTTAAACCCGGCGTCAAAGTTGTTTATCGCCTTTACTAGCCCCAGCGAGCCGATTTGAAGTAGGTCATCATACTCTACGTGGCTGTTTAGGTAGCGTTTTATTATCGACTTAACCAGCGGCAAATTCTCGGTAACTAATGTAGTTTTGGCTTTTTCATCGCCCGATTGCGCCGCTTTTATCAGTTGCAAGGTTTGTTCGTGATCATACATTTTTCACTTTTTTGGTAAATATTACTTCAGTTCCATCGCCCGCTTTTGATACAACTTTCAGGCTGTCCATAAATGTGCCCATAATCGTAAAACCCATTCCGCTTCGCTCTTCGTTTGGCTTTGAAGTGTAAAACGGTTGCATAGCCTCTTCCACGTTTTCAATGCCTATTCCGTTGTCTTTAACGTGCACTTCTAGTGTTTGTTCATTTAAGTAGCACTCAATCGTGATTTCTTTTTCTTTGTCAAAGGAATAAGCGTGCACTATTGCGTTCGTCACAGCCTCCGATACTGCGGTTTTTATGTCGTTGATATCCTCAACCGTAAATGGTAGTTCCACGGCAAAAGCCCCCACCATACCTCTACTTAGCGCCTCGTTTTTGGATTGTGCAGGCAACACAATTTTCATATAATTCAGCATTTTAACCTCACTCAACTTCAAATATTTCGTATAGTCCGCTGGCTTTTAGCACCTTATCAATTTGACGGTTTACGTTAATCACGCCAACACCTACGCCGCTACCAAGTTTTTTGTACCTACCCAGTATCATTCCTATTCCCGTGCTGTCCATAAAATCAATCTCTTTAAAATCAAACACCAGCCTAGAAAAATCGTTTTCTTCAATCAGGCTGTCTATCTCTTTTCTTATCGCCGAAGAATACCTTTCGTCAATATCAATAAGCGGTTTTACGTACAGTTTGCCACCCTTTAGTTTCCCTTCAATATACATAATTCCTCCTGTCGTTATAAAAATATGATAAAACTATTTATTTTACGAAAAATTGAACAAAACTAAGAAAAACTGCTAATAATGTGGTAAATTGTTGATTTTGTTTTATTTAAAAACTTCTAATAAAAAATCAGTAAAAAAACGCCACTCTCGTGACGATTAAATAAAGTTAAAATAATCTATTTGTTTTTTGTCTATAATAATTTAATCATTTTCTACATATCAACTTTTTCATTTGTTTTATGTCAAAATTTAAAATTGAAAATCAATGTAAAAAAAATTATTTAACGAAACTAAAACAAAAAAATGGTAGATTAAAAAACAAAAAAACCCAAACCATTTGGTTTAGGTTTTGGTGGGAAGAGATGGATTCGAACCATCGAAGGCGGAGCCGGCAGATTTACAGTCTGCTCCCTTTAGCCACTCGGGAATCTTCCCATATTTTGTTGGAGCTGGTGATAGGAGTCGAACCTACAACCTGCTGATTACAAATCAGCTGCTCTGCCATTGAGCCACACCAGCAAGTCTCACCAAGTTCTAATGGTGCCTCGGGGCGGAATTGAACCACCGACACGGGGATTTTCAGTCCCCTGCTCTACCTACTGAGCTACCGAGGCAAAAAGTGGCGATCCGGAAGGGGCTCGAACCCTCGACCTCTAGCGTGACAGGCTAGCGTTCTAACCAACTGAACTACCGGACCGTGAAAAACAATTATTATATTAGTGGTGGGCCTTCACGGACTCGAACCGCGGACCAATCGGTTATGAGCCGACCGCTCTGACCAACTGAGCTAAAGGCCCCCAATTTGGTCGGGGTGAAGAGACTCGAACTCCCGGCCCCATGGTCCCAAACCACGTGCGCTACCAAACTGCGCTACACCCCGATTTGCCACATACGTGACTATAAAAGAATACAATATATAATTGAAAAAGTCAAGAAAAAACATAAGTTTTTTTAAAGATTTTTTAATTATTTTTTATTTTTATCTTTTAAGGCTGTTTTTTAAGCAAAAATACTTAAATATATAGTGTTTAGTAATAGTTTAACGCATTATTTTAGCAAAAAAATATATAAAAATTTTTTATCAAAAATAGTTTTGCGTATTTATTAGGTTAAATATTATAATTTATTAAAAGCCATATTAAAACATTTTAAATAAACATTGCAAAAAGAAAAAGGAACTTAAAAAGTCCCCTTTATAATCTTGCTTTAACTAGCATACTATAACCTCGATTTGAAGTTTTGCACGTAGCATAAAAATATGTATCTAACAAAACTTTTCATTCGTAAAATAATGCTTTTTCTTTAAGTAGCACTAAATTATTTGTTATATTTAAAATATTATAACATTAAACAAAATATTTTAGTTAAATTTTTTGGTAAACAAGCGGGTTTCTAGTTTTCCTTAACTACTCTCTATCCTTTGGATAAAGTGGCAAGTCGAACACACCGTTGCAAACGTCGGCGGCGTACTCTTGGCAAGACGGAATAAAGCAATAGCCATAGGTTGGAATAAGTAGGTCAACCGGTGCAATTACCTTGATTATAGCCGTGATACAAGCCGTGATTTGCGCCGTATTTTCACCGGTCACCTTGCCACTTGCCACAATGCTACTTATCGTTGCGCTTAGGCTGGTGTCGATAACCGCACCCTTTGGAATAAACAGCACGATATCAATAGGATAAGTAAGCGTAGATTTAGCCACAACAGGCACTTTGTTTGCGTCAAGTAGGTTCACGTCTAGGTTAATAGTTATCGTGCCCTGCACCCTTGAACAACCGCTCCCGTCCGTTATCGGCGTAACGGTGACTCCTGAAAGTTCGCTTGCCGAGTTAGTTGTAGCGCTAACGAAAGTAAGCGGCTGAATAGGATTTGCCGGTGCGAAATTTTCCAGCGTTATAGACGTATTTTCTTGGCTGATTTGCTTTAAGCAAGCATCAAAAACTTTGTTTACTTGGATACAAACCTTATCTTTAAGCCCGGTAAGCGGATTGCCACAAATTGCCCCCGGGGTTTGTTCAGGCTTTTGATTTTTACAAAACGACATTATAAAACCTCCTATCATTTTCTATAATATCGTATGCAATTAGGTAAAAAAAAGTTAAAAAAAACGGACTATTCGTCCGCTTTGGTTTCGTTATATTCTAAAACTACGTTTTCCGGGTGCAGCACGCTGTCCAGCCTACTAAGTAGTTCCTCCTTACCCTGCCTTGTTTCAGCAGAGGTCATAATTACGTCGCTTGTGCCTATCCTAAAAGTTTCGGCAATACGCTTTCTGCTTTTGGATATTTGCTGGCGGGATAATTTATCCGTCTTGGTGGCGATAATCGTAAAAGGTATGTGGTAATAGAAAAAGTAACTAACAAGTTGGATATCGTCCTGTGTTGGCTCGTGCCTACTATCCACTAGCACTAATACGTGCTTTAAATTTTCGCTGTTTTGGAAGTAGCCCTCGATTAGCGCACCCCACTTGTCCTTTTCCACCTTTGAGGCTTTTGCGTAGCCGTAGCCCGGCAAATCCACCAAATTGAACTCGCCGTTGTTTATTTCAAAATAATTTAGCAGCCTAGTCCTACCCGGCGTAGCCGAAGTTTTAGCCATTTTCTTGTTGTTTACCAAAAAATTTATAAGCGAAGACTTGCCGACGTTGGACTTGCCGGCAATAGCAATTTCAGGTGCGCTGTACTCGGGAAGTTTTCCGCTACTTGCAACCGATATTAAAAACTTGGATTGTTTTATTTGCATATTTATCTCCGTTATTCTTATTACAATATTATTTAGTATAAACTATTCTATATTTTTGGTATTTTTAAAATACTTTTAACAATACCTGATGATTATATGCTAAAAACCTATATATAAAATAAGTTTACTACAAACTGATTATTTTTCAAAAACCACGTCGAACACGTCTTCAAGAGTTTCTACGTAATCGAATTTTATGCTCTTTTTGATTAGTTCAGGCAGTTCGTTCACGTCTTTTTCGTTCTCTTTTGGCAACACTACTTCGTAAATGCCGTTTCGGTGGCTTGCCAAAGTTTTTTCCTTTAATCCGCCGATAGCAAGCACATTGCCACGCAAGGTAATTTCGCCCGTCATAGATAGGTCGCCACGCACTTTTTTACCGCTAAGCGCAGATAGTACTGCCGTTGCAATAGTGATACCTGCTGACGGTCCGTCCTTTGGAACGGCGCCCTCTGGTACGTGAATATGTATATCAAGTTTTGCAAAATCGTCCTCGTTTAGTCCGTACTTACTTGCATGTTTTTTTACGTAACTTACGCCGATTTTAGCGCTCTCTTGCATAACCTCGCCAAGTTTACCGGTAAGCACGATATCACCCTTACCTTTTAGTACGGTGGCCTCTATTGTAAGCACGTCACCGCCAACGCTTGTCCAAGCAAGACCTGTTGCCCTGCCCACTTCTGCGTTCTTGACGATATCTCTTTGCCTATTTATTTCAAGACCAAGATATTTTTCTACGCTATTTTCCGTCACGCTTTTTTTAAAGGTTTTGCCCTTTTCAATTTGCTCCACCTTTTCTTTTGCAAGTTTTCTTAGTACTTTTGATATTTGCTTTTCCAGTCCTCTTACGCCGCTTTCCGCCGTGTAATCTTCTATTATTTTGCGTACTGCGTTTTTAGATATTTTCACCTCTTCCTCGGTTAGACCGTTTGCCTTTAATTGCTTTGGAATAAGGTGACGAATTGCGATTTGCTCCTTTTCAATAGGGGTATAACCGCTCATTTCAATCACTTCCATACGGTCAAGTAACGGCGACGGAATAGTTTGAAGAGAATTTGCCGTGGTGATAAACAAAACGTTAGATAAGTCGAACGGAACTTCAAGGTAATTATCCCTAAAACTGTTGTTTTGTTCAGGGTCAAGCACCTCAAGAAGTGCGCTAGACGGATCGCCCTTATAGTCGGAGGCAAGTTTGTCAATCTCGTCAATCAAAAATACGGGATTTTTTGTTGCGGCAAGTTTTAAATTTGTCAAAATTCTACCTGCCATTGCGCCTACGTAGGTTTTACGGTGACCACGAATTTCAGCCTCGTCACGCATACCGCCCACGCTCATACGAATATACTTCCTGTTCATAGCCTTAGCAATGGATTGAACAATCGACGTCTTACCAACGCCCGGAGGACCTACAAGACACACGATAGGCTCTTTCCTTTCGGTAGACAAACTGCGAACAGCCAAAAACTCTATTATCCTATCCTTAATGTCTTCAAGCCCGTAATGGTCCTTATCCAGTACCTTTTTAGCCTCGATTAAACTCACGTTGTCCTCGCTCTCCTTATCCCAAGGAAGTTCGGTAATGAATTCTAAATAACTGCGAATTATAGAGTACTCTGGCGAAATATTAGGCATTTTCTTGCTTCTAGCAAGGTCTTTTAGTAGTTTCGTAACGTACTCTTCGGCAAGCGGTAAGCCCTTAATTTTTTCTTCAAGGCTATCCGTTTCGTCGTCCTCGCCAAGTTCCTCACTAATGGCTTTTAGTTGCTCTCTTAGATAAAATTCCTTTTGGTTGCTATCGATTGCTTTGTTTACTTTTAAGGATATGATTTTATCTACTTTTGCAATTTCAAGTTCCTCTTTCAACACGTCGATAAGAATGTCCAAGCGCTTCGTATTGTCACGCTCGCTAAGTAATTCTTGCTGGTGTTTTCCGCCAAAAATATTAGCGGTTTTGTCTACAAACAAGGTGATATCTTCCTCGTTTATAACGTTTAGTAGAACCTCTTTATTCATAGCGGGGTTCACCGCCTCTATTTGTTTAATTAGCGAAATGACCTCACGTTTTAGTGCTTCAAGTACGATTTTATCCTCTTCAGGCGCAGCATATTCCTCATACTCCACCATAAAAAACGGCTCGGTTTTTGAAAAGTTTGTAACTTTTACCCTCATAATGCCGTCGATAAGCACCCTCATATCTTCGCTAGCCGTTGGTAAAGCGTGCTTGATTTGAGCAAGCGTTCCAACAGTTTCAAGGTCGTCGATACCGGGCTCTAAAACGTTAGGATTTTTTTGGCTAATTAGAACAATTTCGCCCTCATGTTTAAGGGCGAATTTTAATGCGTTTATTGAGATTTCTCTGCCTACGTCAAAATGCAAGGAAGTGTTCGGGAAAACCGTAAGACCACGCATTGCAATAACCGGCAAACTTTTTTTGTCCATTGACTATGCTGTTTCCTCTGTAGTATTTTTTCTTACCAAAATCGGCTTTGACTTTTTGTCTATCGTATCAGGTGTGATAACCACCTTTTCGATAGAGGGATCACTAGGGATTTCGTACATAATATTTAGCATCGTATCCTCTAGTATAGACCTAAGTCCTCTTGCGCCCGTTTTTAGTTTAATTGCTTTATCAGCGACAAGTTTCAACGCCTCAGGCTGAACTTCTACGTCCACGTTGTCGTAACTAAACAACTTTTTGTATTGTTTAATTAGCGAATTTTTTGGCTTTTCAAGTATTTCGATTAGCGCCTTTTCGTCAAGGTCGTTAATGCCGACCACGATAGGCAGCCTACCCACAAACTCAGGGATAAGCCCGAACTTAATTAGGTCGTTAGGTTGAATTTCCTCTATTAAGTCAGAGTACGTTTCCTCGTCTTTTTTAACGTTAGCGCCAAAGCCTAGCGACGAATTATCTTGCCTTTTTTGAATAATTTTATCTAGTCCTACGAATGCACCGCCACAAATGAAAAGAATATTTGTAGTATCGATTTGATACATTTCTTGTTGAGGATGTTTCCTTCCGCCTTGCGGTGGCACGCTAGCAACGGTACTTTCAAGAATTTTTAATAATGCTTGTTGTACGCCCTCGCCCGATACGTCCCTAGTAATTGATACGTTTTCGCTTTTTCTTGCAATTTTATCAATTTCGTCGATATAAACGATGCCAAGTTCGGCACGCTTAATATCTCCGTCAGCCGCATTTATCAGTTTTAGCAAGATATTTTCTACGTCTTCGCCCACGTAACCTGCCTCGGTCAACGTGGTAGCGTCTGCAACTGCAAACGGCACGTTCAAAATCTCGGCAAGGGTTTTTGCAAGCAATGTTTTGCCGCAACCCGTCGGGCCAAGAAGTAAAACGTTACTTTTTTCAAGTTTTACGCCGTCGCTTTCGTCAGTAATGTGGTTTATCCTCTTGTAGTGGTTATAAACCGCAACCGACAACACCTTTTTTGCAGCGTCTTGCCCGATGATATATTCGTCAAGTTTTGCTTTTATCTCTTGTGGTTTTAGCAATTTGAATTCTTTAATCTCGTCGGTAGCAGCAATGTCGTCTTCGTTTAAAATCTCGCTGCACAAAGCAACGCACTCATTACAAATGGTAACGCCGTTAGGACCGGTAAGTATTTTCTTTACTTCGGTCTCGGATTTTCCGCAAAACGAACATCTAATTTCTTTGTCAAAATCAAATTCCACTTTTCACCTCAAAATTATTTTCTCTTGTCGAAAATATCGTCGATAAGTCCGTACTTTTTAGCCTCCAAAGCGGTCATATAATTATCCCTATCGGTGTCTTTTTCGATAGTTTCTATATTTTGACCGGTGTTTTCGGCTAGGATTTTGTTTAGTTTTTTCTTGCACCTTAAAATGTTTTCGGCTTGGATAGCGATATCACTCGCCTGACCTTGCGCACCGCCTAGCGGTTGGTGAATCATAATCTCAGAGTTTGGCAAACTAAACCTTTTACCCTTTGCGCCCGAACTTAGTAGGAATGCGCCCATAGAGGCAGCAAGACCTATGCAAATGGTAGACACGTCGCACTTAATATAGTTCATAGTGTCGTAGATAGCCATTCCGGCAGTAACGCTACCGCCGGGGCTGTTGATGTATAAATTGATATCTTTGGTAGGATCTTTACCTTCTAGGTAAATAAGTTGAGCAACAATTACGTCGGCAACGGCGTCGTTAATTTCGCCGGTTAGGAATATAATTCTGTCCTCTAGTAATCTTGAGTATATGTCATAGGATCTTTCTCCACGATTGCTTTGTTCTATGACCATAGGTATTACGCTCATAAGTCCTCCTGTCTATTTAATTTTATTATTGTCCTTCAAGAATTTTAATACTTTTTCTGTCTTAATATCGCTTTCTATGTAGAATTTCTCTCTTTCGTCAAGCATACTTCTGAAGTCTTCTACTTCTTTCTTTTGCATTTCAGCGTATTTCTTAACTTGCTCGTCGATTTCCTCTACGGTAGCGGCAATGTGCTCTTTTTCGATAATAGCCTCTAAGGTAAGTCTTACTCTGATGGTTTCTTCAGCAGACGGCTTGTATTGATTGATTAAATCATCCACGGTCATGTTGATATATTTTAGGTAGTCGTCAAGTTTCATACCTTGGCTCTCTAATCTGTACTCGAACTCTCTTGCCATAGACTCTGCTTGATACTCGATCATTTCAGCGGGGATATCCATTTTAGCGTTTTTAACAACGGTTTGGATTAAAGCGTCCTCGTTAGCCCTTTCAGCCTTAGCAACTTTATCTGCTTTTAGTCTTGCCTTAATATCCTTTTTGTAGTCCTCCAAAGTGTCGAATTCGCTTACGTCTTTAGCAAACTCGTCGTCAAGAGCAGGAACTTCTTTTACTTTGATTTGTTTTAAGGTAACCTTAAATACAGCCTCTTTGCCGGCAACTTCCTTAGCGCCGTACTCAGCAGGGAAAGTAACTTTTACGTCTTTAACTTCGCCGGCTTTCATACCAACAACTTGCTCCTCGAAGCCCGGGATAAACATACCGCTGCCTAATTCTAGGTCAAAGTTGTCACCTTTGCCGCCCTCGAACTCTACGCCGTCGATAGAACCAACGAAGTCGATATTAGCGGTCTCGCCGTTTTGGATTGCTCTGTCTTCGGTTACTTCTACCATTCTGCTTGCTTTGTCTAGCGCTTTGTTTAATTCAGCGTCAACGTCAGCCTTGGTAACGGTGGTTTTTTCACCTTTTATTTCAATACCCGTGTACTCGCCAAGTTCAACTTCAGGTTTTACGGCAACTTCATAAGTTACGGTAACTGCGCCCTCTTCGGTAACGTCTACAACGTCAACGTCAGGTCTCGATACAACTTCAAGGTCTTTCTCTTGGCTAAGAATTTCAGAGTAAGCCTCCGGTAAAATAATATCTATAGCGTCCTCGAAGAATACGCCTTGACCATAGTTTTTCTCAATAACTTTTCTAGGTGCTTTACCTTTTCTAAATCCTTCTACGGCAAACTTGTGCTTATTCTTTTGGTAAGCCTCTTCTAATGCCTTTTCAAAGGTTTCCGCATCTATTTCTGCGGTGAACTTAACTTTTTTGTTTTCAAGTACTTCTTTCTTGTAATTCATCAATATCATCCTCCACAATGTGAATTTCACCATAGAATTATAACATAATTATATTTTGTTGGCAATGAATTTACCACGCAATAACTACTATTGTTTAATACTTTTAATAAAAATATAAATATATTTGATAAATTTATCGCTTTATAGTATAATAACAAAAAAGTAGGTGAAGAAGTGTCATTAGATTTAATAACGCTTAGCGTTTTAACAAAAGAACTTAAAGACAAATTGATTATGGGCAAAATTACAAAAATAAATCAGCCCGAAGTGGACGAACTTAGACTAATCGTTAGAAATAACGGCGAAAATTATACTCTAAGTATTTCGGCAAACCCTACTTTGCAAAGAATCACCCTAACTAACTTTAAAAAAACCAACCCCGAAACCTGCCCTAATTTTTGCATGCTACTTAGAAAATATTTGGTGGGTGCGATAATTGAAAACATAACTATCGAAAACGACGATAGGATTGTCAAAATCACGTTTTTAGGCAAGGACGAACTGCTGTACGAAAGAAAATTTTACGTTTACTGCGAACTAATTAACCGCTACTCCAACGTTATTTTTTGTAACGAAAGCGGCGTAATTATGAGCGCACTTAGAACGCTATCAATCGATAACGGTCAAAAACGCCCTATTTTTGCTGGTATTAAGTACGAATTTTTGCCGTCTAATCAAAAACCGAGCATTTTTAAACTTAAAGATTACAAAGAAAAAATAGAAAAGGAAACCCCCCAAAATCTTACCGATTATTTAATGGCAAATTTTTGCGGCATTACAAAAGCAAACCTTGAAATATTGTTAAAAAGCCCTAACGTAAACTACGATTTAGGCGGCTTGATTACCGTAATCGACAAGTTAAATTCGGGCGAAAATTGTGGCTTACAATTCTACGTAACTAAGGATAACGAGGCTGTATTTTCTTTTGAAACTATGGAAAGCGCAAAACGGTTTGACTACTTATTCGAGGCTATCGACTACCAAAGTCAAGTAATAGACGAGGACGTTAGACTGAAAGAAAAAACCAAAAACTATTATAATTTACTTAGGAAATATATAATAAAAACCGAAAAAAAGATAAAAATTAACCAAAACAAACTTGTAGAGTGCGACGGAAAGGACGTATTTAAAAAGTACGGAGAACTTCTTACAAGCAATATGTATCAAATCAAAAAAGGTATGAAGGAAATCACCATTTACGACTACTACCTTAACCAAGATATTACTTTGCCGCTTGACGAAAAATTATCGCCGAAAGAGAACGCTGGTAAGTACTACAAAAAATACACCAAACTTAAAAACGCCGAAGAGGTAACAAAGCAGCAACTTGAACTAAACAAAACCGCACTAACCTACGCCAACAGCATTTTGGCGGAACTTGACAGCCTGTCTTACGGTGACTCAACAATGGAAATTGAAAGCGAACTTGAAATACTAGGTATTTTTAAGCGTAAGCGCAAAAAGAAAAAAGATACGGTGGAATTACTAACCTACGAAGTGGACGGAAACGTAATAATCGTTGGTAAAAACAACCTACAAAACGACCTACTAACCTTTAAAATCGCAAACGCTAAGGATATTTGGTGTCACGTAAAATCTTCTCACGGCTCGCACGTGGTAGTTTTTAGGAAAAACGATAAAATCAGCGACACCGCCCTAAAAGTTGCGCTTGAACTTGCCGCTTACTACTCCAAAAACAACGGAGGCAAAGTGGAAGTGGACTACACCGAAAGGAAAAACGTGCAAAGAATAGACCAAACCCATAAAGGACTGGTTTACTACGTGAACTATAAAACCGCTCTTGTTACGCCTAGTTGCCACGAAGAATACCTAAAAAAAGACTGAGCGCTCAAAAAAAATTGCCTAATTTTGTTTATATTTTGAATAGGTAAAACGGCGCATACTTTTAAGTGGTATTAAAAATAGGTTAAAAGTAGAACAACCGCACGAGAGTTCAACCTTAGCACCTAAAAAATATCGTAAACTAAATGAAAAAAAGACTAACTTTCGTTAGTCTTAATTTTTTGTCTAATATTTACGCAAACAAACTAAACAAGCCTTTTGCAGCCTCTTTTTTAGCCTCTGCGTCTTTGATTGCGTTAGAAAGTTCTACGTAGTCTAGCACCATAGGAACTAGGATACATACAAGCGTAGCAATTACGCAAATCCAGAACAATACTTTTACCCACTTTTTCTTACCGTTTAGGAATGGAAGCGCTTTTGCTGCGATAAAGATATACAATACCATTACAATCCAGTCCATTAGGTGAAGCATAATTTGAGGATCTTTGGTTACGCCCGAAACAACCCAATCGATTATGCTAAACAAAAGTGATAAAATAATTATGGTAAAGCAAATGAAACTCAATGCTTTTTTGGACTTTTTGCTGTCCTTAGTAGAAACAACTTCGCTTGGGATATTGTCCACTTCTACTACTTCAGCCTCCACTTTTTCCTTAACTTTCTTGTCTTTTTTAACCTTTTTCTTCTTTTTGCCGTCCTCTTTTTCTTCGCTAGCGTTATTATCGGCAACCTCACAAGTAGGCTCGCTTACAACAACTTCTTCGTTTGCAGGCTCTTCTACGGCAACTTCCTCAGCCTCTGCTTTGTTACTAAAATCAACCACCACTTCGTCGGCAGCATCTTCAACAACGTCTACGTCAACGATAGGCTCGCTAGCAACTTCAACGTCATCAGTTTTAATCTCGTCAAAATCAGTCATACAACCCTCCATATATTATCTTTATTCTATCAAAACCACGCAAAATTGTAAAGCGTTACGCTATTTATTTTCCAGCCTTTTCAGTACCCTAACAAAATAATCGGGTAAATCCGCCCTAAACGTCAGCCTTTCGCTTGTCCTTGGGTGATTAAAAGAAAGTTCGAAAGCGTGAAGAAGTTGACCGTTTAGATTAAATTCGTTACTTCCGCCGTACAGCGTATCGCCAATTATAGAATGATGCAAATATTTTGCGTGCGCTCTTATTTGATGAGTTCTGCCGGTTAGTAGGTCAAACTCCATAAACGTGTATTTTCCAAACCTTTCAAACACCTTAAATCTAGTCACGGCACTCCTGCCGCTTTCGTCCACAGCCATAATTTTGCGGTTAGTCTTGCTCCTTGCAATCGGCCGGTTTATTTCGCCCTCGTCCTCTTTAATATTGCCGTCCACAATCGCCTTGTACTTTCTTTTAGCGGTTTTTGAAGATATTTGCTTTTGTAGTTCAACGTGAGCAAAATCGTTTTTGGCAACTACGAGTAGCCCCGACGTATCCTTATCTAATCTGTGTACGATACCCGGCCTTTCCACTCCGTTTATGCTGCTTAGGTTACTAAGTTTTAGTAGTAGTCCGTTTACAAGCGTGCCGCTTTTTGTGGTTTCGCAAGGGTGAACCACAAGCCCCTGCGGTTTGTTGATAACCGCTAAGTCATCGTCCTCGTACACAATTTCAAACTCCACGTTTTGCGGCTCTAAATTTAGTTTTTCAACGGTTTCGTCAAGGACGGTAAACTCGTCAAGAGCCCTTACTTTGTAGCCCACTCTATCAATAGGCTCGCCCTTGTACAAAATAAGCGACTTATCCGCCATATTTTTAACGTGCGACCTTGTTATATTCAATTTTTCCTGCAAAAAGACGTCTAACCTCTTACCTTTATCCGCCTCGGTTACAACAAAATTATTCATTTTTCCCTTTATTTTTTGCCTCTATTATTATGGATACGATTAAGGCAATCGCCAGCATAAACGAACCTATCACTACAAAACTATCCGCCACGTTAAACACAGGGAAGTCAAAGAACGTGAAGTGCAAAAAGTCCCTAACGTAGCCAAATGCTATCCTATCCACAAGATTACCGATACCACCTGCTATTAAAAACACCAAAGACAGCCTGATTGCAGCGTTTTGCTCCCTTAGATAAACCCACAAAGCAACGAGCAAAATCAAGGAAACAATCACGACTACGGTAAGAAGTACGGTTTTGCCGTTAAGTATTCCAAACGATGCTCCGTAATTTTTGACAAATACAAAATCCATAAAGCCGTTTATGAACGGATACGATGATTTACCTATTAAAAACTTTGCCATATAGTGCTTCGTCACTAGGTCTAGCGTTAAAATGACAATAAGTAAAAGTGCTTCTAGTAGAAAGCACTTTAAGTTAAATTTTTGTTTATATTCGCTATACTTTACTTTGAATTTATCTGTCATTATTATCCTTTTTGATTCTTTCTTCAAGTTCTGAAGGAACCATAATGTTCACGCCGTAAGGGGTAAGTAAATAAATAGAACCGCTGATTTTGTGCATACTACCGTTTAATGCGTAAATTGCGCCCGACAAAAAGTCCAAAATACGTTGACCTTTATCGTGCTTTATCTCTACCAAATCAACAATAATCGGCTCTTTATTCCTTAGGTAATCAATAAGGGTTTTAACGTCCTTATAAGTTCTAGGCGAATAAATTATCATATTACTTGCGGTAGTTGGCTCGCCAAAAGCCTCCTTAACGGGATCTTGATACTCTTGCCTTTCCTTTTTTTGAAATAGGTTTTTAAATTTTTTGTCAAAAATCTTATCTCTGCCTAATTCTCTTTTTTCAAACCTTGGGTTATATTCGGTTTCAACCGATCTATCGTAACCTCTGTCGTAACCTCTTCCCCTTTCGTATCCTCTATCCCTATCGTAGCCTCTTTGGTCGTAGTCGTAACTTCTATCGTTTGCCCTTCTGTACTCGTAAGCCTCGTTATTAAAGTCATCGCCAAAAGAATCGGCATAATCACGGTCGAAATTATTGTCGCCTCTATAATACGCTCTGTCGTGTCTATTGTCGTAATCTCTTTGCCAATCGGACATATTTTCCTCCTAAATATTGTAATTGCGTGGACCAAAAATACCGGTGCCGATCCTAACCATATTAGAACCGTGCTTAATTGCAATCAAGTAATCGTTGCTCATACCTGACGACAAGTATTTTGCCTCAAAGTTGTCTTGTTTTAAGTCTTTAAGACGAATAAACAAATCGTTAAGCCTGTCATACATAGGTGCAATCACGCTTTCCTCGTCGTTTGGTAATACGCTCATAATACCCAAAATCTTTATGTATTTTTTGTCGCTTAGGCTTTTGATAAAGCCCTCGACGTCAGCCTCGTCAAGCCCGCCTTTAGATAGTTCGCCGCCCATATTAACTTCGATTAAAACGTTAGTAACGACGCCCTTTTTCTTGCTAAGTTCGTTGATTTTTTCGGCAAGTTCCTTTCTATCCACCGAATGAATTAGGCTAACCTTTCCGATTAAGTACTTTACCTTGTTTGTTTGAAGCCTGCCTATAAATTGCCAGTCAACATCAGGGCAAAATTCGTGCTTTTCGTTAAACTCTTGCACTCTGTTTTCGCCACAAATCTTTATCTCGGTATTTTTGACAAGATTATTTATCGTGTCCACGTCCCTCGTTTTGCTGGCAGCAATAATAGTAATCTCGTCGGGGTTTCGGTTTATAGATTTGCACACGTTGACGATATTTTCTCTTATTTGTTTTACGTTATTCTGTATTAAGTCCATATTACACCACTATATATTTAGTATATCACTAAGTATTATAATTGTAAATTGCTTTGCCGATTTTTTTACCTATTGTATTTTATCCGCCTTTTTATTATAATTTTGGCAAAAATCAAAATAATTTTATGCCAAATAGTTATATAAAACGCAAAATTATATAATAAAATTTTTAAAATTGCTTAAAATTACCCTTTTAACTTAAAAAAGGCTAATTGAATTTATATTTCAAAATATTACTCTACAAAACAAAAAAATCAAAAACAAACTAAAAAACCAATCAAACTAAACTAATTCGATAAAGGCTAAACCAAAAAAATAAAAGGGCTTTAATCTAGCCCTTCGTTTTCTATAATCGATATCCTACTTACCGAAACCTCGTACGCCACCTTTTCAACGGTGGTTTCGCCTATCACCTTTTGATAAGTTCTGCTTTGTATTCTGCCAAGTAGATTTATTTTATCGCCCACCTCGAAGTTGTTTACGTATCTTGCGTTTCTACCCCAAGCAATGCACGGTATGTAGTCGGATTTATTGTACTGTCTGTTTACGGCAAGTAGCAAGTCGCAAATCTCTCTTTTAAAAGGCGTCACTCTATAAATCGGTTCTTTGCAGATATATCCCGTAAGTTCTATTACGTTTACGTCCTCTTCCTCCACCTCTGTTATCTCTCTTACAAATACCATCAGCATCAGCCTGTTGCGGTCGCCCTCTTGCTTGTTATAACTTCTAAACTGACCTAAAATATTCAGTTTTGCGCCTTTTGTTACGTTGTGCTCGCCTATAAGCCTATCGGATATCGTAAACGGGATAATATCCTCGCTATTAGACAGCCTTTTAACCAGCAGTTCGCTTTCGTAAAAATTTTCGCCAAGTATTTCGTGAGAAAAAGTAGGCTCTTTCACTACTATTCCGCTAAGTTGTACCTTATTGTTGCTCATTTGCTCGTAATCCATAAAAATCCTCCATTAGTTTCCCTTAGTTTCTTGTATTTGTACTCCGTTATTATCTATAACGTAATCACCGGTTAGAATTAGGTCGCTTAGTTTGACCATTTTATATCCTCTATTTTTTAGTTCCAAAATTACGATAGGAAGTGCGTCAAGCACATGGTCGGAGTTGTTGTGAAACAGAATAATAGAGCCGTTTTGCACCTTTTTTAGCACTCTATTCGTAATTTCTCTACTCGATATTCCTTTCCAGTCCAAAGAGTCCACGTCCCATTGAATAGAAGTTAATCCGTGCGCTGACGCCTCGTCAATCACCGAGTTTGAGTAGTCGCCAAAGGGTGCACGGAAAAATTTTGGGCTTTCTCCCGTTATCTTTTTTACCCCATCGTTTACGTAACTAAACTCTTCGTCCATTTGGCTAACGCTGAGTTTTGGCATATTTAAGTGGTTTTTGCTGTGGTTTCCTATATCAAGTTTTTGGTCGTATATTTTCCTAACTAATTCGGGATATTTATCCACCCAAAATCCCACCAAAAAGAAGGTAGCCGACACGTCGTTTTCCTTTAAAATATCCAAAATACCCTGCGTTTTATCTCCGCCCCACGCCGCATCGAAGGTAAGCGCCACCTTTTTTTCCTCGGTTTGCACCCTGTAAATAGGCGTTTTTCTTATGCTTTTGCCAAAATAAACGGTAGCCACTTGGTTTTGACTAACTACAACTGAAAGCACAACGAACAAAACAAGTAAAGTGACTAAATACAAAATATTTTTTCTTTTTAAGACGAAAAACATCTGCACCTCTAATAATAATTAAATTTTGTCGCAAAAAAACGTAGACTATTGTCGAAATAGTGCGATTTTAATCTATATTTGCTGATTGCGACTTCCAAAATAAATAAATGCTGAAAAAAACCTAAATATAACTTAAAAATCATTTTTAAAAAGAAATTTAATACCGATTACGTTAAAAATTATCGAATAAAATAGGCTAAAATATTTGATAAATAAATTTTAGGATATAAAAAAATGCCTGCGTAGTAGCAAGCATAAAAAACGTCGTTTTGTTAGTTTTTAAAATACTTTTCCTTTAAAATTTTGTAGTCAAGTATTCTATAATTATATAGTTCTGTAATATAATTTTGCTGATTATAGTCAAAATACACCACAAATTCGCCCTTTTCAAAAGTTATAGGATTTATGCTAAAATAGTAGCAAAATTCCCCGTCTTTTTGGCTGGTTTTTGCAATTTTCTTAAACTCTTTACTGTACTCTCTTTTGATAATCGGCGGCAAGTTTTTGCTTTTATTACTAATTAGGTAGTCAAACTTTAAAAGTTCGTTGGTTAGCGTATCGTCCTCGCCCGTTTCAAGCATATAATTATAAAGTTTTTCGTAAAGTTCGAATACGCCTGCCTTGTAATAGACCACGTTTGCCAAATAATTAAATGTCTGCCACGGCTCGTACTTTTTCTCAAGATACCTAAGCGTAAAGTGGAAGCGGTTTGTATTGTAATATTTATCAATTAGGTAAGCGATTTTTTTGCCTCTTTCAATCACTTCTTCGCTCATTGTTGGCGTGGATACGATTTCATAAGGAGGAAGAGAAGAAAAGACGTACCCGATTTGCTCTTTTTTCAGTCTACTACCCTTTAAAACCTTCAAAATTCCCACTTGCATTTGGTTTGTCCATAGTCTGTACAGCGTATTAAACGAGTTACGCAGCGAATTTTCGTCCTCACCCGTAAGCCCGATAATTAGGTCGCTATGCACGTGGCAATTTTCAAAACTAAGCAGTTTTTTGATATTCTCCACCGCCTTTTTTACGTTGGATTTTCGGTGAATATTAAATAAAACTTCGTCGTTAAAGGTTTGAATGCCCGCCTCGAACTGAAACAAACCTAGCCTTGCGGACTTTATTATTTCAAGCGTGCTTTCCTTAAATATATCGGGCGCAACCTCGAAGTGAAAAGTCATATCGCTATCTGTAAAGTTATCAATCAAAAATTGCAAAATCTCGTTTGAAAACTCCGCCTTAGCATTAAAAGTCCTATCCACGAACTTCAAAATTTTTATGCCTTTACCCTTAAATTTTAACAGTTCTTTTTTAACAAGGTTTATATCGAAAAGTTGCAGTTTGTCGTTTGAACTCATACAATAGGAGCAGTCAAACGGGCAACCCCTAGATGCCTCGAAGTAGGCAATTTTACCCTTAGCGTTTTCAAAAAATTCGTCAGTGTACGGCGAAAATTCTAAAGGATTATCTATTCTTTTGCCAAAAATCACCTTGTTATTATTTCCGTTAAGCAGGCTAATAAATCCGCTTTCTCCTGCCCCTACTATGATTTGGTCGCAGTAATCAAATAGGTAATCGTACTCAAAACTAGCCTCAGGCCCACCGAAAAATATCTTTACTTTCGACTTTTCTTTTATCTTTTTAACTACTTCCAGCGTTTTTTCGATATTAAAAATATAGCAAGAAAACCCGATAAGGTCGGGCTCTGTTTTTAGTATATCATTAGCAATTTTATCCACGTCCACGTTGATATTGCTTTCGTAAATCGTGATATCCCGTCTTGCGTAGGCTTTTAGGTAATATATCCCAAGCGACTGATGGATATACTTGCTGTTTAAACAAACAAGCGTAACTTTGTTATACATAATCCTCAAAATAAAAATAGGCTTTTACGCCTATTTTATAAATTATTTTACAGTCTTGTTGCTATTGCCTCTAAGAATTCACGGCTGTTTTTAACCTGAACTTTAACGCCATCTTTACTAAATAGAGGCACTAAATCCTTAGTAATTTCGCCGCTTTCAATGGTGTCAAGGCAAGCCTTTTCTAGCCTATTGCTAAACTCTACAAGTTCGCTAATATTGTCAAGTTCGCCTCTTTTTCTAAGCGCTCCCGTCCAAGCAAAGATGGTCGCAACGGAGTTTGTAGAGGTCTCCTCGCCCTTTAAATGCTTGTAGTAGTGGCGAGTAACCGTGCCGTGAGCAGCCTCATATTCGTAAGCCCCGGACGGAGAAACAAGCACCGAAGTCATCATAGCAAGCGAACCAAAAGCCGTGGCTACCATATCGCTCATAACGTCGCCGTCGTAGTTTTTGCAAGCCCAAATAAAGCCTCCGTTACTTCTCGTTACCCTTGCAACAGCGTCGTCAATCAAGGTGTAGAAGTACTCGATACCCGCCTTTTCAAACTTCTCTTTGTACTCCGATTCGAACACTTCGCTAAATAAATCCTTAAACCTGTGGTCGTAAATCTTAGAAATAGTGTCCTTAGAACTAAACCATAAGTCTAACTTTTGGTCAAGGGCGTAGTTAAAGCAACATCTTGCAAAACTCTTAATGCTCTCGTCCTTGTTGTGCATACCCATTATAATTCCGTCGCTATCGGCAAAATCATAGATAAGTTTTTTGGTTTGGTTGCCGTTTTTATCGGTTACAAGTAGTTCGGCAACGCTGCCCTTTTCCACTCTCATTTCGCTATTTTTGTAAATATCACCGTAAGCGTGCCTTGCGATAATTATCGGTTTTGTCCAAGTAGGGATAAGCGGCTTAACCGCATCAACGATAACAGGCGCTCTAAACACAGTACCGTCAAGGATTGCCCTTATCGTACCGTTAGGGCTTTTGTACATGCTTTTTAGGTTGTACTCCTCAACTCTTTGTTGGTTTGGCGTAATCGTTGCGCACTTAACTGCAACACCGTATTTTAAGGTGGCGTTACTAGCGTCTATGGTTACTTGGTCGTCGGTTTTATCTCTATTTACAAGCCCTAAATCGTAGTACTCGGTTTTTAGGTCCACGTAAGGCTTTATTAGTATTTCCTTTATCCAGTCCCACAAAATTCTGGTCATTTCGTCGCCGTCCATCTCGACAAGCGGTGTAATCATTTTAATTTTATCCATATAATCACCTCGACAATTAGTAGTAAGATTATTTATAATAATATATTAAATGATATACGGTTTTTTCGCAAGTATTTTGTGCTACTTACGTAATTTTATCAAGCCGCTTTTAAAATTTTTGTGGTAGGTTTTTAATACCTCGGTTCTAAACGTGGTGTTTATCCGCTTATTTTTGTTAAATACGCTTATCGCACTTTCAATCATCATATTAAGTAGGCTAGCAAAATTGAACTGCTTTTTGAATAAGTAGTAGGCAAGAGAACCGGGGATTGTGTTTACCTCGTTTACGTACAATTTGCCGTCAGAATACAAAAAATCGCACCTACAAACCCCGTAAATACCAAGGTTTTTCACTATCTTTTCTGTCGCTTTTTTAATGCTTTTTTCTAATTTTTCGTAGTTTTCTACGCTGCTTTTCATGTTTGGAGCGCCAAGATAACTAGGATTTGTATTTTTACTGCTTAGGTACTTGTTTTCAAAAGTCAAAAAATCACAAGATACTTTCGGCTTTTCCACCTCGCTTACAAAAAAATCGATATCGGTAAGCAGCCCTGCGCAGTTGTACTCGTCAAAATCCCTTAGCGCCTTTTCAACGATAATTTTATTAGTAAATTCTTTTGCAACTATTAGTGCGTCACGTAGCGATTTTTTGTCTTTTGCTACGCTAATACCTATGCTTGAACCTAGGTCGTTTGGCTTTACAATCACAGGATACCCCAGCATATTTTCAACTGTTGATATTATCATATCGTCACTTGTAAGGTCATCAAACGCAATATAATCCACCACGTTTAGCCCAAGCATTTTAAAGCATTCTTTGGAGCGAACCTTATCCATACAAATGCTAGACGGAAGGACGCCTGCCGAGGTATACGGTATATTTGCAACGTCAAAAAAACCTTGCAACGCCCCATTTTCACCCTTTCCGCCGTGGCAACAGTTCAACACGCAATCAATTTTAATAGGTTTTTTTAGTGAAAAGTAAAATAATTTGCCGTTTTCAAACCTAACTTTTTGTCGGGTTTTACGCTTAAAATCCACGTAGTATTCTATATTTTTGTAGTTTTTAGAAGTAAAAAACTCGCCACCGCTATAAAAAACGGGTATAACTTTGTAAAGCCTATCGTCGATATTGTTAAAAACCTGCAAGGCGGTAATTATGGATATATCCCTCTCGGTAGAATCACCGCCGTAACAAACCACTATATTTTTCATATTTCCCTCCTACTTTGTGTAATTTTCAGGTAAGTCCGCAGTAATAAGCAGCACGCTATCCTCTTTCACCACTTTGTTTATGTTTGTTAAAGCCTCGTTTACACTCTTATACGTAAAAATCTTAGCGCAAGGATTTGCTTTTAAAATGCCTTTTTTAACGTATTCGGATTGCTTCGTATCTATTAAAATTACGTTGTCGCAAACTTCTCCGAGCCTTACCCCAAAATCAAAATTAGCCAGTTTTTCGTTTATACCTTGCTCTATAAGTCCGCTTACAAGTGCGTTCTTTTCCTTGCTAAAAAGCGACAAAACGCCAAGCGAATTTGTAATTCCAACCACGTTTGCGTTGTAACTATCGTCAAGCACGGTAATATTTCCCTGTATTAGTTCCAGCCTGTGCGGGATATATTCAAGCCGCTCGATTCCCCTTTTAATATCCTCAATTTCAAGCCCAAGTTTATTTGCAACAAGGCTACAAAGCACGATATTTTCTACCGCATTTTCGCCAAGAAGTTTTGTTTTGCAACGCTCTTTATTATTATTTATCACCAAAGTAAATTCGGTGTGGTCGTAAAATAGTTGCACGTCCTTAGCGTACACCATATCACCTGCCAAAAATTTTCTTCCGCCAAAATCTTTGTACATTTTTATAACGTACTCGCTGTTACTTGCAAAAAATACTACGTTTTTATCGGTAAAATTCTCGTATATTTCACTTTTGGTTTTAATTATGTTTTCAACCGACTTAAACGTTTCAAAGTGCTGAGCGCAAATACCTGTAATTACAGCAATATCCGGCTTAAAAATCTTTGTAAGTTTTCGAATATCCCCCTGTTTTTTTGCACCCATTTCGGCAATAAAAACTTCCGTTTTATCCGTTAGATTATTAGAGGTAATCGCAATGCCAAGCGGCGTGTTGTAATTTTTGTCAAAAGCCACTACGTTAAAGTTTTCTTCAAGCAAAGTTTTAAGAATTATCTTCACGCTGGTTTTAGCGTAACTTCCCGTCACGCCGATTTTTATCGCTTTTGTTTTATCAAATTTTTCTTTTGCTCTTTTTACGTATCGATAATTGTTTATTTGTTCAAACGGACACGTGATAACGAAAGAAAAAATCACAAGTAAAAATTCGGTCACAGGAAAACTAGCAAGAATAACCAAAACTATTTCGACAGGTAAAAAGTAGTTGATTATTAGGTAAAAAATGGCGGTTAAAAAGAATAAAAGTACGTAAAGTCGCTTTATCCTGTTGGTAAAAATAGGCGTGATTTTGCTAGTTTTGTTCTCAAATTCAATAAATAATAGAATAAAAATCAAAATTTCAATTATGTTTGACACAAAAATCAAATTTTGATATGTAAAATATAATAATAGCGAAAGTGTTAAAAACACCAACGTTACAGCCGCCTGACAAACCGTAAATCTAACTAATTTTAAGTTGTTTTTGTCGATAATTTTAGTAAGTTTATAGCCGCCCTGTTGTAAAGATTTTACGTAAAAAAATGTTGAAAAAACTGACAAAACGGCTGTGATTATTGTTAAAAAATAAGTTAAAGCGCTACTCATAAATAAAATTCCTCACAAGATTTATAAAGGAATAGGTATCCTCTAAAAAAGAAAAATGCGAACAACCTTCCATTATTTCTAGCCTTGAATTAGGTAGGTTCTTTCGCATTATTTTTGCCATATATAACGGGGTTTCTTTGTCCTTTTCGCCCCAAATCAGTAGCGTCTTTACGCTAATACTTTTCAGCATTTCGGTTTGGTCGTAATTAACCACGTTCACAAAGGTTTTTTTCATAACCTCGCTTAGCGCTTTGTAGTCTTTCGAGCCACAATTTTTGGTGCAAAGCCCCAGTCTTTTTTTAATTTTGTAGGCGTATACTTTAAAATAATACCTTAAATTTCGCCTTGGTTTTACGCCTGCTCCGTCCACTATTACAAGTTTACTAACTAAATCCGAGTTTTGCGCAAGTTCCAGCCCTACTCTTGCGCCAAAAGAATGGGCAATAATAACGATGTCTTTTAAGTCGTTATCCTTAATTACCTGCAAGGTTTCTTTTGCATAATCCTTAACGGTCATAGGAAAAATAGGCTCTTCGCTACTACCAAAACCCGAAAAGTCAAGCATAGTCACCCTGCAAAATTTCGAAAAAAAATCGGCAATAGGAGTAAAACATTCGCTACTTTGCCCCCAGCCGTGCAAAAATAGTAAGTTTTGTCCTTTGCCGTAACTTCTTACAAAAATATTTTAGTCCTCCATTTTATACCAATAAATTACTGCATCTTCAGTATTGTTATAAAATTTCGGTCGTATTCCTTCATTTTTAAAGCCTGCGCTTTCGTAAAGTTTTTGTGCTCTTAGGTTAGATTTTCTCACCTCTAAGGTTATTGCGCTTGCGCCCTCTTTTGCCTTTTCAACAAGCCTATTTAGTAGCAATTTGCCGTAGCCTTTACCTTGATATTCGGGCTTTACCGCAATATTATTTATATAAGCCTCGCCACCAAGATTGTAAAAACTGTAATAGCCTACGATAACGCCGTCAATTTCCAGTACTTCGAAGGTGCAATAAGGTTTTTCAAGGCTGGATAACACACTTTCTATGCTCCAACCCTCCGCTCCAAAGCACTCTTTTTCGATATTAGCAACCTCGCACGCCCTATCTTTACTTAGACTTTTCAGCATTTTCCTTTTCTCTCTCGGCTTGTGATTTCCTTAGGTACGTCGGGCGAAGTACCTCCACGGTGTCCGCCACGATAAACTTAGATTTTGCCACCCTTACGTACTCGTTTATATAGTCGTAGTTCTTGTTTTGATAAATTTTGTCAAGGTCTAGTTTGTCGATATCCTCAGAAGAATAGTAGCCGTAGTCGTACAAAGCGCCAAATGGTTTGTCGATTTTTGCGCCGTAATAATTGCCGTGCCCTGCCTCTATCAGTAATATTGACGGCTTAACCACATTATATGCCATAAGTTCAAAAGAGTTCACGCTTACAAGCGGTTTGTTTGTTGAAACGGAAAAAGCGTTACAAGTAGCCACGCCTACTCTAATTCCCGTAAATGAACCCGGGCCAACTATTGCGCTAAAAAAACTTACGTTTTCAATGGATACTTCCATTTTTTTCAGCACCTCTTCAACGGTAGGGATAAGTAGCGGCATATGTTTTTTGCTGCTTTCGTTCACCACTTTATAATATCTGCTATCGTTTACAAAACCAATTACAACAAGCCTTTCCCTCGTACTATCTATCAATAAGCCTATCATCTATCTCTATCCTTCTAGTTGTGTCGTCAATTCTGGAAAAATTCAACTCAAAAACGTCCTCGGTTTCAAACGAGGTAAACTTGTTCCACTCGATAACCGCCACTCCGTCTTTATCGGCAAGGTACTCCTCAAAGCCAAGTTCGTACACTTCGTCCTCGCTCTCAAGCCTGTACATGTCGAAGTGGTAAAGTTTTAGCCTACCGTAGTACTCCTTCATAATGGTGAAAGTAGGGCTGGTAATCACGTCGTCCACGCCAAGAGCAAGTGCCAGTCCTTTGGTAAAAGTGGTTTTGCCTGCACCAAGGTCGCCACTAAGCAATAAAATTTCGCCGCCACTAAGTTTAGTTGCTATTAAGTTTGCAACGTCGTAAGTTTCATTAACGCTTTTTGTAATCTTTTCCATAAAAATATTATAATCTATTTATAAATATTTTTCAATATTTTGACTAATCTATATTTAAAAAAAAGCGAGCATTTGCTCGCTTTAATTATTTTTGCTCCACGTTCTTTTCGTCCTCGACTATTACTTCTTGCTTTTTAGCCTTGGAATGCAAACTATATTCCTTTTTAATAACCGGTGAAAGCGGCTTGTATAGTAGCATTACGATAATCGACACACAAGAGAACTTGATTAGGTTGAATGGTAACACGCCGATAAGTAGTAGTTCATTCGTTTTTGCCTCAGGCATACCGAATAGTGGGAACATTATGAATTTGTTTGATAAAATACCTACTATATTGCTTAGAAGAAACGCAAGGATAACGGCAAAGGTTGCCGACTTAAGCGTTCTACGTTTTTTGTAGATAATGCTTGCAGGAACCGAATAGGTAATACCTAGTAGCCATGCGCTAAACTCTCCTACGTAACCCGTGGTAGAGCCATCTACCAAGCAGTCGAACATTAGCCTGATGCTATCGATAAAAAATGCTGCGCTAGGGCCAAGTGCAAAACCACCGATAAGGGTAACCACGTTGCTAAAATCCATTTTCATAAACGGAACTACCGGTAAGATAGGGAATTGTAGCATCATTACAAGGTAGGATAAAGAGCCTAACATTGCTACTTTGACAAGATAGTTGATACTTTTTGTTGTTTTTGTTGAGTTCATCTGTGCCTCGAAATAAATTATTTCTTCAAGCGATAAAAAAGCAACCCTTTCGGGTTGCATGGTAAATATCCTAAATATTTAACCTTCTTTCATCCGGACTGTACCGTTGGTTTGGGAATTACACCCAATCTGCATTACGCTCGTGGACTTTACCACCAGTAAGGAATCACACCTTCCCCGAAGATACTTATATTATACTACCATATTCGGCACTTGACAACAACTATTTTGCATTTTTAAGTGCTTTTTTGGAATTTTTACGCTTATTTAACGATTTTTATCACTTTTTCCAAATTTTTGCATTTTTCCTTACTGATTTTGATATAACTTAGCACTTCGCTACTAATATCGTTTGGCTTATTATTAAAAACAGTACCGATTACGTCATTAGCGTTTACCTTGCCTCCTACCTTTACGTTTATTTCAACTCCGACAAAATAGTCGATAACGTCGTCCGCCTTTTCCCTGCCGCCACCGATTTTGCAAACCGATAGACCTAGTTTTTCAAGGTCGAAGGACTGAACGTAGCCGCTCTCTTTTGCCACGATAGGATAAGTGTATTTTGCGCCTTTTAGTTTTTCTTTGCCCTCAATAAAACAAACATCGCCATTTTGCCACTTAATCATTTCGATAAACTTCTCTTTTGCCTTGCCGCTACTAATCACCTTGTCTATTTCATCACAAGTCACACTAAGTCCGCTTAATCTAGTTGCCTCCAAAACAAGCGCTTTCGACACTAAGTATAGTTCGTTTTTTTCGCCCTCCAACACTTTTAGCGCACCGTAAATTTCTAGGCTGTTGCCAACGTAGTCGTCAAGCGGCTCGTTCATATCGGTGATAACTGCAGATATTTTCTTGTTAAACGCTTTGCCGATTGCCACCATTTTTTCAGCAAGTAAGGTTGCCTCTTCTTTGGTTTTCATAAACGCACCGTCACCCGTCTTTACGTCAAGAACAATCACGTCGCTGCCACCGGCAAGTTTTTTACTCATAATGCTACTTGCGATAAGCGGAATACTGTCCACCGTACCAGTCACGTCACGTAGCGAGTACAAAATTTTGTCAGCAGGACAAATATTTTTGGTTTGACCGATAACGGACAGCCCTATTTCGTTCACTTCTTTAAAAAATTTTTCTTCGGATATTTCCACGTTTACGCCGATTGAGTTCAGTTTATCCAGCGTGCCGCCTGTGTGACCAAGCCCCCTACCGCTCATTTTAGCGCATTTTAGACCTAACGAGGCAAGAATAGGCAATACCACAAAAGTAGTGCTGTCGCCAACGCCACCCGTCGAATGCTTGTCCACCTTTACGCCTTTAATTTCGTCTAGGCAAACCATATCCCCGCTGTGCGCCATAGCGTCGGTTAAGTAAAAGGTCTCCTCGTCCGTCATACCTTTTAAGCAAATTGCCATAAGTAACGCCGTGGTTTGATAATCGGGAATAGACCTATCCGTTACGCCCTGTACAAAAAAGTCGATTTCCTCTTTTGTAAGCGCTAATCCGTTTTTCTTTTTACAAATAATATCGTAAATTCTCATAATAAAGCCTTGTATTTTATACTTTCAAAACTTACGTTTTTTTCGCCGCTCTTAAGGTTTTCGATATCGCAATAGACTTCTAAATCCCTTGTAATTATCACCTTTTTGCCGGTAGTGATTTCCAAAGTAAGCCTAATATTAGCCAAAACTTTGTCAAGTTCGGTCTTGGAAAATATCGGTTTCGTAATTACGGCAACGATAACTTCGTTATCATTTTCTAGGCAAGTTGCCTTTGCTACCTTATCCATAGACAAAACGATTTCGTCTACGTTACTGTTATAAATAAAATTGCAATACGTCATATCATCTCCTGATATTAGTATTGCAACTTAAAGCATATTTAATCTTCGTATCTTACGGTATTTTCGCCGTTTGACCATATCTTTTCAAGGTCGTAAGTAGCCCTCACGTCCTCTAGGAAGATATGAACAATTACCGAGCCGTAGTCAAGCACCGCCCATTTGCCGTCCCTTACGCCGTCACGATGAAGTGGCTCTAATCCCTCTTTGGTAAGTTCCTCTTCTACGTAACCTGCAAGTGATTTTACTGCGGTTTGAGATTTTGCCGAGCAAATAACGTAGTTGTCGGTAAGAATAGTCAGTTCCTCCACGTTGATAATAATAATATCCAGTGCTTTTTTATCGGATAATACTTTGCAAATCTTGTCAGTTAATTCTTTAGTGTTCATTGATTCTCCTTATAATAGATTACAGCCTCTTTAGTAAGCGGGAAGATAAGTTTATCTTGCTGAACTAAGTAGTCGTAACTCCAGTTTAAACATTGCAGGAAAGCCTCTTCAAATCCCTTTGTTTTTAAAGTCTCTCTAATATCGTCCACCCCTTCGTAATCTCTGCCTTTGCAAATCTTGTCCGCTAAAAACACAAGTTTTCCAAGAGTGGTCATATTTGGCTTCCCTGTGGTGTGAAACCTAATCGTGTCTAGTACTTCGTCATCGTTTACGTTGTATTCGTTGTGCGCAATCCTCTCGCCGTAGAACTGGTGGAAAATTGCGGTATTTACCGTTTGGAACGGCACTCCGTACAAAATATCCTTCCTCTCCTTACCTATATCGTGTAGCATACAGGCAACGAATACCCTTGTCGTGCTTATTTTTAGGTTGCACAGTTCGTTTATTCTTATTCCGCAAAGCGTGGTGTTTACAATGTGGGTAAACAGCCTGTCGCTTACGCTATTTTTAATTTTCTTTACAAAATTTTCGTACTTTTGGTAAAGTTTGTTTTCGTTTATGTACTCGGCAACCTTAGGTCCAACGTACGGCTCGATATCCTTGTGTAAGTAACTTAGCACCCTAATAAACGTGGACGAACAGTCGCCCCCAACGTAATTAAGCACGGATATTTTGGCGTCGTACTTTGTTTCGTATTCCTTGATTTTCTCGTCGTAGTCGCAATTTACCAGCCCTCTTTTAACCACGCAAATCTCGTTTTCTTGAAGCAAACCTTCAAAGTTGTACCAAGATTCAATGTTCAAAAAAGAGTCTCCGCCGATTACGTAAACGAAGTTAGGATAGGACTTTCTAAGTTCCCTAAGCATATCGTAAGCGTAATTTACTTCTGCACCCGACCTGAACTCATAATCGTCAATCTCCACGTAGTCAACGTCCTCAAAAGCAAGCCTAACCATGTTTATTCTGTCCTCATAGTTGACTTCGCTCTTTTTTTTGTGCGGTGGCAAATAGGTAGGCAACAAGATAACTTTGTCTACTTTGAGTTCTTCTTTACACGCCGTAACTATCTTACGATGCTCCAAATGTATGGGATCAAAACTACCCCCGTAAATCGCTACTTTCATAAATAATATTATACATTAAATATAAAGTTTTATCAATGATAAAGTATAAAAAATTCGTTTACTTAGCATAATTAAACTATCAAATCAAAATCAAGCGAGGATTTTATGTTAAAAACTATAGATACTATTTCAATTACGGTAATTACCCTGCTTCTAATTTTTATTTGGACGTACTTTATCGTGGGTAATATTTGGTGGACAATCGCAATAAGCATTGCGTTTTACCTACTTATTTGGTCTATTTTTAAGGTGGTAAAAATGAAAAAGAAAGATACTTACACGCCAAGAAAACTGTCAAACCATTTTGCACTTATGGGGCAAAGTTACACGTGTAAAATACTGTATGACAACCTGAAAAGCGGCAAAAAACAACTAATAGACGAAAAATTTGTGAAAATCGAGGACGAGATAATATATCCGCTGTTTAAGTTTTCGCAAATAGACTACGAGTCCGTTGCCTCAATTTACAGACTGGCTAAGGAGAATAACGCAAAAAAAGTGTATATGCTTTCATCACCCGTAAAAAAGGAAGTCGTTGACCTTTTTAAAGGGCTGGACGTTACGTTCGAGTTTGTGTCGGTTGACGTGTTTTTCAATTACCTTAAAAAGAATAACGCTCTGCCAGATATTATCGAAAACAAGGAAAAGCCTATAAATAAAATGGGAATTATCGCATTATTTAAAGGACTAATTTCAAGAAACAATACTAAATACTACGTTTTTAGCGGAATCTTATTTGCTTTTATCAGTTTTATTTCGCCAAACAAAGTGTATTATATCGTCCTTTCTACAATCGTGTTCTTGCTTGCGATACTAACCTTTTTGCCAAACCTAGACAAATCAAATTCGGCAAGCGATAGTAAGACGGATTTTGAAAAACTATTATATAAAACCCCTAAAAATCAAAATAAAAATGCTGAAAATGAGGGCTTTAACGATAAAATAACTAACCAAAAAACACAAAGCGCAAACAATCAAGAAGAAAAAGAAAACCAAAGAAAACCTCAAAACCTAGATAGTGCGCAGGATAAACAGCCTAAACCAAAATTAAAAGAAAATAGCGGCGCTGAGTTAAAAACTAAAATGCAAGACAAAAAAGAAAACGTAACAGAAAACAACAAACCGGAACAACAAGATACATTTAGCACGCCTAATAAAATGCAAACGAATAGCGATAATGCTAATTCCTCTGCTAATGAGAATGATAAGTAATAGTAATAGCAATAAACAATAACAATAGTAATAATGATAAGCGCAAAGGAATTAAAATAAAAAAGAATAAGAAAAAATTAGAAAAAAAACTGACCATAAAGGTCAGTTTATTACTTAGATTTTGTACGCTCTTTTTCTAGCAGCCTCTGCTTTCTTTTTTCTTTTTACGCTTGGCTTCTCGTAGAACTCTTTACGACGCAAATCAGCAATGATACCATCTCTGCCGCATTTTCTTTTGAAACGACGGATAGCGCTGTCTAAACTTTCGTTTTCGCCTACTTTAACTGTAGTCATCTTTTTTCACCTCTTTTGCCGACTGGCGTTTAGTACTTTTCTATATTATAGTAATTTTTGCGTAATGTCAAGCATTTTTACTATCTAAGCCATTTTTTCGCTAAGCCTTTCTCCGCCAAGGATATGGATATGAAGATGACCTACCGATTGACAGCCGTCCTCACCTTTATTCGACACCAGCCTAAAACCATTTTGCAAGCCTAATTCGTCCACCAAGGTAGACAATTTTTTTATGCACTTACCAAGAGTAGCCGCTTGGCTATCCGACATTTCGATAATGTTTGCGTAGTGCTCTTTTGGGATAAGCAAGTAATGTAGTTTTGCTTGTGGCTCTATATCCTTTATTATCACCATATTTTCGTCTTCGTACATTTTAGTCGCCGGTATTTCACCACTTGCGATTTTGCAAAAAATACAATCCATAATTATTCTCCTTTTAATCCGTCAAGGTATAACCCTTTTATCTTTACGTTTATTATAGCATTTTTTGGCGCATTATCAATATAAGTTTTCACGTATTCTCTAGTGTAACCCACAATTTTTCCGTTTTCCTCGTCCTCGGTAAGAACGTCTACGGTTTTGCCGACAAACTGCTTTTCGTAGTTTATTCTGTCCTCTTCCTTCACTTTTACAAGCGCCTTTTCTCTTTCTTTTAGCACGCTTTTATCAAGTGGCTTGTATTTTCTATAAGCAAGCGTGCCCTCTCGTGCCGAGTACGGAAAAACGTGAACGTTTGAAAATCCGACTCTTTTTACAAATTCAAGCGTACTGTTAAACTTCTCGTCCGTTTCGGTTGGGAAGCCGACTATTACGTCCGTTGTGATGCTTGCCATAGGAAAGTACTCTCTAATTAACTGAATTTTAGAATAATATTGCTCAGTTGTGTAGTGTCTGTTCATACTTTTTAGCACGCTGTCCTCTCCGGTTTGCAAACTTAGATGGAAAGACGGACAAAACGCTTTTAGGCTTTTTAAAGCGGTAAGTAGTTCCCTAGTGATAACGTTTACTTCAAGTGAACCGAGCCTAATTCTTAGGTCAACGTCCTTTAAACTATCCATCAAAGAGGTTAGGCTTTCGTCAATTCCGTTGCCGTAGTCGGATAGGTCGATACCCGTAATCACCACTTCTTTTACGCCGCTTAAAGCGTTTATTTCGTCAAGAACGCTCTGTTTACTTCTACTTCTGCTCCTGCCCCTAAGGTACGGAATTATGCAGTAGGAACAAAAATTATTGCAGCCGTCTTGCACCTTTACGTAACTTCTTGTCCTTGTGGATTTTGCCGTGCCGTCCTCGTAGATAATCGGCAATTCCTCCACCACGTTTCCCCTTTCGATAAGGTCGCAAACAGCGTACTTTCCGCCAATTCCTTTAACGGTGATTACGCCGTCCTTATCCAAAAATTGTTCGGGCTTTTTTTGTGATGCGCAGCCAAGCACGATGATTTTTGCGTTTGGATTGCATTTTTTTGCCCTTGCTATTGCTTGACGTGATTTTCTCTCCGCCTCGCTAGTAACGGCGCAAGTGTTTAATATGTAAAAATCGGCAGGCTCGAACTCGGTTGCAACCTCATATCCTTTTTGGCTAAGCATATTGATAATTACATCCGATTCGTACTGATTTACCTTACATCCAAGATTAAAAACTACTACTTTCATTTGTCAAACTCACCTAGTTTAAACATAACGAGCGAAGTTGCTATAATACTCGCCGTTTCTGAGCGCAAAATTCTGTTGCCTAGCGACACACTTTTAGCGCCGAAATTTTTTGCTTTTTCCACTTCGTATTCTTGAAAACCGCCCTCGCTACCGATAATTAGTGCGTAACTACCGCTAGGAAAATCAAGGCTAGAAAAATTCACCTTGTTTTCGTACTCGTAAGGCATTACGATATAATCTTCCTTTTTTGCAAGTTCAAGCATCTCGTCAAACTCCACCACCTTGCCGATAGTAACCAAATCCGACCTACCGCATTGTTTAGACGCCTCTTTGCTGATTTTGTTCAGCCTATCAAGGTTTATATCCTTCTCGTTGGTGTTGTTTGAGTAAAATAGCGTAATATCTTTAACGCCAAGTTCAACTGCTTTTTGGATAACGATATCCAGTTTGGCGCTTTTAATCACCGCTTGGAATAGGTGGATATTGCATTTAGCGGACGCATTATTCTCTTTAATTTCGTTTATTTTTGCCTCGGCGAAGTCTTTATTTATCTTAGACAAGGTGCAGTAATAGTCCTTACCGTCGCCGCACGAACAAATAACCACGTAGCCGACCTTGTGCCTTAGCACTTTGGTTAGGTGGTAAAACTCCTCGCCCGAAATCGACAAGGTATCGCCTTTAATATCCTCTTTTCTTACAAAAAATCTTTTAATTTCCATACTACTTTTTTAGTTCGAGTTTTAAAGCGTACCACTCTTTGTCGTTAATTTGGTTCACCACTTTAAAACCTGCGTTTTCATAGGTTTTTATTACGTTATCTAGCGAAATATCAAGTATTCCCGAAAGAAGCACTATGCCGTCCTCTTTCACGATTTGGTTGATACTTTCGGCAAGGTGAACAAGCACGTCGGCAGTAATATTCGCTACCACCACGTCCACCTTTTCAATGCCTTTTTCAAATAGGTCACAACAGGCAATCTCGCAATCGGTTACGCCGTTTAGTTCAGCGTTTTGAAGTGCCGTTTCGATACATTGACTGTCGATATCGTACATATAGCAGAATTTTGCTCCGAGTTTTAGCGCTCCTATACCTAGTATACCACTACCCGTGCCAACGTCGGCAACAACTTTGCCGCAAATTTCGTTATCAGACAAAAGCCTAAGCATATTTTTGGTGGTTTCGTGCTCGCCCGTTCCAAAAGCCATACCCGGCTCTATGTAAATAGGATACTCGCCGTCGGATAGTTTATAGTCTATCCATTTTGGAATAACCACGAACTTGCCCACTTTAATCGGCTTGTAGAACTTACGCCACACGTAGCGCCAGTCCTCCTCTTCGATATCCTTAGTGTCGATTTCTAGGCTGCCAAGGTCAAAGTCAGACAACTCTTTTAGGCTGTCTAGTTTGCCTTTAAGGTTAAGAATAATCGCCTCTGCCTCTTTTTTTAGTACGCCCGACTTTACGTAAACCGTTTCGTCCATACTAAGTAGGCTATCGTCAATGTAGTCCCACGTTTCCTTACGGTTGTACAAATCTTGTAGGTCGTTTTTGTCGATAATATTCACCGCATCGCAACCTATTTCAAAAAAAAGGTTAGCCACAAGTTCGCTACCTAGCGAAGATGTGGCAACCGTTATTTCTAAATATTTCGAATTACTCATTACGAATTCCTTTTTACGTTACTGTTGTACTTACGCACTTTGTCAAGTTGCAACTCTCCAAGAGTGGACTCGAACTCGGTCATAAGTTTCTTTTGCTTTAACGTTAAATGTTTTGGCGTATCAACTATAATCTTAAAGTACAAATCGCCCGTTTGCTCGCTCTTTAAGTACTTGATGCCCTGACCTTTTATCCTAAATATAGTGCCGCTATCCGTTCCCTCAGGTACGTTGTACTTAACTGGATTAGTTAAAGTAGGAACGTAAATCGTAGTGCCTAAGGTTGCCTGAGCAATACTAATAGGAATATCTATATATAGGTCGTAGCCTTGACGAGTGAACAACTTGCTTTCTTCCACCTTGATTACAACTATAACGTTGCCGTTTTGACCGCCGTTAGTACCGCAGTTACCCTCGTTGTAATAGGTCATTTGTCTGCCGTTATCAATGCCGGCAGGCACTTTTACCTTTAACGTTCTTGCTTTTAGTTCCACGCCCTTGCCGTTACAATTCGGGCATTTATCGGTGATAATTTTGCCCGTTCCGGAGCAAGCGTGACATGGCCTAGAAGTTTGAATACGTCCGAAAGGAGTGTTTTGCACCACCGTTTCTTGACCTGTGCCATGACAAACGTCGCAAGTTTTAACGCTACTAGGATCTTTTGCGCCTGTACCATGACAAGCCGAACACGTTTCATAACGCTTGATTTTAACCTCTTTTTCTACGCCGAAAGCAGCCTCTTTAAAGGTTAGGTTAAGCGTAACGATAATGTCGTCGCCGTCAGCAGCCCTTGTCCTTTGACCGCCCCTTGACGAGCCACCGCCTGTGAAAGACGAGAAAATGTTGGAGAAAATATCCTCAAAGTCAAACCCTGCACCGCCGTTAAATCCGCTAAAACCACTACCAAAACCGCCTTGGAAACCTTCTTCCGTACCGAATTGGTCGTAGTTAGCCCTCTTTTGTTTATCAGACAAAACGCTGTACGCTTGGTTTATCTCCTTAAATTGTTCCTCCGCCTTCTTTTTCTCCTCCTCGCTTGCCGTTGAGAACTTATCAGGGTGATACTTCATAGCAAGTTTACGATAAGCAGATTTAATTTGGTCGTCGGTTGCGCTTTTATCTACGCCTAAAACTTTGTAATAATCTTGTGCCATTTTATCTCCATATTCTGCAATTCTCACCCTAAAAAGAGTGAGAAATTGCATTGGTTAATTTACTTATTGTTTATTATTGAATATCAGGTTCGCTGTTGATGTCGCCGTTATCTTGAGCCTTTTGTTGTTCTGCTTGATATAGTTTAGTCATAATAGGCTCGGTAGTTTTAGAAAGTTTTTCAACTGCCTCTTTAATCTTGTCTAGGTCGTCGGTGTTGATTTCCTCTCTTGCGGTCTTAACAGCCTCTTCAATGGTCTTCTTCTCGTCGTCGGTAATCTTATCAGGATTATCTTTTACGAATTTTTCCATAGTGAAGATTAGTTGCTCTGCGTTGTTCTTAGCGTCTACTACTTCCCTCTTCTTCTTATCTTCCTCAGCGTATTTTTCAGCGTCTTTAACTGCCTTGTCAATATCGTCTTGGCTTAGATTACTAGAAGCGGTAATCGTGATAGATTGCTCTTTGTTAGTGCCTTTATCCTTTGCTTTAACGCTTACGATACCGTTTGCATCAATATCAAAGGTTACTTCGATTTGAGGTATTCCTCTTGGAGCAGGCGCAATACCTACAAGTTGGAAGTTACCAAGCGTCTTATTATCTTTTGCAAATTCTCTTTCACCTTGTAATACGTGAATATCTACTGAGGTTTGGTTATCTGCAGCGGTAGAGAACACTTGCGACTTCGAAGTAGGGATAGTGGTGTTTCTATCAATAAGTTTTGTAAATACGCCGCCTAACGTTTCGATACCTAGGCTAAGCGGAGTAACGTCTAGTAGTAATACGTCGTTTACTTCACCTGCAAGTACACCGCCTTGGATAGCAGCACCGATTGCTACGCACTCGTCAGGGTTAATTCCTCTGTATGGCTCTTTTCCTGTAAACTTCTTAACAGCGTCAAATACTGCAGGTATACGAGTCGAACCGCCGACAAAGATAACCTTTGACAAATCTTTGCAAGTAAGTTTAGCGTCTTTAAGTGCGTTCTGCATAGGTACTAACGTGCTTTCAACAAGGTCAGCAGTTAGGCTATCGAACTTAGCCTTTGTCAAATCCATATCGATGTGTTTAGGGCCGTCTGCACCGATTGTGATAAACGGTAAACTAATCTTAGTGGTAGTTACGCCGGACAAATCGATTTTTGCTTTTTCGGCAGCCTCTTTAATCCTTTGCATTGCCATCTTATCGCTAGATAGGTCGATACCCTCTTTTGATTTAAAGTCGTCTACTACGTATTTAATAATTCTGTTATCGAAGTCGTCACCGCCAAGTCTGGTGTTACCGTTGGTTGATAATACTTCGAATACGCCGTCGCCGATTTCCAAAATAGATACGTCGAACGTTCCTCCGCCTAGGTCGTAGATAAGAATTTTTTGGTTCTTATTTTCTTCCTTGTCTAGTCCGTAAGCAAGTGCAGCGGCTGTTGGCTCGTTGATAATTCTTAGTACTTCAAGACCTGCGATTTTACCTGCGTCTTTGGTTGCTTGTCTTTGGCTATCCGAGAAGTATGCAGGCACGGTGATAACTGCTTGAGTTACAGGGCTACCGATATAAGCCTCGGCGTCTTTCTTCAATTTTGCAAGAATCATTGCAGAAATCTCTTGCGGAGAATAAGATTTGTCGTCGATTTTAACTTTAAAATCAGTACCCATCTCTCTCTTGATTGAACTAATAGTTCTTTCAGGGTTGGTAATTGCTTGCCTTTTAGCGATTTCGCCAACAAGCCTTTCGCCCTCTTTGTTAAATCCTACAACCGACGGTGTAGTTCTATGTCCTTCTGCGCTTGCAATTACGGTAGCCTCGCCACCTTCCATTACTGCTACGCACGAGTTAGTTGTTCCTAAATCAATACCAATTATTTTTCCCATGATTTTATATCTCCTTAAACTTTATTTTCTTAATTTTGCTGCCACTAATAGCGGCCGTTATTTTGCTACTCTTACGGTAGCATATCTTAGTACTGTATCCTTTATCATATATCCTTTTTGGAATACCATTGTTATTTTGCCGGCGTTTTCAGGATCGTCCTCCTGCATTATCGCATTATGATAATTCGGATCAAACTGTTCGCCTAGCGATTGCATTTCGGTTACGTGATACTTTTCGAAAATGGTTTTTACTTGGTTCATAACAAGCATAATTCCTGCTTTCGTGTTTTCATCGGTAATCATATCTAATGCTCTTTCAAGATTATCGGCTACTTGAAGAAGGTCGGTAAGCACGTCTTTTGTCGTTTCCTCTTTGGTTTTGGTTACGACGCTTGCGTTTCTCTTTCTAAAATTATCAAAGTCCGCTTGTAATCTTAAAGATTTGTCCTTCAAGGTTGCAATCTCGCTAATTAACTTTTCTTCCTCAGTAGGAACTTTCTCTTCCTTAACTTCTTCAGTCACTTCAAGTTCTTCGTCTTTAATTTCGTTAAGATTCTTATTCTTTCCCATTTCACACCTTTATTCTTTATTATCGTCAGTCAACTCTTTTGGGTTATTTGCTTTATGCTGTACCACTTCGTCAACTGCTTTGCTCATATAATTTAATACGGATACCACTTTGTTGTAATCCATTCTTTCAGGGCCGATTACACCAACCTGACCAACTTCTTTACCGTTTATTTTGTATTTTGCGGTAACTATTGCGCTGTTATCGATACCGCCCTGTTCGTTACCGATTTTAACCGTGAACTCAATGTCGTCGTTGTTTTCGATAAGTTTAAGTAAGTTTTCCTTTTGGTTTACAATGCTTAAAAAGTTCTTTGCTTGGTCGATATCGTTGCACTCGGGATAATCAAGTATTTTAAGTTCCCCTTCCATAAACACTTTTTTGTCTATATCCGAATAACTTTCGATTACCTCGATTAGTTTTTCAACCAGTTCCCTAAAACTGTCCATCTCGTTGTTTATCATATCGTCTGTAAGTTCTATTTCGTCAACGTGCTTATCCTTAAAAATATTGTTTACAAGGTTATTTGCCGTAGCCAAGTAGCCTTCGTTCATATTTTTTGGTAAAGTAATCGTTTTATCTCTTAGTACACCGCTATCCGTTATGATAATAACCAGCGCCGTATCGCCGCCAAGGTCAACAAGTTTTATCTCTCTGATTTTTACCTTACTAATGTCGTTTATAACGATTACCGAAGTATAGTTTGTAACGTCACTAATAATTTGTGCGGTTTTTTTAACTATATCTTCCATTTGGACGATTTTCTCTTCAAAGTAACTATTGATAGTTTCCTTTTCCTTTACGGTAAGAGGTTTGTTCTTAACGAAGTTTTCGCAATAGGTTTTGTAACCTTTGCGTGAAGGGATACGCCCCGACGCTACGTGCGGTTGAATTAAATAGCCCATTTCTTCAAGTGCCGCAAGTTCGCTACGAATGGTGGCAGAACTTATTTCGGACATATATTTAGTTTTAATTTCACCACTCGATACCGGCTCTCCCGTTGAGATATACTCTTCGACAAGGGCTTGCAATATCTTTTGTTTTCTTGGTGATAACTTTTCCGTATTACTCATAATATTAGCACTCTCGGTTTTTATTTGTTAGCAATCATTTATCTTAACTGCTAAGATTATTATACTACGATAACGGCGTTTGTCAAGAGATTTTGGCAATATTTTATATAGATTGCTAAAAAATTTTTCAAAAAAATACTGCAACCCTACTGTTTACTATGGTTACAGTAATAAAAATTTTTTTTCAATACCTAATAATTTTGCTGATTTTTAGCGTTTTTAAGGCATAAATTCCACGATTATTTCGTTAGATACCTCAAAAAATTCGTCTTTGATTTTGATGTAATCACCCTTAACTTCTAAGTAGTTTTCAAGCCTTGCTAATTGCTTTTGATACTTAGACGTAAAGTCCGTTTTGTACAGGATTTTAAACTTAGAAAGACATAGCCCTTTTTCCGTTCTAAACGACAGCATTATGCTTTCAAACTCCTCATCCTCTATGCTAAGTTTCTCCACGTTTTCCTGCGCTGCACCCTCTATATATTCAGATATATTATTAGTATTACTAAATCTATATCCATTTATAAGCGAGCAAGCCGAAGCGCCAAGCCCTAAGTAGTCCACCCTATCCCAGTAGGAATAATTATGGCGGCTAAAAGTATTACCCAAGCAAAAATTACTAATTTCGTACCTGTCGTAGCCAAGTTTTTTAAGCAAATTACAGCAATATTCGTAAATATCGGCGGTTTCGTCATCGGTAGGCAATGTTATTTTGCCGCTTTCCACCATTTTTTTAAGCACGGTATTATCTTCTAATTGCAAGGTGTAGCAAGATATATGGTTTACGCCAAGAGAAAATAGCGTTTCAATCGCCGACTTACAGTCCTTTATGGTTTGGTTTGGCAAGCCTATCATAAGGTCGCAAGAGATATTGTCAAAGTACTTTTTGGCAAGTATAATCGACTCTATCGCATCGCTATCGGTATGCGGTCGGTTTATCGCTTTTAACAGGTCGTTATTTAGCGTTTGAACGCCGATACTCACCCTGTTTACGCCCATTTTTTTGTAAGATAAAAGTTTATTTTCGCTTATGCTATCGGGGTTTATTTCTATGGTAAACTCCTCAATATCCTTATTATACTTACTTAAAATCGTGCTTACAGTCCTACAAAGTTTTTCCTCGCTTACGTAGGAAGGCGTGCCCCCGCCGATGTACACGGTTTTAATTACGTAGCCGGTAAGTTTATCTGCTATTTGTTCGTTTTCGCAAATCAGCCTTTTAAGGTAATCGTCTTCTTTTTTAGTATTCGCCACCATACAAAAATCGCAATAATAACACTTGCTTTTGCAAAACGGGATATGAATATATAGTCCTAAATCTTTCATAATTACCTCATAATAACGCAAATATTATAATACTTTTTGCATTTTTGCCTGTTTTTACCTTGGTTTGATACTATTATTAAAGCGCAAACTAAAAAACGTTTTTTAGCATTACCTAACTATTAAAAGGACGTTTTAGCCGCTAAAATTTCATAATAATAAACAGCCAAAACGACCTAAATCAACTATGTTATTGTTTGTTGTCGTACTTTAAAATGCTCATAAACGCCTCGCTAGGAACTTCAACCGTACCTATTTGACGCATACGTTTTTTACCTTTCTTTTGCTTTTCTAGTAGTTTTTTCTTTCTGGTAATATCACCGCCGTAGCACTTTGCAAGAACGTCCTTTCTCATAGCCTTTACGGTTTCACGAGCGATTACCTTTCCGCCAACAGCCGCTTGGATAGGAATTTCGAACATTTGTCTTGGGATAATATCCCTTAGCCTTTCGGCAATGCTCCTACCTCTTGCGTACGCCCTGTCCTTATGAACGATTATGCTTAGAGCGTCACAAATATCGCCGTTAAGAAGAATATCTAGTTTTACCATCGGGTTTGGTCTGTACCCGATAATTTCGTAGTCAAAACTTGCGTATCCCCTTGAACTAGACTTGATTGCATCAAAAAAGTCGTAAATTATTTCGTTAAGCGGCATTTCGTAAGTTAGGCACACCCTGTTTGCATCTAGATAGGTCATATCCTTGTACTCGCCACGCTTTTCGGTGCAAATATCCATAATATTACCAACGTAAGCAGGCGGCGTGTAGATAAGCGCTTTAACAAACGGCTCTTCGATTCTATCAATTTCAGATGGATTTGGAAGGTGCGACGGGTTTTCCACCATCGTCACTTCGCCATCGGTTTTAATTACCTTGTAAGATACGCTAGGCGCTGTGGTGATAATGTCGAGGTTATACTCTCTTTCAAGCCTTTCCTCAATAATATCCATGTGCAATAAGCCCAAAAATCCGCATCTAAAACCAAAGCCAAGCGCTTGTGACACCTCCGGCTCGAAGTGAAGGGAAGCGTCGTTAAGTTTTAACTTTTCAAGCGACTCTTTTAATTCGTTATACCTAGAACCGTCGGCCGGATAAATGCCGGCAAACACCATAGGTTTAGCCTCTTTATATCCCGGTAGCGGCTCTTTTGCCCCACCTACTGCAAGCGTAATCGTATCGCCGACTCTCGTATCGCTAACCGTCTTAATGCTAGCCGCAATATATCCGACGTCGCCACAACAAATCTCTTCGGTAGGCACGTATCTTGGGTTTAAGTAACCAACCTCGGTCACTTCAAATTCCTTACCGGTTGCGAACATTTTGATTTTATCGCCAACTTTTAGTTTTCCGTCAAAAACCCTTACAAAACTGACTGCGCCCTTATAATTGTCGTACACGGAGTCGAAAATAAGCGCTTTAAACGGTGCGTTTACGTCGCCTTTTGGAGCAGGCAAAACCTCTACGATTTTATCTAATAATTCCTCTATTCCCAGCCCTGTTTTTGCGCTAACAAGCGGCGAATCTTCAGCGTCAAGCCCGATTGTGTTTTCAATATCGGCTTTCGTGCCCTCGATATCTGCTGACGCAAGGTCGATTTTGTTTAGGACCGGCAAAATTTCAAGGTCGTTATCTAAGGCAAGGTACACGTTGGTTAGCGTTTGCGCCTCTACGCCTTGGGTGGCGTCTACAACGAGCAAAGCCCCCTCGCAAGCGGCAAGCGACCTAGACACCTCGTAAGTAAAATCCACGTGGCCGGGGGTATCAATAAGGTTTAGGATATACTCTTCGCCGTTATAAACGTACTTCATACGAACGGATTGAAGTTTTATGGTGATGCCCCTCTCCTTTTCAATATCCATATTATCAAGCATTTGCTCGCTCATATCACGAGTGGATACAACACCCGTTTTTTCAATCAGTCTGTCGGCTAGCGTGCTTTTGCCGTGGTCAATATGGGCAATTATGGAAAAATTTCTAATATGCGATAATCTATCTTGCATATAAACTCCTAAAAACGATTTTAGTATTTACAAACGCAATAATAACTTGTATAATTACATTTGAAAACAACAATATTATATCATACTTTGAAAAAATTTAAAAATATTTTCAGCGTGAAGGAGTAAAAATGACTAACTATTGGCTAATCGACAGACCTATTGCTCACAGAGGCTACTACAAACCCGAGGAAAATATTCCCGAAAACTCGTTACCCGCATTTCAAAGGGCGATTGATAACAACTTGAATATCGAACTTGACGTTCACGTAACCACCGATAATAAAGTCGTTGTTTTTCACGATCAAACCGCCAAAAGAATGGCTGGCGTGGATAAAAAAATTGCCGATATGTCTTACGAAGAAGTTAAAAACCTAAAACTTGACGGCACAGATATCCACCCGCCGCTACTTGAAGAGGTGCTAGACCTAGTAAGCGGAAAGGTCGGCATAGTTATCGAACTAAAAAGTTTGAACTTCTCCCCTACTTTTAGGCTAGAAAGACACGTTAAAAAAATACTAAAAACCTACAATGGACTGTATTGCATCAAGTCCTTTAATCCGTTTACTGAAATTTGGTTTTTCAACCACTTTAACAAAGTACCAAGAGGCATTTTGTCGGGCGTGAAAAAACAATGGGCAAACAAAATGGTTGCATTTTGCTTCCCGTTTTGTAATTTTTGTTCCTACAACGTGGACTTATTACCTAGCGAACTTGTGGAAAAGTACTTTAGAAAAAAGAAAAAACCGCTAATTAGTTGGACGGTGGATTCGGTTGAGGATATTGAAAAGGTTAAAAAATACGCAGACAATATCGTTTTTGAAAAACTGGATATTGACGTCGTAGAAGAATACTACAACTACAATAAAGAAGTAATAAAAGACTACACCGATTTTAAGGTTTAAGTATATTTTGTTATATTAAATCAAGTTTTTTATAATAAAATTATTAAATAAACCACATTTTACCAAAAAAGAGCAACAAAAGTTGCTCTTTCATTTTTTACTTATTTACTAAAATATAATCGTTTGCTATTAGGAATTTACGTCAAAACGCACAAACTAAATTTATAAAAAACTTAAAAAATATCTGTTTTTAACTTGCCGTAGCCTTCGTAAGTTTTTCCACCGTTTAATAAATATGCTTTAAGTTTCTTTTGTAAGAAAGAATTTTCGGGATAACTTTGATAATCACCGTCTTTTCTTCCAAACACCCTTTCTTCCGCCTGCTTGCTTTCCACTTTACCGGTAATATTAAATAGGCTTTGGAATTTTATAATATTGCTATTATCATCAAGCAAATTGCGTAAACCCGTATCTAGTAGCCAAGAAAAACAATAAAATTCACAAGTACCAAAATACTCCTTTGCCCTTTTTAGACTGCTAACCGCTTTTTCGTAGTCTAGGCTACTATCTTTTGGGATATGTATAAATAAAACAAGGCGCTTTTTTATGGTAAACTTGCCAGTAATTGTCTTTCTTACCCACCTACTTTCATACTGTAACCTGCCAAGCCTAATCACTTTTCTAGTCAAACTATTTATTACCCAATTATATTCGCCTAGCCCGACGCCGTTTTTAGCGTACTCTTTCGACCAAATCGCTATATCCCTAAATTGAGTAACGAATTCCTCGTAACTAAACCCTAACGCTTTAAAAAGCGGATACTCACCATAACTCAGCCTACAAAATACGCACAAAAAAGTAAATTCTACGTTTAACGAATTAGTTTTAGCGTACTTTTTAATCACGTTATTACAGTTTACGCCTTTTTCTACTAATTTTTGGCATTTTTTAAGCACCGAAAAGTTGGTTTCGGTGCTTAGAACTTCGTTAATTTCGGCTTTTTCAAGCCCTATATCCACTAAAAATTGCTCAAAACTCATTAGTCCAAGTAATCTTTAATATCCTTGCCTTTTTTCTCTAAATAATCTTTGATTGCAGCGTGGATAGCGTCCTCTGCTAAAACTGAGCAATGGATTTTTTGTGGTGGCAAACCTTCAAGTTCTTCCACAACTTGCTTGTTGGTAAGTTTCAAAGCCTCTTTTATGGTTTTGCCGATAAGCATTTGCGTAGCCATAGAACTGCTTGCAACGGCAGCGGCACAGCCAAAGGTTTGAAATTTTGCGTCTTCGATAACGTCGTTATCGTTGATTTTTAAGAAAATTTGCATTATATCGCCACACTCAGGGCTACCAACCTTGCTTACGCCGTCAGCGTTTTCAATTACGCCTACGTTCCTAGGATTTTTGAAGTTGTCCATTACTTTTTCGTTATACATTTTTATTCTCCTTCTTGAATTCGTAGAACAAAGGCGACATATTCCTTAATCTTTCCACTATTTCAACTAATTTTTCTACCGTGTAATCTATTTGTTCGTAAGTATTATCTTTACCAAAAGTAAATCTTAACGTGCCGTGTGCGTCTTTTGGCGCTTTACCGATAGCAAGCAAAGTTGCGCTTGGCTCAAGAGATCCTGACGAACAAGCAGAGCCCGACGACGATGCGATGCCCTCTAAGTCTAGCGAGAACAAAATCGACTCGCCCTCCAAAAACTCAAACGACAAACTTGCGTTGTTTGGCAATCTATTAGTTTTAGAGCCGTTATAAGTTACGTAAGGTATCTTTTCCATAACCTTATTTACAAAATAATCACGCATATCGGCAATTTTTTTGGATTTTTCTTCAAGGTCTGTGGTTGCAAGTTCAAGCGCCTTACCCATACCCACGATAGCAGGCACGTTCGACGTTCCGCCACGCTTAGTCCTCTCTTGGTGGCCGCCGCTAAGCAAATTGTCTATTTTAACGCCCGTTCTTACGTAAAGCACGCCGATGCCCTTAGGTCCGTAGAATTTATGACCTGATATACTCATAAGGTCTACGCCAAGGTCTTTTACGTCAAGTTTGATTGCCCCTGCCGCTTGCACCGAGTCGGTATGGAACAAAACCTTGTGTTTTTTACAAATTTCGCCTATCTTTTTAATAGGTTGAATCGTGCCTATCTCGTTATTTGCAGTCATAACGCTGACCAAAATCGTCTTGTCGGTGATTAGGCTTTCAAGTTCGTCAAGGTCTACCACACCGTCGCTATCAACGGACAAATAGTCCACTTTAAAGCCGTGCTTTTCAAGATATTTTGCGCTTTCGTGAATTGCGGCATGCTCTATTTTAGTGGTAATAATGTGGTTGCCCTTGCCTATGTTTGCCGATGCAATACCCTTCACAGCCCAGTTGTCCGCCTCTGTTCCTCCTGAGGTAAAATACACCTCGTTTGGTTTGCAGTTTAAAGCCTTTGCAATTTGGTTTCTTGCCTTGTCTACGGCGATTGCACCGTCACGACCAAAACCGTGTTGGCTGTTTGCATTACCAAATATTTCGGAAAAATACGGCATCATTTCATTAAGCACTTCTTTGTCTACGTACGTAGTTGCCGCATGGTCTAGATATACTTTCATTTTATATTTCCTCTTCTATCATTTCTTGTAGGGTAATATTATCCAAAATCTCGTTCATTCCGTCGTAAAGTTTCTTCCAAATACCTTTGGTCTTGCACGACGTTATGGCGCAATCACTTTTCAAGCAGTCCACAAACTCAAAGCCACCCTCCAAACACCTCATAACCTCGCCCACCGTGATTTCCTCCGGCTTTCTGGACAAATAATATCCGCCGCCTGCACCACGAACCGAGCAAACTATTTGGTCCTTTTTAAGTAGCGCCATTATTTGTTCAAGATAAGGCTCGCTAAGAGAGAACTTTTCGGCAATATAAGGTAGTGGCAAAGGCTCGTCCGAGTAATCCTCTGCTAAAAGTTGACATACTTTTAATCCGTATCTTGACCTTGTTGAAAATTTCATACTAATCCCTACTGTTTTACTATGTTTTATTTTATACCGATAAATAACATTTGTCAATAATTTTCTAGCGCCATAAGTTAAGAATTGCTTAAAAATTATAGCCAACCTACAAACTTGCGTTTTTAAGGAATATAATGCGGATTTTTATCAAAAAACTGCCTATCAATTTTTTAAAAAATCGGTTTTTATCGGTGATATTTTAGGTAAAACTACTGATAGATTTACCTAATCTTTGACTTATCTAATATGCACGTTACTTACCTAATAAGTATCTATCTCGTCGTTAGCATTTTATATATCAAATAAATATATATTTAAGTAGTAATACTTATATTATTGCAAAATTTTCTGCACTAATACTTAACAAAACGACAAAAAAGCAGGTTGCCCTGCCTTTTCATCTTTATAATTACATATTAAAGCAATCTTCGTAAAGCGGATATTTTTCAGTAAGTTCTTTAACTGCTGAAGTAACCTTATCCCTAACGGCCTCTCTACCGAAAATAACGTCGCTAATTAGGTTAGCAATCACCTTGCAATCTTCCTCTTTAAAACCTCTTGTGGTAATAGCAGGAGTACCGATTCTGATACCGCTAGCAATACTTGGTTTTAGCGGATCGAACGGAATAGCGTTCTTGTTTACGGTGATGTTCATGCTTTCTAGTAGGTCGTTAAGTTCCTTACCCGTCATATCGGTGTTTGTTAAATCTAGCAAAATTAGGTGGTTATCAGTTCCGCCGGACACCATTTTTACTCCTCTTTCGGTGAAGGTGTCAGCCATAGCCTTAGCGTTTTTAACCACTTGTTTTTGGTAGTTAATAAAGTCCTCGCTCATTGCCTCTTTAAAGCAAACGGCTTTACCTGCGATTACGTGCTCTAACGGTCCGCCTTGCATACCCGGGAAAACAGCCTTGTCGATAACCTTTGCAAACTCCTCACGGCAAAGTATCATACCGCCCCTTGGTCCTCTCAACGTTTTGTGAGTAGTGGTGGTAACAATATCGGCATAAGGAACAGGGCTTGGGTGAACGCCGGCAGCAACTAAGCCGGCAATGTGAGCCATATCTACCATAAGTACTGCGCCAACCTCGTCGGCAATCTCTCTAAACTTTTTGAAATCGATAATTCTTGGGTAAGCAGAAGCACCTGCAACGATTAGTTTTGGCTTGCATTCTTTTGCAATTTCCATCACCTTGTCGTAATCTATCGTGCCGGTTTTTTCGTCTACGCCGTAACTAACGAAGTTGTAGAATTTTCCGCTCATATTTACAGGGCTACCGTGAGTTAAGTGTCCGCCGTGTGCTAGATTCATACCTAGTACGGTGTCGCCGGGCTGCAACAAAGCAACGTACACTGAAAGGTTAGCGTTTGCACCGCTGTGTGGTTGAACGTTAGCGTGATCAGAGCCAAAAATCTTCTTTGCCCTTTCAATAGCCAAGGTTTCTACAACGTCGATAAATTCGCAACCGCCGTAATATCTCTTGTTTTTGCCGGAGTAACCTTCTGCATATTTGTTGGTTAAGTGCGAGCCCATAGCCGCCATGACTGCCTCTGAAACAATGTTTTCGCTTGCGATAAGTTCGATATTGTTTTGTTGGCGCACAAGTTCGTTTTTCATTCCCTCGTAAAGTTCTTGGTCTTGCTCTCTCAAAATAGCCATATCTACCATAGTTATCTTTCCTTTATCCTTTATTTTTTATTACTAAGTTCTCTATTTGCGATTTGGTGATTAACCCTATCGCTTTGTATATTTGCTCTCCGCCTTTAAATAGGCACACGGCAGGAACGCCGTCAATCTTTAATTCAGCGGTTAAATCTTTGCATTCGTCCACGTCGCACCAAGCAACCGTAACTCCCGTTTCTTTACCAACCTCGTCAATAGCCTTAGACAACGTTTTACAAGGTCCGCTCCACTTTGCAAAAAAATCCACAAGCACGTACGGGGTTACTACTTACTATCTCGTTCAAGTTGTCGTTAGTAACCTTTACCGAGCCACAAATTTCACTCATCTTCCTATACCTTCTCGCCCTCTTCGTTATTTATCACGATACTTGTTATCGTAGGGCTGTATTTCTTCTTTTTCTTTAATTTTTTATCAATAAGCGCACTTATTACAAAACCAAGCACGAAACCGACTGCCGCAAGGATAATTTGGATATAATCCTTTAAGTTACAAAGCGTGCCGATAAGTATGCCTAAGCCAACCAAAACAAGCGGAATAAGGTACACGATGACAGCCGAGATAAGCACGAACCTATCCCCCATCGATACCTCTACGATATCGCCCACTTTTGCGTTTACGTCGTTTTTTAAAACAAGTTTAACCTTCATATCGTTTTTGTTAAAAGCACACATACCACATTTGTCGCATGCGGTTTTTCTTTCAAACGATACTGTTGCGTTTCCCTTTTCAGTTTTGATTACTTCGCCTATTTCAACCATTTATCAACTTGTTTACAACGTGGCAACTAATTACGCTTGAAGCCATCGGCGGCAAATAACTTATGCTACCGATAACGTCCTGCACGCTCTCCGTTTTACTGTTCGAGCACACGACGTCTAGCGACTTAACACTTCTATCTTTCAGCCTTTTTCGTAATACTTTTGCCAGTTTATCCTCTTTTGTGCTAAAAATATCTACCACTTCGTAGGTGCAAGGCTTGTACCTATTCCCCACTCCCATACTGCTAATTATCGGAATGTCGTTCTCTTTGCAATAGCAAATCAACTCCACTTTATTCTTTACGTCGTCGATAGCGTCCACCACGTAGTCAACCCTATCCCCTAGAATCTTTCCTACGTTTTCGCTTGTCAGCCTCTCTTTATGCACAGTGACACGAGTGCTTGGGCTAATTAGGTTTATGCGCTTTTTAAACTCGTCCACCTTATAAGCCCCCACGTTAGAAGTTAGGGCGATAATTTGGCGGTTAAGATTGCTTACGTCGATTTTATCAAAATCAACCAGCACTAAATTCCCAACTCCTGCCCTTGCCAAAAACTCCACTACGTAGCCACCCACTCCGCCAACGCCGATAATTGCGACGGTAGAATTTTTGATTAGGTTAAATTTTTCTTCACCTAATAAACTAATCGTTCTTGACTGCATCTTTCTTATCAATATCCAAAGCAAGTTCTTTAAGTTGGATATCTTCAACGTAGTCCGGAGCGCCCGTCATTAAGCAACTTGCGTTTTGAACCTTAGGGAATGCGATAACGTCCTTGATTGAATCGGTATGAGTTAAAAGCATAACAAGTCTGTCAAGACCGAATGCAAGTCCTCCGTGCGGTGGCGTGCCGTAGTTGAACGCCTCTACGAAGAAGCCGAACTTCTCCTTAATGGTTTGCTCGTCCATACCAAGCATTTCGAACATTTTCTTTTGGATATCCCTGTGGAAAATACGGATACTTCCGCCGCCTGCCTCTTCACCGTTTATTACTAAATCGTATGCCTTAGCCCTTGCTTTAAGCGGCTCGGTATCTAGTAGTTTTAAGTCCTCGTTCATAGGGCTGGTGAACGGATGGTGCTCTGCAACAAGCCTTTGTTCCTCCTCGCTGTACTCGAACATAGGGAACTCGGTTAGCCAGAATACGTCGTAACTATTTTCGTCGTAGATATTAAATTTCTTAGCAATATGTAGCCTTAAAGCGCCTAGTGACGATAGAACCACTTTGTCCTTAGCGTTTGCCACAATCAAAATAGCGTCGCCGATTTTTGCGTTTGCCTTTTTGATAATTGCATCTATCTCTTCGTCCGTCATAAACTTTTTAAACGAACAACTGATTCCGTCCTCTTTAAGTAGTATCGACGCAACAGCCTTAGCGCCAAAGTCGGTAACGAAGTGAGAGTAACTATCAAGTTCCTTTCTGGTCATATTTCCGACCAAGCCCTCTGCGTTGATTAGCCTTACGCTACCGCCCTCTTTAATTGCATCGGTAAACACTCCAAAGCCGCAATCTTTAACTTCGCTTGATATATCGGTAATCTTCATACCAAACCTTCTATCAGGCTTGTCGCTACCGTAATCTCTCATAGCGTCACGCCAAGTAACCTCCTCAAACGGCTCGGTAAAGTCGATTTTAGCGCACTCTTTGAACACTCTTTTGATTAAGCCTTCGGCAACGTCCATAACCTCTCTTGGCTCGTCGACAAAACTCATTTCCATATCTATTTGGCTAAATTCCGGCTGACGATTTGCTCTTAAATCCTCGTCTCTAAAACACCTAGCCACTTGGTAATATCTGTCAAAGCCTGCAATCATCAAAAGTTGCTTGTAGATTTGCGGCGATTGTGGTAAAGCGTAGAATTGACCTTGGTGAATACGGCTAGGAACAAGGTAGTCTCTTGCGCCCTCAGGGGTGGACTTGCCTAAAAACGGAGTTTCAATATCCAAAAATCCGTTTTCTGCCATGTACTCACGAGTAACCCTTACGATTTTGTCACGCATCATAAGAATGTTTTGAAGATATGGTCTTCTTAGGTCAAGATAGCGATATTTTAACCTTAACGCCTCGTTTGTGTTTACGTTATCGGCAATAAAGAACGGCGTTTGCTCTGCCTCGGACAATATCTTTAATTCGGTTGCCTCAATCTCGATTTCGCCCGTTGCCATATTTTTGTTTACGTTTTTCTCGTCACGAGCAACAACCTTGCCTCTTACGGCAATTACGTACTCGTTTCTAATAGCGTCGGCTTTATCAAATAGCGCCTCGTTTTCGCCCTTATTAAATGCAATTTGCACAATGCCCGTTCTATCCCTTAGGTCAACGAACAACAAATTGCCAAGATTACGGTATTTAGCCGTAAAGCCCATAACGACAACTTCATCGCCTATTTTCTTAGAAGTTATCTCTCCACAATAATCAGTTCTTTTAAGTCCTTGTAAAAATTCTGCCATCTCGTCCTCTTATATCGTTTGTTTTTTTACTAAATATTCCACTATTCCGCCAAGCGAAACTTTCTCGCTCTCTCCCGTCGTCATATCCTTTACGTCAACGGTTTGCTCTTTTATTTCGTTTTCGCCAAGTACTACCACAAATTTTGCCCCGATTTTGTTTGCGTACTTCATTTGCGCCTTTACGCTCCTGCCGATAAGGTCGGTTTCGGTGCTTACGCCGTTTAACCTTAGATTATGAGTTAAAGTTATCGTGTAGTTTTTAGCATTTTCGCCAAGCGGTGCTACGTACACGGTTGGAACTTCGGGTTTTACGTTATCAAGTAGCCCCAAGTTTTCCAAAGTGATAAGTAGTCTTTCTATGCCCATACCAAAGCCTGCGGCAGCCGTAGGTTTTCCGCCAACCTCTTCTATTAGGTGGTTGTATCTTCCACCGCCGCATACAGTACCTTGTGCGCCTATATCGGTGGATATAAACTCGAACACCGTCTTCGTGTAGTAGTCAAGCCCTCTTACAACGTCGCTATCAATCACGAAGTCCACGCCAAGCGCCGTAAGAATTTCCGTCAGCCTATCTTGGTGTTTTTTACAGTCGTCACATAGATAATCTTGTATTCTTGGTGCGTTTTTGGTAATTTCCTTGCAGGAGTCCACCTTGCAGTCAAGTACCCTAAGCGGATTTTTCTCCATTCTTTCACGGCAAGTAGGACACAATTTTTCAGCATTTTGCCTTAAATACTCTTTTAGTTTTTCGTTATAAACTTTCCTACAATTTTTGCAGCCGATACTGTTTAGGTGCAAAGTAAGTTTTTTTAGCCCTAACTTATCAAACAAGGTTTTTGCTACTAGTATTACTTCTGCATCAGCCTCCGGAGAATCTGCTCCGAAAAGTTCCATTCCGAACTGGTGGTGCTCTCTTAGTCTTCCGTTTTGCGGTTTTTCGTACCTAAACACAGGGGTGATATAGTAGGTTTTGATAGGTTGCGGAATTTCGCCAAGGCTGTTTTCCACGTACGACCTAGCAGCACCTGCCGTGCCCTCCGGTTTTAAGGTGATACTTCTTGCGCCCTTGTCCAAAAAGGTGTACATTTCCTTGTTGACGATGTCGGTAGTTTCTCCAACGCCACGCAAAAACAACTCGGTATGTTCGAACACGGGCGTTCTGATTTCCTTTAAATTAAATATTTCGGTTACTTCTTTTATTTTACTTTCAACGTAATGCCACTTGTACGAGTCTTGAGGTAAAACGTCCTTAGTACCCTTAGGAATATTTATCATTTTTGCTCCTTACAAAATATATTTAGCAAGATTTAGTTCGTTTACGTTTGCACCAAGATGCTCGTCAACGTAATCTTTGTTTACAATAACTTCCACTTCCTCGCTGTTTTCACCGGCTGTGAACAAAGCGTCCTCTAACACCTTTTCAATTAGTGCGTGCAATCTTCTTGCGCCAAGGTTTTCCTTGTTTTCGTTCTCGATGGTCGCAATCTCGGCAATTTCCTTAATGCCGTCGTCGGTAAAGGATAGTTTTACCTTATCCACGCCTAGTAGTTCGCTGTATTGCTTAATTAGGCTGTTGTCGGTTTGGGACAAAATCCTAATAAAGTCCTCACTGGTTAGGCTTTCAAGTTGAACGATAACCGGGAATCTGCCTTGCAATTCAGGGATTAGGTCGCTAACCTTTGACAAGTGGAAAGCACCGGCAGCCACGAACAAAATAAAGTCCGTCCTAATTGCGCCGTACTTAGTGTTTATGGTACAGCCCTCAACAATAGGCAAAATGTCCCTTTGAACACCCTCACGGCTTACGTCAGGACCATTGCTGCCACGACTGTTTCCGCAGATTTTGTCGATTTCGTCGATAAATACGATGCCGTCTTGCTCCGCCCTTCTTAGTCCTTCTGCGTTAATGCCGTCCTCGTCAATTAGTTTTGCAGCCTCGTTGTTTACGATAAGGTCAAAAGCCTCTTTCACCGTCATTTTGCGTGACTTTTTCTTTTCAGGCATCATTCCGCCGAAAATATCGCCAAGGTTAATGGAGTTTTCGCCGTTTGGAGTAAGTTGGATACTCTTAGGTTGCTCTGCAACTTTCATTTCGATTTGGATATTGTCAAGTTGACCTTTTCTAAGGTCGCTTAATATTTCCTCTTTAAGCACGCTATCGGATTTTGGCTCGATTTCCGCTTGTTTTCTAATAGGTAAGATTTTGTCCACAAGTTCACGCTCGGCAATATCTATTGCCTTTGGCTTAACTTCTCTTATTCTCTCCTCTTTTACCATGCGGATAGATGCTTCTACAAGGTCACGGATAATGCTTTCAACGTCTCTTCCCACGTAACCGACCTCGGTAAACTTGGTAGCCTCCACTTTTACAAACGGCGCTTTTACCAGTTTCGCAAGCCTTCTTGCAATTTCGGTTTTACCTACGCCCGTAGGACCTTGCATAATGATATTTTTAGGGGTGACTTCCTCACGGATACCCTCGCTTAATTTACTTCTACGATAACGGTTTCTTAGTGCTACCGCTACCACTCTTTTAGCCTCTTGTTGACCGATAATATATCTGTCAAGTTCGCTTACGACTTGTCTTGGAGTGTACGTCATATTACTTTTCCTCCTTCTTGATTACCTCAACTGTGATGTGGTCGTTTGTAAACACACATAAGTCGCTGGCAATTTTTAGCGCCTTTCTTACAATTTGCTCGGCGTCAAGGTCGGTGTTTGCAATCAAAGCCCTAGCAGCAGCAAGAGCGTAGTTTCCGCCACTACCTATTGCACAAACGCCGCTTTCAGGCGAAATCACCTCGCCCGTGCCGGACACGATAAGAAGGTCGTTTTCGTCGGCAACGATTAGCATTGCTTCAAGTTGCCTGCTTGCCTTCCCCTCTCTCCATAATTTTGCAAGTTCTACTGCGCTACGTAGCAAATTGCCCGAGTACTTTTGCAACATTTTTTCAAATTGTTCGCTAAGTGCAAACGCATCGCTGACAGAACCGGCAAATCCTACTATTACTTTATCGTTGTATATTCTTTTTACTTTAACGGCGTTACCTTTCATGATTACGCTTTCGCCCATAGTAACTTGACCGTCGCCACCTACTGCAATCACACCGTTTTTTTGTACTGCGCAGATGGTTGTTCCCATAAGTTTAGCCATATTTATCCTCCTATAAGACGTTAAATTTGGGTATTGAAACTATATATCTAAATAATTTCTAAAATCTATTATATCACTATTTGCTCTTTTATAATAGCAATTTTTCCTAACTTTCTTATCTTTTTGCTTAACTTCTAGTTCGGGTAGTATGCCAAAGTTGGCGTTCATAGGCTGAAAATTCTCGTTTTTGGTGGAAACGTACCTAAGTAGCGAGCCCGAAATAGTGTTTTCGCTAGGTAAAACCGCCTCTTTGTCGTTTAGGTATCGGTCTAGATAAATTCCTGCAAAAAGCCCCGTCATAATGCTTTCCACATAACCCTCTACGCCCGTTATTTGACCTGCAAAAAACAAGTTTGGATACTCTTTACATTGCAAGTTGCTCGATATAATTTTAGGTGCGTTTATAAAAGTGTTCCTGTGCATTACGCCGTAGCGCAAAAATTCTGCGTTTTCAAGGCTAGGGAGTAGCCTGAACACCCTTTTTTGCTCGGGGAAAGTAAGATTTGTTTGAAAACCTACGATATTGTAGGCGTCGGCGGTTGCATTTTCCTTTCTTAGTTGGACAACCGCATAATACTTCTCGTTTGTTTTTGGGTTTTTAATGCCAACGGGTTTAAGCGGACCGAAACGAATGCTGTCACTACCCCTTTTTGCCATAACTTCAATAGGCATACAGCCCTCGAAAATCTCTTTTTGTTCAAAGGATTTAAGCGTAACGACTTCGGCGCTGATTAGTTCATTATAAAACCTCTCGTACTCTTCCTTATTCATTCCGATATTCAGGTAATCGCCCTCGCTTTCGTCATCATATCTAGAACCGAAAAAGGCAACGTTTTTGTCTATTGTGTCGCCGTCGATAATAGGCGCAACCGCATCATAAAAATGCAGGTCGCTATCGCCAAAAAGCCTAGCAATCTCGCTAGACATAGCGCTAGAAGTTAGCGGACCTGTTGCAATTATCGTTGGAATACTTTCGTCAATATGGGTAATCTCTTCCCTTTTAAGCGTAAAATTTTCGTAAGAAAAAAGAAGTTTTTCCACCTCTTTACTAAATAATTCACGGTCAACCGCAAGAGCCGAGCCTGCGGGCACTCTCGCCTTGTCGCCACACCTTAAAAGCAGGCAATCCAGCGCCTTTAACTCCTCTTTTAAAGTACCGGACGCTGTGGACGGAATTTCACTTTTTAGGCTGTTACTACACACTAATTCGGCAAGATTTTCCGTTTGATGCGCCGGTGAAGGCACGGTAGGACGCATTTCAAAAAGTTCTACCTCATAACCTCTTTTTAATAATTGATAGGCGGATTCGCATCCCGCTAGTCCGCCCCCTATAACTCTAATCTTAGTCATACTATTCTATATTTCGCAATTTTTTATAATTATAGTTATTTAAAATGCGATATTTTGTAATTATTCTTCGTTTTCTTCGTTAGTTTGCTTTTTGTTTACTATCTTGTGTCTGCAATCTTTATTTGTGCAAACGTAGTCCACACTATCCTTTTTTACCACCATTTTCATAGTAGAGCCACACTTTTCGCAAAGCACAGGCGCAGGCAAATCCCACGATACGAAGTCGCAAGCAGGATAACCACTACAACCGTAGAAGAACTTACCGCTCTTGCTACGTTTTTTAACCACGTCTTTGCCACACTTAGGGCAAGTACCCACCTTTTCAACGATAGGCTTAATGTTTTTGCAGTTCGGATAATTCGGGCAGGCTAAGAACTTGCCGTATTTACCCTCTCTTACCACCATTAGTGCGCCACATTTATCACACTTTACGTCGCTAACTTCTTCCTCTAGTTTTACACGTTTACCACCCGCTACGTTTGCGTGTTGCAACTCTTTAAGTAGGCTTGGATAGTACTTGTTAAGGATTTCTTGCCATACAAGTTCGCCGCTAGCAACTTGGTCTAGTTTCGTTTCCATAGCAGCGGTAAATTTGTAGTTGACTACGTCCTTAAAGTAGATTGCCATATAGTCGTAAATTGCCTCGCCTAAGTTGGTTGGCTTAATATATTTACCCTCTTTTTCGGTGTAATCTCTCTTTGCTAACACGCTAATAATGGTTGCGTAGGTACTTGGTCTGCCTATTCCGTTTTCCTCAAGGGCTTTAACCAGCGTTGCGTCAGAGTATCTTTGCGGCGGCTTTGTGAATTTTTGCTCGCTCTTGTAGTCTACGTAATTTAAAATATCCTCTTCGGCTAGATTTGGCAAACTTACCTTATCCTCGTCCTCTTCGTCCTCTTTCTTGTCAAGGTCTACGTTTTGGTAAATTACCGTGTAGCCCAAGAATTTTGGCGTTTTACCCTTTACCCTAAACCCAAAAGGTTTGTCGTTAGTAGGCTTGAAAGCGTTGATATGCACGTTTAACGTGTCGTAAGTGGCGTCTTTCATTTGGCTTGCCAAAAACCTTTCGTAAATTAGTTTATAAAGCCTATATTGATTGCGATTTACCTTATCTTTAATGCTTTCAGGCGTTACGTCTAGGTTAATCGGCCTAATTGCCTCGTGGGCGTCTTGTGCGTCTTGTTTGGTTTTGTAGAAGTTTGGCTTTGCAGGTACGTATTCCTCACCAAACCTATTTTTAATGTACTCAAGCGCCTTGTATTGCATATCCGACGAAACCCTAACGCTGTCCGTTCTGATATAGGTAACTAATGCGGTTGGACCTTCGCCCTTAATATCCACGCCCTCGTAAAGTTGTTGGGCAATTTTCATTGTTTCAGGCGAACTTAAACCAAGTTTGCTTGAAGCGTCTTGTTGCATAGTACTGGTGGTAAACGGTGGGTTTGGCTTGCTTTTTGACACCGATTTTTTCACGCTGTCTACCACGTATTTTGCTTTATCAAGGTCAAGCACCGCTCTTTCGGCTATTCTTTCGCTGGTAACTTTAAACTTTTCGCCGTTAAAGTCCTCGAATTGCGCTCTAAACGGTTTTGCGTTTTTAGAGGTTAAAAATACGTAAATATTCCAGTACTCTTCGGGCTTAAAGTTGTTTATTTCCCTCTCACGCTCCACAATCATTTTCAGCGCCGGGGATTGCACCCTACCTGCGCTAGAACCTTTTTTGATTTTTTTGGACAAAATAGGCGATATTTTGTAACCAACCAGCCTATCAAGAACCCTTCTTGCTTGTTGAGCGTCTACTAAATCCATATTTATTTTTCTAGGGTTAGCAATAGCCTCGTTTACGGCTTTTTTGCTAATCTCGTGAAACTCTATTCTGTTTGCGTCTTCGCCAAGTTTTAATTCGTTAGACAAATGCCAACTGATTGCCTCTCCCTCACGGTCCGGGTCGGTTGCAAGATATACTTCGCCCGACTTTTTCACAGCCTGACTTAATTTTCGTATTACTTCTTTTTTGTCGGCGTTCACTTCGTACATAGGCGCAAAGTTGTTTTCGATATCTATTCCTAAGGACTTTTGTGGTAAATCGCACACGTGTCCGCTAGATGCCATTACTGTGTAGCCGTCTCCTAAATATTTTTGAATTGTTTTTGCCTTTGAAGGCGATTCTACGATAATTAAATTTTTCATTGTCTATTCTCCATAAAAATTGCCGGGTAATTTAACTATTAAACCTTTTATTTGCATATTAAACAGCAAATTATTCAGTTCGTTTACGTCGGTAAAGCCCACCGCTTTTAGCAGTTGTTCAAAATGAACTTCGCCGTTTTTCTTAATCTCTTCCATTATCAAACTTTCGTTGTAGTCTAGTTGAACGGGCTCCTTTTCAACCACCACCTGATTTATTTTGTAATGGCTAAGTATATCGTTAGGCTCGGTTACAAGGTTGCCGTAGCCCTCTTTTAGCATATTATTCGTGCCCTGACTGGTTAAGGAATTGATATTCCCCGGCACTAAAAACACCTCTTTGCCTTGGTTTAAAGCATAATCGGCGGTTATCATCGTTCCGCTTTTAACACCTGCCTCGGTAACGAGCACACCTAGTGACAAACCACTAATAATGCGATTTCTTAGAGGGAAATTATAGGCGTTTGGCGGAGTTTTTAACGGGTGCTCCGACATAATCAACCCTCCCGCCTTAACCACTTCGTCAAATAACGCTTTGTTTTCCGGCGGATACACTACGTCCACGCCTGAGCCAAGCACCACAATCGGCTTAGAGCCAAGGTCAAGTGCCTCTCTAATTGCAATGCTGTCCACACCTCTTGCCCCGCCCGACACAATCGTGCAACCTGCGGTGACTAAATCTTTTGTAAACTGCTTGGTTACAATCTGACCGTACCTCGTAGGTTTTCTCGTGCCGACAACCGCAATATTTTTGCCACTAACTAGGCTTATATCCCCTTTATAGTACAAAATATATGGAAAATCCTCTATATCTTTCAGCATCATAGGGTAATCGTCACTTTCTACCGTAGTAAATTTTGCTCCCACTTGTGCTAATTTGTCAACCATTTTTTTGATAAAGGCGTCTGACGAGGATAATTTTAAGTTTGCATAGGTTTCAAGCCCAACCACTTTTACAACTTCGTCCTTGTAGAAAGACAAGTTCTCCCTAAGGTGATTTAGCCCTACCCCTATATCTTTAAGTTGCCCTAATTTTTTGTTTGTCACCTTCTCGAAAAGGCTTAGCCAAAATATTGAAAGTTCTTCTTTATTATACATACTCACTTGCTAATTATACTAATCAAAATACTTTTTGTCCAGACTTCTGTATTGAATTGCCTCGGCTAAATGCTTTTGCTCTATGTTTTCCGCCCCGTCCATATCCGCAATGGTCCTTGCTACTTTAAGAATTCTATTAGTAGCCCTAGCGGATAGGTTTAGCATTTTGAAGGCTTGCTCCAACATTTTTTCGCTGTTAGAGTCAATCTTGCAATACTTTTTGATTAGCGAATTACTCATATCTGCGTTGGTGTAAATTCCGTCGTTTTTAAAGCGCTCTAACTGAATTTTACGCACCTTATCCACTCTTTTTTTGATATCCTTAGACGGCTCTTCGTCCACCTCGCTTCTAAACTCACCGTAACTTACGCTGTCCACGTCGATATGAAGGTCAATCCTATCCATAAGCGGACCTGACAATCTTGCGTGGTAGTTTCTAATCTGTTGCGGCGTGCACTTACATTCGTTAGTTTTACTGCCGTAGTTTCCGCAAGGGCAAGGGTTCATACTGCAAATAAGCATAAAGTTCGCAGGGTAAGTCACCGTCCTTTGCGCACGTGCAATGGTAATATTTTTATCTTCAAGCGGCTGACGTAAAGTTTCCAAGGCTTGCCTTTTGTACTCCGGCGTTTCGTCCAAAAACAGCACGCCGTTATGCGCCAAACTTACCTCTCCCGGTTTTGAGTACGCTCCACCGCCTACAAGCGCAGGAATAGTTGCCGTGTGGTGAGGGCTTCTAAAAGGTCGTACGCCGACGATACCCTCGTTATTATCCAAAATACCGGCAATAGAATGTAGTTTGGTCACCTCTATCGCCTCGTCAAAAGTCATATCGGGCATAATAGACGGCACGCACTTAGCAAGCATAGTTTTACCGCTACCGGGAGGGCCTACCATAATTGCGTTATGACCGCCGCTAACTGCTATTTCCAGCGCCCTTTTTGCCACTACCTGACCTTTTACGTCCTTAAAATCGAACAGGTTTTTATTTTCGAATTGCTTGTTTTCAAAATGCGAATACTCAACCTTTACAAACTGCTCGCCGCTAAGAAGTGCGCATACGCTTTTTAGATTTTCCATAGCGTACACTTCAATCCCCTCCACAAAACTAGCCTCTTTTTCGTTCTCCTTAGGCACTATAAACTTTTTGTAACCTTGTTGAACGGCAGAGATAATAAGCGGCAACACGCCTTTAACGTGCCTTAGCGAGCCGTCAAGCGACAATTCGCCAACCAGAATATATTCTTTGCTTGCGCCCGTTTTTAATAGGTTTGCCGATTGCATAATGCCTAGCGCAATTGCAAGGTCATAAATCGGCGTATCCTTTTTTGTGTCTGCCGGGGCAAGATTTATGGTTATTTTTTTAGTCGGGAAAAGATACCCGCTGTTCTTTATAGCGGACTTCACCCTCTCCTTACTTTCCTTTACGGCAGTACCGGCAAGCCCTACGATATCAAGCCCGGGTAATCCGTTATTTATATCCACTTCAACGTCGATAGGATACCCCGTAACGCCGTCAAGCCCAAAACTTTTTGTGATTGCTAACATAATGCACCTACATTAAAAAAACGCCTTTCAGCGTCTTTTCTTTATATACTTTTACCTTTTTTAATATTTAATTTGTTTGCTATTTTCTTTTTAAATTCCTTTATCTCAGCCGAGTATAAAGGTTGAATTTCCTTGCGCCTTGATTGTGTGCAAATATCAAAAGTCACGAACATTAGGTAAATAACGATTATTACCATAAGCACGCTACCAAGCACTTGTACCCAGTCGAATTTAGCAAATACCTCGTATCTGTTATAGTTCTTTCCTAGTAGGTAACCTGCCATATCGTACAAGGTAAAAATATTCATAGCGTTAAGCGTGAATATAACGCCTGCCGTCCAGTACACCCTCTTATCTCTTGAAAGCATAGCATAGTAAAGTAGCAAACCAACGCCGATAACAGCCATCGCTTTGGTTTGGTTTACGGCAAAAGTGCCTATTGCAAGATAGGTAAACGCTGCAGAAAGTAACAAACTTAGTCTGTTGCGTTTTGCAACGTAGCAATAAATAGCGTACGCCCACACAAGCATAACGAAAATTATGCTTACGATAAAGGTTGGATTTGTTGCCGAAATATTGTTTTGACCAAGTATTGCAAACAAGTTGAAGGTGTTAAAGCACGAAACCGCATCAGCGCCAAGTATTTTGTAATAAACGCTAAACGCTATCATAGGAGCGCCGTTTTTAACGTAACCTAAGGTGAACGGCAAGGTCAATAAGTATAGCGCAACGAAGAAAATAACTACGCCAAGCACCGTTTTAAGAATATACTTAACATTCTTTTCCTTAACGCACCTTACCACCAAATACGCAAGCACTAACGGAAGTACGTACACCGTTTCAAAAGCGAAAAGTATTGCGTAAATAGAACTAAATAATAATCCTATATGTTTCTTTTCAAGAATACATATAAAGATAGATATAATACCTAGTAATGCAAGCGATTCAGTACCGCCCCAACCTGCGTTTAGCATAAACACCGGTGGCAAAATAGCGTACAGTAAACTAAATACAGCGGCGTTTTTGTCGCCAACGTACTTCCTGCCGTAACTATAAATTAGGTAAATAATGCCCATATCCGCAAGAATCGACGGAAGTTTTAGCATTATCGACACACCCATAACGCTGGTTATGTTTGCGCTGTTTTTCATAAGTCCAAACAATGCAAGATAGTACAAATAACCAAACGGCGCTGTGGTTACGTTCGTGTAATAGAAACCTGTTAAGCCTAGTGTTGCCATAAGGGTTGCGTCGTTATTGTAAATAGCGTCGTAGCCGTAAACGGTTAGCGCCATAATAAATCTGATAATAAAACCTACGGCAAGCAACGTAGTTACGATACCGATCGGCGAAATTTTAACCTTATAAAGTTCGATTTTGTCGTTATCCTTTGCAGGTAAAAAGTTGTCCGAAGTAGCCACTCTGCGCAACAAGAAATAGCAACCGCCTGCCAAAATCACCGTTAAAAGCATCATAAATACGCTAAGCGTAATGCCGCCTGCGGACTTTTGATAAGGTAGTTTTACCAGCGTTTTAACCGAGTGAACGGTTGCGCCACTAGGAACGCTAGACGGCTGAACCTTTTCCACCGAAACGTTATCGATACCAACAGTACCCGTTCCTGCAAGCCTTAACGAAACGGTTACCCCGTCCATATCGGGCTTGAAGTAAGTAACGTACTCCTCCCAGCCGTTTGTGGTGGCTTTTGCCTCCGTTTTAACTTCGGAATTTTCCATAAAACCTATGGAAAAACCACGGTTTGAAATAACGTCGCTAAAAAATTTGATTTTTGCGGTAACCTTGTAGGTTGCGCCCTTTTCAACGGCGATTTTTTGGTAAGTGTTACTCGTTACGCCGCTTTTGTTTTCGATTTTGACAAAGGTATTCTCCCCTTCTTTGCTGTAATTATAACTTACGCTGCTAGAAGAATCCCTCGTCCAACCTGACAACATATTTTCTGCATCAAAAGACCCGTTTGACAATAAATTCGTATCAAACGGTTTTTCTTGACAAGCAGTAAGGCTAAAACACAACGCCGCAATTAAAATCAGCATTACTATCGTAGCAAACTTCTTTTTCATATTTTCCCTCATTAAAAAATAAAGAAGTTATTGCTAACTCCTTTACTTATTGAGAAGTTATTTTCTCAATTCTTTAACTTTTGCAGCCTTACCCTTTCTCTCTCTTAGATAGAATAGTTTAGCCCTTCTTACTTTACCTCTTCTTACAACGTCGATATGATCGATTTTAGGCGAGTTTAGTGGGAAAGTTCTCTCAACGCCAACGCCGAAAGACAATCTTCTAACGGTGAACGTTTCACGGATGCTACCGTTTCTTTTTGCAATAACAGTTCCTTCGAACGCTTGCAATCTTTCTCTAGAACCCTCTTTGATTTTTACAAATACCTTAACGGTATCACCGATGTTAAAATCAGGAAGATCTTTCCTAATGCCTTCTTGCTCAAGAGTATCAATAATATTCATTTGACTTACCTCCCATTTAAATATAGTGTTCATACAAATATCGAATTTCAGAGGAACACTCGAAGTCAGTTTATATATTATCACATCAAACGATTTTCTACAACTAAAAAAAACCATTTTGTGCAATTTTTTTCAAAATTATTCTTTAATATATTATATTAACGGATTTTTTCTAGCCTTTCAGCCGTTTATTTTACTAAACCTGCGCTTTAACTTACCGTTAGCGCCTTTTAACGTACTTTTTCATCACGTCGCCGTCAAAAGCCGATTCGATATGGTTTATCTCCTCGCCGTACACCTCGATAACGTCAAAGCGAATATTTTTGTCCGCTTTTAGTTTTGCCACCACGTACGCTTGGCTGAACCTAACGTAAGCCTGCTGCTTAGTAATAATCACCGATTCCATAGCGTATCCGTAGTCCTTACTCGTCCTAGACTTAACCTCGACAAACACTATTTCGTCGTCCTTTTCGCAGATAATATCCACCTCGGCTAGTTTGTTTTTAGCGTTGGTTTCAAGGATAGTGTACCCCTGCTCTTTAAGGTATTTTGCGGCTAACTTCTCACCGCTTCTCCAAACAAATACGTTATTCATTTACAAAATTTTTCACAAAAGTTTTTCTGTGGATATCGGTTATACCGTACTGTTTGATTGCCTCGATATGCTTTTTCGTGCCGTAACCTTTGTTGGAGGCAAGGTCGTACTCGGGGTAAATTTTGTCGTACTCCACCATCAGTCTATCCCTTGTAACCTTGGCTAAAATGCTGGCAGCACCTATGGAATAACTGTACAAATCGCCCTTTATAATAGGCTTTTGATTAAACGGGATATCCAAAGTCAAGGCGTCCACTAGCACGATATCAGGCTCTACGCTAAGCCCCAAAACAGACTGTTTCATACATTCTTTGGTTGCGTTTAGAATATTTAATTCGTCAATTTTGTGGTTATCCACAAGGGTTATGCAGTAACTAATAGCGCTATTTTTAATTTCGTCAAACAGTCTTTCACGCTTTTTCTCGCTGATTTTCTTGCTATCGGTTACGCCCTCTACAATCTTTTCTAAATCCATTACGACTGCGCACGTACAAACGGGGCCGCAAAGCGGTCCTCGTCCCACCTCGTCTACACCGCAAATATACCTATATCCTTGGCTAAGTAGTTCACGCTCTATTTGTAGATTATCAATCGCTTCTTTCATAGTACGTCCTTTGGTTTATCCAGCATAATTTTGCCTATTTTTTGCTTTCTAAAGTCGTCGATAACAGCCCTTGCGCACCTTTCGTAGTCAAAATCTCCGCCTTTTAGTAAAAATCCACGATTTTTGCAAATTTCTTCATAAATTTCAAGCGGCGCACCCTCTAAATCTTTCAGTTTATATCTCTCTTGTAGGCTATCGGGCGCAACCTCTTTCAGCCTCTCGATAAGTAGTAAACAAAGGTCGCTTACGTCCAAGATATTTTCGTTAATGCTACCTATAAAAGCAATATTTTCAGCAACTCTACGGCTTTCAAACTGAGGGCACAAAGTACCGGGGGTGTCTAGTAGTTCAAGCCTACTTGAAACGGTAACCCATTGCTTGCCCTTAGTTACGCCTGCCTTATCGCCCGTCACCGCCCTTTTGGACCTAGCAATGCAATTTATTAAGGTGGACTTGCCGCTATTTGGAACGCCGATTACCATTCCCCTAAGCGTTTTGTTCACGCCCTTACTTTCGTATCTTTCCAGCACGCCTTTTAGCATATCGTTAAACTTACTAACGACGAACTTGCCTGCTTGATTGTCTAGGCTGTTTATTGTTACGTAATTTTTGCCATCCTTTTCAAAATAAGCCTTCCATTCGTCAAGGTCAGATTTTTCTACAAGGTCTATTTTTGACACAACGTACAAAACAGGCTTATCGCCTATAATTTTATCAAAAGTAGGGTTGATACAAGAGGCAATCGCCCTTGCGTCAAGCAGATAAATTATACCATCGACAAGCCTTACGTTTTCGGTCATCATTCTAATGGCTTTCGTCATGTGCCCCGGAAACCATTGAATATTCATAACTATTTCTCCTTATTTTCAAGGTACTTCTGGTACAAATCAGGACGCACCTTTTGAGTGATTTCTAATTGTTTATTTAGCCTCCATTTTGCTATTTCTTGGTGGTTACCACTTAGCAAAACGTCGGGAACTTTCATACCTTTATAGTCACTTGGGCGTGTGTATTGAGGATATTCTAGCAGCCCTTTTACAAAACTTTCCTCATTAGTCGTTTCTTCGTTTCCAAGCACCCCCGGGATATATCTTGCAATAGCGTTTATTAGCACCATACACGGCAAATCACCGCTGGTTAAAACGTAATCGCCTATAGATATTTCCTCGTCTATTTCGCTTTCGATTACCCTTTCGTCTATCCCTTCGTAACTTCCGCTAACAAGCACGATTTCGTCCAGTTTTGCAAGCCTTTCCACGTCACTCTGAGATAAGGGTTTTCCTTTTGGCGACATATATATTCTAGTCGCTTTATGACACTTGTCAAGGTGGTCGATTGTATCGCATAAAGGTTGCGGGCACATTATCATTCCTGCCCCACCGCCAAAAGAATAGTCGTCGCAATGTTTGTGTTTATCCAAGGAAAAATCACGTATGTTTACTACGTTTACCTCGAACAATTTTTCTTCAATAGCCTTCCCGATAATACCGCTGTTTAAAGCCTCGTACACCTCAGGGAAAAGCGTTGCAACGTTAATCTTCATAAACTGCCACCTCGTCCAAACTAGCCTTGTCAAGAACAATCGTTTTGCTTTCGATATCGATAGTTTTTAGCACTTTCTTTAAGGCAGGAAACATCAAAGTTTTGCCGCTATCAAGCGTAACCTCGTACACGTTTGCTCCGCCCGTGTAGTCAAGAACGTAGATAAGCGTGCCTATCTTTTCGTCCTCGACTAGCACCGTGCAACCTATCAAATCAACGACAAAATAACTACCCTCAGGTAGTTTTACAGCGTCCTTTCTATCAATAAGAATTTCTTTGTCTTTCAACGTATCGGCGGTGTTTCGGTCATTTACCCCCTCAAGTTTAACGTAAGCAAAGGAAGAATCTATCCTTACAGATTCCACCTTGTACTCGTTACCACTTATAAAGACGGTTTTTAACCTTTTAAACCTTGCTACGTCGTCGGTAATCGGTAAAACCTTTACTTCGCCTTTAATACCTTGCGATTTAAGAATCTTACCTACCACGATTTTTTCTTGCATTATTTTTCGTTGATTACAACGTTATATTTTTTACCTTCCTTATTAGAGGCAGATTTAACGATAGTTCTAATTGCTTTTGCAATCTTACCTTGTTTACCTATAATCTTGCCTATATCGTCGGAAGATATGGTTACGACTATATCGCAGTACTCGTCCTCAGCGTTTTCAAGTTCCACAGTAAAGTCTTTACCCTCGCCAACTAATTCTGTGACGATATATTTTACAAGTTCTACCATTTTTCGCCTCGAATTATTCGATAATGCCTTGTTTTCTTAGCAAGTCACGAACGGTATCGGTAGGTTGAGCGCCGTTAGCAATCCATTTTTTAGCAACTTCAGCGTCGATTTTTACCATTGCAGGCTCTTTGGTTGGATCGTAAATACCAACTTGCTCGATGTATTGTCCATCTCTAGCCTTTCTTGAATCGGTTGCTACGATACGATAAAAAGGTGCTTTTTTTGCTCCCATTCTGGTTAATCTTAATTTAACTGCCATTTTTTGTTCCTCCAAAAATATTTTCTAAAATTGTATATAAATAGGCGTACCTAATTATTATTAAAAGCCAAAAGGCATTTTGCCAAAACGTTTTCCGCCTTGCATTTTCTTCATCATTTGCTTTGCCATTTCAAACTGTTTTAGCAGTTGGTTTACTTCCTGAATGCTAGTGCCTGAGCCTTGGGCAATCCTCTTTCTTTGAGAGGCTTTTATTATATCCGGGTTCAATCTTTCACGTTTGGTCATCGATTGAATTATCGCCTTAGTCCTATCCATTTGCTTTTCGTCGATATTCATAGGGCCTTTTGCCATTTTGCTAAAACCGGGAATCATGCCGATAATATCGTTCATATTGCCCATCTTTTTCATACTTTCCATTTGGGTAAGGTAATCTTCCAAAGTAAAGCCTCTTTCACGCAGTTTTTTCTGCATTTTCATTGCTTCTTCTTCGCTGATTGCGTCCTTAGCCTTTTCAATCAAGGTAAGCACGTCGCCCATACCGAGTATTCTTGACGCCATTCTGTCCGGGTGGAAAGGCTCTACGTCCTCCATTTTTTCGCCTACGCCGGAGAATTTAATAGGCTTACCCGTCACCGCCCTAATAGAAAGAGCCGCACCGCCACGAGTGTCACCGTCAAGTTTTGTAAGCACTACGCCCGTGATATCCAGTTTTTCATTAAAGGTTTCGGCAACGTTTACTGCGTCTTGACCGGTCATAGCGTCAACCGTAAGCAAGATTTCGTTAGGTTTAAGCACCTTTTTAACGTCGATAAGTTCTTGCATTAAGGTTTCGTCAATATGAAGCCTACCAGCCGTATCCACGATAACGTAATCGATAGATTTTCTATTTGCCTCTTCTAGCGCATCGATAACGATTTTAACAGGGTTTATTTGCCCCTCGCTAAAAAACTCTACGCCCGCCTTACCCGACACAACTTCAAGTTGCTTTATTGCTGCCGGCCTATAAATATCGCAGGCAACAAGCATTACTTTTTTGTTTTGTTTTCTTAGCATTAAGCCAAGTTTACCGCACATAGTGGTTTTACCTGCACCTTGCAAGCCGCACATCATAATGGTTGTAGGCGGTTTGCTGCTTATTGCAAGTTTTTCGTGCTTTGCGCCCATAAGTTCCACCAGTTCGTTGTGAACGATATCGATAACTTGTTGGGCAGGAGTTAGGCTGGACAAAATATCCTCGCCAATCGCCTTTTCGGTAACCGTATTTATAAAATCTTTTACAACCTTAAAGTTTACGTCCGCCTCAAGAAGTGCGATTTTCACCTCTCTCATTGCTTGCTTTATTTCGTACTCGGTTAGTTTTCCTTTGTTTTTAAGTTTACTAAATGCGTGGTTAATTTTTTCGCTTAGGTTTTCAAACGCTGCCATTATTCCTCCACCTTATCAATCACTTTCAAAACTTCGTTTTTAATATTAGCATCGGTTATTTCGCTAATAATTTTGTTTAGCATACGGGTAATTTCCTTGTTTTTTTTGATAATTCCAAGTTTTTCCTCGTAGATATTTAAGGACTTTTCCGCCCTAACAAGCGAATCTCTTACCGCTTGCCTGCTTATGCCAAACTGCTCGCTGATTTCAAACAAAGAGATATCGCAATCATAGTAAAGCCTTACCATTTCACGCTGGTGCTCAGTCAAAAGCCCACCGTACACGTCGTTTAAAATACTGATATCTACCTTGTCTTCTACTTTCATATCCCACCATTAAAAAAGTGTAAAGGCATTTACCTTTACACTTACTTTACAATATTTCAAATATTTTGTCAATCGTTTTACAAAGCAATTTTAATTTGATTAGTAAATAGTATATATTTATATATATTAAAACAAAATTACACTTGTTTTCTAACAATATTACCCTTGTTTTCTATCTATAAAACGCCTACAAAACCTAAAAACTTTAAAGAATTGCGTCCACAAACTCGGTTGCGTCAAACGGCAACAAGTCGTTTATCTTTTCGCCAACGCCAACGTACACGACGGGTATCTCTTTTTCGCTACAAATAGCGATAACCACGCCGCCCTTAGCCGTGCCGTCCAGTTTGTTTAGTATTATTCCGTCCACGTCGATAATTTCGTCAAAAGCCTCTGCTTGATTTACTGCGTTTTGACCTGTGGTTGCGTCTAGCACAAGGTAAGTTCTAAGGTCAGCCTCGGGATACTCCTTACCTATTACCCTATAAATCTTATTCAGTTCGTTCATAAGGTTTTTCTTGTTGTGTAACCTTCCTGCCGTATCGATAAGCAGCACGTCGGTGTCCTTTGCCTTTGCGCTACGGATAGCGTCAAAAACCACGCTGGCAGGGTCAGAGCCTTCCTCGTGAGCGATTACCCTTACGTTTGCCCTCTCGCCCCACACGGATAGTTGGTCGCTAGCGGCAGCCCTAAAAGTATCGGCAGCAGCGATTACCACACTTTTACCTTGCTCGCTAAAATTATGCGCAAGTTTTCCTATTGCGGTGGTTTTGCCGACGCCGTTTACACCTGCCACCATTATAACTAGCGGATATTCGTACTCAGGGATTTCGTAGTCGATATTCTCCACCATAATTTCTTTAAGTAGTTTTTTAGCGTCCTCTGTGGTCTTGATTTTCTCTTTAAACGCCCTATCTTTAAGTTCCTCAATAATGGTAGAAGATGCCTCCACGCCCATATCCGAGGATATCATAGCCATTTCTAGTTCGTCGTAAAAGTCGTCGTCTAAGGCTCTGCCTTGAAAAACCTCGTATAACTTTTTGGAAAAGTTGTCCTTAGTTTTTTTCAGTCCCTCTTTAATTTTGGCAAAAAATCCCATTATTTTTCCTCCACTTGCTTTAATGCGTCCTCTAGTTTTACGGATACTATCTTAGACACACCCCTTTCCTGCATCGTTACACCGTACATACAATGAGTAAGTTCCATCGTAGGCTTACGGTGAGTGATTACGATAAATTGCGTTTCGTTACTAAACTTACGCAAGTACTCTGCAAATAGGCTGGCGTTCGCATCGTCAAGAGCCGCCTCGATTTCGTCCAAAATACAGAACGGCATAGGTTTTAGTTTCAAAATTGCGAACAAAATTGCAATAGCCGTAAGCGCCTTTTGTCCACCGCTAAGTAGCGATATTCTTTGCAGTTTCGTTCCCGGTGGTTGTGCGTAAATTTCGATACCTGCCTCTAATATATCGTCGGTTTCGTCGGTTTCCAGCCTTAATTCACCCTTACCGCCGCCGAACAGTTCCTTAAATATTACCACGAAGTTTGCGGATATTTTGTTGAACGCATCTAAGAATTTCGTTTCCATCTCCTTAGACAAGTCGGCAATGATTTGCCTTAAATCCGCCTCTGCTTTGTCTAGGTCGCCCTTTTGCACCATAAGTTCGTTATAGGACTTCAAGCACTCCTCGTATTCCTCAACCGCAAGTTCGTTTACGTAGCCTAAGGCGTTCAACCTTCTGCGCAAGTTTTTAATTCTTTCGTCGCTACCCTTGAACTCGTAATCTTCCTTTTTAAGAGGTAAAGCGTTGCCGTAAGTCAAGCCGTAGTTTTCAAAAATCGACTCGCCCAAAGCGTTCATATCACTATCCACCCTTTCCAGCATTCCGTCCTGCTTGAACTTCCTTTCTTTTAGGTCGGTAACGGCGCTAATTAGCCTTGTTTTCTCATTATCAAGTTTCAAAATAGTTTCTTGCAGGCTATCTTTTTCGGCTTGTTTTTTGTTTATTACAGCCTCTAACGAAGTGATTTTTTCTTGGTCTGTGTCGCTTAGTTTAAACTTCTTCGCCTCGTTTTCAGCATTAGTGATTTGACCTTTTAAAATGTTTATTTTTACTTGGTTATCGTTTATTTTTTCGTTAAGTTCGCTTGCCCTTGCCTTAGTGCTTCTTATGGTTTCGTCAAGGTTAGAAAGTTTGCTATTTAGGTTTAACACCTCGATTTTTAGCGTGGTTACAGCCTCACTCAGCCTTTCCTTTTCCTCTCTTTTCGTTGAGGAAACGGTTCTTGATTTCTCGATGTACTTACCCTTAGTTTCCTTTTCTTCCTTTACCCTTGCTTCAAGGATATCAATGGTGGCAAGTTGCTTAATTATCTCGCTTAGTCTTGCTTTTTTGCTTTCTAATTCGTAAGCAACCCTCTTAACTTCTTCCTCGCCCTCGTCGTAGTCCTCGTCAAACTGAGCAATCCTCTCGTTAGTTTGCATTAGGTACAAATCCACCCTATGCAAGTCTTCTTTAAGGTCGTCTACTTTTTTGACGATTTCGTCAAGTTCGCCCTCTAAAACTTTTAGTTCTTCTTCCTTTTTAAGTAGTTCCTTACTTGCCTCGCCAAGTTTGGTTTTGGTCTCCTTTATTTCCTTTTCCTTGGTAAGTAGGCTGTCGCCGTTCACCTTGGTGCTACCACCTGTAAACGAACCGCTTGGGGATATAATATCGCCGTCTAACGTTACGATTTTGAAAGCGTATTTGTGCTTTTTAGCCATAACGGTGGCGTTGGAAATATTGTCCACAACCAAAATTTTACCCAAAATACTGTCTATTACGTTTTTGAATTTTGCGTCGTATTTTACTATCTCAGAAGCAACACCAAGACAGCCTTTTTCGGTGGTTGCGCCCTCAAACGACCAACCGTTTAAGCCTGAGCGCATACTATTTATAGGTAAAAGCGTCACCCTGCCGTACTTTTTGAATTTTAGGTAGTTAATTACGTACTCGGCGTCCTCAGCGTCCTCGCACACAAGGTTTTGCAAAGTATTGCCAAGCACTTGCTCTATTGCGGTTTCAAAGCCGTCAGGCACTTTAATTATTTCGGCAATTACACCTAGTACCCTACGCTTTAAGCCGCTGTCAACTTTGGTGTCACGCATTATTTGTTGCACAGAGTACTTGTAATCGTCGTACTCGGCACGCATATTTTCAAGCGACGAAAGTTTCCCCGACAAAGCGCTTGCCCTATTGTTTAGTGCGTCCTTTTCCTTGGTTGCTACGCTAATTTCGTTCTTTTTATCCACGTACTCTTGCTTTAATACCTCGGATTTACGAATTATAGCGCCACGGTCGTTGTTGTATTTATTTACTTTTTCTCTATTCTCGTTTTGTTGCTCGTAGCCTTTGTTTAGCACGGATTTTTTAGCGTTTAAGTCGGTTTCAAGTTCCTCGATTCTCACTTTAAGCATATCCCTTTCGGTAAGATACTTGTTCATATTACCCTTAATATCGCCAAGTTGCTCCTCCACTTCAAGAATGGTTTTATTGCTTATTTCAAGTGCAGTTTCTTCCTCGTTAAGTTCGCTAACAAGCGCTTGGTACTCGTCGTCTTTTGCCTTGTACTCCTTTTCAAGTTCGGCAAGCCTACCGATGATATTCTCCCTCTCCTCAACGGATACGGCAAGTATGTCGGCCTTCCTAGTTAGTTCCTCGCTAAAAGCCTCTATCTCCTCAGATAAAGTGATTACCGACTTATTGTAGTTTTCAAGCCTTTCGGTGTACAGCGTGGTGTTACCCGTCGCCCTTTCAAACTCAACTAGCAGTTTCGTCCTATCCTCTCTTAGCCCGATAAGTTCTTTATCCAAAGTGTTTGCCTTTTCTTGCGTTTGCTCGTAGGTGGTAACCACCTCGTTTTGCTTGGTTTCGGCGTCGAACAACGCCATAGTTATTTTGTAAAGTTCGGCGTTGATTTTATCCTTGAATTTGCTATTGTTTTCGAATTGATAAACGTACGAGTTCACTTCCTCGCTTTTTAGTTCTTCTTTTATTTCACGTTGCTTAATCGCTTGCTCCGATTGACGTTTTAACGGACCTAACCTATTTTCCTTTTCGTGCAAAATATCGTTTATACGGTTCATATTTTCGTTAGTTTTTTGCAGTTTTCTTTCGGTTTCGGATTTTTGCGCCCTAAACTTAGCGATACCTGCCGCCTCTTCGAAAATAGTTCTTCTTTCCTCAGGTTTTGCGCTAAGGATTTTTTCAACCTTACCTTGACCGATAATAGAGTATCCGTCACGACCGATTCCCGTGTCGTGCAAAATGTCCACAACGTCCTTTAACCTACATTTATTACGGTTTATTAAGTACTCGCTCTCGCCAGACCTATACAATTTTCTAGTTATTTCAAGTTTTTCAAAGTCAACCGGAAAAATCTTTTTGGAGTTGTCAAAATGAAGCGAAACTTCGCAGTATGAAGTCGCTTTTCTAGTATCGGTACCTGCAAACAAAACGTCGCTCATTTGCTTACCACGAAGAGCCGTAGGTCTTTGCTCGCCCAAAACCCACATAATAGCGTCGGCAACGTTACTTTTGCCGCAACCGTTAGGCCCTACAATGCCCGTTATTCCGTCCGCAAAAGGAATCTCCGTCTTGTCCGCAAAGGACTTAAATCCTTGTAATTCAATCTTTTCGAAATTCAAAATTTACCTCGCAAGAAATAAAAAAAGTTATAATATATCAGCGTGGAATTCCCACACCATAATATTATAACATAGAAAATAATATATTGCACGATATTTTTACTTAATTAAAGCATTTTTTACCCAAGGTTTTGCTAGCCAAATTTTTAAGCAACAAACCTACTAAATATTACTAAAAACAGGACTTTAAGCAAATCCTACAAGCCACTTGCTCGGCTTTCTTTTTGCTAGTTCCCTTAGCCCTCGCTACCTCTTTTTCGTCAAGATACAAAATAGCGGTAAAAACAGGCTGATGGTCCTCGCCCTCTTTTTCGTACTCAAAACGCTTTTCTATGCGCTTTTTTTGGCAAAGTTCAAATAGTTTTGACTTGTAATCGGTAAGCGCCTCTTTGTCTTTCACAACCTCATTTATTGTCTTTTCAAGCCCACTTAAAACAAACTTTTTTGCCTCGTCGTATCCGCCGTCAAGGTAGATTGCGCCAAGCACGGCCTCGAACAAATCGCCGCAAAGTTTATCACTTTGTTCAAGGTGATTTTGCCTTTCGCCGCTGCCTATTTGGATATATTTTTCAATACCGATAGACATAATTACTTGTTTTAGCGGAGGCTTATCCACCACTTGCGCTCGTGCCTTAGTTAGTTCGCCCTCGTCAAAATCGGGGTAATTTTGGTAAAGATATTCAGTTACCACTAAAGATAGCACGCTATCACCCAAAAACTCCAACTTTTCGTAAGAGTATGGCGAAAAACTTGCGTGCGTAAATGCGGTGGTAATAAGGCTTTTATCCTTAAACCGATAGCCTATTTTTTTCTCAATTATTGCTATATCCAACATTATTCGTTTACTGAAAAATTCTCTTTTTCAAGCCCCTCTTTAATTCTATCAACCATATTTTGACTAATCATAGATTTGGCTTGATTTATGGCTGCAAGTATGCTTTTTGCCTTAGACGAACCGTGCGCTTTTATTACCACTTTTTTCACGCCCAAAAATGCCGCTCCGCCTATCTCGTTGTAGTCCATTTTCTTTTTGATGTTTCTAAAAGTACCTTTAAGTAGTAGCGCGCCTAATTTTGCTTTAAGCCCGCCCGATTTAATTTGACCTTTTATCTCGTTAAGCAAGCCCATTGCCGTGCCTTCGCAAGTTTTAAGGGCGATATTTCCGCTGTATCCGTCGCTAACGATTACGTCGCAAGTATCTTCCAGCATATCCCTACCCTCAACGTTGCCAACGAAGTTTATATCCATTTCGGATAGCATTTTGTAGGTTTCTTGTTGCAAACTGCCACCTTTATGGCTTTCGCTACCGATATTTAACAAAGCAATCCTAGGATTTTTCACGCCCAAAAAAGTTTCGGCGTAGCACTTACCCATTAGCGCAAAATGGCATAGGTTAATAGGCTTACACTCGGCGTTAGCACCGCAGTCAATAAGCACCACTCCGCCACCATTAACAAGTTTTGGAAGAACGGGAGCAAGCGCAGGACGTGATATTTTTGGTATTCTGCCCACTTTTAGCACAGCGCCCGTAAGTACAGCACCGGTGCTACCTGCAGAAACTATTGCGCCTACGTCCTCTCTACTTGTAAGTTCGCCAAACGCTTTTACTAGCGAACTATCCTTTTTTTGCCTAATTGCAGTTGTTGGGACGTCGTCCATAGTGATTACTTCCCTAGCGTCCACAATTTCAATTCTACTGGCAAATTTTCCCTCGGTAAACTTTTCGATTTCTTCCTTTTTACCAACGAAAATAAGTTCAAGTTTTTCGTCTTGCTCTAAGGCAAGCAGTCCGCCTTTTACAATCTCCTCGGGTGCGTTATCGCCGCCGAAAGCATCTAAAACAATTTTCATAAATCACCTTTTTTACTATACAAAAAAAAGAGGTAAGGTTATCTTACCTCTATAAAAGAGCCAAAAAATTAGTCTTTAATTTCTTTTTCAGTCTTGTCAACAACAAGTTTTCCATCATAGTATCCGCACTTAGGACATACTTTATGACTTTGTTTTAATTCGTGACATTGTGGACACTCGCTCAAATTAGCGGGAGTTAATTTCCAGTTAGCCGCTCTACTGTTTTTTCTTGCTCTTGAAGTTTTACCCTTTGGTACTGCCATTGTTCGCACCTCCTGATTTCATATTAAAGTCTTTTAGTTTGGCAAACGGATTGCTGTCGTCGATTTCGGGTTCTTCCTCGTCGAATTTACAATCACACTTACCTTTATTTAAGTTTGTGCCGCATTTAGGACACAAACCTTTGCAATCCTCATCACACAAAACCGACATAGGAAGTTCTAAAAGTAGCCCTTCTCTTAGCAAATCGCTAATATCAATAACGTTTTTGTCGTAGACGAACTCGCAATCACCCGTTGCGCTAGCCTTACTTACGTAAACTTCGGCGACTTTTACCTCGAAATGACGCTTTACGGGTTCTAGACAACGGTCGCACTTAAAGGTGATATCCACGTTAAGCGTTACGTTTACAGTCAACTTATCGTCCGCCAAAACGTACCATCCGTCTAGATGAGGTACACCATTTATTTCTGCCTCGTAGTATCCGTCCAGAACTTCGGCGGGAACTTCCACCTCGGCGCTAATAGGATATATCTCCATTTCGACAGCGTTACGGAAATCTATTACCATATATACCTCGTTTTATCTTTTTTGATTATATAAAAATTTAGATTATTTGTCAAACAATTTTTATATTTTCAAGTAATTACTTTATTAAATTTGCAGTTTCTCTTGCTATTACTAACTCTTCGTTGGTAGGAATAACCGCTACAACCACTTTTGAGCCGTCTTTTGATATAACGTTTACGTCTTTATCAAGTTTAGCGTTGTTCTTTTCTTCGTCTAGTTCAACGCCCATAAACTCAAGATTTTCAGTAGCAATTCTTCTAATATCCTCGTCGTGCTCGCCTATTCCGCCGGTGAAAACAATCATATCAAGTCCGCCCATAGCGGCAGCAAAACTACCGATATGTTTTTTAATATGGTAGCAAAGCATATCAAAAGCAAGAACAGCGTGGCTGTCGCCCTCGTTCATTTTCTTATGCAAATCTCTGCAATCGCCACCGATTACGCCGCCAACACCTTGAAGTCCGCATTCTTTGTTTAGGTAGGTAACCATTTCAGCGCTTGATTTACCAAGTTTTTTGCCCAAAAACTCAACGGCAGCAGCGTCGATATTGCCGCATCTAGTACCCATTATCATTCCTTCAAGCGGAGTAAAGCCCATAGTGGTGTCTACGCATTTGCCGTCTACAACAGCAGAAATTGAAGAGCCGTTTCCTAGGTGGCAAGTAACGATTTTGGAGTGCTCTTTGCCCAAGAACTCGTTTGCTACACTACTAACGTATTTGTGACTGGTACCGTGGAAGCCGTACTTTCTTACGCCGTACTTCTCGTAGTCTTCGTACTTAATGCCGTACATAAACGCCTTTGCAGGCATAGTGCTATGGAATTGCGTGTCAAATACAAGTCCCATAGGGGTTTTGGGCATAATTTCCATACAAGACCTTACGCAACCGATATTAGCAGCCATGTGTAATGGTCCGAACTCGGTGTTTTTGTCGCAGATTGCCAAGGTTTCGTCATTAGCAAGCACAGACTCCTTAAAGTCGTCCTTTGCGTGAAGTACTCTGTGGCCTACTGCATCGATCTCGTCCACGCTCTTTATAACGCCCTTGTTTTCATCGGTCAAAGCGCTAAGAACAAGTTCCATAGCAACTTTGTGGTTAGGCATATATTTATTGTAAGAAATTTCACCTTTATCACTCTTTTGGGTGATTTTAGAATCTTCAATTCCTATTTTTTCACAAATACCTTTTGCAATCACGTTTTCGTTTTCCATATCGATAAGTTGATACTTCAAACTAGAACTTCCTGCATTTATAACCAAAATTTTCATAATTCTCTCCTTATTTGTTTGCTTGCAAAGCAGTAATAGCAATAACGGATACGATATCCTCGGCGATACAACCTCTGCTTAGGTCGTTGATAGGCTTGTCAAGACCTTGCATAATAGGTCCGTAAGCCTCGCAGTTACCAAACCTTTGCGCAATCTTGTAGCCGATATTACCTGCTTCAAGGTTAGGGAATACAAGCACGTTTGCCCTACCTGCAACGTTACTGTCTCCTGCCTTTTGTTTTGCAACGCTCTCAACGATAGCGGCGTCAAGTTGCAAATCTCCGTCTACAACAAGATACGGCGCTTTTTCTCTTACTTTTTGGGTGGCTTGTTGAACCTTTTCTACCACTTCGTGCTTAGCGCTTCCTCTGGTTGAGAAACTTAGCATTGCAATTCTTGGCTCGATACCTGCAATGTTTTTAGCGGATTCGCTAGCGGCAATAGCAATATCGGATAATTGCTCGGCGTCAGGCATAGGAACAACCGCACAATCGGCAAATACCATAACGTCGTCCTTCTTGTACTTGAAAGACTCGTCTAATTTCATAATAAAGCAACTAGATACCGTCTTAATGCCGGGAGCACTCTTGATTACTTGTAGCGCAGCCCTTAGAACGTCGCCCGACGAGAACACAGCGCCAGCAACCATACCGTCTGCATCACCGGATTTTACCATAGTAGCGCCATAGTAAAGCGGGCTAGACGAAACCATATATTTCGCTTGCTCCTCGGTCAAACCCTTGTACTTACGGATTTCGTAAAGAACGCTAGCGTACTCTTGGATTTTTTCGCTTTTTGAAAAGTCGATAATATCCACGTCAGTTAGGTCTACGTCAGGGTTGTTAGCCTTGATTTCGTCAGGGCTTCCTAGCAAGGTGATTTTGGCAAGACCAAGTTTAGTAGCCATTTCGGCAGCCTTAACAACTCTTTTGTCAAAGCCCTCTGCTAGTACTACTCTTTTGTTAGCATCGATTGCTCTTTTGTACAAATTTTCTAAAAATGAATTCATTTTAACTCCTCAAAACGTCTTTTTACTTTCTTTTTCTTGGAAAATGCTATATAATTATACTACTAATAAATATTAAAATCAAATAAACCTTACTAAAAAAGCAAATATTATGAAAATTACTGCAATTATTTCAGAGTACAACCCATTTCACAACGGGCATTTGTACCAACTTAATAAGGCGAAAGCGGAAACTAATCCCGACGTTACGATAGCCGTAATGAGCGGTAATTTCACTCAGCGTGGAAAAAGCGCCGTTTTAAATAAGTACGAAAGAAGTACTATTGCCATTAAGCAAGGTTTTGATATAGTAGTAGAAATACCCACCGTTTTTGCCGTAAATAGCGCAGAATATTTCAGTCTTGGCTCTGTAAACGTAATCAAAAATTTACCGTCGGTCACCTTGTCGTTCGGAAGCGAACTAGGTAGTGTGGACAAACTTATAAGCCTTGCAAATTTCACCAAATCGCAAGAATATGACGCCCTTGTAAAAGAGGGGCTAAAAACGGGGCTAGGCTACGGAAACGCAACCACAAACGCACTTAAAACCGTGTACGACGTCGGCTCTAACGATATTCTTGCCTTAGAGTACGTAAAACGCAGCCTTGACTACCCTAATATCAGTCTGCACACGGTTAAAAGAGTGAATAATTTTAACGCTAATAACGAAGTGGGCGGCTACCTATCTGCAACCGCTATTAGAAACCTAACCTGCAAGGAGGAAGCAAAACCTTATATGCCCGAGTACTCCTACGAAAAGTTTGTTCACGCCACTTTAAACACCAAAATTCAGGATATGATTTTGGGCGCTATCCTAACCAAAACCAAGGAGGAACTATCCGATATTGCGGGGATTAGCGAGGGGCTGGAAAACAGGATACTTCAAGCAATAAAATCAGCAAGCAGTTACGAGGACTTTTTTAGTAAACTTCAAACCAAAAGATACTCTGATTCAAGGCTAGATAGGGCGCTTGTATCAGCCTGCCTTGGAATAAGTAAAAACCTAATTAAAAAAGCGCAAAACGTTGGATACTGCTCGGTGCTTGCCATTAAAAAAGACAAACTATCCGCACTTGGCTATTTGAATAATTATACAAAAGTAATCACAAAGTACTCCGACGTAAAATGCCTTGACGAAAACGAAAAACTTGTCTATGACGTGGACGAAAAGGCAAACGTTTTGTACGGAATATCCACGAAAAATAACGAAAAAAGAAATATGATAATCGTAGAATAATCTAAATGCTTTTTGCGTATATTTTACTATGCAACAACTGGTCGTGCTGTTTTTTTCAGCATTTTTTTTGTCCTCTTTTTTTGTAAACCCCACGATAACCCAGTCCTATTTAATAGACGGGGCAAGCCTGTTTTTTTACTGCGTTTTCCCGTCGCTTTTTACCTTTACTTTTATAATAAATCTACTAAAATTATTCAAAGCGGATAACCTAATCGTAAAATTACTTTACAAGCCTTTAAATAGGATTTTTAAACTAAATAGTAACTCGTGCTACCCCGTCTTCGTCGGGCTGACTTCGGGCTACCCTATGAGCGCAAAAGCCATCGTGGACGAAACAAAAAACGGCAATCTTACCCTTTATGACGTATACGTCACCTACGCACTAAACTCAATATCAAATCCGCTGTTTATTATAGTAACCGTTGGCGGAACAATGCTTAATAGCGTGCCTTACGGCATTATTTTAATGCTTAGTCAATATATTACCGCCTTAATAAACGGGCTATTTTACTCTAAAATTTTAAAAAATAAAAGTAAGTACACCGACAGTAAAAACAGCATTGTGTCGCTAAGCAATAGCAACGAAACGCTGCTTAGCGTTATGCAAAACACCGTAAACAGCGCCCTAATCGTTTTTGGGTTTATTTGCATCTTTAACCTAATTATCGAAGTATTTAGCGCATACAAAATTATCGACTTTTTTAGCAAAATACTATCTAACATTTTCACACTACTGTCCGTTCCAAAGCCCTATTCTACTCCCCTAGTAATATCCTTTTTCGAGATAACGAAAGGGCTAAAACTACTAAGCCTACTTACTGAAAATATAAGACTAACCCTGTGTATTTCGTCCGGTTTACTTTACTTTGGCGGAGCATGTATATTTTTTCAATCATTAGCCTTTTTATCAACTTTAAACGTAAAACTATCAAAACTAATTTTAATAAAAATAACGGGAACAGTTATTGCCCCCGTTATCTGTATTTTATTATGTTTAATATTCGGTATTAAATGAATATTTATGCACTATTTTGAATATAATATTCGTTCGTTATTAAACAATTTAATCGCAAGTACAATCAAGATTATAGAGTATGCAAGTGAAGAAAAAATAGTTGATAACGTAGCCCCAACAGTAAGCGTTTCGCTGATTGCCCCGTTAAGCGCAAGCGCTACGTTCATAAACGGCACAAAGTAAAGCCAAATGCTTGGCGCTGTTATATAAGTAGAGATAACCGCAAGCACTACTACTAAAATATAAGTTGGCGAGGCAAACATAGTGGCTTCTTTCACGCTTTTTGCAATCGTAGACATAACTAAATACACGCTTGTTGCAAGTAACGACGTAATTATAACGAGCCCGAAAATATTTAGTACCATACCTGCGCTTAGCCCTGCGCCGATAGATAAATTCACTCCGCTACTCTGCATCAATTTTGGAATAGTAAGAACTATTGCAATAAACGGACCAACCGAAGCCAACAAAGTGATAACCGTAAGCGCAATAATCTTTCCGTATAATATGTGGCTGCGCTTAATCGGAGTCATTAACAAAGTCGATATCGTTCCTCTTTCCTTTTCACCCGCTATCGAATCCGCACCTGCCGACATTCCACCTGCAAATACGAATATCATCAGCATCATAGGAATAAAACTTGCAAGCAAGGTTTTGGATATATCCTTCTCGGTGCTAAAATCAATCGGCGTCTTAAGTATTAGTTTTGGTTGCATCGACTCGATAATGCTATTTACGTTGGTAGTTGCAAAATGCGATTTATCAAAAGCAACCTTTCCAAAAACGCCTACTACCGCCTTGTCGTTGACGTTTTGCGCATTTAGTTTTTCGTCAAAATTTTTGTTAAAGCAAAGCCAAGCGTCGTATTCTTCCCTTTCAATCGAACTATAAATTTTACTTCTTAGCGCTTTTTCTTCCTCAGTTGCCGTTTTTTCGTCATAATTGATTATTCCCGATACGTCTTCTAGCGTACTATCCACGGTTTCGAATTTAAAATTCAGTTTTTTCCCTGCTTGTTCTAACAGCGCATTATAATTAGCATAAGCCTCGTTAAACGTAGTAGAGGCATTTACAACTGCAATTTTATAGGTTTGCTTAGACATATCGTCCTTTTGGCTAGACGTAACGTTACCAAGTATTGTATAGGTAATAAAAATAAGCAGCCCGGGTAAAATAAAAGTGGCAAGCACCGACCTAGCGTTTTTGAATACTTTATCAAACTCTTTTTTAACTAAATTAAATATCTTATTCATACTTTAAGCCCTGCCTTTCGGTAAAAATTTTAAAGAAAATCTCTTCTAAATCCTTACTCTTATCAATAGCCAAAATATTTTCGATAGTATCTTCAATCACGCTTTCGCCATCAATAATTATAAGCGCTCTATCGCACAGTTTTTCAACCAAACTCATTATATGCGTGCTTATCACCACGGTTTTACCTTCGTTTTTAAGTTCCCTTAAATAGTCGGTTACCTGCCTTGCCGTAATAATATCAAGCCCGTTCGTAGGCTCGTCAAAAATAATAATGTCAGGGTCATGAGCAAGCGAAACGGCAAGCGAAGTTTTTTGTTTCATACCCGTAGATAAATCTCCGTATTTGACCTCGCTAAACCTTTCTATCCCGAATTTTTCGAACAAAAAAACTCTACGTCTGTCTATTTCGGCTTGGTCCATATCGTAAAACCTAGCAAAATAATCAAAAGCATAACGTGGAGTCATTTGATTTTCTAATTTTAGTTCGTTTGTTAAAAAGCCAATAGCCCTTTTTACGCTAAACTCGTCTTTAACGTCGTGACCGGCAATAGTAATCTTGCCGCTATCCGGTTTTAATAACGTGCTTATGCACCTCAGCGTAGTGGTTTTCCCGGCGCCGTTAGGACCTAAAATGCCAAAAATTTCACCCGAATACGCCTTGAAACTGACGTTTTTTACAGCGACTTTTTTATTAGAAGTCACGCCGTCCAGCTTCATTTGTTTTTTACTTAGTGTAAACGTTTTAGTTAAATTCTCGATGTTTAAGGTGTTTTTTTTCATCTATTATCTTACTCCCTCGTCACTTTTAAGTAGCGAGCCCTTTAAATCCTCCCTGCAATTTCTAAGTAAGTTTAAGGTGTCGCCAAGCGTATTTTCACACTCTCCAATGGTTTCTTGAAGGCTACGTCTGGTTTCAATTTCTAGTTTGTCAAGATATCTTCTCGTGTCGTTAATCATGGCTTTTGCCTCTTTTTCGGCAGTACGAAGAATTTCGCTTTCGTCAATCATAGCGTTTGCCCTTTTGCTTGCGTTATCCAAAACGTTTCTTGCTTTTTCCTCGGCGTCGCTAATAATTTGGTCACGATTTTTTATGATGTAATCCGCCTCTTTTATCCTATCCGGAACGGCGTTTTTGATATCGTGCAAAACAGCCAAAGCGTGCTGCCTATTTATTGATATTTCGTCCGAAAAAGTCTTTCTTTTCCCGTCCAAAATCAAGTTTTCCAGTTCGTTTAGTAGCATTTCTATTTCGTTCATTTATTTTTCCTCTTTTAGTTTTTCTATATATTGAAGTACCGAGTCGGGAACAAGCCCCTTAACGCTTTCGCCATTAAGAAGTTTCTCCCTAATATCCTTAGAATTTACGTTGTTATTAGCAAGCAAAAACAAGGTGTCTATCCCTTTAAAATCAATGTTTTGCTTAGCCAAATCCTCTTCGTAAAGGTAATCTTTCACGTTTCTAACGCCTCTTATCATACATTGCGCACCCACTTTTAGACAATAATCGCACGCAAACCCGGACGAGAAGTCGCACGTTACGTTTTTAATATCCTTAACGGCAAGTTTCATCATATCAAGGCGCTGTTCTTCGGTGAAAAAGTACTGCTTTTTCTCGTTGATAAAGGCAACCACGTACAATTTGTCAAACATTTTGCTTGCCCTTTCAATAACGTCTAAATGTCCTATCGAGATAGGATCAAAACTACCGGTAACTACTGCTATTTTCATAAAATTCTCCCTAAAACCGTTACGTAAGTTTTACCGTATTTTTTTTCTTTTATAGGCTCAAACCCGCACGTCATCTTAATCGGTCTATCGCTTTCGTACACGATTTTTCCGTTTTTGCTTAGCCCGTTATTAAGAAAATATGCAAGAATTTCGCCCTCAATATCCATTTTGTACGGCGGATCAAGAAAAACAAGGTCAAAAACCGTGCTATTTCTTTTCAAAAACTCGCCATACGGCAAATTTTCCACTTTAAATTCGCCCTTTATACCTTTAAGGTTTTTTTGGATAATATCCACCGCTTTTTTATTAAAGTCGTTAAAAACAACCTCTTTCGCTCCCCTTGAAAGCGCCTCAATCCCTAGCGCTCCGCTGCCTGAAAACAGGTCAAGAACAACCGCCCCGTTAACGTCGAATTGAATAAGGTTAAATATGCTTTCCTTCACCCTATCGGTAGTAGGTCTTGTGTCCTCTCCCTCCAGCGTTTCCAGTTTTCTGCCACGGTAATTTCCGCTAATTATCCGCATAAATTATCCCCTTTTCAGTAGCAACGCCATCTAACTTCACGTCGTATTCGCCGATATCCACGCTATCAACCTGCATAAAATCGTAGCCAACGCCAAGTTTAAAGGTGTCTTTATTTTTAAGGTATTTGTCGTAATATCCGCCGCCTTTTCCCACTCTGTTTAGGCTTTGGTCAAAAGCGGTAAACGGCATAATAGTAAGGTCGATATCGCCAAAGTAAATATTGCCAAACGGCTCTTGAATATTGAACTTACCTGCGTAAAATTTCGTGTTTGGGTTGGTTTGAACAGGGTAAATTTCGTCAAACACAATGGTTGGCAAAAACACTTTCTTACCTTGCTTGTAACACTCCTCAATCAGCCTGTCCATTTGCGGCTCGTGACCAAAAGAGCAAAACAGCATCACGCTATCCGCATTTTTAAATACGTCGCTTTTAATAATATGCGACACTATTCTATCGGACATTTCGCTAACCTCAAACTCCGTAAGTGCGCTTAATTTTTCTTTCATTTCGTTTCTAATAGTATTTTTATCCATATATTTATTATAACATAGATATTTTCTTTCGCTCTTAGTTTTTGCTATAAATCGCTAATATTTTCGTAATTTATCTTCGTTCTACCGTTAAAACCCACCAGTAATTCGTGCATTGATACGTTTAGCGCTTTACAAACTTTGTTAATACTTAGCCCTTCATTACTATTTACAAGGTAAACTTTGTCGCCGATTTCACATTTAACACCCGTTACGTCCACAAAAAACACGTCCATACAAGGCGAGGATATTATCCTGACTTTTTTGTGATTTACGCATGCTGTTTTACCCTTAAAACCGCTACTTACACCGTCAAAATATCCGCCTGATACCACCGCAATTTTTACGTTAGACCTTGCCGTGTACCCGTTTTCATAGCCTACGCTCTCGCTCTTTTTTACCTCTTTAATTTCTAATATATTGCCATAAATACTTACTGCATCTTTTGTGTTTTCTATCGTCTTTGAGTAGCAGCCGATACCTATCCTTACGTAATCGTAATAATAATTATTAGGTATTTTGTCAATTTCCAAAGACGACACTACGTGCTTTTCTAATTTTTTGTTATACCTCTCAATAACGCCGCAAAACTCGTCAAACACCGCTAATTGCTTACATATTATATCTTTATTAGTGCTAAATAAATGAGTATATACGCCCTTAACTTTTACTCTTGTTAGGCTACTAATTAGTTTTGTAACGCTATCTAACTCATTTTTATTTTTAATACCAAACCTATTCATTCCCGTATCTACGGGGATATGCACGCTTACAAACTTATTCTTATATTTTGCCATTTCGTTTGCAAGCATAAGAATACTTGGTTTACAAAAATTTACCTCTAAATCGTTGTCAATCACTTTATCTATTTCGCTTTCTTTTGCGTTAAAAACTAATATGCTTTTCTTTGTATGTTTTCTTAATCTTTCGCCCTCTTCCACGTTAAAAACAGCGTACCCGTCTACGTACCCGTCAACGTAGCACGCCAAATTACCCAGCGAATAAAAGTTCGCCTTGCTTACCATAATCAACTTACTTTTCGTCCGCTCTTTTATTACTTTTACGTTGTTTATAATCTTGCTAACGTCTACTTCTTTTACCAAATTTTCGATAATCCACCTCAAAGTAATATATGCGATACGAATTATTTTTTGATAATATAACGAAAAAATCATAAAAAACAAATTACAAAACCTATTCTACGCAATTATTCAAATAAAAAGCAAGAGTAATAGTACCAACTCTCACCCACCAAGTAAATATTAAATATAAAACCTCAATAGTTAGCGACTTTTTTAGTATCTATTAAAATCATTTTCGCCATTAAAACAAAAAAGGACGCAAATTGCGTCCTCTTAATTACTTAAAATTAGTCTACCATTGAAGATATTAGTTTTACGTTAGCGTTGTTTTTCAAAATCTCTATGGTTTCGTCCGGCTTATCAGCCTTGAACAAAATGATTGCTTTGCCTTGCTTGGTTCTTGCAAAAGAGTACAAATATTCAATGTCGATATTGCATTTTTCAACTTCTTTAAGAACTTCTGCAAGTCCGCCCGGCTTATCCTCAACCTCGATGCCTATCATATCGTTATTAGTAACCACAAAACCGGCGTCTTTTAGGCAAGCAACCGCCTTTTTGTTGTCGCTAGTAATAAGCCTTACTATTCCGTATTCCTTAGTATCGGCAATACTCATTGCGATTAGGTCGATTTTATTTTCAGCAAGAGTTGCGGTTAGGCTGTATAATCTGCCCTTTTTATTTTCCAAAAATACTGCTAATTGATTTACTAACATAATATTCCCTCCTTATTTCTTAAATCTATTACACGTTTTGCTTTCCCGTCCGTTCTTGGAAGTGACGACGGCGATACAAGAGTGATTTTTGCCGATATTCCTATGCTGGATTGCATATCTTGGGCAAGTTGTTTTTGTATCGTCTCTATCTTCTTAATTTCGTCAGAGAACATTTCCTCTTTTAGTTCCACTTGAATTTCCATTACGTCAAGCGAGCCCACTCTGTCCACGATAACTTGGTATTGCGGAGCAATATATTCGCCAAGTTTTAGTAGTACCGTTTCGATTTGGCTTGGGAATACGTTTACGCCACGGATAATAAGCATATCGTCGCTTCTTCCCTCCAGCCTAGATATTCTTGCAAACTCTCTGCCGCACTTACATTTTTCGTGCGTAATCGATGTAATATCCCTAGTCCTGTACCTAATTAGAGGAATGCCCTCTTTGTTTAGCGTGGTAAACACAAGTTCACCTTTTTCGCCGTCCTTAACAGGCTCTAAGGTAACCGTATCCACAATTTCAGGATAAAACAAGTCCTCGAATACGTGCGAGCCTGCCCTTTCTTCGCATTCCATCGCAACTCCCGGTCCACTTATTTCGCTAAGCCCGTAGATATTAAACGCCTTTACGTGCAAGTCCTTTTCAATTCTGTCACGCATTGCCTCCGTCCACGGCTCTGCGCCAAAGATTGCCACCCTAAGCGAAAAGTCGTTTATGTCGTAGCCTTGCTTTTCGATTTCTTCAGCAAGGTAGGTTGCGTACGACGGAGTACAGCACAAAGCAGTTGCTCCAAAATCTTTCATTAGCATTAGTTGACGTTGAGTGTTACCCGTTGAGCAAGGAACAACTGCTGCGCCCAGTTTTTCAGCGCCGTAATGCAAGCCTAAGCCACCTGTAAACAAGCCGTAGCCGTAAGAATTATGGATAACGTCGTTTTCGTCAAGCCCTGCCATAGCAAGCGACCTTGCAACGCACTCCGACCAGTCCTCAATATCACGCTTGGTGTAGCCAACCACGGTAAGTTTACCCGTAGTACCGCTACTTGCGTGTATCCTTACGATATTTTTCTTATCGGTAGCAAACAAACCGAACGGATAATTCGCCCTTAGGTCGTGCTTTTCGGTGTAAGGAAGTTTTGTAATGTCGTCAATGGACTTAATATCCTCGGGTTTAAGCCCTATTGCGTCCATTTTAGCCCTATAATAAGGCACGTTTTCGTACACCCTTTTTACTACGTCCGCTAATCTTTTGCTTTGCAACTCTCTCAGTTGCTCTCTATTCATAGTTTCGATTTCTTTGTTGTAGTATTTCATAAACCCTCTCTTTATGAGTTTAGTAGTTATATCCTCTTTCTAGTGCGATTACGTTGATATCGGCAAACTTTGGTTTCACGGTAAGAAGAAGTGCCTTTTTCATATCTTCAAAGTCGATATTTAGCCTTTTTCCTAGTACGCCAAGCATAACCACGTTAGCCGTCTTTGGATTACCTATTTCCTCTGCAATTTTAAGTGCGTCCACGGTGACTACTTTTTTGCCTAACTCTTCAATCTTTTCGATTATACCCTCCGGATACTCCATTTTGCCTATAATTACAGGCATAGGAGGAATTACTTGGCTGTTTACGACTATTACGCCGTCCTTTTTTAAAAAGTGTTGCCACCTAATTGCCTCTAACTCTTCAAAAGACAAAATAATATCCGCATCACCCTCTGCAATAATAGGAGAATAAACCTTTTCTGCTAATTTTACGTGAGTAACTACGCTACCACCTCTTTGGCTCATACCGTGCACTTCGCTAAGTTTACAATCAAGCCCCTTAATATCGGCAAGACCGCCTAGCACACGGCTAGCAAGCAAAGTACCTTGTCCGCCTACACCAACTATTAGTATATTCATTTACTTCTCCTCCTGTTTAATGCAACCGAATTTGCACATTTGAGTACAAAGACCACAACCAACGCATTGTACCGGGTTTATAACGGCTCTCTTACCGTCCTTAGAGATTGCAGGGCAACCTATCTTCATACACATACCACAGTTTTTGCAGTTGTCTATTTTATATGTAGGTAGCGCCATTTTAATTTTAAGTACGCAAGGTCTTTGTGCAATTATTACCGAAACGCCCTCGTAATCGCAAGCCGACTTAATTGCATTTTCAACGGCAGCCATATCGTAAGCGTCCACAATATGCAAGTCGTCCACACCGCAACTTTTTACAAGGTCGTCAAGCAGTAATCTCTTGGTGGTTTCGCCCTTTAAGGTGATGCCTGTTGCCGGATGGTCTTGGTGGCCTGTCATACCTGTGGTAGAGTTGTCTAGGATAATCAAAGTAGTGTTCGTCTTGTTGTAAACCGCATTGATTAAACCTGTAATACCGCTGTGAACAAACGTAGAGTCACCGATAACGGATACCACTTTCTTAGCGTAATCCTTACCCCTAGCGTGCTCGAAGCCTTGACCTACTCCTAGGCTTGCTCCCATACATACCACCGTGTCTACGGCAGATAGCGGAGGTTGTGCGCCTAAGGTATAGCAGCCTATATCGGCACACACCGTCTTTTTAAGTTTGTTAAGCACGTAGAACACGCCCCTATGCGGACAGCCTGCGCACATTACAGGCGGACGATTTGGCAAGTTTTCTACCTTCTTGCCCGTTTCCTCGCCTATAAACGCTTTTTTGATAATCGCAACGCTTAATTCGCCTTGAAGTGAGAATAGGTTTTTGCCCTCGCACTCGATACCGTTTGCTTTAAGTTGATTTTCAAAGAACGGTTCTAGACTTTCAACCACTACTAGTCTGTCCACTTTCTTGCTGAACTCTTTTAATCTTTTTAGCGGGATAGGATATACCATACCAAGTTTAAATACCGATGCGTTTGGCATAGCCTCTTTTACGTACTCGTACTCTACGCCGCTACATACGATACCTAGGCTAGTGTCGTTGATTTCCTCAACGTTTATGCTTAGGTCGTTGCAGTCCTCTTTAAGTAAGTTTTCCCTTTGCTCCACTACTTTGTGCCTTGCTATTGCGCTTGCAGGCATCATAGCGTACTTGGTTACGTCCTTTACGTAGTCTTTAAGCGCAACCTCTTTCCTATCTTCAAAAGTTACGAAAGATTGAGAGTGAGCCACCCTAGTGGTTGTACGTAGCATAATAGGTGTATCGTATTTTTCGCTAAGTTCGTAAGCAATCTTTATAAAGTCCTTACATTCTTGGCTGTCGCTCGGTTCAAGCATAGGAATATGCGCAGAGCGTGCGTAAAACCTGCTGTCTTGCTCGTTTTGAGAAGAGTGCATTCCGGGATCGTCCGCTACAACTAGCACCATACCGCCGTTTACACCGGTGTAACTAAACGTAAAAAGCGGGTCAGCCGCAACGTTCACACCAACGTGTTTCATACAAGCCAAACTTCTTGCGCCTGCAATAGACGCTCCTACCGCTACTTCCATAGCAACTTTCTCGTTTGGCGCCCATTCGCAGTACACTTCGTCGTACTGTACCAAATTTTCGCTTATCTCGGTGCTAGGAGTACCCGGGTAAGCGCTTGCTACGGTGACACCCGCCTCGTAAACGCCCCTTGCAATAGCCTCATTTCCTAGTAAAAGTTTTTTCATATATACCTCTTAATAAATATTTCTTAAGTCCGTTACTCTTTTTGCTTTTCCCTCAAATCTCTTTAAAGATTGCGGTTCAACAAGTTTTACGATTGCATCTATTTGAAGAACTACTCTTAAATTCTTTTTAATCTTTTCTTGTAGTTGCTCTAACTTGTGGTAATCGGTAATTAGATTTTCGTCAGCAACCTCCACCCTTACTTCGAGTTTATCGGCGCAACCCTCTCTGTATACCACTATTTCGTAGCCGTTACCAACCTCAGGCATTTCCATTAGCACGCCTTCGATTTGGCTTGGGAATACGTTTACGCCACGAATAATAAGCATATCGTCCACCCTGCCTCTTATTCTGCCCATTCTAACTAGCGTCCTACCGCACTCGCAAGGCGAATGGTCTAGGCTGGTGATATCCTTAGTTCTATACCTAAGCACAGGCATACCCTCTTTGGTCAAGGTGGTGATTACAAGTTCGCCAAGTTCACCGTCCTCAACGGGCTGCATGGTTTCAGAGTTAAGTACCTCAGGGTAGAAGTGATCCTCGTTTATGTGCATACCGCACTTAAACTCGCATTCTCCCGATACGCCGGGGCCTATTATTTCGCTTAGTCCGTAGTTATCGGTGGCAAATACGCCTAGTTTCTTTTGAAGTTCCACCCTCATTTCTTGGCTACAAGCCTCGCTACCGAACAAGCCGTATTTTAGTTTTATATCTTTTTTGTCGTATCCTAATTTTTCCAAGGTTTCGGCAATGTACATAGCGTAAGACGGAGTTGCAACAAGCCCTGTTACGCCTAGGTCTTTTAGTAGCATACATTGTCTTTCGGTGTTTCCGCTAGATGCAGGAACTACGGTTGCTCCCACCTTTTCCAGCCCTTGATGAAGACCTAATGCGCCGGTAAATAAGCCGTAACCAAAACTGATTTGAACGATGTCCTTCTTTGTTACGCCGGCGGCAGTAACGATTCTTGCCACGTTCTCTGACCACATATCAAGGTCCTTTTGAGTGTACACAACGACGGTAGGCTTACCACTCGTACCGCTACTTGCGTGTATTCTAACGGTGTCGTCCATATTCACGGCAACAAGCCCGTACGGATAATTATCCCTAAGGTCGCTCTTTTCGGTAAAAGGAATTTTCCTAATATCGTCAAGCGTCTTGATATCTTCTGGTTTAAGTCCTATTGCATCAAATTTTTTACGGTAAAAATCAACCCTTTCGTAAGCGTATTTCACGATATTTTGCAATCTTTCTAATTGCAATTTGCTCATTTCTTCACGCCCCATGGTTTCAATTTTTTCATTGTAAAACATATTTTCCAACCTCTTATAACAAAAATCGCAACAAATAGCGATTATAATATATTTCAATTATATATAATAACATAAAAGCGAGTTTTTTACAATAAAAAACCCGCCTTTTTAAGTATTTTTTAACTATTATTTATTCGTTTAGTGCGACTTGTAGTAGTTTATCAAACAGCCGTCCTCGATAATCTCTCTTTCGGTATCGGTCAAAGCGTCAATAGTAAGTTTTACGTCGAACACTTTTTCGCCTCTTACCACTTTTGCCGCAAAGTTTAAGTCGTTATTAAGTAGTTTTTCCCTAACTTCAGGTACGATAATTATGTCGCCCGCTTCAAATACGTTTTCCTTTGTGATAAACGGAAGCATACCCCAGTTGATTAGGTTTGAACGATACCTTTTTGTAGCGTACTCTTTGGAGATATTTGCCACACCTCCCAGCACCCTTTGACAACTTGCCGCTTGCTCTCTTGCGCTGCCGTCTCCCGGCTTATTTGCGTAAATCACGCTGCCTATAGAGGTAGTGCCTTTTAACTCTAAGCCCGATATTTTTATCGCATTTTCATACTCTTTGTTTAGTCCGCTTTCTCTTCTACTAATTTCGTCCGCTTTTACCTCTTTTGCCATTTTTACGTAATTTGGATCTTTCCTACTTAAAGCGAACTCCGCCAGCCTTAGAGGGTTGCTTCTGTACGACGAGGTTTCGCCGCTTGGGATTAGTTCGTCGGTGGTAGTAACGGGATCGTCTATTACCGATACGGTTTTCATAATTAGGTTATCGGTTAGGCTAATCATCTCAGGCCAGTCGCAAATATTCGGTCCGTAGATAATCTCCTCGTTTTCGTCCGCCTTGCCAAAGCCGTAGTAAACCCTATTCTCATATATTGTCTTGTCGTAAGTAAAATCAGGCACTTCGTTGTCGTAGTCGATATCCAAAGCGCTAGTAAGCACGCCACCGTTTACGGCAGTAGCAGCAATACTTCGTGCATCCATCAAAGCAACCGACGCAATTTGCCTTTCGTTAGGCTTGCTGCCCTCTCTATTTTCGAAGTTTCTCGTGGTGTGTCTTATGCTAAAACCGTTGTTACTAGGCACGTCGCCTGCTCCAAAACAAGGTCCGCAGAATGCGGTTTTTATTACCGTTCCCGTCTCGATCAGCCTAGAAAAAGTGCCGTCCTTAACCAGCCCCATATACACGGGAGTACTTGACGGATACACCGAAAGGGTAAATACGTCGCTACCGATTGACTTGGTTTCAAGTATCTTTCCTGCTTCGTAAATATTGTCATAAGTACCGCCGGCACAACCTGCGATTATGCCTTGATTTACCATAATTTTGCCGTCAACAATCTTGTCGGTCAAGGTGAAGTTGTCGTTTTTAAGTAGCGCCCTTCCTTCCTTTTCAACCTTGCTTAAAATATCGTAAGGGTTGTTTATAACGTCTTGAAGTTTGTACACGTTGCTCGGGTGGAAAGGCATAGCAATCATAGGCTCTACCTTAGACAAATCTATCTCCACAGCACCGTCATAGTATGCGCCGTCCTCTGCTTTTAGTTCTTGATATTCGTTTTCTCTGCCACGCTTTTTTAAATATTCCTTTACCTTTTCGTCCGTCTCCCAAATAGAAGTTAGGCAGGTGCTTTCCGTGGTCATAACGTCGATACCGTTCCTAAACTCTACGCTAAGGTCACTAATACCGTCGCCGATAAATTCAAGCACTTTATTTTTAACGAATCCGCTCTTAAACACTTCGCCGATAAGGGCAAGCGCCACGTCCTGAGGGCCTACGCCACGCCTTACTTTTCCCGTAAGTTTTACGGCGATTACGTCAGGATATTTTACGTCGTAGGTTTTAGAAAGCAGTTGTTTAACCAGTTCAGGTCCGCCCTCGCCTATTGCCATAGTACCAAGTGCGCCGTACCTTGTGTGCGAGTCGCTACCTAGTATCATTTTGCCACAGCCTGCAAAGTTCTCCCTCATAAAAGTGTGGATAACCGCTTGGTGAGCCGGAACGTATATTCCGCCGTACTTTTTAGCCGCCGACAAACCGAACAAGTGGTCATCCTCGTTGATAGTTCCGCCAACCGCACACAAACTGTTGTGGCAGTTGGTAAGCACGTAAGGTACAGGGAATTTTTTTAGCCCCGATGCCTTTGCGGTTTGAATTATTCCAACATAAGTGATATCGTGGCTTGCTAGTGCATCGAACTTAATATTTATTACTTTTCCCTTTTCGGTCACCTCGCCTTGATTGTGGGTACTTAGGATTTTGTAAGCCATAGTCTTTTTATAGCCCTCGTTTGAGGTTGCTTTTACAAGGTTGCCGTTTAGGTAATTTACTTGGTCTAAAAGTCTTATCATCATTCGCTCCTTTATAGGTTGTTCTATTAAAATATATATCCATTTACGGTATATTGTCAAATCAATAACTTTATTTACCAAAAAATCGGTTAATAATTGCCATAAATTCGAAACTGTGCTAACATAAATAAAACGAGGTGTTTTATGAAATTTAGATTTATTCTTAAAAATTCTATAAAAGCAGCCCTACTTGTTTTCGGGCTTATTCTTACCGCTTGCGTAGGTTTTACCCTATTTAACCTTGTCTCAAACGGTGCTGACGCCTTTTCTATCGTCAGCCTGATTCTTGCAATCGTGGTGCTAGTCGTGATATTTTTGCTACTTTTAAACACAACCTACACCTTCACCGAAAAATATCTTAGGGTAAACCTTGGTATTATGTGCCAAAAAATATATTACGGCGAGATTTTGCAAATTAAAAACTACGTAAACCAAAAGGAACTGTTTTTGATATTCCGCCCTCACAACGCAAAAACCGAGGATACGTTATCGCAAATAATGGTGAACGTAAAACCTGAACTTTTTGCCGATTTTGTAGAGGCGTTAAAAGGCAAAAACTCCGAAATATTCTACGACGAAATTGACGGGAAAAGCATAGAGGAAGAATAATGGACGAAAAAATATACGCCAAAATAGAAGAAATATTTTCTGCTTTTAGCCAAACCGACGAAATAACCGCCCTAAAATATAAGGTTGCGTTCGACGTGAAAAAGACTTACAACCAAATGATGCAAAGCGGTTTTTCCGAGTACATTGCGGTTGCCGAAAGTATGGACTACGTGAACAAAATCGCCGAAATCGTAAAAAACGAAAGCGACGAAGAAAAGGTTAAAGAACTACTTAGTGACGAAAAGAAACTGAAAGAAAATATCAAAAACACGCTGTCCACAGTTAGCGAGGACGAAAACTACGACAAAGAGTCGCTGGACAAAATCGTTCAACTCGTTGGAAACGCTGCCCTAGAAGAAGAGAAACTTTTAAGCACCGACATCGAAGAACAAAACGACGAAATAGTGTACAAAACAGCAAGTTCTACTGCTAACGATGACAATACTAGCGGCGCAAAACCTAAAAAAGACTGGAAAACTTACCTAAAAAACCTAGGCGTTTTCCTTACGATTACAGGCTTAACCGCACTTGTTTTATACCTGTTACACCTATTAAAAGCATTTTGATATTCGGCTTAAAATTACAAACTCAGCATTGAACAATTAGCAAAAAATACATTTTTTTATAAGGAAAAACGGCAAAAAATCTTGCCGTTTTTATATTATAAAATCATTCTTATTTATTGCGATTTTTTTCTTTCTCTTTTTGCTCCTCTTCTGCCTCTTTTTTAGCAAAAGCCTCACTAAATTTACCGTCTACAAACGCATCGTTTGGCAAATATTCTAGGTTCTTTTTCAGCCTTAATTGTTCGGTATTTTTAAACTTAATCACGTCTTTTTTAATAAGTATTAGCATTACTAAGCCTACTACAAACAAACAGAAACTAAACACTTGCGCTCCGCCGATTTTTCCGCCAAGTTGATACGCCCCCACCTTGATAAATTCAAGTATTCCTCTAAGCAAGCCGTACCATGTTAGGTAGATACAAGCAAGTTCGCTAGGCTTGTACTTATCTCGTTTTACAAGCAGCAGCATCAATATGCCCATCGTTAGATTCATTACGCTTTCGTAGAAGAAACTTGCAGCGTACCACCCCGGTTCAAGTCCGCCGCCCGGATTGTGAATATACACGGCAAACGGCATCCATTGAAAAGCAGGGTTTGTAATTTGAACGCCGAAAAGTTCTTCGTTCATAAAGTTACCCCATCTACCGATGGCTTGACCTATCAAAAGTGCAGGTATTACTAAGTCCACAACGTCGAATAGCGCCACTTTTTTGTGCTTACAAGCAATGAAAATGCCTAGTAGCCCGCCGAATATTCCCGACAATATCGTCAGCCCGCCTTCCCAGATTTTGAACATTCTCCAAAAACCTTGGATACTTGTCCAGTACTCTTTCCTTGGCAAGCAATATCCCAGCCTTGCGAAAATAATAGCAAGCGGAATAGTCCACAAAAAAACCTCCAAAATAAAGTCCCCCGTAAAGCCTTTTCCTTTTGCTAATTTGTACAAAATATACAATGCAACCAGCATAGCAAACGTTAAAATTAACGCATACCACCTAATCTCTAAGTTGCCTATCGTAAAGGCAACGGGGTTTATTTGTGGTGGCACGTTTGCATACACACTTTCCATATTAACCTCTAAAATAATCCTTCGATTTTGCCGTCTTTATCTATCGTCATATTGCACGCAACGGGAACTTTTGGCAGCCCCGGCATAAGCATCATATTGCCTGCAATGCACACGATAAACTCCGCACCGCCCTTAACGATAACGTCTGAAATAGTAAACTCAAAGCCGGTAGGCCTACATAAAAGTTTCATATTATCACTAAAAGAATATTGCGTTTTTGCTATACATACAGGCAATTTATCCAGCCCGTTTTTCTCAATTCTTGCGATTTCTTTTTTTGCTTTATCAGTAAATATTACCTTGCCTGCGCCGTAAACTTTGGTGGCAACAGCGGTAATCTTGTTCTCGATGGTGTCGTTTTGGTCGTAAGCAAAAGTTAAGGATTTGGTAGATTTTTCCACCTCGCTAACCACTTTTTCGGCAAGGGCTTTTGCACCCTCTCCGCCTTTCTCCCAAGCCTCGCATAGTACTACGTTTGCGCCGTGCTCTCGGCAAGCGTCCTCCACGATTTTTATCTCCACGTCGGTATCGGTGATAAACTTGTTCAAAGCAACCACGACAGGCATATTAAATACCGTGGTCAAGTTGTCGATATGAGCAAGCAAGTTAGGAAGACCTGCTTTAAGTTGCTCCACGTTTTCCTTTGTCAAGTCCTCTTTTTTTGCTCCGCCGTTATATTTTAGCGACCTAATAGTTGCAACCAGCACCACGGCTTTTGGCTCTAACCCGCCCTTTCTACACTTAATATCAAAGAACTTTTCAGCGCCAAGGTCAGCGCCGAAGCCTGCCTCGGTAACCACGTAATCGGCGTAAGTAAGCGCCGTTTTTGTAGCAAGCATAGTGTTGCAGCCGTGCGCAATATTAGCAAACGGACCGCCGTGAATAATAGCAGGCGTGCCTTCAAGCGTTTGCACAAGGTTTGGCTTAATTGCGTCCTTTAACAAAATTGTCATTGCGTTTTCCGCCTTTAAGTCTTTGCAGTAAACAGGCTCGTCGTCCACGTTGTAGCCAACTACTATATTGCCAAGCCTACGCTTTAAGTCTTCTAGGTCGTTACTTAGGCACACGATAGCCATAATTTCGCTAGCGGCGGTAATAGTAAAGCCCTCCTCTCTAGGAACGCCTTGCATTACTCCGCCAAGACCGACTACTATATTTCTAAGCGCTCTGTCATTTAAGTCCACACACCTTTTAAAAGTGATTTTTCTAGTGTCAAGCCTTAGAGAGTTTCCTGCTTGCAAGTGGTTGTCTATCATAGCCGATAGCAAGTTGTTAGCCGAAGTTATTGCGTGCAAGTCCCCCGTAAAGTGTAAGTTTATATCTTCCATAGGCACTACTTGAGCGTGTCCGCCACCCGTTGCACCGCCTTTAATACCGAAAACCGGTCCAAGAGAAGGCTCTCTTAGTGCTAAACATACGTTTTTGTTTATTTTAGCAAGCCCGTCGGCAAGACCTATCGAAACGGTGGTTTTGCCCTCGCCGTAAGGGGTTGGGTTGATTGCGGTAACTAGGATAAGTTTGCCCTTAGGGTTAACCTTGTCCACGCTGATTTTTGCCTTGTATTTGCCATATTGTTCTACGTTATCGTCAGGGATATTCAATTTTTTTGCAATTTCTACAATGTTTTGAAGTTTTGTTTCGTTTGCAATTTGTATATCTGTTTTCATTTTGACCTCGTAACTAAATATAATATTACTATTATATACTGTAATAAAATCAATGTCAATCTAAATGCCCTTTAAGTGCCATTGCAAGCCTATAAAAGCAAAAATTTTGCCATATATTTACAAAACTTTGGTTAGTATTTTATTAAGTTTCGTTTTTGCTTAACTTTACAAAACCCCCTTGTAAGCGCCCTACCATCTAAAACCGAATATCAAGCAATTAGACTAGCATATTTTGTAGATTTGACACTTGTTTTGTTAGATTATTGCTTTTTTTGTAAAATTTAACCAAAGGCGCAAAAAAAATGTTATTATATGCTTAGTACAAAAGATTAACGCTAAGTTTTACGTAAAGCACGAAAGAAAAAAACCTAATTAAGTACGAAAGAAAAATAAAATACGAAAGATAAAACGATAAAAAACAAAAGACGCTGTAAATAACCAAGGACAAAATTTAAAATACAAATGATAAAATTTAAAATTACAAAAGAAAGCCTACTTTAGTAGGCTGATTTTTTTACATTTCGCCAAAAAGATTTTTAACACGTTTGCTATTTTAATTTTATAGTGCTATACTATACACAGTTTTAAAGTAGAAGGACAGATATATGTTTAATTACGAATTGATTTTAGACCTTGCAATATTGCTGTTTATCACAAAATTTTTCGGCATTATCGCAAGCAAATTACAACTTCCGCAAGTAGTAGGCAACCTTCTTGGCGGTCTACTTGTAGGACCTGCAATTTTAGGTTGGGTAGACGCACCGCTAACAAATAGCCCTATCGACTTATTTGCAAAAGTTGGCGTAGTGCTTATTATGTTCTCGGCTGGTCTTGAAACGGACGTAAAGCACCTAAAATCCACCGGTTTTGCGTCGACTATCATCACAATTCTTGGCGTAGCCGTGCCACTTGCAGGCGGTTTTGCAATAGCAGGTGCATTCCACGGTTTTGGCGAAGATATGCTTATTCAAAACCTATTCCACGGCGTAGTTCTTACCGCAACCAGCGTAAGCATCACCGTTACCACCTTAAAGGAAATGGGCAAACTAAACACCAAAGTGGGCGCTTCGATTTTGTCTGCTGCTCTACTTGACGATATTATCGGTTTGTTTATCCTAACCATAATTCTTGGCGCAAGCGGAGATACTTCGCAATCTTCTAGCGCTATCGTTCTTAATGCGTTTAGTAACCTTGGCGTTTCAAATATCGGTTGCCTTGCAATCAGCACGCTACTGTTCTTCGTATTCTCAATCGGCGCAGGGCTTATTGTAAACAAACTATTTATCTTTTTATCAAAAAAATTCCCAAACACCAGAAGATTATCAATCTTCAGTTTGGTTTTCTGCTTGCTAATGGCTTACAGCGCTGAGGAATTGTTCGGCATTGCGGACGTTACGGGTGCGTTTATCGGCGGAGTTGCTTTGTCTAACCTAAAAGATACGCCGTATATCGAAAAGAAAATCGACACCACGTCGTACATGGTATTTGCTCCGATATTCTTTGCAAGCATAGGTCTTAAAGCAAGTTTCAGCAACTTCACCGCCGAAACGTTTGGATTTGCCGTATGCTTTACCTTGGTCGGCTTGCTATCAAAAGTGGTTGGTTGCGGAATGGGTGCAAAAATGTGCCGCTACTCCAACAAGGACAGCCTAAGGGTTGGTTTTGGTATGATGGCGAGGGCTGAGGTTGCCCTTATAGTAGTTCAAAAGGCTATCGAACGCAATTTAATTGAGTCCGAAATGATTACGATAGTACTATTACTAATAATTGTATCGTCACTTGTTACGCCAATTTGCCTAAAACTAACCTACAAAAAGGACAAAAACCAAAAGGACGACTTCATCAAACAACTTAACGTTAAAACCGTTCCTAGCGACTACGACGACTTCCTACTTAAAGGCGACGACAACTAAGTAAAACAAACCTTACCGTTTGCTACTAATAATAAACACAAAGTAGCCAAATTAAATTTACAAAAATAAAACTACCCGATGGGTAGTTTTTATCATTAAATCTCACACGATTTTAACTTATATATTTATCAAAAATTGCGATTTTTACACAAACTTGTAGCCCTTCTTTTCCATTGCGGCTTGTTGGAAAGTAATTAAATCGATAAACTGTTGGTTGTTCTTTGTTTGCGACAAGGTGCTTATTAGGTTTTCGATAGCCTCTTGCGACTCGCCCTCGTTCAACATTTTCCTCATTGCCCAAATTGCTTCAAGTTCCTTCTTGTCAAGTAGTAAATCTTCCTTTCTGGTGCTAGATGCGTTAAGGTCGATTGCAGGGAATATTCTCTTTTCGGATAGTTTTCTGTCAAGGCGAATTTCCATATTGCCCGTACCCTTAAACTCCTCGAATATTACGTCGTCCATACGGCTGCCGGTGTCTACAAGTGCGGTTGCGATAATAGTTAGGCTACCGCCGTTCTCAATGTTTCTTGCTGAGCCGAAAAACTTTTTAGGAAGATACAATGCAGCAGGATCGATACCACCGCTTAGCGTTCTACCGGTTGGCGTAATTACAAGGTTGTTTGCCCTTGCAAGCCTAGTCAAACTATCCATAAGGATAACTACGTCGCAGCCCATTTCCACCTTTCTTTTTGCCTTTTCTAGCAAGAATTCCATCACTTTGATATGGTGTTCAGGTTGCTCGTCAAACGTAGAATACCACACGTTACCCTTAATAGTCCTTTGCATATCGGTAACCTCCTCGGGACGCTCGTCGATAAGCAAAACTTCAAGGTCGATTTCAGGATAATTTTGAGAAATTGAGCCTGCAATTTTCTTTAATAAAGTGGTTTTACCTGCCTTTGGAGGCGACACAATCATTGCCCTTTGACCTTTGCCGATAGGAGCAAGCAAGTCTATGCACCTAATTGCTAAATCGTTACTGCTGTCAGGTCTTTCAAGTCTAATTCTCTCGTCCGGATATATCGGAACAAGGTCGTCAAAATTAGGGCGTCTACCCACTTTATCGGCATCTACACCGTTGATTTTTAACACACTAACTACTGGCGCAGGCTTATTTTCTTGCACCTTGTTTTTGCTAACGAGCGCCTCTACGTAGTCGCCTTTTCTTAACCCGTAGCGTTTGATTTTGTTGGCGTGAATATAGGCGTCGCTCGTGCTATTTTCGTAGCCTTCCACACGCAAAAAGCCGTAATCAATGCTGTTATTAGTGCCCAAAATTTCAAGATAACCCGAGCGCTTTTCAACGCTGTTCATATCAATTTCTTCTTGATATCCGCCTTGATTTTCTCTAAAACTTTTTCTTCTAAATTCGGTATTGTCCGCCTTATCGTACCTTAAATTTTCGGCGTTTTCTTCCTTTTTAGGCTTAACTACCGATGCATCTTTTTCGTCGTACCTACAATTTTCAGCGTCGTTAATTTTTGCCTCTTTTGGCTCTTTGTTAACCTCGCTAGCCTCTGGCTTTAAGGCGTTTTCCTCGTTTCTAAGGTCGGCAATTTTCTCCATAACCTTGTCTACAAGTTCCTTTTTATTGTAAGTAGTTGGCGATTTTACGCCTAGTTTTCTTGCGATATTTCTAATTTCGAATAAAGAAGTAGACAATAATTCTACCTTGTTAATAGTGCTGTAATCCATGATATCTCCAAAAATCTTGAAAAAATAAAATACTAATATAATTATATAGTCGCAGAGGAAAATAATACCTTTCCTCTACGCATTAGTTTTCAAAAACGTAAACTTTAGTTCTTTCGCCGTCGAAGTCCACCCTATTAAAAGTAATCTCGTCGCCCTCAACGTAAACTACGTCCTCGTCGTCAAAAAGTTCAACAAAATCGTCAACCTTATCCAAGCCCAAGTCAATGTTTTTAGTCCTATAATGCATAGGAATAACAACGTCAGGCATAAGTCTGTCAACGTATTCTTTCGCCCTTTCAGCATCCACCGTGTACTTGCCGCCAACAGGTATTAGTAGAACGTTAACCGGCATAATAAACTCGCTTAAAAATGCGTTACAATCCTCGCCGATATCACCCATGTGGCAAACCTCAACGCCGTCAAGACGATATTTAAACACAAGGGTTCTGCCCCTTCTTACACCGCCGTGATTATCGTGATTTGCGTAAACGCTAGAAATATGCACGCCCGAAACCTCGAAAGCACCCTCGGTATTTATAATAATCGGGTTACCCTCCACGCTTTCCATATTGTTATGGTCGTAATGATCGTGCGAAATCGTTACCGCATCAGCCTCAACTTTTGGCATAGGCTGACCGACCGAATCATTATACGGATCGGTAACTATTTTAGTACCGGTACTCTCCTCTAATTCAAAGGCAGAATGCCCCAGAGCCGTAATTTTCACAATGTCCTCCATTTTTTTGTTATTTATATTTTAATATATAAGCAAACAAAATGCAACAAATTTTGTATTTTTCCCTTTTTCTTTTTTAAAAATATAAGAAATTTTTGTAAAATTCTATCCTTTACGCCTAATTATTGCCCTATTTTCCGGTTTTACCTTACTTTTACTAATTATTAAAACCAAGCCTATTTTTTTAATTTTTTCCTTGCGAAAATCGTTTTAGCAAATTTTATACAAAACCCCTTTGTTAGAAGAAATTGCAAGCAAAACAAAATGTTTTTCTCATATATTGCCATTTATCTGTTAAAATTTACAATAAATTTGCAACGAATTTTACTGTCTTCAAGGCTATTTTATTATGTCCCATTTTGTAAATTAAGATTTATTTCTTTTTTATTCTTCATCTCGCCTTTTTCTATTCTTCCCTATATACAAAAAAACGGCCCCTTTGTGCAAAGGGGGCTGCCAGCACGCTGACTGGGGGATTGTCCTACTATACAATGATTTATTATAATTTTTAAGCCATCTATTTACTCTGTCTAAACTAATATAAAAATTCAATATTCTTTTTTCACAATCCCTCCGTCACAAAGTGACACCTCCCTTTGCACAAGGGAGGCTTATTTGGATATACTAAAAGTGTTTTTATGACACAAGGGAGGTTTATAAAAATATAGCCAAAAACTAGGCTATATTTTACTAACGTTTTAATTTAACAAATAATGCTACAACTAGCCGCAATATCACATTGAAGTTTGAGCATAAATATTTACAATATCTTCACGATATTGAGGCGCACTAAAAAATTGCAAAATAAAAGCCCGAACTTGTCGGGCTTAGAATTATTTTTCAGGGATAATATCGTTCTTTTGTAGCAATGCGTGTATTTTAGCGTGTGGATCGATGATTTTGCTAACCGATTGATTGTGGTTGCAAGCCGAAATAATGTAAGCAAGGTATTTGCTAAGGTCTGCTTGATAGAACCACTCTCTCGTTTTAAGTTCAGGCTTGGTGTAGGTAAGGTTTGTAGATACAACGCCTTTGATTAAGCCTTCCTCGTACGCTTTGTCAAACTTCTCTAATCCTTCGGTAAATAGTGCGAAAGTTGATGCAAGGAATATATTTTTTGCGCCCTTCTCTTTCAACTCTCTAGCAAGTTTGATTACCGAGTCGCCGGTTGCGATGATATCGTCTGCAACAAATATGTCTTTACCTTTTACGTCGATACCGATATATTCGTGTTGAACGATAGGGTTTCTGCCGTTTACGATAGTAGAATAATCTCTTCTCTTGTAGAACATACCAAGGTCTAAGCCAAGAACAGATGCGTAGTAGATATTTCTACTCATTGCGCCTTCGTCTGGGCTGACAATCATAAAGTGGTCTTTGTCAAATACAAGGTCAGGGAATTTTTTGATAAGAACTTTTAGAATTTGATAAGTTGCAAAGAAGTTATCAAAGCCAAGTAGCGGAACAGCGTTTTGAACTCTTGGATCGTGTGCGTCAAAGGTGATGATATCTTTTACGCCCATTGCTTCAAGTTCTTGTAGCATAACTGCGCAGTCAAGAGATTCTCTTGCGTTTCTTCTATGTTGTCTACCTCCATAAAGCATAGGCATTACAACGGTAATTCTCTCCGGTTTTCCGCCGGTTGCAGAAATAATTCTCTTTAAGTCTGCAAAATGGTCGTCAGGGCTCATAGGAGTCTCTTGGCCGAAAAGATTGTACGTGCAACTGTAATTCCCAACGTCTACCAAAATATACAAATCTCTTCCTCTTACGGATTCGTTGATAACTGCTTTGCCGTCGCCGGTGGTAAATCTTGGGTAAGATGCGTCAAGTAAAAAGTTGTCTTTTGCGGCAACTCCGTATTCTTTTGCCTCTTTTGTGTACCAGTCAACTAATATAGAGTTAACTTCTTCTCCAAGTGCCTTTGCCCCGGGCAATGCTATTATAGCAAGTGGGAATTTTGGTAATTCGTCACCAAATACTTTTTTTAGTGTAGGTGTCATTTCATCCTCCGAAATTTTTATTAAATAAATTATACCAAATTAAACAATAAAAGTCATACGATTTAGGGGTTAGAAACGGTTTTTTTTACCCAAAAATCATTACACAAAACCCGCAAACTGTCTAATTACTTTTAATTTTTACATAATATAATACTTAAAGTATCATTATTAAGATATAAACCTCGTTTTGTGCTATTATATGGTCGTTATTCGTTTTAGCCACATTTTTTAGCATACGTATGAATTTTAGTTATATTAAAAGCGTTTTTGTTTTTCGCTCTTGTTTACTAGGGAAATTTTTTTATTCCAACCATCATTTTTTAGTAAACCACAATTAGCGCTCGCTCTCCCCTAAAAAAAATCGATTTCAGTCCCTATTTTTAGTTTGATAAAAGTTTTGTTTTTTATTTGCATTAGCCATATTTTTTTAAATTTTCATTTCTTTTACAAGGCAACAAAAAACTATACTTACGCAACGGTTTAAGCGTTTCAATAACCACAAAGCAATTAAAAAGTAACCTATAAACATTTTCTCCTTTAACAGCAGTAACGGTAAATTTCTACAACAAAAATCCCTAACTAAAACCACGCAAAAACAAAACGAGTATACAAAGAAAAATTTTAGTGAAGAAACAAACCTTCCTAGTACCTTAAAATACAAAAATCGCCCGATAATAATATGGGATAAAATCCTACTCTACGTTAAATATTTTACACGAAAACAATAAGGTTAAAACCTACTCCAAAACACAATAATACCACTCGAAAATAATAAGAATAAATCCTACTCCACGCTTTAAAATTCTACCAGATAAAAACCGACACGTTGCCAACCTAACGACGCAAAAATTTTACCAAAAAAAAGCGTCTTTACGCCCTATGATTTCCGTTTTTTATTGCGATTTAAGTTTTTTTAATAATATATTTCAAAATTATTTAAAATTAGGAAACAATTTTTTAGTTTAGCATTGACCTTAATATGTTTTTATTATATAATTGTAAAGAATATTTATGTTAAATATTTCAAATTTTTAAGGAGAAAGTTATGGACAAGAAAAAGTACAAATTTCAGTTAATCAGATTTGTTTTCTATTTGCTAGGCTTTCCTGCTATGTGCTTAACGGCATTATGGCTGTTAGTTCCCACCTTTACACAGGAAGCAATGAGAAACTACGGTTTGATTTGCGCAATCGTACCTTTTGCTATTTGGGGCATTGTTGAGTTGCTTAGAATAGCGCTGAAGAAACTAGCAAAGAAGGGCTCGCTACAAAGGGATTACGCTACGGTTATCCTTACCGTATCTACCCTTGCGCTTATTGTAATTCCTATCTTCACCACCGACCAAATCGCTAAGAAGAATTACAATCAATTAAGAGAGGAAGCAAAACAACAAGAAGTTTACGAGTTTGAGTACACCGATCCTATCACAAACGAAGTAAAAACCACTAAGACCACCATTTACGGCGGCGTTGGTTTGCCTTCTTACGAGAAACTAATGGGCTGGGCTACCGACTGCACCAACAAAGGCGCATCTTGGTATCACGGTTATATCGGCACTATCGATTCGTTTATTTCCGCTTACGGAATATCCGGCTTTAAGTCCGGTCAAATGGGTTTTGCCGAGTCCAAAAAGGTGAATTACGACGCTAACTATGACGGTGTTGTAGACGAGAAAGACTATATTATCCTTGGTGATAAACCGGGTGTTTACGACAAACTAGACCAACTTGAAGCAGCAAAATATAATTACAGCAAAATCGCTGCAAGACTAAACGCCGAGTACGAAGTTTTGACTAACAGACAAAAAGAGTTAGGCACTAAGATTACCCAACTTGCTGCAAAAATCGTAGCGGCTGAAAAAGGTGAAACCGACGAGCCTGTCGACGTTCCTGCTCTAAAGAAAGAGTTGGAGCAAACCAAAATAGCGCTTACCGAATTTAACAACAACTACGCTGCTAAAATTCAAACTCTTGGCGGACAAAAAGTTAAACTTTACGACTTTGCTATTAAAGACGTTATCGACATTTTGGCGAACGCAGGCAAACTTCTTCCTGACGGCTTGAATATCGATATGCTTCTTGGTTTGGACCTACCTATCGGCGACATCGTTGCATTTTTAGGTAACCTTCTTGATACCATCGGCGGAATAAATATCGGCGACCAAAGTGCTGTCGATATGATTTTAGGTTTAGTACTTACCTCTTCAGACGCTAATGGTAAATATATCGAGATTTCAACAGGTCTTTGCCCAAGAACCGAAAGACATTTGTGCGCTACTGCCGCATCTAAAGTTGTTAGCGACAAATACTCTTACGAAGGAATTAAAGAACTTCAATACAAAGTTTCTATCTACCCTCAACTGCTAAGTTTTGCAAGACTACGTAGGGTTATGTACATCTTCTGCGGTTTAGTGCTAATATCTCTATTAGTTACCGACCACTATTCAAGAAAACTTGAATTTATCAAGGCGTACGAATTTGAAGAGAAACTACGAAAAGAAATGAAATTAAGAGGCTACGTGCTATCTTCAGAGGTTGCTGCCGCTGCTGAAACCGCTTACGCTTACGCTAACGACGTTCCGGCTGAAACAACCGTTGTGGACTTTACTAACCCTGAGCCAACGCCACCGACACCTGAACCTGAATCGGTGACTGAACCGACGGCTGCACCCGAATCGGTGACTGAGCAGGCGCCTGTTAATAACGATAAACCATGGCCTATAGGACTAGATTTAAACGAAGGAGGTAATGACAATGAAACTAAATAAGAAAGACAAAAAAACCGCTGTCAACGTAAATACGCCTCCTAAAAAGAGACCTAAGGCATTATACAAACTAGTAATATTACTAACCAACCTCGTTGGTTTTCCGCTATTGCTTACAATCGTAGCAATAACTTGTGCAAAATACAACGAATCAGGCATTTACAAAATCACCGTATTTTTACCTTGCCTGCTTGTTGTAGCGCTATGGGGCGTTACTGCTCTTATCCAAATGCTAATATTTAGAGGCGACAAAAAGCATCACGCATCGTTTAAACACACGATGATTTCGTGCGCTGTCGTTCCTATCTGCGTGCTTGCAGGCTTGTTCTTGGTACTAGATATTTTCCTACCAAAACTACTTGCTCAAGCAACTTCTAGCACCATTTTCTACGAGGATATAGTAGTTGACGCCAAAGGTCAACACGACCTAATTTTGAGCAAAGCACAACTATTCTTGGACAAAAACAACTTGTACGAGTACGAGAAAAATCCGGACGGCTCACCTAAGGCAGTAGACGAATTCGGAAAGCCTGTTCCTACCCTTGACGCTAACGGCAAAAAGAAGTACTATTACTGGTTCTCAGAGGAAAATATGGCTATTTTCAAGCCTATATTCTCTTCGTTTGACCAAGCATATCAATCGTTCAACGGCTTAGCAATCGAGTACGCTCTTAGCGGCGGAGACCTTGTATCTAAGATTATCAGCGGCGAAATTCCTATCACCGTTCTTACTTCAATCGTTCTAAGAACTACTCCTCCTGAGGACGTAAACGGTTCTAACGTAAAACTTGGTTTGCTTGAAGTTTTAACCCTAAACAAAGAGCCGCTTGTAAACGCTGTTAAAGCCTTAATCGCTACCGGTTTCGACTTTAGCCCAACAGGTAAAGACCCTTACACCGGAAAAGACGAAATTCAAGCGCTTGACGATATCTTAAAGGCTGTGCTTGTACACAAAGAGTACGAAGGTGTTAGATGGAACGTTCTTCAACTACTAGGCGAAAACCCTATATCTAACGTTGATCCTAACAAACAAATTATCCAAAACGAAGGCAAAGCAAACGAAAAAGTTCTTGGCGCTTGCCTAGGATATCAAGATATGGCTTGGCTAAACAGCGTAGACCTACTTGGTATTATCATTTGCTTAATGAATTGTAGGTCATACTTCTACCTATTCGGCGTACTAATCGGAATGCTAACCTATATCGAGTTCGTACTAAAGAAACAATATCTAATGGCGTACGGCGAAGATTGTTTGCTTCTTCCTAAGTCAAAGAGAAGAAAGGCAAAAGAGCAAAAGAACGATTGGCACTACTCTGTTAGCAACGTAAACGGCGTTACGAATATGGGTAACGAGGTTGTTTCCGAGTACGAAAAAGAGGAAATTAAGGAAGAAGTAAAAGCAGAAAAATCGCTTGGAAAATCTTTCGGCTCTAAATCAAAAAAGAGCGCAAAGGAGAAAGCGCCAAAACCTCCTAAACCCGAAAAAATAAAGAAGGAAAAAGCACCAAAACCTCCTAAGCCTGAAAAGGTAAAGAAGGAAAAAGCACCAAAACCTCCTAAGCCAAAAAAACCTGAAAAAATAAAGAAATTGTAATAACTTGTCTTAAAAATTAAAGCCCTCGTTTGAGGGCTTTTTCTTTATGCTTTTTTGTTTGGCGTTATGCTTATTTTATTGTTGGTCTACCACGAAATAACCTATACTATATCGGTATATATTAAAGATAAATATATAATCATATATAGGGCTACATTGTTTGACTAAATTTTATGTAACCTATATAATAATTAAGAGGTAATTATGTTAGACAACGTAAAAAAATATTTAGAAAAATTCGGTAAAGAAAACGACGTAATAATATTTAATCAAAGTTCCGCAACGGTGAACCTTGCCGCAGAAGCCCTAAACGTGAATGCTAGCGCTATTGCAAAATCGCTATCGTTTTACGACAAAGACGGCGGCTCGATTATGGTGATAGTTGCAGGCGACAAAAAAATAGACAACAAAAAGTACAAGCAAACCTTTGGCTTTAAGGCTAAAATGCTATCCTTTGAGGACGTACCTGCCCTAACAAGCCACGAAGTAGGCGGGGTTTGTCCTTTTGCCGTTTCAGACAAAGTTAAGGTTTACCTAGATAATTCACTTAAATCGCACGAGTACGTTTACCCTGCTTGCGGCAGCCACAATAGTGCAATAAAACTAACTATTGACGAACTAGAAAAAATATGCGACAACTTTAACGGCTGGGTGGACGTGACTAATGACTAGAACGAAAAAAATAACAAATACGGCAATTTTAATAGCACTTATCACTTTGTTTATGTTCGTTCCGTTGCAGTTTGGACCTGTCAGCCTAGCGGTACTACTGCTTATCCCCGTTTTAATCGGCTGTCAAACGCAAGGCTTTGGCGTATCGGTCGTTCTAGGCTTGTACACGGGGCTACTAAGTTTAGTTGCAAGTTACACGGTTTCCACCTCGCTAATGCGTTTTGTGTTCAACAATCCGCTTGTTTCGGTGTTTCCTAGGGTTATGGTGGGCGTGCTTACGTTTTTGTCCTACAAACTAATGCTAAGGCTAACCTCTAAAATGAAAAGCGACAAACCGCAAATTCTTATTTCTAGCCTAGTAAGTAGTATCGTTGGCGTAGTAACCAACACAACGCTTGTGCTTGGGCTTATGTTTGGAATATATAACGGCACTAATTTTAGCGGACTTACCATAAATTCTGCTCTGATTTGGACGATAGTTACCACGAACTCTATTGCCGAACTTGTTGTCGCTATGATTGTTACCCCACCCGTTACCTACGGAATTTACAGGGCTAACAAGAAAAAAAACTTGACTAATCAATCGATTTAATTTAAAATTAAAGTATAAAGCAATCTGTATCAATGAATTTTCGGCGAGTAAGACGGCAAGAATAAAATGATTTTACAAATGAATTTTACGCTACCGTTCTCGGTGGCGTTTTATTTTTGGAGGATAATATGAAAAGAATAGGCGTTGTAGGAATTGTGGTGACCGATAGAACCGTCACACCCGAACTACAAAAAATTTTAAGCGAATTTAGTGACGTAATCATAGGCAGAATGGGATTGCCTCGTGGCGAAGTGTCTGCAATAAGCCTTATTGTAGAAGGCAGTATGGAGAGAATATCCGCCCTGACCGGTAAACTTGGCAAATTCCCGAATATAAGTGTGAAATCGGCTTTAACCAGCCACGTAATAGAGGAGTAAATTATGAAAAAGAAATTATTAACCTTACTACTTGTAGTTGTAAGCGTAATCACCTGTTTTTCGCTTACCGCATGCAACAAACAAGAGCCAAACAAAGTTAAAATCGTAGTACCGGACGGTGCTCCTGCCCTTAGCGTAACCACTATCGTAAAGGACGGCTTAGGTATTAAAGACGTAAATCTTACGCTTGATATCGTAAACGCCGAGTCAATAACCAACGAAATTGTCGGCAAAAAATACGACGTAGCAATCGTGCCGTCAAACGCAGCGTACAAAATCTACTTAGACTCTGTTAAAGCAGGCGATAAAGATCCGTACAAAATGGTGGCAACCGCAACCTACGGCAACCTTTTCGTTGTCGGAAAGTCCCAACTAACAGATATTAAGGACCTACAAGGCAAACTGGTATACTCTATCGGCGAAAACAAAGTGCCACACAAAGTTTTTGAAAAAGTGGCTAAGTTAAACAACCTTGAACTAAACGTGATTACGAACAAAAAAGACGTTAACAAAGATAAAATCAACGTAATTTTCCGTGGTGACGGGGCCGGCGTACTTGGAGAACTAAAAACCGATAATGCCGCTTTTGGTCTACTTGCAGAGCCTGCTGTAACGGGCGCTAAAAATCAAGGCAATAAGGTGGCTTTGGACCTACAACTAGAATACCAAAAAGCGACCGGTTCAAGTGAAATAGGATACCCTCAAGCAGTAGTCGTTGCAAGGCAATCCTTTATTGAAAACAACAAAGAAACCGTGAAAACGGTGCTTAAAAAAATGGTGGCTAATATGGACTACGTAAATAACAGCGAAAACCAAAAAGGCATCACCGATATACTTAAAAACAACGCTTACGGTAACCCTAGCGCAACCACATTCCCGCCCGTTTCGATAAAAGGCTCTAACGTGCTTGTTAAATCCTCTAAAACCGCAAAAGAAGACGTAACTACATTCCTTAAAACGCTTATGGGCGTTGGCGAAGTTAAAGACGGATTTTTCTACGAATTAGACTACTAAAATATAACAAAAATTTGGAATAGTAAATAACTTAAAAATTCAAAATCCCGACGAATTATAAAAAGTTAACAAAATGACGAAGAAAAACGCTATTAAAAACTTAATATATCCGCTAATCTCACTCCTACTTTTTTTGTCGGTGTGGGCGATTATTAGCAAAATTGAAAACAAACCACTTGCAATGCCTCAAGTGGACGTTGTTTTTAACGAATTTTTCCATTTGCTAGGCTTAAAAACCACGTGGGTGGCAATTTCGGGCACTTTATTAAACACCATATTATCTTTCGGTTTATCGATGATTGTAGCGTTTGTTTTAAGCGTAATTACCACGTTTTTTTCGCCTCTACACAAGATATTGTCGCCGATTATCACCATACTACGCTCTGCACCTACTATGGCTGTAATCTTGCTTTCTACCTTGTGGCTAGACAACGACGCAACGCCCGTGTTTATCGGCTTTTTGATAGCATTTCCGCTTCTTTACTCGTCGTTTAGGCTTGCACTTTGCTCTGTGGACGAAAAAACCTTGGAGATGGCAAAAGTATTTAACGTGCAAAAAATCGACGTACTAAGGCTAATTTACTTACCTAGCGTGGCGTCGAACTTTATAAGTAGTATGCAAAGCGTTATTTCACTTACCGTTAAGGTGGTAATCGCCTCAGAAGTGATTGCCTACGCCTCGAAAACTATCGGCTTTGAAATGATAAAAGCCAAAATCGATATCGAAACGGCAACCTTACTTGCTTACACGCTACTTGCAATACTATTAAGTTTTATCTTAGAGGGAATATTTGCTATCATAAACAAACTTGTAAGGAGGAAGTATGGAAATAACTAATCTTACCGTAAAATACGGCGAAAAAACCGTGTTTGACAAGTTTAACCTTACCGTTCAAGAGGGCAAAATCACCTGCTTACTAGGGGCGTCCGGAGTGGGAAAATCCACGCTACTTTCGGCAATTAGCGGCGGCATAAGTTACGAAGGGGCAATATCGGGCGCAGGGAAAATATCCTATATCTTCCAAGAAAATAGGCTGATTGAGAATATCACCGTTGAAAAAAATTTGGATTTGGTGCTGCGCTCCTTTACAAAAGACAAAGTACAGCGCAACAAAATCATAGATAACGTGCTAAAACTTGTGGAGATGGAGGACAGTAAAAACCTATTCCCAAAAGAACTTTCGGGCGGAATGGCAAGCAGAATTTCTATGGCAAGAGGCTTTATTTACCCTGCCGATACCTTACTTATGGACGAAACGTTTAAGGGGCTGGACACCGCCCTAAAACAACGACTTATAAAAGCGTTTTTAAAACTATACGAGGAAAACAAGCACACGGTTGTGTTCGTAACCCATTCTATCGACGAGGCGCTACTACTAGCGGACGAGGTTTTCGTGTTAAAGGGCTCTCCTTGTCAGGTTAATTTCAGCCTTACTATCGATAATAAACAGCAAGACAGAAAACTAACCGACGAAGAGTTAGACGACAAAAGAAAGCAACTGCTTCAACACCTAATCGATTAGTAAAACCGCTAATAAATACTCAATTTTGTAACGTTTAGATAAAGCGGTAAAACAAATAATTTAAAACCCAGAATAGTAATATAAGCAAAAACGTATTAGCAAAAACGACTATCACGCAATTTACAAACATACAAAATAGAAAACTACATTAAATTTGCTAAATATACCAGACATACAATAAAACAAAAAAAGCCCAAACGGGCTTTTTTACTTAGAGTCTATTGCGTCTTTGTATTTAATTATAATATCCACCGCCTCGTCCACGGTAAGTTTTGAGGTGTTTATGCAAATATCGTATTGCTTTGGCTCTCCCCATTTACCGTCAGCGTAAGTTGAATAGTAGTTTGCTCTGTTTTTATCAGCCTTTTTCATAACCGATTTAGCGTCGCTCTCAGGTACGTTGTACTCCTTAACTATCCTATTAAGCCTTACGTCCTCATCGGCGTAAATAAATATTTTAAGTAGTTTTTCTTCGTGACGGAAAATATAGTCCGCACACCTACCCACTACAACCACAGGCTTAGCATCTGCCATTTCACGCAGCGCTTTGGCTTGAAGACGCATAACTTCGTCGTTGAACATAATGTTGTTGTACATAGGAATATAGGCGTTAGTCAGCGTAATACTAGGCGAAAACATACCTGCAAACTTGCTTGGTGATTGCTCGTCGTACTTTTCTAGTAGCCCTTTATCCACGTCGTATTTTTCAGCGATATGCGCAATTATCTCCTTATCCAAAAACTCAAAACCAAGTTTTTCAGCAAGCGCCTTGCCTACCTTTCTACCACCGCTACCGTACTGTCTTGCTATCGTAATAATATAATTTGCCATATTCCACCTCCTAACATAATTATAAAATATTTTCGCTTTATGTCAATATTAGTGTGGATTTTTTATAACAAAAAATAGCCGTAAAAACGACTATTTTAAAATTTTTAGTAGATATTTTTGATATTTACCGATAGATACTTGTCAAGGTCGAACGCTCTCCACGGTGCAACTTCCTTATCGGGATACACCCTAAAAGTCATAGTTTCTTGCGTTATCGGGTGGTTAAGTTTTAGTTCGTAAGCCCAAAGCCCAAGGTAACTTTTGTTCTTTACAGCGTTTGGGTTATATTTCATATCCCCAACAAGCGGACAGCCGATATGCGCCATTTGAACACGGATTTGATGCCCTCTACCTGTGATTAGTTTCACTCTTGCTAGGCACACCCCGTCGTTTTCCTCCAACACTTTGTAGTCAAGTTCTGCCCTTTTAGCACCCACCGTTGCACTAGGAACAACCCTAACTTCGTTGGTTTTTTCATTCTTTTTTAGGTAGTTTACAAGTTTACCGCTAGGCTCTCTCGGAACGCCGTCAAGTACCGCCAAATAGGACTTTTCCATATCTCCGTTTTGGATTTGCTCTTGAAGTCTTTTAGCGCACTTGCTCGTTTTAGCAAACACCATAATGCCGCCCGTTGGCCTATCAAGTCTATGCACAAGCCCAAGGAAAGCCTCGCCCGGTTTGTCGTATTTTTTTACCAAATAATTTTTTAGCATAGTCAACAAATCAGGATCGTTGCTACTATCTGCCATAACGGGAATATTATTCGGTTTTACCACTACAAGTAAATGGTTATCCTCGTAAACAATGTTTAATTCTTCGTTATTCATCAATTTCTTCCTTCGACCATAAACCGCTAGCACCGGCAGGCAGTATCACGCCTTTTTCCTTAGTAGGCAAACCCACCTCGTAACTATAAGTATAGCCATTGTAATTCGATAATATTTTGTTAAGTATGTTTTTCATAACTTGCGGTTGCAAGCCCGTCGTATATGAGTTGATTAAAAAGAACAGCGGATTATCGGACAAAACTTCCTTAGTCATCGCAACCAGCGAATAGATTTCGTCCTCAATCTTCCACTTTTCACCGTTAGGCCCTCTGCCGAAACTAGGCGGATCCATAATTACGGCGTCGTACTTATTTCCCCTTCTAATTTCCTTTTGGATAAACTTTTTGCAGTCGTCAAGTATAAACCTAACCTTAGTGTTGTCCAGCCCGCTAAGAGCGATATTCTCCTTAGCCCTGTCTATCATAGCCTTGGCGGAATCCACGTGAGTAACGTGAGCGCCTGCACTCATACAAGCAACGGTTGCGCCGCCCGTGTATGCAAACATATTCAGCACTTTAATCGGTCTATCGGCATTTTTAATAAGGTCTATCATAGTTGCCCAGTTCACCGCTTGCTCAGGGAACAATCCCGTGTGCTTAAAGCCCATAAGTTTTAGTTTGAACTTTAAGTTACGCCAAGACACAGTAAACTCGCCTATTTCTTTATTATTTACGTAATGCCACGCACCACCGCCCGTGTTACTACGCATATAATAGGCGCTTAGCCCCTTATAACGCATCATATCAACGTCGGTTTTCCATATAACCTGAGGATCAGGGCGAAGCAAAATATACTTTGCCCATCTCTCCAGTTTCATACCGTCACCGGTAGCAATTACTTCGTAATCTTTCCACTCGTCGTTATACTTCATGCTTTTTTAACGCTTAGTACTACTTCGTTGTCGTTGATATTCCACTCTTTAGTAAAGCCGTCGATTTCGCCTACTACTTTATCTGCAAGTACGTCGTCTCTGATGCTCTTATCGTTTTCGATAATCTCGGCAACTTTTCCCGTTGCTTTGTAGCCTAAAACGATGTGGTCCACAACTTCAAGTCCTGCGTCCTTTCTCATAGTTTGAACCTTAGATACGATTTCTCTTGCAATACCCTCGTTTACAAGTTCTTCGGTTAGATTCGTATCAAGAATTACGGTAAATCTTCCGTTTTGAGTAGCAACAAAGCCCTCTTTATTCTTAACGCTGATTAGTAAGTCGTTTAGTTCAAGGTCCACTTGTTTTCCGTCGATTTCAGCGGTGAAAGTTTCACCTGCCTTTACGGTGTTTACTACCTTTAAGGTGTCGCAAGTAGCAAGATACTCTCTAATAGCGTTAATTAGTTTGCCGTATTTTGGACCTAAGGTTTTAAGTTGTGGCTTTAATTCGTAGTCGATAAACATAGTGTCGTCTGCTACGTTAACCACCTCTTTAACGTTGATTTCCTCGGCGATAATGCTTAGTACTTCCTTATCGCTCTTAGGCTCGTCCGTCTTAACGAACATAGTCTTTAACGGTTGCCTATTCTTGATATTAGCACTATTTCTGCTTGCTCTTGCTAGGTTTACAACTTCAAGAATATATTCCATATCCTCTTCAAGTTTCTCGTCAATCATAGACTCGTCAGCCTCTGGGTATCTGCATAGGTGAACGCTCATAGGCTCGCCCTTAAAGAAGTTTACTACTAGGTTTTGATAAATGCTCTCTGCCATAAACGGAGTGAACGGTGCAAGTAGTTTTGACAAAGTAACGAGCACGGTGTACAACGTCATATAAGCGGCAACTTTATCTTCGCTCATATCCTTACCCCAGTACCTATCCCTTGAGCGACGAACGTACCAGTTAGATAATTCGTCCACAAAGTCTTGAATTTTCCTTGCGCACTCGGTAATCTTGTAGTTTTCAAGATTTTCGTTTACGTATTTAACAAGAGAATTTAGTCCTGACAAAATCCACTTGTCCATCATACTGAACTTGCAGTCTTTTAGGTTGTATTTTGACGGATCGAACTTGTCGATATCGGCATATAGTACGTAGAATGCGTAAGTATTCCACAAAGTACCCATAAACTTTCTTTGGCATTCCGATACGTTTTCGGCAGAGAAACGGCTAGGTAGCCAAGGCATACTTGCGGTGTAGAAATACCACCTTACAGCGTCTGCGCCTTGTACGTCAAGCACGCTCCAAGGATCAACTACGTTGCCCTTATGCTTGCTCATCTTAATGCCGTCCTTGTCGTTTACGTGTCCAAGAACGATACAGTTTTCAAACGGCGACTTGTCGAATAGTAGCGTTGAAACTGCAAGCAAGGTGTAGAACCAACCTCTTGTTTGGTCAACCGCCTCGCTGATAAATTGTGCAGGGAATCTCTTTTCGAATTCCTCTTTATTCTCAAACGGATAGTGGAATTGTGCAAAAGGCATAGAACCGCTATCAAACCAGCAGTCTAGTACCTCAGGCGTTCTTCTCATCTCGCCGCCGCACTTATCACACTTAAAGGTAACTTGGTCGATAAACGGACGGTGCAATTCGACGTCCTCGGTAAGACCGCCAAGTTCTCTAAGTTCTTTCCTAGAACCTACAACCTTGATTTCGCCGCAATCCGGACACACCCAAATAGGTAGCGGAGTGCCCCAGTACCTCTCACGAGAGAAGCCCCAGTCGATAACGTTGTCTAGGAAGTTGCCCATACGACCTGTACCGATTGTTGGAGGTATCCAGTTTACAGATGCGTTGTTTTTAAGAAGTTTTTCCCTAAGTTCGCTCATCTTGATAAACCAAGAACTTCTTGCGTAGTAAAGTAGCGGCGTATCACATCTCCAACAGAACGGATAACTGTGAGTAAACTCCACTTCCTTAAACATTAAGCCTTTTTCGTAAAGTTTATCGATAACCATACGGTCGCCGTCTTTTACGAACACACCCTTCATATCGTACACGTCGTCGGTAAATCTGCCGCTCTCGTTTACGAATTGAACGAAAGGCAAGTTGTATCTTCTGCCGACTTGTGCGTCGTCCTCACCAAAAGCAGGTGCGCAATGAACGATACCCGTACCGTCGGTAAGCGTTACGTAGTCGGCAACGGTCAAGTAGTAGCCGTTAGCCTTGGTTTTTTCGTCGGCATAGTCAAATAACGGCTCGTATTTTCTTCCCTCGAAGTCCACGCCTTTTTTGGTGTAAATTACTTCGTAGTTTTCAAAAATCGTGCCTGCCAAAGCCTCTGCCACGATATAGTAAATATCCCCTACTTTAACTTTGATATAGTTCTCGTTAGGGTTCATAATCAAACTGATATTTGAAGGCAACGTCCAAGGAGTAGTCGTCCAAGCAAGATAGTAAGTATTTTCCTCGTCAACAGCCTTAAACTTAATAATAACGGAAGTTTCCTTTACGTCCTTGTAGCCTTGTGCAACTTCGTGAGAAGACAACGCCGTGCCACAACGAGGGCAATAAGGCACGATTTTGTAGCCTTTATAAATTAACCCTTTGTCGTAAATGGTTTTTAGCGCCCACCACACCGACTCGATATAGTTGTTGTCGTAGGTAATGTACGGGTTTTCCATATCAGCCCAAAAGCCGACACGGTCGCTCATTTGCTCCCATTCGCCTTTATATTTCCATACGCTTTCCTTACATTTTTGTATAAAAGGTTCTATTCCGTATTTTTCTATCTCTTGTTTACCGTCTATGCCAAGAAGTTTTTCAACCTCTAATTCTACAGGCAAACCGTGGGTATCCCAACCTGCTTTACGAAGTACGTTGTAACCCTTCATCGTTTTATAACGTGGTATTATGTCCTTTATAACACGGGTAAGAATATGCCCGATGTGTGGCTTACCGTTAGCCGTTGGCGGACCGTCGTAAAACGTGAAATAATCTTTGCTGTCCTCGTTTTCTTTAAGGCTTTTTTTAAAAACCTCGTTTTGTTTCCAAAAATCAAGAACCTCTTTTTCTCTTGAGCAGAAATTCATATCTGTCGTTACTTTGTTGTACATTTTTACCTCACATAAAATAAATTACAATATACTATTCTATTATAGATTTACAAGGCTGTTTTGTCAAACGTAAAAGACAATAATGCCCTTTTAAAACAAAAAAACTAGCCGATTTTACGGCTAGAACAGTTTATTTTTTCTTTACTATCGCTTTGGCAGGTTTTTCGTCCTTCAAGGACATAATAAGCCTACTTTTCGGCGTGCCTTTCATTTTGCTGTTTTTGTCTTTCTTTTTCATAATTCCCTCCCCTAGTAATATGGCTAAAAGAGGGATTTTTATCAAATAAAAAACTCCACGAGTACCGTTGATACTAATTATTAACCTGCAAATAGCAGGTGGGCATGCTATCTTACCCTCTATCTTCCACCGATATTTTGTGGCCTGATATATGGATAAGAGAATCGCAATCCCTTATAAAAACTGTGGTTATATAAATAGTACCTCTCGTATACCGTCGAGCCTACTTTATTTTTAACATTATTTTTTGAATTATGCAATAAAATTGACCAAAAAAAACGATAAAAAAGAAAATTATTAGAAAAATACCTTTTATTCGCTTGTAATTTAGTTATTTTATGTTATAATCATATCGTTGCTGATATGGCTCAGTCGGTAGAGCGGTTCACTCGTAATGAACAGGTCGCCAGTTCGAATCTGGCTATCAGCTCCACAACCGCTACTTAATCGTAGCGGTTTTTTTATTATACATTTTGCGTGTTTTTAGAATAATATATTAAAAAAAGACGTTTTTCACGTCTTTTTTGTATTTTTATGATTAGTATTTTTTTTATATCTCTTCGTAAGATTTTTGTAAAAAATTGCGTAGTTTTTCGCTATTTGGATTGTTAAATATCTCCTCCGGAGAGCCCATTTCCTCAATAACGCCGTCCGCCATAAACATAACTTTATCCGACACGTTTTTAGCAAATTCCATCTCGTGAGTAACCACTATCATAGTTCTGCCGCTACCCTTTAAGCCTTTGATTACTTTTAGCACCTCTCCCGTTAGTTCAGGATCAAGCGCCGAAGTAGGCTCGTCAAAACAAAGAATTTTCGGGTTTAATGCAAGTGCCCTTGCTATTGCCACCCTTTGCTGTTGACCACCTGACAGTTGGTGAGGATAAAAGTCCTTTCTTTCGCTTAGTCCTACCTGTTCAAGTAGACCGTTTACCGTTACGTTCACACCGTTTTCAAGTTCGTCCTTATAGGCTTTTATCTTGTCTATGTTTTCCTTTTTCTTGGTTTTTTTGTTCTCTTTAAGGGTATTTTTCAATTCGGCTTTTAGTTTTGCCTTGTATTTTTTTACGTTTTCCTTGTTTTGTAGTTTTAAAGCAAGTGCAACGTTTTGGCTAGCCGTGTACTGCGGAAACAGGTTAAACGACTGAAAAACAAGCCCGAAATTAAGCCTTTTAATGCGTAGTTCGTCGTCCTTGTACCTCTTTTCGTTTTTACCTTCAAAAATTAGGTTATCGCCCACTTTAATACTGCCCTCGTCTACTATTTCAAGAAAGTTCAAGCAGCGTAGTAACGTGGTTTTTCCGCTTCCCGAAGAGCCGATAATAGATAGCACTTCGCCACGCTCCAAGTCGAACGATATCCCCTTTAAAATCTCGTTTTCGCCAAATCTTTTCTTTATATTTCTAACTTCTAATAACGCCATATTCACCTCTAATTAAAGTAAGAAAGTTTCTTTTCTAGCCAGTTGAAGAAAAGAGTAAGCAAGCCTACGAATGCTAAGTAGTACACGCCGGTTAAGAAAATCGGCCACATAACGCCCGTCTTAATCATTACTTCGCCGGCAACGAATATGATTTCGGCAACGGTAACCACTCTTGCAAGCGACGTATCCTTAACCAAGGTGATAACCTCGTTACTCATAGGTGCAAGGATATTCTTGAATAATTGTAGTAAAATTACCTTGAAGAATATTTGCGTCCTAGTCATACCCAAAACTTGCCCTGCCTCAAATTGACCTTTGTTAATAGAGTTTATTCCGCCCTTGTAAATCACGCTAAAATATGCGGCGTAATTGATAATAAAGGCGATAAGCACGGCAATTAGCCCCTCGCTAACAAATATCGTGCCTAATTTAAAGGTTGGATAATTGTACTGGAATAGTAGCCCCGGCCCGTAATAGAAAATGATTACTTGCAACATTAAAGGCGTACCTCTAATTATCCACACGAATATCTCTAATAATATTTTCAGCGGTTTAAACTTGGAATTTAGCCCGAATGCAAGTATCAAACCAAGTGGTAAAGCCACCACTAACGTGATGGCAAATATCAACACGGTTACTCCGAAACCGTCGAATAATAATTTAATTACTGTGTTTAAGTCCATTATAAAATCTCACTTGCTAGTCCGTATTTATTTGCTAAAGTTTGTAACGTTCCGTCTTTCTTTAATTCCGCAATAGCGTTGTTTACCTTACCTGCGAAGGTGGTATCGCCCTTTCTAAAACCGATAGCAAACTCCTCTTGGTCGGTATTGATTTCAAGCACTTTATACTTGCCTTTGTAAGTTTCAAGATTCATATAATATCCTGCCATAATAGAGTCAAGAACTGCAACGTCCAGTTTGTTTGCCTCCATTTCAAAGAACAAATCTAGTTGTTTTTCTGCTTTTTTGTAATTACTGTTTAGGTTATTATTTTCGATAAACGCTGCGCCGGCAGAACCTGCTTCAGCACCAATATTGCTATTTTTCAAACTTTCTAGGTCGGTAAATCTGGTTTCGTCAGCCTTTACGACTATTGCTTGCCTATTTCTCATATAAGAATTAGATAGCGTTAAGTTTTTCTTTAACTCTTCGTTTACGGTCATACCGTTCCAGATGCAATCGATTTTCTTAGAGTTTACGTCCAAAACTTTATTAGCCCAGTTTATTTCCTTAAACTCTACCTCAACGCCTAGTTTTTTACCAACTTCTTTTGCTAGTTCGTAGTCAAAACCTGAAGATACGTTGCCGCTAGCATCTTTAATATCAAGTGGTGGATAATTAGTGTAACCAACTATCATTTTGCCTCTTTCTTGGATATAATCCCAGTCCTTTTTTTGATTGTTACCACATGCGGTTAAGCCTACCGCCATCGATACTGCAAGTACAACTACTGCAATAACTGTTAAAACTTTCTTTTTCATAATACTAATCTTCCTTATTTTTTAAAAATTTTTGATACCCTTGTCCATACTGAACGCATTTACTTACCCTACTAAGTGTAGCGGACGATATTTCGGTTTTTTGAATTACTTCGCTATAAGTTTTACCTTGTAGCAGCAACTCCGCTGCCTCTACTCTTTCAGCCATTTTTTCTATTTCTTGGATCGTGCACAAATCTTCAAATAGCATACGGCAATCTTCTACACTGTTTAGTTTTAAAATTATTTCAAATAAATGGTCTATTTTTTCATCGGATATTCTTGCTTTCATATTTACCTCTTGCTAATAAGATATCACGCTTTAACAGTTTAGTCAACTAAATTGATAAAGTATTTTAAAAATTTTTATATTTTTTTATTTCGGCTTTTAAACCTAATACTGCATAGCAAATTAAACTTAACTTAGGCGCTTTAAAATGGTATTCTATTTTTTATTTAATATAAATTATATTTATTATATAATACATTTAATATCCCTTGTAGCCTTAAAATTTAACTTACGCCACCTTACCAAATTTTTCAACAAAAAAACCGGCCGACAATTCGACCGGTTGATTTTTAAAATTTATAATCAGTTATTTGTTAAGCAATTTTTTAATGCAAACTATTTTAACTGCGGTTGCAAATACGTCACAAGCAAGGCTTAGTTCCTCTTCGGTTGGGTAAGACGGAGCAAACCTGATATTGCTGTCGTTGTCGTCAAGTCCGTTAGGGAAGGTAGCACCTGCGCTAGTTAGCGTTACGCCTGCCTCTGCCGTCATTTTAACAACTTCCTTAGCGCAACCTTTTAGCACGTTTACGCTGATAAAGTATCCGCCGTTTGGAGTTGTCCAGTTGATAATATCGCTCTCTGAGAAGTACGAAATCAACTTTTCAATAACCATATCAAACTTAGGTTTTAATATTGCGGCGTGCTTTTTCATAGTATCTAGTATGCCGTCGGCATCTTTAAAATACTCCACGTGCATTGCTTGAACAAGTTTGTTTGCGCCGATTGTTTGGTAAGTCATGTGGCTCTTGATATCTTTCAAGTTCTCAACGCTGGTGCATACGCAAGCAACACCGCCACCTGCAAAACTGATTTTTGAAGTGGACGAGAACATAAACGCTCTGTTTGGATTACCTGCCTTTTCGCATTCGTCTAAGATATTAAGTATCTCGTCGTGCTTATCGGTTAGGTAATGAACGGCGTAAGCGTTATCCCAGAAAATCCTAAAATCCTCTGCGCATTGCATTTTTGCAAGACGTCTTACTACTTCGTCGCTGTAAACAGTACCCGTTGGGTTGCTGTACTTTGGAACGCACCAAATACCCTTAATCGAGTCGTCAGCCTTGCACAAACTCTCCACGATATCCATATCAGGACCGTCCTCACGAAGCGGAACGCTAATCATTTTGATACCTAGCGCTTTACAAATAGCAAAGTGCCTATCGTAACCGGGTACGCAGCAAATAAAAGTAACGTTTGGAACTTTATTCCAAGATTTAAACCCTAGCACACCAAATTGCATAGCGTATTGAATAATATCGTACATCAAATTCAAACTACTGCTACCGCCTGCTAGTACTTGCTCCGTTTTTACGTCTAGTAAATCGGCAAATATCTCTCTGATAGCCTTTAATCCGTCAAGACCGCCGTAGTTACGAGGGTCTATTTCGTATAATTTAGACAAATCTTTTCCGCCAAGGCAAGTAAGCATATCTTGACAAATATCAAGTTGTTTAGGGCAAGGCTTACCCCTTGACATATCAAGGTTTAGTTTTGCCTTAACGAACTTGTCGTATTTTTTTTGTTCTTCTTTTAGTATAGCGTTTAATTCTTGCTCTGATAGTTCAGAATATAACATTTCATCCTCCATAAATTCATACAACTAAAATAGCACCAAAACAGATATTTGGCAACAAATTTTAGTTAATTTCTTCTTTGTTTTTGTTCCTAAAAATAATGCGGATAGGCGAACCTACAAACTTAAACGCCTTCCTTAGCGAGTTTTCTATATACCTTTTGTACGAAAAATGTAGCAATTTGTCGTTATTTACAAACAGCACGAAGGTAGGCGGCTTGACCGATACTTGCGTTGCGTAGTAAATTTTCAATTCCCTGCCCTTGTACATAGGAGGCGGATTTACCATAACGGCATCTTGCACCGTGTCGTTAAGTACGCCGGTAGGCACTCTCATATTATTGCTTTCGTACACGATATTCACGCTATCGATAATACTGCCCATTCTTTGACCGGTTAAAGCGCTAATAAACACCGGAGTGTAGTAGTCCATAAACTTTAACTTTTCGTCCAGCATCTTTTTAAACCTATAAATAGTGTTGGTGTCCTTTTCCACCAAGTCCCACTTGTTCATAGCAATTACCGACGGCTTTCCTTGTTCGTGTACGTAGCCTGCAATCCTAATATCTTGCTCGGATAATTCCCTAGCCGCATCAAAAGCGATAATAACCACGTCCGCCCTCTTTATCGCTGCAATAGCACGCATAACGGAGTATTGCTCCACGTTTTTGCTGATATTCTTTCTTCTACGCATACCTGCTGTGTCGATAATGGTGTATTTTCTGCCTGCTACGGTAAATTTCGTGTCGATAGCATCTCTCGTTGTACCCTCAACGTCGCTTACTATTACCCTGTCGTAGCCTAAAATCTTGTTTACGATAGAACTTTTACCTGCGTTTGGCCTACCGACAACCGCAATTTTTAGGCTGTCGTCCTCTTCAAGTGCGCCGTCGCCCGTCTTAAAGTGCGAACATACGCAGTCTAACAAATCGCCAAGACCTTGCGCTTGCTCGGCTGATATTGCAAAAACTTCCTCAAAGCCTAGTTCGTAGAACTCAAAACTCTTTTCCACCTCGTTATTATCCAGTTTATTTACGGCAACTATTACGGGCTTATTGCTTTTTCTTAGGTATTTTGCAACCTCGTAATCCTCCGATACAAGCCCTGCTTTTCCGTCTACGAAAAATATTATTACGTCGGATAGGTCCACCGCTATTTCGGCTTGCGTACGGATATGTAGCCACATTTTATCTTCGCTATTAACCTCTATTCCACCCGTATCAATCATGGTAAAGGACTTTCCGCACCACTCTGCGTCGCAATATATCCTATCACGAGTTACTCCCGGCATATCGTCTACAATCGATATTCTTCTTCCGCTAATCTTATTAAAAAACGTAGATTTACCCACGTTTGGTCTACCTATTATGGCAACTGTCGGTTTCATATTACACTCCTTATTTCGTCTAGTACGCCCGAGGCATTCGCCTGAGCAATAAGCACTTTTTTGCCTAATTTTTCCTCTAATTCCTCTATCGTAGTGCCGTCTAGCATTACCGTTTCAAATTCCTTAAACATTGTCTTTGGCAACACCACGTAGTCCACGTCGTCAATATTTCCGTTTAATTGCTTGATTATATCACGCCCTACAACAAGCCCTGCAACCGTAATATTCTTGCCAAAAAACTCGTTTTCGATGGCAAACACCTTGGTTTTTAGCCCTTTTACCGTGTTTTCTATCTTGGTAGCGTAATTTCTAAGTATCGGCGCAAAACTTTTACCCGTCACAAAAGCAAACTTCTTATCGGTAGATAGCCCGTTTAGTTCCCCTATTTTGTAGTCAAAATCAGAGTTAAACTCGGCAAGCATACCCACTCCGTTTTCTATTTGTTCAAGGTCGCCGTAGTAGTCAACCGTAGGGATAGGTTTTCCTGCAATCAAATACATTTCGTCAGAACACCAGCAAAAGCCTCCTGCCTCGGCGTTTATTTTCTCCACACGGTTAATCGTATCTATTGCCACCTCTTTGGTTATCCTCTCCAACGGATACAGCCCTTCACGGTGGTCGGTTAAGCCAACGGGAACAATCGCAAGCGTCTTGACGGTTGGATAGTACTTTAACAACTGCCTACAAGTATTTTCCATTACGTCGCCGTCGTTTAGCCCCTTGCACATTACTATTTGCGTGTGCATAACAATGCCCGCCTTTGCCATTCTGTCTATATAGCGTGGCAAATTTTTCGTATTTGGGTTTGCAACTAGCATTTTCCTAACATCGTCGTCGTAGGCGTGCACCGATATATACATCGGCGACAAGTGATATTTTATTATCCTGTCCACGTCCTTATCGGTAACGTTGGTTAAGGTTACGTAATTTCCGCAAGCAAAACTTAGCCTATAATCGTCGTCCTTTACGTACAAGGTATCACGCAGTTTTTCCTTTTTCGGCAGTTGGTCCACAAAGCAAAACTTACACTTGTTTTTGCACCTTGTCGTGCATAGGTCGTACTTTTTGTCAAAGTTTAGCCCCAAGGAGTCCGCCTCGCTCTTTTTTATCCTCTTGGTTTTCTCCTTTCCTCGCCTTAAAAAAGTTACGGTGAACTCGCCTTGCCCGTCTGCGTACAAGTAGTCAAGCACGTCGCAAAAAGGCATATCGTCAAAGCGCAAAATATCGTCGCCTACCCTAAGCCCGCACTTTTTTCCTATTCCGCCCTTATCTATTGATAATATTACAGCCATACTCCCTGCCTACTCTTTATCTTTATCCGATAGCAAATCTATTAAATAATTAGACGCAACAATCGTTGACGACCTGATTTCGTCCACGTTTTTCTCGGTTTTTACAATATTATGATTAGTTACGTCGAATACTTTTGCAACCACGTCGCTACTATCCTTTGCGTAGATAGAGTCGCCCACTTTGTTTAGATACTTAAAGTCCTGCTCCTCGACTTCTCTTTTTGGCGCAAACACGATAATAGGCTTGTTTAGTACTTTCGCCTTGTAAATTGCGCTAACGTCGTAAATAGACACGATGCAATCCACCGCCTTGTACAATTTTTCGATATTGTTTACGGTGGTGAATAGTTTTACGTTTTTTAGGTTTCCGCTCTCCTTTGCCCTTACGAAACGTTGGTAAAGCGGCTCGTTTTCACCGCAGTACACGATTATATTAAACCTGTCCTCCACTTCAAGTAGCAACTTAAATATCTCCACGATTTTGTTGTCGCCTATGCTACCGCCGTTTAGTAGTACGGTTGGCTTCAAGTCAATATCGAATAGGCTTCTTAACTCTCTTTCGGTCTCTTCGATAAACACTTCCTTTTCGATAGGGAAACGCTTGATAATAATTTTTTCCTTAGCCACGTTGTTTCTTACTAATTCGTCTTTAAGTTCGTTGTTTTCCACAATATACTTATCAGCGCCCAGCGGCGTGGTCTTTTTGTCGAATGTGAAAGAATCCAAGCAGCCTACAACCTCCGCCTTAAAACCGAATTTTTCCTTTGCCTTCAAGGTCAAGAATAAAGTGTTTGTGTTCATACACAAAATTGCTTTTGCGTTAAAGCGGTTTACCACGTTGTTTATTCTTCTAAAACTTCCTTGGCTTTGCTTTTTGTACTTTCCGTTCACCTTAGCCCTATTCTTATTCAGCCTTTTAACCTGCATTTTCCTAACGCCTTCAACGTTATCCAGCCAGTTTATGCCGTGCCTAATACCGTAAATAAGGGCGGTATTTAGCCATTTGGAGTACAATCTATTCGTGATTTGTTCTTCTTTAATAGTTATTACGTGATAACCGAATATTTTCCCGTTGATATGCTCTTCTAGTGCCTTTGCCCTAGCGTCCTCAACCAAATTACCCGTTAACAAAATAATTTTTTCCGGAGTTATCATACCTATTCCCCTTTTACGTTTATTCTTAGTTTATCTAATTCACGTAGCCTAATATCGCTTTTAATATATAGTTTTTGCTGAACGATTTTAGCGTCGTCAACTAGGTTTCCTTTTTCGTCAAACATATAGCGAGCCGTAATGGTTTTGCAGAAGTTATCGTCGCTAGACAGTATTTCCAGCACGTCGCCTTTTTTAAAGCGGTTGCGTTGCTCCACGATTATTGCCTTTTTATCCTCGTCGTAGCCTAAAACCTCTGCAATAAACTTGTAGTCACACTCGCTTTGCGCAGACTCGTAATTTACGTTAGCGTCTTGATTTTTATCGGTAAAATAAAAGCCCGTGCTGTATCCCCTATGCGCAGTTTTTTCCATTTCGTCCAAAACCTCGCTCGGCAATACGAGTTTTCCGTTTGGATTTTTCTTGTACTCGTCGATAGCACGCCTATACATAGTTACCACGCTACCCACGTAATACTCGGACTTCATTCTGCCCTCTATCTTAAAACTTTCTACGCCCGCTTTAATCACTTCGTCCATATATTTTAGCATACACATATCGTTGCTGTTTAGTATATAACTGCCCCTATCGTCCTCTTGCATCGTCAAAAACTTGTTAGGTCTGTTCTTTTCGGTAATAGAGTATTCCCACCTGCAAGCCTGCACGCACTCTCCACGATTAGAATTTCTGGTGGTTAGGTAACTACTAAGTAGACATCTTCCGCTATAACTAATACACATTGCTCCGTGTACGAAAGCCTCTAATTGAATACTATCCCCTACGTAGTCCTTTATCTCTTTAATCTCGTCGATTTTAAGTTCTCTTGCTAGTACCACCCTTTCCAAGCCGTAGTCAGCCCAAAACTTAACTGCGTGCTTATTCGTTGTGTTTGCTTGCGTGGATAAGTGAAGTTTTAGGTTAGGCGCAACCCTTTTAGCAAGTTCCAGCACTCCGATATCCGTTACGATAATAGCGTCCACCTTGATTTCGTCAAGGTACTTAATATACTCTTCAAGTTTTCCAAAATCACGGTTAGAGGCAAATATATTCACAGTTACGTAAACCTTTTTGCCCAAACTATGAGTGTACTGAACAGCACTTTTTAACCCTTCGTAGTCAAAGTTGTTGCAGTAAGCCCTTAGCGAAAAATCACCGCCGATATATACTGCGTCAGCGCCAAAGTGTAGCGCCGTATCCATTTTTTTTCTATCGCCCGCAGGGGCAAGTAATTCTAACATATTTTACCTTTTCACGCTTATAGCAATTCCGTCCTCAATCTCGATAATTTTTCTACTAAGCATTTCATTTTTCTCTAATTCTTCAAGATACGCTCTCATATTGCGTATAATGGTTTTTTTCTTATTGTAAACGCCCTCTTGCTCTATATAGCCGTAAAATAGCACGTTGTCTGCAAAAATCTCGCCGCCCGATTTTAATAGTTCAACTATTTTCGGCAGCATTTCTAGGTAATGCGCCTTAGGTCCGTCCAAAAACACGAAGTCGAACTCGCCCTCCATATACCTAAGTATTTCGTTGCAGTCGCCCTCCCAAAGCACCACTCTGTCGTATAGCCCTGCCTTTTTAAAGTTCTCTCTAGCAAGGTTGCACCTTTCGGGATCGATCTCAATAGTGTACAATTTACTATTAGGGCTACTAAGCAGCATTTTACTTCCGCTGTAACCTATTGCCGTGCCGATTTCCAGTATTCTTTCGGGCTTTTTGGCGGCTACCTCTTTTTCAAGTAATTCAAGGCTTTTCGACCTAATTATAGGCACGTGGTTTTCCTTAGCGTATTTTTCCAGTTCTTCAAAGTAAGTTTTAAAATCCATCTTAGTTCTCAATTATAATCGGCATAATCATAGGCGTTTGCTTATAAGTTGCGATTATTTCCTTTTTAAGCGCTTTTCTTACTATTACCTTTAACTCTGAGTAGTCGTCCACAGCGTCAAGCCCTATCTTTTTGATGCTGTCCACAATCACTTGCTTTAAGTCCTTAATAAAGCCGTCCGAGAAGTTCAAGCCCCTCGTGATTATTTCAGGGCCGGAGGTGATTTCGCCCGTCTTGAAGTTCACTCCCATAAACGCAATTAGCAAGCCTCCTGCCGATATTTGCAACCTATCTCTTACCACGGTGTCGCCGTCGTCAAGTAGAACGCCGTCTACAAGCACGTTACCTGCCTGAATTTTAGGGCATTTATTCACCGTTTTATTATTAACCGCAAAGGTATCGCCTATGTTTGGAATAAAGATATTATCCTCCGTTATTCCCACTTCAACAGCCATTTGCTTGTGCTTTACAAGGTGACGATATTCTCCGTGAACGGGTATAAAGAAGGTAGGCTTAACAAGAGATAGCATAAGTTTAAGTTCCTCTTGAAAAGCGTGACCTGACACGTGCACTTCGTCCATAGCGTCGTACACAACCTCCGCACCTTTTTTGTACAGGTTGTTGATTACGCCGTAGATAGACCTTTCGTTACCCGGTATCGGCGAAGATGACAATATAACCGTGTCCTTACCGGTAATATTTACTTGAGAGTTGTTACCCATTGCCATACGTGCAAGGCTGCTCATAGGCTCGCCTTGGCTACCGGTACACACGATAATTAGTTTGTCGTAAGGTATTTTGTTTATTTCGCTAATTTCCACAACGGTTTTTTCGTCGTAGTTTAGTTCGCCTATCGAGTGGGCAACGTCGCCTATACGCTTCATACTCTTACCGCTAAACGCAACACGCCTACCGCACTTACTAGCAGCGTCTAGGATTTGTTGCACCCTGTACACGTTCGAAGCAAAAGTAGCCACGATTATTCGCCTGTCCTTGTTTTGTTCGAACAACGTATCTAGCGTCCTACCTACTTTGCTTTCGCTTGCAGAGTGACCTGCCCTTTCCACGTTGGTGGACTCGCCTAGCATAAGCAGTACGCCCTTTTCACCTATCTCGCCGATACGCTTAATATCGGTAAGTTGGTCATCAATCGGGGTGTAGTCCATTTTGTAGTCGCCGGTAAAAAACACCGTGCCTTTTGGCGTGCCTATGCTGATTGCTGCCGCCCCGCTAAACGAATGGCAAACCCTAATAAACTCCACCTTAAACACCCCTACGTTGTAGGTTTGTCTAAATTTAACCTCTTGCATTTTGTAGTCTTCTATTTTATTTTCCAAAAACTTGTGCTCCACCAAAGCAAGCGTAAGTTTTGTGCCGTATATAGTAGACGCTATTTCAGGATACACGTAAGGCAATGCGCCTATATGGTCCTCGTGTCCGTGCGTAAGAAGGATTCCTTTAATTTTATCTTTGTTTTGGGTAAGGTAACTGACGTCGGGTACAACCACGTCTATTCCCGGCATATCGTTGGTTGGGAAACTCATTCCGCAATCCACTATAACGATATCGTCGCCGTATTCAAGAGCGGTCATATTCTTGCCGATTTCACCGACTCCGCCCAAAAACATTATCTTTAACTTTTTAGCCACAATACTCCTCCATTTTATCTATAATTAAATTATATACTAAAATAAAAAAAATTTCAACAAATCATATCTATTAAATAATAACAATATATTCATTATTTTACGCCCCTAAGTTTAGGTATAATTCTTGGTTTTTTTGTCAAAAATAGCAAAAACTATGCGCTTTTACACCATAATTAAGTAAAGATTACTAAATAAAGCCTCTGTCTTTTTTAAGCGGGGCGCAAAATTAGTTGTCAATTTAACGCTTTGCGCTTATAATAAAAAAGTACTAAAAATAAATCGTAAGGAGAAAAAATGAGAGTTTATAATTTTTCTGCCGGTCCATCTATGATGCCGTTACCGGTATTAGAACAAGTACAAAAAGATTTTATCGACTATAAGGGTTCAGGAATGAGCGTAACCGAATTTAGCCACAGAAGTAAATGGTATGAAGAAATTCATTTCGGTTTTATGAACTTACTTCGTGAACTTATGAATATCCCTGAGGATTACGAGATAGTACTTATGGGTGGCGGCGCTTCTACTCAATTCGAGGCACTTCCTTTAAACCTACTTGGCGAAAAAGCACAAGCAGACTATATCGTAAGCGGAAACTTCTCTGGTAAAGCGTACAAATTCGCTCAAAAATACGGCGATATCAAACTTGTATACTCTGCCGAGGAAAACAACTTTACTAACCTACCTGACTTTAAAAGAGAAGATTTTAGGCAAGATTCTACTTATCTACACATCACCGGAAACAACACTATTTTCGGTTTAGCATACGACAAAGTTCCCGATTGCGGTATCCCGGTGGCTTGCGACCTATCTTCAAGCATACTAGGTAGAAAATACGACGTTACCGACTACGCACTAATTTACGCCGGCGCTCAAAAGAACATTGCTCCGGCAGGCGTTACCATCGTTATCGTTAGAAAAGATATGCTAAAACCTATGGATATCTGCCCTAAAATGCTAAACTACCAAACTCATATCGGCGGTGAAAATATGTTCAACACCCCACCGGTATTCCCTATCTATATGGGCTACGAAAACCTAAAATATATGAAGGCTCAAGGCGGCGTTGACGCATACGACAAGATTAACCACGAAAAAGCCGCTATGCTTTACGACTTTATCGATAACTCTAGCCTGTACAAAAACAACGTAAATCCAAAATATAGGTCAATAATGAACGTTCCGTTCGTTACTCCGTCTAAGGATTTGGACGCTAAGTTTGTAAAAGAGGCTGCCGATAACGGACTTGTAAATATCAAAGGACACAAACTTGTTGGCGGTATGAGGGCATCTATCTACAACGGTATGCCACTTGAAGGCGTAAAAGCCCTAATCGAATTTATGAAAAAATTCGAGGTTGAAAACAAATAACGGTGATTATGGAAATACTAAAATTAAACAAAATAAGCGACCTTGTCAACGATATTTTCGACGAAAAATACACTCTATGTGACGAGGCTACTGCCCCAACGGGCATTCTTTTAAGAAGTTTTGATATGAAAAACGGCTACGAACTACCAAGTAGCATAATTGCTGTAGGTAGGGCAGGCGCAGGAGTTAACAACATTCCTTGCGAAGAGTACGCTAAAAAAGGCGTTGTTGTATTCAACACCCCGGGCGCTAACGCAAACGCCGTAAAAGAACTTGTAGTGGCTGGTTTACTACTTGCTTCCCGTGATATTATCGGCGGTTATGAGTACGCACAATCGCTAAAAGGCGAAAGCGAGGCAGGTAAACTTGTTGAAAAGAACAAGAGCAAGTTCGGTGGCAACGAAATTTTTGCTAAAACCCTTGGCGTAATCGGTCTTGGCGCAATCGGAAGAAAGGTTGCAGAGGCAGGCGCTAGTCTTGGTATGAAAGTAATCGGCTACGACCCTTACCTTACCGAGCAAGTTAAAAATATGCTGCCTAGCGGCGTGAAAACGGTGGAAAAAGTAGAGGACTTGTACCCTACTTGCGACTTTATCACCTTGCATATCCCTTACGGCGCAAGCACCAAAGGATTTATCGGCGCTGCTGCTCTAAGCCAAATGAAAGACGGCGTAAAACTACTAAACTTTGCCCGTGGCGAACTTGTGGATAACGCTGCACTTTTCGAGGCGCTTGATAGCAAGAAAGTTAATAAATACGTAACGGACTTCGTTTCTTCCGACCTAATTGGCAGAAAGGAAATCATCATCCTTCCTCACCTTGGCGCATCAACCGAGGAGGCAGAAGATAACTGCGCTATTATGGCAAGCAACGAACTTATCGATTATATCGAAAACGGCAATATCAAAAACAGCGTGAACTTCCCTAATCTATCTACTCATAGAAACGGAAAAAATCGTATCACAGTAGGTTTTATCGCAACGGACGACACTTTAAACAAGATTACCGCTCTCGTTAGCGAAAAGGTAAAAGTTAGCGCAACTTCCTCTTCGATTAGAGGTGAAATCGGCTACGCTATATTCGACACCGATGACGACGCTACCTCGCTTGCTAGTAGCCTAGCGGCTCTTGAAAACGTAACGAAAGTAAGGCTAATCTAATTAAGCCCGCTTTACAGTTATAAAATGTGATAAACCAAATTAAAAAGACCTTCGATTGAAGGTCTTTATTCTTATGTTTTTTTGATTTTTTGTAGTTATTAGGCTACTTAACATATGCAAAATCTTAGTACAACTCCTCTCTTGGACTAATAATGTTGCTATGGTCGATATAGTACCTTTTTGCGTTGATTTGGTAGTAGCAAACAAGTTCGATTATTCTTAGTAAAATCATTACCGCAACGGCGATGATAGGCACGAATATAAAGAAGGTTGCAGCACCGAATAACACGGTAACAGCCATAGAGGTTAAGTACAAAACAAGCGACGAGAAAAAGCCGATTTTGAAGTACTTTTTAGCCCCCTTAATGCTATCCAAAAGTGCAGGCAACACCTTTTTCTTTTCCACCACGATACCGGGAACCCACGAGATAAACAAGGTGTACTTAATGGACAAAAGCAAAATCAGTACGAAAATGCTTACGGTAAAGGCGAAAATACCCCATTCTTTTACCGTTGACATAATCATATAATAGGTCATAAAGCCAAGCCCTGTGTTGATTATCCTGTTTATAATGGTTGCAAAGAACGAATACTTAAAACTTACCCAAAAGTTCTCGGCAATATCGTTTACGAACTTGGTGTGCACGCTAGAGCCCATATACTTATTCACCGACGATGCGATAGGAATCGAAGTCATTGTAATAAGCAATCTGTACACAACTAATACGATTGAAGAAAGCACGTAAAAGGTAAGCATTTCGTTACGGTAGGTATGCACGATTCCCATTAAAGTGTTGTAGCAATTAGATAGCACGTCCATTCCGTCCGAATAACTAATATTACGAAGTAACATTTGCATCAAAGTGCCCGTTGTCGTAGTCACGATGCCTGCGTTTTGGATATCGTTAAAAAGCGGATCCATACCCGGCGACATAATGCTGACCATTACGCCGACAGCCACAGCCGTAACCAACAATACGTAAATCATAGTCTTAAATATTAAGGTGTATCTTGATAGCAAAATATTAAACGAGTGTTTTAGTTCCATACCTACCTCCTAATATTTTTAGACCAAATAATGCTTTTTAGGTCTTCTCTTTCAATCGAGTTTAAGTCGTAATACAAGGTGTTCATCGTTACTACAAGGAAGATTGCAAAGAAGGTAAAGCACAACACGTCGAACACAATGGACAAATTCCAGTTAAAGTAGCAATTTAGCACCATAAACAAGAAGTACGGAACAAGCGGAATCGACAAAGTCCAAAACGTTTTTACAAAATGCGGTGCTATTTGCTTTACAGCCATAACCAGCGCCCTATTGTCACTTGCCCCGGTGTGTAGCATGGTTGGTAGCCACAACAAAGTAAAAGCAAAGTTTGCAAGATACAAAAAGGCAAGTAGGAATATCACTATTGCCGTAAGCGTCCAGCCAAGCGCAATATTGCTTCCGCTCACCTTGTAAAAAGCAAAGGTAAGCATAGACGCCAGCAAGATAATAATATGACCGACTATCGCCAAAGAAAACACGTATTTTGCGCAGGCAATAAAGTTGTAGTCCAGTTTCCTAACCACGTTACGAATACTAAATTCCCCCATACGCATGTGGCTATCCACCGTAGCGTATAGTAAACTCATACCAAGCGCCAGCCCAACAAGAGCAACGGGCTGAATGTATAACCACATAGGCGACCTGCCTAAAACGGTCAAGTACACGTCCAAAAACCCGTTAAAATGGTATTTATCATAATTAACAATCATATCAATTAACCCTGAACCCGTAGTGCAAAATCCTGCAAGTATTGAAGGCAAGCCCACTATTATAACAAGGTAAAGAAGTTTGTTATTAAAATATTTGAAAATAGATTTTAGAAAATTCATATCTTCCTCGTTGATTTATTATTGTTTTTATTATAATATAATTATATGATTAAAGCAAGTTATTTAGAAAAATTAGAAAAATGTAATTTATGCCCTAATAACTGCAACGCAAACAGGCTGATATCTATCGGAAGGTGCAACGTAGGTGGAAATATAGTTGTGGCAAAAGCGTACCTTCACAAGTGGGAAGAGCCTGTAATTAGCGGTGAAAACGGCTCGGGCACGGTGTTTTTCTCAGGGTGCAATCTTGGTTGCACTTTTTGTCAAAATTACCAAATTAGCACGGAGCATTTTGGTAAGGAAATCACTCCTTGCCACCTTGCCGATATTTTTAAGTCCTTAGAGGATAAGGGCGCAGAAAATATCAACCTTGTCACCCCTACGCCGCACGTATTTGGCATTATCGAGGCGCTTAATATTTATAGACCAAATATCCCCATTGTATACAATAGTAGCGGATATGAAAGCGAAAGTACCCTAAAACTACTTGACGGCTACGTGGACGTGTACCTGCCCGACTTTAAGTACTTTGACGACGACCTTGCGCAAAGATTCTCCAACGTTAAAAATTACAAAGAAACCACCATTAAAGCAATAACTGAAATGATTAGGCAAACTGGCAAGCCGAAAATTGAAAACGACTTAATGAAAAAAGGCGTAATTATCCGCCACCTGATTTTGCCAAAACACACCTCGGACAGCATCAAAATTATGGACGAGATATCTAAAAGGTTTAAGGACAGCGTGCTGGTTAGTTTAATGGGGCAATACACACCGATAAGGCATTTTGACCGCTACCCTGAGTTAAACAACAAAATCACTCCGCTTGAATACAAAAGGGTACTTCATTATATGTCTACGATAGGGCTAACAAACGGCTTTTGCCAAGAATTAGACTCCTCCACCACGGCGTATATCCCAAATTTTGACCTAGAAGGAATTTAACTTTCGGCTTAGCCCGGAAAATCAGGCAAGTACACAACCAACATATTTTGTAATATAATCAACAAGTTTAACTAATCACAAATAACATAATAGAAAAATTACTGTAAGGAAGGCAATCGTTTTACCTTCTTTTTTCAGTTTTATATAAAATCTGTGTGATAAAAAAAATAATGATTTTACTCTATCCTATTAAGCCTCTTTTGTGATAAAATATAAAGATTTTGCTCTTTTCTTTTAAATCTTACTTATGCAAAATTCTGCTCTATCCAACTGAGCCTCCATTATGCTAAAAAATAATGATTTTAGTCTATCCTATTAAGCCTCCCTTGTGCAAAGGGAGGTGGCGCAAAGCGTCGGAGGGATTGTGAAATAAGAATAGATATTTATTTGCGTTGCATTAGAGGTATTTAAAATTCTTCAAACAATCTTTGGCACTATAATATATGTATTGAAAACAATCCCCCAGTCAGCAGCCGCTGACAGCCCCCTTTACACAAAGGGGCCGTTTTTTATATATGTGGATAAATTGAAAAAGACGAGATGAATAATAAAAAAGAATTAAGCCTCTTTTGTGCTAAAAAATAATGATTTTAACCTATCCTATTAAGCCTTCCTTGTGCTGAAACATAATGATTTTAATCTATCCTATTAAGCCTCTTTTGTGCTATAACATACTAATTTTAACCTATCCTATTAAGCCTCCCTTGTGCAAAGGGAGGTGGCGCATAGCGTCGGAGGGATTGTACAATCAAATTACGATAAAATCACCCAACAGATAACCTAGTATGTTTGTGTTTTGACACAAAAGCAGCGGTAGATTTATAGAAAAAGGTTACGCAAAAAGACAGTATAATTCGTTTTAGCATAGGCATAAAAAAGCGGCTGTTTAATAAAAAAAATAATAAAAAAAAGGGACTACAATTAGTCCCTTCTATTATATCGTTTATTATTGTTTTTGGAATTTTCCGTCCATTTTTTGTACTAAGTAAGGTAGACCGGAATTTTCGGCAAGCACTTTAATTGCTTTTAATGCCTCTTCTTTGGTCTCGAATCTCTTAGTAGCCCTCTTGTTAGTATTTTTCTTGATTACCCAATCTTTATCGTCTTTGTCGTAAACCAAGATATACATTTCTCTTGCTTTCTTAGGTTGTTCTTTAACTTCATCTTCTTTAGTAGCCCTAGTAGCCCTTCTTCTAGGTTTTTTCTCTTGAGGATCTTCGTCCTCTTCCTCAGGTTTTTGGCTAGTAATAGGTGCTTTTTTTGCTTGTTTAGCACGTTTAACAGGTCTGCCCTCGCCTTTTTCGATAGGTTCTTCGCTAACTTCTTCAACTGCAGGCTCTTCCACGCTTAATTCTTCCTCTTCAGGCTCTTCCTCGGTGGTTACCTCAGGTTCTTCAGTAGCAGGCTCTTCCTCTACAACCTCTTCGTCCTCTTCAACAGGTTCTTCAACTACTTCTTCAGTAGGAGCAGGCTCTTCAACCTCTTCGGTAGGCTCAGTAACCGCCTCTTCAACTTCCTCTTCAGTAGGTGCAGGCTCTTCAACAGGTTCAACAACCGGCTCTTCCTCAGCAACCACTACAGGCTCTTCGGTAGCAGGCTCTTCTGTTTCGGTAACTACAGGTGCAACAATCGGCTCTTCTACAGGGGCGGGCTCTTCTACAGGCTCTTCGCAAGCCTCTTCGCAAACCTCTTCGGCAGGAGTTTCAGCAACTACGGTTTGACTTGCAGCGTTTTCTTTTGCTGCTTTCTTTAATTTTACAGATACTCTGATTATCTCGGTAATTAGTACTACCAAAATAACTGCTAATACCGAAATTACAACAATAAACGGAATACTCATTTCACACCTCAATAAAATTTTATTACTAATATAAATTTCTACATTGTATTTTAGCACACCTTTTGTTAATTTTGCAACAAAAAAAAGACACTATTATAAATTTATGCACTATTATTATAAATAAAATCAAAAATAACACTCGAAAATTAAGAATATTTACAAAAAAGCAAATTTTACGAAAAAATATTAAAAAAATCGCTTAATTACTTGCAACTTAGGGCGTTGTAATGTAATATAGATAAGGGTCGTTTGTTACCCCAAAAAAGAATAGTATTTTTGGAGGTAACTAATGATGAAGTCAAACAAGAAATTTCTTGGCTATGAGCCAAAAGACTTTGTACTTGCATTCCAACACGTTTTTGCGATGCTTGGTGCAACCATTTTAGTTCCTATACTTGCTAATATGAGTATTCCTATTGCTCTACTATCTGCCGGTATCGGAACTCTTATTTTTTATAACATCACTAAAAAGAAAGTTCCCGTATTTTTGGGCTCTAGTTTTGCGTTTTTAACCGCTTTACAAACGCAAATGGGCAAGGCAGGTGCAATCGGTTCTCCTACTTGGAACTACGCTATGGCAGAACTTAGCGTTGCCGTTATTTTAACCGGTTTCGTGTACGTTTTACTATCGTTTATCGTAAAAATGGCAGGCACGAACTTTATTAAAAAGTTGTTCCCGCCGATAGTAGTTGGTCCGGTTATTATCGTTATCGGTATGTGCTTAGCACCGGTTGCAATCAAGAATATGGACGCATACAACATTATCGGCGCAACCGCTACGAACTTGCAACTTGCAGGCTTTATTGTAACAGGCGTTGTAACCGCTCTTACCATCATTATCGTGTCGATTTTTGCAAAAGGATTCTTTAAAATCGTGCCTATTTTGTGCGGTATTATCGTAGGCTACATCACCGCTTGCTGCTTCAAAATCGTGGACTTCTCGGGTTTATTTAACAACGAATGGATTTTGTTCCAACCGGACGTATTTATGAAATCTTTTGGTTGGTACGGTAGCCTTGGTCAAATTTGGACTCCGCACTTAGGACAAGTTATTCTAATGTTCGTACCTATCGCAATCGTTACCTTTATGGAGCACCTTGGCGATATTAACGCAAGCAGCGTTGTTTGCGGAAAAGACTTCATCAAAGATCCGGGCGTACACAGAACCTTACTTGGCGATGGTCTTGCAACCGTTGCAGCAGGCTTTTTAGGTGGCCCGTGCAACACCACTTACGGCGAAAACACCGCTGTACTTTCTATCACCAAAAACTACAACCCGAGAGTGCTTGCTCTTGCCGCTGTATTTGCAATAGTACTTGGTATTTTCACCAAAGTCGGCTCACTATTAGGCACTATTCCTGCCCCTGTAATCGGTGGCGCATCGCTTGTTTTATACGGTATGATTGCCGCTAACGGACTAAAAACGATGGTTGAAGCAAGGGTTGACTTCTCTGACTCTAAAAATATGATTGTTTGCTCGCTTATCCTTGTAGTAGGTATCGGTATGAGCGCTGCAGGGTACACGCTAAATATCGGCATTATCCACTTCTCTGCACTTGCAGTTGCTACCTTCGTCGGTATCTTGCTAAACGCACTATTTATGCTAAGAAAGGAAAAACAACCTAGCGGACTTACCGCAACCTACTCAGGCAACCTAGATCCTAGCACTACTATTGAAGAAATGGAGGCTGAACAAGCAATTACCGAACTTCAAAAGGAAATCGAGGAAAAAGAGACCGCTAAAGAAAAAGAAGCAGAAAAAGTAGAAGAAGAAATTAACGAAAATAAATAATTATTTGACGAGGTGAAACTATGAACAAGAACGTAACTATATTCGACCACCCTCTAATCACTCACAAAATCTCGCTACTAAGAGATGAGAGAACTTGTCAAAAAGAGTTTAGAGAACTTGTAGAAGAAATCGCAATGCTTATGGGCTACGAGGCACTAAGAGGTCTTAAAACTAAAAACGTTGAAATCAAAACCCCTATCTGCACCACCGTAAAACCCGTTATTGCAGAAAAAATAACAATCGTGCCTATTTTAAGGGCAGGACTTGGCATGGTAAACGGCATTCAAGCATTACTTCCAACCGCAAAGGTAGGTCACATAGGAATGTACCGTGACGAAGAAACGCTAGAACCAAAAGAGTACTACTGCAAACTTCCGAAGGACGTAACCGAAACAGAAGTTTTCCTACTTGATCCGATGCTGGCAACAGGCGGAAGTGCTAGTGCTGCCGTGCAATACTTAAAGAATTTGGGTTGCAAACGCATTAACCTTATGAGTATCGTTGGCGCTCCTGTCGGCATTGAAAAAATCAGCGGTGACCACCCTGACATAAACGTTTACGTAGGCTGCTGTGACGAAAAACTAAACGAAAACGGCTACATTGTACCGGGTCTTGGCGATGCAGGTGACAGATTGTTCGGCACAAAATAACCTAAACTAAATTATCACGCTTAAAAACGCTCGTAACGGGCGTTTTTTTGATTAAGTTTAACGGTTTTTTAGCATAATTTATTCGTGGCTACCTACAATATTCATTGACTTATATATATTAGTTTGTTATACTAATAGTTAGCAAAATTAGGAGAAATCGTAATGAAAGAAGTAAATATAATTACTGAAAAAGCAATCTCGGACGTTGACAAAATTCTTAACCTTATCAAAGAAGGCAAACAAGAAGAAGTAACGCTAAAGGGCTTTGTTCATAAAATCAGAACAATGAGCGAATTTTCATTCGTTATTATCAGGACTGATAGAGAAATCGTTCAAACCGTACTAAATAAAGGTGCTAGCGACAATTTTGGCGACCTTACAGAAGGTGCTACCGTTAAGATTATCGGCGACTACAAGGTGGATGAGCGTGCTCCTCTAGGCTTTGAAATTCAAATTAAAGACCTTGAAGTTTTGTCTACCCCGCACGACCAAATGCCTCTAAAAATCAACAAGAGGAACTTTGACGCTACCCTAAACGTAAAACTAGATATGCGTCCTATTTCTTTGCGTAACCCAAAGGATAGGGCTGTATTCAAAATTCAAGAAGGCATCGTAAGAGGATTTAGAGAGTTCTTGCTTTCTCAAAACTTCACCGACATCCGTTCGCCAAAAATCGTGTGCGAAGGTGCAGAAGGCGGTGCAAATATGTTCGAACTTGACTACTTTGGCAAGCCTGCTTACCTTGCTCAAAGCCCTCAATTCTACAAACAAATGATGGTGGGCGTTTTTGGAAGAGTTTTTGAAACAGGCGGCGTGTATAGGGCTGAAAAACACGACACTTCAAGGCATATCAACGAGTTTACCGGCCTTGACTTTGAAATGGGCTTTATCGAAAGTTTTGAAGATATTATGAGCATGGAAGCAAGTATGCTACGCTACGTGTTCGACCTACTAAATAGGGAGTACTCTAAGGAACTTGCTATGTTCAACGTAACCTTGCCGCAGTTTGAAACTATCCCAACCATCACCTTTAAGGAAGGCAAAGAGATTACTACTCGCCTATCCAAAAAGAAAATTACAGACTTTAACGACTTTGACGCCGACGAGGAGAAGATTATAGGCGACTACATCAAGCAAACCACCGGTTCTGACCTTGTATTCGTAACACACTACCCTTCTAAAAAGCGTCCTTTCTACGCTATGGACGATCCTGCCGATCCAACGGTAACGCTAAGTTTCGACTTGCTGCTTAACGGCGCAGAAATCACCACCGGCGGTCAAAGAATACACGAGTACGATATGCAAGTACAAAAAATGCTTGATAGAAAAATGGATCCTGAAAGATTCTCGGACTACTTGATGATTCACAAATACGGTATGCCACCTCACGGCGGACTAGGTATCGGTCTTGAAAGGCTGACCTACAAACTACTAAAACTAAGCAATATTAGAGAGGCTACCCTATTCCCAAGAGATATCAACAGGCTAACACCGTAATAAAAGATTTTACAAATAATATTACGAAAAATACGTTAAAAAACAACCCGTTGGGTTGTTTTTTTATACAATATCACCTTCTAAATGTTAAATTTAAAGTGGTTTAATACGATTTTAATGCAAGTTAAATGCATGTTTAATGCAAGTTTTAGCGCAAACGTTTTACAAACAAACGTAAGTTTTATAGCGCATTGTAATGCAGTACGTAAGATTTAGTATATTGAAAGTTAAATATAGGCAATGGGGCAAGCAAGTTATATCATCATACAATGTGGAATGCAATATTTATTATACCGTTAGCCTACCCGCACAATTTATCCTTTACTATATTGTTTTTGCCCCAAAATTCACCCAAGAGGCAATGTTATAACAAAAACGCTTAGTTATGCGAATTTACTAATACGTTATTTCATGCGCAAATTTGCAAAGAAAAAAGGCATCGATTGATGCCTTTAATCATTTTGTTATTTAATGCCTAACTTCTTTTTTCTTTTTAAGCCGATTACTAATACTACGATTAGACCAACTATTATTGCAGACATTACGCCGATTGCAACTCCCGACCAAATTACCGCTTGGTTTGGCGCTGCGTCAGCAAATACGAACCAACCTGTTTGACCGGACTCGAATACTGCAAAGGTCTTGCCGCCTTCGGTTACGTACTTAACGTTTTCAATCTTGGTGCATACGCCGTAGTCGTTGATTAAGTACAAATTCTTCTTGGTGTTTGCACCCGTTACGTTAATCTTCATATTAACCGTTTCGGTTAGTTTTCCGTCTACACGAGCAATGTAGTTTACTTTATCGGACTTGATAACCTCTTTATTCGTGCTTACAACGTCTTTTCTAAATACCGTTAGAACATCAGCCTTCGAGCCTTTATTTAGCGTTATACCGTTGTTTACAAGGTTTTCCTCAAGCGGTTTACCATCGATAGAAGTAATAGTCCAGTTGCCATTCTTATCGTCAATTCTATTAGTACTGATAAAGATGTTAGCACCGGTTTTAAGATTCAATTTGTAGTTGCTTACGTCGTTACCCTTAGTATCTTGACCAACTAAAGTAAGTTTCATCGTTTGATATCCAACCTTAGTAAAGTCAAAGTACTTACTATCCGGTAATTTGATATTATCAACGGTCAAATATTCAGAGTCAAGCCTAATACCTTGTTTGTACTCGTTTAGAATAGCATCTACATTGCTTGATGGCATAAAGTTAGTTTTTTCAACGAATACGTTTACTTCTATCTTGTTTACGTTGAATGTTGCAATAGCAAATCCGTTTTTAGCCAAATCTTTTAGGCTAGCGCTTAGTTTGTTTACGTCAAATCCTGACGGATACCTTTCAACAACCTTAACTTTTGCGTCGGTTGAGTAAGCAACGACGGTGTATTTACCAACTGCAGTTACTTTGCTTACAGCGTTGCCGCTTTCGTCGATAATAAAGGTCTTGATTACGTTCTTGTACACGCTAGGAATAGAACTATACTCGTCAGGGTAAATTTGTGCTCCGCCGTTTGGATCAAAGGTAGTACTATAATTCTTCATATCCAAACTGATTTCCTTAGCGGTGATTTCAACTTTTACCGGGACAACAACTGAGTTGTAGTTATTCGTACCGTTTACTACGATTTTAACTGCAAGGCCTTCATACACGCCCATATCTTCGATAACAAGCGTCTTATCCTCTACAAACGAGCCGTTTTCCATCTTACCCATTAAAATACTAATGGTAATATTAGGATTGTTTTTATCAACGTTCGTTACGCTGAATCTTGCTTTCACGTCGCCAACGTAATTCTTACCTTGCTCGTAAGTGAAGGTGAAATTGGTATTATGAGGCGAATACTCGATATCGGTAGGAGTGATAGTATAAATCAAATCGGCGTCTTCGATTTCTACGGTAATATTGTAGTTTTCGATACCTGTATACTTACGTATCATTACTCCTAGTTGATAATCTTGTACGTCACTCCTAATATTTGGCATATTGTTAATCGTTATAAAGCCGATTAAATCTTTTTGTGGCAATACAACGTCGCCGTTTTTGAACACAAATTGATTTAAAATACCGTTTTTGTCTATGGTATTACCATAAACAGAGGTCATTTTGCTGTCGATTCTGTCAAACGTAACGGTTACGTCCATTGCGTTAATTTTTATGCCACCGTTTTTAACGTTAATCTTATAGTTTTTGAACAAGTCGTTGTAATCGTTTAATAATTGATCGCCAAGTTCAATAGTGATTGCATTACCATTAGTTTGGTTACTGTTTACGCCAAGAACCTTGCCCTCGGTATATTTCTTAGCATCGGTGTATTTAAACGTTATTCTGCTATTAAAGTCACTTGGCAAGTAGTCCCCTGCTACAAATCCGTCCGTTTTAACCTTGTTCTTTAATAGGTCGGATAATCTGCTAGCAGTAGGAAGACCTGTTCTGTAAGTCAACTCAAGCGTTGGTACTTCGATAGTTAAGTCTCTCTTTGCAATCTCGCAATCTTCAAGCGTGATTGTATCGGATTGTTTACCACTCTTCTCAATAAATACAATTTTGTAGTTCTTAGCAACGTCATATCCCGGTTTATCTATTAGATACAAGTCGGTCAAAGTAAGTCTTGCAACCTTAGTTGCGTCCTTCACGTCATAGTACGCAGTAGTACAGCCAAACTCTACAAACGGTGCGTCGTCATCTCTTAATCCTTCTTGTTTACCGGTTGTACCAAACATAAGTTTTAACTCAAAATCTGTACCTAATTTAGCCTCGGTAGTTCCATCGTAAGTTTTTACTTTCTTAATCGCATTAACGTTAACGATTCTCTCTGTAATTTTTGCGTCTTTCTCAATAACAAAATTGAAATCCTTAGCAAAGTCGTACATAGGCGACTTGGTTAGTGCAGAGAAACTCAACGCTAGGTCTTTAGACAATTCAAGTTGAATTTTATAACTACCTACAACAATATCGTTATACACGCTCATGCCCTTGTTCTTAATGGTAATACCGTTAATTTCTTCTTTCAAGAAGTCATATCCGGTTCTTCTTACCAAAGCCTCAAGTCTTTCGTTTAGTTTTGTATCGCCGTCATAAGTCTTATTTAGATACTCTTCATTGAAGTAAATATCTGCGTTAGTGATTATGAACGGATAGATATAAGTTTGTGCACCCGTAACGGTAATACTGCTATCTTTAACGGCGTTTCTTCCTTTGTTCAATTCGCCGTTGCTTGCTGCGAATACGTCGTTAAGATTAGATATTGCGTAACTATTTTGAGCAAGAAGTTTCTCCTCGTCGCTTACGCCTTTAGCATAAGATTTTAAGCCGTTATTCTTGTCTAGATATATACTTTGAGCATTACCTGTTACCTCTCCTTTTAGTTTCAAGGTGAATTCCGGCATAATTTCGTAGATTCTATCCTCTTGTAGCAAGCCGTCCTTACCAACAACAAGCGACATATATACGTTTACTCTGTCGTTAGTCGTTTGGTCAAGAAGGTTTCTAACAAGACTTACAGGGTAATTATCACAATTCTTACCTAGGTAAGTTGTATTATAAATTACTATGCTGCCGGTATCAATCTTAACAGGACGAGGGGTAATAGTACCTTTCAAACCGTTGATTTCACCGCCATTTACTAGGTTGTAGTTATTAGCGGTTTGGTTGTTATCGCTAGACGCAATATCAACGTTTCTTAGTATGATTTTCTTATTAGTACCTGCCCACTTGTCTTCAAATTCAGCAACACTAGACCTGGTATCTATCGTTACTACGCCTTCGTGAATCGGCAATAAGCCTTCGATTTCGTAGTCCTTACCCGTGATTGTTACAGAACCAAGCGAGGTCTTTCCGTCGTACACTTTAGATACTTCGGATATTTTACCTTCTATCATCTTAATCGTTACGTCACGTTTAAAGATACGACCTTTTACTTTAATGGTGTCGCCGTCTAGTGTGTAGTTAGGGTTATAAGCCGCAACGGTTACTTTTACGTTTAACTCGTAATCGCCGTTGTTAACGCTATTAAACACAATACTACTCCTATCTACGTTTAGTTCTAACGAATCGCTACCATAGGTAAACGGTTTGATATTTACTATTGCTTCGTCGTTAATAGTTGCCTCGCCGTCGAAAATCTTAGTAACGATTGAATCATCGGTCGCTTTAATTACGGCAGGGTTAATATTACCTTTGTAATTATTTTTGAACTGTATACCGGTAAACGCAATTTCACTGCCGTTCAAGGTAACCTTTACGTTCGAATTAAAGTTAGCGATATTTTCCATTACCTCGATAGTGAACTCAACGTTGATATCAGAGCCGGCATCTATTTGAGCAAACAATGCTTTAATACTTAACTTGTCGTTGATAAGTTGCTTAAAGGTTTCGGAATTATAATCTTTTTTGCTAATTGCAAGGTTATAATTAGTCGTTCCGTCATATTCTTTTTCTAATACGGTATCGCTTAAATTATCAATAGTTATATCGATAGTAGCGATTAGAACGTTAACCTTTTGGTTGTTTAATACAACTTCGTCGCTATCGTTTTCGTCAAAGAAGATGTTTTCGTTATCAACCACGCCGTTTACGGTTACGCCGTTTGGTCTTTCAAACTTGAAGTTCTTAGCGTACTCAGGGTTAATTAGCAACCTGAATACAACGCTAATATCGTTTCCGACGTTAACGTTATCAAGTTCGCCCTCGAATCTAACAACTTTATCGATATCAACACCGTTATCCATTGCGTTTTTGTATTGATACGTACCATAAGCGCCAATACTAGTGGTGTTGTCAAATACTTTTGACGAATTAAAGTTAAACTGATTTACAACGATAATACGCTCGCTAATTACGTATTTGTTATAAACTTGAACAGAACCGTCTTCGTTTCTAAGTAGCGTGTAGTTTGCGTTGTTGATATAACCAAACACAATAAAGTCGTACTCACCTGCATCCTCACCTAAAACTCTTTCAAGGTTTCTGGTTGCGGTGAATTTAACTTCACTTTGCTCGCCTAGTACAAGGTTGTTCAAATAATAACCGTACTTAGATAAGTTATCGTTATTGCCGTACTCTTTTCCTACATCTTGGCTGTCGCCCTCAATCATAGATACGGTAACGCCTCTTGGGTTTACTCTAATAAAGTAGTTGCTCTCGTTAGGAACACTAATTACGTAGTTAGAAGTAACGCCGGCGTTGATTTCGTCGCTAAACGTAATATTAGCATTGTCAAAATCAAACGTATATTGAGTACTAGCATTATATAAATTGTTCTTATTTAAGGTAGCGTTAAGTAGGAAGTTACCACTTACCGTGCCTTTAATTACGCCTGTATTGTCAGCAACTGAGAACAGGTCGTTTATGTTTTCTTTAGTATGTTCAAAGCCATAGGTAAACTCAGCGTAGAAGCCGCCCCTATCTTTTAGGCTGAACTTATTAGCGTTATATTTTAACGTTACGTGTTTTTGTTGTACGGTTATTCTGGTGCTCTTTGCAGAGTAATCGGCAACGGTATAGGTTGCCTCAGTACCTTCCATATAACGTACTTTTGCAAACAGCGTGCCAACGTTAGCGGTTTGAATGTTAACCTCATCGCCTTTACTATCTTCATAGTAAACTTGTAGTTTAGCAAGTTCACCTGACATATCGATTGCGTTGCCGCCAACGGTAGTAAATTTCAAGGTGCTTAACAAATCGCTAGTATACGAATTTACAAACTCGCTATAAGTGAAACTAAAGTTAGGTTTTGTAAACTCTGCAATTACGGTGTACTCGTCACCTTCAATTTGCGCTTTTACTACAAATTCATAGTCGGTTTCAGGAACAAACTCGTAGTTTCTAACTCCGCCACCGGTGTACATTACCAAACCGTCATAGCCTTCTACCGCTACGATTTCGTATTTACCGATATCTAATACTCTACCCTTGATAGTGAACGCTTGAGTAGCGCCCGAAAAGTCGTAATTCTTGTAGTCGTTGATATCGACAAAGCCTTCGATATTCTTAATATCCAGCACTAACTTTGAATAATCTTCAAACGGTAATTCGTCGTGGTATTTTTCTAAGGTAGACTCTGCAACGTTAAGCCTTACGTACAATTTTTTAGGTTTAATATTTAGTTCGTAAGTAGCAAATTGAACGTCGTAATTCTTTAACACGGCATTCTCTTTTAAAGAATATTCAAGAGTGTATTTGCCTGCGTTAAGTAGTCCGCTGTAATTACTTGCGTTCTTAAGTTCGATTTTATTAAGAACGTCTTCGATATTATCGCCCGAAACAAGCCCTTCTTTAAACGACAAACTTCTAGCAGTAGTTAGGTCAAGAGCCGTGCCGTACTCTGCGTTAAGCATTTTGTCCGAAACGGTAAGGGTTATAACTTTTTTAGTTAAGGTGATACCGTACCACTCGTCGTTATTATTTTTCGCAACAAGTTTAAAGTTCTCGCCTTTATCTTTAAGCGTTAAGTCTTGTGCGGAAACGTAGTACGTACCAACCGGCGAATTGTATTGAATATCCGCTCCGTTTCTATCCACAAGGCGCAACTGTCCGTTAAAGCCTAAGCCGGTATCAGGTTTGGTAACAAGTTCGCTAATATCGTCAGGGTTTAACGTCTTAGCAACTTCAGACAAGTCGAACAAACCGTTTACGCCACCATAAGAGAACGTAGGAATATTAGAAAGGCCAAGACGAACTTCTCTAGGAATTACGTTGTACTTAACGTTAACCTTTTGACCGTTGTACACGTAGTTAAACGTATAGTTTTTATCTATTGTTTCTCCGATAGTTGCGCTTACGAACTCTAAATCGTAAGAGCCAACGTACAAGGTGTTCAAATCTTTAAGTTCACCGCCAAGGTTAGCAACAAACTTCATTTCCAGCGTAGAGTCGCTTATAATTAAGCCACTCCTATATTCAACGTTAAAGTTAGGATCTTTTTTGCCGTATTGATTTTCAATTAGCAACGTGCCGTCGCTAACGGTAAGACTATCTTTGCTAGTAATTACCGCATTCACGGACTTAGGCTTAATTTGTAAGTAATACTTATTAACCTCTTTCGTCTTTAATTTATTCACGGCGTCGTTTACTTCAATATCAAAGTCATAATTACCTGCATTTTTAGTTGCCGTAATACCGGTAATACCGCTAGTAATATCGTTGCCGTTTTCGTCCTTAACCACAAAGGTTTTATCTTTACCGTTGTAGTCAACCGAAACGACGTCGCTACTACTGGTAGAAAGTTCCTTACCCTCTACGTATACTTTGATATTTATATACTTATATATAATTACATCTAGACTATAATCGGTAACCCCACCGTCGCCGATAGCAAATTGCGCTATATTGTTTTCAACGGTCAAGTTAGTTTCACCTAGTTTTACGCTGTATTCACCAAACAAATTAACGTCAACGCCTTCAAAGTTTACGTAAACGTTCAAGCCCCTATATAGCGGCGTAGTAATCAACTCGTCAAGCGTGTAAGTTGCGGCGCTTTCCTTGTTCTCTCCTACTAGGAAAGTAACGTTAGGAGCGTCTTCGCCAAGGTTCGAATGGCTAACGCTTGCCGTATTGATTCTATATTTCGTGCTATCAAATTTAATTTCAGGCAAGGTGATTTCGGTTACGTTACCTGCTTGGTCTTTTACGTATAATTTTTTCTCAGGGTTAATGCCTTTATTTAGTGGCAAGAACACTTTAAATATGCCGTCCTCAGGATCAAGTTTAGTCTTGTAGTCCGCACCGCCGCCATTAGTATTGCTAATAACGTACGCATCTTTAAGAACGTCAAGTTCCATTAACTCTAAATCAGTATTTAAGGATAACCAAATACCCGCACCTTTCTCAGGGTCGTTAGCGTATACGTACGAGTCAAAAGTAAACCAACCGCTATTATTAAAATCTAAGAACAACTCGCCTTCCGGTACTGCCGTAAAAGGCTTTTTAACGTCAATCTTAAGAGGAATACCCGAAGCAATAGTGAACCTATCGGCGTACTCGCCTGTTGCGTAAATTTTGCCGTCAAACGCATAGTCTTCGGCGGTTTCCAAATTATTTGCACTAAACTTAGCGTAATAATATCCCGCCTCGACAATTAGACCTTCAAAAGTAAGCCCATCTTTCGTGTATTTAATTAAATTGTTGCCGTTTTCGTCTTTTTCAAGCGTGCTATACTCTGTGCCACCCTCGTCGGTAAAAGTAAAGGAAGGCGTAAAGTGATAATCTTGGCTTAGTTTGAATTTAACGTAAACGTCGCCTCCGTTTATCCAAGAATTACCAAAAGTAGCGGCGTCTTTCCATCCTGAAGTAGCGCCGGTACTTAATTGTAAAGTGCCGTCGGCAAAACTATAGTTTGCACCGTTGTCGTACTTAATTATGCAACTGTTATAACTTAGCCAGTTGCCTGCTTTATCCGTAACTTTGTAGAATAATACGTACTTGCCGTACTTATCTTGCCCCGCTACGTTTTTACCAAATACGTTAGGGAACATCGTAGCAGGTTGGCTAGAAAACTTCTCCCTTGAGTGCATTACCTCGTACTTATAATCATTAGTTGCGCTATTTGCAAAACTGTACAACTCCGAGAAATTATATTGATGCGTATCCGAAACGCTATCGTCAATTTTTTTCAAATAGAAAGATATTTTATCCACTTTGCTCATGCAGTCGGTAAGGGTTGCAGGTTGGTCTTTAACGTTTATTAGGCTTATTTTAGTGCCCGGCAAATCAGTCGTTACCGAAGTAAACCATTTTACGCTATCGCCTGCCCAATCACCGTAATTCGGAGCAAGTTTATCAATGGCTTTTACAGGAGTAGCGTATCTGACTTTATCAACGACTTCTCCGTTTCTAAGTATTCTTACCTCATACGTTCCGTTCTGTGTAAGTATATGGGTAAACTTAATTTGTTTTTTATTGTCACCTACGTTAGTTTCACTATTTTTTGGTAGGTTTTGCGCTACTAAAATTAGGTTGCTAGGATTTTCAGGGTCAACTCTATATACAGCAGTGTTAAACGAACTTGAATCGTAGTTTAAATTGCTGTTGTAACCCATTGTGATATTGATATCTTTACTTGGAAAATAATCGTCTTTACCGTTGTTAGGGATATCTACTTCTACGATTTTAGGGCTAACTTTAAACGTTAGTTTAACGTTTGATAATCCCATTTCGTTTTTATAGCCACCTAGATAATTAGCGTCAGACGTAACTACGGTTGCAGATAATTGTATCCATTCAGAGCCGTCTAGGTCAACAAAACCGGTTTGTCTGTTTGCCCAATTTACAGCACCCGCCGCAGTATCCGGACTTACGTATTGAGTGCTATTTTTCACGTTAAGAGCACCGGGGTGTTTAGGAGTAGGGTTGTTAGTATCGGGTACGTAATTACCTACTTGCACGTCAAGTACAACTAACGACCTACAATCATTACCGTTATTTTCACCAAAAGGTTTTTGACACATCATATCCGCACTAGCCGAAACGCTAAGATATTGAGACATACCCTTTGGAACTTTAATAAAGGTGTACATAAATCCGTTAGAACGTCTCCAGTCTTGGACTACTTTAGGAGGAGCGCCCGGTTTATTAGTAGTAGCCTCAGATTTGGTGTAATAGTAAATTTTACTGTCCTCAAACGTTGTATAGTAATTAGTACCGTTAGTGCCTTCAGCAAAACTACCTACGCCCCAACTCATAGTAATACCAAAACCAAGCCCGAAATAATTTTTCATGCTACCTTGACTGCCGCCAAGAGAAATCGTTTTTGTGGTTGTGCCATTAGGAAAATCGGAAGCAGAAAGAGTAGAGCCACCCGCACCGGTCACTAAATCATAATAATTTGGCATATAACGTGGGTATGCCTTCCTCATACCTCTATCTGTGCTCCAATAAGTACCTGTACCAAGAATGTAATCCCTAAGAATATCTCTTTTTCTATAGTCGTTTCCAACGCCGCCAGGGTAACTATCAACAGCAAAATCGTTATTACCAACTATCCATTGTTTATCGCTTTCTGCAAAATATATGTAACCTGAAAGAGCGTCCCTTATGGACAGATTAGGGTTGAAGAAATGGTCAAAAGTCTTTTGTGGCAAGGACGGGTCACTGCCCTCGATAGCCTGAATATCCGACTTAGAATACTCCCATTTCGACATAATCTCTGTCTTGTTCGTTACACAAATCGGGGTTATAACATAAGCATACGTTTTAGTATTGTAATAAGGCGATACTACGAACGCCGTCATACACATAGCCAAAATAAGCAACATAAATGCAAATTTTGTGTACCCCTTGCTCAATCTTCTCATAAACTCCTCCTAGCACGGAATTTTTAGATTTTATATAAATTTTTATAAAATTCCCTAAATATAATATAACTCTTAAAATATTTTACCTTACAAATAAGTTTTAGTCAATACCAAAGCCAAAAATACTTGTGGTTTTTGCCATTTTTTTGTGTATTTTCTTCGGTTTTGCCTAATTACTAAGTCGGTTTTTCAAAAAGCCGCTTTAAAGCGTTCCTTTTCCTTGCAAAATTACCTTACTTTTCACCTTGTCAATCCCCCCGAGTTTGCACTTCTATCCACGTAGTTTTCACCTCTTGCTAACCGTATATCCAACCTCATTTTGCCTACCTACCCTCTCACTATGTAATAATAGCAATTTTCCTCTATTTTCTCTTTTTTCCCCCTTGTTTTTGACTGTATTCTTTTCAGAATTAAACGGCCCCTTTGTGTAAAGGGGGCTGTCAGCCTGCTGACTGGGGGATTGTCTTACATTATTTTAAGCCTAACTTTTCCTTGCAAATTCACCCTGCTTTCGCCACGTCAATTTCCCGATTTTTGCGCCTCTTTCCACGTAGTTTTTAACTCGATATAATGCTAAATTTTTCACCAACTAAAATATTATTTTATTTCAATTCGCCTCAATTCCGCATAATAAATTGCCGTATTCACAATCCCTCCGACACTTCGTGCCACCTCCCTTTACACAAGGGAGGCATATTTGGATAGATTTAATCTTTGTTTTTCAGCACAATGAAGAATTGTTTGGTTATCTTAATTTTAATACAAGGAATGTTAATTTGGATAAAATAAGTCTGTATTTTAACCACAAAAAACGGCTTATTTTAAATGTTTTCCCAACACTTTCAACACAATAGAGGCTTTTATTTATCCTTGTTTCGCCTCTTGCTAACTGTATATCCAACCTCGTTTTGTCTACCTACCCTCTCTCCAAGTAATAATAGCAATATTTTCCTCTATTTTCTCTTTTCCCCCCTTGTTTTTGACTGTATTCTTTTCAAAATTAAACGGCCCCTTTGTGTAAAGGGGGCTGTCAGCCTGCTGACTGGGGGATTGTCCTACTCGTTTCCTCAAACTCAACTATTTTCCTACTTACAACGCTAATTTTAAGCACTTTTTCTTAATTTATTATCTTTCCTTATTTCACAATCCCTCCGCCGCTTTGCGCCACCTCCCTTTGCACAAGGGAGGCTTGTTTGGATAGAGCAAAATCAATTACTTTTTCATACAAAAGAGGCGTGCTATGATAAGTAAATTGACAATTTTTTGCACAAGGGAGGCTTTTATTTATCCTTATTTTACCGAAAATACTACCCTTTTGCTTTCGCTTTTTTACAATCCCTCCGCCGCTTTGCGCCACCTCCCTTTGCACAAGGGAGGCTTGTTTGGATAGATTTAATCTTTGTTTTTCAGCACAATGAAGAATTGTTTGGTTATCTTAATTTTAATACAAGGGAGGCTTTTATTTATCCTAGTTTCGTCCTCTTGTTATTGCTATTGCGCCTACTTGCAAACCGCCACAATTTCTCCGCCGCTAAACCCTCTTCCTCTTCCTCTTCCTCTTCCTCTTCCTCTTCCTCTTCCTCTTCCTCTTCCTCTTCCTCTTCCTCTTCCTCTT
>CAKRNA010000001.1 GCA_934365195.1 uncultured Clostridia bacterium | reverse complement strand
AGCGAAGGAGACACGCCTTAAAGTGTACTTTAACTGATTAGTTTAATCCTTTATTCTGTTTGTTTGATTAAGGTAAAAATTATAAGCACCGATATAGCGGTGTTTTTTTATTGCTTTTTTTCGGGCTTTTTGTGGTTTTACTAAAGTTTTAATTATATTTTACTGTTATTTTATCAAAATATCGAACGAGAAAAGTAAGATGCTTGAAGCAGTTTAGGTGATTGTTTTACGGGTAACTTAGTAAATTTTGATTTATTTTAGAATTAGAGACGTGAAATCGCTTAGTATTTTTTGCTAGCAAGGTTTAGCACGGAAAAACAAACGATGGTTTTAGATAAACCGAAAAAGGTTAAATAAAAATGCCGAAATATTGCTATCGTGACTAAAATAACGTGCTGAACATATAGTAAATACTGAAAAAATTAGAAAATAATTACAAATTACCTAAGATAAAATTGTGGCGTTTTTCTTTAAATTTATCGTATTTTTTGAGGGATATAAAGCAGTTAATTTCAAAATTTATGGGGCTACGTCATTTAATGGCAATATGTCGGGCAAAAACCTTTTTTACTAGGTATGTAAATTTTATAAATATTTTAGCGTGGCGGACGCTATAACGGTTTTAATTTTTCAATTTTTCCAAAAGTATTAAAAACACTTAAAAAATATTTCTAAAAACCGCTAACTATTTAAAATTACGAATAAAGCGGCTAAACGAGGGTTCGTAATCTAAAGATTACGGCTAGCGCAAATAATTTATTGACAATCGGGGCTTTTAACTATACAATAGTTATATTATAGGAGATATATGTTAACGCTTGACATTGAAAGTGAGAAAAAAGAGGAATTAGACCAAAAATACGGGCTTTTTAGTAGCGTAAAGGTGTACCTTAAAGAAAACGAAGAAACCATAGGCGTTGCGGGGCTTTGTTACGACGGCGGTTTTGTACTTACTAATTTTGTTGTTTTTAAAAACGACACCGAGTACAATAGGCAGTTCTTTTTTAGGGGCATCGTGTTTAAACTCGGTAATAGTGGCGCTACGTTGAAGATTAAAACCGACCAAGAAAAGTTAATCCCTTACGGCTTTAAAAAGGAAGGGGAATATATGATTATAAATTGCAAGGACGCAATCTATCCGTCCTCCTGCAATCACAAATAAAGAGGTAAAAATGCTAGAAGAAACCAAAAATTTTATTGAAGAAATTATCGACGAAGATTTAAGAGTGGGCAAACACGACGAAATCATCACACGTTTTCCGCCTGAGCCAAACGGATATTTGCACATAGGCCACGCAAAAGCCATTTGCATAAACTTTGGTATGAAAGAAAAATATCACGGCAAGTGCAATTTGCGTTTTGACGATACCAACCCTGTAAAAGAGGACGTTGAGTACGTAAACAGCATTATGGAGGATATTAAATGGTTAGGCTTTAAGTGGGACGGCTTGTACTACGCAAGCGACTACTTTGACAAAATGTACGAGTGCGCAGAATATCTAATCAATAAGGGGCTTGCTTACGTGTGCGATTTGTCCGCCGAGGAGATAAAAAACACGAGAGGAACACTTACCGAGCCCGGTGTAAACAGCCCGTACAGAGAAAGGTCTGTTGAGGAAAACCTAAAACTATTTAGGGAAATGAAAGAGGGCAAGTACTCTGACGGCGAAAAGGTGCTTAGGGCAAAAATCGATATGGCGTCGCCTAATATGAATATGCGTGACCCCGTTATCTATCGTATTTGTCACGCTAGCCATCACAGAACAGGCGACAAGTGGGTGATTTATCCTATGTACGACTTTGCGCATCCGCTTGAAGACGCAATCGAGGGAATTACTCATTCGATTTGTACCCTTGAATTCGAGGCACACCGTCCGCTATACGACTGGGTGGTAAACAACTGCGACTTTGTGAAAAAACCAAGACAAATAGAGTTTGCAAGGCTGAATATCGCAAGGACGATAATGAGCAAGAGGTATCTTAAAAGCCTAGTGGATAACGGAGCGGTTTCAGGCTGGGACGACCCGAGAATGCCTACCATTTGCGGACTAAGGGAAAGAGGCTACACGCCAAGTTCTATCCGTGATTTTTGCTCGAGAATAGGCGTGGCAAAGGCAAATAGCGAGGTGGAAACTTCCTTGTTAGAGCATTGCATAAGGGAGGAACTAAACCAAACTGCCCCAAGAGGAATGGTGGTAATAGAGCCTCTTAAAATGATAGTGGATAACTTCGAGGGCAGCGAAACCTTCGAGGTAGTGGATAACCCTAACGACGAAAACAGCGCAACTCACGAGATTACTTTCTCCAAGATTTTGTATATTTCAAAAGAGGATTTCAGCCTAAATCCGCCTCCAAAATACAAGAGGCTTGCTCCGGGCGTAAAGGTAAGGCTAAGGGGCGCATATATCGTTGAATATGCAGGCGTTGACCTTGACGAAAACGGCGAGGTAACGGCAGTACACGTAAATTATATTAAGGATAGCCAAAGCGGTGGAAGTATGGCAAAAGAAAAGGTTAAGGGCGTGCTTCAATACGTGGACGGAGCAACCGCTATGGACGTAACTTTAAGAAATTACGACTACTTACTTCTTGACGGCGAGGGCGACTTCAACGATAGAATAAACCCAACCACCATAACCGTAAACAAGGCAAAAGCAGAGCCGTTTGTGGCAAATGCTAAGCCTTACGATAGATTCCAGTTTATGAGGGTGGGCTACTTTATGAAGTCCAAGGATTCAAAGGACGGCGAGATTATATTCAACAATATCGTAAACTTAAAGGACAGTTTTAACAAATAAGAGGTGGTAATATGGCAGTATGTAAATATTGTGGTGCAGTAGTAAGCGACGATTTTACGTTTTGCGCCGAGTGTGGAAGAAGATTGGTTGACGCTAAACAGGAAAGAGAAACTGTTAGCGAGCCTATCGTCACTACAACCGCTACGGCAAATACAAATACGAATGATAAAATTGCGCCGATAAGCGAGGCTAAACAAAACGAGGTAGCCACAAAAACTACGGAAAATAAAGAAGTGCCTGCCGCAAAAAAAGTGGAAAGCGAGCCGAATCAAAGCGAAAAAGCCGATAGTATAAACGTTACGAGTACTGTAAAAGTGGCTAGCGACGAAATTTTTGATGCCGTAATGAAGAATAAGAAAAAACTTTTTTACGACCGCAAGACTTTAAAAGAAGACGTTACTTACGCTTACGGTAAAAAGGTTAGCGGTAAAAAGTTTTACGGGCTAAAAAGCAACGCTATCCCCACAAAATATTGCCCATATTGTAACGAAAAGAACCAAATTAACAGCGAGTATTGTACAAAATGCGGTAGGTCTTTATCAAGGCTAGGGCTATTAGAGGCAACAAACAGCGCCCGTTTTGAAAAATAACGCTATAATCAAAAGACTAGAAAAAAGAGCAAGTAGATAATGTTTAAAGTTTGTACGCTAAGCAGCAGTAGTAAAGGGAATTGTACTTTTATAACTAGCGGAAATACGAATATTTTGGTGGATTGCGGAGTGAGAGCGGAGAAAATCGAGGAGTTTTTCGTAAGCGAAAACGAAGAGCCAAAGATAGATGCGGTGGTGATTACGCACGAACACGTAGACCACATTTTCGGGCTAAAAAGTTTACTAAGCAAGCAAAACGTCAAAATTTACGTGGCTGACGGCGTGCAGTACCTTATTAACGAGAGGCTTGGCACGGAATTCGATATCGACGTAATAAACGAAAACGGCTTTACGGTGGGGGATATCTTCGTAGTGCCGTTTAGGACGGTGCACGATTCTTTTTGCCCCTACGGATACACTTTTGTAAACGATGGCAAAAGAATAAGCGTGGCAACCGATATGGGATACGTAACCTCTGACGTAAAGGACAACCTAGTTATGAGCGACGTAATAGTTTTGGAGGCAAACCACGACGTACGTATGCTAAAACAGGGCAACTACCCGTACAAACTAAAAATTAGGATTTCGGGCGAGAGCGGACACCTTTCTAACGACGATGCGGGAAGGCTTGTAAGCGAACTTGCCGAGGGCAAACTGAAAAAAGTGTTGCTTGCCCACCTTAGCGAAAACAATAATCTGCCGGAACTAGCGTACAGCACGGTGGAAAAATATATTGTAAAAAACAAAAAATTACAGGGCAAGAACCTTGAAATAGCGGTTGCGCCTAGTAATAAACGTAGCAGATTTTTAGAGGTATAGATGAAACAAAAAAGACAGTATTTTAATATGAATGACAGCGGAGTATCTTACTTTTTCTATCTTATCGTAAGTTTGTTGCTGTCTAACGTTGTTGGCGCTATTTGTAGAAGCAATAACTTCACGCAGGATACTAACCAGTACTATTCTATAGTGATGCTTGCAACCAACCAAATGGCAATGCTGATTGCATTCTTTGGCTACACGGCGATGGCAAAAATAGATTTTGTCTCGGCAATGAATCTTAAAAAAGCGCCTAGCGTAAAACAAACGGTCAGCCTGTTTTTCATGTCGCTATCAGCGATAGTTGCGTTTTTACCTATTGCGTACCTATTTATGTACCTACTAGGGCTTGCAGGCTTTAAAAGTAGCGGAAATATATATATTCCGCAAACCGTAGGCGGATTTTTCCTAGGGCTTATGTTTGCCGTAATTATGCCGGCAATACTTGAAGAATTTATTTATAGAGGCTTGCTACTTGGCGGATTAAAGCAAAAAAGTTACGCTTTTGCCGTAATGATGACTTCGCTTATCTTCTGCTTATCCCACGGAAGCGCCGTTCAAACGGTGCACCAACTACTTGCGTCTATCGTGATTTGCTTGGTGGTTTTGTACGGAGGCTCGGTGTGGTTTGGAGTGATTATGCACTTCTTTAACAACCTAATCAGCCTAGTTATGAACTATATCCCTATGGACTTCGAGCCGCTAGGATACTTTAATATATTGCTTGGCGTGGGTTGTTTTATCGTGGGAATGTTCGCTTTAATTTGCTTTATGAAACTATTTAAGCAACAATGCAAAGACAGATGCCTTGGCGAAAAGGTGGTAAACGTGTACCCGAAAGGCAAGTTTAGATACGTTGTGGGCAGCGTGTTTGATGCGGTTACCAGATTTTTCAGGGGCATTGTGTCGAAAGAGGATAGAACAAAAAGTAGAGAAAACTTTGAGGAAACGATCGGCTACCTTGATGATGATTATATCAAAAACGAGTCCGTTATGGGAAAAGAAAAGGGCGTAAGTATAATAATTATAGCCATCGTCGTCATATTAGTAATAACGTGGATAGTTTCTTTAGTGCAAGGATTTTAATGGAAAACGAAAAAGCAAGACTTCATTTAGTATATTACACGGTGATAATTGCGTTGCTACTTACTAGCATCGTTATAAATTACACCGCAGATTATATGAGTTCTAATCAGGTGACTTACGTTTTTACAACGGTAAGCCAAATACTTTGTATGTTTATTTTGCCCGTTACGTTGTACTTTACCACCATTAAAGGTAAGGCGAACGTGAAGGGCTTTTTGGACGATTTCGGGTTTAAACGCTACAAAAAAGGCGAACTAATCAAGGTGATAGGGCTAGGTTTTCTTGCCATTTATCTAAACACAGTATTTGCGCAAATAAACGCAGGCGTCCTAACTCTTTTAGGCTACACCTATTCTTCCTCCGCTTCCACGGACTATTTAGCAAACAAAGGCTTAATAGTAATGGACTTATTTATGACGGCGCTACTTCCTGCAATTTGTGAGGAGACGGCGCATAGAGGACTGTTTAGAGTGTCGTATAAAGGCGAGCCGATTAAGTATATCTTGTTGTCGTCGGTTATGTTTGCGTTTATGCACCAAAACGTCGGGCAGGTGTTCTACACCTTTATGATGGGGCTGTTTTTTGCCTCTGCCGTAGTGTTTACGGGCAATATCAAAACCAGTATGATAATGCACTTTATGATAAACGCTACCGAAGTACTAAACGACGTAGGAGCACAAACGGGCAGCACTTTCCTTGCTTTGAAAAGGGTGTTTTTTAACCTAATGTACTCAAACTTTATGGGCGTGATTGTAAGCGTTGTGCTTGCTATCGTGTGCTTGTACTTGTTCGTTAGGTTGCTTGTTTCGTTTCAAACGAACACCGAAAATCAAAACGCAAAAAAGGTGCTAAATACGTTTAAGCAAGTAGTACTTACTAAGGACGGATTTTTAACGATAAAATCTAACGGCGTGTCAAAGGCAATTATGACGGCAACCTTGTTTGTGGGCGTATGTTGTAACGTGTTCACGCTTACTTGGGGGCTGTTAAGATGAGGGTAAACATAGTAGCCGTTGGCAAAATTAAGGAAAAATATTTTACCGACGCAATAGGCGAGTACGCAAAAAGGCTAAGTAGGTTTTGCGAGTTTTCGGTGATTGAGGTGGATGAGTACAAAAACCAAAAAACCTGCGAGGAAGAGATACTTATCACCAAGAAAAAAGAGGGCGAAAGGCTACTACAAAAGGCAAAGGGCATGGTAATCGCTATGGATAAAGAGGGCAAAATGCTGTCTAGCGAGGAACTTGCCTACAAAATAAAAGATATTTGCACCTATAACGCAAGCGAGATTTCGTTTTTAATCGGTGGCTCTAACGGGCTATCGGACGAGGTGATTAAAAGGGCGGATTATATTATAAGTTTTGGCAAAATCACCTATCCGCACCAACTTATGAGGGTGATACTTAGCGAGCAAATTTATAGGGCGTTTACGATAAATAATTCCGTGCCGTACCACAAATAAGCATTAGGCGGTTAAGAAAGTTAACAACTAAATAAGTTAGCCCATATACTGATATGGAGGAATTTATGTACGGATACGCTGACTTATTAAATGATATAAAAAGGCTTAAAGAGTTAGGCTTTAAGGTGGGCAGCATAGGAAACTCTACGTTAAGTAGACCTACGCCCTACGTGTTTATTGGCAAGACCACAAGCCCGTGCTGTTTTGTGTTTGGCTCGATACACGCAAGGGAATACATAACGTCGCCGCTAACTATCGAACTAATAAAGTATTACACGGAGGATATGGGCATATATATCGTGCCTATGGCTAATCCCGACGGGGTGGAACTTTGCGTAAACAGGGGCGAAACCTTGGGCGAAGTGCCGCTTGAATTTTTGGAGGCGGTAAACGGCGGACGGCGAGATTTTTCGCTGTGGAAAGCAAACGCAAGAGCGGTGGACCTAAACGTTAATTTTGACGTCGGGTGGGGACAAGGCAGGCAAAACGTGTTTAGTCCGTCACCGGCAAACTACGTGGGCGAATACCCCGAAAGCGAAGTGGAAACTAGGAACTTAATTAGGTTTACAAACAAAATAAACCCGATAATCACCATAAGTTACCACACCAAAGGGGAAGTGATATATTACGGCTACAAGGACTATCCCGACCACTACTTTTATGCAAAACAATTCAGCGACCTTACGGGTTATCCGCTACTTAAAAGCGACTATTCGTCAGGTGGCTACAAGGACTGGTTTGTAAAAAGTTACAAAAGGCTGGGCATGACCTTCGAGGTGGGTGAGGATAAATTCGATTACCCGTTCCCGTTTTCACAGTTTGAGCAAATAGTCGAAAAAAACAAGGGCGTGTACAATTTGCTTAGCGAGGTAGGAAATACGCTATGGACGAAAAATTTATGGATAGAGCGATAGCCCTTGCCAAAGAGGGAGCAACGTTTGACGAAGTTCCCGTTGGTGCGGTTATCGTAAAGGACGGAGAGATTATTGCCGAGGCTACTAATTACAAGGAGCGGGAAAACTGCGCCGTGTATCACGCCGAGATTGTGGCAATAGAAAGAGCCTCTAAAAAACTGAACAACTGGTACTTATCTGGCTGCGATTTGTACGTTACGTTAGAGCCTTGTTTAATGTGCGTAGGAGCGATAATAAACGCAAGAATAGACAACGTGTACTACGGGGCGTACGACAAAAAAGCAGGGTGCGTTACGTCGGTGTACAAACTGCTTGGCGACGAAAAGTTCAACCACAGACCAAACGTAATAGGCGGAATAAAGGAAGAGGAGTGCGGAGTTTTGCTAAGTGAGTTTTTCAAAGCAAAGCGAAGGGCAGGAAAATGAAAATAATTGTAGGACTTGGAAATTACGGGGAAAAATACGAAAATACCTACCATAACGTAGGTTTTATGACCTTAACCGAATTAAGCGAAAAACTTGGCAAAAAGATAAAGGATAAGGAGTGTACGTCCTTAACGGCGCTACTAAGTAAGAACAACGAAAAGGTGGTGCTTGCTCTCCCGCAAACATATATGAACTTGTCGGGCGAGGCGGTAAAAAGCCTTATGAAAAAGTACGATGCAACGGTAGACGATATCGTAATCGTGTACGACGACGTGGACTTGCCGGTTGGCTCGGTTAGGCTAAGGAAATCGGGCTCGGCGGGGACTCATAACGGCATGCGCAATATCGTGGAGAACCTATCTTCTACGGCGTTTAAGCGCATTAGAGTGGGTATCGGGGACAAGCCTGAATTTATGGATATGGCAACCTATGTGTTGTCTAGTCCGCAAGGCGAAACCAAAGAGGAACTTATGAAAGCAATCGCAAGCGTCGTTGATTGCCTAGACGAATATATTAAGGGCGAAACCTTCGACAATTTGATGCAAAAATATAACGTGAAAAAATAGAGGGGAAAGTGAAAGAGTTTTTATTGCCGAAAAACTTGGGCGGAACAATATTTGATATCTACGAAAAAAGCCGTAACAATAACGTTACGGTTTATTGTGCTAATATGGGAATTAGGGAGCATATCATCGGCACGCTAGATAAAAAAGTATTGTACGTAGCACCCGATAGCCTTCAAGCAAAGATGCTGAAAGAGGATTTAATCGAGTACGGAATCAGGGCGGAGTTTTTGCCCGAAAAAGAGGAGATTTTGTACTCTCAGTACTCGTATAACAAAAACAATCTTTACAGCAGGATAAAAACTTTAAGCAAACTTGCAAAGGGAAACGTGGACGTGGTTACCTTGTCACCGTTATCGCTTTTGCAGTTAGTACCTTTAAAAGAAGAACTTTTAAATAGGTCGTTTGTGGTAAAACTGGAGGAGGAATTTTCGCCCGTTTTACTAACGGAAAAACTTGTCCACGCAGGCTATCAAAGGGTGGACAACGTAACGTCAGAAGGCGAGTTTTCCAAAAAAGGCGACGTAATAGATATATTCGTAGCAGGCGAGGAACTACCCGTTAGGATATCGTTTTTTGACGAACTGGTGGAGAGCATCAAAAGTTACGAACTCGTTACGATAAAGCCGATTAAGGCTTTGGACAAACTGGAAATTCTGCCTCTTTCCGACGTGCTTGTTAGTGAGGACGGGGCAAAAAAAGTAATAGAAAGGCTGGAAAAGGAAAAGGAGAAAAACCCTAATTTTGAGGAGACGGCGGATAGGGTGTTGCAAAAATTACGCATCAATAAATCCGACTACACTTTGTCCTTTATTATGCCGCTGGTAAGAAGCGAATTTACTAGCGTTTTCTCCTACTTAACCGAGGACTTCACCATTGCTTTCGACGACGTAAGAATGGTGAAAGAAAAACTAGACGTATACCAACTCGAACATAGAAACAGAGTGGAGGCAATGCTTGACTCGGGGCAGGCATTAAGCGAACACAAAAATGCTTTAATCAACCAAAACGCACTTTTATCGCTACTAAAACCGCACTTAAAACTCGGTTTTATGCCACTTCAATCGCAAAATACGTTTTTTGAAAGCGACTTTATTTTTAAGATAACCGGTAAGCCTACCGTTAAATATTACTTAGAGCAAAGCCAACTTGTAACGGATATAAACGCAAATAGTAGGCTGGGGAATTTGATGGTATTATGCGCTGAAAACTACGACAGAGCAAGGGCTATTCAAAACACGCTTAGGGATATGGGCTTGTACGTAGAGATAGTGGACGAAATCACCAAAAAATCAGGCATATTCCTAGCCCCGTTTACGATTAGGAAAAGCGTGGTGTACCCGTTATCGAAGTTTGCTTTAATAGGTACGGAAGAGTTGCTTGGAAAGAGAACGCAAGTAAGGAAGAAAAAGAGGACTAGCGAGGTAATTAAAGAGGGTGACTTCGTCGTTCACGAAAGGCACGGAATAGGTCTTGTAGAGGGTGTCAGCCGAGAAAAAGTGGCGGGCGGCGAAAAGGATTTTATCGTTGTTGCCTACAAAGACAACGGCAAACTTTACGTTCCTATCGACCAAATGGATTTGCTTACTAAGTACACGGGCTCATGCCCAAAGATAAACAAACTTGGCGGAAAGGACTTTGAAAAGGTAAAAAACAGGGTAAGGCAATCTATCAAAAAGATGGCTATCGACCTTGTGGAATTATACAGAAAAAGGGAGCAGGCAAACGGCTACAAGTACTCTGAGGACACCGTATGGCAAAAGGAGTTCGAGGACGGCTTCGAGTTTACCGAAACGCCGGACCAACTTACTGCAATCAGCGACGTAAAAAGGGATATGGAAAGCGGTAAGGTTATGGACAGGCTTATCTGCGGCGACGTGGGTTTTGGCAAAACCGAGGTTGCGTTTAGGGGTATTTTCAAAACCGTAATAGATAGCAGGCAGGCGGTTATTCTTGCCCCGACCACAATTCTTGCCGCCCAACATTACAAAAACCTTAAAGAGAGGTTAAAGCCGTTCAATATCCAAATCAGGCTGCTTTCTAGGTTGCAGTCAAACGCCGAAAACAAAGCCGCTTTGGACGAGATTGCAAGCGGAAAGGTGGAGATTGCCGTAGGCACACACAGACTTCTAAGCAAGGACGTTAAGTTCAAAAACCTCGGGCTGCTTGTTTTGGACGAGGAGCAGCGTTTTGGCGTGGAGCAAAAGGAAAAAATGAAATTTTTGTCCGAAAACGTGAACGTGCTTACCTTGTCGGCTACCCCTATCCCAAGGACTTTGCACATGGCAATGAGCGGAATTAGGGACATAAACTTATTAGAAACGCCGCCACTAAACAGGTTGCCTATCGAAACTTACGTGGTTGAGTACGACGACGGAATAGTGGTGGACGCAATAAACAGAGAAATGGCAAGGGGCGGACAAGTTTTCGTTTTGTACAACTATGTGGAAAGCATAGAAGAGTACGCATCTAAATTGTCGCATTTGCTTAAAGATAAGGTAAGAATTACCGTGGCTCACGGGCAGATGAGTAGCGAGAAACTGGAAAAGAGGATAGATGATTTTTATAGCGGCGAGGCGGACGTACTGGTGTGCACCACCATTATTGAAAACGGCATAGACCTACCTAACGCAAACACTTTAATCGTGTACGATGCGGATAAGTTCGGGCTTAGCCAACTGCACCAACTAAGAGGTAGGGTAGGCAGAAGCGGAAAACTTGCACACGCATATTTTACCACCGCAAAAAACAAAGTGCTTACGGGCGAAGCAAACCAAAGGCTCGTTGCTTTAAACGAATACACCGAGTTTGGCAGCGGCTATCAAATCGCTTTAAAGGATTTGCAAATCAGAGGGGCAGGCAACGTGCTTGGTAGGGAGCAACACGGACACATGGAGCAAGTGGGCTACGAACTTTACACCAAGATGCTGAAAGAGGCGGTTTTAGAAGTCACGACGGGCAAGGCTGTTAGCGAAGTGAACGCCGAGGTTAAATCGGACGTCAACGCAAATATCGATATGGATATTCCAAGCGGCGAGCGTATGGCGTTATACAACAAGATAGGCGAAGTAAGAACAGCCGAGGACGGCAAAAACCTTGAAGGCGAGGTTAGGGCAATGTACGGCGAGGTAACTTGCGGCGTTCAAAACCTAATCAACATATCCTTAGTTAAGGCGCTTGCAAGTAATATCGGCGCTGAAAAAGTGCTAATCACCGAAAAGGGTATGGGCATAGAGTTTGGAAACGTGAACGTATTTAAGAACCCGCAAATAATCAAGGCGGTCAGCAATCTAAAAGGCAAAGCCGTACTTACCGACACCACGCCTATTCGTTGTTTGTTTAACGTGAAAGGCAAAACCGACCAAGAAAAAATCGCTATGATGACGGCGTTTTTACAAGATTGTAATTAAATCGACGGGAAAATAAGGCAAAATTGCAAATATTTTGGAATAGTTATTGCTAAAAATCGAATTTATATGTATAATATATAAGTAATTTACTTAAAATAATTCACTTGCTTTTAGCAAGGTGTAGCATAATACGGAGAGAATATGAAGAAAAAAATTGCACTATTATTGATATTAGTTATGATTGTGACCGTGGTTTTTGCAGGTTGCGACATGATAAAACTAAACGAAAAAAGGGACGATGCGCTTGTCGTTGCTAATATTAAGTACGAAGGGCTAACCGACACCGTTACGAAAAAGGAACTAAAAACCTACTTTAACGCTAACGGCTATATTTTCATGAACTATTATGGTATGAGCAAGGAAAAGGCTTACAATTATTGTGCAGAGTTGTTAAGCCAACAAAAACTTATCAAACTAAAAGCAACCGTGGAACTTTGTCAGGCGCTTGGCTTAGACGCTAAAACCTTGAAAGTGGTGGACCATTCGGCAGTAGTCGAGGGCACAACCCCTGCTTTTAAAAATATTTACAGCGATATTTTGTGGACTGACGAAAAGATTGAACTTATCGAAAGTTACAACAAACAAATGCAAGAACTTTTGGATAACTTTATCACCGAGATTGAAAAGGAAGAATCCTTAGACAAGGACGACGAGGATAAAGAGGAAGATAAAACCGAAGAGGAAGAAATTAAAGATAAGCCTTCTATAAGGAAGGAAAGGGCTGAGGAAAAGGAAAAAACCGTTACCGCTAAGGCTGACGACAAATACACCGAGGCAGAACTAGCCGAAAGAAAAGAAAAACTTGCTAGCCTAAAAAGGTTTGAAGTTAAGTGGCAACTAGACGAAAAGGAAGGCAAGCATTCCGATAAGGAAAAAGAGGCTAAAAAGAGGCTAGACCAAAGGCTGAACAAAATAGGCAAAACTTACAACGACTTCTTTGAGGATTTAGTAAACAGCAAACTTGTTAGCCACTATAAATTAGTAACGGTTAGCGAGTTGTCTAAGGCAGAAATAGACAAGGTTTATAACGAAAAATATAACGAAACGTTTAATCAAAATAAGCAAGATTTTATCTACCAAAACCCAACGAGCGACGGCTTAAAGGAAATCTTTAAGGAAAGCGCTTACAAAACACAAATCGGTAGTTCGTCGGCTGTATATCACCCGATAGTAAATAATACCGAAACCGAGGTGGGTACGGCAGGATACGGTTACACCTTCAATATCTTGTTAAGTTTTGACGAAACCAGCAAAAACGCTTACGCCGAGAAGAAAAAGTTGTTTGAAGAGACCGATAACGTTATCGACGATAAAGAGCAAGCAATACTAGACAATATGTTGTTTGAGTATGCTAGTAAAATAAAGGTGAATATATCTAACCCTAACTACAAATCAACGGCTAAATGCTCGTCCGGTATCACCGCTGACCACTTAAACGATAAGAACGAAAACGGTACGTATAAGTACAAAGATAAGTACGGCTACCACAAGTGTGACGACGTAAATTGCCCGTTAAAACCGTTTGGCTTTGACGTAAAAGACACTTACGGAACGCTACTTACCGATGAGGAAAAAGAGTTAATCAAGACCGGATACGACGTACCTGTTCTAACCGTTTTGAAAATGATTAACTACGACCTTGTTAAAATCAACGAGGAGTATAACGAGAAGGTTAACTCGGCAAGCACCGACGCAGAGAAGTTGGCGGTTGAGTACCAAAGGCAAGTCGCTTTAAGGGAGAAGTTTACTAAGTGGATGTATATGGTAAACGACGATCCGGGTATGTTTGAAACCAGCAATGCTAAGGGCTATCTTGTTCCAAAAAACGGCAAGAGCGACTACGTTGACGCTTATAACGACCAAACCAGAGCGCTAATGGGCGGAACAAAGGGAACTGACGGTAAGTTTACCTATCCTTCAAATTACTACACCGATACCCATTACGTTGGTAACTATTCAACTAGCGCAATCAGTAAGGAGGCAAGCAACTTTGATGCGTTCAAGAATATGTTTGCGGTGTCCGAGTACGGCATCCATATCATTATGATTGCGGATATGCCGGGCTACTACTCAACCGATACGAAACTAAACGGCAATTCGATAGCAGAATACGGCAGAACCGATTACGTAACTTTTGAGGATAGTTGGAAAGATAAGATTAAGAGCAATCTTGAAAGCAACTTGTACGAAGACAAGATTAGAGACGTGGTAAATAATTACAAAACCTACGTTAAAATCAACACCGAAGTGTACAAGAGTTTGTACGAAAGTAAATAACGATTAAAATATATAGGAAGAAACTTAGCGTTCTTCCTATTTTTTTGTCATTTTGTTTATAATTAAAAAATAAAAGCACTCTAATCCCTAGTATTTACTAGGGGTTTTGTTTTTGCTCGGTGTAACAACTTTTTGTGACAATCAGAACGATTGACGGCTGATTTATTGCTAATTTAAAGGGTTTTTACGGTAAAGAATAATAAGATAATCAATAGCATATCGTACAAAAATATTATCCAAAATATCATACAAAACATTATAAAAAATATCATAAAGAATATTTTTTACGGCAAAAAAATAATAAAAAAAGTGAACAAGTAACAAGAAAACAGGTTAAACAATTAGGAAAAATGGCGTAACCCACGATAAAATAACCCCACGGTGAAATAACGATATACCTCACGGTGAAATCACGACAGAAAAATATAAAAATAGCAGCCCAAAACCTCGGCAAAAAAACGAAAAACAGTATAGCAGAATAAAAAAATTGTTGACGAAATAAAAAAAACGGTAGTAAAATTTTTTTAGAAAGCCGCAATTTTAAACGGGTTTCAGGTGAGTTATGAATGAAGAGAGAGAGTTTTATATGCCGCAATATTACGGCGATTTTAAGTGCAAAATGGGAGATTGTAGGTCTGCTTGTTGCGTAGGGTGGGCTATTAAAATATCCCTTGCCGATTATTTTAGGCTAGAAGGCGAGGAGTGTAGCGACGATTTAAAAAAGAGGATAGACAAAGGAGTTAGGGTTTTGCTGCACCCAACCCCCGACGAGTACGCCGAAATCGTGCACGACTACGATGGGAATTGCCCCATGAGGCTAGCGGACGGAAAGTGTTTGGTCCACCAAGAACTAGGCGAAAACGCCCTTGCTAAAGTGTGCAAGTTGTACCCGAGAGGTATAAGAGTCGTGCCGGGGTACGAGTGCTCCTGCGCTAATAGTTGCGAGGCGGTGGTAGAACTGTTGTTTAGCCAAACAGAGCCGATAAAATTCGTGCGCAAAACTTTAAAAGTGGACGAATTGTATAGCGTGCCAAGAAAAAACGAATTTGCAACCTGCGGAAAAGAGGTGGAAATTAGAGCCAAACTGATAAGCATAATTCAAGATAGAAGGTATCCGTTAAGCACAAGACTAAAAATGCTAGGGCTAGCCCTTGAAAAACTGGACGAGGCGCTAAAAAACCAAGACAAAATCGAAAAGTTTTTAGTAAGTGAGTTTGTTGCAAGCGAAGAAAAAGTGGAAGAAACCGACGTTATTTTCGGGCTAGACGTAATGAAAAAATTGCTAGAATTATTAAACGACCGTAGCGTAAGCGTGCGAAAATACGGCGAGAGGGCGCTAAGTTATTTTAGTCAGGGAGATATCAAGGATAAGTACCTAGCGGCAAAAACCGAGTTTGAAAATAGGTTTCCTAGGTGGGAGATTTGGTTAGAAAATTTGCTTGTTAATCACCTGTTTTTTGAGCAGTTTCCTTTTCAGGATAGAAAAGAAAACCCCCTTGAAGAGTTTATTGCCGTGTCCTCGGTGTACGCAACGCTTAGGTTTTTAGGTATAGGGTTAGTGCTATTTGAAACGACCGAGGAAGATTTTGTGGATATGGTTGCCGCTGTGTTTAGGCTGATTAGCCACACCGGTTACGACTATTATTCGGCAAAAACCTTAATGAGTTTAGGAGTGGACACGCCAAAAAAAATATTTTCGCTAATTTTTTTGTAGGATTTTTTGTATTATATATAAATATAAATAGCAAAACATATACCTAATTATTGTGGCTTTAAAAAATCCAAAAATAATGCACAAAAAATGCAAACTGTTGATTAAAACCGTTAAAAATCAGTAAAAATACCGAAAAAAAGTGAAAAAAACAGTATAAAAAATAGTTGACACATTAAAAAGACGGTATTAGAATAAAAATATAAAAAGGAGAAAAGATGCAATATTTGAATTTTGTTAACCTAATTATAGTCATTATACTCGCTCTTATAATTATAAGCCGGCGAGGTATTGGGTTAGGCAAAAATTAGTATTGTTATAAGCATATAGCATAATATTATTGATTGAATTCTAATTCATACCTTATTGAAACAATGGGGTATGAATTTTTTTTTAGAAAAAACCTAAGTAATAGGTTAAAGAGAGGATAAAATGCAAAAATACGTAATTTCTATTTTAGTTAAAAACCATTCGGGTGTTTTGCGTAGGGTGTCTAGTTTGTTTAGTAGACGAGGCTACAATATCGAAAGTATCAGTTGCGGACAAACCGATAACACGGGCGTATCTAGGCTGACGGTTGTTGTAAATTGCGACGAACAAATCCTAGACCAAATCATAAAGCAAGTAAACAAACTTATCGAGGTAATTAAGGTAGAGCAATTACATAGGGCAACGTCGGTGCAGCGTGAACTGATGCTAATCAAGGTAAAAACGTCGCCGTCGGTAAGGAGCGAGATATTAGAGATTTGCAAGATTTACGACGCCAAAGTCGTGGATGCAAGCCCCTCCTCGCTGATACTTGAAGTGTGCGGAGATAATGGCAAAATCACCTCTTTTATCGAAATGCTAACGCCGTACTCGGTGCTAGAAACGGTACGGACGGGGCTAACGGCACTAATTAGAGGCGACGAAGCGTTTATGCCCAGTTTACAAAATTGTATCTAAAAAAAGGAATAGATAGTAGCAAATATAGGCAAATAAAACTTAGTAAAGCGGAATGAAGCAAAGCAATAAGATGCGTTGACTAAACTAAACGATGTAAAATGGCGCATTGAAACAAAGCAATATCAAATAAAGCAATAAAGTAATATTGCAAAATGAAGCAAAAAAACAAAGCAAAAATGAAAAATAAGGAATTTTAGGAGGCTTAAAAATGGCTGTAATGTATTATGAGAAAGATTGTGATTTCTCTTATATCAAAAACAAAAAGGTAGCAATCGTAGGTTTTGGTTCGCAAGGACACGCACACGCACTTAACTTAAAGGAAAGCGGAGTGGACGTTGCGGTAGCCTTGTACGAAGGTTCAAAGTCTTGGAAAAAGGCAGAGGGCGTTGGCTTAAAGGTAATGACCACGAGTGATGCGGCAAAATGGGCGGACGTAATTATGATGCTTACACCGGACGAAAAGCAAGCAGAAATTTACAAGCAAAATATCGCACCGTACTTGACTAAGGGTAAGACGCTTGCATTTGCTCACGGATTTAATATCCACTACGGACAAATCGTTCCTCCAAAGGACGTGGACGTAATTATGATAGCGCCAAAAGGACCGGGACACACCGTTCGTAGCCAGTTTAAAGAGGGCAAAGGCGTTCCTGACCTAATCGCCGTGTATCAAGATGCGTCGGGTGACGCTAAAAAAGTGGCAATGGCTTACGCTTACGGAATAGGCGGAGCAAGAGCGGGCATTTTGGAAACCACCTTTAAAGAGGAAACCGAAACCGACTTGTTCGGCGAGCAAGCAGTACTTTGCGGAGGTGTTGCGGCACTTATGAAATGCGGCTTCGAAACCTTGGTAGAGGCAGGTTACCAACCTGAAAGCGCATATTTTGAGTGCGTACACGAAATGAAACTAATCATAGACCTAGTAAACAAAGCAGGCTTACAAGGTATGCGTTACAGTATCTCTGAAACGGCAGAGTACGGCGACTACGTAACAGGACCAAAGGTAATAACCGAGGAAACCAAAAAGGCTATGAAGGGCGTACTGAAAGATATTCAAGACGGCACGTTTGCAAAGAACTTCATTTTGGAAAATATGACGGGTAAGGCTTATATGAACGCTCAAAGAAAGAAAGAGGCAGAGCACCCTGTTGAAGTAGTGGGCAAACAATTAAGAAGTATGATGAACTGGGATACCGAAATCACAGAGAAATAAAGAAAGAAGGTAAGGACAATGGTGAAACGAATAAAAATATTTGATACAACGTTGAGAGACGGGGAGCAATCCCCGGGGTGCAGCATGAATATTAGCGAAAAAATCAAGTTCGCAAAGATGCTCGACACCCTCGGCGTTGACGTAATCGAAGCAGGTTTTGCCGTTGCCTCGCCCGGTGACTTTGCCTCTGTTAAGGGGATAGCAGAAGTGGTGGAAAACTCCACGGTGGCATCACTATCAAGAGCGCTAAAAGGCGATATCGACGTGGCGTACGAATCGGTAAAATGCGCTAAAAAGCCAAGAATACACTTGTTTTTAGCAACCTCCGAAATACATATGCAGTACAAACTGAAAATGACGAGGGAGCAAGTGCTGGAAAAGGTTAAAAGCACCGTAAGTTACGCAAAAAGTTTGTGCGACGATATCGAGTTTTCGGCGGAGGACGCAAGCAGGAGCGACGTGGACTTTTTGGTGCAAGTGTTAGAGGCGGCAATCGAGTCCGGCGCAACCACCGTAAATATTCCCGACACGGTAGGCTACGCTACCCCCGAAGAGTACGGCAAACTGATAAAAACGATTAAAGAGAGAGTAAAAGGTATAGATAACGTGGATATTTCGGTGCATTGCCACAACGACTTAGGACTGGCTACGGCAAATTCCTTAGCAGCGATAACTTGCGGCGCAACCCAAGTGGAATGTACGGTTAACGGCATAGGCGAAAGGGCAGGAAATTGCGCACTTGAAGAAGTGGTAATGGCGTTAAAAACAAGAAAAGATTTGTATAGCGCCGACACCAAGATAGACACCACGAAGATAACGAAAACGAGCAAAACTTTGCAACGAATTATAGGCATTAAGGTGCAGCCAAACAAAGCGATAGTCGGAGAAAACGCATTTGCGCACGAATCGGGTATTCACCAACACGGAGTACTACAAAATAAAAGCACTTACGAGATTATGACGCCTGAGTCGGTTGGCTTAACAAACAACGTGATGGTACTTGGTAAGCACAGCGGAAAGCACGCCTTAGAGGACAAACTATCCTCGCTAGGCTACAAGGTTACGTCGGAGAGATTGCAAGAGATATTCGAGGAGTTCAAGAGCCTTGCAGATAGGCAAAAGAGCGTGACCGACCAAGACGTAGAGGCGCTGGTAAACAAGAAAGGCAGCGTGCCTGAAAGTTACAAACTAACTAGGTTTGTGATAAACGTAGGCAACACCATAACCACAACATCGGCAGTCACCTTGACCGACGAAAACGGCAAGGAGATAGAAAAGGTGGTAGCAAGCAAGTTCGGACCGATCGACGCAAGTTACAAGGCGATTAACGAGATTGTCGGCGGCGAAAAATTCGAACTAACGGACTTCTTGATTGATTCGGTAACGGGCGGAACGGATGCGCAAGGCCACGTAACAGCAAAAATCAAGTGCGGCGACAAAGTGTACAACGGACACGGCGTGGACGTGGATATAGTGGAGGCGGCAATCAAAGCGTATATTTCGGCAATCAATAATATGATTTACGACAACAAACTAATCAAAAACAATGAATAAGATAATTTTTTACGATTCTACGTTAAGGGACGGAGCGCAAGCGGAGGGAATTAGTTTTTCGGTAAGAGATAAACTCAATATCGTTAAAACGCTGGACGAATTAGGCATTGACTATATCGAGGCGGGCAACCCCTTTTCTAATCCGAAGGACATCGAGTTTTTTAACGAGATACAAAACTTAAAACTGAATAGCAAAATCGTAGCGTTCGGCTCTACTAGGCGTAAAGGAATTAAGGCTGAGGAGGACAAAAATCTCAGGTCGCTAGTACAAGCAAACGTATCGGCGGTGGCAATCTTCGGTAAGTCGTGGGACTTACACGTAACGGAGATACTCAAAACCACCTTAGACGAAAACCTAAGTATGATTTACGACACGGTGAAGTACCTTAAAGGGTTAGGCAAGGAAGTGATATTCGATGCGGAACATTTCTTTGACGGCTACAAAAGGAATAAAGAGTACGCACTTAAAACCTTGCTAGTTGCCGAAAAGGGCGGAGCGGATTGTATTTGCCTGTGCGACACAAACGGCGGAGCGTTTCCTGAAGAAGTTTCAAAGGTGGTGAAAGAGGTTAGAAAGAAGGTGAAAACGCCTCTTGCTATTCACACTCACGACGACGGAGGAATGGCGGTAGCAAACTCGGTAATGGCTGTTGAAAGCGGCGCAAGTGTGGTACAAGGCACGCTAATAGGCTACGGTGAAAGGTGCGGAAACGCAAACTTATCCACGGTGATTGCTAATTTGCAACTGAAAAAGGGCTATGAAACCGGCGTCAACGACAACTTGAAAAACCTAACCTCTGCGTGCAGAAAAATAGCGGAGATATCAAACGTTAGGCTGAACAAAAACATGCCGTACGTTGGAAAGAGCGCTTTCACTCACAAGGCGGGAATGCACATAGACGGTGTGAGAAAAACTTCCGCTTCCTTCGAGCACGTATCCCCCGACAGCGTGGGCAACAGCAGAAGATTTTTGATGAGCGAGGTAGCGGGTAGGTCAACGATAATTGCAAAAATTCAAAAATTTGCGCCGGGCTTAGACAAGGACAGCGAGGTTACGGCAAGAATTATCGATAGGATAAAGGAATTAGAGTTTAAGGGCTATCAGTTCGAGGGTGCTGAGGCAAGTTTTGAACTACTTGTGCTTAAACAACTGGAAAAATACAAGCCGTACTTTGAAATTATCAAGTTTGAAACCATAGGAAAACAAAGTATGCACGGCGATTTTTCACCGGCAAGCGCTATGGTGAAAGTGGCGGTAAACGGACAAACCGAGATTACGGCAGACGAGGGCAACGGACCGGTCAACGCACTAGATAAAGCGTTGCGTAAGGCGTTAGAAAGGTTCTTCCCAAGCCTATCCGAGATGAAACTAACCGACTACAAGGTAAGAATTTTGGATAGCAAGGAAAACACCTCGGCAGTTACAAGAGTGCTTATCGAGTCCGGCGACGGAAAGGATATTTGGACTACGATAGGCGTATCAAGAGATATTATCGAAGCAAGTTTGATTGCTTGCATAGATGCAATCGAATATAAACTAATAAAAGATTCAAATAGAATGGAGAAATAATAATGGGAATGACAATGACGCAAAAAATCCTTGCTTATCACGCAGGATTGTCCGCCGTAAAGGTCGGGCAACTAATTATGGCAAAACTAGACCTTGTTTTAGGAAACGATATCACTACTCCCGTTGCGATTAAAGAGTTTGAAAAATTAGGGGCGGATAGGGTGTTTGATAAGGATAAAATAGCAATCGTGCCCGACCACTTTACACCTAATAAGGATATAAAGGCGGCAGAGCAATGCAAGTTTGTAAGGGAGTTTGCAAGAAAATACGACGTCACCAACTACTTCGAGGTGGGCGAACTTGGTATCGAGCACGCACTACTTCCCGAAAAGGGCTTAGTAGTCCCCGGCGACCTTGTAATCGGTGCGGATTCACACACTTGTACTTACGGAGCGTTAGGTGCGTTCTCAACGGGCGTTGGTAGTACCGATATGGCGGCAGGTATGGCAACGGGCGAGGCATGGTTTAAAGTGCCACCTGCAATCAAGTTCAACCTAAAAGGCAAACTAAATAAGTATTGCAGCGGAAAGGACGTAATCCTACATATTATCGGCAAAATCGGTGTGGACGGCGCAAGATATATGAGCATGGAATTTACGGGCGAAGGGCTTAAAAATTTGTCTATGGACGATAGGCTTTGTATGGCTAATATGGCCATTGAGGCAGGCGCTAAAAACGGCATATTCGAAGTGGACGAAAAAACGATTGAGTACGTAAAGGAGCACTCTAATAAAGAGTACAAAGTGTTCAAAGCGGACGAGGACGCAGAGTACGAAAAGACTTACGATATCGACCTAAGCACCATAAGACCGACGGTTGCTTTTCCACATTTGCCTGAAAATACTAGGACGGTGGACGATATCGGCGAAAAGGAAGTGAAAATCGACCAAGTCGTAATAGGAAGTTGCACGAACGGAAGAATGGAAGATATGAGGGCAGCCGCTGAGATTTTGAAAGGGAAAAAAGTGGCAAAAGGCGTAAGGGTAATCATAATCCCGGGCACTCAAAAAATTTACTTGCAATGTATTCACGAGGGGCTTGTAGATATCTTTATCAACGCAGGCGCAATATTTAGTATGCCAACGTGCGGACCTTGTCTTGGCGGGCACATGGGAATACTTGCAAAGGGCGAAAGAGCAGTAAGCACCACGAACCGAAACTTTGTCGGAAGAATGGGACACGTAGACTCTGAGGTTTACTTAGCAAGCCCATCGGTTGCGGCGGCAAGCGCATTAACGGGATATATCACAAATCCTGAAAAATTAGGAGAATAATATGAAAGCGGAAGGAAGAGTATTTAAATATAACGACAACGTAGACACCGACGTAATTATCCCGGCAAGATACCTAAACACCTCTAACGAAAAGGAACTTGCAAGTCATTGTATGGAGGATATAGACGCCAACTTCGTAAAGGAAGTAAGAGAGGGCGACGTAATGGTGGCAGGCAAAAACTTCGGTTGCGGTTCTAGTCGTGAGCACGCCCCGATATCTATTAAGGAAAGTGGAATTAGCGTGGTAATAGCCTCGACGTTTGCAAGAATTTTCTATCGTAACGCAATAAATATAGGGCTTGCGATAGTGGAGTGCGACGAGGCAAGCCGTGACGCTGAAAAGGGTGACGTAATTAGCGTTGACTTCGATAACGGCGTAATCGAGAACAAAACGAAGAACAAAACATATAAAATAGAGCCTTACCCTGAATTTATGCAAAAGTTAATCTCGGCAGGCGGACTTGTAAAATACATAAGGAGCAGTAAGTAATTATGAACTATAATATCGTAACCGTCTCCGGTGACGGAATCGGACCGGATATTGTAAGCGAAGCAAAAAAAGTACTAGAAGTTATCGGCGAAAAGTACAAACACACCTTTAACTTCACCGAAAAACTTGCGGGAGGAATTGCAATCGACACGGTGGGCGAGCCACTTCCAAAGGACACCGTAGAGGCTGCCAAAAAATCCGATGCGGTTTTGCTTGGTGCTGTGGGCGGACCGAAATGGGACAACTTATCGGGCGAAAAAAGACCGGAAAAAGCCTTACTCGGCTTGCGTGGAGAACTGGGATTGTTTTGCAACTTGCGTCCTGCGGTTTTGCACAAAGAGTTGCAACAAGCAAGCCCTCTAAAATCGGAAATTATCGGCGATAGTTTGGATATTTTAATCGTGAGAGAACTTACTAGCGGTATTTATTTTGGTAAGCGTGGCAGGGTGAAAGAGGATAAATCGGCGTTCGATACCTTGTACTATAACGAAAACGAGATTGAAAGAGTGGTAAAAATCGGGTTTGAAAGCGCAATGAAGCGTAATAAGAAACTTACCGTTGTGGACAAGGCGAACATTTTGGAAACTTCTAGGCTTTGGAGAGAGGTGACCGAAAGGGTAAAGGTGAATTATCCTGACGTGGAACTAAATTACATGTACGTGGACAACGCATCGATGCAACTTGTTAGAAATCCAAAGCAATTCGACGTAATAGTCACCACTAATATGTTTGGCGATATCCTTAGCGACGAGGCAAGTATGATAACGGGCTCGATAGGAATGTTGGCATCTGCAAGCCTTGGTGAAACCAGCCTAGGTATGTACGAGCCAATTCACGGTTCTGCGCCTGATATTGCGGGCAAGGATATTGCAAACCCTATTGCAACCATTTTGTCGGTAGCGATGATGTTAAAGTACAGTTTTAACTTACCTGTCGAGGCAAAAGCCGTTGAAGATGCGGTAACAAAGGTGCTTGAAAAAGGTTTTAGAACGGCGGATATTTTTAGCGAAGGCAAACAAAAAGTGGGCACGAAACGTATGGGCGAACTTATCGTAAGCGAATTAAGATAAGTCAAAGAAGAAAATAGATAATAATTTTTAAGTCGAAAGACGGGAGTATATAATGCAAAAGATTTTTTTAGATGGCAAATTTGTAGATGAAAAGGACGCCGTAATTTCTTGTTTTGACCACGGCGTATTGTACGGCGACGGCATTTTCGAGGGAATTAGAGCGTACAACAACAGAGTGTTCGAACTTGACGCTCATATCGAAAGGTTTTATGCGGCTGCTAAGTCCATTATGCTTAATTTACCGTACACCAAAGAGGAAATGAAACAAATCGTTGTGGATAGTTGCAAGGTAAACGGCGTTACTAACGGTTATATTAGGCTGGTTGCAACGAGGGGTAAAGGCGACCTTGGTTTGTCGCCGCTTAAATGCCCAAAGCCAACGGTGTACTGTATTGCAGGCGAAGTAAAGTTGTACCCTGAGGAGTTGTACCAAAAGGGTATGCCTATTATCACCGCAAGCCGCAGAAGGAACAATGCGTCCAACTTAGATCCTCAAATTAAGTCGCTAAACTACTTAAATAACGTATTAGCGCTTACCGAGGCACTTAACGCAGGCGTAACCGAGGCTATCTTGTTAACTGCAGAGGGCTGGGTTGCAGAATGCACGGGCGACAATATTTTCGTTGTAAAAAACGGCGAAATTTGGACGCCTCCTACCTATATCGGCACGCTGGACGGCATTACCAGAAGAACGGTTATCCGTCTTGCAAAAGAGTTAGGGTACGTAGTACACGAAACGCCGTTTACAATGTTCAACGTGTACAGCGCAGACGAGTGCTTCTTGACGGGAACGGCTGCAGAGGCTATTGCAATTACTAAGGTAGACGACAGGGTAATCGGTAGCGGCGTTTGTGGAGAGGTGACTGCAAAACTTAGAAAGGCATTCCAAGAATACGCAGCAACAGAAGAGTCAGGAGTGGAAATCAAATAATAATCAAGGATATTAACTAAAAAGTTAAGCGAGGCAAAGATGAAAAGTGATAATTTTAAGTTAGGCGAAGATAAGTGCGCTCATAGAAGTTTGTTAAAGGCGCTTGGCTGGACGGACGAGGAAATGAAACGCCCGGTTATTGCTGTCGTAAGTGCGAAAAGCGAAATAGTCCCGGGGCATATGCACCTAGACACTATTGTAAGTAGCGTAAAAGAGGGCGTTATAATGGGCGGCGGAAAGCCCGTGGTAATCCCTGCAATCGGCGTTTGCGACGGAATATCTATGGGGCACGAGGGCATGAAATACTCGCTTGTAACTCGAGAACTTATTGCCGACAGCGTGGAGTGTATGTTAAAAGCCCACGCTTTCGACGGGGTGGTGCTAGTGCCTAATTGCGACAAAATCGTACCCGGTATGGTAATGGGCGCAGCAAGAGTGAATATCCCGACTATCGTAGTGTCGGGCGGACCTATGCTAAGCGGAAGGTTCAACGGAGAGAAAATCAGCCTATCGGATATGTTCGAATTTAGCGGAAAGTTCAAGGCGGGCAAAATGACCAAAGAGGAACTTTTAGAGTGCGAAAACAACGCCTGCCCAACCTGTGGCTCTTGCTCGGGAATGTTCACGGCGAACAGTATGAACTGCGTAATGGAGGCGTTAGGTTTAGCGTTAGAGGGTAACGGAAGTATTCCTGCTGTGTACTCAGAAAGATTGCGGCTTGCCAAAAATACGGGCGTCAAGATTATGGAACTTGTTAAAGAGGGCGTAAAACCACGTGATATTTTAACCGAGAAAGCCTTCGAAAACGCTCTTACCGTGGATATGGCGCTTGGTTGCTCCACAAACACGGTATTACATATTCCTGCAATAGCAAACGAGGTAGGCATTAAGTTCGACTTACATAAGATTAATGAAATCAGCGAAAGAACGCCAAACTACTGCCACTTAGCCCCGGCAGGCAAGGACTATATGGAGGACTTGTACTTTGCAGGCGGTGTGTACGCCGTTATGAAGCAACTATCCAAGTTAAATTTACTTGATTTGTCGCTTCCTACCGTAAGTTTAAAAACGGTGGGCGAAAATATTAGCGGCGCAACGAACAAAAACGAAAACGTTATTCGTCCTAATAGCAATCCGTATTCTAAAACGGGCGGACTTGCAATACTTTTTGGTAATCTTGCAGAGGGTGGCAGCGTGGTTAAGCGCTCTGCCGTAAGCCCTGAAATGCTGGTAAATCGTGGCAAAGCAAGGGTGTTTGACAGCGAGGAAGAGGCGATTAAGGATATTTTCAGCGGAAACGTGAAAAGCGGCGATATCGTGGTTATCCGTTACGAAGGACCAAAAGGAGGCCCCGGTATGAGAGAAATGCTTATGCCTACCGCTGCCATTGTGGGTATGGGCTTAGACAAGACGGTTGCCTTAATTACGGACGGTAGATTCAGCGGAGCAACTAGGGGTGCTTGTATCGGCCACGTATCACCTGAGGCGTCGGAGGGCGGCGTGATTGCCTACGTAAAGGACGGCGACGTAATCGCTATCGATATGACTAAGTACACGATAAACCTAGAAGTAACTAATGAAGAACTAGAAAAAAGAAAAAAAGAAACTACTATAAAAACGAAAGAATTGTCGGGCTACTTAAAGCGCTACGCAAGAATGGTATCTTCGGCAAACGAAGGAGCAATCCTAAAATAAGAGGTAAAAATGAAAGGTGCAAAAATTGTAATGGAATGTTTGGTAGAGCAAGGGGTAGAGGCAGTATTCGGCTATCCCGGTGGCACTATTTTGAACATTTACGATGCGTTATACGATTACAGCGACAAAATCAAACACTACTTAACGTCGCACGAACAAGGCGCTAGCCACGCAGCAGACGGCTACGCTAGGTCCAGCGGTAAGGTAGGCGTGTGTTTTGCTACGTCAGGACCGGGGGCAACAAACCTTGTTACAGGGCTTGCAACCGCCTATATGGACAGCGTGCCCGTTGTCGCAATCACTTGCAACGTATCTAAAAGCCTACTTGGAAGAGATACTTTTCAAGAGGTAGATATTGCGGGCATTACTATGCCTATTACCAAGCATAATTACATTGTTTACGACGTAAAAAACCTAGCCGATACTATTCGAGAGGCGTTTTATATTGCAAAGTCCGGTAGGCCGGGGCCCGTTCTTATTGATATTCCAAAGGATATTACGGTGGACGAGTGCGAGTTTACCCCTAAGCCCGTAAAAGAGTACGTGCCTAAGGAGAGTATGGATAAAGCCGAGTTCGATAGGGCGGTAAATAGGCTGAATAAATGCAAAGCGCCTATGATAATTGCAGGCGGCGGAGTAATTAAGTCTAACGCCGAAAAGGAACTATACGAATTTGCAAAAAGGCTGAACTCACCAATAGCCAGCACGCTTATGGGGTTGGGCAGTTATCCCGAAAGCGACAAAAACTTCACGGGAATGGTGGGTATGCACGGTACTAAGGCGTCTAACCTTGCCGTAAGTAATTGTGACTTGCTTATTGCTATCGGTATGCGTTTTAGCGATAGGGTTACGTCGGATACCTCTAAGTTTGCTAAGGGCTCTAAGGTATTGCATATCGATATCGATCCTGCCGAAATCAACAAAAATATTAGGGCGGATTACGAACTAATAGGTGATGCAAAGTTGGTTTTGCAAGAACTTCTTGCTGCGGTAGAGCAAAAAACCGACGACGCTTGGCTAAATCGTATTTTGGAAATGAAGGAAAACAAAGTGGATATGGATAGCCCTAACGCACCACTTAATCCGCAGTATATTTTGGAGTCGATAAACGCAAAGTTAGACGACGATGCAATTATCACCACGGAGGTTGGTCAAAACCAAATGTGGACGGCGCAGTATTATAAGTTTAATAAGCCACGTAAACTTATTACTTCAGGTGGGCTTGGCACAATGGGGTTTGGCACGGGCGCTAGCATAGGCTGTAAGGTGGCAAATCCTGATAAAACGGTGGTGGCAATCGCAGGCGACGGCAGTTTTAGAATGAATTGTAACGAACTTGCTACCGTGGAGCACTACGACCTTCCTATCGTGTACGTAATACTTAATAACCAAACGCTTGGTATGGTTCGTCAATGGCAAACGCTGTTTTATAATAAGCGTTACAGCGAAACTACGCTTGACCGTGGCCCAAACTTCAAGATGCTTGCCGAGGCTTTCCACGTAAAAGGCTACGAGGTAGCAACGAAAGAGCAGTTCGAAATTGCCATCGAGGAGGCGCTTCAAAGCGGCAAACCTGCTCTAATTGATTGCAGAATTGTTACCGACGAGTGCGTGCTTCCTATGGTTGCACCGGGTAAACCTATCCAAAACGTAATTACCGAAATAGGAAAATAAAAACCGAAAAGCAAACATATAATTGCTTGCTTAGTAAATAATAAAAAGAGAATAAAAAATAAACCATAACGATAGATTATATAAACCAAAACCTATTAAGAATGGAAAAGAGCCGACTTATCGGCTCTTTTTCTTTGCAAAAGATTAAACGTAATAGTTGCGCTACGCAAAATGATGTTGATAATTATATAAATTCGATATTGATAAACGCAATAATATTGTCTATATAAAAATAATATACACAATTATATAGATACGATATTGATAAATATTATATAGGCAGTTATATAAATATTATATAGGCAGTTATATAAATATGATATAGGCGATTATATAAACAGTTAAATGAATGTTGCATTAAAATTAAGTTAGACAATCCCCCATATGCTGAAAAATAAAGATTTTAAGATTATCTAAATAAGCCTGCCTTGTGCTGAAAAATTAAGATTAAGTATATCCAAAAAAGCCTCCCTTGTGCAAAGGGAGGTGGCGCAAAGCGTCGGAGGGATTGTAACGCATAAAATAGGTTGAAAGTATGGTAAGTAGAAATGGGGCAGCGAGCGACAACTGAGAAAAATTTTCTTATGGTAAAAAAATAAAGACTAAATCTATCTAAAAAAGCCTCCCTTGTGTAAAGGGAGGTGGCGCAAAGCGTCGGAGGGATTGTAAAACTTGGTGCAAAAGATTAGTGGTTTTGGCGTGGTTAGGCTACTTTAATTCGCTCGTTTTAAGCAGATACTTAGCCACGGCAAACACGGTTTTTCCATCCTCAACTTCGCCGTTTTTTATTTTTTCTATCAGGGTGGCAAGCGGCATTTTTACGATATTTACAAATTCGCCCTCGTCAAGATGCTGGGTTGTTTTTACAAAAGAGGTGGCAAGGTACAAATAGATATGCTCACTAACGTAGCCAACGGTTGGTAGCATTAAGCCTAGCGGCTCTACTTTTTCCGCCTTAAAGCCCAGTTCTTCTTCTAATTCACGTAAAGCGGTGTTGTAAGGGTTTTCGCCCTTGTCTATTTTGCCGGCAGGAATTTCCAGCATTTCTTTTTTTACGGCGTAGCGATATTGATTTACTAAGTATACGTCGTTATTTTCGTCGATGGCAAGTATTCCTGCGCCGCCGTTATGTTTCACCCAGTCACGCTTGGATATTTTGCCGTCGGGAAGGGATACCTCGTCGGAGAAAACGTCGAAAATTCTGCCCTCGTACACTTTGTTTTCTTTAATTGTTTTTTCTGTTAAATCCATAATTTACCTCGCTATTATTATATATTTTACGCCAAAAAAATACAATGCAAAAGGGGTTTTTGTCGAAAAATTCTTTTAAAAACCGTTAAAACGCTGTTTTTTTAGGAATACTACATAATACTTGGCTAATAATCATACCGAGGTGAAAATGAAAAAATTATTTGTGGTGCTTTTAGCCGTGGTGCTGATTATTAGCGGGCTTATGGTAGCAAAGGGCGATAGTTACAAAAACGAGGATTTAATTAGGATACATATTAGGGCGAATAGCGAAAGCGAAGAGGACGGCAAACTTCTTGTGCTTGTAAAGGAGCAAGTAATAGGCAGTATGAGTGACGAACTTGTTAATTGTAAGGACAAGAAAGAGGCTTACAAACTGGTAAAAAGTAGCCTAAGTAGGCTGGAAAAAGAGGCAAACTGCGTGTTAAAAGAGGGCGGAGCAAACTATAAGGCAAGAATTACATTGCGAGAGGAAGAATTTCCGTCTAGGCAATACCTAAGTTACACGCTAAAACAAGGCGTTTACGACAGCCTTACGATAGAATTAGGCAAGGGCGGTGGCGATAGTTGGTGGTGCGTTGCTTTCCCTCCTATATGTTTTTCGTCAGAGAACAAGGACTACCATTACAAATCTAGGCTGGAAGAACTTATCCAAAAATACTTGTCCTAGCCGATAATTATGTTATAATTTAACTAGGTGACGTTATGTATGATTTATTGATATTAGGGGCAGGTCCAAGCGGACTTACCGCAGGAATTTACGGGGCAAGGGCAGGGCTAAGGACTGCAATAATCGAAAAAACATCTTTTGGCGGACAACTTGCACTAACTAGCGAGATAGAAAATTATCCCGCTTTTGAAAGTATATCGGGCTTCGAACTTGCCTACAAAATGCAGCAGCAAGCCGAAAAACTTGGCGTGGAGTTTATCTACGACGAGATAACAGGCGTAAAGTTAAATAGCGAAATAAAGCAAGTGATAACAGAAGGCGCTAGGTACGAGGCAAAAGCCGTGATTATCTCAACGGGCGCAAAACCAAGACTACTGGGGCTAAGTAGCGAGCAAAGGCTAACGGGCTCTGGCGTATCGTACTGCGCTACTTGTGACGGAGCGTTTTTTAAAGGCAAGGACGTGGCTGTAATAGGCGGCGGAAATACGGCGCTGGAAGATGCAATTTACCTATCCAAATTTTGCAACTTGGTGTACCTTGTTCACAGGAGAGATAAGTTTAGGGCAACGAAAAATGAAATTGACAAACTTAAAGATAAACAAAACGTAAAATCGGTGCTAAACTCTGTCGTTACCGATATTTTGGGTGAAAATAAGGTGGAAGGCATAGAGGTTTTAAGCCCCGACGGGAAGAAAACCATCGAACTTAGCGGGGTGTTCGTTGCAATAGGCAGAGAGCCTAATAGCAAACTTTTCGACGGGCAAGTGAACCTAACCAAAGAGGGCTACGTAAAGGTGGACGAGGATTTTAGAACCAACGTTAAGGGCGTGTATGCGGCAGGCGACGTCGTAAGTAAAAGCCTAAGGCAAGTAATCACCGCTTGCTCTGACGGAGCGACCGCCGTAAATAGCGTAATCGCCGATGGGGACTGGTAAAGAGCGATTTTCAGGTGAATTTAATTACGAATAAAAATTCAAAAAACAGTAAAAAATGCGGAGAAAATAAAAAAGAAACGGGTTTTCTCCGTTTTTTATGCGAAAAAATATACAAACTGCAATAATAATTAGACAGTTTAATTAAAATGTAGAATATTGTAAAATTTTTTTGAAATAGGCGTTATTTTTGTTGACAAATTAACTCAAAGTTGATATTATTACACCGATAAAACAAAGCGACACGCTTGTAAGCAAGTTACAAAACGGTCGTGAACAAAAATGCTCATAATTTTCCCCCTTATCATATAATTGCAAACGAGGTTCGAACGGTATTCGAACCTTTTTGCTTTATATGGAGAATAAAGTATTAGTTTTTGGTTTGGTTATTGTTAGGATTAAACAAAATTTTAAAGTATTACAAAACAATTATTGATTGTATTTAGCAAAATATTTCTAAGTAACGTTGCAAAGTAAAATTAGTAGATAAAAGTGTGAAAATTTTACGGCTATTATCTTTTAAATTAGTGCTTAGTTGCTAAGTTTGCTATTTTCAAGTTTTAAGGCTAGGGCATCGGTAAGCAAGTTAAATTTTGATAGCGACGGTTTGCTCGGAGGCTTTTTTAATAGGAACTACCGAGGTAAAAGTCACTTTTTTTGGCATTTTGTAGGTTAAATCCTTCACGTTATTTAAGGGCGCAATATTTATCGGCTTTTTCTCAACCGGATAAATTAACGTTACTTTATCCGTAACCTTTTTTATGGGTTGGGGCTTTTTGTATTTTTTCCCTTGAAGAAGCACAAGGTCGCTGCTAGCGTTGTAAACTTCGTTTTTAGTAAAGGTTTTCGTAGTCGTTATAATCTCTAAAACGTTCATATTTTTGTCTAGCACAATATCGGTTAACGTAAGTTTTTCTCCGTCAAGGGTAAGAAGGGGAGTGTCTAGATTTATTCTAATATCGTCGGTTTTTTCCTCGGTTTTACCCGACAAAATATGATTTTCTGTGATTTTTGCGTGTTTTACGCACGCCACGTACCCCTCTGACGTAACAAGGTGCGTTAGTTTTTTAATTCGCCCGTTAAATACGCCAAAAAGCACCACGCCAACCTCTTTGCACGATATAATATCCACGGTTTTTTTGCCCAAAAAATCAGTTAATTTAGCCATTTTCACCTCACGATATACTATGCAAAAAATGTATATTTTATAACGAAATTTATAATTATTTTTTTCGTGAATAATTGTTATGCAAAATATTACATAATTGTATTTTTTTCGCCAAATTTTTCCACATTTTAAGATTTTAACAAAAAAGGGCGTTATCGGGCTAAATAGTAGATAAAATATGGTTTATCCACAAAGTTATCCACAAAAATAGGCTAAAATCCACAAAAATGTGGATAACTCGGTGGATAAATATTAGTTTTTATACATATCATTAAACACGAGGTGTGTATAAAATCTATGATTGTGTTGAGAAAAAGGCAAATTTTATACGTTGTTGCGGTGGTGATTTTGGGCGTGGTTTTGGGGGCGTTTTTGGTGGGCTCCGTAACTACGGCAAGTAGTCAAAAAGGGCTAGTTTTGGTGATTGACGCAGGCCACGGCGGAGTGGACGGCGGTGTGACGGGTAAAAATACAAAAGTAAAGGAGAGTGACCTTAACTTAGCGATAGCAAAAAAGTTGGAAAAACTGGCTGAAAGTAGCAATTTTAAAACGGTTATGACAAGAAAAACGGCGGACGGCTTGTACAAAATGGCAACGAACGGTTTTAAGACTAGGGATATGCAAAAAAGGAAGGAAATAATAGGCTCGTCCGGGGCAAATTACGTAATCAGCATTCACCAAAACCGTTACCACGACGAAAAGCGTAGGGGAGTGCAGGTGTTTTACTCCGATAACGGCAACGAAAACACCAAAAAGTTTGCTTTGTGCATGCAAAATTACTTGAACAAGCAAATAAATATCCCTACGGTGAATAGGTCGTACGTGGCGCAGGAGGGCGATTTTTTTATTGTGAAATGCAGCAATATCCCCACGATAATAATAGAGTGCGGATTTTTGTCTAACGCCGAGGACGAAAAACTACTGGTCACCGAGGAGTACCAAAACCATTTGGCAAACGTAATTCTTAGCGGTTTAATACAGTTTGTGAACGAAATCGGCGAGGATAATATTTTACCGAGTTTACCGTAGAAAATAAAAGCGGCAAAAAATATTAAAAAAATTAAGGAATAATCTTATCGTATAATTGCTTATGGAAGATTTTTACAAAAAAGAAAGTGTAAAACTATAAAGCAAGTGGAAAACCATAAAAAGCAAAATCATAAAGAAAGGGGGAAATCATAAAGAAAGGGCAAAACCATATAGGCTTGCCCTTTTTGATTTTTTACTTTGCTTATAAATATAGCCAAAGCCTAACGCCGAAAACTGTTTTAGGGGCAGGCAAGTAGCCAAGCAAAATGCGGTCACAGGCTAGTCAAAACACAAATTTTTGATTGCCTCGTAGTAGATTTTGCTCATTTTTAGTAGGTCGCTAACCTTAACTCTTTCGTCCCTTTGGTGAATGGTGGATTCTTGACCGGGGAAGATAGGTCCAAACGCAACGCCTTGTTTTAGCGCCCTTGCGTAAGTGCCGCCGCCGATAGAGATAGGCTCTGCGTGTTCACCCGTTACGTTGTTGTAAGCGGCAAGTAACGATTTAACCAGATTGCTGTTTTTGTCCACGTAGATAGGCTCTTGAACGTTGTAATTCTCGACCGTTAAGCCTTTTAGACTTTCGGTTAGTCGCCTAGTCACTTCCTCGCTAGAATAGGAGGCAGGGTAGCGAATATCCACCAGCATTTCAATATTATTGTTTACGTAACTACAAGCGCCAAGGTTCACGGTTAGGTTCTTGCTTTCCTCGTCAAACAGGGCAAGGTTTAGGTTCGTGCCGTCGGTGGTTTCAAACTTTGCGGCAAGGAAAACAAGCGACGGAATATTAGATAGTTTGAACAGTTTTAAAATAGCGTTATCGCCTTCCTCAGGGGTAGAGCCGTGAGCGGATTTACCAACGGTTTTAAGGGTTAATAGCCCGTTTTCGACGCTATAAACTGCGTTTTGTGACTTTAAGTAGGTTTCGTACTTCTCGTTATACTTAACGGTTAGGCTTGCCTCGTCAGGCACCATATTCACCCTTAGTCCGCCTTTGATATCTACAACGTCAAGAGGCATAGTCACCTTGTAGTGAGCAATACCTTTCTCCAAGAAAATTACGGGGAAGTCGGCATCGGGAGAAAAACCGACGTCAGGCATTTTTTCCACTTTGTTGTAGTGCTTAATACATTCCCAGCCCGATTCCTCGTTGCAGCCGAAAATGATGCGAATTTTTTTGTTTGGTAGTCTGCCTTCGTCAAGCAGTTTTTTAATAGCGTAAATACAACAAACGATAGGTCCTTTATCGTCAAGAACGCCTCTTCCGTACATTACGCCGTCCACTATTTCGCCGCTAAAAGCATCTACGCTCCAGCCGTCGCCACTAGGCACAACGTCTAGGTGGGCAAGTATTCCAAAAGGTTCGCCCTCGCCTATTTCGGCGTATCCGCAGTAACCGTCTAGGTTTTTTACCCTAAAGCCAAGGTCACGGCAAATATTAAGGGCGGTGGTTAGGCAGTCGTAGTTTGCCTTACCAAACGGCATATTCGGTAGCGGCTCGGTTTGAATACTGTTGAATGCAACTAATTCTTTGGTAGTGTTGATGATGCTGTCAAGATAATTTTCCATAACTAACTCCTTTTATAGCACTTTATATCATAGCACATTATACACTTATTTAAGCCGATATAAAAATATATCCTCGTTAAATTGTGTAATTATTTGCAATTTGTGATAAAATGATATATATTTATTGTATGAATAAAAGCGTACACGAGGGACACAGGGCAAGAATGCGTGATAGAATCCTCAAAGACGGGATAGAAAGCCTGCAATCACACGAGGTTCTTGAATACGTATTATATGCTTTTGTGCCAAGAAAAGATACAAACGAAATCGCTCACGAATTGATAGAAAAATTCGGGACTTTTTCGGGTGTTTTAGATGCCGACTACGAGCAGTTAATGACTGTGAAGGGTATTAGCGAAGTAACGGCTACTTTTCTTACGTCGTTAAAAGGCATATTCGGGTACTACCAACTAGACAAAGCAAAAGCCAAAAAGAAGGTGGACACTTTAAAGAAAGTGGTGGACTATATGCAAGGGCTAATAGGCTACGAAACCAAAGAGAAAGCGTACCTATTACTTACAAACAACCAGTCCGAGTTAATCACAACCAAACTATTGTCAAGCGGTACTGTGGACCAAGTGGGCATACACGTAAGGGAGATTAGCGAACTTGCGCTTAGGTACAAGGCAACCAACGTAATACTTTGCCATAATCACCCGTCGGGTAACGTATCGCCGTCGGTGGACGACGTGGGGCTGACAAGGAGCATTTACACGGCGCTTAGAATGATAAATATAAGGCTACTGGATCATATCATTATTTCGGGTAACGAATATTACTCTATGAAATTTGCAGGTGACCTTAACGAGATAATACAACACGTAGAAACAAAATTAGGCGAAGGCTTTTTCGAAAGCCAAGTAGAGTGGAGAGAAGAATGAAAGTAAGAACAAGATTTGCACCAAGCCCAACGGGATTTATGCACATAGGCAACTTGCGTACTGCATTATATGCGTATTTGTACGCTAAGCACAACGACGGTACTTTTGTACTAAGAATAGAGGATACCGACCAAGAAAGATACGTGGAAGGCGCAGTAGATTTGATATATAAGACCTTGAAAGAGTCGGGCATTACCCACGACGAAGGTCCTGATAAGGACGGCGGCTACGGTCCTTATATCCAAAGCGAAAGAAAACAACTATATATAGATTACGCTAAAAAGTTGGTGGAACTGGGCGGAGCGTACTATTGTTTCTGCTCTAAGGAAAGGTTAGAGAGCCTAACCGACGAAAACGGCGTGAGAAAATACGACAAGCATTGCCTAAAACTTACCAAAGAGGAAGTTGAGGAAAAACTAAGAAACGGCGAGCCTTACGTAATTAGGCAAAATATTCCAAGCGAAGGCGAAAGCAGTTACGACGATATGGTGTACGGCACTATTAGTGTGGACTATTCTGACCTTGAGGATAATATACTTTTAAAAAGCGACGGTATGCCAACGTACAATTTTGCAAACGTTATCGACGACCACCTTATGAATATTACCCACGTAATTAGAGGTACTGAGTATTTGTCTAGCACGCCAAAGTACAATTTGCTTTACGATAGTTTTGGTTGGGAGCGCCCTAAGTATATGCATTTGCCTCCTATTATGAAAGATGCCACAAGGAAACTTTCAAAAAGGTACGGCGACGCCAACTTCAACGACTTTATCGAGAAAGGCTACTTACCGGAGGCAATAATCAACTATATTGCTTTGCTTGGTTGGAGCCCAAAAGACAACACCGAAAAACTAAGTATGAGCGAACTTATTGAACTATTCGACGTAAATGGCTTGAACAAAAGCCCGTCGATTTTTGACGAGAACAAAATGAAATGGCTAAACGGCTTGTACGTAAGGGAACTTGACAGCGAGAAATTTTACGAAATGAGCATTCCTTACTTTGAAAAGAGCAAGGTAAAAGGCAAGTACGACTACAAAAAACTAGCAAAACTACTACAAGCAAGGGTGGAAATCCTTAGCGAAATACCTGAAAAAGTAGATTTTCTTGAGGAATACAACCCGTGCTTTGACACCGAATTGTACTTCCACAAAAAAATGAAATGCGATAAGGACGTAGCAAAGATTTGCTTAGAGGACGCTATCAAAGTGCTTGAAAACGTAAGCGACGCAGACTGGAACAACGACAACTTGTTTAGCGTGCTTGTGGCACTATCCGAGGGTAAGTCCTACAAAAAAACCGCTTTGCTTTGGGCAGTAAGAATTGCAATCACGGGCGTTATGAACACCCCAGGCGGCGCAACCGAAATGGCGGACGTACTAGGCAAAGAAAAAACGATTACAAGGCTAAACGAGGCGCTAAAACGCCTATAATATATTGGAGTATGGTGTAACGGTAGCACGTAGGCCTCTGACACCTAGTGTAGCGGTTCGAATCCGCTTACTCCTGCCACTAGAACGCAAGAAATTGCGTTCTTTTTATTTTTGTTGACATTTTAAAATTGTTGAGAATAATAGCGGTGAAAAGAATTGCCCTATATCAGCACGTCTGCAACTGACTTTGGGCTTACGCAAGTGGCGGTGCTATTTTTCTTGTAATTTTGTTCATTTTGTTGACAGCCTCTTTTCTTTTATTTTATAATGTGCATAGATAAGCGATAGATTGAAACATATCGGAGTTGTGGGAGTTAGGTATAACCTAACAAGCGCAAGGGCTTATCTTTTTTTATAGGTTTTGATTATTTTTTGGATAAATTTTTTAAGAGTAATTTATATAAAACGCAACGGGTAATTATTTGACTATTTTCTAGTAATAATATATTATATCAATGGAAAGAAAATTAAGAGAGTATATAAATTTTTTAATTATGGAGAGGATAAAATGTTTGACAGTTACGGTTCACTTGTAAAGATAAGAAGAAACGTATTTGTAGAGGTTGCAAAACTTGCCTACGAAGGCGGGGACTACTCCAGAATAGAGGAAATCCCTTACACAATGCTGAACAAAAACGCTAAAAAGAACGGACAAGCAAAGTATCGTGAATCCATATTTTTGGAGAGGGCGATTGTTGCTGAAAGGCTAAGGCTAGCCATCGGCTTACCCGTAAGGAGTATGGACGAGCATTCGCCTATTGCAACGGGAATCGAGGAAGCCACAAGAACGAGCAGATATTACGAGCCGCCGCTAATAAATATTATCGACTTCGCTTGTAACGCTTGCCCTGAAAACTCCTACGTGGTTACAGACGTATGCGCAGGCTGTCTTGCTAACCCTTGCGCTAACGTGTGCCCGAAAAACGCAATATCTATCGTGAACGGAAAGTCCATCATAGACCAAAACTTATGTATTAAATGCGGAAAATGTAAGGACGTGTGCCCGTACAACGCAATAGTTCACAGAGAGCGCCCTTGCCAAAAAGCGTGCGGTATGAACGCTATCGAGTCCGACGAGTTCGGCAAGGCAAAAATAAACTACGAAAAGTGCGTAAGTTGTGGAATGTGTCTGGTAAATTGCCCGTTTGGTGCAATAGCCGATAAGTCGCAAATATTCCAAGTTATCCAAGCGATTAAAAACGAGGAGGACGTGTACGCTATTATGGCGCCTGCGTTCGTTGGACAATTCGGACCTAGAATAAACCTGAAAACCATAGACGACGCTATGGGGCAACTTGGCTTTAAGGGTGTGTACGAGGTGTCTATCGGGGCGGATTTGTGCACGATAGAAGAGGCTAACGACTACCTTAAAAACGTGCCTGAACGCCTAAAATTTATGGGTACGTCGTGCTGTCCGAGTTGGTCGGTAATGGCAAAAACCGAGTTCCCGGAGTTCAAGGAAAATATTTCGATGGCGCTAACACCTATGGTGCTAACCGCTAGGCTAATAAAGAAAAAATTCCCGAAGGCAAAAATCGTGTTTGTTGGACCGTGCTCGGCTAAAAAATTAGAGGCATCGAGGCGCAGCATTAGGTCGGACGTGGACTTCGTGCTTACTTTTGAGGAATTGATGGGTATGTTTATTGCAAAAAAGGTGGACTTTAACAACCTTAAAGAAAAGCCGCTTGAAAACGTAACTAGTGCCGACGGACGTGGCTATGCGGTGGCAGGCGGAGTTGCAGAGGCAGTTGTAAACGCTTGCAAGGAGATTGCTCCCGACCGTGAGATAAAGGTGAAGGCGGTGCAAGGCTTAGCAGAGTGTAGGCAAATGTTAAAGGACGCTAAAAAAGGCAAGTACGACGGTTACTTATTAGAGGGTATGGCATGCCCGTTCGGATGTTCTAGCGGTGCGGGTACGATTGCTCAGTCCGCTAAAACCAAAGGCATGGTTGCATTGTCGCAAAAGGAAACGCCGCTTAAACACGCTACCGAGTCTATTTATAAGGACAAACTAAACGAATTAGATTAGTTTTATAAAAATATCTTACAAAAAAATCATAGCCCTATTTGGCAAAAAGTTTGTAAATTGCAAATTTTAATCTGCCTTGTAGGGCTGTTTTTTTAATTTATTAAAAAATTACCCCCTCGGTTTTAGAAAAATAGTTCATAAATAATCAACAAATAGGCTAAAACGTCGAAAAACTGACCAAAAAACCATTATTATAGTATAATGGGGAAATAGGAGGTAGTTATGAATATTACTAGTGAAAAGATAGACGAGGCAATAGAGTACTCCGTTAAAACGATTCACCATATTTGCGAAAATATCGGGCCTAGGGAATCGGGAACGGCAAAGGAAAGAGAGGCGCAAGAGTTTTTGAAAAGCGAAATCGATAGTAACGGCTGGGCAGACGAAAGCACCTTGGAACATTTTATGGTGGCAAGGCACGCTTTGGTTGGTTTTACCAAAATCGTGGGCGTGGTGATGATAGTATCCGCTTTGTTACAACTTTTGTGGTTGGTTTCGCCGCTTGCCGGAAAAATTGCATCGGGAATAGGGCTTGCAGGCTGCGTGTTCACCTTTATGACGGTGGTGCTTGAATTTGTGTTTTATAGGCAATTTTTGGATAGGTTTATGGAAAACACCGAGTCAACCAACTTGTACGCAAAGTACAAGCCGACAGGCGAGGTTAAGCGCAGAATCGTATTTAACGGCCACGTAGACAGCGCTTACGAGTGGACGCTTATGAAGATTAAGCAAAACGTAATGGTGGGCTGCTTGGTGTTCGACGTTATATTATTGTTCGTTATGATAGGGCTTGCAATCGCATGTTTTGTAAATCCTCAGTTGTGGATGTACGTAACTATGGCTTGTTTCTCCGTGCCGTTTATCACTTTGTTTTTCGTATGCAACTTCAAGGTGGTAGTACCGGGCGCAAACGACAATCTTACGGGCGTACTAAACGCCGTATCGGTGCTAAAATGCCTAAAAGAAAGTGGCGTAAGGCTAGAAAACACCGAGGTTTGCTGCTTGGCAACGGGTAGCGAAGAGGCAGGTTTGAGAGGCGCTATGGACTGGACGAAAAAGCACAAGGAAGAACTTGACCAAGTGCCAACCGCAGTGATTGCTTTCGACACTTTGCGTGATATGGATTTTCTAACTATTTACGATAGAGATATGACTAATCTTGTTAAAAACGACAAGGATTGTAGCAGACTATTAGATAAAGCAACCGAAAAAATCAATCATCCGTTAAAGCACGGTGGAGTTCCTTTTGGTGCTTCTGACGCTGCGGCGTTTTCAAGAGGCGGGCTAAAAGCAGTTTGTGTAGCAGGACAAGATCCGCTTCACGCTAACTACTATCACAACACTCGTGATACTGCCGATAACCTAAGACCTGAAACGATGAGGGTTTGCTTGGAGTTGTCGCTTGCCGCTATCGAAATATTCGATAAAGAGGGCTTTGGCGACTAACAAACAGAGGGGCGAAGAATATCTCTGCCCTTAAAAAAATAAATTTGGCGGTTTTGGTTTAAAAGGTTTAAAACGTGGCGCAAAAGAGCGGTGCGTTTAGGAGGCTAGATATGACTATGAAATACAAAACGAACCTTACGATATTCAACAGTTATTTTGACTTAAACGACAAACTAAGCCTAAAAGCCTTACTCAGCATTTTTCAGGACGTTGCAACTATCCACGCAGGCGAGATAGGTGCTGGCTACGAGGATTGCTTGAAAGAGAACTTGTTTTGGGTGCTGTGCAGGGTGAAAATCGACATACTTAAAACGCCTAGTATTGACGAGGTGGTCACGGTAGAGACGTGGCCGCACGAAAAGGGCGTAATCGATTTTGACAGGGATATGCTCCTAACGAATAAGCAAGGCGAAACGCTGGTCAAGGCAACTTCTAAGTGGTGCGTAATAGATACTAGAACAAGGCAACTTATGAAAACCGACGGCGTGAACTACAAGGGGAAATGTATTTTAGACAAACTATACGACGAAAAGTTTATGAAAATTCATTTACCAAAGGAAGAGTTTACTAAAAAGTTTACTTACGAGGTGAGGTTTTCGGACCTTGACCACAACGGGCACATGAACAACACGAACTACGCAAACCTAGTGGTGAACGCAATAAAAAACCGCAATATTTCGCATTTTGAGATAGATTTTCTTAGCGAACTTAAAGAGGGCGAAAGGGTAGAGGTGAGCAGTTTGAACACGGAAAACGGCGAGTACGTTGTGGGAAAAAAAGATGAAAAAACCGTGTTTAGCGCCTATATTAGATAAAATAATAGGTTAATTTATATTTTTCAAGAAAAGATTTCAAAAAAAAATCGTTTTTTTAAGAAATCTTTTTTTATTTTTAAAGCGTATTTTGACAAGGGGGCTTTTAGTATAGTAGAATTGAAGTAGGAAGTGAGAGTATTATGGTTAAAAAATTTTGTGATTTTGTAGTTGAAAAAGGCAAATGGTTTATTGCCGTTTTTTTAGTTCTTACGATAATTTTCGGAGTGTTAATTTTCTTTTGTAATATCAATTACAATATGACGGATTATTTGCCTAAGGATTCAAAAACTTACAAGGCTATGGACACTATGTTCAAGGAGTTTGGCGAGGGCGGTTCGGCGTCTTTTATGATTAGCGATATCAAGATGCCTGACGTTATGGATATTAGGGAAAAAATGAGCAAGGTTAATGGCGTAAGTCAGGTGTTGTGGATAGACACCGCACTTATGGAGTATTACCCTAATATTAAAGACCAAAAGTTTACTTTTAACGGGCGAGAAACCACGGTAGGAGCGATTTTCCCGACGAAAGAAAGGTTTGCCTCGGCAATAATAAACGGCTACAAAGATCCGCTTGTTACCGATAATATCACGGAAGAAATGCAAGGCATGGTGGATATGATGCTAAGCCAGTTTTTCAAGGAAAGCGACGCCGAAACGGGCGTTGGTAACGCACTAATTCAGGTGTTTTTCAAGGAAAATGCTTACAGTAAAACCACCGTCCACGCAATAGACGACATAAAGGCGATAATTAAAAACGCAGGCTACAAGGAGAGCCTTGGCGGTATGGCGGCAAGCGCTTACGCTATGGAAACCATAATGGAAAGCGAACTATTTAAACTTGTGCTTATTTTAGCGCCTATAATCATAACGCTGCTATTTTTGTTCACCACCTCGTACTTCGAGCCGGTTGCGTACATAGTAGTAATAGGTATTTCGGTTATTTTAAATATGGGCACGAACGTATTTGCTAGTTCGGTATCCTACCTTACTTTCTCGATTGCGGCGCTGATTCAAGTTGCGGTGTCGATGGACTACTCGATATTTATTATGCACCGCTACAAAGAGTACCGCCAGCAAGGTTTGGACAAAGTGACGGCTGCAAAAGAGGCGTTACACAAGTCGCTAACCTCCGTTTCGGCTAGTTCTCTAACCACGATAGCAGGATTTTTGGCGCTGGTATTTATGAGGTATACGATAGGCGCCGATATCGGCTTAGTGCTTGCAAAAGGCGTGCTTATGAGCCTACTTACCGCATTTTTGTTTATGCCGGGGTTCTTGGTACTTTGCGACAAGCCTATTATGAAAGGCGAGCACAAATCTACTTGGCGAGCAGTCGGCGATTTTAGGATAAACCAAAAGGCAAAAAGAGAAAGAAAAAGAAGGGCGAAAAGCCTTGGCTACTACGAAAACGTTGACGTTGTGGCAAAAGAGATTAGATCGGCCGAATTAAAACAAAAAAGCAAAAGATGGGAGAAGGGTAGCAGAAACCTACTTAGGTTGCGTTTTGTAGTGCCCGTTATATTTATTGCACTACTAGCGCCTGCGTTTTTCTGGCAAAATAGCAACCATTTTATGTACGGCGAACTTGCTTCTTCGGGCGGAGACGGTAGCACCCTTATGATAGACAGGGCGAACATTGAAGAGGTGTTCGGTAGTCAAAATAACGTAGTTGCCTTGTTAGAGAATAAGCACGAGGGTAAGGAACTTATGCTTGCAAAAAAACTGCAAGAGGTGGACAAAGTCGTTTCCGTTCAATGTATGTCGGTAATAGAAGAGGCGCTATGCGAAATGCCTATTCCGGACTTTATGACCAAGCAATTTATCGGCAAAAACTATCGTATGATTGTGATGCAAGTGGACACCGGCGAGGAGGACGAGGCTGCGTTTAAGACGGTGGATAGCATACGTGAGATTATGAAAACGGAACTTGACGGCGGCTACTACCTAATAGGTAATTCGGTGGTTGCAGAGGAACTTAAAGTTATCAACAACAAGGACTACACCGTTACAACCACACACGCATTGATATTTATATTTATCATATTGCTAATCACGTTCAAAGGGCTTGTATTACCGCTTATTTTGGCAATGCTTATCCAAGGCTCAATATGGCTTGCAATGACTATTCCTGCCTTTGCAAATATGCCTATAGTATTCCTTGGCTACCTAATCGTAAGTTGTTTCCAAATGGGCTGCACGATAGACTACGGCATTCTGTTCTCGAATAACTACCTAAGAAATAGGGAAACGATGGATAAATTCGACGCAATAAGAGTGGCGTTCAAGTCGTCGGTCGGGGCAATCAGTTTGTCGGCGGCAATACTAATGACGGTTGGCTACGTGGTAGGTATGGCGGGCAGTATTCCTGCCACCTCGAATATCGGTCTGCTACTTGGAATAGGCGCAACGGTGTCCTACTTTGTAATGACTTTCTTGTTGCCGTTATTCCTAGTGCTACTTGACGCACCGATAAGAAAAACGATGCTAAAACCTGGAAAAAAGGCGGAAAAAGTGAAAAAAGAGGCTTAAACTTTGCTACGTAAGATGAAATAATAACGCAAAAAGTTGGGTATTTTATCCAACTTTTTTTGTTTTACCTTTTATAAACCGCTTCAAATTTAAAAGCAAATATGCTTGTAATATATAAATTTTTATAATAAAATATAAAAAAACACTTAATTAGTTTATTTAGATAATTAAATTAGTTATAAAAATCGCAAAAAATAATCAAGTTTTAAAACAAAGGAGCAAGATTGAGTAAGGTAAAACTGCAAAACTTAATAATTAAAAGCGTGGTGCTAACTTTGATGCTTAGCGTGGCTTTTGCTGTTAATTTTTCGGCGGGGGTGTCTTACGCCGAAGTTTTAGAAAAAGGCAGCGAGAACGAAACGAATGCAGAGTACTTCTATAAGCCTAGCGAGGAGATTATAAAACTTGCAAAATTCGATCCACGCAGCCTTCTTACGCCCGTAAAGGACCAAGGAGCGTCGAATTTATGCTGGGCATATTCTACGATAAACGCTAGTGAGGGCTCGATTTTAAAAAATAAACTCGGAAATAAAGACACGCTTAGGTTAAACCCTAATGCGCTTGCATATAGAAAGTACGTAAGGAGTGCCGACGTTTTAAATAACACGGCAAGTTATTATGATAGAAATGCTCCCGACTGGTACGAACGAGCGGGGGATATATCTAGCACGCCGTCGATTTTGAGTATGTGGCAAGGTCCGATTGCTTACGATAAGCCTGCTAACGCAAGCGTACACGAAAACGGGCTGTACCGCTTAGAAAGTGCAAACCTAATTAACTCGGGGCTTAGCGGAGAGGATAGGATAAACGAGATAAAGCGGGCGATTGCTAAGTACGGCTCGGTTACGGCGTCCTGCTATTACGACGGCGGAGTGAAGGAGTATTACAACGATAACGAAATACAAAACGGTATTCCGCACGCAATCACGCTTGTCGGCTGGGACGACACGATTGATAGCAACAAGTTTGGCAAAAAGGTGGTAAAAAACGGCGGCTGGCTTGTTAAAAATAGTTATAGCGATAACGGGTATTTTTGGCTGACATACGAAAGCAAAATAGCGCAAACTACGGCTTGGACGTTTACTTACGCACCTAAAGAGGCTTACGACTACAACTACTATTATGACAACGACACAAGCGACAACCCTCTTTTAAAGGATAAGCAATACGCAAACGTGTACGAGGCAAAAATGGGTAAGGACGGCAAAGCGGAGTACGTGGAGGCGGTAAACGTGGGCTTTTACGGTAATGACGTAACCGTTAAGGTGAAAGTTTATACAAATCTATCAGGCTGGGGGCAAACGGCGGTTGAAAGCGGCACGCTTGCTAGCGAAAAAACCGAAACGTTTAAGTACGGCGGGTACAACACGGTAAGGCTGGATAATCCTGTAAAGGTGGCAAAGGGCTCGTATTATTCGGTGGTGGTAGAGGTTTCTAACACAACGGGCGACGCCTACGTTAGCGTTGCTCCGTCGGGTGATAAAAAACCGTCGTACAGGAAAGTCTATGACGGGTATGATTACGTTTTATATGGCGGCGCTGTTGCTAGGATTAAGGCTTACACCAAACTAAAAAGCGAGGACGAGGCGGCGCATAATTACATATTTAAAGAAAGGGTGGAGGCAACCTGCGTACAAGAGGGAATAAAGGCGCACTATTATTGTCAAGATTGCGGGAAGTACTTTGACGAAAGTAAAAACGAAAAAACGCTTGAAGAATTGACTATTGCCGCTACCGGCGTTCACGACTGGAATGCTTGGGTAAGTAACGGCAACGGAACGCACACCCGCACTTGCAATAATGGTAGCCACAACGAAACGGAAAACTGCTCTGGCGGAACGGCAACTTGCGAAAACAAAGCGGTTTGCTCGGTTTGTGGAGCGGAATACGGCACAAAACTCGGTCACGACTGGGGCAAAGCAACGTATACTTGGACGGATAATACTTGCAAAGCGGAAAGAGTTTGCAAGCACGACAGCGCCCATATCGAAAGCGAAACGGTAATTGCTACCGAAACGGTAATTAAAGCGGCAACCTGCAAAGAAAAGGGCAAAATGAAATATACCGCTATGTTTGTGAATACTGCTTTTGCGGTGCAAGAAAAGGACGTCGATATCGATTTTGCCGAGCATACCTATGGTACTTGGATAGAAGAAATCCCTGCAACAACGGAAAACTTCGGAACGAAAGGACACTATGAGTGTTCGGTTTGCGGAAAATATTTTGACAAAGACGGAAACGAAATCACCGACCTAAGAATTGCCAAAATAGGCACGCACGTCGTTACCGTGAAAGACGGTGCGGGCGAAACGAATACTCATTATAAGAGCGGTGATACCGTCACCATAAAGGCTACCGTACCGACGGGTAAGCATTTTGTGAAGTGGTCGGTGGTTACAGGCATATCTCTATCCGCTGCTCAAATTAAGCAAGAAGAAATAACGTTCACAATGCCGGATAATGACGTCACTATTACGGCGCAAATAGAGGATAGTGTTTACAGTATAACGGTTACTGACGGAACGTCAACCTCGTATACGGCAACCTATCAACAAGAAGTGACGGTTACGGCAAACGAGCCCGATGTCGACGAGTTCTTTGACAAGTGGGAAGTTACGGGGCTTGACACCACGGGAATGGACCTAACCAAAACGGAAATCAAGTTCCAAATGCCTGCAGGCAACGTAACCTTTAAGGCTACCTACTTGAGAGTTACAAAGTACGGTATAGTTATTGTGGACGGCACGAAAGACAAAGAAGTTGCAAAAGCCGGTGAAATCGTAACCATAACGGCAGGTACCAAAGAAGGAAAAGTCTTTGACAAATGGACTTGCGAAACGGCAGGTGTAACCATCGAATTTGCAAGCACAACGAGTGCTAGAACAACCTTTGTAATGCCTGCAAGAGAGATTGAAATCAAAGCGCATTTTAGGAATATAGGCGACGCTCCGTCGGTTGAAATCAAAGTTGATGGCGGAACGGGAGCAGGAACGTATAAGCAAGGCGAAAGCGTAACCGTAACGGCAGAAGATAAAGAAGGCAAAGAGTTCAAAGGTTGGAAGGACGAAAGCGGAGAAATCGTTAGCACCAAAAAGAGTTATACCTTTACAGTAGCGGGAGAAAAAACCCTTACGGCTGTTTACGGCGACGTAGTACCTAATCCGACTCCTGACAATCCTAGCGAGGTAAAACCAAGTAACGAAGGTCTTACGGGAGGTCAAGTTGCAGGTATCGTAATCGGAACGTTGCTGTTTGCAGGAATCGGCGGATTTGCAATCTTCTGGTTCGCAGTCAAGAAAAAGACTTTTGCAGATTTAATCACAGCAATCAAAGTATTGTTCACCAAAAAGAAATAATTTGCAGAATTAAGCAAAACTAAATAACAACAAAAAAGAGAGTTTGACTATGGTCAGGCTCTCTAAATTGATTTGGCTCTTTGGTGGGTGCTTGACTTATACGAGCCTGCAATCACCACGCCTCTTTTTGAATTGTTTTCGCTTTCGACTCTGTATGCATAGTTTTGAACAAAATTGAAAGAGGGGAAGTTTGTGCGCATCTTGCCAAGCGAGCTCCAATAGTAGTCGTGATTGCCCTTCGCAACGTATTTTTGCCCTTTTAGATGTGCAATTTGCCGCCTACATTTTATGGGTTTGCGTGCGATTATTTGAAATAATCACGCAGTTTTTCGTCTAAGTCGAACACTTTAATGTTGCTGCCGAATACGCCCTCGGTTATTTCTCCCGATTTGAATTTTACGGTGAATTCCTTGATTTTTTCGCACTTAGGACATTTGCACCATACGTGAACGTTGGTTGTTGCAAGCCCTATTCCGCCAATTATGGACGTGCTGCCTTCTTCGGCCTTTACTATGTCGTTGTAAGACAATTTTGTTTTGCATTCGCTACATTTTAATCGGGATTTTTTGCGTACGATTAAAAACGTTGGTATAAAGATTGCGAGAAGAACAACGACAATAATAGAAATTATTTCAACGATTTCGGTTGATGCTTGCGCGTTAATCAAAGTTTGAAAGATCATGATTTTTCTCCTTTGTTTTTGTTTTAGGAATGTTATCCCTTTGAAAATATTATACTCTTACAATAGTAAGATGTCAATACATTTTCTTACTTTTGTGAGAAAGTATTTGTATGGATAATAAGACTGCATTTGCACAAAACCTAAAAGAATTGAGGGAAACTGCTGGAATAGGGCAGGTCAAACTTGCCAACGATATCGGGGTTAGCAAGGGTATAATCAGTTTGTGGGAAAACGGAAAACGTGAGCCGACCTTGTCATATTTGGTTGTAATTTCCAAATATTTTAATGTATCGCTTGACTTTCTAGTCGGTTTGGATGAAACGTATAGATGATAATATCTAATTTGATAATCTATTATTAAATCATAACCACGCGTGAAACGCGAGGTATGCACCAACCCTTCAATGGCATGTTACCCGCTAGACGTCTTAAGACGTATTGAATCGTTCGCCAACCGCTTGATTTTCACAGGCAGCCACTCAAGTGGCGGTCTTCTTTTCTGTTAGACCTTTTCGCCCGTAAACGTCTAAATATTCCTTTATGTTTATAAGGCAAAGAGTTCAAAGGTTGGAAGGACGAAAGCGGAGAAATCGTTAGCACCGAAAAGAGTTATACCTTTACAGTAGCGGGAGAAAAAACCCTTACGGCTGTGTACAGCGAAGTAGTGCCAAATCCGACTCCTGACAATCCTAGCGAGGTAAAACCAAGTAGCAAGGGGCTTACGGGAGGTCAAGTTGCAGGTATCGTAATCGGAACGTTGCTGTTTGCAGGAATCGGCGGATTTGCAATCTTCTGGTTTGCAGTCAAGAAAAAGACTTTTGCGGACTTAACAATGGCAATAAAAGGATTGTTTAAGAAAAAATAAAACTTAATAATAAGATAAGAGTTTGACGTTTGTCAGGCTCTTTTTTATTTAATCAATTTTAAGCGTGATAGGTTTTGTAACTACTTTATAAAAAAACCACAAAAGGCAATAACATAATAATCGATATTGTATTACAAGGATATTAAACACTTGCAGAAATATTAAACGACCGATATAACGGAATTATGCCCTTTTACAAGTGTTTTTACAAAATAAAAAACCTAACTCGAACGTAGGGTTCGGATTAGGTTATGCGTGGCGGAGAAACCGGGATTTGAACCCGGGCTACGGTTACCCGTACTACTCCCTTAGCAGGGGAGCCCCTTCAGCCACTTGGGTATTTCTCCTTAAACTGCTATTGTATAATATCATAAATAAATGCCGTTGTCAAAATATTTTGGTATATTTGTGTGAAAGAAAATTTTGCAAGCGAAAATAACCTGTCGAAAATAGTAGATTTTGTTGATTACGGGGAAACAATGAGAAGTTTTGGGGTGATTTGCGTGGGAATAGGCGGTGGCTTTGTTTTGGGTTTGTAATTTTTTAAAAAAATTTTAAATTTTATTAAAAGGGCGAGAGGCGATGATTTTGCAATATTTTCGGTAAGGGTGAGGGCGCTTAGGATATTACTAAAATAACGGGGTTTTAAATGGATATTCCCTGAAAAATTCGACAAGAACGCTAGGTTTTAGCGGGGAGATATAAGGTGAAATGCAATAAGCAAAGAAAGATTTTATTTACAATCGGGGTTTTATGTGGTAAAATTAGTATACCAATGGAGGTAATTATGAAAAAGAAGACGTTAAAGGGCATCATAGTATTTACCTTGCTATTGTGCCTAACATTCGCATTTGCGGGCTGTGGAGATAAACCCCCTACTCCGCAAGTAGAAGAAAAAGCGAACGAATTAGAATACAAACATATCGTAACAGAGGAACAGAAAAAAGCAGTACAAGATTTCTTTAAGGAAGTTGGCGATGCTTTTGGCGTGCCATTTAAAAAAATAGAAAACAAAGACGCATTTTTCGAAACGTCCGGCGACATATCGACTCCCGCACCCGAGGGGGACACGACTTTTACTTACGATGAAACCAAGAAAGTGTACGTAAAATTTGAATTCCAAAGCGTAATCAAGGCGGAAAAAGTAAACGAAAGTAAGGCTTTACTAAAAGTGAAAGCAGGTGGCACTAAGACTTTAAACAATGGCGACGAATATGAAGTTTTGGCTTACTTCGATACTGCTACCGAAAACGTAGCGTTAAGGCTTGCTAAGGGCGGCGTTACTCAGTTTGAAAGGAACGTAATAATCGGCGACGTTCAAAAGATTAAAGAAGACAACCCTGTAAAAGACTTTAATTTCAGTTTGGCGACTATAATCAAGGCGCTAGATTCCGCACTTAGTTCACAACCTTTTATAATAGGAGCGTTAGGCTGTAATATAGAGACACTTTATAATCAACAAGTCGTAAGGCTTTTAACTAGGGCAATGTACGTTGAAAATAATTCGGTACTAGAGCCTACGTTTAACAGCGCAAACGGTAAATATAGCCTGAGTATTGATAGCAATCAAGTACAAAGCGCCGCAAAATCTTTCTTTGAAAGAGCCGCTTTTATCCAAGGAGATAAACAGTACAATCCTAAAAAAGATTACAACACGGATAACAAGAAGGATATTTTGGATAATGATTCCGATGATTTCTTTAAAGGTAATATCTTAGAGGCGGCAGGAGTAAGCGGAGACTGGAAAGATTGGGACGAGCACTTTAAGTTTAGCGACAATGCGTTCAATTTTAGTATGAACTTTGACAAGACTTCTGATGGCGTAGAAAACGGCAACATAACCGTAAAAGTATCCAAGGACGCTTCAGTTACCTATCCTGCAAAGCCAAAAGATAGCCCTAATACAATAATAACTACGAAAGTTATGGCAAAGAAAGGCATTGAATTAGAGGTTACAAACTTTAAACTAAGAGTGAAAGAACTAGGTGACAACGCTGTTAACACCGATGATTGCAAGGCTGATATTGAGAGAATTCAAGCGCTTGCCCCTGAAAATCTTGCTAAGTTTAAAGCGGAAGGCGTAGCGTCCGCAAAATACGATGCCGTAGAAAAGAATTTTGATTATTCTATTGACGCTGACGTAAACGTATTTGCCCTGCTAAACAAAACTATCACCGCTGACACCGTAAAGGGCGCAATAAACGTGCTTAACTTTACCGTAAAAGAGGGCGAAACCGTAGTGTTTAGTGCAGTTTGGGATAACAGCGCCAAGACTTTGGCTGTTAAATACGCAGACGGTACTACTAAGGACGTAACGGCTGAAGAAATCGCTACTATGATAACGAAAGCAAAAGCAAAAATGAACGATTTAAGCGAAACGCCGTTAACAAAAATATTCAACGATTTAATAAGAGAATTAATCAATAATAACGGTTTAGAAAAAATCAAATTGCTAAAAGGCATTGCTATTAACGTTAGCGAAGGCACGGTTACCATTCCGAGTGGAATTGATAGTGCGTTACTAAGCATACTTGGTTTAAGTTATAAAGACTTTGTGGGCGTAGAACTAGATATTACTAAGGCTATATTCCCTATGGTTAACGGTAAATCGCCAACGCAAATTATCGTGCACGCACCAAAAATTATGGCATAACAAAACAAGTAAAAAAACTCACCTTCGGGTGAGTTTTTTGTTTGTTAAAATCGATATTTTTCGGAAATATTATAGCAATTCATTTGCAAGGCAAACGAGTTCTTCCTCGTTTTTCTCGCTGTAAGCCGACCTAATAGATACTGTGGTTTGGCAAAATTCTAGGTTTTTGCACTTTTCTAGCATTTCTTTCATCACCTTGCCACTTTGAGCAGCCCAACTGCCGTTTTCGATAAAACCGACTTTGCGGTTTTGGTAATTTTTGGATACTATATGGCTGACAAACTCCTTCATAATAGGGAATAGGTCGCCGTCGGTAGTAGGAGCGGCTAGCACCATTTTGCCGTACTTGAAAGCGTCCTCCACGTTTTCTGCCATATCGCTTCTGGCAAGGTCTGAAATGCTTACCCTTACTCCTGATTTTTCCAACTTATCTTTTAGCATATAAGCCACTTTTTTAGTGCCGCCGTAAATTGACGAATAAGCGATAAATACGCCGTCTACCTCCACGCCGTAACTACTCCAAATATTGTATAGGTTTACGTAATACTCGATGTTTTCGGTTAGACTAGGACCGTGCAAACTAAGGATAATGTTGATTTTGCAATCCGCTAGTTTTTTAAGCGCTGCTTGTACTTGCACTCCGTATTTTCCAACGATATTAAAGTAATACCTTCTTGCCTCGCAAGCCCACTCTTCCTCGTAGTCGTATGCGCCGAATTTACCAAAAGCGTCGGCTGAGAACAGCACTTTTTCCGTGCGCTCGTAGGTCATCATTACTTCCGGCCAATGCACCATAGGAGCAAAGTAAAACTTAAATTCGTGATTGCCCGAGGTAAAGGAGTCGCCGTCTTTTACGATTATGGCTCTATCTTGGTAATCAACGCCGTAAAATTGCTTAATTAGGGTGATTGACTTTGCGTTAAGGATTATTCTTAAGTTTGGATATTTATCCATTATAGCGGTAATACTGCTGGAATGGTCGGGCTCTACGTGAGAGATAACCAAATAGTCAAGTTCCCTGCCGCCTAGTACTTTTTCGATATTCTTTTCCCATTCGGCTTTAACCAAAGAATCCACGCCGTCAAACAGAACAGTCTTGTCGTCTATAACAAGGTACGAATTGTACGCCATACCGTGTGGGACTACGTACTGTCCTTCAAAAAGGTCTACGTCATAACTGCTTGTTCCAACGTTATAAATATAATCTGTAATTTTATTCATAAGGCCTCCTAGATAATTCAATTATATATTATAGGAAAAAAGCGAAATTGTAAATAAAATATTTACATAGTATGGCTAAAAACCTTAGAAAAACCATAAATTATTAGTTTAATTTTTAATAAATCGCAAATACTTTACCTAGGAGGAAATTATGGAACTAATAAAAAGCAAAACTTACGTCAATTTAGCAAAAACGTTTGCCGGGGAGTGCCAAGCAAGAACTAGGTACGAATTTATGGAATACGGGGCTAGAAAAGAGGGCTACAAGGCGATTGCCGAGATGATAGATACCGTTGTTTATAACGAGTTTAACCACGCAAGAATGGCTTATACCTATTTGCAAGAGGCGTCGAAAAACACTATCGATAATATCGATATTTGCTCCGGCTATCCGTTTAAGGAAAAGTGGAATTTGCTGGACAATTTAAAACTTGCTAGCGAGGACGAGCAAATCGAGGCGGAGAGGGTGTATCCCGAGTACGAAAAAGTGGCAAGAGAGGAGGGCTTTACCAAGATTGCGGATTTTTACAAAAACCTAGTGCAAGTGGAAACCTGCCACAAAATGCTATTTGCCCAACTTTACGAGCAAATGAAAAGCAAAACGCTTTACGAAAAGGATAAGGCTGTGAAGTGGAAGTGTGCTTCGTGCGGATACGAAGATACTAGGAAAAAGGCGTGGGATACCTGCCCGTTATGTGAGGCAAGTCAAGGCACGGTAATGATTAAAATAGACGACGGTAATTAAGATTACGTTTTAAAAAAGTCAGTAAACAAAGGGGCTAAGAGCCTCTTTTTTTATTACGTAAACGTTTGTTAAGTCTTTTTGGTAACTGCAAAAAGTAGGTAAGTTGCTAGCCACGGGCAAGTTGCAAAACGATGAAACCTTCTAGGTAATTAGGGCAGATTATGGGGTAAATTGCGGACGTATAAAGTTAAAATTAGAACGGCAAAGGAAGACACCATAGATTTTGTAGGCTTTAATAATGGTGATAAACGTAAAAGAAAAGCAATATATTTGCTATATGGATAAACGCCACCTTACAAAAAAAGCATAATAAAAAACAAATTAAGCGTGCTACTACATACGGCGTAGGTAAGGCAAAGCGTTTGGCTTGCAAAATTTATGCAAACAAAACTGAAATAAACAATAAAAGTATTGTATCGGGGTGGTAATTTTGATAAAATTATCTTATAAAAGGAGAAATAATGAACGTTATTGAAATTGAAAACCTTACCAAAAGTTACGGGGACGTAAAGGCTGTTGACGGCGTAAGTTTCTCGGTGAAAAAGGGCAGCCTTTTTGCGTTTTTAGGCGTGAACGGGGCGGGAAAAAGCACTACGATAAACGTGCTTTGCTCTCTAATTAAAAAGGACGGCGGCAAGGTTATTATCGATGGCATGGATATCGATAAAGACGCTGACAAAATCAAAGGGGAAATAGGCGTTGTGTTCCAAAACGGCGTGCTGGACGGGGCATTGACAGTGAAGGAAAACCTAACCGTTAGGGCAAGTTATTATGGTTTGAGGGGCGAAGAGTGGAAAAATAGGCTTAAAGAGATTAGCGATAAACTTGACATGGGCGACGTTCTTTCTCGCCCGTATGCTAAACTTAGCGGCGGTCAAAAACGCAGGGCGGACATAGCAAGAGGCATTATCAACAAGCCGAAAATTCTGTTTTTGGACGAGCCAACCACGGGGCTTGACCCTAAGACTAGGCAAAGAATTTGGGAGGTGGTGAGCCAACTGATGAGCGAGGGCACTACGATATTTTTGACCACGCACTATATGGAGGAGGCGGACGTTGCCGACGACGTGGTGATAATTGACAAAGGCAGAGTGATAGCAACGGGGACTCCGCAAAGCCTAAAAGCAAGATTTTCGGGGGAATACGTGAAAATTTACAGCGAAAAAACCGACGAACTTGACAAAATCACCGCAGGGTACGACAGCGTTTACGAAAAGGGATATTACAAACTTAGAATGGTGAATATGATAGAGGCAAAGAAATTTATTACCGAAAATGCGGACGCAATTTGCGATTTTGAGGTGATAAAAGGCAATATGGACGACGTATTTTTGAATGCGACGGGCAGGGCTTTAGAGGAGGCGGTGGAATGAGCACGAGTATTAAAGCGGATATTTACGCTATGCGCCAACTTGTAAAAAGGGATATGAAAATATTTTTGAAAGACAAAGTCACCGTGTTTTTCAGTTTGCTGTCGCCACTTATCGTGTTTATGTTGTACGTGCTGTTTTTAAAGGATTTGCAGTACGATTCAATAAAGGAAACCTTGCAGGCTTTTAACATCTCCAAGTCGCTTTTAGAGGGCTTTGTGGACAACTGGATGATAGGCGGAGTGCTAGCGGTAGGCTGCGTTTCGGTGTCGCTTTCGGCAAACTCCATAATGGTTGCTGATAAAACTAAGGGTATTTTGGCAGATAGTATCGCCTCTCCTATAAAGCGCTCGGTGGTGAAAATCAGTTATTATATTTTCAACTTTTTGGTTACCGTTACAATTATGTTTTTTATCACTATGATTTGCTTTATCTATCTTGGGGCAAGCGGCGGATTTAGAATGAACGTCGGCGACGTGTTTGCGGTGCTGGGCACTTTGCTTCTTTCCTCGCTATCTGCTACCTTTATCACGGTGTTTATCACGGACTTTTTTAAAACCGAGGCGGCGCTTGGCGGATTTAACGGCATAATGAGTGCTATGATAGGTTTTATAATAGGTGCGTATATGCCGATGAGCGTGCTACCTACGGCGTTTAAGTACATATCGGGCTTGTTCCCGGCAACGCATACTGCGTGTATGTTTAGGGAGTTTTTAATGACGGATACCTTAAACGAAATTGCTAGTGAAGTGCCTGTTCCGGAACTAATTAACGGGCTGGAAGAGGGCTATTCTATGAACTTAAACTTCTTTGGCACGGTGATAACTTCGGATATGATGACGGTGTTTATTATGTCGGTGACGGTGTTATTTATAGTGCTAAACGCAGTATTTTACAAGCGCAACAACAATTTTATGGATAGGAAAAAACCTATTAAAAAGAAAATGAAAAAGGCATAAAAAAGGCAAACCTAACCACGTAATTTGATAAATCATAACAGGCTATTAAAAAATAAAAGGACCGCAAGGTCCTTTATTTACTGACTTTTTTATTTTAATCGTAACACTCTAATCGTAAATAACGTAGTAGCCGAACAGGTGGCTAAAAGAAGTAGAGAGTACGTTGCCTATTAGTGCCGCTTTTACAATAAATGCTAATCTAAAACGGATTTTGGGGTAGACGTAAAGTTACTTAAATAGTTTTTGCACCGCCTTAAACACTAAGCCGTTCACCTTTTTTTCGGTGTTGGTGGTGTCTATTACGCTGTTATGGATTGATTGCATAGTAAGGTCGGGGATAATTGCCGACAGCATATTGAACTCAATCTTCTTTTCGCCGGACGACATACAGAACATAGCGTCGCCGTCAAACAAGGTGTGCGACGGAGAAAAAGCCCTTGCGTAGCCGTCGTGAGCAAGTTCACAAAGGATATGGCACTCACGCTTGGTTAGGTCTGCGTTGGTTATAATGCAACCTATGGTGGTGTTTGATTTTTTCGTAGGGCATGCCCCCATTGTAAACAGGCGTTTTACGTCGGCATATTCGCCGTTTTCAAGTTTTGCGCCGCTGATTATTTCGCCGTCTTTTACAACGTCGCCGAGTGCGTTGACCACGGTGATTACCGCAATTTCAATATCGTTTAACTTAAAAGTTGCAACGCCCAGCCTAGTTTTAACGGCAAAGTCTATGCCAAGCGCTTTGCTAATCGTTGCACCCGTTGAGCCACCGATAATTCCGCTGTCAAAGTTGTTTGATTTTGCATTTTTGCAAGCAGAATAGCCCGCCGCTTTATCGGGGTAGGCAAAGTTTTTGTATTCTAGGTCGTAAATCGAAGCGCCGACAACTATCGGAACTTTGAATTTTCCGGTGTCGTAGCCGATATTGTTTTCACGCAGGTAGTCCACGACTCCGCAGTCTGATTCAAGCCCGAAAGCACTTCCTCCGGATAATACCACGGCGTTTACCTTTTGCACGGTTTTATCCACGCTAAGTAGGTCGGTTTCCCTTGTTGCAGGGGAATATCCACGCACCACGCAACTACAAACGGCGTCAGGTTTTGGCAGTATTACGGTTACTCCTGTGCCGTTTTCCTCGTCTGTGTAATGACCTATTTTAAAATAATCTAACATAATTACCTCTTTTTTTTATTATACCACTTCAAATAATGGCTAAGACAATTTTTGCAATAATTCTTTCACGCTTTCTTTTTTAACGGGGTGAATAAAGTGCGGGCAAAGTTCACAAAGCGGCTCTAAAACGAAGCGTCTTAGGTGCATTTCGGGGTGCGGAATTACAAGGCTGTCGCTGTAATAAACCTCGTCGCCAAAGAAAATTACGTCCGCATCAAAAGTTCTTTCTCCCCATCTGCGAGTGGTTACTCGTCCTGCCTCTTTTTCTAGGTTTTTGCAAAAAGCAAGTAGTTCTTGCTTGGTGAAAATGGTGTCTATTTCCATTACGCCGTTAAGAAAATTCGGTTGGTCGGTTACGCCGTACGGCTCGGTTTCGATAATCCTCGACACCCTTTTAAGCCTAATTTCAGGGCAGTTTTCGGTGGTTTTGATTGCATTTTTTATGTACTCTTCTCTGTTTCCTAGGTTGCTCCCAAACGCTATATACGACCTTACCCAAGCCTTTTTTACGATGGCTTTCACGTTTTCAAATTTCAGCGGGATAGGGGCATTGGGCTTGTTCACCGTAACCTCTACGCTGTGTATATTAAACTTGGTTAGTAGGTCGCTAGCAAGGTCGCCTGCAAGTTTTTCGATAATGTCGTAGTTGTTTTTCGTTACAAAATCGTACACCTCTTTTGAAACAGAGCCGTAGTCAACCGTAGCGGTAATGTCGTCTAAGGAAGGCTCGTTTACCGTGAAAGTTACGTCGATAAAAAACGTTTGCCCTTCCTTTTTTTCGAAGTCGTAAACGCCGTGATTTGCGAATATTTCTAATTTTTCAATAGTTATTTCGTCCATTTTTTACCTTCCAAAATAGAGTTGGTTATTTTGATTGCCTCTAAGTTTGCTTTAACGTTGTGCACACGGATAAATTTTGCGCCCTTTAATATGCCTAGGGTGGTGGTGATTGCAGTTGCAAGGTCACGGTCGTGAGGCGGAACGTCTAAGGTTAAGCCTAGTACGGACTTACGGCTGGTTGCTACCATTTGCGGCAAGCCGAACCGATTAAGTATTTCTAGGTTGTTTAGTAGCAGTAGGTTTTGCTCGTAATCTTTTTGAAAGCCGATGCCTGCGTCTACTATTATTTTATCTCTACTAATTCCGTGCTTGTCTGCTATTTCCAAACTTTCTTTTATATCGCTGACGACGTCTTGTAAAAAATTGGTGTAGTCGGGCGATTTTCTGTTGTGCATTAGGATATAGGTTACGCCAAAATCTTTTACAACGTCCGCCATGCTTTCGTCGTATTTTAGCCCCCAAATATCGTTAATAATATCGATTTTGCCCTTAAAAGCCTTTGCTACTTCGGGCTTGTAGGTGTCTAGCGAGATAACGGTGTCGAAGTTTTCTCTTACCTTTTCAATCACCTTGTAAACACGGTCAATTTCTTCCTCTGCCGATATTTTCACGTGGTTAGGCCTTGTGGATTCCCCGCCGATATCGATAATGTCTGCCCCCTCTTTTATCATTTGTTCGCAGCAAAATAGAGCGTCGTCAAGGTTGTAGTGCTCGCCGCCGTCCGAAAAAGAATCGGGCGTAACGTTAAGTATGCCCATAATATACGGCGCTTTATTTTGTAGGTCAAAGTCTTTGTTGCCTATTATCATTTGTAGTACTCCTTGTTTTTTAGTTGATTTTGCCAGTAGCATTCCTCGTAGGCTTTACACTTGTAGCATTGCCTACTTTTTTTGTCGGCAACGTAAAGTAGGTCGGACAGATCGTCTGAGGAGCGTTGCCTATGCATAGAGATTGCTTTAATTATTTGTAAAATATTATTTTTTTCAAACCCGCATTCAAGTAAAATTTTCTTAGCGACTATTACGCCTGCTTGTTCGTGACTAAGCCCGCCGTTGTATTCGTCTAGCCTGCCTAGGTCGTGTAGTAGGGCGGTTGCAACGATTACTTCGTGCTCTGCAACGTGGGTTTTTTCGTTAAGTAGTAGCATAATTCTTGCCGTTTCGACAAAATGGTATAGGTCGTGGCGGCAGAATTTTCTGTCCTTTTCTATTTCTTCAAGTTGACGCAAATAGGACTTAAACGTGTCATTTTGCAAGATTAACTCGGTTTTCATACTATTTAATCATATTTAGCACTTTGTTTTGCAAAGTGTCGTTACCCTCAAAAACACCTAGTGCAGAGGTGGATACGGTGATAGAGCCCATCTTCTTTACGCCTCTTGCGGTCATACAAGTATGCTCCGCCTCGATAACTACCATTACGCCAAGCGCATCTAGGTTTTCGTAAACGGCTTGGGCAATTTGAGAGCATAGTTGCTCCTGTAATTGCAGCCTTTTAGCGTAAGTTTCCACCGTTCTTGCTAGTTTTGATAGCCCTACAACCTTGTCTTTCGGAACGTAAGCAACGGCAACTTTTCCAAAAAACGGCATTAAGTGGTGCTCGCAAGTAGAGGAGAAAACAATATCTTTTTCCACTACCATATCGCCGCTTTTCACGTTGAAAACTTTGCTTAGGTGCGTTTTTGCGTCTTCGTTGTAGCCTGCGGTTAGTTCCTCAATGGCGCTAGCGACTCTTTTTGGGGTGTCGATTAGCCCCTCCCTAGAAGTGTCCTCGCCGATTGCCTCCAAAATCATTGTAACGGCTTTTTCAATTTTTTGTTTATCTATCATAAGTGCCTCCCGCTATCTTTTTAAATTCACTTAGGTGAGATAGCGAACCGAAAATTATTACTATCGTGTTAGGTTTTGCGTTTTCTACCGCCTTTTCAAGCGCCTCTTTCGTGGTTTTTACGTACGTTACGTTTTCGTTGTATTTTTTAACTACTTCAAGTAGGTCCTTTCCGCTTAGACTTCTCGGGTTATCCCAGTCGAAAGTAATCACTTCGTTTGCGTAGGTTACGGTGTTTTTTACAATCGCCGTGTAGTCCTTATCCTTAAAAATTCCAACCACCAGCCTGATATCGTAACTACTGTGGTTATTTATCAAAAATTCAGTTAGATACTGTGTTGCGTGCGGATTGTGTGCGCCGTCCAAAATGATAGTAGGGTTGGTGTTTATTATTTCAAATCTTCCGCTTAGTTTTGCCTTGCTAATGCCACTTTTTACTAAATTTGCGGGGAGATTGTAGCCTAAATCGGACAAAACGTTTAGCACGCTAAGTGATATAGGTAGGTTTACGTCCTGATAATTTCCAAGCATTTTCGTGTGGTAAACTTCGCCGCAGTCGATAGTTCTCGTTAGCCCATGCGTTTTGCCTTTTCCCTTGTTAGCAAACACTAAATTGCAGCGTTCTTGCTCCGCCACGTGATAAAACGCTTGTATGTTTTGGTTTTTATCGGTGGTGACAATCGTGGTTTTTGGTCTTACTATCCCCAGTTTGTTTAGGCTTATTTCCTCTATGGTATTGCCAAGAATTGAGGTGTGGTCAAGTCCTATTGCAGTAATCACCGAAACTAGATTAGTTTTTTCCACGTTGGTAGCGTCGTTTTTTCCGCCAAGCCCACATTCAACTATTGCTAGGTCTACCTTTTCTTTTGCCATTACGTAATAAAATAGGGCAGTCTCCACCATAAAAGAAGTTAAGCCTGCCTCGATTTTTTCCATATATTGTAGGTAAGGGTAAATTTGGTTAAAATATTTTAAAAACAAGTCCTTGCTAATATTTTCGTTATTAAGTTTGATTATTTCGGTGTAGTCATAAACGGCGGGGGAATTAAAAACGCCCACCTTATATTTTTCGCTAAGAGCGGCGGATAAATAGGCGGTAACCGAACCCTTTCCGTTCGTACCTGCTACGTGTATTATTTTAATTTGGTCTTGTGGATTGCCCATAACCTTTAATAATCTTTTGATAGGTCGCAAGGTAAAATCGCTACCTTTAACTTTAAGATTATTTATAAAGGATACGGCGGTTTGAAAGTCAAACATAAGCCCTCCCAACAATTTGGAAGGTCTCGCTTTAAGAGAAGAAGTTGGAGCGAATATTGTACCGCAAACAAATGTTTTTCGCCCAGAGGCACCCCACGTCCTACTGATACTTGACGCACAATAATCTAATCTTCCAAATGAATTATATTAAATTACCCTAATTATACTACCTTTTAAGGTAAAGAGCAAAGGTTTTTGTGTAAAAAAAGAGGAATAACAAAAGTATTCCTCTAACTTGAATTTTTGGTAAAATTTGCTTTTCTTTTAGTTTGTAACGCCTATTTAACGTTGAAAAACTCTTTTATTAGTTCGCTACCGACGGGAACAAACAGTTTTGTTTTTTCAGCGTCCTTTTCGCTGTAACTATCGTTAGAGCCAAGGTTCTCCCTACTGGAGTAAATCATAAACGGAACGGGTTCTTTTGCGTGCGTTCTGGTTTCGATAGGCGTAGGGTGGTCGGGTAGAACCATAATAGCAAAATCCTCTTTTAGTTTCGTTAGCCCGTTAAACAGAGTGCCCACGATATTTTGGTCAATTTGCTCTATTGCGTTTATTTTTGCCTTGATATTGCCTTGATGACCGCTTTCGTCAGGTGCTTCAACGTGCACGTACACAAAATCGTTTCCCTCCGTTAGCGCCTTTAAAGCCGTCTCGCCTTTACCCAAAAAGTTGGTTACAACGCCACCTGTTGCGCCCTCTACTTCGTAAAGTTTAAGCCCTGCGGAAATTGCTATTCCTTTTAGTAAATCCACAGCGCAAACCATAGCGCCCTTTTTACCGAACTTCTCCTCGAAGTTGTCAAGCATAGGTTTAGTGCCCTCGCCCCATAGCCAAATTGAATTTGCAGGGTTTTTGCCCTCGCTTACTCTTTTTAGGTTGATAGGGTGGTCTTTTAGTAGTTCGTACGACCTTATTTGTAGCGCCTTGTAAAAATCGGCGTCTTTTTCTTTTGGTAAGTAATCCGTTACTACTTTTCCCGATATATCGTGCGGAGGCGTAAAGTCCGTGCCCGTCGTGGTGTGTTTTACTATTAGGCAATGCCTGTAACTGATTCCCGGGTAAAAATGGAAGTTTTCTGTGCCAAGATTAGCCTCTACGTACCTAATTAGTTCGTCCGCTTCTTCGGTGGATATTTCGCCTGCGCTGTAATCAACCATAGTTTTATTAGAGTAATTATCCTCTCCGCTTAGGGTAACTAGGTTGCAACGAATAGCAATATCGTCGTCTGCCATTTTAATTCCAAGGCTTACTGCTTCAAGTGGAGAACGCCCGGTGTAGTATTTTTCCGGCGCATAGCCAAGAACGGAAAGGTTAGCGGTGTCGCTTGCCGGCTTAAACCCGTCGGGAATAGTTTTAACCATGCCCATAAGCGAGGTTTTTGCAAGCATATCCATATATGGTTTGTTGCTTACTTCAAGCGGTGTTTTATTGCCTAGCGAACTAAGTGGCCTATCTGCCATGCCGTCGCCCAAAATCAATGCGTATTTCATATATAACTCCTTAATATTATGGTAGTATCAACTTAAAAAAATGTCAATAAAAAAAAGTATTGTATAAAAAGAAATAATAGAGTATAATTATAGAATACGGAGGTAATGGCATTTTTGCTACAAGACATTATGGACGAAAAGAAAAAAACTAAAAAATATCATTTTGGCTATTACAACACGTTGTATAGGGCGTTAGTTATTAAGTTTAAAAGAAGGTACAGACCTGTTATCGATAAAGAGGCTTTGCAGTCTTTAGATAGGCCTTGTCTAATTTTTTGTAATCACGGCTCGGTGTTCGATTTTATACTTGCAGGCGCTGTGATTTTCCCCAAAAAAGCGGTGTTTGTCACCACTAGGCGCTCTATGTTCAAAAAGCCGTTTAACTGGGTGGTTAATAAAGCCCCACATATTCTGCGTGACCAGTTTTGCGCCGACGTAAAAAGCATTATCGAAATGAGGGACGCATTAAAGCAAGGGTATAACGTGGTGCTTTATCCCGAGGGCAAAGTGTCTACTTGCGGCGTGACGAACCATATCCCAAAGGCTACGGGAAAACTTGTGAAACTATTTAAAGTGCCCGTTGTAACCATACTAAGCAAAGGCAACTGGGCGGTTAAACCGTCGTGGGCAACTCACCTTAGAGACGGTAGGGTGGAACTTACTTCAAAACTAATATTAGATGAAGAGCAAATAGACAAAATGTCGACTGACGAGTTGCAACAAGTGGTGGAAAAGGAACTTGCCTATAACGAAAACTTGTACCAAATCGAAAATAACTACGAGTTTAGGGGCTTGCATTTTGCAGAGGGGCTGGAAAAAATATTGTATAAGTGCCCGATATGTAACGAAGAATTTTGTATGAGCACAAAGGATAGCAATATCACTTGCAGTAAGTGTGGCTTTACGGCAAAGTACAACCATAACGGCAAAATCACGTCGGAAAGCGAGGACTTTAAGTTTGACAGGATAGATACTTGGTACGACTTCGAGAAGGAAAGCCTTAAAAAAGAACTGGAAAAGGACGACTTCAAGTTGGAAAGCCGTGTAATGTGCGAAATTGCTAACGAGAAAAGGGCAAAGTACGACCCTATCGGCGAAGGCACGCTTGTTATGGACAAAAAAGCCATAACCTTTACGGCGGACAGCGGGAAAGTGCTTACCTACAAGATAGACAAAGCGGAAAGTATTCCGTTCACGGTGGGCGTACAAATATTTTTGATAATAGATAAACAAAATTACGAGTTCAATTTTATCGATAAAATGATGAGTACAAAATACAATCTAGCGGTGGAATTGCTAGCAGAGGAAAGAGATGCTGAAAAGGAAAAAAGAAAAGGAAGAAATTAAGCCTGAGGTAAGATATTACGCCTTGCAAATAGGCGATATAAAGCCTACGGGCTGGCTAAAAGACAGAATGCAGCAGTACGTTTCTAACTTTATTGCCGAAACTAATTCTAACTGGAACAAGGTGAACAACACCTTTTGGACGGGCGGAAAAGGTGACTACGGCTACGAGGGGTTATGCTACGTAAACGGCGTGCTAAAACTTGCTTACCAACTGAAAAATACGGAACTAATAAGCCGCTACAAAACGTGGATAGACGGCATTATCAGGTCTCAAAAACTAAACGGCGATTTTGGTAAAGAGGAGGATAAGGACTGGCTTTACAAGATTTTTGCAGTAAGGTTGGTGGCTACTTACTTCGAGTATTCGGGGGATAAATTAGCCTACGATTTTATCTTTAAATTCCTAAAATATCAGTACAACGAAATAGACTTAATGCCTTTTAGTATCAACGCAATGGCAAGTTTATATGTAGAAATTGAACTATTAAACACGCTTTTTGATATTACAGGCAAAGAATTCTTTTTGGAAATGAAGCAAAAATTAGCAAGGTACGGCTACGATTTTAAGAGTTATTTTACTTCTCTTCCTTACGAAAACGAAACGGCTACTTACCTAACCAAGAGCACGGCGTTTTTCAAGGCTAATCAGATAAAAAAACAGCAAACGGTGGAGGATTTAGCACTTGTTGAAAAGACGCTAACCGAAAACCGAGATAAAAAGGTGCAAAAGTACGTGTTGTCGCTTGGCAGTGTGGTGGCAGGAAACCTATCGTTTATGATGGAAATGTCAAAACACACTAATGACGACGAAAGGGAACTAACCAAAAACTTTGTAAAAACTTTGTACGAAAATCACGGGCTTGTTAGTGGCATTTTTAGTAGCGATAAGCACCTAGACGGCAGGGAGGCGGACGTCGGGTACAGCCTTGCTACCTCGGTACTTGCCCTAAAATCTATGCTTGACCTCGAAAGGCTTACCGTGGATAATTACTACACGCATTATGCCGACGATATTTTCTACAATGCCGTGCTTGGCTCGATGAACGAGGATTGCTCTAAGTTGCAAACAGTTGCCTCGTGCAATCAAATAGGGCTAAAAGACTACTATTCCTACAAGGCAAAAGACAACTGCTTCTCTAAGAAACCGGATGACGATTTGACTGCCGTAAGCAGCGATGCGTTTAGCGAATTTGTGGATAGTTTGGCTTATCTTACCGACGACGGATTTGCATTTTGCCATTATGCTCCTTGCGTTATTGAAAGCGAGTACGACGGGGCAAGCGTTGTTTTTGAGGAGGAAACGAGTTATCCGTTTGGCGATAGCGTAAAGATAAAAGTTAAAGAAATATCTAATGATAAAGAGATGACGTTTAGGCTGATTGCCCCTAAATTTACCACGATATCCGTGTTTGTAAACGGCAAAGAGGTGGCTAAAAACGGCAACGGACTGGTGAATATCAAAAAGGTGTTTGAAGATGGCGACGAGGTCACGATTAAAATAAACAATTCGCTAAAAGCGGTGTTTAACGACGACGGAAGTATGATATTTAGAATGGGCGGGCTCGTTTTGTGTAACCCGATATCTTCAATGCCGGTAACAGATAGAAAAGGTAACGAAAGTGCAGAGTGTAGGGAAGATTACCGAAAAGCGCCTATCATAAGGGACAATAAACTGCAAATAAGAGAAATAAAAAAGACGGACGTTAAAAACGCATTTTCAATGCAAAATCCAAGCATAAAAGTAAGGTTAAAGGCGGACTACGTAATTAACTGGTCCAAGGACGTGTTAAGTTACGCAAAACTACCAAGGAATGCAAAATTCTCCGGCAACGAGGACGAAATCACGCTTGTGCCGTATGCTTGCACGATAAATAGGATAAGCCAGTTCCCATACAAAGTGGAGGAAACCAAAAAGTAAATTACATAACTAATTAACCGACTACGGTCGGTTTTTTTAATGCTGAATATATAGTAAATACTGACAAAATGAAAAAATAATTAAATTTTACGTTAACTAATTTGCGGGGAAAAATAATAGTAAAAAACTAGAAAATTACCCAACTGTTAAACACGGCTTTGCTGATTATCATAAGGATAAGCGCAAAGAATAGTTGCGGGATAAAGTAGAAGTATAATGCGTGCCTTCCTACGAAATTGACGGGTTTTGTAACAATGCAATCAAAAGGTAAGTAACTTTGTTTGTTTTTGTAAAATACGTTTCCGATAACCACGCCGAAAAGCATTACCGTAAGGTGTGGAAATAGCGGGAAAAAGTCCCCGGGGGAGTAGAAATTGTTGTAAATTGCCCATCTACTTACAAATATCGAACACAGTTTGGAGGAAGGCAATATAGCGCCCGTTTCCCCGTAGTAATTTATTAGTGATAAAATTATGGCAAGCATAGTGGCTAGTAGAGTTACAGCCGTTTTGTTGCCGTTACATAGCCTATTTAAAAATTCGTAAATTAGTATGCAAAAAGCAAGCGAAGTAAGTACGCCGAAGTGGATAAACTGGTCGGGCATAACGTAGTAAGAACTAATAGACAAAATTAGGCTTATAATTAGTAGCAAAAAGCCACGTTTTAGGTTGTTTTTGGAAAAGGTGGAACTTATTCCGCAAATAAGGAAAAATAGCGCCGCAATAAAGGGCTCTGCGTTTGTTCTAAGCGGGCTGTAAAAATAGTTTTTTGCAAAGTCGGAAAAGTTAAGTAGCGAGTTAGAAACTGCGTAACTACGCCACTCGGCGCCGAAAACGTCGCCCACTAAAAACATAAAATGGTCAAACACCATAAGAAGAACGATAAATCCCCTTACGAAGTCTATTTCCCACACTCTATTTTGATTTTTTGCTAAATTTTTCTTCATTTTCCAGAATTTTTATACACGGTTTTTATTTTTTGCAGCCTTCCGTTTACACGCTCGAAAAGGTCGAAGTAATACTTGTATTCGTGCACGATTATGCCCTTGTGAACTTGGCTTTCGTAAATTAGCGGATAGCCCTCAAAATCACGATTCTGCCCGTAAATTTCTTTTTTCGGGGCTTTTTTAGGCGGTTTTATGGATAATTTTTCCACGATTTTCGTGGCAGGTTTTAAAAAGATATTCCTAACCGAAATTATTAGCGATACCACGAAAGAAAGCGCTAGCCCCCACACGTAAAGGCTGGAGTATAGCCCGCTTAGGCTAAAAAGGTCGAACTTGAATATTCCTGCAATAATCAGCCCGTACATAAGGTATATTAGCGGTACGTAAAGCCCTAAAAACAGCATTACGTAGGCAATAACGTGCAATAAAAAATTTACTACCGAGCCTATTGTTTTGCCTAGTAGTAAAATTACGGTAATCATAACTTGATAAATTGTAGCAAACTAGCAATCTCAACGCCTTGTAGCCCTGCTAAGTCTTGAACGATAATGCCGTCGATTAAAACCAAAAGCAAGGTAGCGTAGTCCTCGCTGATTTTATCGTCGTGAATTCTATCGTTGATTTTCATGCTTAGTAGGTCACGCCAAATCACGTAGTTTTCCCTAAACAAAGTCATAAAGTGTTGCTCGTTTGACAGCGCCTTGTTTATTAGGTAAAGGTGCAGTTTGCCACGAGGCACTTCGTTACGTGCGCCGTACTGAACGACGTAATTAGTCAGTCTTGTTATCGAGGTATCTTTGTTGGCGTTGTCTATCCAACTAAGAAAGTCGGCGGCAAGGTCGTTAAGATATTGCTTGATGATGTCAACGAAAATAAGGTCCTTTGACGAATAGTAGTAAAAAAGCGTGCCTTTAGATATGCCTATCGCTTTTGCGATATCGCCAAGAGATACGTTGTCCACTTCGTTCTCATTGATAAGTTTTATCGTCTCGTTAATAATATCCTGTTTTGAAATATTTTTTTTAGTTGCCATAGTTACCCCTTTAATGTTAAAATGATAACATTATAACTAGCACAATGTCAAGGCTTACCTTGATTTACTAAGTAAAGAACTTAAGGAGAGAATTTATGTTTGAGTATAGTTACGAGGATTATCAAAACTACGGCAAGTGTATGGTGCTAAATTACGGCGGTTTAACCTTAAAGGTTACCACTATGGTAGGGCCAAGAATAATCTATTTTGGAAATAGCAAGCAAAACTTTATGTGGAACGATTTGGACAGATTAGTCGATAAGGGCGGCGAGTACTTCGATGAGAACTTCAAAAAGGGCGAAAAATGGTATATTTACGGCGGACATAGGCTGTGGAAGTCCCCTGAGGACCTTGCAAGTTACAACCCCGATAACTACCCGGTCGAGATAATTTTTGGCGAAAACGACGTTACTTTCTTCTCAAAGGAGCAAAAAACCACGGGACTAAAAGCGGGCTTTAAGATTGAGTTTGACGGTGGCGAAGTGAAAATCACGCATATTTTCAAAAACGTAACGGACAAAACGGTGAAATGCAGTTTGTGGGCGCTAAGCGTACTAAAACAAGGCGGCGTGGAGATTATCCCTGTAAACGACGACAAAACGGGACTGCTACCAAACAGAAACTTCGTATTTTGGGAGTACTCTATGTTTAACGACCAAAGGCTAAGTATCGACGACAAGTTCTGCACCCTTCGTCAAGACAACGAGAATAACCGTGCGTTCAAACTAGGTATGATGCTAAATAAGGGCATATCCACCTACTTTGTGGACGGCGACTTGTTTGTAAAGAGGTTTGAAACGGCAACGGGTGAGTTTGCGGACTATTGCTGCAACTTTGAAACCTACACCTCGGAAAACTTTTTGGAAATGGAGACGTTAAGTCCGCTTTACGAAATAAAGCCGGGCGAGGAAAAAACGCACGTAGAAAGGTGGACGGCGTACTTTGGCATGGATAAGAGCCTTGACGAAGTAAAAGACTTTGTAAGCACGCTGTAAACAGCCTATTGAAAATTGCTTGAAAAAGCATATTGTACGAAAATGCCGAAATAAGCGATAGATAATAAAAGCAAAATCCCTGTAAAAAGGGATTTTTTTGTGCGAAAATTTTGCTATTTGTGGCTAGTAAGCCATAAAAACGGATAATCTAACAAACAATCGGCGGTTTTGTGAAATTAGTAGTAAAATCGGCAGTATTTTGGTAAAAAACAGCGGGAAATAGCGAAAAAACAGTAAAAAAATGAGCAATAATCGGGAATAATTTAACGAAAAAAACAACGAAAAAAACATCGGGAAAATAGCGGAAGAATAGCAAAGAAAAGGCGTGAAATAAGGCGTGAAAAACGGTGAAAATTAGTAAAAAAACTAGCAAAAAATAGGGGTGAAAAACAGTAAAAAAGTAGCCGAAAAACTAGCAAAAAAATGCGTGGAAAACTCAAAAATAACGGTGAAAATTTGGTGAAAAAAAGAGGTAAAACGCCTGTTAAAAACCAAAAATTTGGAGGGCGAAAGGGGAAGAAAACGCACGTTAAAAGGTAAAATTTAAAAAATTTTGCTTTGATTTTGAAATTTTGAAAATATTTTTTGACAAATGAAAAATTTTTATTGCACTACAAATTGTGGTGCATTTTTTTCTAACCACAATCGCAATAAAAAATTAACGAAAAAAAACGAAAAAAAGCGTAATTTTTAGGTATTTTTTTCGATTACGTATTGACTTATCGGTATTTGTAAATTAAAATAGATATGTGCTATATTATTATGCGCACGTGATGTAAAATTGAGAGGTAATTATGAGAAAGTTGTTTAGTTGGAAAAAACTCATTTTGGTTGCAGTATGTATCGCAATGGTTTTCACCCTTGTAGCATGCGGCAGCAATAATGGGGGCGGCGGAAAAGCCGATGGCAATCCTACTTTGAACAAGGAGTTCGGTCAACTTCAAAATGACCCGACTTCTTCGCTTACAAAAGTAGCGGAGGCGCTGTTTGCCGAAAGACAAAATAATGGCAAAACAAATCTTGGATTTAACGGTGACTTTAAGTTGAGATTCGGCACGAACGAACTTGTGAACGTGAACATGGATTTACGTCTTAGCGTAGACACCAAAGACGCAAGCAATTCCAAGTTCAGTTTTGTCGTAAACCAAAAGGACAAAGAGATTAAAAAGTTGATTGCTGCGTCCTTTAACGGTGTGGACTTAAAGTTCGATACTCGTGGTATCGACGGTCATTTCTACATTGTGGACACGGACATTATCTATCTTGCAAATCTAGTGGCTTCGGCTATTAACTACGACAAATTACAAGGCACGATAAACGACGCTAAAACATACCTAAGAACCTTGCTACCGATACTTGCTAAAAGTATGGTTAACGCAGGGGCTTTGGACGTTTACGAGCAATATAACGCTGCTAATGGTTCGTCGCAAATCACTTCTACTATCTACTTAAAGAAGACGCTTGACTACGTAATCAAGTTCTTAGGCGGTAGCGGTGATATCCAAGGCGATTTGTACAACAATATCGTTAAACTAATCGGCAAGGACAAAATCAACGAAATTATCGGCAAACTAACCGGCGTGTACAAGTTTATCCCTGCAGGCGCAACCATCAACCTAGGTCTTGGCATCATAGGCGTAGAGGGTAACCGCAGTATCGTAGACGGCTCGTTCAAGGTAAGTTTCTCTAACTTAGAGGCTAGCGTAAACGCCGTTGATTTCAGCCTAGACGACCAAACCGCTTACGTTAAGGACCTAGACACTCCTAAGGGAGAGGAAACGGTTACTATTAGACACGCTAAATTAGGCGCTCTAAACTTTGACGTTGCTTTAGACGTAAACATTACCGAAGGCAAGGTTACTCTTGCCGATATCGATAAGGCTTTAGGCGGACTACTAAACGGCTTTGTAAAGGATTTAGACACAAAGATCGATCTAAGCAATAACGTAATTCAAGTACCGAAATCGGCTGGTACTTCTTTGCACGTATCTTTCTCGGCACAACTAGACATAAAAGATAACAACAAAACCAACATTCTCGCAGAAATATATTTTGAAAACAACGAAGGCAAAAAAACTTCAGTACTAAGCATTTATTACGTAGGTAAGGACCAAGCGTTCTATATCGACCTAACCGGTTTGGGCAAAGCACAAACGTTGCCAAACAAGATTAAGATCGATAAAGATATCGACGGCAACCCTATTAACCTAACCAAATCTTTCTCTGATTTTATTACCAACATGCTAACTGAGGGCGGCAAACTTGACTTTACTGCTTTAATTAAAAGGGTAGTAGGTCTTTTCGGCAAGAACGAAGCAGCCGTTTCAGAGGAGCAAATTCAAACAATCAACCAAAAATTACTTACCGAGTACCCTCTTGCCACCGTTACAAGCGAGCAAGGTGACAGCGGTATCGACGTATTTGCTATCCTTAAAATAGTTTTGAAGGAGTTGGAGTGGAAGTACACCGATAACCAGGTATTCTACGGTTTCGGGCTTGAAGTATCCGCTGATATGTTCCAACAAATATTCAAGAAAATGAATATGGATATTTCGCTATTTAAGGGTGCGAAATTGAATATTGATTTTAAGGACGGTTTACATATCGGCTTAGAGGTAATTGTCAATGCCGAAACTTACGTACTTAACGGTGCTACCGAAGAAGTAGCGCAAGAATTCCCAACCTTGACTATCGGCGCAAATATCGACGTTATGCCGTTCGTTGCGTTCAACGAGGCAAGATTACCTGACGATAACAACAGGCACGGCGGAGATTGGCAAGTACTAGAACTTAAAAAGAAACTAGGCAAAGACGGTGAAATCGATTTAGTAAATTCGCTACTTGCATCGTTATCGGGCAAGAAGGTATATGCTAGTGCATCTGCCGAGTTTACAATCAACACCGACGAAATAAAAGACTACAATATCGGCGGTATGCTAGGTGGTTCTATCGGTGGTGCTTTGGGTAGAGCGCTTGCCGACTTACAACTTAGAACCGGCAATATTAATGTAACTTACACGTTGAATTTGATTGCAAACGTTGACCTAGGTTCGTTTGTAAATATGGATACCAAAGCCGACGTTATGTCTATCGTTAAGCAAGTTCTTGGCGGAGACAACGAAGTTCAACTTACCTTAAAGGCAAAGAAAGAGGGCGGCGTAACGGAAGACGTACTTGCAATGCTACTAAGCAAGGGCGCATTGTACCTTGACGCCGAGAAAATCGGTATTCCTAAAACGAAAGTCGAACTAGAAAAAGTGTTCGATATTATCGGCGACTTAATGAATAAGCCGGGTAGCGGAGCATCTCAAACCGCAACTGCTACGGCCGGTGAAAAAGATAAAAACGCAACTTTAAAAACCATAATCGCAGTTCTTGCTCAAGTGGACGTAATCAAGATTATGGAGAGCGAAATTGTTATCGGATTAAACGGCGCATTTTTAAACGTTTTAATTCCGATGCTAACCAAAAAAGACATGCCTATCGACCTAACTTTGTCAAAAATTCAGTTTGCTCTTGATTTTGATAGCGTTAAGTTTACTAAGGAAGATTACGGCACGTTCTTAAACAAAATTGCTATTGAAATTCTCCTTGGCGCAAACGTAGGCGGCGGTAATCTTGAATTAAAAGCCACAATCGGCGGACTAAACGTTGGGCTTGTGGATACTAGCGAAAACAAAGATTTAACGTTACGTAAAGAATTCTTTGGGGAAAACAGACAAGAAGAGGACTTTGTAAACCCACTAGAAAACAAGATGTTAAGCCTAGGATTGACGGGCAAATTAAAACTAAGCGGTAACGCAAAAGACTTCACTTTGAACGGAAAGAAACTAGAAGGTGAAATCGGTTCGTTACTATCTACCTTAGCGCTTGCTATCGGCTTAGATAACGTAAACGCTGAACTAAACATCAATTTGGCTGCCGCTATCGACCTTGTAAACTATGAAAACAACAACAGCCAAGTTGCACTAACTATTACCGACAAAGAGAATAAGTTGTTGGCAGGCGTCTACGTTTACGACGGCTACGTATACGCAAATATCCCCGGACTAATCAAGCCTTTCAAGGTGGAATTTGACGTTGTAAGCCTAATTTACGACCTAATCAAGAACGGCGGCAACAAAGGCGATAATCAAGGCAACGGTACTGCTTTTGCAACCGACGGAACAGGGGCAGGCGCTGATACCGTTGAGGCATTAGTTTCTATTATTAGTTTGACGAATAAGGGCGCAAATATCACCTTGTCTGCAAACCTAATTAAAGGCTTGGTTGCAGCAATTATCGGTAATATGACCGTTCCTGACGATAAGGGCAACGTTCAACTTGACAAAGAATTAGGCGACGATATCATCACCTTAATTCAATCGTTACCGTTTGACGTTTTGGTTCTAAGCAGTTTGTCTACGGCTTACAAGGGAAGCGGTAAAGACACCTTCTTGAACAACCTTGAATTTGACTTAAATGTCTACGTTGGCGAAAACCTTGCAGGTGCTTATAACAGTACTAACGGAAGTATCGATACCTCAAAACTAGACGGAATCGGACTTGGCATAGGCCTAGGCAATATAGATATAAGTTATATAAATGATAACTATAAATTACCGGTAATAGACGAGGCGCTAAAGAACAATCGTTTTGGTGATGCAATCGCAAAACTTGACTCTACCGACTTTAAAGATTTCGACATTGCAAAGGTACTTAAAGATACCAAAGCGTCGGTTACTTTGGACGGTTATTTGGCAATCTCTTCAAACGGCGTGGACGTAAATACCGACGGCACTATTGACAATAATATCCAACTGTATTTGAAAGAAATTTTGAATACGTTGCCTCAGTTGTTGATAAACGTTGGCGCTTTACAAAAAGGTTCTGCCGATTTGATGAGGGTTTACTTCCACTTGGCTGTTTCGGCTGATATCGGGGCAATTCTAAGGGGCGACTTTAACAGCGCTATCGAGTTGTCGTTAGGCCTATACAGAAAAGCGTTCAAAGGCTATGACGAAAGCAAAGCGGATAAATTACTAAGCATTGCCGCACTACCAAGCGAAAACGGTGGTGGATTAAGCCTATACGTAGATGCAATAGGTCTTGCAAAAGAAGGCATAAATAACGATATTTTAACCGGAAAAGTAAGGCTTGACAATATCGACTTAAACTCGCTACTAGGCAATATCGGTGGCTCCGGTAATGCAGGTGCAACCGCAGGTGAAAACGACCAAAACAATAACGGAAAACCTGACCTAAATACTACTATTATCAAAGTAAACAGTATCGTTGGTATTATCAACAGCGCTATATCAAAACTTTCGATAAATAGTAACGGTCTAACCGTTTCGCTTGGCGAAAATATTTTAGGTATAATCATCAACCTAATCACCCACAACGACGGTACGGGCAGCGCAGACGCATTGCCTTACACTACCGGTGATATTAGGCTTGTGTTAAAACAATACGAAGAGGGCGGCTTTACCTATGATCCGGGTATCCACGCTCATATCGGCTTTAAGCCTAGAGGAGAAGGTCAAGAAGAAACCTTCGGCTTAGGTATCGGCTTATGCAACCTAGGTATCGAATTTGCCAGACTATCTGACGCCGATATGTTCGAAAGCGATTTCAGACCTTCGGATTACGACTCTTTATTAGACCTAAATCAAGTATCGGTTTCTCTAAACCTTGGCTTAGACGTCGATATGAAAGAGGGCGTTCACATACTAAACCTACTAAGCACGTATGGTAAGTTGGTAGGTGCGCTTGAAGGTGCTACGGCGCTTGCTAATGCAAAACTTAACGTAACCGAGGACGGCGCTAAGAAAGACTTACACCTGGGTATCTCTATCCAAGGTCAAATCGGCATTAAGGACGTCAGCGCTACGCAAGTAAAATTGCAAATCAGAAGTTATAAGAGCCAAGAGGATAGAATTAAAGACGCAAAAGGCGAGCCTAATATCGAGAGCACGCTAATTGCTGCCGTTTCCCTATACAAAGACGAAATATTCTTTAATAGCGGCATTCTAAACTTTAACAATATCAAAATACCTAGCCTAGGTTTCAGCAAGGCTATTAGTGACAAGGTAAAAGATTTGATAGGCGGTATCGGTGCGCAATCGCAAGCATACAGCACGGCAAACGAGGCAGATAATAACAAACTTGACTTCTTAATCGGTAATAGACAAGCGGATATAATGGTAACCAAAGGCTTTGTTACCGCTTTACTAAACGCTGTTATTCTTGACGAGAACACTAAGGATATTGTAAACGCTATTGTTGACGACTTGTTCGTAGGATTAGGTGTAAATCTTAATCTAGGTACGATGTCGGCTTCGATTTCACTTGACCTAATCAAGAACGACAATAATGCAAGCGCAGGATTAGTGGGAATTACCGCAGCAATCCAAGGCTTAGAAGTAAGCGTAATTGAAAAAGACTTCTTCTCGGGCGAGGAGAAAGCGGCTTTCAATACGGATTACGAAGAGGCTAAAACTAACGCATTCCTTGAGTTTGGCGCAAGCGTAATTATCGAAAGAACAAAACTTGAAAAGAATAAGCAAATCACCCCTGACAACTTCTTCGGTCAAGTTGCAGGCGTTGTTGGTAAACTTGATATGCTTGACCAAAGCATTAGAGATACTATAAATAATATATTACAAAAGTTATATATCGATATATTGTCCGATGGCGATAACGGTATGAACGTTAAATTGAACGTATTAGTTCAAGTAAACCTTGACTGGAACAACTGGCAATCGCCGGACTTAACCAAGTCTTCGTTTAGATTGTTATTAAGCACCGAAGATACAAACGGAAAAGAGCATAAAGCAATCGATATTAACCTAATCGGCACTAACGATACGCTATATATCGACGCACCTATACTAAGGACGAAAGGTTCAACCGACACGCTTGGCACGAAGTTCTTGTTGAAAGGTATCAACCTAGTTAAAATTATTGAAAAACAACTTGAACAAAACAGAACGCCTTCCGGCGTAGCGGCTACTGAACTTGCAACCGCAACGGCTGACAACTCTATTGCTACCATACTAAAAATAATCGACGAGGCTATCGGTGAAATTCAGTTCAAACAGGACGGAATTACCGTTGGTCTTGCACCTAAGGCTTTGGTTGCAGTAGCAAGCATACTAGGTCTTGTTCCTAGCGTTGATAGTGGGCTTGTAGATGCTATTAAAGGCGTTATCGATACATTCCCTGATACTACAGAGGGAAGCGGCGTGTATATAAATTATGCTGCTACTAAGGACAACAAGACAACTCCTGTAATCGGTTTGAAATATGGTTTAAAGGGCGTAGGTAGCGTTGAAATCAACTTGCACCACTATGCTATCGGTGTTGTAAACGACCTAAATAAAATAACCGATACCAGCCTTCCGTTTAAAGATGGCGACGGCTTAAAGAATATGAAGAGTTTTGACGAGAGCGGTTATACCGACCTTGCTAAACTACCTGTTCTTCAACTAGATATCAACGGCGAACTGTCTGCCGGCTTAAAAGCAACCACAAATAATGGCGTAGTATCTCCTTGGGATATCAGCGAACTTGTACAAAACGTGCTTGGTTCGATACTAGCAATAGCACCGCTTAATAACATTGGCGCAAAAATCAACTCTGACGTACAAGGTAATAAAACCTTGAAGTTCAACGTAAAGGCAAGCCTTGACTTCTCTAACATCGTTGGTAACTTGCAACTTGGCTTAACTATCTACGACAAGGACGATACGGACTTCACGAAAGTTACTCTTGCCGTTTACTACGATAAGGGTTCGTTGTACGTTCACGCACCGGATTACCTACAAAAAACCTTAAGAATAGACGATTTGCTTGGTTTGTTTGATAGTATCGGCGGCGCTAAGAGTGTGGCAGACGGTGAAACTACCGAGGGAAGTACCGAGGGAACACCTAGTACGCCGGCGCAAGTTGGAGCATTACAACTAATATTCGGTCAAGAATATATGGCTCTAAATATCACTAGCGGAGTATTTGCAATTCTAACCGAAGTATTGCAAGGTATGAAGATAGATATAAGCAAAAATATGTTCGATTGCCTAGAAAATCAATTAGGCATAAAAATAACGATTGGCACGAATTCAGCAGACGGCGAATTGAACTTGCCTGACTTGTATGCCGGCTTGAATATTGACTTTGGACCTGTAAGCCTTGGATTAAAAGCAAGCAATCCGATAGTAAAAATTGCAAGCAACAAGAGTATTGTTCCAGACGAAATTCTTTCTGGTGCTACTCACTTTGCCGAGGCAACCTTTAGAATTAAGGCGGAAGGCAGGATAGGACTAAGCGCTGATAACACCGTGCTTGACCTAAACAAACTACTAAAGGGATTCGGCGTAACCGAGTCGCTAGACTTTGGTATTAACCTACAAGATCCTACGGGAGTAAACAAAAAACCTATCAACCTACACTTAGGCTTGAAGATTGACGCTGAAATCTGCCTAGGTGACTTTAATAAATGTAAAATCGGCGTAAGAGTTGTTGTTCACGACGGCGATAATTCGTCGTTTGACAGCGTTAGAGACGACGCAGAGGGTAGAGAACTACTTGCCGTATATCTAAAAGGCAAAGAGGTTTACTTAGACCTTAAGAACGAAATTATCGACTTAACGCAAGTACATATCTCTTCGGATACTATGGATAGCATACTAAAGGCTATCACTAAGACTTTAGCAGGCGATAATAATGCCGAAGAAGAAAACGGCGCAATGTCTACCGCTGACGAAACGGCTAATAACGTACCACAAAGAACACTTGCTAACTTAATCAAACTAAACTTCAACGGTACGGGCGTAACAGACGAGAACGGAATCTATAGCGATTTAGGTAGCATTACCGCAGAAATCGGGGAGAAAGTTATCGACGGCGTACTAGAACTACTAGGCGTAGACGCTTTAATCGGCGCAGGGCTAAAGGGTGTTGTTAAAATCGATACCCCGATTAAAGACCAAACGGGCGCTAAGAGTCACTACGGCGTTGGAATTAACGTAACTACTACTAACGGAACGCTTATCAATAACTTAGGCTTGTACGTATGGCTAGGCAATATCGAAGTGGTTAAGGATACTACTGCTGGTGCAGAGGGTAGTTTGTTACCTCCTAGTGACCTTGTAAACAGCGATAACTTAGTTGAACTATCTAACTTGCAAGACCAGTTCATCAACGTTGACTTAACCGTAAGTCTGTCAATGTTCGCATCAAAGGATAAGAACGGTAATAATAACATTATCGAAACTCAACCTACCGATAAGAAATCGCTAATTAACCAAAAACTAATTACCGAGTTCTTCAAGGGCTTCGTTCCTTGGATGCAAAGCGAATTCCTAGGTCAATTACTTGTAAACGCTAAGGAAGGCGAAACGATTGATTGGGATAGTTTCCTATCTTCGCACTCTATTAGATTACAAGCAAATATCAACCTTGGCTTACTACTAAACGATAAGACCTGTACTAATTGCGGTAGGGACTTCAGTAGTAAGAACTCTTCTTACGCAAAAGACAAGGCTTGCCCTAACTGTCACGTTACGGGTGAGGCTATCGAAGGAAAAGGTTTCTTCCTAAGCGACCTTGACTTTGCTATTGAACTAATTAGAAATAAAAAGGTTGGCGAAGAAATTGTAATAGACAAGACCTTACTAGGACTATACGTAGAAAATAGCCAAATTACCTTCTATGGCAAGGAGTTTGGCTTGAACAGTTTCGTTATCGAGAAAGAATCTGTTGAGAACATTGCCAACACCATTAAGACGCTTATCGGCGAAAGTACTTCAACCGGTACGGCTAATAACGGCGCATTATCTACTGCAGGAAGCACCGCAGATAATACTGCAACCGGCGGCAAGGCAGATTTGGATATCTTGGGCTTAATCGGTAAAATCGTAAGAGAGGTTACCGTATCGATGTATGCAGTAAGAATTGCATTCAACGAGAACGTACTATCTAATATTCCTACTCTAATGAAGAGCCTAGGAATAGAGGGTTTCCCTGAGTTTGGATATCCGTCTCTAAACGAAAACAACTACTTACAATTAGGCTTAATTAGTAACAAGAAGATTGACTTGTCGCTACTACTAAACTTCGATATGTTCGGACTAAACACTAGCGTATCTATTAGCGACGTAAGTATCGGATTAGGCAAGAAGAAAGATATCGAAATGCCTAGTGTAACAGGTCTTGACAAACTTGATACTACAAATAGCGTTCTAAACGTAAATATCGAGGCAGAACTAAGGCTAGACGTTAATAAGACTGAAAATAATAACGTTACTTTGTCTGACCTACTTGGCGGATTGCTTGGTGACTTGACGGTTGGCTACAAGAACGATTCGACAATCACTAAGGACTACTTGCTAAGAATCCGTGCTCAAATCAATATCGTGGACTACACGGTAGTGCTTGGCGTGGAAATTATAGAGCAAAACAAAGATAATACGGTTGCACCTCAAACGATACTAGGCGTTTACTACGATAGTAGCGATAGTACTGCATACGTAAAATCTACAATCTTACCGAATATGAAAGTTACGGGCTTAGACCTTGACGCTTTAATCGGTAAATTAAAGGCGCAATCTTCGGCTTATGCAACCGACGGCTCGGGCGGAACGGGTGCACCTACCCCTACTACCTATCGTCCTATCATAAACAACGATATTATTACCGAAAATTCTGATAAGCCTTCGGTTAAGGTTACTCTTGCAATGCAACAATTCTTTGCGGTGGCTATATCGGGCGAACTAATTAGCACTATTCTTTACGGAATTGACCAACGTAACAGCATTCCTCTACTTCCTGACTTTGAAGTAGGCGTAAGGTTTGGCAGAAACGACGCTAATTCTCCGTTTGCTATCGGCTTGCAAGTAGGACTTGGCAAGAATAAGAAACCTGATGGTAAGACCGGGTTCTTAGCAGAACTAACCGCAAGCATACCTCTAGGACCTATCGGATACAACACGGGGGACCCTGCAAACACCATGAATGCAGGTACTTACGTAAACTTCTTGACTCCTACTGAGGCAAATAGCGGTAATAACCAAATTGTTACCAGCGAAATGAAGGGTTACAACACGCTACTTAACATCACCTTTGATGCTAACGGCGAAATAAAACCTGAAGTTAAGGCTACTACGGTTGAACTAAATCTAACTACTTACTTGTGGTTTGGTAGCAAGGCTCTTAATAGCGACAAGTCGTTCAGCGATATGTTTGCAGCGCTATTCGGAAGCGAGAACGTTAACGCAGAGTTCGTTGCTTACATTAAAGCACTTGAAGAGCGTAAGACAAAACTTACCGTGGATATCAAGGCGCAAGTACACGTAAAGAACCTAATTGTTAGCGCATTAAACGGCGAGAAAATCAGCCTAGCGGGTACGAACTTACAAGTTACCGTAAAAGACGTAACCGACAAAGAAAGCGCTAACCACAAAACAATAATGCAAATCACCTTCAAGGGTGGCGAAGGCAAAGACGGTGCAGACGCAATCTATCTGAGATTGTACGAGGCAGGCGTTAAGAACGTAAATAATATAACCGGCACAAAAGAAAAACAAGATATTGCCGTATGCGTAGACACCATAAATATTATTGACTTAGTAATGGGTGAAAACGCCGGCAGTTCGGCTCTTGCAACGGGCAATACCGAGAGTGCAAACTCTTCTCTTGCTGCACTACTTAACGTCTTAATCAAAGAAGTTGAAATCACTCAACTTACTACCGAAAACGGATTATACGATCACAACTATACTAGAGTAAACGTTAACTTTACCGAAAACGCACTAGATAAACTAATCGAAATAGTTGCGTTACTATTGTTAGACACTACCGGTAAAAAGCAAGAAGAAGTTGCAAAGATTGACGTAATTAAAGACCTACTAAGCAAAATCAATATGCCAAGTATTACCAAGGGCGGATTGTACTTAGAGTTCAATAAGGACGAAAAGGCGGACGTTGGTTTGGGTATCGGCGCAGGTATCGATATGGAAATCAACGACTTTGCAAGAATACTTATCGGCTTAGAAATCGGCAAGTTTGGTGTGAATACCACAGCCGTAGAGCCTGATAAGACTATTAGAGGCAGCGCTGCAGAAGTTGTTTACAACAAACTAAGCGACGGCTTACAACTAAACTTGAACTTCAAGGGCTATGCCGAAATCAATAACAAAAATGCTAGTGATCCTATGAGCATCGGTTCTCTTATCACCACCGTTTTAGGTTTGATTGATAAGAATATCAACCTTGGTGACGTAGACTTCACCGTTGAATCTAAGAACGTAGAGCGTTATACCTTGGATTTGGTTGGTCACATTGACACCAAAGACTTTATGTTGCCAAAACCGACAGCATATAATTCTAAGGTTCGTTTGACGATTAAAAAGGAAGGATTAAATGCAAACGGCACAACCGGTTCAGTAAGAACGCTGGTAGACGTATTGCTTGACCTTCAAGCAAAGGCAGTTTACGTAGATCTAGAGGGTATGAAACTACCTAAGATTAAACTTACGGGCTTAGACCTTGCGGGCATGCTTGCTGACGTAATTAGCCCATATCTTGGCGGTGAGAAACCTGCATCAACAGGTACTGCTACCGCTTATGCTACGGCTGGTGGCGAAACCAACGTTACTGCAAGTAAATTGTCGGCATTGTTGTACTTAGCACTAGGTAGCGATGGTACTACTACTTTAAGATTCAACGCTGACCTAATCACCGCAATACTAAGAGTTGTGTTCGGTTACTTAGGACAAGTGGATACAACGAACAAAGATACGTTTGATACTTTGGGCGGTCTTGCTCTTCCTAACGTTGGCACGATTGCTCTAAGGTCGTATAAAGTAGGCGAGGATACTCGTTACGAGATGCGTATCTACAGAAACCCTAGCGATATGGAGAATAACTATATAGCACTAGGCGTAGAGGGTGCAGGCGTGAACGTTTGCGGGGATAAAGTAGACGTTGGCACGATAAATGCTGCTGATTTCGTTCCGATTTACGACCTTGCCGAAGGCTTACAACTAAATCAAGTTTACGTTGACACCACGCTTACTCTTGACCTTGATTTTAGCACGAACAATAACGGCGCTGCTTCGTTTGGCAGATACCTAGGCAGAGTACTTGCTATGCTTATCGATAAGGATGAGAGCAAATACGAGAAGTATCAATTCAAGATTATAAGCGAAAAAGGTAACAAGAAACTTCAATATCAACTAAGGATAAAAGGCGTACTTGACGTGAACGATTTGTTCGGCGGAAGTAACCTATCCGTTGAATTGTGGAAAATGGATACCGCTGGCGGCAGCAGCCCTAACAACGTAATGCTACTTGGCGCATACTTAAAGAAAGATACGACAAACGGACTACCTACCTTGTACGTAGACCTAAATAACCTTGGCTTACCAAGACTAAAACTTGTGGGTATCGACGGCTTGCTAGGTGGACTTGGCTTGTCTTCGGCAACTGCTCAAAGCAACGTGCTTGGTACGGGTGAGTACAAGGCAGTAAGTCAAGCAAATACCGTAAAAATCAAGACCGGAATAATTATCGAGGACGACCAAGTTAAACTACAAATCAACCAAGGCTTTATTTACAGCGTGCTAAATTCGTTGCTACCTAACGTATTTAAGAACGGCTATATTAGTATCGGTAAGATAACTATTCCTCTTCCTGATATTAAGGGAGTGGAACTAGACGTTCCGCTAAAAGACGGACTAAAAGAAATCAACCTAAAGGCTTACTTAGAGAAAGACACCGATAATCACATTGGCATTCAAATTGCCCTAAACAAAGTAGAAGTTATAGGCGGTAAAAACAACGCTGGCAAGCCGATTACCTTCGATGAGAGTAAGGTGAACTGGAGTGAGGTTGGCGACAAATACGCAAATGCAAATGGCGTAAAAGTAATGGGCGAGGATTACTTCAATACGTTCGGCGCAATCCATATCTCTACGTCGTTCCTTGCAGATATGATGAACTCTATTGTTGAGTCGATAAACCCTAACGTTATTATCGACTACAATAAGAGAGGTAATAGTTTCTATCGTGTAAGAGGTTCAGGTGCAGGCGCAGGTAGAAAGACTGCATATCAAGATGCCTTAGATTGCGCAAACTGGACCGTTGGCGGCGGTGGTGCAAAAGGTGGCGGCGCATGGAACAAGATTCTTATTACTAGGGCAACCGGAAACCAAGCGCAAGCACTAAGAATTGCGGTAGTTACAAGAACGGGTGGAAGTAATAGAGATCTTCAAGGCGATAACCCGATTACAAATTTGAAGACGTGGTACGGTCAACAATTAGTAGACGTTTACCTAAAGGGTGACGGAGATATTATGTTAGACTTAACCAAAGTGCTGAAATATTTGAATATGGAGTCGGTACTAAAAATTAACCTTGGCTTAAACCTAAATATCGGTAATATGATATTCCCCGGTACTTCTGCAGGCGCTACGGCTACGGCAATGAGTACTTCGGGCACGGCAACCGCTAAAGGCGATGCTAGCGCTGCGCTTAGCGAATTGTTTGGAAACTTGAATATCGGCGAATTCTTGCAAGGTATCGAGGTAAGAATTTACACGGATACTAAGAATGAGAAGAACGGCGGATATGCTCAAACCGAAATCCAAGTAAAAGTAAACCCTGTAACCATCAAAGATTTGTTTGAAATCGTTAACTGGATGCTTATTACCGAAATATTAAGTTCAGGCAACACCTCGCACGAAAACGTTACAAGAGAACATGCAAACACGCCTACTCACATGTACGATACGTTTAAGAATGCGTTTATTAACAACAATGTAAGCACGGCGCTTCCAGGCACATTAAATCTAAATATGCTTGACGCTGAACACGATATTGCTAACTTGCTAGGTTCGTTATTACCATTGCCTTCGTTGAACTTAAATCCTGCGGAAAGGTTTGCAATGCAAACGACGAGCGACCAAGACGGCAACGCAACCGAACTTGTACGTAGCGAATTAACCATAACGCTAGGCTACAACCCTAACGACGTTGGTTTGATAGGCGCATTAAAATCTATCAACGCTCAATTTGGTAACAACTACGGAATGGGCACTTATGATGAGGGTAACGTTTCTCAAGCAAAAGATGCAATTAGAAACGAGTTAGGCTACTTATACTTGGATATACATTCAAGAGATAACGACGACCATTACCTAAATTATAATACGAGTAATAAGAAAGGCGATATCGGTTTAGTTGGCTTCAAATCCGTACAAACCATCAACAATTACAACCGTGACGACGCTTCGCTAAAACAATATGCAGAAGAGTACATCCCATCCGGAGGAAGCACACTACAACATAACACTTCGGCAACAACGGTATTTACGGTTCAAGATCCGGCAAATGCGGTTGAAGAGATAGGCGACTTCATCTATAGAACATTGCCAACTAGGGCAAACGTTACCTACCTAGACGGAACAAGCACGGGCGGAGCACTAAAAGGCGAAAAGATTACCACCGTAAGCATCGTATGGGACGATTCGAGAATTAGCCTAAGCCCTAACGGAAGTAAGGATAACTTCTTATATGGTTGGGTTCAAAACAAGTTGATTGCAAAAATCAGGGTAAACGTTAAATCTGCTTACGAATTACTAGAAGTAGAAAGATGGACTATGGATAGTAAAGTTCCTCAAAATGCAGTAAAATTTGAGAAACTAGCCGCAGGTAATATCATTAAGGACGGTAAAACTAATATCAAGATGATAATGGAATCTTACATGTCAAAAGATTTACCTAAGACGATTACTATTTACCAAGCAGACGGCGGAGACTGGACTTATTCTACCGAGGCGGTTAGAGTAATGAGATACAGATACGCCGATGCTAAAACTACGGATAATAACGGCAATGCAATACCTTACCAAACCTTTAACCTTGCAGAAGGTACTAAGGAGTACAATGGCAAGGCAGTCGTTGAAGAGGCTTGGACCGGAAAATGGTGGACTAAGAAACCTGCAAGTGGCGAAGTGGCTATAGAATGCCAAGGTAAATTAGACTGGGATACTTCAAAACTTGCTTGGTCTGCTATAGATCCGTACGCTGTTAACACTTCGGTTGGTAACGGAACGGTTGCTATGACGCTAACTAGCGGACTAATGGACGCTATTACGATAAGCGACATCAAGGTAGAAGTTCAAAGAAGCCTAAGCGAACAAAAGATTATCGAGGCACTAAACGAGAAGTTTGGTGGAACTAGCATTGATGTGCTTGATATCGATATCGTAGATATGCCTAAGTTCAAGGATATCTTGGTTAATATGATGGAATCGGGCGGACTAAAGATCGAATTAGGCGGCGAGGACGTTAACGGATATGCTTACACCCTAAATCTTCAATCTAGCGAGATTAACTTCACGCTTACCGAGATTGAAAACTGGATTATATCTAAGGGCAATAAGTACTCAGGTAACACCGTAAAACTTCCTATCAAGATAACGAGGACGATTGTAAATCCTCAAGCAACCGGCAAGAAGGAGAAGATTACTTCAACCTTCGATTTAACGGTTAACATTAAGAAGCAAGAACTAATCGAACTTAACGTAAGAAGGGGTAAGACCACAGGAACTAGCAGTCAAGCGGTTGCAATCACCCTAGATCCGTACAAAGACTTTAAAGAGCAACTACAAGAGATATTCGCTAATAAAGATGGCGTAAGATACTTTGTAGAAGGCGTATTTAGGACTAACGACGGAACGTTAAGCAAGAAACAAGTAAACTTTGATTTAGACGCATTCGATATGAGCAGCGAATCAAGAGTTAAGTTCGATATCTCGTCAATTTACGGCAAGTACACCACGAAGGGTGGCACCGTAAATATGACCGTAATGGTTGGCGATAGCAAACTTGGTTATACTTCGGCTACCGTGCCTGTTAAGATTAAGAGCAGAGTATTGTCTAAGGCAAACAAGACCATTGATATCGGTACTGTGGACGTTCTAGACGAGAACACGTTAAGCAACATTAACAAGGCTTACAAACTAGAAGTACAATTTGGCTACAACGATAAGAAAGAGGCAGATATTATCTGGTTCGACAAAGAAAAACTTATCGAGGCTGCTAAAGAAGGCGCAGATAGGATTGAAATCGACGCTATCGTAGGCTACAAACAAGCAGGCGAAACGGTTGTAAACAATTACTTGAATCAAAGAGTAACCTTGGTTGCAAAAGTAACGCAAATCAAAAACGTAAGCCTAAGAACGTTTGAGGGCATTACGCTTACGAAGAACAAGGATAATACCTACACGCTACCTGCTAGTATAATGGATAAAACGGACCTAACGAGCCTAGGCAAAGTCGAGTACGAGTATTATAGCCCGATACTAAATACTGCAAGTAAGACTATTACTTACGCATTCGATTACAAGGCAAGGGCTATCACCGTATCGATAGGTTTGGTTGACTTCACTATCAAAGTGGACGACAATATTACGAAAGTTAACAACTTCTACGTAGTAGACAAGGTAGAAGGAGAAGGCGGCGTAGTAACCGAAACGCAAGGAAATGCAAGAGTATTTACCGAAGAAAAGGACGGTTCGTTCCTAGTTAAGTACTCATTTATTGACAAACTTCCTGACGAGTTGTGGATGAACGTAACCGTTCCTACCGTTGCTAATGGTAAAATCGTTAGCACGACGAAAAACGTAAAAGTTACGTTTGAAAAAGGAGAAGGCATAACTGACGAAGAGTACAAAAAGGAAAGGGTTGCAATAGTAAGACTTGGCGTTTACGAAATCAAAGTAAGAGTTACAAAATAACTAATTATAATTTAGCCCCGACTAATCGGGGCTTTATTATTTTCAAATAATATTAGCGTATTAAAATATTTGCGCTACTAAATACGAAAAGGGCTTTATTATTTTTAGCGGTTTAAAAGTAAATACAGCCAAAGCGTTTACTTTACCTTGCTAAAATGGTATAGTGTAGTTATGAATTTTAGTGTTACCGCAATAAGTCTTCTTACCTTGCTGCTACTTGCTGTGCCGGGGTGGATACTTAGGAAATTTAATATCGTAAGAAAAGAAATAATGAAGGAACTTAGCGTTATCCTTCTTTATATCAGCCAACCGTTTTTACTGATTGCCTCCTTTCAAAAGGTGGAGTACAACAAGCAAGTAATGGTGGATATGGGCTACGTAATGCTTGTTACTTTGCTAACCGTATCTATCGTCAGCGTGATATCGTTTGCGCTGTTTCACAAAAATTTTAAGGATAATTACTACAATAGGCTGCTAACTTTTGCCTCTATTTGTGGAAATTACGGTTTTTTCGGGATTCCCGTTCTTCAAATTTTGTTTCCGAACAAGCCGGAGGTAATCATATTCAGCACGGCGTGTCTATTAGTGCTTAACCTGTTTTCGTGGACAATCGGTGCGTACCTTGTTAGCAAGGACAAAAAGTACGTAAACCCTAAAAAAGTAATCATAAACCCTACTACGATAGCGGTAGTGATTGCTTTGCCGCTTTTTGCCACGCAAACAAAACTGCCTACCGAACTACTGACGGTGTGCGAGTATATCGGCAATATCACCACGCCGCTTTCTATGTTGGTTTTAGGTATGAGGTTTAGCGAAGTAAGGTTTAAGGACGTACTAAAAAGCCCGAAAAACTACGTGGCAATAGTGATGAAACTACTTATCTCGCCGCTTTTTGCCTACGCATTACTTCAAATACCTATGCCGCTAAGCGAAATGGCTAGAAGATGCGTAATCATACTTATGGCTATGCCGCCTGCAATTATCACCTTGACTACGGTGGAGTGTTTTGCTCAGCCCGACGTTAAGGACGACCTCGCTAGGCAAGCCTCGAATATCGTGGTTGTCGGCACGATACTTTCCACGCTGACCATTCCACTTATTACGTTATTGCCGTAAATTTTTGTTGTAAAAACACCGCTTAGGTGGTATACTAATATTAGAAAATGAATATAAGGAGTGTATTGAAATGGAATTGACCAAAGATACTTTAATAAAAGACGTATTGGCTTTCGGTGATCCTGAGGCTATTGTTGACGTATTGCAAAGTTACGGTATGCATTGTATCGGTTGCGCACTTGCTCACGGGGAGACCTTAGAGGATGCTGCAGCAGTTCACGGTGTAAACCCTGATGAAATTATTGCCAAAATCAAAGAGGTTTGCGGTAAATAATAACAAACTAAGAGGGACGCATATAGCGTCCTTTTTTTGTTGCATTTTTCTTAAATTTTGCCTATTTAATAGGCTTTTAGTTGCTTTATTAGGTAGGGTAAAGTATCTGTATAGGTTAGAGATATCTACATATTAGGCAAGCGGTTATCGTGCCTATAAATGTTGCAAATAGACATACGGGTATGCCGTAACGAAGTTTTTTCACCTTAGTGTTGCAAAAGTACACCACCGCAATATAAAACACCGTGTCGGAACTTGCGATAATCACCGAGGCAACTCGTGAGATATAACTATCGGGAGAGTAGGTCTTGTAAATATCCTCAACTAGCGCAATAGAGCCGTTGCCACTAAACGGGCGTAGGATAATTAGTTCGGTAAGTTCTTTTGGTATCCCCAAAAAAGTCATTACGGGCGAGGTGGTTTTTGTAAGCATATCGCTTAGCCCTGACACTTTAAATACCTCTATCATAACAGACACCGTGATAAGAAACGGCATAATTTGGAATATCATCTTCACGCTGTCCTTTGCCCCACCCACAAAGCCGTCGTAAACCGAGGTTTTTTTATAAAAAGAGTACAGAATTACTAGGATAAAAATAACGGGCACTACGTAGTTCATTTTCGTAGCGCCTTTGCTAAAATCACGCCGATAAGCGTGGTAATCAGCGTGTTTATTAGGGCAGGAAGAATGATATCCGCAGGGTTTTCGCTGCCGTGAATACTGCGCAAGGCAATTATCGTAGACGGGATAAGTTGAATGGAGGTGCAGTTAATTATCAACAGCATAAGCATATCGTCGCTAGCGTAAGTTTTGCCCTCGTCCATAAGCGAAATTGCGCTAATTCCCGCCTTTGTACCGGCGCCGCCCATACCTAAAAAATTCGCCGTCATATTTATTGCGATTTGATTTTCCGCCTCGGGCGTCGTTTTGAACAGTTTTTTTATAATCGGTCGAAAAAGCCTAGATATTTTTTGGCTTATCCCCGAGTTTTCAATCAGCCTAAGTAAAGAAAGCCACACCGCATACACGGGCAGCAGGCTAATGGTAAGCCGAAAGCCGTTGTTTGCCCCCGAAATTAGCGTGGAAAGTACTAAATCAGGCGAATTTATCGTTAAAACTATTATCCCGACCGTTAAAACCGTAAGAAAAATTAAATTCATTTTGCCTCCGTTATAAATAAATGACGGATAGGTAGAGTAAATACCAAATATGTTTTACTTTTTACAATTTTAATTGTATAATTACTATGACTTATTATATTTTTGGAGGTTTTTCTATGAAAGAAAAATATTACGTTACCACGGCGATTGCTTATACTTCTGCAAAACCGCATATCGGTAACACCTACGAAATCGTTTTGGCGGATTTGATTGCCCGCATTAAAAGAAAACAAGGCTACGACGTTTTTTTCCAAACGGGAACTGACGAGCACGGCGAAAAAATCGAATTAAAGGCTGAAGCGAATGGAGTAACTCCAAAAGAATACGTGGACGGCGTTGCTAAGGAAATTAAAAGGATATGGGACTTGATGGACACGTCTTACGACAAGTTTATCCGTACCACCGACGACTACCACGAGAAACAAGTGCAAAAAATATTCAAAAAGTTATACGAGCAAGGCGATATTTACAAGGGAGAGTACAACGGTTGGTACTGCACCCCTTGTGAGTCTTTCTGGACGGAGAGCCAACTTGTAGACGGCAAATGTCCGGATTGCGGAAGAGAAGTTAAAATGGCAAAGGAAGAGGCTTACTTTTTCAAAATGAGCAAGTACGCCGATAGGTTAATGAAGTATTACGACGAAAATCCAAACTTCATTACCCCTATTTCGAGGAAAAACGAACTTGTAAACAACTTCTTAAAGCCGGGGCTACAAGACCTATGCGTATCGAGGACGTCGTTTAAATGGGGCATTCCCGTTGATTTTGACGATAGGCACGTGGTTTACGTATGGCTAGACGCTTTAACTAACTATATCACGGGCATAGGCTACGATTGTGACGGCAATTCGTCCGATACTTACAAACGTTACTGGCCTGCAAACTTGCATATTATCGGCAAAGATATTATTCGTTTCCATTGCATTTACTGGCCTATCTTTTTAATGGCTTTGGGCGAGGAACTACCAAAGCAAATTTTTGGTCACCCTTGGCTACTACAAGACGGCGGAAAGATGAGCAAGTCGAAAGGCAACGTAATTTACGCTGACGACCTTGTGGATTTTTACGGCGTAGATGCGGTTAGGTACTTCTTGCTTAGCCAAATGCCTTTTGATAACGACGGCGTAATCAACTGGGATATCGTTACCGACACTGTGAACGGCGAACTTGCAAACGTTTACGGCAACCTTGTAAAAAGGACTATTGCTATGTGCAACAAGTACTTTGGCGGCGTGGTTGAAAACGCTAACGTGGTAGAGCCTGTTGACGAGGAATTGATTGCTTTATGTAAGTCAACCAAGAAAAAATTAGAGGAGAAGGTGGATCAGTTTAGAATTGCGGACGGACTAAGCGACGTATTTACCTTGTTAAGAAGGGCAAATAAATATATCGACGAAACTATGCCTTGGGCGTTGTTTAACGACGAAAGGAGGCACGACAGACTAAAAACCGTTTTGTACAACCTAATCGAAACCATAGTTATTGCTACCTCTTTACTAGAACCGTTTATGCCAAAATCTACCGCTGAAATTCTAAAACAATTAGGCGTAGAGGAGAGGTCTTGGGAAGACCTGGATAAGTTCGGCTTAATTGAAAACGGACACAAGGTTACCGATAAGCCGGAAATCGTATTTAATAGACTAGACAACAAGGAAATCAACGAGAAAGTTAAGGCTATGTACGAGGCAAGAAAGCCACAAGAATCGTCAAAAAAGGTGGAAAACGTGGTTAAGGTGGAGGAAATCTCTATTGACGATTTTGCTAAATGCAAGTTTTTAGTAGGTACTGTTCTTACCGCTGAAAAGGTGGAAAAGGCAGATAAACTACTTAAAATGACCGTTGACGACGGCGAAAGGGTAAGAACCGTTGTTAGCGGCATTGCAAAATTCTACACGGCAGAGGAAATGGTGGGCAAGCAAGTTGTACTTGTTGCTAACTTAAAGCCTGCAAAACTTCGTGGAATACTTAGCGAAGGTATGATTCTTTGCGCAGGTACAGACGATGACTTATCGATTGTTGCGCCTATTAAGAAAATGCCAAGCGGTGCGGAGGTAAGATAATGATTGATACTCATTGCCACCTAGACGACGAAAAACTTCTTGGCGAGGCAGAGGAAATCATATCAAAGTTTGGCGAATACTCTATAGAAAAGGTCATAAACGCAAGCGCTAGTTTCGAGGGCTGTAAAAGGAGCGTAATGCTTGCTACAAGCCACGAAAAAGTGTACGCAACGGTGGGTATTCACCCCGAAAATGCGGACGAATTTACCCCCTATGCAAAGGACTTTATTATAAAAAACGCAACTAATCCAAAGGTGGTAGCGGTGGGCGAAATCGGGCTTGACTACTACTACGAAATTGTGGATAGAGAGGTGCAAAAAAAGGTGATGGCACAGCAACTTGAACTTGCTAAAAGCCTAAAACTACCTGCCGTACTTCACATAAGAGATGCGTTTAAAGATGCGCTGGACTTGTTAAAAGACAACGCAAACAAATTAGACTACGGCATAGTACTTCATTGCTACTCAGGTAGTCGTGAAATGCTAAGAGATTTTGACAAATTCGATGCGTTTTACTCGTTCGGCGGGGCAATCACCTTCAAGAATTACGGCAAAATCGACGTGATTAAGTCCGCCCCAAAAGATAGAATTATGCTTGAAACCGATAGCCCGTATCTTACGCCTGTTCCTTTTAGGGGCAAGATAAACACCCCGCTTAACGTCAAGTACGTAAACAAGAAAATGGCTGAAATACTGGAAATTAGCGAGCAGGAAATGGAAGAAATCACAACAAATAACGCAAAAACTATATATAGTAGGATAAGATAATGGATACTCTTGTATATGAATTAGACAACAAATTATATATCAACTTAACTAATCAATGCTCAAACGACTGCGATTTTTGTATCAGAAATCATAGCGACGGCATCGAGGAGTATTATTTGTGGCTATCAAAAGAGCCGACCGCAAAAGATATCATTGCGGCAATAGACGAAAAGGGCGTGGATAAGTACTCCGAGGCGGTTTTTTGTGGCTTTGGCGAGCCTCTTTACGCTTTGGACGTAATGCTTGAAGTGGCAAAATACCTAAAAGCGCACGGCTACAAAACCAGAGTGAACACTAATGGTCAGGCGGATTTAATCTGCGGCGAGGGAGTGGCAAAAAGGTTTGAGGGGCTTATTGACGTTGTAAATATCAGTCTTAACGAGGCAAACGCCGATAAGTATCAAAACGTGTGCCATTGCGTGTTTGGTAAAAAAGGCTACGATGCAATGATAAAATTTGCAGGCGAAGTAAAAAATTACGTGGAAAAAGTGGTGTTCAGCGTGGTGGATACAATCTCGAAAGAGGATATTGAAACTTGCAGAACGATTGCAGAAATGGTTGGCGTAAACTTCAGAGTAAGGGAATATATAAAATAAAAGAGGGACTAGCCCTCTTTTTATCTTAGGTACTTCGGTTTCGTAAAGAAACTTTGTCCTTTGTAATAGTAGTATTAGTAATCAAAGCAAAAATATTATGGATATACGCAAAATATTAAAAGAAAATAATTTTAGGTTCAATCACGGTCTTGGACAAAACTTCATTACCGACGACGTTTTGCTGGATAATATCGTAAAAGCGAGCGGTGTAACTAGCGACGACGTGGTGGTGGAAATAGGCGTTGGGGCAGGCACTTTGACAAGACACCTTGCAAAAGCCGTAAAAAGAGTGATATCTTTCGAGGTGGACGAAAATCTAAGACCCGTGCTAAAACAAACCTTGCAGGATAAGGATAACGTAACCGTGATTTTTAAGGACGTGCTTAAAATGTCCGATGAGGAACTAAAAGATATAATCGGTGCTCCGTTTAAAGTGGTGGCAAACTTGCCGTATTACATCACCACGCCGCTTATTATGAGGTTTTTGGAAAGCAGCCTAGAAGTGAACAGTATATCGGTAATGGTGCAAAAAGAGGTGGCGGATAGGCTTGTCGCCGTGCCTAATACTTCCGATTACGGCGTGATTACCGTTGCGGTGAATTTGCGTGGCGACGCTAACATAAAAATGGTGGTGGACAAAACCAACTTTTATCCTATGCCAAAAGTGGACTCCGCCGTCGTTAGAATAGACGTAACGGATAAGTACGAGGGCGTGGATAAGTTAGGCGTTATGAAACTGGTTAAATGCGGCTTTGCTATGAGAAGAAAAGTGCTGACGAATAACCTAAAAAACACCTACAACCTAGATAGCGGGGAGTGTGAAAGCGTACTGAAAGAGGCTGGGTTTAGCCCGCAAATCAGGGGCGAGGCGCTGTCTACCGAGGACTACATTAGGCTCTATGATATAATGAAAAATATGAATTTAATTTAAGGTTGCTTAGCAACCTTTTTTTATTTGTTTTGGTAAAGTTTGGCGTAAAGAATTAAGTTTGGCGCAAAAGTTTTAGTTGACCGAATAAATTATGAAGTAGACTTAGCGCTTAGTGACGGGGCATTACTACTTAGGTGAGTGATTAAATTATGAAGTAAATTATGCGCTTAGTTACGGGGATTTTACGCTTAGGCGAGGGGTAAATTAAGCGGCGGATTAAGGCTAATTTGAGTGCTTAAATAGGGAATCTATTTAGGGTTTGGCGGCTTAGGTAATAAAATTTTTTCTTTTTCATATATTTTAGTTGGAGGATTTTATGATTAAGAATTTGATTTTAAGCGGTGTAAACTCTAAAAAATATAATGGTGTAATTAAAATGAACGAGGGCGCAGGGCTTGTGAAAACCAACCTAAATTTGCCACAAAAAGAGTATTCGCTGGTGATAAAAACCGATGAAATTAGCGTGTATTATCCCTTAAAAAGCGGCGAAACTTACAAGGTGGATTGCGACTTAACCAAGAGCGTAACCGTGCTTATTGCGGAGGGGAAAGAGGGCGTTTTGTACGGTAGCCAAGGGGACAAACTGAAAGGCTTCGTGCTTTTAAGCGAGTACAGAAAAGCGTTTGATAAGGGGCTAAAACCGAAAAATCTTGTGACAATAAGCGAGGATATAAACGACGTTGAGGGCGATGGTTTGTTAGTCGAATCAGTCAAAAACGAAAGCGAAACTAAGCCGAATGACGCTACTTGTAATAGGGTTAGCACAATGGGAAATAGCGAAAATGAGAGCGAGTGCGAGGGCGAAAACGGGCTTGAAAAAGAGGGTGAAATAGAGGAAGAAAAAGCGGAGGAAATAGGTGGTAAAACCCACGAAATAGGCGAAAAAAGTGATAAAAATCACGTTAAAAATGCCGAAAAAACGCTTGAAAATGAAGAAAACTGCAAAGGTTTTGACGAGAAATTAAGAAAAGAGGCTGAAAGGCGGAGCGCCGAAAGAGAGGGGAAAAGAGATAAAGAGGGAGACGGGCTGAAAACGTTGAAAAAGAAAGCCGAGGAAAAGATTAGCGAAGTGACCTACAAGGGCGATAACTTTTACCTTGCCGTGCGCACGCAGATAGACGAAATTTTTGTGTGCTATCCGGAGGAAAGCAAACTAAAAACCTTGGTGAAAAACTCTAAATGGGCACGAATTGACTATGAAAACGGCTATTACGTAGTGGGCGTGATTAGTGAAAACGACGACGTAAAGTATATTTGCTACGGTATTCCCGGCGTGCACCACGTAAAACCGCCTGTCGAGGTAAAGGACGTTGCTAGGTGGCTTCCGCTTGACGAAAACAAGCCGCAAGGGGAGGGTTACTGGCTAACTTATCAGGACGCAAAAAGCGGCAAAACCCTGCCTAATGATATAGATATATAATTATAAAAGTTAAAATTAACAATATTAAAAGGATAAAATCACAATATTATATGGCGGGTATAGGTCTTTTAAGGGAATGCCTAAAACAAAATGGTTTTGATTATTATAAAATAGGAGATAAATTCAAGCGACTTACTAAGGAAAATTTTTTACAAAAATAAAGTCTGCTCGAATTAGAAACTTTAAATAAAACCGCCCAAAAATAACAAAAATTTTGAGTGTATTAGGCGAATAAAGTAAGAAAGATTGCTACTTAAAGCAGGCAAAATTTTGGATAATTTAATATACAAAATCACGAAATTTATAATAGTATTTTGCAAAATCCACAAAAAAGAGAGTACTATTTATACAAGAAAGCAGAGCACGTTTTTAGTATGTAGTTGCGGTTATTAGCGTGACAAATTGCCATAAAAACAAGAAAATTGACAAGGGGAAGAGATAAGAATTTAAAAAAGGCGAGATACGTTCTCGTCTTTTCGTTTTAAATAATCTTCTGTGGTTGTTATTTGATTGCTTTTACGCTACAAACAGAGTAGCACGCCATACCTTTTTCCTCACCGATTATGCCAAGCGTTTCGGTGGTGGTGGCGGTGATTGATATTTTGCTTATGTCAACGTTAAGGCGCTTTGCGATATTTTGCACGATATCGGGGATAAACGGTTTTAGTTTTGGCTTTTCGCAAAGGATTTCGGCGCTTATGTTGTTTACCACGTAGCCCTCCGCATTCACCAGTTCTACCACTTTGTCAAGCAGCGCCATACTATCTGCGTTTAGGTACTTGTCGTCGTTGTCGGGGAAGTAGTAGCCGATATCACGTAGCCCAACCGAGCCTAGTAGTGCGTCCATAACGGCGTGCGCAAGTACGTCTGCGTCAGAGTGACCAAGCAAGCCGAAGTAGTGCGGCACTTCTATTCCGCCAAGAATAAGTTTCCTATCTTTTACCAGTTTGTGCACGTCGTAACCAACGCCGACTCTTATGTCGCTAGAAATATCGTGTTTTGTGGTTATCTTCACGTTGTCCTCGTCACCTTTAACCAGGTGGATAGGCTTAACGTATTTATTGAAAATCACACCCTCGTCGCCTGCCGTTAGGTCACTTTTTTTGATAGCGGCTTTAATTAGGTCGGTTTTAAAGGCTTGAGGCGTTTGTATCCTTTTCACTTTGTCACGAATTAGGTATTCGCCGTTTTCAAGGTAGTACTCGCTGTCTATCGCATCAACATACGGGATAGCGCTGTCCTCTTTAATCACCTCGTCTACAAGTCTATCCACAAGAACGGTGGTAAGGTACGGCCTTGCTCCGTCGTGGATAAGCACGTAGTCGCTACTAACTACGTCAAGTGCGTTCTTTACGCTTTCGCCCCTCGTTGCTCCGCCTAGTACTATGCGGATTTTTGGGTATTTATTTGCTAGCCTTATCGCCTCGTCCTCGGCGTTTTTGGATATCACGATAACGACGTCGTCGATTTTTGGGGAGATTATAAACGGGTAAACAGAGGATTCAAGCGTGGTAAAACCGCTTACCTTGTTAATTATCAGGGTAAGTTTGTTTATTCCTTCCATTCTGGTGGAGTTGCCGCCGCCTACTACCACCGCTGTGATTTTAGCCATTTAGCACCTCGTACATTTTCTCTGCGTTCTCTTTTCTAACGTTTTCTTCTACGCTAAGCACCTTAAATTTTAGCGTGCCGTTTTGGTACACAACCTCTACAACGTCGCCGATTTTTACCTCTTTTGATGGCTTTGCTTGTTTGCCGTTTATTAGTATCCTATCCTTCTCGCAAGCGTCTTTGCTTACGGACCTTCTTTTTATTATTCTGGATACCTTCAAAAATTTGTCAATTCGCATATTTTTCTCCAAAAATATTGTAGCACAAAAAACGGAAAATACAAGCGTTAAAAAAAATTTTTAAAATAATATAATATATAATTGATAATGCCGTAATAATTACTTGACACGCTTGACAATAGGTGATAAAATATTACAATCTATAATTATACTGATATTTATGCCCTATTTTACGTTTTGTAGTAAAAAGGTGTAGGTTTTAGTAGGGTTTTAGGTGTTATTATCAACAAATTTACAACTAGTTAAACGCAGTTTTGCGATTAACGTTCTTAAAAATTTTAGAAGAGAGGTAAAATATGTCTCAAAGAGTTCGCGAAGTTAACTATGGCACTACGAAAAGGAAGAGTTTTGCTCGAATTGAAGAAGTAATCGATATGCCATATCTTATCGAAGTGCAAAAAGATTCTTACGACAAGTTTTTAGCGGAGGGTATCAAGGAAGTACTAGACGATTATTCGCCGATTACCGACTATACCGGCAGACTTGAACTTGCCTTTTTGGATCATCGTATCGAGGACAAGCCTAAGTACGATATCAAGGAGTGCAAAAACAAAGATGCAAACTACGCTATTCCTTTGAAAGTAAAAGTAAGACTAACCAACAAAGAAACGGGAGAAATGAAAGACGACGAAGTTTTCATGGGCGATATCCCGCTAATGACCGACAGCGGTTCGTTTATTATCAACGGAGCAGAGCGTGTAGTCGTTAGCCAACTTGTAAGAAGCCCGGGCGTTTACACCGAAAAGGTAAAAGACAAAAACAACGACGACCGTTATTTCACCACCGTTATTCCAAACAGAGGCGCATGGCTTGAGTTTGAACAAGACTTTAACGACGTTTCTTGGGTGCACGTAGATAGAACCAGAAAGATTGCTACTACCGTACTATTAAGGGCTCTTGGCTACGGAACTAACGAGGCACTTTTGGATTTGTTCGATAACAATGAAATTATCGCTCAAACCATCAAGAAGGACACCTCAACCAGCGAGGAAGAAGGCAAACTAGAACTTTACAAGAGGTTACGTCCGGGTGAAGTTCCGTCAAACGAGGCTCTTGTAAACCTTGTTCACAACCTATTCTTCGATTCTAAGAGATATAACCTAGAAAGAGTAGGTAGGTACAAGTTCAACAAGAAACTTGCTTTGTCTAACCGTCTTGTCGGATTAACCGCTTACGAGGACGTAGTTAGCCCGCTAACCGGTGAAGTTTTGGTAGAAAAAGGCGAGAAGTTCACCAAAGAGAGCGCACTAACCGTTCAAAACAACGGAATCAACGTTGTGTACGTAACCAAAAACGACGGCAGCAGATTTAAGATGATAGGTAACAACACCGTTGACCTAGAGGCTTTGGTTGATTGCAACGCTAAGGAACTTGGCGTATTAGAAAGAGTTTATTATCCTATTCTTCGCAAAATGATGGACGAAATCGAGGATAAGGACGCTTTGATTATGGCTATCAAAAATAACGCCGGCGAACTTGTTTCTAAACATATTACCACCGACGATATTATCGCCACCATCAACTACAACATCGGCTTAAACGACGGATTTGGCGTAACCGATAATATCGACCACTTGGCAAACCGTAGGGTTCGTTCGGTTGGAGAGTTACTACAAAATCAATTCAGAATAGGTATTTCAAGGCTTGAAAAAGTAATCAAGGAAAGAATGAGCATCGCTCAAGAGCCTGACGAGGTTACTCCGCAAGCACTTATCAATATAAGACCTGTAACCAGCGCTATTAAAGAGTTCTTTGGTTCGAGCCAATTATCACAATTTATGGACCAACCAAACCCTATTGCCGAACTTACTCATAAGAGAAAACTTTCCGCATTAGGACCTGGCGGTTTGAACAGAGAAAGAGCAGGCTTCGAAGTTCGTGATATTCACTACACGCACTACGGAAGAATGTGCCCTATCGAAACTCCTGAAGGACAAAACATCGGTCTTATTACTTCGCTATCTTGCTTTGCAAGGGTAAACGAATACGGCTTTATCGAAACCCCTTATCGTAAGGTTGACAAAACTACCGGTATCGTAACCAGACAAGTTGATTACTTGCCGGCAGACGTAGAGGACGAAATGATAGTAGCACAAGCAAGCGAACCGCTTGACGATACTAACCGTTTTGTAAACTCTCGTGTTACCTGCCGTTACGTTGAGGAAATTAGGGAATTCCCAAGAGAAGACGTAGACTATATGGATATATCGCCAAAACAACTTGTATCGGTTGCTACGGCACTTATCCCGTTCTTAGAGAACGACGATACGAACAGAGCGCTAATGGGCTCTAACATGCAACGTCAAGCAGTTCCTCTAATCAAAACCGAAGCGCCGGTAGTTGCTACGGGTATGGAGCATAAGATTGCTTATGACAGCGGCGTATGTATCATTGCTAAAAACAGCGGTGTATGTTCGTACGTAAGCGCAGATAAAATCGTGGTTACCACCGACGAGGGCAAAGAGGACTTGTACACTTTGCGTAAGTTTGTAAGAAGTAACCAATGTACTTGTATTAACCAACGTCCTATCGTTGAAAAGGGACAAAGAATAATTAAGGGTATGGTTCTTGCCGATGGTCCTGCTTGTGATAACGGCGAACTTGCTCTTGGTAAGAATATGCTTATCGGCTTTATGTGTTGGGAAGGCTACAACTTCGAGGACGCAGTTTTAATTAGTGAAGACCTAGTTAAAGACGACGTATTCACCTCTATCCACATCGAAGAGCACGAAATCGAATCAAGAGATACCAAACTTGGCGAGGAGAAAATCACAAGAGATATTCCAAACCTTGGCGACGACGCACTTAAAAACTTGGATGAAAACGGTATCGTTAGAATCGGTGCAGAAGTACACGCCGGCGATATCCTAGTTGGTAAAGTATCACCTAAGGGCGAAACCGAACTTACTCCGGAAGAAAGACTACTAAGAGCAATCTTCGGTGAGAAGGCAAGAGAAGTAAGAGATACCTCTCTAAGAGTTCCTCACGGTGAGAGCGGTATCGTAGTGGACGTAAAAGAATTCACCAGAAAGAACAAGGACGAACTTGCTCCTGGCGTAAACAGGCTAATTAGGGTTTACGTTGCTCAAAAGAGAAAGATTTCCGTTGGTGATAAGATGGCAGGTAGACACGGTAACAAGGGTGTTGTATCAAGAGTTCTTCCAAGAGAGGATATGCCGTTTATGGCTGACGGTACTCCGCTACAAATCGTGCTAAACCCACTAGGCGTTCCTTCACGTATGAACATAGGACAAGTATTAGAAGTTCACCTTGGCTTAGTTGCTAAGATGCTTGACTGGAAAGTTGCTACCCCTGTATTCGACGGAGCAGAGGAAGAAGATATTAAGGAATTGTTTGAGCAAAACGGAATGCCAACCGATGGTAAAATCCAACTTTACGACGGTAGAACGGGTAAACCTTTCGAGAATAGAGTAACGGTAGGATATATGTACTACTTAAAACTACACCACTTGGTTGACGATAAGATCCACGCAAGAAGTACCGGACCTTACTCGTTAGTTACGCAACAACCTCTAGGCGGTAAAGCGCAATTCGGCGGACAAAGGTTTGGCGAGATGGAAGTTTGGGCGCTTGAAGCATACGGCGCAGCAAATATCTTGCAAGAAATCCTAACGGTTAAGTCAGACGACGTTGTAGGTAGGGTAAAGACTTACGAATCTATCGTAAAAGGTACTAATATCTCCGAGCCGGGCGTTCCTGAATCGTTTAAGGTGCTTGTAAAAGAGTTCAACAGTTTGGCTCTTGACATAAAGGTTATCAACGAGAACAACGAAGAAGTAGATGTTAAAGAGTTTATCGAGGACGAAAGAGACGTTAAACCGGTAAACAAGAAAGAGACCGAGAAGAAGGAAATCAACTTGTTTGACGACGGTATGAACGTATTTGGAGACTTTGATAGCGACGTTAAGTCGTTCGACACCACAGAGGACGAGGACGACGATATGATTAACTTGTTCGCAGACTTTAACGAGAACACCGATTTGGGCAAAATCGATATGTTCAAAGAGGAAGAAGAGGCAATAGACGACGAAGGCTTGGATTTCGGCGAAGACGAAGAGGACGACGAGGAAATCTTTGACGAAGAAATCGTTTTTGACGAAAACGAAAACGACGACAGGGACTAGGAGGATATAAATGTTTGAATTAAATGATTTTGACTCAATACAAATTAGTATAGCGTCTCCTGAAAAAATCAGGGGTTGGTCAAGAGGCGAGGTAACAAAGCCTGAAACCATCAACTACAGAACGAGTAAGCCTGAACCGGACGGCTTGTTCTGTGAAAGAATTTTCGGACCTGTACACGACTATGAGTGTCATTGCGGAAAATATAAAAGAGTTCGTCACGAGGGCGTTACTTGTGATAAGTGCGGCGTTGACGTAACTACTTCTAAAGTTCGTCGTGAAAGAATGGGACATATCGAACTTGCTGCACCGGTTGCACATATTTGGTATTTTAGAGGCGTTCCTTCAAGAATCAGTTTATTACTGAATATGCAACCTAAGGAACTTGAACAAGTCGTTTACTTTGCTGCATACGTAGTGCTTGATCCGGGCAACACCGAGGAGACGGGACTTGTTAAAAAGCAAGTAATCACCGATAGAGAGTACTATGACCTAGTAGACAAAATCGGCGAGGGCAAGTTTAGAGCAGAGATGGGTGCAGAGGCTATCAAGGAATTACTTCAAGAAATCGACCTTGAAAGCGAAAGCAAAATGCTAAAAGAAATAGTGGATAAGTCTACCGGACAAAAGAGGATTCACGCTGTTAAAAGGCTCGAAATCGTAGAGGCGTTCAGAGTAAGCGGAAACAAGCCTGAATGGATGGTGCTTGACGTTTTACCTGTACTTCCGCCGGATTTAAGACCTATGGTTCCGCTTGACGGCGGCAGATACGCAACCAGCGACCTTAACGATTTGTATCGTAGAATTATCAACCGTAACAATCGTTTGAAAGATATGTTGCAAAGGAACACTCCTGCAATCATTATCCGTAACGAAAAGAGAATGTTGCAAGAGGCTGTTGACGCTCTTGTCGACAACGGTCGTAGAGGAAAGGCTGTATCGGGTCCGGGCAACAGAGAACTTAAATCACTAAGCGGTATGCTTCGTGGTAAGCAAGGTCGTTTTAGACAAAACCTACTTGGTAAACGTGTAGACTATTCCGGTCGTTCGGTTATCGTAGTCGGTCCTGAACTAAAAATGTATCAATGCGGCTTGCCAAAGGATATGGCAAAAGAATTGTTCAAGCCGTTTATTATGCGTATTTTGAAGGAAAGAGAAATATGCAGAAATATTAAGAGTGCAAGAAGGTACGTTGACCAAGGTAAACCACAAATTTGGGATATTCTTGACGAGGTAATCAAAGATCACCCTGTACTTTTAAACAGAGCACCAACCTTGCACAGACTAGGTATTCAAGCATTCGAGCCGGTACTAGTAGAGGGTAACGCAATCAAACTTCACCCACTTGCTTGTTCGGCGTTCAACGCAGACTTCGACGGAGACCAAATGGCAGTTCACTTGCCACTATCTATCGAGGCTCAAACCGAGGCTAGAATGTTGATGCTTTCAACAAACAACATTTTGAAATTGTCCGACGGACGTCCTATCGTGTCGCCAACGCAAGATATGGTACTTGGCGCATACTACTTGACCATTCAAAAGGACGGAGATAAGGGCGAGGGCAAAGTATTTAAGGACGCTGACGAAGTTATGATGGCTTACGAGGACGGCGATATTACTTTGCAATCTAAGATAAAGGTAAGAGTTACTAAGGAAATCGACGGTAAAACTTACTCAAAACTAATCGATACTTCTCTTGGTAGAATTATCTTTAACGAGGCTATTCCGCAAGATATCGGCTTTGTAAAGAGAAACACTCCTGAGGACGAGTTAAACTTCGAAATCGACTTCTTGGTAGGCAAAAAACAACTATCTCAAATAGTTGACCATTGCTTCGAGTGTCACGGTGCACACGATACCGCTGTTGTTCTTGACGAGATTAAACGTCTTGGTTATAAGTACTCTACTATCGGCGCACTAACCACCAGCGTGTTCGATATGACCATACCGGAAGAGAAGAAAGAGTATATCGAAAAAGCAGAAGAAAAAATCGTTAAGATTGAAAAACAAGCAAAGAGAGGTTTGCTAAGCGAGGAAGACCGTTACAATCAAACCATCAAAGTTTGGAGAGAAACCGCAACCGAGGTTGAGTCTGCATTAAAGGGAGCGCTTGATACGTTCAACCCGATAATGATGATGGCTGATTCCGGCGCTCGTGGTAGCATGAGCCAAATTAGGCAATTAAGTGGTATGCGTGGCTTGATGAGTGACCCGACGGGTAGAATTATCGAACTTCCGGTTAAATCGAACTTCCGTGAAGGCTTGACGGTGCTTGAGTACTTCATTTCTTCACACGGTGGACGTAAAGGTCTTGCCGATACCGCATTAAAGACTGCAGAATCAGGTTACTTAACCAGAAGACTTGTAGACGTATCGCACAACGTTATCGTAGTAGAGGACGACTGCGGCGACACCCGTGGCGTAACCATTACCCCTATTATGAACGGTAAGAACGTTATCGAGCCTTTGAAAGATAGAATTGCAGGTAGATTTACCATAGAGGATATCTTCCACCCTGAGACCGGTGAACTTATCGTTAAGAAAGACACTATGCTTACTACCGAGCAAGCAGAGGAAATCGAAAAGGCAGGTATCACCGCAGTTAAGATTAGAAGCACGCTTACTTGTAAAACCAGAAACGGCGTATGCTCTAAGTGTTACGGTAAGGATATGTCAAGCAATACTCCTGTTCGTAGGGGTGAGGCTGTAGGTATCATCGCAGCGCAATCAATCGGTGAACCGGGTACGCAACTTACGATGAGAACGTTCCACACCGGTGGTATTGCAACAAGTGACGATATTACCCAAGGTCTACCTCGTGTCGAAGAGTTGTTCGAGGCTAGAAACCCTAAAGGTATGGCAATCATTACCGAAATCGGCGGTAAGTGTGAAGTATCCGTTCAAAACGATAAGAAAGAGAAGAACTACGGTAAAACCATCGTTAAAGTTATTAACGGCGACGACGTAAGGGAGTACGCACTTCCTATCGGCGCAAAAGTTAAGGTTCAAACCGGTGACGAGTTAGAGGCAGGTACTGCTTTAATGCAAGGTTCTATCAATCCTCAAGATATGCTTAGGGCTAGAGGCGTTAAGGGTGTACAAGACTACATTACCAAAGAGGTTCAAGCCGCATATAGAACTGCCGGCGTAGAAATTAACGATAAGCACATCGAGATTATCGTAAGACAAATGCTACGTAAGGTAAGGATTGAAACCCAAGGCGATACTAATATGTTGCCGGGTACTTTGGTTGATATTTTCGACTACGAAGACGAGCAATCGAGAGTGCTAGAAAACGGCGGACAACCTGCAAGCGCAAAGAGAACTTTGCAAGGTATTACCAAGACGGCTCTTGCTACCGATTCGTTCTTGTCGGCTGCATCATTCCAAGAAACTGCAAAAGTTCTTACCGATGCTGCAATTAAGAACAAGATCGATCCGCTTCTTGGCTTAAAAGAGAACGTAATTATCGGTAAACTAATTCCTGCCGGAACAGGTAACAAATACTACAAGCATTTCGTAGCGGAGGAAGTAAGAGAGCAACCTACCGTTACGGTAGATACCGTATTGTCCGATATCGACGAGTTCGATTACGACGACGAGATTTAAGGAGACGAGATGAGATTATTTACATCTGAAAGCGTAACTGAAGGACATCCTGATAAAGTTTGTGACAAAATAGCCGATAGTATTCTTGACGCTATTTTGGAGCAAGACAATAAAGCACACGTAGCGTGTGAAGTATGTGCAACCACAGGTCTTGTAATGCTACTTGGCGAAATAAGTGGTAAATTCCATATCGATTATCAGGAGATAGTAAGAGATACTATTAAAGAAATAGGCTACGTAGACGGAGATATAGGCTTTGACTACAAAAGTTGCGGTGTTATCAATTCTTTGCACAAGCAATCCGTTGATATTGCACTTGGTGTAGATAATGCAAGCGAACATAGAGAGGGCGGCGCAGAACTAGACCTAATAGGCGCAGGCGACCAAGGTATGATGTTTGGTTTTGCCTGTGACGAAACGGAGGAATATATGCCTCTTGCTATTACCTATGCGCACAAACTTACTATGCAACTTACAAAGGTAAGAAAAGAGGGCGTTATGCCCGAGTTAAGACCTGACGGCAAGGCTCAAGTTACCATTCAATACGGTGACGACGGCAAGGCTGAAAGAGTGCATACGATAGTTGTTTCCACCCAACACGACGCTGACGTTGATATGGCTGTCCTTCGTGAAAGGATTATCGAAAACGTAATTAAAGCGGTAATTCCACAAGAGTTACTTGACGAAAACACTTTGATTTACGTAAACCCAACGGGTAGGTTTGTTATCGGCGGACCTAACGGCGACGCAGGTGTTACGGGAAGGAAAATTATCGTTGATACTTACGGCGGATATTCTGCTCACGGTGGCGGTGCGCTTAGCGGAAAAGACCCTACGAAAGTGGATAGAAGCGCTATGTATATGGCAAGATACGTGTGCAAAAACCTTGTTGCAAGTGGTATTTGTAAAAAGGTTCAACTTCAAGTTGCTTACGCTATCGGTAGGTCGCATCCGGTATCGGTAAACGTAAATACTTACGGCACCGGTGTGGTTAGCGACGAGGCTATTTGCGATATTGTGAACAAGTTGTTTGACTTGCGCCCTGCCGCTATTATCAAAACTCTTAAACTTGATAGGCCTATCTATGCCGCTACTTCTAATTACGGCCATTTTGGAAGAAAAGGCTTTACTTGGGAAGAACTAGATATGGTAGACAGTATCAAAAAGGAATATCAAAATATTTAATCGAAGGTGTATATGACTATTCAAGGTTGCGTTGAACAAATAATATTTTGTAACGAAACGAATAATTATATGGTAGTAGATTTGTCTTGCAGCGGTGAACTAATCACCGCTGTAGGTATATTTCCGACTATTCAAGTTGGCGAAACGCTATTGCTAGAGGGGGAATATCAAATAAATCCCCGTTTTGGCGAGCAATTTAAGGTGAATAACGTGAAATTTGTTGCCCCCACGACCAAGGAAGACGTGGTGGCTTTTTTATCTAGCGGGCTAATTAGAGGGCTGGGGAAAAGCAAGGCGAAAAGCATTGTGGACGTATTTGGCGAAAACACCTTAGAGGTTATCGAAACCACGCCGATTAGACTAACCGAGGTGAGAGGAATAGGCAAAAAAACCGCTATGGAAATTGCCGATTCTTACCAAGAAAACAAACAAATGAAGGATACTATTATGTACCTTCAAAAGTACGATATTACTACGAATTTAGCCATAAAAATTTACAAGGCGTACAAGGGAAAAGTGGAGAGAGTGCTTGAAGAAAACCCTTACAAACTTATCGACGATATCGACGGCGTTGGCTTTGTGATTGCCGATAGAATTGCGGCTAGTATGGGCGTAAATTACGATAGCGTACTACGAATTAGGGCAGGCATAAACTATGTGCTGACCGAAAAATGTACTCAAAGCGGAAATACATGTTTACCTAAGGAAGAAACGGTAAGTGCCGTTATGGAAACTTTGAATATTTACGATGAAAATAAGATTACGGACGTGTTTGACACAATGACTATAACCGGCGAGATTAAGGAAACCGTTATAGAGGAAACCACGTTTTTAAGTAAAAATATATACTATTACAGCGAACTGGGTATTGCCGAAAAAATGGTGGAACTATTTAACGGCGCTAGCGAAATACACGTCAATCTTGACGCAGATATTAGCGAGTTTGAGTTTGTAAACGGCATTAAACTGCACGACGCCCAAAGAAAAGCCGTGGAAAATGCGGTGCAAAACGGCATTGAAATTATAACGGGCGGACCTGGTACAGGTAAAACCACTATTATTAAGGCTATTATATCCATTTTAAAAAGCAAAGGTCAAAGGGTAGGGCTTGCCGCTCCAACGGGTAGGGCAAGTAAAAGACTAACCGAGGCAACGGGCGAAAGCGCAAAAACTATCCACAGATTGCTAGGCATAAACCCGAGCGGAGAGGGTGGCGCATTTTTGTATAATGAAAGGAACAAACTGCCGTACGACGTTGTGATTATCGATGAAATCAGTATGGTGGACGTAATGCTGTTCAATTCGCTTTTAAAGGCTGTCGAAGTGGGCACGAGGCTGATTTTGGTGGGAGATAAGGATCAATTACCTAGCGTTAGCCCCGGAAACGTTTTAAAAGATTTGATAGGCAGCGAACTTTTCTCGGTGGATATGCTTACGCAAATTTACAGGCAGGACGAGGACAGTTTAATAATCACCAACGCACACAGAATAAATATGGGCGAAATGCCGATTATAACGGGAAAATCTAAGGACTTTTTCTTCGAGGAGCACCTGACCGGAGAGGATAACCTTCAAACCGTGCTAAACCTTTGCTACAAGAGGTTGCCTAATTTTACAGGCGTAAGTCCTAAGGAAATACAAGTGCTTGCACCTATTAAGCGTGGCTTGGACGGGGTGAATAATATCAACGTGGAAATGCAAAAATTACTTAATCCGCCTAGCGACAAAAAGAGGGAACTTCACCACGGAGCAACCGTTTTTAGAGAGGGTGACAAGGTAATGCAAACCGTGAATAACTACCAAATGGAGTGGTCTACTTTTGATAATGACGGCGTTGGTATTTTTAACGGCGATATGGGTGAAATCCGCAAAATAAGTAACGTGGATAAGACTATCGAGGTGGAGTTCGAGGACGGAAGGAGGGCAACCTACGTAGACGGCGACTTTGACCAACTTGCCCTTAGTTACGCTATCAGCATACACAAAAGTCAGGGCAGCGAATTTGACGTGTTAGTTATTTGCATAAGTAGTGGCGGATATATAATGCTTAACAGGAATTTACTGTACACGGCGGTGACTAGGGCTAAAAAAACGGTGATAATCGTGGGCAGTAAAAAGCACCTTTACCACATGGTGAAAAACGACGAGGTTACCGCAAGGTACAGCCTATTAAAGCACCTGCTTGTAAGAGCGATAAGTTCGGGGAGAATGGTAGGCTACTATGACTGATTTTAAGAAAAGATTAGAGGTTTTACGGGCAAAAATCGTTGATTTTAGGTACGATGCGCTTAGAAAAAGCAACGAGTATAAGGATAAAGCCGAGAGTAAAAAGGCGGTTAAAAGCGTGGTAAATTCAGTGTTTCCAGAGGGGATTACTTGTAATTATTGCGCTAAGGAATTAAACAAGCCAAGTAGAAGCGGATTGTGTGACGAATGTTACGAAAAACTTAGAAAAAACGACGGCAGAATTTGTATAAGTTGTGGCAGACCTTTTGATAGCGAAACCGACTACTGCTTGGGCTGTCAAAACAACGAAAGATACTTTGAGTTTTGTAGGTCGCCGCTTGTTTACGAGGGGATAGCAAAGGAACTTATCCACGCATTCAAGTTCAAAAATAAGCGTTATCTTGGCAAATATTTCGTGGGGTTTATGATTGATACTTATCTTGACAATCCGTTTAACATAGACGTCGTAGTGCCCGTGCCTATATCCAAAAAGCGTTATATCGAGCGTGGCTACAATCAAAGCGAGATACTGGCAAAGGATTTTGCTAGTAGGCTAAACCTAGATTACGACGACAGTTTGCTAGTAAAAGTTAAGGAAACTAAAAACCAAGTGGGACTAGGCAGGCGTGAAAGAATAGAAAACTTGAAGGATTCTTTTTCAGCCTCAAACGAGGTAAAAGGGAAAGTAGTGCTTTTAATAGACGACGTTTTAACCACCGCTAGCACCGTGAACGAGTGCAGCCGTGAACTATTGAAAAAGGGAGCGAAAAGCGTGGAGGTAATCACCGCTACCTCGGTGGAGGAAAAATACTATATGGCGTAAGTTTTTACAAAAACCGCCGTATATCGTAAGCATTATTTAATATATAAATATATATATCTTTACACTTTTTTGCTTTTAGTGTAGAATAGGAGTATAACGATAGGAGAATATATGAGTATTTTTAACAAGATATTTTTATCAGAAAACGATAGAAACGTAAAGAAAATTAAAAAAATTGCCGATAAAGTATTGGAACTTGAGGAAGAATTTTCCAAAAAAAGCGACGAGGAACTAAAAAATCTTACCGCCGTGCTTAAGGAAAGATACCAAAAAGGCGAAAGTTTGGACAGCCTATTACCCGAGGCTTTTGCTAACTGCCGTGAGGCGGCTTATAGAGTGCTAAAAATGAAACACTTCCCGGTTCAAGTAATGGGTGGCGTTTGCTTGCACCAAGGTAGAATTGCCGAGATGCACACGGGTGAAGGTAAAACTTTGGTTGCTACCTTGCCTGCTTACCTAAACGCACTTGCAGGTAGGGGCGTATTCGTTGTAACCGTCAACGATTACCTAGCATCAAGGGACGCTGCTTGGATGGGCAAAATATACAAATTCCTAGGCTTAACCGTTGGCGTAGTAGTTAGCGGAATGAAGCCTGAGGCAAAGAAAAAGGCTTACTCTTGCGACGTAATTTACGCAACTAATAACGAACTTGGCTTTGACTACCTAAGAGATAATATGGTGGTGGAAAAGGACGATAAAGTACAAAAGGACTTGTATTTTGCAATCGTGGACGAGGTGGATAGTATCCTTATCGACGAGGCTAGAACGCCGCTTATTATTAGTGGCGCAGGCTCTAAATCTAGCGACCTATACGTAAAGGCAAACCGCTTTGTTAAAGGTCTTGGCGAGGACGACTACTTTGTGGAGGAAAAGGACAAAACCGTCAACCTTACCGAAGAGGGCGTTGCAAAAGCCGAGATTTACTTCAAACTAGAAAATCTTGCCGATCCAAACAACACCGACCTAGTTCATCATATCCGCCAAGCGTTAAAGGCGAATATCATAATGAAAAAGGATAGCGACTATATCGTATCGGACGGAGAAGTTCTAATCGTAGACGAGTTCACGGGAAGAATTATGATAGGTCGTAGGTATAGCGACGGCTTGCACCAAGCAATCGAGGCGAAGGAGAACGTTGCAATCAGGGCAGAAAACAAGACGATGGCAACCATTACCTTCCAAAACTATTTTAGGTTGTTTGAAAAACTTAGCGGTATGACGGGTACTGCAAAAACCGAGGAAGAGGAGTTTAAGGGCATTTACGGGCTTGACGTTGTGGTGTTGCCTACGAACTTGCCTGTAAAAAGAATAGACGAAAACGACGTAATTTATCCAACCGTTAAGGGCAAAATCAAGTGCATTATCGAGGATATCAAAGATTGTTACGACCGTGGTCAACCGGTGCTGGTTGGTACTATCACCGTAGAAAAGAGTGAGGCTTTGGCAAAAGAACTTAGGCGTGAAAAAGTGCCTTGTAAGGTGCTAAACGCTAAAAACCACGCATTAGAGGCTGAAATAGTTGCCCAAGCAGGTAAAAAGGGCGCTGTTACAATTGCAACTAATATGGCTGGTCGTGGTACGGATATTTTGCTGGGCGGTAACCCTGAGTTTTTGGCAAAAGAGGAAATGCAAAAACTAGGCTACGAGCCTGAAATTATCGAGCAAGCAACGTCTTTTGCAACGTTAAAGGACGAAGAACTTATTAAAGCAAGGGAAAAGTACAACGAACTTTACGCTAAGTGGAAAACACAAACCGATAAGGAAAAACAAGAGGTAAAAGCCGTTGGCGGCTTGCGTATCATAGGCACAGAAAGGCACGAAAGCAGGCGTATCGATAACCAGTTGCGTGGTCGTGCAGGACGTCAGGGCGACGAGGGTTCTTCTATTTTCTACATTTCGATGGAGGACGACCTAACAAGGCTGTTCGGTGGCGACAAAATGAAAGCGGTGGCTGAATCTTTGCACGCCGAGGAAGATATGCCAATCACAAACGTGATAATATCTAAGTCTATCGAAAGGGCGCAAAAGAGCGTGGAGGGAAGAAACTACTCTATAAGAAAACAAGTGCTTGCTTACGATAACGTAATGAACAAGCAAAGAGAGATAATCTACCAAGAAAGAAACAAGATTTTGGACGGTATCGAACTTCATAGTCAAATTCTAGATATGATAAATCCGATTGCCCAAAACGTAGTAGGCTACTACGCCGATTACGACGTGGACTTCAACGAGTGGGATTACGATGCGTTTAACAGAGCGATTGAGTCAAGGCTATTGGACCAAGGCACGAACTTCGTTACCCCTAAAAAAGCCGCTGTTTACGACGTGTACAAACTGGCTGAAATGATTACCGACGAGGCAATTAAGCAGTACGAGGCAAAAATCGAGAGGGCTAAAGAGCAAGGCGTTGACTTTACCAAAATCGAAAGATATATAATGCTAAAAGTGATAGACACTAAGTGGATGGCTCATATCGACGATATGGACGTACTAAGGCACGGTATCGGTTTAAGAGCGTACGGTCAACGTGATCCGGTAGTTGCTTACCAAAAGGAAGGCTTCGAGATGTTCGAGGAGATGCTGGACGCAATCAAAACCGACACGGTGTGCTTCCTACTTAAAGTTAGCGTAGAAGAAAAAGAGCAAAATCAAGAGGAAATCGTAAAAAATTCCACAGTAAAGCACGCTAAAAAGACGGTGGGCAGGAATGATCCTTGCCCATGCGGTAGCGGTAAAAAATACAAGAATTGTTGCGGTAAAAACCTATAACCCCAAGGAGAAATATGATAGATTTTTTTGAAACAAGACAAACGCTGAAAAGACTAAGGGGAATTGTCGTTTCGGCGGGGGAGTCTCTTTGACTTAACTAAGGTTAAAGAGGAGATAGAAAAACTAACCGAGGAGCAGAACAAAGAGGACTTTTGGCTAGATACCGAAAAGGCTCAAAAGGTGTCTGCTACCTTGAAGCGTGACCAAAACAAGATAAACAAAAACGCCGCATTTTTGTCTAGGATAGACGACCTTGAAACTATGGTGGACTTGGTCGAGGAGGAAATGGACGAGAAAGAGGCTGACGAGATTGAAAACGAACTGGATAGGCTGAACGCCGACCTAGAAAAGTACAGGCTGGAAACCTTGTTTAAGGGCAAGTACGACGGCTTAAACGCAATACTTACCTTGCACGCAGGCGCCGGCGGAACAGAGGCTCAGGACTGGGCTAGTATGTTGTTTAGAATGTATTCTAGGTACGTGGAAAAGAGCGAGAAATTCACACTTACCGTGCTGGACGTTTTAGACGGCGACGAGGCGGGGTATAAGTCCATTACGTTTAGGATTGAAGGCGACAATGCTTACGGTTTTTTCAAGGCGGAAAAGGGTGTGCACAGACTGGTGAGAATATCGCCGTTCGACGCTAATAAGCGTAGGCATACTTCCTTTGCTTCCCTTGACGTTATGCCCGAAATTATCGATAACGACGAGATAGTTATTCGCCCCGAGGAAATCAAAGTGGACACTTACCGTAGTAGCGGTGCGGGTGGACAGCACGTAAACAAAACGTCATCGGCAGTACGTATGACGCATATTCCAACGGGAATTATAGTTCAATGCCAAAACGAAAGAAGCCAAATTCAAAATAGAGAAACGGCACTAAATATGCTGAAAGGCAAACTTGCCGAACTTAAAGAAAGAAAGCAGCAAGAAGAGGCTCAAAATATTCAGGGCGACCTTAAAAAAATCGAGTGGGGCAGCCAAATAAGAAGTTACGTGTTCTGCCCTTACACAATGGTAAAAGACCACCGTACAGGCTATGAAACGGGCAATATTCAAGCGGTGATGGATGGAGAAATAGAGGATTTTATTTACGAATACCTAAAACGTTGTTAATATGACTTACGAAGAAATAATCGAGGAAAAATTTAATAAAATCAAGGATAAGGACGATATCGTTATTTTGGGAATCGAGTCTAGTTGTGACGAGACTGCCGCATCGGTTGTAAGGGGCGGAAGAGAAGTGCTTTCTAATATCGTAGCGTCGCAAATAGATATTCACCGCAGGTTTGGTGGGGTTGTGCCGGAGATAGCAAGCAGAAACCACGTAACCGCTATCGACAACGTGGTCAAAAACGCCCTTAAAGACGCTAATATGACCTTGGACGATATCGATTGTATCGCAGTTACTTACGGGGCAGGCTTGCTTGGTGCGTTAATCGTGGGCGTAAGTTACGCAAAGGCGCTTTCGTTTGCTAAAAAAATTCCGCTTATTGCAGTCAGCCACGTAAAAGGGCACATATCGGCAAACTACGTTGCAAATAAGGACTTAGAGCCACCGTATATTTGTTTGCTTTGCTCAGGCGGGCACACCGCTATTATCAAGGCGATAGACTATGGCAAGGTGGAAATGCTTGGCTCAACGCAGGACGACGCCGTTGGCGAGGCTTTCGATAAAGTGGCAAGGGTGCTTGGGCTTTGTTACCCGGGCGGACCGGAGGTGCAAAAACTTGCCAAAGAGGGCAAACCTAATATCCCATTCCCAAAGCCGTACAAAAACGAAAAGCACTACAACTTTTCTTATAGCGGAATTAAGACGGGCGTTATAAACTACGTGCGCAACAACGAGGATAGAAAGGTGGAGATAAACAAAGCGGACGTCGCTTGCTCATTCCAAGAGGTTGCCGTGTCTATGCTGGTGGATAACTCTATTAGAGCCGCCGAAGAAACAGGCATTAAAAAAATCGTAGTCGCCGGTGGCGTTGGCGCAAACGAAAGGTTAAGGGAATTACTTACCGAAAAAGCAAAGAAAAAAGGAATAGAAGTGTACTATCCTCCGCTAAAACTTTGCACGGATAACGCCGTTATGATAGCAAGTTGCGGCTACTTTATGATTAAATCGGGGACAAGACCGGCAAAAGCCGACCTTGACGCAAGTTCAACGGTAAAAATTCAATAATGTAAAAAAGAACAAAAGTCCTAACAATAGGGCTTTTTTGTTTTTTATTTTATACCAAATACGGCTTTTCGCCTATCGAAAAACAATTTTTTTTGAAAACACGGCAAATAGTTTAAAATAAATCAAAATCATTAGGAGGGCGATTAACCACCTACTTTTTTATATATTTAAATAGCAAATTTTATAGGTTTTGCTTATTGACTAAAAACCTAGTAAATTTTGGCAAAATTGCGGCAAAAAAGTGCTAAAAAGTGGCGAAAGCAATGGTGAAAACGGCGCTTAGCGTAATATAGCGTATTATATATATAATTATAGTAAATATTTCTATTACAATATTAAATACCGACGCAAATTCCTTGATTTTGTAAGGAAAATATGCTAAATTATACCTATTAAAAGATTTTTATAAATATTATTTCATAATTTCCCAAAAGCAGTATAAAATATTTGACATATTGTTCAAATATTGATAAAATGATATAACTTGTAGTAGGTGCAAGTATTATAATATTGTCAAAAATATTAGGAATAATGGAAGAGTTAAAAGAAAAACTTGCTAACAAATCTTTAAGAGTTGTCGGTTTAAGACAAGTTTTAAAGGGTTTAGATAAAGGCGAGATCGGGTGTGTTATTCTCGCCAAAGACGTGGATAGTTATTTCAAAAGATGCGTTACCGAAAGCGCAAAGGAATGCGGCGTTAAAGTAATCGAGGTACAAACCAAAGAATTACTTGCTTCCTATTGTAACGTCGATGTGCTGGTGGGCGTAGCCGGACTGAAATGCTAAAAGCGAGCATCTGTGCTTAAACAGAATAAGTATGGGTATCCTTCGGGGTTGCTGGACACTCATCCGAAAAATTTACAGGAGGTAATATAATGCCAACAATTAATCAATTGATTAGGCAAGGCCGTCAAAAACAAGTTACAAAGTCAAATTCACCTATTTTGGAGAATTGTCCTCAAAAGAGAGGTGTTTGCCTTAGCGTAACTACCACTTCTCCAAAAAAACCAAACTCAGCACTTAGAAAAATCGCTAGGGTTAGATTGGTTAACGGTATGGAAGGTACTGTTTATATTCCGGGTATCGGACATAACCTACAAGAGCACAGCGTTGTTCTTATGAGAGGCGGAAGAGTAAAAGACTTGCCAGGTGTTAGATATCACATTGTTCGTGGTGCATTAGACGCAGCAGGCGTTGCTAACAGAAAGCAAGCAAGATCAAAATACGGCGCAAAGAAAGCAAAATAATTGCTTCGGATGACAAAACAACCAAATTAGATAAAAGGAGAAATAAATATGCCTAGAAGAGCAGGCGTCCCAAAGAGAGACGTTCTACCTGATCCTGTGTATAACAGCAAGGTTATTACCAAGTTAATCAACCAAGTTATGTACGACGGAAAAAGAGGTACGGCGCAAACTATCGTTTATGACGCTTTTGAAATAATTGAACAAAAATTATCACTAAATCCTATGGATGTATTTAACAAGGCATTAGAAAACATTATGCCTGTGTTAGAGGTTAAAGCAAGAAGAGTTGGTGGTTCTACCTACCAAGTTCCACTTGAAATCAGACCTGACAGAAGACAAACGCTTGGTATTAGATGGCTAGTTCTTTTCGCAAGAAAGAGGGGCGAGAAAAATATGGACGCTAGACTAGCCGGCGAAATCATGGACGCTTACAACAATACCGGTGCTGCTGTTAAGAAGAAGGAAGACACGCATCGTATGGCAGAGGCTAACAAAGCATTTGCTCACTATCGTTGGTAATCCCCGACGTAGTGTAGGAGGAATAAATGTCAAGAGAATATTCTTTAGAGAAAACTAGAAATATCGGTATTATGGCGCACATCGACGCAGGTAAAACCACCACTACCGAGCGTATCCTATTCTATACAGGAAAAACTCACAAATTAGGTGAAACCCACGACGGCGCTGCAACTATGGACTGGATGGAGCAAGAGCAAGAGAGAGGTATTACCATTACTTCTGCTGCTACTACTTGTCATTGGGCAGATCATTGCATCAATATCATTGATACCCCGGGCCACGTTGACTTTACCGTAGAGGTTGAAAGAAGCCTTAGAGTACTAGACGGAGCAGTTGCTTTGTTCTGTGCTAAGGGCGGTGTTGAGCCTCAATCTGAAACCGTTTGGAGACAAGCAGATAAATACCGTGTACCAAGAATTGCATTCGTAAACAAAATGGACGTTATCGGTGCAAACTTCTACAATGCGGTAGAAATGATGAAAACCAGACTTAAAGCAAACGCTGTTCCTATCGAATTACCTATCGGTAAAGAGGACACTTTCGTTGGTATTATCGACTTGATTACTGAGGACGCCGTTATTTATGATAACGACCTAGGTACTCAATTCCACACCGCTGAAATTCCTGCCGATATGAAAGAGGAGGCTAGTGAGGCAAGACAAACTCTTATCGAGGCACTTGCCGATACCGACGACGATATCGCAGAGAAATTCTTAATGGAAGAGGAAATCACCGTTGAGGATATCAAAACCGCTTTAAGAAGGTCTACCATCGCTATGAAAATCACCCCGGTTATGTGCGGTAGCGCATACAGAAATAAGGGTGTTCAAAACCTACTAAACGCTATTATCGATTACTTGCCATCACCTATTGATATCCCAAGTATCGAAGGTACTACCTTAGACGGTAAGCCGGAAGTTAGACATTCTAGCGACGAGGAGCCGTTTAGCGCATTGCTATTTAAGGTTATGACCGATAAGTTCGTAGGTAAACTTGCATTCGTTCGTATTTACTCAGGTGTACTTAGCACAGGTTCTTACATCTTGAACTCGTCTAAGGGCAAGAAGGAAAGAGTAGGCCGTATCGTAAGAATGCACGCTAACGAAAGACAAGATATTACCGAGGCTTACGCCGGTGATATAGTTGCAATCGTAGGGCTTAAAGAATCTACTACCGGTAACAGTTTGTGTGACCCTGACCATCCTGTTATTTTGGAAGATATGGAATTCCCTGATCCTGTTATTAACGTTGCTATCGAGCCTAAGACCAAAGCAGGTCAAGAGAAAATGGGACTAGCGCTTGTTAAACTTGCCGAAGAAGATCCTACTTTCAAAACTTACACCAACCAAGAGACAGGACAAACCATTATCGCAGGTATGGGCGAACTTCACCTTGATATTATCGTAGACAGACTTCTTCGTGAATTTAAGGTTGAGGCTAACGTTGGTAAACCACAAGTTGCTTATCGTGAGTCTATTAAAAAGACCGTTCAAAAAGAAGGCAAGTTCGTTCGTCAATCCGGTGGTAAAGGTCAATACGGACATTGCGTAATCATACTTGAACCATTAGAGCCGGGTACGGGCACTCAATTTGAGGATAAGACCGTTGGCGGAAGTATTCCAAAAGAGTATATACCGGCTGTTCAAGCAGGTATTATGGAGGCTAGTCAATGCGGTGTGCTTGCAGGATATGAAACCGTTGACTTTAAGGCAACCGTTATCGACGGTAGTTACCACGAAGTTGACTCGTCAGAAATGGCGTTCAAGATTGCAGGTTCTATGGCATTCAAAGAGGCTGCTAAGGCAGCAAACCCTGTACTACTTGAGCCTATCATGAAAGTAGACGTTACGCTTCCGGACGAATATCTTGGCGACGTAATGGGAGGATTAAACTCTCGTCGTGGACAATTAAAAGGTATGGAAATGTCTAACGGTGTACAACTTGTATCTGCTGACGTTCCACTATCTGAAATGTTCGGTTACGCAACCGACCTAAGAAGTTGCACCCAAGGTAGAGGTAACTACTCGATGCAATTCTCGCACTATGCCGAAGTGCCAAACAGCATTGCTGAAAAAATTATCGGCGAAAGAGCAAAAAAATAATATAGCATATTTTATGCAATTATGATATAATAATAAATACAATAAATAAAAAATAAGAATTTGTAGGAGGAATTTCAAAATGGCAAAGGCTAAATTTGAAAGAAACAAACCCCATGTAAACATCGGAACCATTGGTCACGTTGACCACGGTAAGACCACTTTGACTGCTGCTATCACCATGTACTGCGCATCTAAGGGTAATGCTGAAGCAATGAAATACGACCAAATCGATAAGGCTCCGGAAGAGAAGGAAAGAGGAATTACCATCAACACTTCTCACGTTGAGTACGAGACCGCTAACCGTCACTATGCTCACGTTGACTGCCCAGGACACGCAGACTACGTTAAGAACATGATTACCGGTGCTGCACAAATGGACGGCGCTATCCTTGTAGTTGCTGCTTCTGACGGTCCTATGCCTCAAACTAGAGAGCACATCTTGCTTGCAAGACAAGTTGGCGTTCCAAAGATCGTTGTATTCATGAACAAGAAAGACTTGGTTGACGATCCAGAACTTCTTGAATTAGTAGAGATGGATATCAGAGAACTTCTAAACGAGTACGATTTCCCTGGCGACGATACCCCTATCATCATCGGTTCTGCTGCTAAAGCAATCGAAGATTTACAAGCAGGTAAGACCGAGGCTGACTCTGAGTGGGTTAAAGCAATCGCTGACTTACTTGACGCTGTTGACGAGTATATCCCTGCTCCTATCCGTGACACCGAGAAACCTTTCTTGATGCCGGTTGAGGACGTATTTACTATTACCGGTCGTGGTACTGTTGCTACCGGTAGAGTAGAGAGAGGATGCTTGAAGATGCAAGATAAAGTTCAAATCGTTGGACTACAAGATCAACCTACCGAAACCGTTATTACCGGTATCGAAATGTTTAGAAAACTTCTTGACGAAGCATACGCTGGTGATAACATCGGTGCACTTCTAAGAGGTGTTCAAAGAACTGATATCGAAAGAGGACAAGTTCTTGCTAAACCGGGTTCAATCAACCCTCACACTCACTTCACTTCTCAAGTTTACGTTCTAACTAAAGAAGAAGGTGGAAGACATACTCCTTTCTTTGATGGATATCGTCCACAATTCTACTTCAGAACTACCGACGTTACCGGTTCTATCAAACTTCCGGAAGGCGTTGAGATGGTTATGCCTGGCGATAACATCGATATGGAAATCACTTTGATTACCCCAATCGCTATCGAAGAAGGTCTTCGTTTCGCTATCCGTGAAGGCGGAAGAACCGTTGGTTCAGGCGTTGTAGCAAAAATTTTAGGCTAATATTATCTGCAAATTCATAAAATAATCGTTATGCGTGCCTTTAATTAGGCACGCAGGCGATAAATTTAAGAGAGATAATGATTACACAAAATCCTTATAAATATGTAGGGGTTTGAGTGTTTACGCATTTTTTTGCGTATTTATGGAGGTGTTACTGTGGCTGCGGGAACAAATACAACCAAGATTACCTTAGCGTGTACGGAATGTAAACATCGTAACTATACCAGTACGAAAAACAAGAAAAATACTCCTGACAGAATGGAATTGCAAAAATATTGTAAATTCTGCAAAAAGACTACAACTCATAAAGAAACCAAATAATCGGGAGGTTTTTAATGGAACAAACTAAATCCGATAAAAAGGAAAAAAAGAATACTCCTGTAAAAAATAAGGAGAATAAAGAAGGTTTTTTCAAAAGAACGGGCAGAAAATTCAAGGAATTTTGGTCTGAACTTAAAAAAATTACTTGGCCTGAGGCTAAAACAGTAGGTAAAAATACGCTTATCGTTTTAGTTGTTGTTTTGGTGTTCTTCTTAGTTATTTGGGGATTTGACAGTTTACTGGCATTCTTGCTGGGATTATTAGTTAAAGCATAAGGAAGAGTATAATGGATAATAATGAAGCAAAATGGTATGTAATCCACACATATTCATCTTATGAAAATATGGTAGAAACCAACCTGCGTAATATGATTGAAAATAACAATCTTCAAGATAAAATTTTCGACATAAGAATACCGGTTGAGGACGATATCGTTGAAAAAAACGGCAAGCGCAAGGTCGTTTCAAAGAAAAAATTCAAAGGTTACGTTTTTGTAAAAATGATTTATACCAACGAGATTTGGTACTTAATCACTAATACTAGGGGCGTTACCGGTTTTGTCGGTCCAAAAGGCAGACCTGTTCCTATTTCTAACGACGAAGTAAGAAGAATGGGACTAGAAGAGATTGCGGTTGAGGACTTTGACATTAAGGTAGGAGACAATATCCAAGTTATCTCCGGTGCACTAGAGGGATTCCCCGGTGAAGTTGTCGAGGTACTTGGCGACAAACAAAAGGTTAAAGTAGTCGTTTCAATGTTCGGTCGTGAGACTACCGTTGAACTTGATTTTAACCAAGTGGAAAAAATCTAATATTTTACGGAAAAATATTAGTAATACCTTAGGGTATTATGTGGGAGAGCGTAAATCTTTTCATGCGTTCGAGAAACCACGTTTGTGTAGTGAAGGAGGTATTCGCTATGGCAAAGAAAATTACGGCAGTAGTAAAATTACAATTACCGGCAGGTAAAGCAACTCCGGGCCCACCAGTAGGTTCTACTCTTGGTCCTTTCGGTATTAACCTTCCGGGCTTTACGAAAGAATTTAACGCAAAAACTCAAGACAAAGTAGGTCTTATTATCCCTTGCGTTATCACGATTTATGCAGATCGTTCTTTCACTTTTATTTTGAAAACCCCACCTACGCCTGTTCTAATTAAAAAGGCATGTGGTATTGACACGGCTTCTGCTAAGCCAAATTCAGTTAAAGTAGCAAAACTAACCAAAGCACAAGTTAGAGAAATCGCTGAAACGAAAATGCCTGACTTAAACGCTGCTTCTATCGAGGCTGCTATGAGTATGGTTGCCGGTACTGCTCGTTCTATGGGCGTTACCGTTGAAGATTAGTAGGAGGATATGAAAATGAAAAAAGGTAAAAATTACGTTGATTCTGTAAAACTAATCGACAAAACCAAACAATATACTGAAAGTGAGGCTATGGACGTTGTACTTCAAACTGCAAAAGCAAAGTTTGACGAAACTATCGAACTTCACGTAAGACTAGGCGTTGACCCTCGTCACGCTGACCAACAAGTTCGTGGCGTAGTTGTACTTCCTAACGGAACCGGTAAATCTGTAAAAGTTTTAGTTCTTGCAAAAGGACCTCAAGCAGATGCAGCCGTTCAAGCAGGTGCTGATTACGTTGGCGGTGAAGAACTTATACCTAAAATCGAAGGCGGTTGGGTAGATTACGACGTTGTAGTTACCACCCCTGATATGATGAGATTCGTTGGTAAATTAGGTCGTGTGTTAGGTCCTAAGGGCTTGATGCCTAACCCTAAGAGCGGTACTGTTACTATGGACGTTGCAAAAGCAATCAACGAGATTAAATCAGGTAAAGTTGAGTACAGAGTAGACAAATCTGCTATCATTCACTGTCCTATCGGTAAGAAGTCTTTCGGACAAGAAAAACTTGTTGAAAACTACACTACTTTGATGGATGCTATTATCAAGGCTAAGCCGGCAGCAGCAAAAGGTCAATACGTTAAATCTATTAGCCTTTCTAGTACGATGGGCCCCGGTGTAAAAGTAACTTATAGAGGTTAATTGCTTGACAAACGTTTGGTAATTATCTATAATAATAAAGAATTAAATATCCAAAGACCGTAAGCGCCTTAGGGCATAATAGATACTTACCGAGGAAACAAGTAAAGTAGCATTGTGCCTTATTCGGTCTTTTTGAATAAGGCACTATTTATTTAGAAATAACAAATTTATATAGGAGGTAACGATGTCAGCAGCATTAGAAAACAAAAAGCAAGTCGTAGAAGAAATCAAACAAAAGATTCAAAATGCTAAGTCTTTGGTTTTGGTTGACTACAAGGGAATCAACGTTTTAGACGATACCGAACTTCGTAAAAAATGCAGAGAAGCAAACGTAGAGTATAAAGTTTTGAAGAACAGACTTGTTAAAATTGCGTTCAATGATTTGGGAATTAACGACTTTGACAGTTATCTAGAAGGTACTACCGCTATTGCGTTTGCTAACGGCGACGAAATGCAAGCAGCAAAAATAATGGTAGAGTCGGCTAAAACTATTAAGGCATTAGAGACCAAATGTGGTATGTTCGAGGGTAAATTTATCGATAAAGCAGGTGTTGAGACTATCTCGGCAATCCCTGGTAAAGAAGTTTTACTTGGACAAATTTGTGGTTTGTTGAAGAGCGGCCTAAGTGGACTTGCAGTCGCTTTGAAACAAGTAGCAGAGCAAAAAGCAGAATAATTATTAGAAATTTTTGGAGGATATAAAAATGGCAGATATTGCAAAAATGATAGAAGAAATTAAAGGTATGACCGTTATGGAACTTAACGATTTCGTTAAGGCAATCGAAGAAGAGTTTGGCGTTAGCGCAGCCGCTATGGCAGTAGCAGCACCTGCAGCAGGTGGTGCAGCCGCTCCTGCAGCAGAAGAGAAAACCGAGTTTGACGTAGTTCTAAAAGAAGTTGGTGACCAAAAGATTAAGGTTATCAAAGTAGTTAGAGAAGTTACCGGTTTGCCTCTAGGCGATGCTAAAGCATTAGTAGACGGCGCTCCTTCAACCATTAAAGAAGCAGTTGCTAAAGAAGCAGCAGACGAGATGGTTGCTAAATTCAAGGAAGTTGGCGCTACTATCGAACTTAAATAATTAACCTAATAAATTTGTTAAAAAAGACCACTTTTGTGGTCTTTTTTCTTTTTAAAGCGTTATTTTTTCTTCTTTTTTGTTACGCAACAGGTTTTAATTATGCCGTCGTCCACTTTTATATATTCGTTACAGCAAGCACAGTAGGTATTGTAGGTGCAATGGTCGTTTTCGCACTTAATGTCGCTAGCAAAATCGATAGCGTCGTAGTCGCTGCCTGCCTCGATATCGGCAAAGGACTGGGCAAGTATTCCGCCGGCACGCTTTTCTTTTGACAGGCAGTTGCCTTTTTCGTCAAAACTTACCATACCTGCCGTGCATTTTGAACAAATATTATGCTCGCAATTTTCAGTATAACATTCAATTTTAGTCATATTAGCCTCCTAGTTAGGTAGTATTTACAATAGCGCAATATTTATACAAAAATTATTCTTGAAAAATGGGCGGTTTTATGGTATATTTACAAGTAGAGGTGCATTATGAAAGTATTATTGTTACAAGACGTAAAAGGACAAGGAAAAAAAGGCGAATTAGTTGAGGTAAACGACGGATACGCAAGAAACTTTTTGCTTAAAAAGAAACTTGGCGTAGAGGCAACTAACGACGTAATGAATACTTACAAACAAAAAAAGGCTAGCGACGACAAACGCCGTGAAAAAGAAATAGCCGAGGCAAGAGAACTTGTAGAAAGGTTCAAAACTATGGTGGTGACCGTAAGGGCAAAGTGCGGCGACGGTAAAATGTACGGCAGTATTACGGCAAAAGATATAGCCGACGCTTTAAACTCAGAGGGAATTGAACTTGACAAGAAGAAAATCGTGTTAAAAGAGAACATTAAAGCCCTTGGTAGATACGAATTAGAAGTGAAAGTTTACGCAAATATCAGCGGAAAATTGACGATAAATGTTGTGCAAGAATAATTTGGTAAAAGAAGGCGAAAGAATAGACGATTTGCAGTATGACGGGTTAAGGATAATTCAAAACCCGTCTTTATATTGTTTCACGTCAGATGCGGTTTTGCTTGCTAATTTTGTAAAGGCTACCAAAAAAGACGTGGTGGTAGACCTTGGCACAGGTAGTGGCATTATCGCAACTATCGTAGCCACTAAAACCAACGCCAAAAAGGTGTACGGCGTGGAAATTCAGCCGTATATGAGCGATATGGCAAGTAGAAGCGTGAAACTGAACGGGTTAGAAGACAAAATCGAGATAATCAATCGCCCGATGCAGACCGCTTTCGAGGTGCTAGGCAAGGAGAGTTGTTCGGTAGTAACCTGTAATCCGCCTTACCAAAAAATCGGGGCCGGAGAAAAGCAACTAACCGAGGAAATCGCAATATCTCGCCACGAGGTGAAAGTAACCCTTGAGGAAATCGTGGTTTCTGCAAGCACGTTATTAAAATACGGCGGTAAATTCTACGTTATCCACCAAGCAAAAAGGCTGGCGGAACTGACGTATTTACTTGAAAAACATAATTTGAGAGTGAAAAAAATCACTATGATTCAGCCAAAAGCAAACAAAAACGTGGACACGGTGATTGTGGAGGCTGCAAAGTTTGGCAAAGTGGGGCTAATAATTCCACCACCGCTAGTGGTGTTTAACGACGACGGCACGCCAACACGTGAAGTGGAGAAGATTTATAGAAATGACGAAAGGTAAACTATATTTGGTAGCAACGCCGATAGGCAATATGGAGGATATCACCCTTAGGGCGCTACGTGTACTAAAAGAAGTGGATATAATAGCCTGCGAGGACACGAGGCATTCCTTACCGCTACTTACCCATTACGAAATTAAAAAGCCGCTTGTGAGTTATTACAAACAAAAGGAGCAAGAGGGCAGCGACTATATTTTATCAAAACTTAGCGAGGGGCAAAACGTTGCCCTTATTAGCGATGCGGGAATGTGCTGCATAAGTGATCCGGGGGCGGTCGTGGTGAAAAAAGCATGGGAAAACGGCTATGAAGTGACGGTAGTCCCGGGGGCGTCGGCGGTGGTAAGTGCGTTTGCTTTAAGCGGAATAACCGAAAGTACAGGGTTTTGCTTTTTAGGATTCTTGCCACAGCAGTTAAAGGCTCGGAAAACTTTGCTTGCTAAGTACAAAAACGTGGACGTTCCGCTTGTTTTTTACGAGTCGCCACACGATATTTTAAAGGATTGCGAGTTTTTATATGAGGAACTTGGCGATAGGGAAATAGTAATTGTAAAAGAGATTACCAAAATCTACGAAAAAGTGATTAAATGCACGCTGTCTACCGTGGATATGGAGAACGTAAAGGGCGAGTTCGTGCTGATTGTTAAGCCTAAAAAGGAGGGCTTCGATATGAGTATCGAGGAGCATTTAAAGGGCTATATCGAGGCAGGAATGGACAAAAAAACCGCTGTAAAAACGGTGGCAAAAGATAGGAATATCACAAAAAACGAGGTGTATCAAGTAGCGCTAAAACTATGAAAGAACTGTTTGATTTAATAGAAACTTACATAAATAAGGACGATTATTTTATCGTGAATAAGGGCGAAAAAAGTGTGCTTGTTGCGTGCTTTCCGTACCGCCCTTACGAGAATTTTGACAAAAATCACGGTGTAATCGACGCCTACTACTACACGTCTAACGAGAGTTATTTTTTGGTAAAAAGCCTTATCGAAAAAATAAACGGGCTGGGGATTAAGGCGGAATTTTCGAAAGAGTACATAAAGCCGCTGGTTGTTAAGGCGGGCTTTGGCGAAAGGCTGAAAACGACCTTAGTAGCCGTGGAAAAGTACGGAACGAGGGTGGTTTTTCAGGCGGTGGACTTGTTTGCTAAGGTGGAAAAATCGGGGAATTACCAAACTAAAAATAGGTGCGACGGCTGTAACAAGTGCATTATCGCTTGCCCAAACAAAGCGTTAGAGGGTGGCTTTAACAGAGCGAAATGTTTAAGAAATTTTCAGGATTTAATTGATTTAGGCAGCGAGGAGGACAGGAAAGCGCAAAAAAACAGGATAATCGGTTGCGATACTTGTCAAAGGGTGTGCCCGTACAACGAAAACGTTAAGGAAAAACCTGCTCCACAAGAACTTTACGAGTTTTGCAGGCTGGAAAACCTACTGCTTAAAGCAAGAGAAGGACGAAAATCGCTTGTTTTTTTGGAAAAATACGTGGGCAAGAACTTCCTTAGGGTGAACCGTATTAGGCGAATGACGATAAACGCAATTCTAAATTCCGATGATGAAAATCTAATTGAAAAATTGACCGAGGAGGAAAAGCAAGGTAAGTTTTAGGTCGAATATCGACAAAAATCGATGCGACCTATTTTTTTTACCGTTTTTTTGGCAAAATATTCGTGCGTAACGGTGCTAACATTAAATCGAGGTGGATAATGCTGGATTTAATAAATAAAAAATATTCTTGCGATTGCGGGGTAGTTCACGAGATTGACACGGAAATTTTGCTGGAAAAAGGGGGACTAGACAAGATATACTTGATGTTAAAAAAGTATTACGCCGTGTCGAGAATTGCGATAGTTTACGACGTCGCCGTGGGGGAATACGCACAAAAGGTGCTGGAAAGTTTGCTGGAAAATTCTTTTCAGATAAGTGAAATTTGCTACGAAAAATTAACTTTTGTAAAAAAGGCAGACGTGGAAAAACTGATTAATTTGCCCGAAAACGTAAGATTTTTTATAGGTATCGGTAGCGGAAGTATAGGGACGGTAGTTCGTTATGCGGCTATGATAAGGGGAAACGAATACGGGCTGGTGGCAACCGCTCCTTCTACCGATAGTTATCTAAGTAGTTACGCTGTTTTTGGCGATAAAGCCGAGAAATGCGCCTCGCCAAAGTTTGTGATTGCCGACGAAAACGTGTACCAAAAAAGCAAGGAATACCTAGTGGCAAGCGGAATCGGGGCGGTTTTCAACGCTTTTCTTACGGTGTTTATGCTTAAATACCGTAGGGCGATTTTTAAGGAAAAGTATTGTGCGAAAGTGTGCGACGAATTAGAGAATTTGCTGTTTGAGTTCGTTCAAAAGTACGAAAATGCAAATAATCAAATAAAATATTTGATGGAAACGCTAATGAAAATATCCCTTGCAAAAGAATATTTAGGAGCGAGGGTAAACTCCGGCGAAATAACCACGTACTTACTTACCTCTCCAAAGGACACTAGGTTTTACGGCGAAAATTTGTTTTTGTCTTCCTACTTAGTAATAAGCCTATATCAAGCCTATTTAAGTGACGAAAAAAGCGATACGCTAATCCCTGCCGACTACGTAAAGGGACTGAAATTACTGAATTTGCAACTTGACGGGGAGTACAATTACCCTAAGGAAAAGTTTATGGAGTACAAAGAAAAAAACGTAACGGCGATAGGCTACTTAATAAAGGAATATCGGGCGGATTTTCTGGGCTTTTTGTCCAAAATCGATACTGACGAGTGGGCAAAATCGTTTAGACGTTGCTACTACGACGCAGGTTTTTGGCTAAGGGGCTACGTTACGGCAGGCGATTTACTAAAAGTTTTGTCACTTTCCGGGCTTATTGCGGAAAACAGTCTGCTTGGCTACGTGAAAGAGACGGGTTTTTTGGAAGATATGCTATAAGTAGGGCAGTTTAGTTGAACTTTAATTCTAGTTATTGTAAAATAATAGTATGAAAAATATAAACGACGTGGAATTGTTCCTGTTGGATTTAGACGGGACTGTATATTTGGGAAACGAGGAAATTGAGGGCTCGTTTGACGCTGTGAACACCCTTAGAGAAAAGGGCAAAAAGATATGTTTTTTGACTAATAATTCCTCAAAATCGCAGGTGGCGTACGAGGAAAAACTAAGCGGTATGGGTTTAAAAGTGGATTTATCCGAAATTTACACCAGCGGAATGGCGGCAGCCGAGTTTTTGAACAAAAAATACTTCGCTAAAAAGGTGTTTGTGCTTGGAACGGAGGCTTTAAAGCAGGAACTGATTAGTTATAATATTCCGCTAGCAAGTTATGACGAGTGCGAGGTTGCTTTGCTTGGCTTTGACACGGGGCTAACCTACGACAATTTGTACAAATTCTGCCTTGCTCTTCAAAGAGGGGCTGAGTACGTGGCAACGCACCCCGATAACGTTTGCCCTGCGCCGCTTGGGGATATGCCGGACGCAGGCTCTTTTATCAAAATGATAGAGGTTGCAACGGGTAGAGTGCCCGACTACGTGTGCGGGAAACCATATTCGGTTATGGCAAACTGCATTAAGGATAGGTTCAACTTAAAAAGCGAGCAAATCGCTATGGTTGGGGATAGGCTTTATACCGATATTGCGTTTGGAATAAACAACGACTTTTACTCGGTTTTGGTGCTAAGCGGAGAAACTAGCCAAAAGATGTTAGACAATAGTGGATTATCTCCCGATTTAGTGCTGGCAAAAATCAAGGATTTACCGCAAAAATTAAAATAATCTAAAATAGTAAAACTTATTTATAAAATTAGTTTGACATTTATTATATAATAATATATTTTTAAAGTATTAGGAGTAATTATGTCAAACTTTCTTTTTTTAGCAGGAACAAGTTCTTCGGACAAAGCAATACAAATATCAATGTTGGTAATTTACGTGCTAATGATGGTGTCGATTGCTTTTATTTGCCGTAAAAAAAGCAATACTCTAGACGAGTTTTTCTTAGGCGGTAGAGGTTTAGGCGGTTGGATGAGCGCTTTTTCTTATGGTACTACCTATTTTTCGTCGGTTATTTTTATCGGTTACGCAGGAAAGTTTGGCTGGAATATGGGAATCGCATCAATTTTAATAGGTATCGGCAACGCTCTTATCGGCACGTTGCTTGCTTGGAAAGTGCTTGCAAACCCGACTAGGCTTATGACAAGAAGGCTGGGGGCAGTTACAATGCCCGACTTTTTTGCAAAGCGTTACGCTAGCCCTAAAATGAAAATGGTGGCGTCCGTTATTATTTTCGTATTTTTAATTCCGTACTCGGCGTCCGTTTACCAAGGTCTTGGCTATTTGTTTGAGATGGTGTTCGGTATCGACGTGTTGTGGTGCGTTATAATTATGGCGGTGCTAACTGCAATGTACCTATTTTTCGGCGGCTACTTTGCCACCTCGTTATCCGACTTCGTGCAAGGAATAATTATGCTCGTAGGCGTTGTGCTTATGGTATGCTTTACCCTAAATCACCCTAACGTAAACTGGAGCGAGGGCTTTAAAAAACTGACAGAAATGGGTTACGGCTTTAATATTTCTAGTGAGGGCGGCTGGAATTCTCCGGTATTCAACCTTATTATTTTGATTTTACTTACATCGTTTGGTATTTGGGGATTGCCTCAATCGGTGCACAAATTCTATGCGGTAAGGGATAAAAAGGCGATAAACAAAGCAATGGTTGTATCCACCGTGTTCTCCTTGCTTGTAGGCGGCGGCGCTTATTTTGTGGGCAGTATGTCGCACCTATTCTTTGGCAACACTTTGCCTGAGGGCGGCTTTGATACCGTTGTGCCTATTATGTTGCAACAAGCGTTACCTGCTGCGTTACTTGGCTTAATCGTAGTGCTGGTTTTGTCGGCAAGTATGAGCACTTTGGCATCGCTATCCTTAGCGTCGGGCTCGGCAATAGCGGTTGACCTATACAAAGGCTACGTAAAACCGGACGCAACCGACAAGCAAGTAAACGTAAGGCTAAAAATACTTTGCGTGCTATTTATACTCGTATCGGTAATACTAGCGGTAACGAATAGCCAAGCGATAGTAGACTTTATGAGTTTGTCTTGGGGTACTTTGGCAGGTTGCTTTATCGGTCCTTACGTACTAGGGCTTTACAGCAAAAAGGTAAATAAATACGGCGCTTGGACAAGTCTCGTAATGGGGCTTGTAACCACCTTCGTTTTAGTGTTCACTTTCGGCGCAATCTCGCCAAATCCAAACTATACGGGATTTGTGGCGGTGGTTAAGGGCGGTATTGCAAGAAGCCCGCTAATTGGCGTTATTTGTATGGCGCAATCGGTAGTGGTTACTTACCTTGTAAGTTTGTTTACCAAAAAGACGGATAAGGCGCTGGTTGACAAATGCTTTAACGACAAAGAGGACGAGCCGATTAACGAGGCTGAAATTATAGAAGTAGGCAGCGAAACAACCGAGGAAAACGGCGAGGCTACTAACAAAGCGGAAACCGAAAACGGCGAAACCCTGGCTGGCGTAGAGAACGTAGCCGAAGAAACGGCAAAAACCGAAGAGGCTATAATAAAAAAAGACGAGGAGAAAGCGGAAGAAAACGCTTATCGTAACTAAAAACATAAAAATAGTATAAATATAAAAGTTTTGTAAATACTTTACCTATTATGCGTAAAGTATTTATTTTTTTGCTTATTATTTTAAGTTTTTCCTTAGGGGTAACAAGCCCCGTAGCCTCTGTCGTAAGCCTAAGAGGAGCAGTACTTGACGGCGAGGGCGAAATATACCAAACCACAGAGGGCGGAGAGGAATTTATGACGGTGGTGGACAAAAAAGTGTACAAGGTACGTTGCCACAGCCGAGAAATTATCAGCCGCATAAAAGACGACGACGTGGTGGCGGTAACCTACAAAATCAACGGCAAGGTTGATAACGTGGAGAAAATTCTAAAAGGTTTTGGGGTGAAAATATTGTCTGTGCAAAATATTTTGGACAAAAAAGTAATTTATGCGTATAGCAATTTTTTTAGTGGCTATAATATTGCAAGAAATAAAGACCAAAACATTCAAATCGTAATAAGGGAAAACGACGTTATCGTGGGTATCCCGTTGATTGTTGGGGGATTTTAAGGAGGAGATATGAATAACGAAAAAAAAGACGAACAAGTAAAAGGCGGTAAGGTTCTTCAGTTTATCAAGCACAATGCGTATTACTTAATTATGGGCATCTGCCTTATTGCAATTATCACAATGGTGTCCGTGGCTATTGCGGGCGTAAATAAGGATACCGAGCAAACGGTGAAACCTATCGAGCCAAATCCTAGTACTCCGATTGTAGAGGAAGTGGATATGAACTTTATTTTACCGGTTAAAAACGGCAATATCGTGAACGGTTACAGCGAAAAGGACAAACTTTACTACAATCCTATTTTAGAGCAATATTCGTTCCACTCGGGCGTTGACTTTGCCTCAAAAGACAAAGTGGCTGTTTTTAGCGTACTAGACGGCGAAGTGGTAAAGGCGCAAAAACATAAAATGTACGGCTATATCGTGGAGATTAAGCACGCAAAAAATATCAGCACCGTGTACCGCTCGTTAGAGGACTTAAAGGTGAAAGTTGGCGACAAGGTGAAAAAGGGCGACGTAATCGGCTACACCTCAAAGAGCGATATTAGCGAAAGCAACCTTGGTAACCACGTGCATTTTGAAGTGAAGGAAAGCGGAATAAACGTAAACCCGAACAAGTATTTAACGCTGGAAGAAAAATAAGAAAGTAGGCAAAACGGATAAAAGAATTGCGAAAAACGTAATGAATAACAAAAAAATAATTAGCGATAAATAGCGCTAAAACTAATAATAAAGAATAAGTTTGCTTAGGCAAACTTTTTTTTGTAAAAACCCACGTTTAAGTGATATAATTAAAGTATGGTTAGTTTGTACGAGGAATTGAAAATAAACGAATACTTACAGCCTGCCTTGATTTTTATGGGCAGTAAAATGAGCCGTGAAAAATTTATCGAAAACATAGATTTAATGGCGGCTTTTTTAAGTAGTATCGGCGTAAAAGAGGGGGATAGCGTGGGAATACTGTCGCCAAATATCCCGTCAGCCGTAATCGGTTTTTACGGCATAAACAAGGTGGGCGGAGTGGCTAATATTATGCACCCTTTAACCCCGCCGTCCGACCTAATTAAAAAACTTGAAAAGTGCGACACAAAATACTTGTTCGTGTACGATATGTTTTACAAAAAGTACCGCGCGTGGCTAAGCAAAGCGGGCGTTAAGGTGATAATTTGCTCGGCAAAGGACTATATGCCTAGGGCTGTTAAATTCGTTTTTTCCTTGTATCTTGACCTAATTAGAGGTAGTCTTGACGGCGAGTACACCGTGAAAGACTTTACTAAAAAAAGAGATAACGTAAGCGTTAAATACGTTAGTAGGGCGTGTTATTTGCATAGTTCCGGCACAGAAAGGGAAAAGACGGCTATTATCACCAGCGAAAATTTGTCTGCTTTAAAGGACAAAATGCGCCTTGTAATCGGGGAGGAAAACGTGGCTAAGGAGCGTGCGCTTGTTTCCTTGCCTATTTTTCATTGCTTTGGGCTGGGCGTTGGCGTACATTCCTATTTGTCGCTGGGGTTTAGTGTTGTGCTTATGCCAAGTTTTAACGCAAAAAAGGCGCTTAGGCTTATAAAACGCAATAAAATCACCTTGCTTATCGTAATTCCGTCTATGGTTAAAAAGTTTGTTGCTTGCCACTTTGAAAGGTATTTTGCTAGCGTAAAGCACGTGTATTGCGGAGGGGATAGGATACCAAAATCCGTAGAAGAAGAGTTTAACGGCGCCATAAAAAAAGTCAGCGATATTAAATTACTACAAGGCTACGGGCTTACCGAACTTACTGGTGTGTGCATTGTGAACACGGAAAAGGACTACAAAAAGTTTTCGGTAGGAAAAGCAGCCTTAGGCGTAGACGTAATGGTCGTTGACGACGACGGTAACGAGGTTAAAGCGGGAGAGGTCGGCGAACTTGCTGTTTGCTCAAAAACGGTGATGGAGGGCTATCTTGACGGCGACTATCAAAGGATTGTAAAGGACGGCAAAACGTATTTACTCACGGGCGACTTAGTTGCGGTGGACGAGGACGGATATATTTTTTACAAAGAAAGGAAGAAAAACGTAATAAAAATAAGCGGGATAAACGTGTTTCCAAAGGATATAGAGGATATTGCTTTGTCGGTTGACGGCGTTAAGGACGCCGTGTGCGTGGAGATGGAAATTAACTCTAAGCCGTACGTGTACTTGTACGCCGTGGGAGATGAAAGCAAAAAAGAGGAAATTATAAATAGAGTGAAGGAAAACACCCTTAAATACTATCACCTAAAAGACGTGGTGTTTTTGGATAGTTTGCCACTTACTAAAAACGGAAAAGTGGACGTAAGTAGCCTAGAAAAAAAGGCGGACACAGAAAAATAACCTATAGGTTATTTTTAAAATAGGCAAAAATTAAATAAAATGCTCGGTATTTTCAAATTGAACTAAGGTTTTTTTGAAGATAGCGAGTTTTTTATTTATAAAACGACTTTTTATAATAACGGTATTGACAAAGGCTGTAACGGGTTGTATAATTTAGTTGTCGGTCGTATGACTGATAAAACGTGTAAGAGGATGAACTATGAGCAGTTTTAAATCGATATGTAAGAAAATACAAGAGATAAATCCTACTTTCAAAGTAACCGAGGAAAACGGTTGTATCGTTTTAAGGGGTGAGGACGATAAGTGGGATAATATCGTTAGGGCAGGTCAACTTGCCGTGGACAAGAAGTATCTTGGCGTAATTAACGATATTAAATTGAAAGGTTTTACCGAAAAACCAAAAATGCCTAAGGTAAAAGACGATAAGTACGACGGAGCAACTCCGGACGTGCTAATTATCGGAGCAGGCATAACGGGTTGTGCTATCGCAAGGGAAATGGCAAGGTACAACCTAGATATTATGGTAGTTGAAAAGGGCTACGACGTTGCGCTTATGGCAACCAGCCGTAACGATGGTAACGTTCACGTTGGCATAGACCTAGAAAAAGGCACGCAAAAGCACACTTATTTGATGCGTGGCAACAAAAAATTCGAGCAACTATCAAAGGAATTAGATTTTAAGTTTGTTCGTGGCGGGCAACACGTCTACGTTAAAGAGGAATGGGAAAAACGCCTTGCTCCGTTTATGGTTTTGAAAGCAAAAAGGCTTGGTATTAAGGGCGTTCATTACGTAGATAGAGAAGAAATGCTAAAAATCGAACCTAATATGCCAAGTTGGGCAATAGGCGCTGTACGTATGCCTTCGGGCGGTATCGTATCGCCTTATAAAATGACGATTGCTTTGGCTGAAAACGCAGCGGAAAACGGCGTAAAATTTGCTTTTAACACGGCTGTACTTGGTATGGACGTTGAGGGTGACGTAATTAAGGCGGTTAAAACCAACCGTGGCGTAATTAGACCTAAGGTTGTAATTAACGCAAGCGGCACTTACTCGGACGTGGTTGCCGAAATGGGTAACGACAGAACGTTTACCATTCACCCAAGAAAAGGTACGGATATTATCCTAGATAAAAAGTGCGCAGACTACGCTTTGACCACGGTTGCAAAAGCACCGTTCAAGAGGTACGTTGACGAGTACGTATTTGGCAAAAAGGACAATTCGCACACTAAGGGCGGCGGAACGACGCAAACGGTTGACGGCAATATTTTGGTAGGACCGGACGCAGAGGAAATCCCTGAAAGAGAGGATTATTCAACCTCACGCTCTAGCCTAGACGCCGTTATGAACAAGCAAAAAGAGAATGCCGAAAGGCTAAATTACGGCGACGTAATCACCTATTTTGCAGGCGTAAGGGCTTGCAACTATGAAGAGGACTTCGTTGTAAGAAAGGGCATAAAAACCAAAAATATTATCGAGGCTGCCGCAATTCAATCACCGGGTATCGGCTGTGCTCCTGCTATTGCAGAGGACGTTGTTAAGTGGACTGTTGAGATGCTAGCGGCAAAACCTAACGAGAAATTTAACCCGATTAGAAAAACTTATCCTCACCTTGCAGAAATGAGCGACGAGGAGAGAGATACTCTTGTTAAACAAAACCCAAAATACGGCGAAATTATTTGTCGTTGCGAGGAAGTTTCAAGGGGCGAAATAGAGGATTGCTTGTCAACTTCTCTTCCTGTGTTCACTTTGGACGCAATCAAGCGTAGGGTAAGACCGGGTATGGGCAGATGCCAAGGCGGATTCTGTAGCCCGTTCGTTGTAAAGATTATCGCAGAAAAATTAGGCGTGGACGAGTGCGAAGTAAGAAAGGCAGGAGAGGACTCCGTAATCTTATACCACAATACTAAGGGAGGAATAGACAATGACTAATTATGACGTAGTAGTTATCGGTGGTGGACCTGCGGGTCTTGCTGCTGCAATATCTTCCGATAAAGAGGGTGCTAAAACTTTGCTTATCGAAAGAGAGGCAAGGCTTGGCGGTATCTTAAAACAATGTATCCACGACGGATTTGGACTAATCACTTTTGGCGAGAAATTGTCCGGACCGGAGTATAGCGGTAAGTACGTAGATATGATTAAGGACACTAAGGTTGAAATTAAAACCTTGTCCTTCGTAACCAGAATACAAAAGGTGGAGGGCGGCTACCAAATCACCTTCGTAAACCGTGACGGTATGAACCACGTTCAAACCAAAGCCATAGTTCTTGCAACAGGTTGCAGAGAAAGAAGCGCAAGGCAAGTATTTATCCAAGGCACAAGACCTGCGGGAATCTTCACGGCAGGAACGGCGCAAGCGTTCGTAAACCTAAACGGCAAAATGCCTGCTAAAAAAGTGGTAATCTTGGGTAGTGGCGATATCGGTCTAATTATGGCAAGAAGGCTTACTCTTGAAGGTGCTGAGGTTGAGGGCGTTTACGAGGTTAAACCTACTCCGTCAGGACTAACGAGAAATATCCATCAATGTTTGCACGACTTCAATATTCCTTTGCATTTGTCACACACCGTGTCTAAGGCGTTCGGCGACGAAAGGTTAGAGGGCGTGGAGATTTGTGCCGTAGACGAGAAAATGAACCCTATTGCAGGTACTGAAAGATACGTGCCTTGCGATACGTTGATTTTGTCGGTAGGCTTAATTCCGGAAAACGAGGTTGCATCGGCTTTGGATATCGCAATCGACAGAAAAACCAAAGGCCCTATCACCGACCAACACTTTATGACTATGAAAGAGGGTATTTACTGCTGTGGTAACGCACTTCACGTAAACGACTTAGTTGACTACGTAAGCGAGAGCGCAAACGAGGCAGGTAAGTACGCTGCAAGATACGAAAAGGGCGAACAAGCGTACGTTCCGCTAACCGTAAGTAAGGACTTCTTGTACATAGTACCGCAACAACTAAACGTAAAATCGGACCTTAGCGAAGTAATACTATATTTTAGGTCAAGCAGAGATATGAACAAGGCTACCTTAAATATTACCGTAAACGGCGAAGTTCAATTTACCAAAAAGTACCCTGCATTGCGCCCGCCTGAGATGGAGAGGTTGTGCTTGGATTTTGGCAAACTTGGAGTAAAAGAGGGCAGCAAGATAGAATTTACTTTAACTGAAGGAGGGGCAAAATAATGACGGAATTAGTTTGTATAGTATGTCCTAACAGTTGTAAACTTACCATTGACGATAATGGAAAAGTGTCAGGAAACAAATGTAAGAGGGGTGAAAAATTCGCCGTTGACGAGTTGACTTGCCCTATGAGGTCGGTAACGACGACGGTTGCAACCAAGTTTGACGACGTGCCCGTAGTATCGGTAAGAACTAACGGAGAAATTCCTAAGGGCAAAATGTTTGACCTTATGAAAGAGTTAAACAAAGTAGTGCTAACCGAAAGGGTAAAGCGTGGCAGCGTGGTTGTAGAGAACGTTCTTGGAACGGGCGTTGATATAATTACTACGTCGGATATGACTTTCGACTACTAATAGCGTAAGAGGAAGAAGCGAGTAAAATCGCTTCTTTTTTTGTGCTTTTTTTGTTGGTTTTTTGTTGGTTTTAGCCTAATGGGTTAATATTGTTTGGTGGGTGGTTTTAACTTTTTACTAATGCGATATTTTTAAAAAAATAAAATAATAACTACTATATTATTATTAAAATCGACAAATTGTATAATAATACCTTAAAAAGTATAACAAAAAAATGCAAAATATATAATACTTCCACATATTATGTAAAACGGCGAATTATAGAATAGTTTGTAATATAATGGCTAAAAGTAACGTAGTAAGAGCGTAACAAACTAAAAACTTTAAATTATTACCACATAAAAGGCGAGCGGTATAAACGTAAAAGAGCAAATAAAGAACAAGCAAAGCACTACGTAAAAGCCGAAAGGATAAATAAGTAATAGTTTAATTAGGCGATAAAATAAGCCGTAAAACAAGAAAAAAAATAATTAAAAATCAGCATAAAAAAGCATTAAATAAAAAGGTAAAAAAATAACGCCCACCATTGTGAGCGTTAAGTTTTTAAACTGGTTCTTCCTGAAGGACTTTATCGTATGCGGCAAGTATTACCGATTTAATTTGTTCCCTCGTTTCAGAGTTAATAGGATGCGCTATATCTTTATATTCGCCGTCAGGAGTTTTTCTGCTAGGCATAGCGATAAACACCCCTTCGTTTCCTTCTATTATTTTAATATCGTGAATTGCAAAGCAATCGTCTATAATGATAGAAGCAACAGCCTTTAATTTGCCGATGTCGGCTTTGATTTTCCTAATTCTTACGTCAGTAATGTTCATAATTTTTCACCTCTTTGCCACTAAATCTATGCTTATTATATATTAAAAAAAACCGCATTTCAATATTTTTGATAATTTTAATGTGCTTTTTAATAGCAAAAATATCATAAAAAGCATATATTACATTATGTTTTCGTTAAAAAAAAGTAAAAAAATCTATCTTTTGGGTATCGGTGGGGCTAGTATGAGCGCTCTTGCAATTATCTTAAAGGAAATGGGGCATCAGGTAGCAGGCACGGATATTAAATACGGCGAATATTACAAAACGCTAACCGAAAGAGGCGTTGTGGTGGAGATAGGGGCGGCGTCGAATTTAATGTTAGAGGCGGACTTAATCGTGTACAGTTTGGCGGTTAAAAAGGATAATTCGGACTACGTAAGGGCGGCTAAAAGCGGCAAACCGCTAATAAGCAGGGCGGAATTTTTGCAAGTATTAGACAAAACTTTTCCGTTTGTAATAGCAGTTAGCGGAACGCACGGCAAAAGCACCACCACTTTTCTCATATCCTCCATTATGAAAAATAGCGGTTTTAGGGCAACCTACCACATAGGAGCAACCAGCGAAAAGTTTAGGTCAGGCGGGGCGTTTTTGGGCTGGGATTATCTTGTTAGCGAGGCGTGTGAGTACAAGGACAGTTTTTTAAGTTTTAAGCCGAGCATTGCGGTTGTGTTAAATATCGAGCCCGACCACCCGGATTACTTTTCAAAAGAGGGGCAATTAGAGGAGAGTTTTTGTTCGTTTTGCCTTGGCGTAAAAAATAACGGCACGGTGATAGTGGACGTGAAAAATAGCGCTATGATAAAGGAACGTTTGCAAAAAAATGGCAGAGACGACGTGAGGGTGATAACCGTCGGTAGTGGCGGCGACTACTATTACAAGGATATAAAAAGAGGAATTAAGACGGAGTTTGTGGTTTGTCGAAAAAATAACGGCGAAATAAGGGAAAGAAAAATAAGGCTAAACCTTAAAGGCGAGCACAACGTTAACGACGCTACCTTCGTTCTTGCCGTATGCGATAGGTTGGGTATAGACGACGACGTAATCAAGAACACTTTGGAAAACACCTGCGGACTAGATAGGCGTCAACAAAAAATAGCCACTTGTAACGGTGCGGACGTGGTGCTGGATTACGCCCATCACCCAAGCGAAATTAGGGCGGTTATTCAGGCTACACGAGAGCACTCGAAAGGCAAAGTTTTCGTGTGTTTTCAGCCACATACCTATTCAAGAACGACGGCGCTTTTTTTGGACTTTGTAAGTAGCCTAAGCCTTGCCGACGAGGTGGTGATAACAAAAACTTACAAAAGCCGAGAGGTCAAAAAGGGCAAAACCGCTTTCGATTTGTTCGTAGCCCTTGGCGAAAAAATGGAAAAGGTGAGTTATTTTGACGAATTTTTGCCGATTGCAAAGCACTACAAGGACGTTTTAAAAGAGGGCGACGTGCTACTTATTTTGGGCGCAGGCGACGTTGACGACGTGGGCAAACTGCTTAAAGTGACAAAATAACCACAAAAAATCGCAATTAAATTTTGGCTAAAATTACAAGATTTTGTAAAATCGTGATAAACGATTGCCGGCGTTGTGGTTTTGTAAAGAGAGTGGCGGTTTTTTAAAGCCATACAAAAAAGGATAGCCGAATTTTGCTATCCTTTTATTAAAATCTGTTGTAAGTTTAAGTAAGCCGTATGCTTAACTTAACCATTATTTTACGTTTACGATTACGTTCGTGTCTGCGTCAGGGTAGATTACGTACTCTTCGATTGCCTCACCAACGTCTTCAAACTCGATAGTTTTGGCTTGGATAAACGACGGATCGATGCTCTTGGTTGCAAGTAGGTTAATAGCCGTTGCGATTTCGTCGTAGCCGTTGTTTATACCTATTAGTTGTAGTTGGTTTGCAAGCAGTTTGGATAGTTCTACCGTCGCTTTTGTTTTCTTGTGGCCAACGATAGCGATTTTGCCTTGCTTACGGCAATATTGCATAGCAGGTTGAAGAGGGGTGTCCGTGTTTGGATCGTACACAACAAAGTCCGCCATTCTGCCGCTTGTAAAGGATAGGATTTGACCTAGTACGTCCGCCTCTCGTGGATTTACGGTGTAGTACACACCCATATCGGTGGCGATAGACAAACGTGCATCGTCCGTATCGATTAAAATCGGAATGGTTTGATAGTAAATAGCAAGTTGGCAAAGAAGTATTCCAAGCGAACTACCGCCGATAATCACCACGGTTTCGCCCTTTTCAATGTCAAGGTCGGAGAAAATCTTTACGCCAAGTGCGATATTTTCTACAAAAAGCGCCTCGGTTTCGCTTACGCTGTCGGGTAGTATGTACACGTTTTCACGGTTGATTGCAACGAAGTCCTTCAAAAAGCCGTCGCAGTCGATACCCATAACGTCTACGTTAGGGGCGATATACACCTTTCTGTCGTGCGATACGCCGGAGGCTAGGTACGGGCTAAGTAGCACCTTTTCGCCAAACTTCAAGCCAAGTTCGGGATATTCCTCACTCACGTTGCCGATTGCAATGTGTGACGGAGTGATAGGGTAGCGGTTGCCCTCGCCTTTTAGTAAGTTTAGGTCGGTATTGTCAAGTAGCGCCTTAGACACTTTTACCTTGACTTTTCCCTCAGCGGATAATTCCTCGTAAGTTAAGTTAATTTTTCCCAAATGGTTAATTTTCCAACTTTCCATAAACACCTCAATGTAATATATTATAACATATTATATCTTGTTAAGCAATTTAATATTATAAAAATATTTTTTATCAAAATTCGAAAAGGGCTTTAATTTAGTTGACTTACTGCCTCGGAATATTTATAATTGATTTGTATTGTAAGTTATTATGTAATTATGCTAAATGGAGGTAAATATGAAAGAGAATATTCATCCAAATTATCATGATGTTGAAGTTATCTGCGCTTGTGGCGAAAAGTTCGTTACCGGAACATCAAAAGATACAGATGTAATAAAAGTTGATATTTGTAGCAAATGTCATCCATTCTTCACCGGTAAACAAAAATTAGTAGATACCGGCGGCAGAGTAGATAAATTCAAGAAGCGTTATAATCTTGATTAATCACAAGTTAAATGCAGATACGGTTTGTATCTGCATTTTTTGTCTAAACTATGAAAGTTAAGGTATCTAAAATCGGCGGACAAGCGGTGATGGAGGGCGTTATGATGCGTGGCGAAAAAGCAGTAGCCACCGCAGTAAGAAAGCCTAATGGTGAAATAAACGTAGATTCCACCAGAATTACCACGTCCAAAAGAATGAAAACCGTTGGCAAAATCCCGATAGTTAGGGGTGTTGTCAACTTTTGCAATATGATTTATTTGGGTACTAAGACGCTATTAAACTCGGCGGAACTTCAAGGCAAAGAGTTAGAGCCTTCGAAGTTTGAAAAGTGGGTTAGCGAGAAGTTTAAGGTAGACGCCTTTACTATCGCTTTGTGGATAGGCGTCGTGCTAGGAGTTGCTATGGCGGTGGGATTGTTTTTTGTTTTGCCGCAAGTGTTCACCTCGCTTATTATGAAAATCCCCGGCGCTGATGGTATGCACGTTATCCTAAAAAACCTAATCGAAGGTGGAATAAGGATAGTGATGTTCGTGGTGTACATTCTGCTTGTTAGTAGGTTGAAGGACATCAAAAGGGTGTTTATGTATCACGGTGCGGAGCACAAAACCATAAACTGCTACGAAAGTGGCAAGCCGCTTACTATCGAAAACGTTAGAAATAGTTCGAGGATACACAACCGTTGCGGTACTACTTTTCTTTTCATTGTGATGATAATCAGCATACTACTGTTCGCCTTGTGCGGCTGGGATAGTAGATGGTGGGTAAGGCTACTTATCAGGCTTGCGCTTATACCTCTTGTGATGGGCGTTTCCTACGAGGTGCTAAAAGTTTTGGCAAGGTTTGACAACCTACTAGTAAATCTTTTACGTGCACCGGGGCTACTTCTTCAACGAATTACCACGGCAAACCCAACCGACGATATGCTTATGGTGGCTATGGCGTCCTTTAAAACCGTGCAAAAAATGGACGAGGACGAAAGCCTAACCGACGGTAATTTTGTATATAATTACGATTATTTCGAGATAAAAGATTTAGTAAATAGCAGAAGCAAAATAGAGGGCTACGAGGAGGAACTTGACTGGCTGCTTTGCTCTAAGAAGGGCGCTAACCGAGTAGAAATACTAAACAAAAAGTTTACCGAGGACGAACTTAGCGACGTAGTTTACAAATTAGACAGGGTGAAAAAAGGCGAACCGCTGGATTACGTAATAGGCGAAAGCGTGTTTTACGGATACAAACTTTGGGTTAATCCTAGCGTTTTGATACCACGACCTGAAACCGAACTCGTGGTAGAGCAAGCGTTAAAATATATTACGAGCGGCTCTAGAGTTTTAGATTTATGTACTGGTAGCGGCGCAATAGCAATAACCATTCAAAAGCAATCGGGAGCGGAAGTTGTGGCAAGCGACGTAAGTGAGGACGCTTTAAGGGTGGCAAAAAGTAACGCCGAAAGAAACGAGGCAAATATAGAGTTTGTTTTGTCCGATCTACTAGAAAACGTTGAGGGCGAGTTCGACGTGATAGTATCTAATCCTCCGTATATCAGAAGTAAGGAGATAGGTGCGCTTGACGTAAGCGTAAAGGACTACGAACCAAGGCTTGCCCTAGACGGCGGAGAGAGTGGCTTTGACGTGTACGACAGGATAATCGCCTCGCTTTTCGGAAAGTTAAAACGTGGCGGAGTACTGGTGTTTGAATGCGGCTACGACCAAGCAGGCACGCTTATAGAGAAAATAAAAGGTTTTAATGAAGTGTTCGCCGTTAAAGATTACAGCGGAATTGATAGAATTATAATAGCAAAAGGATACGAAAATGTTTGAGAAATTAAAAGCACTTAAAGAGAGATTTGATAAATTAAACGAACTTATCGCCGATAACGACGTGATAAGCAACCAAGAAGAGTGGCAAAAACTCGTTAAGGAAAGGGCGGCTATGGAAGAAGTTATGGAAACTTACGCCGAGTACTTAGCCTGCGAGGACAACTACGCTTCTTGCAAAGAAATGCTTGAAATAGAAACCGATCCTGATATGAGAAGTATGGTGAAAGAGGAAATGGAAGCATCGCACAAAAAGATGCAAGAACTTGCCGAAGTGATGAAAATCCAACTTTTGCCAAAAGATCCGGACGACGACAAAAACGTTATTATCGAAATTCGTGGCGGCGCAGGTGGCGACGAGGCTGCGCTATTTGGCGCTGACCTTATGAGAATGTATTTAAGGTACGCAGAGCGTCATAGATGGAAAGTGAAGGAACTTGACAGTAATATCACCGAAATCGGCGGCGTAAAAGAGGCAACCTTTATGCTAACGGGTAAGGACGCTTACTCAAAATTAAAATTCGAAAGCGGCGTTCACAGGGTGCAAAGGATACCCGAGACCGAGTCGCAAGGGCGTGTGCACACCTCTACGGCAACGGTAGCGGTACTACCTGAGGTTAAGGACGTAAACATTACTATTGAAGATAAAGATATAAGGGTGGATACCTATCGTAGTAGCGGCGCAGGTGGACAGCACGTAAACAAGACTTCTTCGGCAATAAGAATTACCCACTTCCCAACGGGAATAGTAGTTCAATGCCAAAACGAAAGAAGCCAAATCCAAAACAGAGAAACCGCTATGGAAATGCTTAAAAACAAACTTTACGACTTTTATAAAAGTCAGGAAGAGGCTAAGCACGCAGGCGAAAGGAAAAACCAAGTGGGAACGGGCGATAGGTCTGAAAGAATTAGAACTTACAACTTCCCGCAAGGTAGGGTGACCGACCACAGAATAGGAATGACGATTTACAATTTAGAGGCGTTCTTAGACGGCGACCTTGACGAAATGATTCAAGCGCTGCAAATTGCAAATCAAGAAGCATTGTTAAAAAATCAAGGAGAGTAATTTTATTTTTAATTATTTTTTCGCTTGATATATTGATATTGGACTTTTTTTTGGTTACAATAAGTATAACAAAAAAGGAGGACCAATAAAATGGTAGAAATTATTTACGGTGCTAAAGGTTCAGGTAAAACAAAAAGGATAATTGAGAGTGCAAACTCCGCTTTGGAAAAGACGTCGGGATACGTCGTTTACGTTACCGATACCGATAGATATCGTGGAGACATTGACAACAGAATAAGATATATAGACGTAACAGAATTGAATATTGCAAGTGAAAGGGGATTAAGTGGTTTTGTAAAAGGCTTGATTGCAGGAAACTACGATATTCAATATATCTATATTGACGGGGCACAAAGAATTACGGGTAAAACGCTAGAAGAAATGGAAAGATTTTACGATGATTTAGGCGTTTTATCAAAGCAATATAACGTAACTTTTGTGTTGACCATTAGTAGAACAGAAGAAGATATGCCAGACTTCTTGGGAAAATACATTAAATAATAGGAGACAGTATGAACTACATTAGCACTAGAGATTCTAAAGTATCGGTAAGTGCTAGCGAAAGTATTGTTAAAGGTATTTCAAAAGACGGCGGATTGTTTGTTCCGTCGTCTTTTCCAATTATTACCTTAGACGAAATCGCTAGTCTTTTGGACAAAAGTTACAAAGAGCGTTCGGCTTATATTATAAATAAGTACCTAACGGAATTTACTTACGACGAGTTGTTAAATCTTACAAGCAAAGCGTACTCGCAATTTGATAGTGAAGAGACCGCACCGCTAGTAAAACTAGACGACGGTACTTTCGTTATGGAATTGTGGCACGGACCTACTTGTGCGTTTAAGGATATGGCTTTGACGTTATTACCATATTTGCTTACCGCATCAAGAAACAAAATAGGCGCTACGGAAAAGACTTTAATTTTAGTTGCAACTAGCGGCGACACGGGTAAGGCTGCACTTGAGGGATTTAGCGACGTTGACGGTACTGAAATCATAGTGTTCTATCCAAGCGAGGGCGTTAGCGATATGCAAAAATTACAAATGGCTACCCAAGAGGGACGTAACGTTCACGTGGCTGCTATTAAAGGTAATTTTGACGATGCGCAAAGCGGCGTTAAGAAGATTTTTGCAGACAAAGAGATAAACGATAAGTTGCTAGAACTTGGCTACAAATTATCCTCGGCAAACTCTATCAACTGGGGAAGATTAGTACCTCAAATCGCTTACTACGTATCCGCTTACTGCGACCTTGTTTCCAGCGAGGAGATTGAACTTGGCGATAAGGTAAACTTCTGCGTGCCTAGTGGCAACTTTGGTAACATTTTGGCAGGCTACTACGCTAAGCGTATGGGCTTACCTGTAAACAAACTAATTTGCGCCTCTAACGAAAACAACGTGCTTACGGACTTTATGGAAACGGGCGTATACGATATAAACAGAGATTTTTACAAAACTACCAGTCCGTCTATGGATATTCTAATTTCTTCTAACCTAGAAAGGCTACTTTTTGAACTTTTCAATAGAGATGATGAGAAAATTAGAGATTTAATGGATAAACTTAAAACGGTGGGCAAATACTCGATAGATAAAGTTCTTATCGATAAAAACGACTTTACGGGCGGCTGCTGTAACGTGGATGAAACGGCAGATACTATCAGCAACGTGTTTGAGGAGTACGGCTACGTACTAGATACTCATACTGCCGTTGCTATGAACGTGTACACTAATTACGTTGTTGCAACCGGCGACGAAACGCCTACGGTAATAGTGTCTACTGCAAGCCCTTATAAGTTCCCTTGCGACGTTTACGAGGCAATAGAGGGCAAGTACGTTGAAGATCCGTTCGAGGCAAGCAAAAAATTGCAATTTGCAACCGCTACCGAAATGCCTGAGAGCATTGCAAAACTAAAAGAGAAAAAAATACTACACAAAGACGTAATAGAGAAAGAAGATATGGCAAGTGCCGTAATCAAATATTGCGGTGGGGAGAGATAATGGAAGAAAAGAAGATTATATTCAGCGGTATTCAACCTACGGGCTGCATTACCCTTGGAAATTACATAGGCGCTATGCAAAACTGGTTAAAACTACAAGACGACTACAAATGTTTGTATTGTATAGTGGATATGCACGCTTTGACGGTAAGACAAGAGCCAGCCGAGTTTAGAAAAAGAGCGGTAAGTTTTTTTGCTCAATACTTAGCAACGGGCTTAGATCCTGAAAAAAGCATAATCTATTTTCAATCACACGTTCCCGAGCACGCACAATTAACGTGGGTGTTAAACTGCAACTCTTATATCGGTGAACTTAGCCGTATGACGCAATTTAAGGATAAGGCGGCAAAGCATCAAGACAACTTAAATATGGGGCTTATGGACTATCCTGTACTTATGGCTGCCGATATTCTTTTGTACCAAACGGCGCTTGTACCGGTTGGCATTGACCAAAAACAACACGTAGAACTTGCAAGGGATATTGCAACTAGGTTTAACAATAAGTATTCTCCAACGTTTACTATTCCCGAGCCTTACATTCCAACTAGCGGCGCTAAGATTTTCAGTTTGCAAAATCCTACCGCTAAAATGAGCAAGTCCGACGTGGACGAGAACGCTTACATAGCGATTATCGACGATGCCGACTCAATTATGAGAAAGTTCAAAAGAGCGGTGACCGATAGCGACAACGAAATTCGATACGACCAAGAAAATAAGCCGGGTATATCTAACCTACTTACCATTTACTCTAACGTAACCGGTACTAGCATTGATAGTGCGGTTAACGAGTTTGACGGCAAGGGCTACGGCGAGTTTAAAACGAAAGTCGGCGAGGCTGTCGTTGAAAAGTTACGTCCTGTTAGGGAAGAGTACGATAAGCTTATGGACAACAAGGATTACCTAATGGAGATTGCCGCAAAGGGTGCTAGCGAGGCGTCTTATATGGCAAGGAAAACTTTGTCGAAAGTATATAGAAAGATAGGATTTGTAGAACCTTATAGGAAAAAATAATGTACGGATATATTATACCTGACAAACCGAATATGCTTATAAAGGACTTCACCTTTTTTAGAGCGTTTTACTGCGGATTTTGTAAAAGCATAGGTAAAAGTTGCGGGCAAATTGCAAGGCTTGGCACTAATTACGATATGACTTTTTTCAATATCTTTTTGCACAACGTTATGGGAAAGGAGATTGAAATTTGTCAGGAAGCGTGCATTTTGAACCCGATTAAGAAAAAACCCGTGGTAAAAAACGACGACCTTACCGAACTTGTGGTGGACGTGAACACCTTGCTGTTTTACTACAAGGTGGAGGACGATTTTATCGACGGAAAAAGGTTTGAAGCAAGCGTGCTTGCTCCGATTGTTAAGCCTAAGGCAAAAAAAGTAAAAAAGCGTATGCCCGAAGTGGATAGGCTTATGAAAGAGCAATTTTGCAGCCTTAGAGAGATGGAAAAAGCGGGTGAAACCAGCATAGACAAGGTGAGCGAGCCGTTTAGTATAATTATTGCCGAAACAGGCAAAATATTACTAGGCGAAAAATTTAATGACGATTGCTACAATCTATGCTATAATTTAGGAAAATGGGTGTATCTAATGGATGCGTTAGACGACGTGGACGAGGACTTTAAAACCAAAAGTTACAATCCGTTTTTGGCAAAATTTTCAAACTACGAAACGAGAGAGCAATTTTTAACAGATAATAAACAAAATTTAGAGTTTATAATGTATTCGGTTTACAACGGAATTGTGAATAGTTACAATAGGCTGGACGTTAAAATATCCGAGGGGATTTTAAGCAACGTGTTCTATTTGGGGCTAAAAAAACAAACCGACGATATGATAAAAGGAGAAACAAAATGCAAAACGATCCGTTTATAATTCTTGGCGTAAGCAGGACCGCTACCCAACAGGAAATTAAAGAGGCGTACGAGAAGTTACACCAAAAGTACGCACAAGAAAGGTTTGCCGAGGGTGAAAAGGGCGCTGAGGCTGCTAGAATGTACACCAAAGTAGAACTTGCCTACCAAGACGCTTTGGAATACGTTCAAAATAATGCGACGGTTAGCGATGCTGAAACTGAAAATAAAGATGGTGATTACGAGGCTGTTCGTGATGCTTTAAAGCGTGGCGATATTAGTGGCGCACAAAAGATTTTGGACGATATGACCGGTCGTGGCGGAGAGTGGCATTTTTGGCAAGCGGCTGTGTACTACAAGAAAAACTGGTACGACGAGAGCAGAACGCAACTTAAAATTGCTTTGGAATTAGAGCCAAACAACCAAAAATTCAAAGACGCTTTGGCTAAACTGGAAAAGGAGCAAAGCGCAAACAATCCGTTCGGCGATAAAAAAGCGCAGGAGTCAAACTTTGAGAGGACGTATTCTAGCCAACAAGGGCAACCGAATGCGGGGGCTTGCTGTGACTGTTGCGGTACGCTGATTTGTGCCGACTGCTGCTGCGAGATGTGTGGCGGAGATTTAATTAGTTGCTGTTAGTATGAAAAAAAGTTACGTAATTGCGTTAAGCGGTATTTCAACGGCGCTTGCAACGATGTTTGTAATGCTGGCGGTGTTTGTAGAGCCTATGACGATATCGTTTTACGTAATGAGTGCAATTTGTATGATGTTGCCGCTTTCGAAAGGAAGTTACAAGGGTGCGATATTGTCGTGCGCTGCTACGATAATCCTTACCGTAAGTATTGCCACGATAAAGGCTTTGCCGTTTGCAATTTTCTTTGGACCATACACGATTCTTTCGATATTTTTAGCAAAAAAATTGAAGTGGTACTACGGATTGCCTATAAAACTTGCTTGGTTTAACCTAGTGCTGTACATATTGTACTTGGTTACGGGATTGCTGGTGATAGACTTCGAGGCGCTTGGGGTAAAATTAGAGTACTGGGCGATTGCGCTAATAGGCTCGGCAGTATTTGTGGTGTACGACTACCTAATGCAATACGTGTTCAAGGTGCTTACCTATATTGTCGAAAAAAGAATAAAATGATAGAAGGCTACCGTGGTGGCCCTTTTTTTTACAAAAAAATATACAATTAGGTTTTTTTAGATAATTTGTGCTAAAACAAAAAATTGACATATTCGTAGGCTGGTATACAATAAACTTACGAGGTAAATTATGGAGAATTTTTTGAACAAACAAATGGAGAACAAGGTAAAATATTTTTTGCCAGAAACAGAGGTTGCTAGAAATCTTGCGGATTTTTTTAGCATATTTAGTGACGAAACACGCCTTAAACTACTGTCGGCACTTGCCATTCAGGATATGTGCGTAACTGACCTTGCTAAAGTATTAGACGTGAACCAAACTACCGTAAGCCACCAACTAAAACTACTTAAAAGCGTGGGTGTGGTAAGTAGCGTAAGGTACGGCAAAAGCATCTTTTATTCGATAAACAACAAGTACGTCGGGCAAGTAATGACGTGCGGAGTTAGTTATTTAGGCTACTGATTTTACAAAAATATGTTATAATATAAATGATGGACTTAAGAGAAAAAGTAAAAGAGTTGCCACAACAAAGTGGCGTATATATTATGTACAATGCCGACGGAGAGGTAATCTACGTCGGTAAGGCTGTCAAACTAAAAAATAGGGTAAAAACCTATTTTCAATCGCCTTCTACCCAAACCGAAAAGGTGAGAAAACTGATGGAAAACGTGGTAGATTTTAGGTACATAATAACAAATAATGAGATTGAAGCGCTACTACTTGAAAACACGTTAATCAAGAAATACACGCCAAAATACAATATACTTTTAAAGGACGACAAGCAGTACCCGTTTATTAAAATCGACCTAACTAAAAGGTATCCTAAACTAGAAGTAGTTAGGAAAATCAAAAGCGACAAGGCAAAGTATTTCGGACCTTATATGCAAGGGATTAGCGTGAACGATATTATAGAACTTGTAAGCGGAATCTACCCTCTTAGAAGTTGCAACCTAAACTTTAATAAGGAAAAACCAAGCGACAGGCCGTGCTTAAATTACCATATCGGTAAGTGCAAAGCACCTTGCGTGAACTACATCAGCGAGGAGGAATACGGCGAGATTTTAGGCAAGGTTATGGCATTTTTGCGGGGAGATGACCAAAAAGTTAAGAAAATGCTGACCGAAAAAATGGAGGAATTTGCTAAAAAAGAACAGTTTGAAGTGGCAATGAGTTACCGTGACAAACTGAAACTTTTTGAAAAGATAGAAAGAAAACAAGTTACTTATCTTCCGCAAGATTACAACCTTGATATATTCGCCCTTGCCTTTAATAAAATGTATGCGTGCGTGTCCTACACGGTAGTTAGGGCAGGAAAACTCGTGGGCGAGGAGAACTTTACGCTGAAAACCGATACCGCCTTAGAAAGCGAAGTTTTCGGTGATTTTTTAGTTCAATTTTACGAAAAAAGACCGATTACGGCAGACGAGGTCGTAGTTAACTATAGCCTTGACGACAAAGGCGTGTTAGAGCAATATTTGAGAAACAGGGCAGGCAAGAAAATAGAGATAGTAATAGCGCAAAAAGGCGTTAAAAAGCAACTACTTGATATTGCCGAAAACAATGCAAAAGACTACCTTGTGAACCAAAAACTAAAACTTGAAAACGAATTTGGCAGAACGCTGGGAGCGGTGGAGGAACTACAAAAATTACTAAACCTACAAAAACTACCTAAGAAAATAGAAGCGTACGATATATCTAACGTAAGCGGAACGGACAAGGTAAGCAGTATGACCGTGTTTGTAAACGGCAGCCCCTTAAATTCGCTTTACAGACGCTTTAAAATAAAGACGGTAGAGGGCGCAAACGACTTTGCTTCTATGAAAGAAACCTTAAAAAGAAGGCTGGAAAAGAGTAAGGACAGTACGGACGAAAGTTTTGGCGTGTTGCCTGATTTGATACTTATCGACGGCGGAAAAGGACAATTAAAATACGCAAAAGAGGCAATGCAAGAGGTTGGCGTTACGGTGGAGATGATATCCCTTGCCGAAAAGAACGAGGAAATTTACCTTGACGAAGAGGGAAAGCCGCTTATTCTTCCAAAAACTTGCCTTGCGCTTCAACTTTTGCAACGTGTTAGGGACGAGGCGCACCGCTTTGCCCTGACTTATCATAGAAAATTGCGCCTTGATAGGCAAACTAGGAGCGAACTTATCGGGGTTGACGGCATAGGCGAAAAGAAAATCAATATTTTGTACAAAGAATTTAAGAGTTTGAAAAAGATTAAAGAGGCTAGCGTAAGTACTTTGAGCGGGGTTAAGGGCATTAGCGAAAGGGACGCAAAAAATATTTACGAGTATTTTCATAAAGATAATTAAAAATTTAGAAAAATAAATTAAAATTTTAACGCATTTTTTCGAAATTATGAAAGTAAGTACTTGAATACTTCTATATTTATAGTATAATACACTTATGAGGTATCAATTAGTCGCATCGGATTTTGACGACTCACTCTGTCCTAAGGGGCAAAAAGTGAGTGAGTTTACCAGAAAAGTGATAAAAAAGTTCACCGATAAGGGTGGACGTTTTGTAATTGTTACGGGCAGAATGAACCACTCTATTTACCCTATCGCAAAGGACCTCGGGTTAAAGGGAGAGATTGTGTCCTGTCAAGGTGCGGTAATTAGAGATATAGAAACGAACGAGGTGCTCGTAAGTAAGAAGATAGTAAAAAGCCTTGCCGTAGAGTATCTTAAAGAGGCTGAAACGCTTGGGTTAGTTGCGCAAGTGTACAAGGACGACTGTTTGTACACCGTTAAGGAGAACCAACACATAAAAGGCTACGGGGATTTTTGCCGTGTGAAGTACGAAGTGGTGGACGGAAAACTAAGCGACGTGGTGGATAAAACCTTGGGCGACCTCGATATGATTTACCTGTGGACAAGCGAGGATAAGCAAGCGGAATTTATCAAACTTTTGCAAGATAAATTTTCAAAAAGGCTAGATATTACTAGCAGTACACCGCATAATATTGAAGCCGTTGTCTACGGGGCAAGCAAGGGCGACGCACTAATTAGCCTTGCAAAACACTACAAGATACCTATTAAAAAAACAATGGCGTTCGGCGACTCGCTTAACGATAAAAGTATGATAGAAACGGCAGGACTTGGCGTGGCTATGGAAAACTCAAAGGACGGGCTAACGAAGGTGGCGGACTACGTTTGCGAGGACACAAAGAACGACGGAGTTGCTAAAACCATAGAAAAATTTTGTTTGAAAAGGAGTATAAAATGGCAAAGAAAGAGAGCGTAACCAAAGCAAAAGTAAAGGCAAGCGAATTTGCCGAAGGAACTAAATGTGAAATTTTGTACGGTGCTTATAACGAGGATATCGAACTTACCACAATGAACGTTAATAGACCGGGACTACTACTTGCAGGGTATGACGATTACTTCGAGCATTCAAGGGTGCAAGTACTAGGTAATGCCGAAATGTACTATTTGTACCAAATATCAAAGGAGGATAGGGAAAAGGCTCTTAACAACCTACTTAAAAAGGAAATTCCTTGTATCGTTGTGGCAAGAGGGCTAAAAGTTCCTGACGAAATGATAGAGATTGCAAAAGAGTACAGAGTGCCCGTTTTCTCGTCGCAAGAGATTACGCCTATCGTAGTAAACGATATTGCTACCTATCTTCGTAGGGCGCTTGCTCCTAAAACGCAAATACACGGCGTGCTTATGGATATAGACGGTATAGGCGTGCTTATCACAGGTAAAAGCGGTATCGGTAAGAGCGAGGCTGCGCTTGAACTTGTTCACCGTGGTCACAGGCTTATCGCTGACGACGCCGTTGAAATAAAGAAGGTGGAGAATAAACTTTACGGCTCTTGCCCTGAAAATATCAGGTATTTTATGGAGATAAGAGGTATCGGCATTATCAACGTTAAGAGTATGTACGGCGTATCGGGCGTACTACCGGAGAAAAAGATTATGCTTTCCGTTGAACTTGAAAAGTGGAAGGAGGGCAAAGAGTACGAAAGGCTTGGACTTGACGAGCATTATACCGAGATACTTGGCGTAAAAGTACCTAAACTAACCATTCCTGTACTTCCGGGCAGAAACCTTGCTATAGTTATGGAAGTTGCTGCTAAAAACGCAAGGCTAAAACACCTTGGCTACAACGCTGCAGAGGAATTAAACAGAAGAATTATTGAAAGAAACGCAGAACTAGACAAAATAGAAGGTTAAAAATCGCACGTTCGCTTAATATACTTAGCGTATAGGAGGCGAATATGACTATACCTTTTTGTGAAAACGTGGCGGCGAAAGTGCTGTCTACCTATCGTGGCGGTGGCTGTGCAAAATACGTCGCATATCCAAGTAATCAATGCGAAATAAAAGAGGTAATAGCCTTTGCTAAAAGCAGGGGCATACCCTTTTTTATTTTAGGAAACGGCAGTAACGTGCTAATTAAGGACGAGGGCTACGATGGGATTATCATCAGCCTAAAAAATCTTAACGATATTAGCGTGAACGGTAACGTGATTACGGCAATGGCAGGCGCAAACCTATCCAAAGTGTTTTCGGTGGCGTTTGCTAGCGGTTTATCGGGCTTTGAAAGGCTGGTAGGAATACCTGCAACGATAGGCGGTGCGGTAAAAGGAAACGCAGGTGCGTTCAGTGCAGAGATGGGCGATTTAATCACGGAAGTTACGGTGATGGACTACTTTGGAAACGTGAAAATTTTGAAGAAAGACGGCTTAGAGTTTGGCTACAGAAAAAGCAATATCGAAGGCATAGTGCTATCCTCCTCGTTTTGCTTAAAAGAAGAGAAAAGAGAGAAAATTTACGAGATTTACGGGGAGATTAAGGAAAAAAGGCGCAAAACTCAACCCGCCGAAAGTTCGCTTGGCAGCACTTATTTAAGAGATAACGATATAATCCCCGCAAAACTAATCGAGGCGGTGGGGCTGAAAGGCTACCAAATAGGCGGAGCGATGGTATCGACAAAACACGCTAATTTTATTGTAAATACGGGGCTTGGCACGGCAACCGACTACCTGAGAATATGTGACAAAATCGAAAGTGCGGTGCTGAGGGAATTTGGGGTAAACCTAAAAAAAGAGATAAAAATAATTTAGGAGAAAATATGAATTTTTCCGACAAAGTAAAAGAAGAATTATTGAATATAGACTACGAAAAAGATAACGTGAAAAGGGCGTTTATTTTGGGCTCTGTAAAGGCTGTAGGGCTGTTGGAGTTAAAGAAAACGGGCGAATCGTTGCTGTTTTCTTCGGGTAGGTACGAGTACGTAATCAAAATTGCGGACTACTTGAAAAAACTGTATAGAACCGAGATAAACGTGGCAAGAAAAGGGCATTCTAACGATAAAAAAGGCTTTACGTACGAACTGTCTTTGCCTAGAAACGTGACTAAGCAACTGCTTATTGACCTTGAAGTTGCAAACTATAACGGCGAGGATTTAGTAAGTTTTAACAGCGGTTTTAGTGAAAAACTTTACAAGGACGAGGAAGAATTAAAGGCGGTGGTAAGGGCGCTGTTTATCGGCTGCGGAAATGCTTACGTGCCCTCTAAAATCGACGTAATTAGCGACGAACTTACCAGCAAAAGCGAAGGTTACAGGCTGGAACTCGTGTTTGAGGAAGAGGAACTTGCAAGTAGCGTTGCCGACCTACTTAAAGTGCTGTCAAACAAAATCAAAGTAATTGAAAGGCAAATAAATTACGTGGTGTACACGAAAGACAGCACCCTCGTTTGCGATATTTTGGCTTGGCTTGGTGCTAATAATTCGGTGCTGGAACTTAACGACATTATCGTGGAAAGGACGGTATCTAACGAAATAAACCGTATGAACAACTGCTCGATTGCAAATATCGACAAAGCGGTAAACGCCGGCTTGAAGCAAATAAAAGCGATAGAATTTTTGCAACAAACCGTTGGGCTGGACAAACTTAACGACGGGTTAAAAGAGATAGCGCTACTAAGAATAAGCAGACCTTCCGCTTCGCTTATCGAACTGGAAGAGGCGCTGGACCACCGCATAACGAAAAGCGGTATAAACCACAGACTGCGCAAACTTGTGGAAATGGCAGAGAAAATTAAAGGAGAGGAAAACTAATGAAAAGATTTGTGCACTTGCACGTGCATAGCGAATATAGTTTGTTGGACGGAGCGTGTAGAATTGTAGGACCAAAGCATACTTCTCCTTTGCTTAATACTTGCAAGGAAAAGGGCTTTGACGCCATTGCCGTAACAGACCACGGCAATATGTTCGGAATATACAGTTTTTTGGAGGCATTCCAACCAAGCGGCGTAAAACCTATTATCGGTAGCGAGTTTTACGTTGCTACGAATATGCACGAAAACACTAAAGAGTACTTCCACTTAGTATTGCTTGCTAAAAATATCGAGGGCTACCACAACCTAATGAAACTAAGTAGTTACGGCTACACCGAGGGCTTTTATTACAAGCCACGTATCGACCTAGAACTACTTAAAAAATATTCTAAGGGGCTAATTTGCCTAAGTGCTTGTCTTGCGGGCAAAATACCGCAACTGCTGCTTTCTAACGATTACGAGGGAGCGGTTGAGTACGCTAAAACGCTGATGAGTATGTTCGACAAGGGCGACTTTTACATAGAGATTCAAGACCACGGCATTTTAGACCAAAAAAGAGTAAATCCACTACTTGTAAAAATGGCGAAAGAACTTGGCGTAAAGGTGGTTGCAACTAACGACGCCCACTACTTAAACAAGGACGACGCCGAGATGCACGACGTACTATTGTGCGTTCAAACGGGGCATAAAGTGGACGACGTGGACAGAATGAGGTTCGAAACCGAGGAATTTTACCTAAAAACCTACGACGAAATGTTGGAGACTTTTTCATGGATTCCTGAGGCTCTTGACAACACTTGCGAGGTTGCCGACAAAATCAACTTTACCGTGCAACTTGAAAATAAAAACTACTTACTTCCAAAATACGTGCCACCGACAGGGCAATCTACAAAGGACTTCTTTGTGGACTTAACGTGGGAGGGAATAAGAAGAAGATATAAGGAAATCACCCCCGAAATTAAAGAGAGGGTGGAGTACGAACTGGATACTATTATTAGGCTGGGATTTGATAAATATTACCTAATCGTGTGGGACTTTATCAATTACAGCAAAAGCATAGGTATTCCCGTTGGCCCCGGTCGTGGTAGCGGCGTAGGAAGTATAGTTGCGTACGCAATAGGTATCACCGACGTAGAGCCGCTTAGGTATCACCTGATTTTTGAAAGATTTTTGAACGCTGAAAGAATATCGATGCCCGACTTCGATATAGACTTCTGCTTTGAAAGGCGTAAAGAGGCTATCGATTACGTTGTAAGAAAGTACGGCGAAGAGATGGTAAGCCAAATCGTAACCTTTGGCACGATGTCTGCAAAAGCAGCGGTTAAAGACGTTGCTAGGGTGTACGACGTAAGTTTTCAGGAGGCGAATAACTGGGTAAAAGCAATACCCGATATGAATAAGCAAACGTTAAAGGAACTAATCACCGAGGGCGTTGGTAATCCTGACGTAATAGCGCTGTACAACTCTAACGACCTTGCCAAAAAAGTTATCGATATGGCAATAAAACTTGAGGGTATGCCTCGCCAAACGGGTAAGCACGCAGCAGGCGTAGTTATTTGTTGCGATCCGGTGTACGAGCATTGCCCGTTACAAGTAAAGGAAGGTGCGGTAACTACCCAGTACGATAAAAACCAAATCGAAGCACTCGGTATGCTTAAAATGGACTTTTTGGGACTAAAAACCCTTACCGATATCGACCTTGCTAAGCGTATGATAAAGGAACACACCGGCGAAATTATCGACTTTGACAAGTTGGGCTACGAAGACCCTAACGTGTTCAAATTTATATCCAGCGGCGAAACCACTTGCGTATTCCAACTTGAAAGCGGCGGAATGTGTGCGTTTATGCGTAGACTTCAACCGCAAAACATAGAGGACGTAATAGCAGGTATCTCGCTGTATAGACCGGGGCCTATGCAATTTACGGGTATGTTTATCGAGGGTAAAAAGCACCCTGAAAAAATCACATATCTTCACCCGTTACTTGAGCCTATACTTAACGTGACCTACGGCTGTATAGTGTACCAAGAACAAGTTATGCAAATCGCTCGTGAGGTTGCAGGCTATTCGTTTGGCGGTGCGGACTTGCTGCGTAGAGCAATGGGTAAGAAGAAAAAGGAAATCCTAGTTGCAAATAAAAACATATTTATAAACGGCAAGGAAGAGGACGGCAAAATCGTAATCGACGGAGCGGTAAGGCGTGGCGTTGACGAGGAAACGGCAGGTAAACTGTTTGACCAAATACTTGACTTCGCTTCCTACGCTTTTAACAAATCGCACGCAACTGCGTACGCTTACCTAAGTTATCAAACGGCGTTTTTAAAGTATTATTATCCGCTGGAATTAGTGCTGGCAATAATAAACAACCGTATCACTTCAGCCGACGAGGTAAGTAAGTATATCAACCATTTAAGAGATATAGGCAAAACCGTTTTGCCACCCGATATTAACGAAAGCGGTGTAAGGTTCACCATTCAAAACGACTCGGCAAGGTTTGGGCTAATGGGTATTAAAAACCTAGGCGAAAGCGTGCTTGAATACATAATAGACGAGCGAAACAGAAACGGCAAGTACACTTCGCTTAATGATTTTATCGATAGGGCAACGCCGTCGGGCATAAACAAAAGAGCGATTGAATGCCTAATTAAAGGTGGCGCTTTGGATTGCTTGGAGGGTACTAGGGCAGGCAAAATGGCTGTGTACGAGCAAATGATGGATAGAGCCGTGCAGGACAAAAAACGTGTGTCGCAAGGTCAAATATCCTTATTTGATATGTTCGGCGAGGAAATGGAGGACGAAATCAAAGTTCCTAACCTAAAAGAATACCCTAAAAAGATGCTGCTTTCTTTTGAAAAAGAGGTTTTGGGCATGTACGTATCCGGTCATCCGCTTGATGAGTTTAGAAGTAGAATGGGACAATTCGACTTTAACACCTCTATGCTGTATATCGAAAAGGACGAGGAGGTATTAGAGGACGAGGACGCTATTGAAGAGGAAACTTCGTCAAGGCAAGTGGACGCAACCTTGAACAACAAAAAGGTGTATATGGCGGGCTTGCTGTCTAACTTCAAGAAGAAACTTACCAAAAAAGGCGACAGTATGGGCGTGGGAACGCTGGAAGATTTTTACGGCTACGTGGACGTAATTATATTCCCTAAGGTGTTCCAAAAGATAGACAAAATCGAAAATGATATAATAGTCAAAATTCACGGAACGGTGTCTATTCGAGACGGGGAAAGCCCAACGATTAGGGTGGACGACATCGAGGAGTGGAAGGACGAAGAAAAAACGGAAGAGCCAAAAAAGGTAAAGGTGGAAAAAGTCGATAACGAACAGGAAATAGGCGACGTGGTTTACGTAAGAGTGGACGAAAGTATGCAGCACCTAACCAAACAAATCGCCTCGGTTTTGGCTATGCACAAAGGCAGCAGCGTGGTAAAATGCCAAGTGGGTAAAAAACTGCTTGCATTTAACGAAAAAGTAAGGGTGACAAGTTCTCTTGTGTGGGAATTAGAGGCTTTACTTGGCAAGGAAAACGTGCTTGTAAAAAATGTAACTAAATAAGGGCGTTTTTATTGATTATTGAAACAATAAATTATATAATATAAATAATTTAAACGAATTTTATCGGGAGAGTAGACGTATGAAAAAAATAGCGATTTTAACCAGCGGTGGTGACGCTCCGGGAATGAATCCCTGTATTAGAGCGGTAGTAAGAACGGCAGAGTATTTTGGATTTGAAATTTACGGAATTAGACGTGGATATTTGGGCTTGATTGAAAATGACGTAATAAAACTAACGGGCGACGACGTAAGCGCAATTGCTCAACAAGGCGGAACGATGCTTAGGTCGGCAAGACTTAAGAATTTTACCGAAATAGAGGTGCAAAAAAGGGCTGCCGAAACGCTAAGAAATCTTGGTGTTGATAGCCTAGTTGTAATCGGCGGCGACGGAAGTTTTAGGGGCGCTAAGGATTTATCCGATAATTGCGGTATAAACGTGGTGTGCTTGCCGGGTACTATTGATAACGACCTTGCTTACACTAATTACACTATCGGTTTCCCAACGGCAGTAGACACCGTGCTGGATTGTATGGATAGATTAAGAGATACTTTCTCTTCTCACCAAAGAATATGTATTATGGAAGTTATGGGACGTAGGTGCGGCGATATCGCTTTGTTTGCCGGTATTGCAGGTTCTGCCGACGCTATACTTCTTCCGGGCTTTGAAGTTGACTACGACGAACTTGCTAAGAAACTTGTAGACAACAGAAACAGGGACAGAAACTCTAATATAGTAGTTGTTGCAGAGGGCTTTGGTACTTGCGAAGAGGTTAGGGACGAACTTGCTAAGAGAATGGATCCTGACCTACTAAGAGATATCAAACTTGGTCACGTTCAAAGGGGCGGCAGACCTTGTATGCAAGACGTTAACAACGCAACTAAGATGGGTGCGTACGCAGTAAGAGTATTGATGGACGGAAAAACTTGTAGGGCAATCGGAATAAACCACGGCGACGTGTTCGACCTTGATATTACCGACGCACTAAGTATTCCAACCATAGTAAGAAAGGAAATGCACGAACTAAGCAAAATAATAGCAAACTAATATATAGCCCGCTTAGGCGGGCTCTTTTTATAGGTAATTATGAAAGTAGGCGACAAGATAAACGTAGATATTGTAAGGCTTGGCGATAACGCAGAGGGGATAGGCAAAATAGACGAAAAGGTTGTGTTCGTTACTTATGCTCCTAATAATTCCAACTGCGAAATCAGGATAGACAAAATATCTAAAAACTACATAAACGCAACGCTAATCAAGGTTAATAGTAGTAAAATGGAACTATTAACCCCGCTTTGTGCTAACTTCACGAAATGTGGGGGCTGTGATACTTGGTACTATTCTTACGAGTACGAATTAGAGTACAAACGCAAAAAAGTGGAGGACGTGATTAAGAAGTTTGCTGGCACTTCGGTTAGGGCTTTGCCTGTTATTTACGGAAAGGACACGTTGTACCGCAACAAAATAGAACTATTCACAAAGTGCGTAGACGGTAGAGTTAGGCTTGGGCAATTTAAAAAAGAGAGCCACGAGTTTGTTGCTATCGATAGGTGCTTGCTTTGTGATAAGTGGCTTGACCAAGTAATCGAGATTTTTAACGGCTGGGTAAATCTATGCGGGTTAAAGGCTTACGACGAGCAAACGAACAAGGGGCTACTTAAAGGGATTGTAGTTAGGTATCTTGGCGGAAAACTTGTGCTTACCGTTGTGGTAAACGGTGACGGCATACGTGAAATAGACAGCCTAAGCAAGAAAATAGGCGAAAAATTCGATAGTTACTCGGTATATATTTGCAAAAATAAGAAAAAAGGAAGTAGGCTACTTACCAAGGACCTTGTTAAAGTTTACGACGACGAAAAACTTATTCTAGTAGACAACGTTAAGTGCAGCGTGTCGCCTCTGTCGTTTTTCCAAGTGAACGACGAAGTGAGGGCAAAACTTTATAACGAGGTGGTAAAAGAGGTGAAAGAGGGCGAAATAATTATAGATGCGTACTCAGGAGTGGGGCTACTTACTAACCAACTTAGTAAAAAAGCGAGCGACGTTTTTGGCGTGGAGATTGTAAAAGACGCCGTGAAAGATGCGGATAATTTGGCTGCTTTAAACGGCAATTACGGTAAAATAACTAATATTTGCGGGGATAGCGCACTTATTTTGCCAAAACTTGTGTCGGCAATAACTACGGGTGACAAGGAAAAACTAAAAGAATTAGTGGTTAATAACTCAAGTAAAAAGGACTACAAAGGGCTTGTAACAAGCGGCAAAGAGGTCGCCATCGTACTTGATCCGCCTAGGAAGGGCGCAGACGTTAGCGTGCTTAGTGCGGTGAACGAAAGCGGCGCAAAGAGGGTGATTTACGTGTCGTGTAATCCGATTACGCTTGCTCGTGACTTAAAAATTTTAGCAGATACGTACAAAATAGTAAAGGTGCAGCCGTTTGACTTATTTCCAAAAACCAGCCACGTAGAAACCTTGTGCGTGCTGACTAGAAAATGACGGTTTGATAAAATAATGCAAAATCACTATAACAAAGAAGAGAGAAAAATGGAAGATACTATGCTTACGTACACTTACGTGGATAATGGAAAGTTTGAATTAGTAAAAAAGCCTTCGCCAAAAATTTTGGACGAGGGAGATAATAGTCAAGGTAACTCTTGCTTCAATTTGTTCTAGCGACTTACACATAAAGCACGGCAGCGTGCCAAGGGCGGTAAAAGGAATTACCGTTGGGCACGAAATGGTGGGCGTCGTTACTGAAATTGGTGGCAAAGTGACCAAAGTTAAGGTGGGCGACAAGGCGTCAATGAAGCAACAAAATCAGTTTAAATCAAAGGTCTGATAATTAGAAATCGTGGAGGTGATTTTTTGAGAGTATACAAAAATAAAGAAGAACTCAAAACTGAAATAAATAAAGCATTTGAGAAGTATATTTCAGAATTTGATAATATTCCGGAAACCTTAAAAGATAAGAGAATTGATGAAGTTGATAGAACTCCGGCTGAAAATCTTGCTTACCAAGTTGGTTGGACAACCTTAATTCTTAAATGGGAAGAAGATGAAAAAAAGGGATTTCATGTTAATACGCCATCTGATGAATTCAAATGGAATCAACTTGGCGAATTATATCGGTGGTTTACAGATACCTATGCACATTTAGCCCTGCAAGAGTTGAAAGTCAAATTACATGACAATGTTAATTCTATCTATGGAATGATTGATTCGTTAAGTGAGGAAGAATTATTTAAACCACATATGAGACAATGGGCTGATGAAGCGACTAAAACAGCAGTATGGGAAGTATATAAGTTTATTCACGTAAATACCGTTGCACCTTTTGGAACTTTCAGAACCAAAATCAGAAAATGGAAGAAGGTAGTATTATAAATTACTTTTTTGTAAAATAAAAAATTTTATAAAACGGTAACAAAGGCGAGAGAGAAAAACTATCGTCTTTTCTTTGTAAATCTTTTAAGGAGGAAAATAAACAAGCATAAGAAAAAATTATGTTTACAAATAAAAAATACGACCTGTTTTCGAAGTGCAACTTTAAAAATTTTACATTTTTGTCTAAACTTTTGGGTTCACATCATTTTAGGTCGTTTTTTGTTTTGGTTAGTTAGGTTTTGCGGCTAAATTCTAGGTGGTTTGCGTAGTTACTCGATTAAGTAAATAATATTAAACCTGCCTATTTGCCGTACTTTTCTAGAATTTGCGGGGAGATTTGCCTATCACGATAATAGTAAACCTCGTCCTTTTCGCTAATTTGACGAAGCACTTTACAAGGATTGCCAACGGCAACGACGTTCGACGGAATATCTTTTGTAACCACGCTGCCTGCACCTATTACGGTGTTATCGCCGATTGTTACGCCCGGCAAAACTATTGCGCCGGCGCCTAGCCAACAGTTCTTGCCGATATGGATAGGTAAGTTGTACTGCAAACTGTATTTTCTAAGCGTCGGAAGAATAGGGTGACCTGCGGTTGCAAGTACTACGTTTGGACCTAGCATCGTGTTCGAGCCAACGAATATGTCCGTGTCGTCTACTAAGGTAAGGTTGAAGTTTGCGTACACGCCGTCGCCAAAATGCACGTTTTTACCGCCAAAATTAGAGCGAAACGGAGGCTCTATATAACACATTTTGCCAATTTCGGCAAACATTCTTTTCAGCCTTATCGTCCTACTTAGTAGTCCAAGCGGAGTGGAGTGCGTTTTGTTGTACTTTCTCACCTTGTCGATGTAGCCGATTTGTTCCAGCATAAGTTTCGGGCTAGACGGATCGTAAATTTGTCCGCTGTGAATTAGTTTTTTGATTTCTGCGTTTCGTATCTTTTTCATTAGTTATATTCTCACTATATTATAAACTTAAATATTAGCGATTAGCCGTTATCTTTTAATCAGGTCACGCACAACGCTTATCACCACTTCTTTCATTACGTCGTAGTTTATGTAGTCGTGCTTATCATACACATACTCATGCGAAAAGGCTTGCGTTACGTTGATAGCAAAGTGTATTCTTTCAAGTTTATTTGGGAAGTCGTAACCTATTTCGTCAAACTTGTCGGCAATTTTGTGGGTGATATTATTCTCTATCAAGATAAATTTGTCGCTAACCGCCTTGTCGGTTGCGGTAAGAGAATGCAGAGCCTCGTGGATTTTCTTGTTCTTCTCGTGCGTTTTAATAATAACGTCCACCATTTTTGGCGCTAAGTCGTCCACGTTTTCTAGCGTAGTGCTATCGATTATCTTTACAAACGGAGGGAAAACTTCGTTTACGTACACGTCCAGTACGTCAAGCAGGATATCCCTTTTATCCTTAAAATAGCCGTAAACAATGCCCGTCGATACTCCCGCCTCTTTGGCTATCTCTGCGGTGTTCGTATTGTAGTAGCCCACTTTTGAAAAAAGTTTGTAACTTGCCTCGATTATTTTGTTTTTCTTTATTATTGCCCTTTCTTGAACGGGCGTGCGTACTTCACTTTTCATATATTCACCTAATTTTATTATATATCATTTTCAGAAAATACGCAACAAGATACTTTTTTAAAAAATATGAAAAAAGTTTCATATTATAGTTGACAAAATTGCTTTAGTGATAGTAATATATTACCGAAAAGTGAAAGAAGTTTCATATTAGGAGGTGAATATGCCTATGGTAGTAGCGCCCGAAGGCAAGAGCCTAAGGGTAATAAAGGTGCTAACGGACGAAAAAACGAAAAGGCACTTAGAAAATTTGGGCATTATGGTAAATAGTGAAATAACTATACTGTCGGTAGACGGCGGAAGTGTGATTTGCCTTGTGAAAGACGGCAGGATTGCCCTAGACAAGCAGATTGCAACTAAGATTTTTGTTAGTTAGGAGGCGAGATGAAAAAATTAAACGAGTTTAACGTTGGAGAGAGCGGAAAGGTGGTAAAAGTCGAGGGGCAGGGTGCAATAAGGCGCAGGCTTTTCGATATGGGAGTTACGCCTTCTGCCGAAATTGTGCTTAGGAAAAAAGCACCGCTTGGCGATCCTTTGGAGGTGACCATTCGAGGCTACGAACTTACGCTTAGAAAAAGCGAGGCGGAGCAGGTGTATATGGAGGTAGATAATGATTAAAGTAGCATTAGCAGGAAATCCGAATAGCGGAAAAACCACGCTATTTAACAGCCTTACGGGTTCAACCCAGCACGTAGGCAACTGGCCGGGCGTAACCGTGGACAAAAAAGAGGGCGTGTACAAAAAAGCGAAAGAGCCTATCGAAATTATTGACCTACCGGGAATTTATTCCTTGTCGCCGTACACTCCTGAAGAGGTGATATCACGTAACTATATTTTAGACGAAAAACCGGACTGCATTATCAACATAGTGGACGCTACAAACCTAGAGAGAAACTTGTACTTAACCACACAACTTATGGAAATAGACGTGCCTATGGTAATTGCTTTAAATATGATGGACACCGTAAAAAAGAACGGTGACTATATTGATGCGGTTAAATTAGAAAGGGAAATCGGAGTGCCGGTCGTGGAGATATCCGCCCTTAAAGAAACGGGATTAAAAGAACTTATGAACGTGACTTACGAGGCAAGCAGTGTGAAGCGTGAGGGAGTGACCGTGCTTAAAGATACGAACTTAATTCACCTTATCGGCGACGTGAAGATAGCGTTAAAAGGAAAAGGGATTCCTAGCCCGTTGTTCCACGCAATTAAACTGGTGGAAAACGACGAACTGGAAAGAAAAGAGCACCCGGACGCTGTAAAGATGATTGAAGAATTTAAGGCGACGTTTAAAGACGACGTGTTCGGCGACGACTTCGAGGGGCTGATTGCGGACGGAAGATATAAGTATATTGCAAAAAAATATTCGCCCGTTCTTACGAAGAAAAACAGCGATAAAAAACTAAACAAGTCCGACAAAGCGGATAAGATTTTGACAAATAAATATTTTGGTATACCGATTTTTCTTGTGATTATGTTTTTGGTGTTCCACGTAACTTTTTCTACTAACTTCTTGTTTTTAAAGAGCGCGCTAGCAGGTAGAGTTACGTTAGAGGGAGTGGCAAACTGGGAAGGTCTGGTTTTTAACGGCGAGGGTATGAATTCGCCGGGCGTATTCCTTCAAAGCGTAATGATAGGAATAACGGATACGATAGGTTCGGCGCTTAGCGGGGCGCTTAACGGCGCACCGGGTTGGGTGTCGGGGCTACTTGTGGACGGCGTATGGGCAGGTATATCGGCGGTATTGTCGTTTATTCCGCAAATTTTGTTGCTGTTCTTGTTCTTCTCTATTTTGGAGGACAGCGGTTACATGGCAAGGGTAGCGTTCATACTAGACAGAGCATTTAGAAAGTTCGGCTTGTCGGGTAGGGCGTTTATGCCTATGATAATGGGTTTCGGCTGTTCCGTGCCTGCAATAATCAACACTCGTACGCTTGCCGACGAAAAGGAAAGGACTGCGACTATTAGGGTAATACCGTTTTTTAGTTGCGGCGCAAAACTACCTATACTTACGGCAATAGCAGGCGCACTTGTTACGATGTTTGGCGCAGGAAGTGCCGAATGGATAACCTACGGTATGTATTTAATGGGCATTACCGTTGCGATAATTACGGTAATACTAATGCGCAATACCACTTTAAAGGGCAACACCCCGCCGTTTATTATGGAATTGCCTAATTACCATTTACCGCAATTTAAAAGCCTTGTAATTCACCTATGGGACAAACTAAAACACTACGTTAAAAAAGCGTTCACGATTATATTTGCATCAATCATCGTTATTTGGTTCTTGAGCAACTTCGGTTGGGACTGGAAGATGGTGGACGATATAGGAAGTAGCATTTTGGCAAATATCGGACAACTTGTAACTCCGCTATTTACTCCGCTTGGATTTGGTAGCCAACTAAAAGCATTCTCGTGGGTGTTCGTAGTGGCGGCGGTTACGGGCTTAATTGCAAAAGAAAACGTAATTGCAACCTTTGCCGTGTTAGCGGCTTTGGTATCGGGTGGAATTATCGACCCTGAACTTGTAGGACAGGTGGAATCGGTGGAGGCTATGATTCAAGCAACGGGAATCGGTGTGGCAGGTTTAATATCATTTATCGTATTCAATATGACCACTATTCCGTGCTTTGCCGCCGTTGCAACTGCAAAAGCGGAATTGCCGAAAAACAAATACAAATCCACTATAGCGTTCTGGCTAATTACTTCGTACGTAGTATCTTCTATGGTGTACGTAATAGGCACTTGGTGGTGGACGATCTTTATTTTCCTAGCCGTTTGGAGCGTGATAATTGCACTTATCGTGCTTAACAACAAGGGTAAAATCGATTTAAGGAGGTTTAAATGCAACCGATCGAAATAGTAGTAATAGTTTTAGCAGTAGCCGTTGTAGTCGGCGTGGTAATATCAGCCATTATAAACAAAAAGAAGGGCAAAAAGTCGTGCTGTTCTGACTGTTCAAAATGTAAATGCAACTGCCAAAGTAAAAAGTAAAAGAGAATTATTGTTGACTTATGTCATAAACCGTATTATACTTTTAATAGCGGAGGGCGTATGGCAAGACCACAAAAGTGCAGAAAAGTGTGCAGATTACCTAGGTTCGTTAGGTTTTCGGCGGAAAAGACCGAGGGCGAAACCGTGACTATGACGGTGGACGAATACGAGGTAATCAGGCTAATCGATAACCAAAATCTTACCCAAGAAGAGTGCGCTAAGCAAATGAAGGTGGCAAGAACTACCGTTCAGGGCATCTACTTTTCGGCAAGAGGGAAGATTGCGGACGTATTAGTAAACGGCAAAACGCTAATAATAGAGGGCGGAGAGTACGAACTATGTACTTATCGTGGAAATTGCAATAAAATATGCGATTTGCGTTGTAAAAGAAATATATTAAAAGGAGAAGACAATGAAGATAGCAGTAACTCATGAAAATGGCAAAGTATTCGACCATTTCGGACATTCTAAGGAATTTAAAATATACGAGGTTTTAGGTGGCGAAATCGTAGCAGCAGAGGTGGTTACGGTTAAAGAGCAAGGTCACTCTGCCGTTGCAGGATTTTTATTAGAGCAGGGCGCAGACGTAATTATTTGCGGCTGTATAGGTGACGGGGCTAAAAACGCTTTGTACAGCCAAGGTATGATTTTGTTTGGCGGTGTAGAGGGCGATTGCGACGAGGTTGTTAAGGACTTTCTCGGTAACTGCCTTGCGTACGATCCTAACGTAGCGTGCGAGCACCACCACGACGAAGAAGAGGGCTGTGGTTGTGGCTCTGATGAGGAGGAAGGCTGCGGCTGTCATAGTGGCGGTTGTAGTTGTGGCTCCGGCTGTGGCTGTCATTAAATCCTAAACTGAATAATAGAAAAAATGCAATAAAAAATCTCTCGCTTTTCGAGAGATTTTTTTATTTTAGGTAAGAAAAATTAACTTTAAGAATTAGTTTTACTTATTAATATTTAACGATATTTTTAAGGGTTTCGCCAAGTTCGTTTTCTACGAAAATCGGTAAGAAGTGCACGCCGTCTTTTAGGCTTTCAGGCGAGTAAATATCGATATGGTCGAAGTTACTCTTAAGCACGTGTATCTTTCTTGTGTTTGTGCAGCCTGCTATTGCCGACTCAACAAGCACCATTCCGTCGCCAAAGTTATTTTCGGTTTCGGTTACCGTGCTTTTAACCCTTTTAATATTCGTTGTATTTGGCTTAACAATAAGTTTGCCGTCCTCTTTTAGTAGGTTTACCGAGTAGGTTGTCAAGGTGTCAAGATAGCCGTTAGCGGTAATATAGTGTGTGTCTACAAGTTCTGTTACGAATTTGCCACCTATAATTAGCGAGTCTTGTTTTTCGCTTAGTCCGTCTACAATCTTGGTGATATAAGCGTTGTTTTTAACGTATTCAAGGTTCTTTATTTCGGCTATAAATTCGTCGTAAGTTACCTCGTTTGAGTTGATAGTTACGGGTTTTGCCCCTTTAAATCCCTTTTCAAAAGCAAGCCTTGAAGGTAGTAGTTCGTACACGCTAGGCATCGTTCTTAGGTAGGACAAAGCGGTGTTTAAAATATCGCTTGCAAAACCTAGTGGGTTAGATGCGTACTCTTTTGGTAGTTTGTTTATAAAGTTTATTCCGCCTAGGTCAACGTTTCCTAGTAAGCCGTTTGCGTCGGTAAGAGACAAACCAAATACGCCAAGAATTTCCTCAAAAATCGGTTTTGCTGCTAATAAGCCGTTTAAATCTTCACTATTAGTTTCTTTTCCCGTGATTAACTTGTTTAGTGCGTTTACCGCTTTTTCAGGCAAGTTAATATCGATGTCGCTAATCGACAAAAGCGCAGCGTCCACAGCGCCGAAGTGTGGGGTGGACAAAGTGATTACTTGCTTTGTATTCGTGCGGTTTTGCTCGCTTCTTGCAAGGTAATAGTCGATTACCGTTCCGCCTAGGCTGTGACCTACTAATATCGTGTTGGTATATTTATTCTTAGTTATAAATTGTTCTAGTTCCTCGGCAGATTGAGTGCAAGAGTTCGTCCAGTTGTACTGATACACCACCACGTCGTACGTAGAGCCAAGAGTTTTTTTAAAGAATTTGTACAGGTTTTTGTACTCGTCGATTAAGCCGTATTCAAGCGATTTATCGTTCATTGTTGCGGCACGAAGAGGAATAACGGATTTGCCGTTTTCGTCCTTATACAAAAAACTCTTTAAGTACTTTTTAATCTCCTCGGTTTTGAACCTGCCTTCCTTATCGGTTGCGGTTGTGCTCATAAATAGGTTGTTCATAAGTCCGCCGCCCGACCATACCGAAACGCCCGTCTCTGCGTTGACTAGGTTAGAGCCAAGAATACCCGGCAAAATAACCACAGCGTTTTTCTCCTCGCCCGAAGTGTTGTATACGGGTGGGACGTACGTATTATCAAAAGGCTTTGGTTTTTTGTTTTCGCACGCCGTTAAAGAGAAACAGCATGCAACTACGCAAGCAATAAGCATAGTAAACGCCAAAATTTTGCTAGTTAATTTTCTTTTCATAATGCACCTTCTATTATTTGTAATAATAGTATATCCCTAAACTGAAAATCTGACAACTTACTATTTTGAAAAAATTTTGTAAAAGCGGTAAAAAACAAAAAATCGCACTTGAAATTTTAATTTCTTGAAGTGGAAAAAATATATAATAGCGTAAATCAAAAAATCGCCTTGACAACATTTTAAAACAGCAATAAAATACAATTATAGAGGTAAAAAATGTCTGTAATTGAAGTAAACAATTTAACTAAGGACTACGGGCACGGAAGAGGTGTGTTCGACGTAAGTTTCCACGTAGATAGCGGCGAAGTTTTCGGCTTTTTAGGGCCTAACGGCGCAGGTAAAACTACTACTATTAGGCATATTATGGGGTTTAGCAAGCCACAATCGGGCTCAACCTCGGTTCTTGGCATGGAAAGTTACAAAAACTATTACAAGATTTTAAGCGACGTAGGGTATCTTCCGGGCGAGGTTGCACTTCCTAGCGGGCTAAAAGGCGACGAATTTATCAAAATGATGCAAGGGCTAAGAAAGTCCAAAAAGGACGAGTACTTAAAATACCTACTTGATAAGTTCCAACTTGATCCGTCGGGCGATATGAAAAGAATGTCGCTTGGCGTAAAAAGGAAACTTGCCATAGTTACCGCTTTTATGGACGATCCTAAGGTGCTAATTCTTGACGAGCCGACTAGCGGACTTGATCCTATTATGCAAAACGTGTTTATAGATTATATTTTGGAGGAGAAAAAGCGTGGCAAGACCATACTTTTGTCCAGCCATATTTTCCACGAAGTAGACGCTACTTGCGATAGGATTGCCATTATTAAGGACGGCAAAATCGTGTCGGAGTTTGTTGCCGACGACTTAAAGCACAGCGAAAACAAGGTGTATCAAATAAACTTTGAAAATCTAATCGACTACAATAAGTTCAAACTACTTGGCTACGATATTTCTTACAGCAACGACCAAAAGTTGTACGTTAAAATCAACGTCAACGACAAAGAGATAAACAAACTAATGCTCACGCTTAAAGATATGCACGTAAAATCTTTTACCGAGGAAGTATTCTCTTTGCAAGATTTCTTTATGCAATTCTACAACGAAAATCGCCATTACGGAGGGGTAAGTCAAAATGAAACACGATTCAAACGTAAAAAATAACGTCGATTTGTCTGCTTTTGACAACGCTCCCGTAATATCCATACGTAATTTAACCAAAGATTACGGCGAGGGAAAGGGCATTTTCGACTTGACCTTAGACGTAAACAAGGGCGAAACAATCGGCTACGTGGGGACAAACGGTAGCGGAAAAACCACCACGATACGTAATATTATGGGCTTTTTGAAGCCAACTAGCGGCTCGGTAAGTGTGTTCGGGTTAGACTCGTGGAAAAACTCTATGCAAATAAAACAGTACGTTGGCTACGTGCCGGGCGAAATTGCTTACCCGGGCGTGCAAACCGGTAACGACTTTTTGAAGATACAAGCGGAGTTTTGGGGCATTAAGGATATGTCGTACGCAAACTACCTAATCAACCGCTTGCAACTGGATACGGGCGCAAACTTAAAACGTATGAGTAAGGGTATGAAACAAAAAACGGCAATCGTTGCCGCCCTTATGAACGACCCGCCTATTTTGATTTTAGACGAGCCTACAACGGGACTAGATCCGCTTATGCGTGAGTCCTTTATGGATATACTGTTAGAGGAAAAGAAAAAGGGCAAAACGATATTTATGTCCAGCCATATTTTTGAGGAAGTGGAGGAAACCTGCGACAGAGTGGGGCTACTAAAAGACGGACACCTTGTGGATATAACGGATATGAGTAGGATTACTAATAACGACCTAAGAACCTATAATATCGAGTTTTTCAAAGCGGAGGAATACAAGGATTTTATCACCAAGAACTTCACTTTTGAAAGGCTGATTCCGGAGCATAACAGGGTGGTAATAAACGTGAAGGACGAAGACGTAAACAAAATGTTTAACGCCCTTACAAGTTATAGCGTAAAATTTATTAGCGAAACGAAGTACACTTTGGATAAGTACTTTGACAGCGTGTTTGAAAAAGGAGCAAATAATGATAAGTAAACCTTTAATGAAACAGTCCATAAAAGCAAACTGGGTTTTATGGCTTGCAACCACTATAGTAGTGTGTATAATTATTGCAATCCTAAAAGTAGTGCTTGCTACCTCGGGCGCTAATTCGTTCCACATAAGCATGGACGCATTGTCGCCGTATATAGTTGCCCTTCTAAAACAAGGACTAACTATTCAAGATTTGCTTGGCACGATGGGACTAAACGAAAACTTATTACAAAATATGCAAGGTATGGATATGAACAAGATGATGAACAATATGTTTTACAACTTGCTTGGCGTTATCGTACCTATGATTTACACCATAATAGTAGCCAACAACCTAGTTGCGTCACAAGTGGATAGGGGCTCTATGGCGTTCGTTTTGTCCACTCCGACAAAGCGTTCAACGGTAGTCATCACCCAAAGCACTTATCTTATCGTATCTCTTGCGGGTATGTTCATTTTAACCTTCTTGGTGGATATTATCGCCTCCGTTTCAATCGGGCTTGAAGTAAACTACTTGCAGGTGTTCGAACTTAACTTCGGGTTGTTCCTATTATTGTTTGCTATATCGGGAATTTGCTTTTTCTTTGCCTCGTACTTTAACCTTGCCAAGTTCTCGTACGCAGCAAGCGGCGGACTGCTAATACTATTCTATATCAATAGGATTATCGGTATGTTCGGCGATCCTGATTTCGTTCAAGCGGGTATGGGCATTGCAGGGCTTAAAGTATTCGACTATATGACGATAATCACCTTGCTAAACACCAACTCTATTTTCGACGGAACGCTGTCGTTTACGTGGCAGTTTGCAATTTTATTCGTTATCGGGGTGGTAATGTACGTAGCAGGTAGCGAAATATTTAAGCGTAAGGACTTGCCGCTATAATCTTTATTATTACAAGCGAGCACAGTATAGTTATAAACCTAACCGCAATCAAACTTTTTAATAAAAGAGGGTTGCGGTTTTTCTTTAAAAATATTGTAATAAATTATTCAAAATAGTACTTAGTTATAAATAAAAATGTTAAAATAAACCTAATAGAATAAAAAAAGATAAATTTAAACTAAAAAAGTTAGAATTTTTCTTTACAAAAAAGTATATATAGTGAACGGGATTGTAGTTATGCAGAATTTAGGGTACTTAGTAGATAAATTAAAGCAGGGAAAAATAAAATATTTTGACCAGTTTTACGATGCGACCAAAAACGGCGTGTATTTTACCATAAAGTCCATTGTCAAGGATTATTCGCTTGCAGAGGATATTATGCAGGACGTGTACGAAAGTTTTCTACAAAAAATAGAGGATGTGGACGAAAATAAAAACGTGTATGCTTACCTTATTACCACGGCGAAAAATAAAGCGCTAAACGAGGTTAAAAGGGGCGAGAGGTTTTCACCGTTAGATTATCACGAAAATATAGAGTGCCCCGAGGTAGAAAGTTTTAGCCCGCTTCTTGACTTTGCAAAACAGCACCTAGACGACTACGAGTGGAAGATACTGAAACTGACGGTAGTGGATGGGTATAGACGAGTGGAAGTGGCAAAAATTATAGACAGGCCGATAGCGACGGTGAACTGGCAATATAACAAAATTTTAAAGAAAGTGGAAAGAATGTATAAGGAGGTTTATGATGAATAAGTTTGAAAAAAGAATGAAAGACGAACTAAATTCCGTTACCCCCGATTTGAAAGAGAAAATCAAGCAAAATGCAGCAATTCTCCCCGTAAAAAAGGAAAAAAGCGTCAGAGCAAAGTGGGCTGTTATGCCTATTATGGCTGTTGTGGTGTTGCTAATTGCGATAATTACTCCGGTACTTGTTTTAAACCCAAAAGGTGACGGAAACACTCCCGTTTTAAATAATTATTCTATGGTTATGTCGATAAACCCCGATATCGAAATAAAGTACAATAGCAAAGGCAAAGTCACCGCTGTAAGAGGGCTGAATAAGGACGGCATAATGCTAATATACGGCAAAAATATGGTGGGCGAGGACGTTAACCAAGTGTCCAGCAAACTACTAAATAGAATGAAAACTTTGGGGTATTTGAAAGGCGATGGCGACGTGAAAATCACCGTCGTAGACGAAAAGGGCAAGTTTAACGACAAGCAGTACGGCATAATAACAAATAACGTGGAACAAATACTGAAAAGAGAGGGCGTTAATAAGAGCATAAACAAAATGACAAAGGAAGAACTTGATAGGATCGAGGACGAAATCGAGAATAATGCAGAGGCGTATCTAAGCGTGTTCAAAGAGGAAATCGACGCTCTTGTTAAGGAAATGAAAGGCAGTATCGAGGGCGTGATAGATGGCGTGATAGGAATTGTTAAAGACGTTGAGCCTAGTGTAAATATCACCAAGTTTAACAAAAAAACCGTGAAAAATTTGGAGGATTTGTTTGATAGCGAAAGCCCTTTGACTACAAAGGTGGACGTAAACAAACTAAGTGCGGTTTTCGAAAGCGTTAAAAAGTACGGAGAAGAGTACGAGGACGACTATATCGAGGACTTCAACCTTAACGCCGAAACGTGCACTTTTGAGGATTTTTACGAATTATTAGAGGAACTTGCCGATGACTATGACAAAATCATAAGCATCGAAAGGGATTTAAATCTAGGCGTTGTTCCTGACGACCTTGACGATTTAATCAAAATAATTCTAAGCCGTAAAACTCGGTGAAAACTAATAATAAAATAAACTAATAAAATAAATAATTTACAATTAAAGAGAGTTTAGCAAGCCGCTAGGCTCTCTTCTTTTGATAAATAATAGGCGGCGTAAATTAAGATTAAACAATCAAAACGTTAGTAATAATAGGCTATTAAGCGCATTTTATTTAAAAGGATAACGCTAATTAAGTTGCTAGAAAAAATATTTTATAAAAATTTTTAGAAATTGTTAGAATTTTGAAAAGCGGGAAATGTATATATAGTGAAAAGGATATGAAAGCGGCTTAAAACGTTAGAAAAATATTTTAAGTTGTACATCATTAAATGAAATATAATTAACTTGGAGGGAACTATGAAAAAGAAACTTTTAACAACGTTAGCAGTAACGGCGATTGCGGCAACTAGCCTTGTGGGGTTAACAGGCTGTAATCCTAAGGCGGCGCCAACCAACAAAAAGGTAACGGCACAAGATATATTCTCTATGTCTGCGGTATCGGGAGCATCTTATTTAGGTCAATCGGGCTCGGCAGGGGCTAGCGCACTAGCAGAGACTACGGCAAGCACTTTTACAAGACCAAACGGCATTACCGATTCAGTGGTAGAGGACTTTAAAACCTACCTAGTAATGTTTGAGGAAATGTTAGAAAACGGCGGATTCGATATCCAAGTATCAGCCCCAACCGGTGAGGACGGTAAATATGCCATAAAAGAGGTTAAGGATGGCGAGAATGTGCTACACAGCACTAAAATGGCGGTAAACGTAGCCGGCGACAAGTACGTAATGTACTACACCGAGATAACTAATAGCGGCAAAATCGTTGATAAAGACGATATTAACGAAGTAAAAGAGAAAAGCACTTTTAGTGGCGTGTTAGTAAGAGGCGAAGAGGCTTTTGCAATCTACGGAATGAGAGAGGTTGAAACCGAAGTGGAAGACGGCGAAACCGAAACCGAAGTTAGCATTACTTTTACAACGAAGTCGGCAGACGGCTCGTACGTAACCATTAAACAAAGCGTTGAGGAAGAGACCGAAAACGGCGTGACCGAAACCGAAACGAGTTACAAATACAAAGTAGTAAACAGCGCAGGCGTAACGGTTAGCGAGTTTGAAATCGAGTGGGAAGTTGAGGACGGCAAAACCGAAATGAGCGTGGAGTTTAACGGCGTTGAGTACGAAATCAAAAAAGTTGGCGAAAACAAGTTTAGAGTAGAGTACGAAAACGGCAAGAGAGAAATTAAGTTCAATATCGAAAAAGTCGGCGAAAACACCTACAACTTCGTTTACGGACAAGGCAACGTTGAGGAAGTAGTGATTACTCCTACCGCTGAATAATTAGCGCAGCGCAAAAGCAATTAGTAAAAAATGTAACAAATTACGCTTCATAACTATATAATCCTATTAAAAACGTCATAAATTTATGGCGTTTTTTATTTTGATATTTGCCGAATTTGAATAGTTATAGTATAATAATATTATGGAAAAACAAGTTACTTGCCACGAACAACTAACGGATTTTTACAAAAAATTCGACTTTGAAATTACTGACGAATGGGTGATGGAAAATTCGCCTATCTATTCCGTTATGGTTAAAGACGGCGGAAAAATAGCGGGCGCAATGACTGTGTCGTACAGGCTTGGCGAGTATATTTTGGACTATATCGGAGTGGAAGAAAACAAAAGAGGCAAGGGTATAGCAAAGGGGCTTATTCAAGATATGTTCAAGTACTTAAAGGGTAAAACCGATTACGTGTATTTGGTTGCCAAAACGCCTGCTTTTTTTGAGCATACGGGGGCAGAATACGTAGATAATAAGCCCGAACTACTTGGCGAGTGCACGGGCTGTAATCTTTACAACAAAACTTGTTTTCCACGTTTAATGCGTTACGAGGTAAAAATGAACATAGAAGACGAAATTTTTATTAAATCAGAACTGCTTATCTACGGGGTTGCCGTGGACGAAAATGCAAAGGAAAGTTTGCTAAGAAAGTATCCGCATTTTTTCGACAAGGGCTTTGTGCACGCCGTCAACCTATCTTTTGGCGATACCAACGTGAACGTGAGTGTGGCGGAAAAATTTTCAGAGTCTAGCAAGTACCACCTGTACGAGCGTGGCGGTGATTTTTACATTAAAAGCGATAAGTACGACTTTAAGGTGGAGTTTTTCGGGGCACTAAACCAAACCAACACCTTCCTTGACGGTATGGCAAGGTTGCATTGCACGAACTGTATCAACGTGTGGCCAAGCACTAATTGTTGCTACGACAAAAAGGGCTTAAAATGTAAGTTTTGCTCCATTGTAAAGGAAACGGAAGAACCGATTGATACCGAAAAATTAGCAAATAGCATAAAGATTTTGCTTGAAACGAACAAGGGCGGTATGCTTAACTTTTCGGGTGCAACCTACAAGTCGCCCGATATTATGGCGGACTACTGGATAGACCTAGTTAAGAAAATCAGGCAGTTTTCGGACTGTAAAATCGCTATTGAGTTTGCGCCGCCAAGCGACCTATCCAAACTGGACGAACTTAAAAAAACAGGGCTTGACGTTGCTATTATGAACCTTGAAATTGCTAGCCAAGAACTAAGAAGGGAGATTTGCCCGGGTAAGTCTAGCATTAGTTACGAGCACTACCACAAAGCGTTTGATAGGGCGGTAAAAGTGTTTGGTTACGGGCAGGTTTCCAGCGTGCTGATAGGTGGATTACAGCCAAAACAAGATATAATAGACGAGTGCGAAAAAATGGCTAAAAAGGGCGTGTTCCCAACCATTATGCCGTATCGTCCGCTTGATAATTGCACCGAGAAAAAGGAGACGTTGTGTACCCCTAGCGACCTTAGAGAAATGTCTGAAAAACTGGGTGAAATACTTGTTAAGTATCACCTTGATTTTAACAAGCAAGAGGGCTGTACAAAGTGTGGCGGTTGCTCGATAGAAAACGACTGTTATAGGTTAAAACTAAAAGAGCAGCAGGAAAGAGAAAGAAATAATAAATAGCAAATAGCGGCTAACGTAAAACTAGATTAAAAAATCAAAAACCTAGGTAATAAGCCGCATTCGGCTAATAATTATTTTTACGATAAACAAAGATAAGCGTTTACGGTAAGTAAAATATCGCTTAATTTTGACCTAGCAAAAGTGGTAAATATCGTCAAAAATAATTAAAAAAGCACCATTTAAAAAATGCTAATAACATTATAAAAAAAGTGGCAATACAAAGCAAAAATTTAAAGAGTTCGGGAAATGATGAGAATCCAAAAGTTTGAACAAAAATGTAAAACTTTTGGGTGCATATTAACCTAAATATAAATTAGTATATGGTTTGTTTATCTTTTCGGCATATATTAAGGCTGAATATGCTCCGCCAAAGTGATTTTGAACGTAAAATATAATGTAGTCAGCCTGCTCTATCATCCATTCGTTACGTTTTGTAATGGCATATTTTAACGGGGTTTGTTCTAACTCCGGATAAAGCACCTCGTCGTATTCCTTTTCTATATATACCTTTCTATCGTCTAGCCATTTATTTAAGTACGGCGTTACAAAAACCATTTTAGAGTCCGTATGCGTTTCCTTGTACTTTTTCACACACTTTTTAGCAAGGCTATCAAAATTCCCGTAGCCACCAAGAAAAAAGTCTACCATATTTCCTTCAGCAACCTTTTCAATCAACCTATATAACCTTTCTTCGTCGTTTTTAATATAAGTGTTTTTAGCGTGTCCAAAGAACGTTATAACCATAAATGCCTCCAAATAATATTATGGTTGTTTTTACAGCCATAATACCATAAAATGCTGTGCTTTTCAACTTTTTAGGGTTGTAATTATGTCCTTATGTTAAAAATTATCTTTGATACACTAAGGTTGTAAATACACCCTTAGAGGTTGAGGTAATTATGAAACTAAGTACAGCAGTAGCAATGAGAATTAGTAACATATTAAGAGAAAAGAATATGTCGCAATATAGATTAGAAAAGAATATTGCGATGCCACATAATACTATGAAAACGCTAATGAGCGAAAGAAATAAAAGTGTGAATTTACGTACTGTTATGCAAATAATTAAAGGTTTGGATATGACGCCGACAGAATTTTTTAACGATCCACTATTTGAAAGTGAAGATTTAGAATTATACGATTAACAAAAGAAAAAAGCCGTGGATTTGAAGTGCACCTCAAAAGTTTAGACAAAAAATGAATTTATTTGAAATTGAGTTCGGTATTGTACCGAACTCTTTTTTTATGGTGGGAAAATTATGCTTTAAGCGTTGCCGCTTACTATTAAAAATATGTTAGGATTTAATCGAATATTACACGCTTTGCAGTAACGAAACTATTCCACCTTTTTGCTGAAATCGGCTCGATAATTGCGTAGTCCGATGCGGTGTGCAATATGTAATTATCGCCAAGGTAGATTGCTACGTGCCCTATTTTTTCCGTCCCCGATAAATTTGCTCGGCTTGGCGTGGTAAAAAAGAGCAGGTCGCCACGACGCAATGCGTTTTTACTCACGGTTTTGCCTTGCCCGGATTGTGCTCTAGAGGTGGTGTCAAGCAAAATGCCGCTACCTTTAAAAAAGGCATATTGCGTGAAAGAGGAGCAGTCGAAAGCATATTTTGAAAATTTTTGGTTTAGTATTCCGTTTCCCCAATGGTAACGCTCAGCGCCGTACACGTAAGGCACGCCTATTAGTTTTTTGCCTTCACTAATCACTTTTTCCACTTTGTCGCTTTGAGGTGCAAACTTTTTAACCGACACGTTCAAATAGGTTGGAATTAGCACGGTATTGTAGTTAAAAACGCTGACGTAATGCCCGTTTTTCACGTCCAAAATAGGCAACAGGTCGTTTTTGTACACCGTGCCTACTTTCTTCCCGGTCTGGTTTTCGCCCGTAAACAAAATTAGGCTCGTTGTATGAATTTGCAACAATTCGTCATACTTTATAGGACGAGTAGGCGCTAGGGTAGGCTTGTCTTCGCCCGAGTTATTTGGTAAGTTTGGTTTGCTAGGAGTAACGCTCTCTAACGGCGGACTAGGGCTATTTTCTGTCGGGGGACTTGTTGGCTTACTGCCTACGTTCGAGCAGCCTGCAAAACATAAAATACAGGTAATTAGCAAAATAAATATCTTTTTCATAGTGGCTTAAGTGTAAATAAAAAAGTGAATTTTGTAAATTACGTTTTGTTATTTTTTGCAAAAAATATAAAGTTTTGTATTAAAATATAATTAAGATATACATTATTTGTAAAATAACGACGTTTTTGGTAAATTATTACAAAAAAATTGACATAAAAGCGGCAGTACTTTATAATTAACATATGCTAAATATGGTGAGGTATAAATGAAAGAAAAATATATTGTTCAAGGTATGACTTGCGCAGCGTGTCAATCGCACGTGGAAAACGCCGTGAAAAAACTTGGTGTTAAAAGCGTGAGCGTAAACCTACTTACAAATACGATGGCGGTGGACTTTGACGAAAAAAAGATTACGCCGCTTGACCTAGAAAAAGCGGTGAGAGACGTTGGCTACACCCTTGTTATAGGCGAAAAAGTAAAAACCGACGATATGAAAAAGGAAAGGGCTAGGCTTATTTGGTCGGTCGTATTATTGCTTCCGCTTTTGTACGTTTCGATGGGGCACATGCTTGGCGCACCTCTGCCGAGTTTTTTGGTGGGCGAGAAAAATGCCGTGACTTACGCATTTTTGCAATTTGTGTTGGTGCTGCCTATTTTGATTATAAATTACAACTATTTCACCGTGGGCTTTAAAAGGTTGATTAAGTTTAAGCCTAATATGGACAGCCTTATTTCCGTTGGCGCAGGCGTGTCGTTACTATACGGCGTATTTGCGATTTTTAGAATGAGTTACGGGCTATCGGTAGGGGATATGGCGCTTGTTTCAAAGTATCACACCGACCTATATTTCGAGTCCGCAGGAACAATCGTAACGCTGGTCAGGGTGGGCAAGTACTTAGAGGCAAAGGCTAAGTCCAAAACTACTAGCGCTATTAAAAAGATGCTGGAACTTGCTCCTAAAACGGCAATAGTAATAGAAAACGGAGAGGAAGTACAAAAGAAAATCGAGGACGTTATCGTAGGAGACGTGGTTATTTGCAAGGCAGGTTCTTGCGTTGCTGTGGACGGCGAGGTAATCGAGGGCTCTGCCTCTATTGACCAAGCAAATATTACGGGCGAAAGTATGCCCGTTTATAAAACCGTAGGGGGCAAAGTGTTGGCATCTACCACGGTAAAAAGCGGTAATATTAAAATAAAAACCGAAAAGACGGCTGGTGACAGCACTATATCTAATATTATTAGGCTGGTTGAGGAGGCGTCTAACTCCAAAGCGCCTATTTCAAGGCTTGCAGACAAGGTGAGCGGCGTGTTTGTGCCCGTAGTGTTTGCCATTTCGCTACTTACTTTTATCGTGTGGATAAGCCTTACTAAAAACGTGGAACTTGCTATGACGATGGCAGTATCGGTGCTGGTGATTGCCTGCCCGTGCGCACTTGGGCTTGCTACCCCCGTTGCTATTATGGTCGGAACAGGAAAGGGCGCAGAAAACGGAATGCTAATAAAGTCTAGCGAAAGTTTGGAACTATCGCACAAAATTAAGACGGTAATCCTTGATAAAACGGGCACGATAACCGAGGGAAAACCTACTGTGGACGAGGTGTTCAGCATATCGAAAAACACAAATTCACTTATGGAAATTGCCTACGCTATCGAGAATTTGTCCGAGCACCCACTTGCTTTTTCCGTGGTGGAAAGGGCTAAAAAGGACGGCGTAAAACTAGTTAAAGCGGATAATTACGAGGCAGTTGAAGGAAAGGGCGTACAGGCTGACGTAATGGGCGAAACCTATTATATAGGCAATATGAAAATGCTTGAAGAGGTGGGCGTAGTTTGTGATATTACTAAAAAAGTAAACGAGATTGCAAGTAGCGGCGCAACGCCTCTAATCGTGTTTAGCAAAAAGGAAGTTCTTGGCGTTATTAGTGTTAAGGACAAGATTAAACAAACCAGCAAAGAGGCTGTTAAAACCCTAAAAAATATGGGAATAGACGTGGTTATGCTTACCGGCGACAACGAAATCACGGCAAAACAAATAGCCTGCGAGGTGGGAATTGACAAGGTAATCAGCGGCGTTATGCCTACCGACAAGGAAAAAGTAGTGACAAAATTAAAGAGTAACGGCGTGGTTGCAATGGTTGGCGACGGCGTAAACGACGCACTTGCACTAACTACCAGCGACGTGGGAATTGCCATAGGAAAGGGCACGGATATTGCGATTGATTCGGCGGATATAGTGCTAATAAGAAGTGATTTAAGCGACGTGGCAAACGTGATTAGGCTGAGCAAAAGGGTGATCGGGAATATCAAAGTCAACTTGTTCTGGGCGTTCTTTTACAACGTAATCGGCATACTTTTTGCTACGGGAATTTTCTATCCGCTGGGCATAAAACTTACGCCGATGATTGGTGCGCTTGCTATGAGTTTGAGTAGCGTATGCGTTGTTTCAAACGCTCTTACAATCAACTTTTTTAAGGTGAAAAGGGAAATTTGCGGGGAGAATTGTGAAATAAGCACAAAAAACGGCAATAAAAACGAGGTAAAAAATTTGAATGAAATAAAGGAGAATAATATGGATAAAATCGAAATGACGATAAAAGTAAACGGTATGATGTGTCAGCATTGTGAGGCAAGGGTAAACAAGGCTTTGACCGCTATCGACGGAGTTGAAAGCGCCGAGAGTAGCAGTAAAAACGGCGAAGTAAAAGTGGTATTAAATAAACAAATCGACAAAAGCGTGCTAGTAAACGCCATCAACGACGAGGGCTACGAGGCTTTACTATAAAAATGCTAGCCAAAAAGATATTTATATGGTAGAATGCCTCAAGATACAAGTAGAGAGGTGAAAAAATGTATTTAAGAAAAGCAAGGCTGGACGAAATCGAGGATTTGGCTAAGTTATATGCGTCTTGTTTTAGCGAGTATGCGCTTTATACCGATTATATTTTGGCGGAGCAATCCGAGAAAAAAAGATTAAAATCGCTGTACTATATCTATAAATATGATTTACTACGCTCCAAAGATTACCTATACACAAACGACGAGCACACCGTATCGATAGTGTATATTCCAAACGGCAAAAGCAAAAACGAAAAGTACGTGTATAAGTACGCACCAACGCTAGTGGTTACGCTATTTTGCAAGGTGGGAATAAAGGCTTTAAAGCGTGGCTATACTTACGCAACTTACGCCGAGGAACACTCCAAAGAACTTATGGGCGAAAAGGACGATTATCTAAGCCTAGTGGTTGTTGCAAAAGAGGAAAGGGGCAAGGGCGCACTAAGAAAAATATTTGAGCAGTTTTGTGATGATGGTCACGTTTACCTTGAAACGCATACTGTCAGAAACAAGGAAATTTACCTTGCAAAAGGCTTTGACCTATTAGACGAAGCGCCGCTTCCTTACTGGGATAAAGTAATGGGATATTATATGAGAAAACCTTAATTTTAAGGTTTTTTTCTTTATTGACAAGCACCGTGCGGCAAATTATAATAGTAGTAAGAGGTAATTATGAAAAACAATAATATATGCGATTGCAACGTTATTCACGACGAGGCGGTAAAAAACGCAACAGGGAATATGCCAAGCCAAGAGGACAAAAACAAAGTGGCCAGAATTTTTAAGATGCTGGGCGACCAAACCAGAATGAATATTATGTTCACGCTGCTTGAAGGGGAAATGTGCGTGTGCGATATCTCGGCGGTATTAAATATGACAAAGTCCGCCATATCTCACCAACTTGCCGTACTTAAAGAGGCTCGTTTGGTGCGCAGCGAAAGGCGTGGTAAAGAGGTGTTTTACTCTGTGGACGATGGGCACGTGTCGGATATTATAACCGAAACGCTAGTGCACGTAAAACATAAATAACCTTGAAGGTTTGGTAAAGCGATTTTAAGGCGAATATTAAAATATAATTGAGGTTTACCGAGAAGTTGTTTAACCGGTGCAGAAAGGTACTTAATAATACAGGTAAGCAGGAGAAAGAGAACACATTACAATACAGTCGGTAGCAATATAAATAATATTGAGGACAACTAGCATAAGCAGTAAAAAGTACTAAAAGCATAATTTAGCATAGATTTAGGATATACTAGCAACATAAAATATCAATATAAAAACGGCATAATAGTACTAAAAGAGCAATTTAGGATAGATTTTGGAAAATTTTATTTAATTATATATATAAAATCATATTACGTAGTAAATTCGCAAAAAAATAAATTTATAAAAACTAAGAAAATTTTTGCAAAAAAGCCTTGACAGTTGAATAAGTGTTCAATTATAATAATATTAGTTGAACGGATATTCAACTTAGGAGGTTTTTTTTATGAAAAGAAATTACAAATTACAAGGATTAGATTGTGCGGTTTGCGCTAATACTTTGGAGGGAATAATCAAAAAAATGCAAGGCGTAAAGGATTGTAGTATCAGTTTTATGACGCTAAAAATGGCAGTCGAGGTAGAGGACGAGAATGCAGAACAAATTTTTGAAAAAGTGATTAAGACTACTGAAAAATTCGAGGACGGTATAGTAGTAAAAAGGTGCTAATATGAAAGGGCGAAAAAAGGAAATAATCAAAATATCGCTGTCGTCGTTCCTGCTTGTGCTTGGAATAATTCTGTCGGCTTTGATAAAGACTAATAAGTACGTATGGCTAGCCGTGTACTTGCCGTCGTTTTTGATTTGTGGCTACGAGCCGATTAAAAAGGCGGTTAAAAACATTCTTAGAGGTAGGTTTTTTGATGAGAACTTTTTGATGAGCATCGCAGGAATAGGCGCACTTATTATCGGCGAATATCCCGAGGCTGTGGCTGTAATGCTGTTTTATATGGTGGGTGAAACCTTCCAAGACGTTGCGGTGGAAAGGTCTAGGCGCAGCATAGAGGACCTTGTGAATATCCGCCCCGATTACGCATATTTGTTAAAGGACGGCGAGGCTGTAAGGGTAGATCCATTCGACGTAAACGTTGGCGACGTGATTGTGGTTAAGGCGGGCGAAAGAGTGGCGCTTGACGGCGTTTTGGTAGACGGAAGCGCAAGTTTTGATTTGTCCGCACTTACAGGCGAGAGTTTGCCGATAAACAAAAGCGTTAATGACGAGATACTTAGCGGTAGCATAAACCTAAGCGGAGTGGTTGAAATAAGGGTGACGAAAGAGTTTTCAGAGTCCACGGCAAGCAAAATTATCGATATGGTGGAAAACGCAACCTCTAACAAGTCAAAAAGCGAAAACTTTATATCGGTATTTGCAAAATATTACACCCCTATCGTAGTATTTGTCGCTTTGATTGTGGGCATTGTGCCGCCTATTTTCGACGGAATGTGGACTACTTGGGTGTACAGGGCGTTGTCGTTTTTGGTTGTAAGTTGTCCGTGTGCGCTTGTAATATCCGTGCCGCTTGGCTTTTTTGCAGGGCTTGGCAACGCATCTAAAAACAACGTGCTAATTAAGGGCAGCAACTACCTGGAAATGCTAAGCAAAATAGACGTGTTTGCCTTTGATAAAACGGGCACTTTGACCAAAGGCAACTTTGCCGTAACCGGAGAAGTAATAAACGGCGATGAGGAAAAATTTAGAAGAATAATAGGCTCGGTGGAGAGTTTTTCAAACCACCCGATAGCCTTGGCAATAAGCAAAAAGTACGAAAAATATTTGGATAAGGATAGCGTAAAAGACGTAGTTGAAATTGCAGGAAACGGGGTTAAAGCAACGTTTTTGGGCGATAAAGTCCTTGTTGGTAACAAAAAACTACTTTTGGTTGAGGGCGTAAACGTAGAGGAATGCGACAATACGGGAAGCGTTATTTACCTTGCTGTAAACGGGAAGGTAACGGGCTACGTGGTAATTGAGGACGAAGTAAAGGACGGCTCGAAAACGCTAATAAAAGCCCTAAAAGATATGGGCAAAACCACCGTAATGCTTACCGGCGACAACGAGCGCATTGCTAACAAAATAGGCGAAAGCCTTGGCGTAGATAAGGTGGAGGCAAGCCTACTTCCAAAGGATAAATTAGAGGCGGTTCAAAGCCTAAAACAAAACAAAAAGGTAGCGTTTATAGGCGACGGAATAAACGACGCACCGGTTATTGCAGGCAGCGACCTTGGTATTGCAATGGGCAAAATGGGTAGCGATATTGCGGTGGAAACAGCCGATATCGTGCTTATGAACGACGAGCCAACAAAACTACTAAGCGGAATAAAAATTGCCAAAAAAACAATGATTGTAGTAAAGGAAAACGTTGTGTTCTCCTTGGCTATCAAACTGCTCGTTTTAATTCTAAGCGGCGTGGGTATTGCTAATATGTGGTTTGCCGTATTTGCCGACGTTGGCGTATCGGTTATTGCAATTTTAAACTCGGTAAGGCTACTAAAATACAACCCAAATAAAAAAAACAAATAAATAGTCCAAAACTCCAAAATAAATAAACAAAAAATCCACTCTTTGTGATGCAACTCATCGTAGTGGATTTTTTATTAGAATTTATCAAATAGAAACAAAGTTTTTTTTGTGATTATTGACATTATTTTTCTAAAAGCGTAAACTGAAAATTAGGAATTGTTATATTCTAAAATTATTTTTAAGGGGCCATTATGAAAAAGAAATTGTTGGTGCTTTTAGCCGTTATGACCATTGCGTCGTATGTGCTTTGCTTTGCCTCATGCAGTAATGATGGCGGAAATGGTAACGGTGGCTCAAGCGGTGGCGAAACTGCGCACGTGCACGAAACTAGCGGCGATTTAAAGTACGATGGTAACGAGCATTGGAAAGTTTGCAAAAAGTGTGGAGAAAAGTTTGACGTGGAGTATCACTCGTACAGCGAAGAGGGTTTGTGTAAGTGCGGACGTATCGGTGATACTTCGGGCTTAGGGTATGAACTATATGCAGATGGCGAATACGCCGCAAAGTTAGGCAGTAGCCAAGCAAAATACATCGGCATACCTAGTTTGTATTACGCAAAACCTTTAAAAAGGATTTCTGTAAATGGTTTTGAGGGCGCTGACATTAAAGGCATACGTATTCCTACCAGCGTAGATTTTATCGGGGCGGAGGCTTTTAATGGTTGTGAAATGTTAAAGGACGTGTACTACGACGGAGATATCGAGGGGTGGAGCAAAATCGTTTTCCAAACTAAGAACTCTAATCCGTTGTGTAACGGCGCAACCTTACATTTAATGGGCGAAAAAGTAACCGACGTCGTGTTGCCAAGTAGCGTTGCAAAGTTAAATAAATACGCATTTTACGGTTGTAGTTCGCTAAGAAGCATAACCATAGGAAAAGATGTAAATGAAATTGGCGAGGCGGTAATCGGCAAGGCTAATAATCTTGAAACAATCACGATTGAGCAAGAAAACCCTGTTTACAGTAGCGAGGGTAATTGCATAATCAAAGATGGAATAACGCTTGTATCGGGCTGCAAAAACTCCGTTATCCCTGACGGCGTAACTACAATTAGTAGTTCTGCGTTTGACGGCATTAGTTCGCTAGAAAGTATCACTATTCCAAAAAGCGTATGGCATATTGGCGAAAGCGCATTTAGTGGCTGCACGTCGATAAAAGAAATTGAATTAAGCGATAATATTAGAAGAATAGTCGGCAAAGTGTTTGCCGGATGTAAGTCGTTGACGAAGATTACCTATTCTGAAAATCTTTTTGAAATAGGCGAACATGCGTTTAGCGGTTGTATATCGTTAAAAAGCATAGATATTCCACAAATACCGTATGGCGTAAAGATATGCAATGGAGCATTTTTGGGTTGCACCGCATTAGAAAGCGTAAATAACGGTGAAAAATTATCAGAGATAGAAAGCAATGCGTTTAACGGGTGTATTTCGTTAAAGTCAATAGATTTTGGAACGAAATTAACAACTATCGGAAGTTATGCATTTAGTGGTTGCAATTCTTTAATAAATATTGAGTTGCCTGAAACTGTTAGTGAGATTGATGATTATGCGTTTGCTCATTGCACAAATTTAACCACGGTAAAACTTAGTAGCACTAACTTAACGGTGGGAATGGATATTTTTAATAACAGTAATAAAATGAAAGGTAAGGGAGTATTTCACACGAAAGATAGAATGACCGTTAGCGGAAAACTTGACAAAATGGTGTACTATTACAGCGAAACCGAGCCAACCACAAACGGTAACTTCTGGCACTACGTAGATGGAGAAGTTACAATTTGGCAAACGGCTTAATGTGTTAAATAAAGCACGTAAGTAGAGTAGCCCACGTGCGCTAAGGCAACTAGGCGCTAGGCTAATTTGCGTGGCAACGAATTATACTAATAAGCGTTTATGAAACTTAAAACGTAAAAAAAAGAGGACGACGTCCTCTTTTTTGTTTGATTTTTTGTTATATTTTTTAACCTAACTGAGTAGGACATATTAAACAAGAGCGTTACCAGTCCTCTCTGCCTTTGGTGTGGTCCTTCACGTCGTCGTAAAAGTCGAAGTAGTCTTGCTTAAACTTTTTTGTTTGCGCTAAGGCACGCTCGTTCTTCTTAGCGACCTGTTTTGGCGCTTGCTTTTGCTCGGCTGATTTGGTTTTGCCGTTTTTATCCTCCACTTGTTTAGCCTTTACGCTTTCATTTTTTTTCGAGGTTTTGTCCTTTTTAGCGTCTGTTGTCGGGGCGGTAAACTTGCGTGGCTTAAAACCGTGTTTTTTACGAGAAACGGACTTTATCGTCTGTTTTTGAGGTTTAAAGTCGCCTTTGTACTTATTTAAAGCGATTTCTTGCCCGCTAATTTCACCGCTTAATGCTGCTTTATTGTCAGGCTTTTTGGTAATCTTTGTGATTTGATTAGATATAGTGCCCGTTATCTTGCTGCCTACCTGTTTAGCCTTTTGCACAACCGTGTTGTTGGTAATCATATCCTTGTACTCGTCTAGCGGCAACTTGCTAACGATATTTTTGATAGGGGCGGCAAATTTTTGGAACATTTGAGAAAAATCTGCCTTTTCCTCCGTCTTGCGTTTACCCTCGGTGACTACTGCTTGTTCGATTTCGCTCCTAAAAGTTTTGAATTGTTTTACAACGGCGAATATTTGACCAAGTTTTTCCTTGTCCAAATTTTTGTATTCCTTGTAAATCACGGTGGCGTGTTTCATAAAGTTTACAGGCACTTCGCCCACCTTTTCGGAGTTGGTTAGGGCGATAAGTTTGTACACGGTGTCCACCAGTAATTCACGTTGTTTGGCATCGGTTTCGTACAGCCATTTGTTTAATGCGTCACGGTTTATTTCTGAGGTTTGCGATACGCTTTCAAGGTACACGAAGCAGCCGTTTACGATATGCCAGTTAAACGGATCGTGCTGATTTACCCATACGCCGTCGCTTTTGATTACGTGGTAGTTATCGTCGTTATACAGCACCATACCAAACAAACTTTGCTCGGGGATAGTGGTGATGATTTTGTCCTTTATCCTTAGGTAGCAGTCTGCGTTCAGGTACTCTTTTTTAACGCCCGGCCCGTCGTAGTCAAAGATAAATATTACTCTATCTTGAATTTCAGGGCGGGATTTTAGCACCGAGTACACCGCCATATTACCGCCTTTGGAGTGTCCGCCCACATAGAAGTTGCCTTTTAGGGTAGCGGCACGCTTTTCGACATATTCTACCGCTTTAAGTTGCGAAGGGACTGCGTCTTTGAACATAGCGTCAAAGTCCTCTTTCCAGCCGACAACGGTGGAGTCCGTGCCTCTGAATGCAATATATCCCACGTCGTCCCACTCGAAAGTGGTGGCGGAGAATTGTATCATTTTTTCAGCGTCGTTTTCCTTTTCGTAATTAGTAATACGTATAGTAGAAAAACGTGGGTTTTCCGAAAGATTACGAAGAAGTTTCTTGTTTTGGTCGGGCACTCTTATATTGAATAACGATTTGTTTTTCTTTTCGAAAAGTTCCTTAATCGTCATACCCAAAGAGTTTATATCGTTTGCGTAACTATCTAAGTTTAGGTAGCAAAGTTGCGCAAGTACTAGCCCGTCCACCTCGTTGAAGGGAACTTCGTCGTAAGATTTTTTGAAAGTTTCGGCGTAGTCTATTAGGTTTTTCATATTACGCTCCTTTTATAGAGTTTCGGGCTTAAAGCCTATTAAAAATTTGTGAAAAATCTAAGTGTTTTTCGTGCTTTACAGGTACTATTTATTCTTTAGTTATTTTGCCTTTTAAAAGGGTTTTAGGTGTGAAAATCACAAATTTACGGGGAGAATCACACAAATACCGCTTTAAAGGGTGTTGTATAAGTTTTGTAATTCGGTCTCGATTTTTTGGTTTTTCTTGATTTTAGCGTTTGCGTAAATTTCTCCGCCTTTTACCACCATAAAGATATCGGATAGGCATCTTAAATCGTCAAGCGGGTTCTCGTTAAGCACTAGCATATCTGCGTTCTTTCCAACTTCGATAGAGCCGATTTCCTTTTCTTTGTGGATAATTTCTGCGTTTTTCATAGTGATTACGTTTATTGCTTCAAGAGGGGATAAACCTAAGAATTTGTTTGCGTACATAACTTCAAGGTAGGTGTTGTATTGCGTTACGAACGGACAAGATGCGTCTGTTCCCAGTCCTACTTTTCCGCCGTTTGCCATTACCGACTTAGAGCCCTCTACCATATTGTTGAACACGATATTGCTGTTGTAAACGCACATAGGGTTAAGTTTTGTAAGTTCAGGATCAAGTTTAGCAAGCGGAAGTGCCGGTGACATTGTGCAAACGAAAGCGCCGTTGTAATCTTTCAGCCTTTCAACGTCCTCTTTGGAGATAAGGCTACCGTGCTCGATAGTGTCCACTTTGGACTCGATTGCAACTTTTACACCCTCTTCGCTCTCGGTGTGAGAAGCAACGGTTAAGCCTAGTTTGTGTGCCTCGCTAACAGCAGCGGTAGAAAGTACGGCGTCCATTTTTAATTCACCCGGTTCGCCCTCTTTCTTTGCGTCCATAACGCCACCGGTTATGCATATTTTGATTAGGTCTACGTTGTGTGACGCTACTTCGTCAACAAGGGCTTTAATTCCCTCAGGAGTGGACGAGGTTAGGGCAAACGTGCCGTCGCCGTGTCCGGTTGGTACGGTAACCGCCGGACCTGATACAAGTAGGTTTGGTCCTATTTTTTTGCCGGCGTTGATATTATCCCTTAGCCTTACGTCAGAGTAGTGGAAGTCGCCTACGCTTCTTGCTGTGGTTACGCCGCTAAACAAGATATTTTTTGCGTTAGCCTCTAACATTTTGTCCAAAACTTTTCTGCCTAGTGGGGTAGTGATAAATTTAAGCACGAACTTTTGTAGTCCGCCGCCACCTAGGATTTTGCTTGGCATACCCGTACCGAATAGGTGGATATGTAGGTTTATCATACCGGGCATTAAATACTTGCCGCTTAGGTCGATAACTTGGCAACCGTTTTCGTCAAAACCAGTGCCGATTGCTGCGATTTTTCCGTTCTCTACTAAAACGGAAATATTAGACTTAACAGGATTATTCAATCCGTCGATAAGGTTACAATTCTTGTATATAGTTTTCATACTGCCTCCATATTAGTCTTATTATAGTATAAAAAATCTACTATGGCTAAGGTATTTTGCTAAAAACGTTGAAAAACAGCCAAAAACGAGGGTTTTTTTGTTAAGGTTGAAAATTTTAGCGGCTAAATTTTTTAAAAAGTGAAAAATTACGTACTTTTACGATATACTAATCAAAGAGGAAGGGTAGTGTTTATGAGTTTTTACGATAAAGTTTACGAAATAGTTTTAAAAATTCCCGAGGGGAAAGTGGCTACCTACGGGCAAATTGCCTTTTTACTAGGCTCGCCCAAAGCGTCTAGGGCGGTAGGCTATGCGCTACATTTTAACCCTAACCCAAACGTTATAAAATGCTACAAAGTGGTGGATAGGTTTGGTAGAGTGTCCAAAAGTTTTGCCTTTGGCGGAGAAAACGAACAAGTTGTAAGGCTACAAAGCGAGGGAATAGAGGTAAACGGCTATCACGTTGACCTATCAAAATACCTGTGGGACGGCAAAATAGAAAATTAACTAAATAAATTAACTAGCAAATTTAAAGAGCAATTAAATTTTTAAAAAATTCAATCCTAAAACGCTAAATTTTTTACTAAAAAACAGGGCACAAACTAGGTGGAAAAATTAAAATAGTGTTGGAATATCTTAAAAGGTATGTTATAATTATAACATTATTATTAGGACTTGGAGTTTTTTATGAAAGAGAGTTTTAAAGAAAAACAAAAAAGATTTAGAGAAACGCCCGTTGAATTAAACAAAAAATTCACCCCGTTTAACGTAATCTTTTTGCTTGCGACAGTAGTTCTTTTCCTAACTACGCTAATTGGCGGATACAATTTCCTAACGCTAGTTTTAGTTGTCGCATCTTCATTTGTTGCACTTGCAATGTTTTTACAAATTATTCGCAAAAACAAATTGAATATTTTCTTGCTTGCCTCGTACGGCATTATGATATGCGGCACCGTGTTTACCTATATCGTAAGAGGTGCGGACGGATTTTGGTTTAGATTAGGCTACAATATCGGTCTTGCCAGCCTAAGCATAATAGGTCTTACCGTACTTTCCTTAATTCCAAAGGCTAAAAACTACAAAGCAAGTTACGTCGTTACTCGCTGCACTTCTTTTGTAATGATAGGCGCATCGCTAATTTACTTCTTGTTTATGAGCATAAGAATGAACCCTACCGTTGAAAGTATGCAAGAGGGACACGACGCATATTTAAACAAAATTAAAAACGGCAGACAAAAGGGTAGCACCGATCCTAACGTTTTGATTATCCTTATGGACGATATGGCTTTTTCGGATATTTCTAGTTTTAGTTATCTTGGCGAGGCTGACGCAACTATTAAAACGCCTCATATCGACAGTATCGGAAAAACCGGCGTAATGATGGAAAACTGTTACAGTTCTTCACCTGTTAGTTCGCCTTCAAGGTTTGGTATTTTGACGGGTAGATACTCGGCAAGAGGATACCTTGACAACGTTATTTTCCCAACCGCACAACAAGTAGCGCCTTACGGCAATACTAGGTTCTTCAACGCATTCGAGTTCAAGAACAACGTTGACGGCATTCTTGGTGACGAAATTACCATTGCTGAGGTTATGCAAGCATACGGCTACAAAACGGGCTTGTTCGGTAAATGGAACTTGGGTGACTACGGTCAATATCTTCCAACCAACCAAGGCTTTGACTACTTCTTCGGTAGCCACTACGTAAACGATATGACTCCTTACAATATCGTAAGAGAGGAAAAGGGCGTACCTAAGCAAGTATATTCTCACAACGACCTGCTTGATCAATCTTTGTCTACCGAAAGGTTTACCAAAGAATTGATGGATTACGTTGAAAAACAAATAGATAACGACGAAAAATTCTTTGTTGAGTACTGGAGCCCATGGCCTCATTTCCCTATTTTTAGTAACAAGAACGGAAACGGCGTAGGCGACAAATCCGACGATAGTTATATCGACTGTATCGAAGAGTTTGACGCAGCCGTTGGTCAAATTTTACAATTATTAAAAGATAAAGGTGTGTACGACGACACTATGGTTATCTTTACCTCGGATAACGGCCCGGGTAGAGAGGGTGTTACCGGCGCACTTCGTGGCAGAAAGAACACTCCTTTCGAGGGCGCTTTCAAAGTTCCGTTCTTGGTAAGTTATCCTAACGGACAAGTTGGCACTACTATGACGGCTGATGCTAACGGCAACAAGGTTATCACCGCAAGATGCACGAATATGGATATTTTCACCACCGTGCTTGATTACGTAAACCTACCTATCCCTGACGACCGTATTATCGACGGCGTGTCTATGAGAGGGTTATGGAACGGTACTACTCCTCAAGACGCTACTATGCACGAGGGGGGTATTTACTACTTAAAACGTGGCAAGGTGCAAGCAATCAACTTAGCGGTTGAGTACGGCGGCAACGTTTACGATTACAAGTACTACAAGGACGTTATCACCGAGAACTCGGCGTTTATTAACCAACATTACAAGAACTACTTGTTTAACCTAGATACCGATCCTGCGGAGGGTTACAATATCGCTATGAGGCAACCTGAAACTGCTAAAAAACTTGCCGACAGAATGGCAGAGGTTAAAAAAGAATTTAAGGAAAATAGAAGAGGAATTATAAGATAATGCCTCAACTATCCGTAATGCTAAAACCCGTTTCTAGTAGTTGCAATCTAAACTGTAAGTACTGTTTTTACCACTCCGTAGCGGAGAATAGGGAGCAGAAAAACTACGGGATAATGAGTAAGGCAACGCTGGAAACCACCATAAAAAAAGCATTAGAGTACGCAGACGGCAGTAGAATTTATCTGTCCTTTCACGGCGGAGAGCCACTTCTTAGCGGGATAGGTTTTTTCAAAAGTGCGGTAGAGTACTTAAATAAGTACAACGACAAAAACAGCGAGGTAATACTTGCCGTTCAAACCAACGGTACGCTTATTGACGAGGAATGGTGCAAGTTTTTTAAGGAAAACAACTTTCTAGTTGGCGTATCGTTAGACGGCACTTACTTTGCTAACTCCTATAGGGTGGACTACAAAGGCGAGTCCACTTTCGATAGGGTTATCGAGGCTATCGACGACTTGCAGTACTACGAAGTGGATTTTAATATCCTTACCGTAGTAACTAAGTACGTTGCCACGCATATCAAAAGCATATACGAATTTTTCACGTCAAGGGGATACAAGTATTTGCAGTTTACCCCTTGCCTAAAACCTTTTAACCACGTGGTTGAGGACGAAAATATGTATATGACAGGCAAGGAGTACGGGCAGTTTTTGATTGACCTTACCACCTTGTACTTTGACGATTATATGCACGGCAACTACGTTAGCGTGAGGCAAATCGACAACTTCGTTAGACTGGTTCATAAATTACCTGCTTATCAATGCGGTATGAACGGTAATTGTAGTTATCAGTTTACTATCGAGGCGGATGGCACGGTATTCCCGTGCGACTACTATTGCGTGGACGACTATATTTTGGGCAAAATTCAAACCGACGACTTTTTCACTATGCAGAGGGGCAATATCCAAACAAACTTTGTGCTTGGCTCTACGGAAATTACGGAAAAGTGCAAGAAATGTAAGTATTATGCGCTATGCAAAAACGGTTGCAAAAGGGAAAGAGTGGACGTGGATAAGTGCGAAGCGTACGTGACGTACTTTGACAAAATGCTTAGGGTGTTGCACTTTTTAGGGCAAGGCATTGAGGAATAGTTATCACTTTGTGATATGATATACGGAAATTTATTTTGGAGGGGGATATATGAAAACCTACGTTATTGCTTACGATATAGGCACAACGGGTATTAAAACTTGCCTTTTTGAGATAGACGAAAAGATAAAAATGGTCGGTTCGGCTATGGAAGGCTACAAGTTGTACGTTTTTGACGACGGCGGCGCTGAGCAAGACGCAGACGAATGGTGGGAGGCTATGTGCTTAACCACTAAGGAAGTTTTGAAAAAGACGGGCGTAAAGCCAAATGAAATTCAAGGCATATCGTTCTGCTCGCAAATGCAAGGTATGGTGCTAGTTGACAAAGAGGGCAACGCAGTAAGGCGTCCTATGAGTTATATGGACCAAAGGGGCAAGGCGCAAATCAAAAAGTACTTAGCCCACGGCCCACAAATTGCAGGGGCGAATATCTTTAAACTTGCAAAGGCAATGTACCACACGGGCGTAGTGCCTGCAAGCGTAAAAGATCCTGTTTGGAAGTACAAATGGGTGGAAGAAAACGAGCCTGAAGTTTTCCAAAAAGCGTACAAGTGGCTGGACGTAAAAGAGTATTTAATCGCAAGGTGTACGGGCGAATTCGTTATGACGGAGGACTCTGCGTTTGCAACCTTACTTATGGATAAAAACGGCAAGGAATGGAGCATTTCCACGGCGAAAATGTTTGGCGTACACGTGGAGCATCTTGCTTCGATAATTAAGTCTACCGACCTAGTTGGCGGGCTAACCAAGAAAGCCGGCGAGGAACTTGGCTTACTTGAGGGCACTAAAGTATTCGGCGGTGGCGGTGACGCTTCGCTTATCGGCGTTGGCGCAGGTAGCGTAGACGTTGGCGATACGCATATTTACAGCGGTACGTCGGGCTGGGTAAGTACTATTGTGGACAAGCAAACGGTTGACGTTATGACTATGATTGCGGCAATTCGTGGCGCACAAACCGGAAAGTTTAACTACTTTGCCGAGATGGAAACCTCTGGTAAAAGTTTGGAATGGGTAAAAAACCACTTGGCGCTTGACGAGATAGGCATATATCTAAAAAAAGAGGACGTTGCCGAGAGCCTAGAAACCGAGTACACCAGTTTGTATCAATATATGACCGAGGTTATTTCCTCCGTGCCTGCAGGAAGTGGCGGGGTGATATTTACCCCTTGGCTACACGGCAATCGCTGTCCTTTTGAAGATCCTTATGCAACGGGTATGTTCTTCAATATCAAACTGGAAACGGGCAAAACCGAACTAATTAGGGCGGTGCTTGAAGGTATTTGTTACCACAAGAGGTGGATGCTAGAATGCGAGGAGAAGAAGTTTAAGGTAAGTGACAAAATTCGCTTTGTAGGTGGCGGCGCTTTAAGTAGTGCTACTTGCCAAATCTTAGCCGATATCACGGGTAAGACGATAGAAACTATCGACGAGCCGCAAAACGTGGGCGCTGTCGGTGCAGCCGCTATTATGGGCGTGGGGCTAAATATCATACCTAATATCGAAAAGGTAAAGGACTTTATCCCGGTTACTGCAACGTTTACGCCTAATATGGAAAACAAAAAGGTTTACGACAGGCAATTTGAAGTGTTCAAGAGGCTGTACAAGACCAACAAAAAGAATTTTCATTTGCTTAACGAATAATTGCGTCGGGCTTTTGCCCGACGTTTATCATAGTTATTAGCAAGTAATATTATCATAATAATCGAGTTAAAATGCTTCGATATGGCTAAAATAAAATTAGCAAGCCTAAAAAGTGATAAACACGAGGGAAAAAGTTAAACGAATATTAAATAGAATAGGACTATATATTCTAAGTTATATCGCTATAACTAAAAAACATAAAAAATATATTTTGGTTGCTTTACTAATTTGCAACAAAATTGTAAAATATATCTATAAAATATATCTTAGGATAATTTTTACTATATAAGGAGAAAAACAATGACGAATCAAGTTGTATTAGTGTTGGATTTCGGCGGACAATACAAAGAGAGCGTTGCAAGAAGAGTGAGAGAACTTCAAGTTTACTCTATTATCAAGCCTTACAATATCTCTGTTGACGAAATCAAAAAAATCAATCCTATAGGCATTATTCTTACCGGAGGCGAGGAAAGTGTAAACGATAGTGAATCTCCACGTTGCGATAAGGAAATTTTCAATCTTGGTATTCCTGTGATGGGTATTTGCTACGGTATGCTAGTTATGGCTAATATGCTAGGTGGCAAAGTTCAAAGCATTCAAAAAGAGTACGGCAAGGTAGAGGCAACGGTTTCTAGCGTGAAACTATTTGACGGCGTGAAAGAAAATACTATGGTTATGATGAATCACACCGAAAAACTTACCTCTTTACCTAACGGCTTTACCGCTATTGCTTCAACCAAGGTTAGCGAGTTTGCCGCTATCGAAAACGAGGCTAAGAAGTTGTACGGCTTACAATTCCGCCCGGAAGTAGACCTAACGGAAGAGGGCAAAACCATATTCAAAAACTTCGTATTTGGTATTTGCGGCGCTACCGGTGACTACACTATGAAGGACTTTATCGAGGAGCAAAAGCAACTTATTAAAGAGCAAGTCGGCGAAGAAAGAGTAATACTTGGTTTGTCAGGCGGTGTAGATAGTTCGGTTTGCGCAGCACTTTTAGAGTACGCTATTCCTAATCAAGCGGTTTGCATTTTCGTAGACCACGGCTGTATGAGGAAGAACGAGGGCGACCAAATCGAAGCGGCATTCAAGGATAAAAACGTTACTTTCGTAAGGGTGAACGCTCAAGAAAGATTTTTGTCAAAACTTAAGGGCGTAACCGATCCCGAGCAAAAGAGAAAGATTATCGGTAAGGAGTTTATCGAGGTATTCCAAGACGAAGCAAAGAAGTACGGCGACGCTAAATTCCTAGCGCAAGGTACTATTTACCCTGATATCGTTGAAAGTGGTTGGGTAGGCAAAAAGGCCGTTGTTAAGAGCCACCACAACGTAGGCGGACTTCCTAAGGATATGAACTTTGTAGGTCTTGTAGAGCCACTTAAGAGTTTGTTTAAGGACGAAGTAAGGGAACTAGGCAGGTTACTTGGCTTACCAACCGAACTCGTTACTCGTCAACCGTTCCCGGGCCCGGGGCTTGCAGTTAGAGTACTTGGCGAAGTAAACGAGCCAAAACTAAACATCGTGAGAGAGGCTGACGCTATTTTTAGAGAGGAACTTGAGAAGAGCGGTGAAAAAGCCGATCAATATTTCGCTATCCTTACCAGCGTTCAATCTGTCGGCGTAAGAAACGAGGAAAGAACTTACGACTACACAATCGCCCTTAGAGCCGTTAAAACCAACGACTTTATGACTTGCGAGTACGTTCCGCTATCTCACGACCTATTAGGCAGAGTTTCTGCAAGAATTGTTGGCGAGGTTGAGGGCGTAAACAGAGTAGTTTACGATATCACGGGCAAGCCACCTGCAACTATCGAGTGGGAATAAGAAACAACTTTAAATATAACCAAAAGATACCGTTTTTACGGTATCTTTTTTTGTTTTAAATAGACTAAAAACATTTAGAAACGGACGGCGTTTTATAGGTATAATAGGGATAAATGTATGTGTAATATAAAGAGTATACGTTAAGAAAAGGCGATAAAAGAGGCGAAAAATAAATAAAAAAGCACGAAAAAAGCGAACTACACCAAGTGTTACAGGTAAAAATTACCGATATTATTGAAAAATAAAGATAATGATGTATAATCTTATTATAGAGAAAGAAAAATGGAAAAATCACCGACAAAAAAGACGATATTTAATAAAGACCTAACCAAGAAAGTATTGAAAAACACGTTGCTTTTGATATTTTTCGGGTTGACGTTTTATATGATATATGCCGTAAGCAAGACTTTATCGGGGGGTAATATCGCCTCGCTTAAAGATTTGCTGTCTACGGTTAATCCGTATTATGCAATTTTGCTAGCAGTAATCGTGCTGATTATGTTTTGTACCGATGCGCTTAAATATTCGATAATTTCTAAAATCACCGTTAAAAAATTCGACTTAAAACTGTCTATGAGTGTGGGTATAATGGGTAAATTTTACGATAATATCACGCCATTAAATACCGGTGGACAGCCGTATCAAGTGTACCAATACTACAAAAAAGGCTACCCTGCGGACGTAGCTACTGCAATACCTATTGTTAAGTATATTTTTCATCTTATAGCGTGGATAGTATGTTCTGTGATTTTGTATATTACGAATCACGATGCTCTACAATATTTGCCAAATAATCAGGCGGTTGTTGTAAAAAGTCTTACTTATGTTGGCATATCCATAGCGGCTATTGCTCCGCTTATAGTCGTTTTATTCTCGTTGTTTCCATCTGCAATACATAAGGTTATCGCATTTTTTATAAAGATAGGCGTTAAACTAAAAATAGTGCCCGACTACGAAAAAGTGGATAAAAAAGTAGTGGACTTTTTAGAGGGTTATAGGCAAGCGTTTGTGCATATTGCAAAGGATAAAGTTGGCGTTATATTCTTATTTTTGGTTTCGTGCTTAGACTTCTTTGTAGTTATGTCCGTGCCTTATTTTGTTATTATGGCGCTAGGAAAAACAACCCCCGGGGCAAAAATGCTGGTAGATATAGTTACCTTAAACGCATACTCGTTGTTTGCTGCGTCGCTTGTTCCTACTCCGGGTAATAGTGGCGCTATCGAGGGTGTGGCATCTATGGTGTTTGCCCCTATTCCGATGGGAGAGGGCGCTCTGTTTTGGGTGGTGTTTATGTGGAGAGTGTGCACTTATTACGTGTACATAATACTAGGTTTAGTGGGTATGACAAACAAATTCTTTAAGTCTAGGCACAAAAAAAGAGTGATAAAAAAATATAAATTGAGTGAATAGTATGGAAGAAATTAGGATTTTGGAAGTTTTAGATAATTATTTCCCCGTCGTTGACGGTGTTGTCAACGTGGTGGATAATTATTGCAGGATATTAAACGGTAAAGAGGGCGTAATTTGTGATGCGCTTGTGCCGTGGTATCCTAAAACCTTTGACGGTGGCGGATATAAAGTAATACGCACGTTGTCGCTTTCGGGAGGTAAATACGGCGTGAGGTTGCCACTTCCTGCCTTTGATTTAAGATTAAAGAAATATTTAAAGGAAAATCATTACGATGTCATACATTGTCACTCCCCGGTTACTTTATCAAGGACAATGCTTAGGTACGCAAAAAAGAATGATATTCCGATAGTTTTTACCGTACATACGAAATATCACGAGGAAATAAATCGTAGCGTAAAACTAAAATGCCTGCAAAAGTTTGCTCTTAATTTTTTGCTATATTCTATTAGGCGAATGGATTACGTATGGTCGGTGTCTAGCGGTAGTCAGGATTGTTTAAAAAACGTTTATGGGGTTGATTTGCCGTGTGAAGTGGTAAAAAACGGCATTGAAAAAATAGCAGTACAGCCCGAAAAACTAGATATGCTCGTAAAAGAAATAAAAGAGAAACACGCTATAAGTAATGAGGTCACGTTCCTATTCGTTGGTAGAGTGGTGCTTGTTAAGAATATATCTATGCTACTTGAAACGATGAAACTATTAAAAGAAAAAGGGCTTAAATTCAAGTTTTTAATAGTTGGAGACGGCGATTATAGAAAGAAACTTGAAAAGCAGTCAAAAGAACTTGGCATAGACGACTTGGTTGTGTTTGTAGGTCAAGTTTTAGATAAAGAATTGCTTGCTGCCTATTACAAAACGGCAGATTACTTTTTGTTTTCTTCCACTTTTGATACGTTTTCACTTTCCTCAAAAGAGGCGGCTATGATGGGAACGCCGTCGATACTCGTGAGGGGTTCTGCCTCGGCAGAGGGGATAATTGACGGGGAGAACGGTTTTTTGGCTGAGCAAACAAAAGAGGCTTGGGCAGATAAAATTATTGAAGTTCAAAACAATAAAGACGTTTACGACAAAGTGGTATCAAATTTGGATAGCGTGTACGCAACGTGGGATGAAGTAATGGACGACGTTTTGGAAAAATATAAAGAAATAATAAGAAAAGGGAAAAGGGGCTAGATAGCCCTTTTTTTTAAACAAAATCAATGCCTTAATAGGCTTTAAAATGCAGTAAACAAAATCCATGGGTTAGTTGCCGTAATTCAAGGCAAATAATAATAAAAAATAGCCCTACGTAATTACTAATTAGATTTTGCAAATAGTTAGTAAATAGTAGGGTTATAGTGCGTTTTATTTGTACGAGCGTATTACTTATATAGTTTTGCAAGCCCGCCCGTGCTGGTTTCTCGATAGTTTTTGGATAGGTCTTTTCCCGTTTGGTACATTGTTTCCACCACCATATCAAAACTGATTTTTCTGGTTTTGGTCAAGAAGTTTGCAAGGCTTAGTGCGTTTATCGAACGCATAGCCCCCACGGCGTTACGCTCTATGCAAGGGATTTGCACAAGCCCTTTGATAGGGTCGCAAGTAAGCCCTAAGTGGTGCTCCATAGCAACCTCCGCTGCGTACTCTATTTGGTCAAGGTCCATCTCGAATAGTTCTGCAAGAGCGCCTGCCGCCATACTACAAGCAGTACCCACCTCGGCTTGACAGCCACACTCAGCGCCCGAAATAGAGGCGTTGGTTTTTACAATGTTGCCTATTATTCCGCCGGTTGCAAGAGCGTTTACGATTTGGTCGTCGGAAAACTTGTGTTTGGTTTGCATATATTTTAGTACGGCAGGAAGAATTCCACAAGAGCCGCAGGTTGGAGCGGTGACGATAGTGCCGCCGCAAGCGTTTTCCTCGCTACAAGCGTAAGCATAGGAGCACACAAGACGGTTTTCTCTTGTTTCAGGCGATTCGTCGATATGCCTTTGCGAGTACAAGTACTTTGCTTTTCTGGTTATTTCCAGCCCTCCCGGGATAATTCCGCTAGCCTTTAAGCCGCTATTTATCGTTTGTTTCATTTGCTCCCAAATCAAGTGTAGGTACTCAAAAATCTCGTCGCCTTCCCTTTCTCTTACGTAGTCGGGGATACGAACGTCGTGTTCTTCGCAGTATTTTGCAATAGAAGTGAAAGTGTTTAGGTTGTACACGTCCTTTGGTTCTAGCGGAGGCTCACCTTCAAAAACCACGTCGCCACCGCCAACGCTAAGCACCCTTAAATTTGCAATTTCCTTGCCGTCCTTAATTACGGCAACATCCATAGTGTTTTCGTGCGGTAAGTCCACCGTAACGGTATCGAACAGCACGGTAGTAGGCCTTAAAAGAGTGTTTTCGATTACTTTGTCCGTGCCGTGACCTTTTCCCGTCATAGCAAGCGAGCCACGAAGCGTCACCACAAAACTATCGGCATCTTTGTATCTATCGTTTATTATTTTGCAAGCCTTTTCGGGCCCCATTGTGTGCGAACTCGAAGGGCCTAACCCTATTTTGTACAGTTGTTTAAGCGATTTCATAAATTTACCTCAACGCTATTATAGACAAATATTTAGTCAAAGTCCATATATTTAACCATTTACTACAAATTTTATAAAAAATATCTATTAAATAGGTTGAAAATAATTCATAATAAACAAATTTTTAACAAATTTATCCATAATAACTTAAATTACCTATTTTCAAAGTAAATAATGTGTGGTATAATATCTTAGTATGAATAAAAATGTTAAGCGTGGTCTTGCCGCAAGTATTTCGGGCGCTATAATTAACCTTGCGCTAGGCATAATCAAACTTTTCGTGGGAATAGTTACAAATAGTATCAGCGTGTTTATCGATGCGGTAAACAACTTTACGGATATAATAGGCAGTACGTTAGCGGCGGTCGGAATAGGCGTTAGCAACAAAAAACCGACTGACGAGTACCCGAACGGCTTTGGCAGAATGGAATATATAACCACTTTCGTAGTGTCTACGATGACGCTTGTTATGGGCGGAGTGTTTATCGTGTATTCTATCCAAAGGATTGTTTATCCGCTTCCTATTTACTTTGGCTGGCTGTATTTTTGGCTGCTACTTGTAACGCTGGTTGTAAAAGTAGTGATGACGATAGTGTACAAGGCGCTGTCCAAAAAGGATAATTCGGATATTATGCGTTCGTTGTACCTAGATAGTTTGCTGGATTCGATAATCACGGCTAGCACTTGGATATGCTATGCGTTATGCCTTGTAACGAACACTATTATCGACGCCGTACTTGGAATAATTATAGGCGTTGCGGTGCTAATTCAAGCGGTGAAAATGGTAATCGGCGCTGTTAAAAAAATGCTGGGCAAAAACGAAGACGTTGACCTTGAAGAGTTAAAAAGCGAACTTAAAAGCGAAGGCATTTTTACTTACGTGGAGTGGATTAGGCTAAGCGACTACGGTAAAAATAACAAACAATTATTCATTTTGGGCGATTTGGCCGAGGAAAACGAGGAAAACAAGGCTAAATTAAAAGATATCGAACAAAGAGAAAAAATTAAAATATATGTGGTTAAGGAGTAAGTTATGGCAAGAGAAAAAAAGGCTATGGATGGGGTTGAGGTAGCCGAAAAAACAACTAAGAAAAAAGGAAAGAAAGTTTTAACACGTGAGCAAAAGTTAAAGAAGAAGAGGACTCACCTTATCGTTTGGACAAGTATTTTTAGCGTAATTTTCCTATTTTTAGGTATTACGGGCATCGTTACGAAAGTGGGCTCTGACGCTTTGCTTGAACAAGTAAACAAAGTAACGCCTGTTGACTATACGGGTGTAAACCGCATTACGCCGGTACTTGACGCAAACGGGAAGCCTGAATTTAACAAGGAAAAAGATTGTTTTACTTTCTACGACAAGGACGGAGAACTTTCAAGGCGTAACTTTAAGGTGTTACAACTAACTGATATACATATCGGCGGCGGAGCGTTTGCTATTCAAACTGATAAGTGGACGGTAAAAACCGTTGAAGATTTAATTAAGCAAGAAAAACCGGACCTTGTAACAGTAACCGGCGATATCGCTTACCCGGTATTTTTCCAATCGGCAACCTTGAACAACAAGAAAGAGGCAAGAATATTTGCAACGTTGATGGAAAGATTAGGCGTTTACTGGACGTTTGAGTTTGGTAACCACGACACCGAACTATATAGTTCTTACGACAGAGAAGATATCGGCGCTTTCTATGCTGACTTAAAAGGCGAAAATGGATTTAACCATTGCTTATTTACTAACCGTAAGGCAAAAACAGGCGCCGGTAAAGATGTGTTTGGCGTAGGTAATTTCGCTATCAATATCGAGGCGCAAGACCACAGCCTTGTACATACTATGTTTATGATGGACTCTAACTCTTACACCGACAAAGACAAACTTGGTATGAAATGGGATTACGACAAAATTCACGACGACCAAATCGAATGGTACAATAACTATTGCGAGAAGAACGGTTTAACTCCTGGTAGCGTAAATAAATCTACTATGTACTTCCATATTCCTATCAACGAATTCAAAACCACTTTCGAGTCTTGGCTTGACCAAGGTGCTCCTGATAAAGGCATTATGACTCCTGATAAAAAGATTATCCTATGCGACGGTATCGTAGGTGAACACGGAAAAGGCGCTTTAGGTTCTGCTTATACTAATGACCTATACGATAAGATGGTTAAAAACGGCACGACAGGTGTGTTCTGTGGACACGACCACAGGAACAATTCGTCTTACCTACTTGATAAGGACGGCATCGGCGAGGGCATGAGAGGTGTAAAACTAACCTACGGCATGAGTGTTGACTACCTTGCTTATCCGGGTATTTACAAGGACGTTGTACAACGTGGCGGTAGAGTGATTGAAATAAACAAATCAGGTTCTATTTTCCACTCGGAAAATTCTAAGGCTTACGGCTTTACGGCTGACGAGTTAAATAGAGACCAAGAGTTTGGATTTATCACTTACAACGTACCTTACAAATATGACCTATACAGAGGAAAACCTCTATAACCAAAACAATAATAAAACCACAACTTCGGTTGTGGTTTTTTTGTGCGGTTTTGTTTAAGGCTAGTTAGTAATCAAAAATGATTTTACTTATTATCAGGTAAAGCGGCGCTAAATAGTAGCGATTAACCCGTATGTCGCTTATATGGAAGAGCGAAAATACGGTGCTTGCTCGTCATAAAGCCTAGTTGCTAGTTAAGTCTTGAAAGGGTGTTTGTTACTTGCGCTTTAAAGCGGTCGATATAACTATTGATATAGTCCACGATTGATAGGCTGTCGTCCAAAGTTAAAGGAGTAAGGTCGATTGCGTAATTTACGCCTGTGTACTCGTCCACGCTGTGAGCGTCGCCAAAGGTTGCGTTTGCCCTTCTTCTGCCGACTACCGCCTCATCGTAACGCTTGCCGCCACTAATTTGGCTGTCGAATACACCCATCAAAGAAGCCTCAAGATTACTACTTTTCGAGCAGTCAAGGGTGACTTTGTCCTCGTCGTTCACCCAGTCCAAGCACCTCCAAACTTCGCAGCCAAGCACTTTTTTAGGGCGTTTTTCCATAGGTAACAAGCGGATTGCTTTAATTACTTTTAGCATTGTAGCCACGTGCGTGTCGTGTTTGTCGGCAGGGTTGTGCGTGTACACGATTTCAGGCTCGGTTTTTTCCAAAATATCTTTTAGTTCTAGCGTGATTTTGTCGTTGGTTTTGTCCTTTACCTCTTTGCTGGAATATCCAAGTAGCGACGTAAAGCCGTATTCACCGATATGGCTTGCCTTGATTTGCTCCTTAATCCTAACTTCTATCATTTCTTGGTCGGTGTAAGAGGCGTAATCGTTGGTTCTTGCACTACCTGCGCCGTCGGTAACGACTACTGCCGAAAACCACCTATTTTTATTGTTAAAACACTTGCTAATTCCGGCGTAAGCCATAAACTCCACGTCGTCCTCATGGGCGGAAATTGCAAGTTCGTTTGTCCTTTTGTATGCTTTTTCTAGGTCTAAACCGTCAAAAACGTAATCTACTCTCTTCATTTTTAACTCCTTTTATAAGTAAATTGTATAACTTTTAACAATATAAGTCAATTCGGTATTGATTAAAAATATTTTTTGCTATATAATTAAAACAAGAGAGGTAAATATGATTTCAATAATTCCAAAACCTAATAACCTTTTGCAAAAAGAAGGTTATTTTGAACTAAAAAATTGTAAAGCGATAAATGAGTTTGCCGAAGTAAGTTGGCTACTGGACGAATTACTACAAGAGTTTAATTTGCAGGGCGACGCAACGGGCACGGAAAATATATTTATTAAGGTTAAGGCAGGGCTTAGCGAGGAAGAGTACGAGGTTGTAATCGACGGTAGCGGCGTTCATATTTTCGCATCTACTAGCCAAGGCGCTTTTTACGGCTTACAAACGTTTAAGCAAATTTTATTACAAAATTCTGTTGGTCTAAGCGGGCTTACCGTTCCGCACGTGGAAATTAAGGATAAGCCGAGGTTTTCGTACCGTAGTTTTATGCTAGACGAGGCAAGGCACTTCTTTGGAAAAGAAATAACCAAGGAAATGCTGGATATGATGGCGTTATTAAAGTTAAACCGCTTTCATTGGCACTTAACCGACGACCAAGGCTGGCGTGTGGAGATTAAAAAATATCCACTACTTACCGAAAAGGGCACAACGAGAAAGAATACTCAAATCAGTTGGCAAGGCATAATATCAAAAAAACCAAAACACGATAGTACCGAGTACGGAAAGGGCTGTTTCTACACCCAAGAGGAATTAAAAGAGATTGTAGAGTACGCAAAAAAGAGGTACATAGAGATTTGCCCGGAGATAGATATGCCGGGGCACTTGTACGCTGCTATTGCTTGCTATCCTGAACTTTCTTGCTTTGACGAAAAGGTGGAAGTTTCTACCAAGTGGGGCATTAGAAAGACGATAGGTTGCGCAGGTAGGCACGAACTTTACGATTTTGTGTACGACGTAATCGACGAACTAAGCGAGGTATTCCCGTCGGGCTACTTCCATATCGGCGGTGACGAAGCGCCAAAGGACAAATGGAAAGAGTGTCCTAAGTGCCAACAAACTATGATGGAAAACGGATTAAAGAGCGAACAAGAGTTGCAAGCGTTCTTTAACAATAAGATTGCCGCTCATCTTGAAAAATACGGCAAACGCACGGTTGCTTGGAACGAAATATTGAAAGGTGAAGGCGTTTCGGACAAAACTATCGTTCAATTATGGCTAGGCAGTCCTAATCTTAACGGCGTAAATAAATGGCTGGAAAAGGGTAATAACGTAATAATTAGTAGCAAAAACTACTTGTATATGGACTATTTGTATGGCTTTGAGCCACTTAAAAAGTCTTATTCAACCGACCTTGAACTTGTGGGCATAGACAAAAAGTACGAAAAGCAAATACTTGGCTTTGAAGCGCCGCTTTGGTCTGAGTGGGTAGGCAATAAGGGTAAATTAGAGTTTCAAGTATTCCCTCGTATGATGAGCCTTGCTGAAATCAACTGGACGAACGCTGAAAACAAGGACTACGAAGAGTTTGAAGCAAGATTAAAGCATATCTTCGAGTATATGGATAAAAAAAATATATCTTACGCTCCAAAGCCTGCGTACGAGCCAACGGGACTAAGCGCACTAATTAGATACTCAAATGCAGGAACGGATATGATGTTTAAGCCGCAAAAAGAGTACGAAACCTATAAAAATATGAGGTAGTAAGTAGTTGATAGTTACAAAACTAGCAAAAACTAACAAAACGTAACGTTATAGTAATAAGAATATGATTAAAAGTAACCAAGCCTATTTGGTTACTTTTTTTGTGGGTTTTTGTAGGATTTTACAATAAAGAAGGAAATATTGCTTAAAATTATAAAAGTAGCAAATAGGCTCTAAAACGACAAAATATATTATATAAAGTATCAAAACTCACACATAAAGTATCGTTTATGCTAATATCGTGCGTTTTGATAGCCAAAATAAATTTAATAAAATGCCGAAATTCACCAACGCTCATACTTAGGTGTTTATTTAATTTGCATATAGTAAGTTAGAAAAATGCGAGGAAGATAATAAAAATCAACGAAGAACAACTATGTTTTTTGTAAAACGGAGTAGATTGAAAATAGAGCGGAAGAGGTTAAAGAAAATTCCATAAAAAAAGGACTTAAACTAATTAAGTCCTTACTTATTTATAACTAAATTACTTTAGCCAAGCATATCGGCAATAAGGTTGTCCATATCGTATACACCGTGCTCCTTATCTTCAAGAAAGGCTGCCGCTTTAAGTGCGCCTGCTCCGAAGATATCTCTGCTGGTTGCCTCGTGCGAGATGGTAACGGTTTCGTTGTTGCCGATAAATAGTACGTCGTGCTTACCAACAATCGTGCCGCCTCTAACGGAACTAATAGATATTTCGTCGTGCTTTCTCTTACAGTTAGCGCCACTTCTACCTTCGATGATCTTGTACTTGTCGTCAAACGCCTCGTTCACCTTTTTTGCAAGGGTTAGAGCAGTTCCGCTCGGAGCGTCGATTTTTTGGTTGTGGTGTTGCTCGATAATCTCAACGTCGAAGTCTTTTCCAAGAAAAGATGCCGCTTGTTTTACAAGATTTGCAACTAGGTTTACGCCAAGACTCATATTGCTTGCTTTGAATATTGCTATATCGTTGCTAGCGTTCACGATTTTTAGTAAATCTTCGCTGGTGTAACCGGTTGTTGCAATTACGATATTAGTTTTTGTTTTTAGTGCGTATTGTAGCATTGTGTCCACAGTAGACGGTCTTGAAAAGTCCACGATTACGTCCGCATCGATGCCCGTTACGTATTCGAAACTGGAAAAAACGGGTACGTCTAGGTCAGGCGCTTGGGCTACGTCCACCCCGCATACGATTTCGTATTTGTTAGAGTCTTTTGCAAGATTGTATATTGCCCTGCCCATTTTTCCACTTATTCCGCTTAAAATAATTTTTGTCATAGTACTCCTTGCCTTATCAATAATTCTTTTAGGTTTTTTGCATGCTCGCTTTCCATTTCGGTAAGTGGCAAACGAATATAGTTTTTACAGTATCCCATAAGTTCCATTGCTTTTTTAACAGGGATAGGGTTTACTTCAATAAATAGTTGGTCGATTAGTGGGTTTACGTCTTTTTGAAGAGCGTCGGCAAGTTCGTACTCGCCCTTTAATGCAAGAGATAGCATAGTTGCGGTTTTGGAAGGCACAACGTTACTTAGCACGCTGATTAAACCTTTTCCGCCCATTTTTACTATTTCCACAGCCAAACTGTCCTCGCCGGAATAAATATCGATTCTGTCTTTGCATAGGTCAAGCATTTTTTGTACTTGTTCTAGGTTGCCGCTAGCCTCTTTAATTCCCACAACGTTTGGAATATCGGCAATTTTGTCTAGCGTTTCAGGTAGAATGTTCACGCCCGTCCTTCCGGGTACGTTATAAACGATGATAGGCAGCGACGTGCTTTTTGCAATAGCCTCATAGTGCAAAAACAAGCCCTTTTGAGTGCATTTGTTGTAGTACGGGGTAACGATTAGTAGCCCGTCCACGCCAAGCGCCTCGTATTTTTGGCAAGTTGCAATAGAGGTAGCCGTGCAGTTAGAACCTGCGCCGGCAATAACCGGTACTCGTCCTGCTACGGTTTCTACCACGCATTTTACGGTTTCTATTCTTTCTTGTTCGGTCATAGTTGCAGGCTCACCGGTAGTGCCGCACACGATAAGTGCGTTTACGCCTGCGGTTATTTGGTCGTTTACAATTCTTTCAAGGCTTTGTGTGTCTACGCCGTTTTCGTTAAACGGGGTGATTAAAGCCGTACCGACTCCTTCAAAAATCATAATTTAGTCCTTTACTATTTGGAGGCTTTCTCCATTAGTAGTTGCATTATTTCTACTGCGTTAGTTGCAGCGCCTTTTCTAATATTATCTGCTACAACCCAAAGGTTACATCCACTTTCTACGCTGTCGTCAAGCCTAATTCTGCCAACGAAAACTTCGTCGTGTCCTTCTGCCGTGATAGCCATAGGGTACTCGCAATTTTTAATATCGTCTTGTACGATAATTCCCGGGAAAGCAGCAAGTGTTTCTTTAATTCCCTCTAAAGTACAAGGTCTTTCAAACTCTACGTTTACCGACTCAGAGTGGCCATGAAATACCGGTACTCTTACGGTGGTTGCGGTAACTTTTAGACTAGGTAAGCCCAAAATCTTTCTGGTTTCGTTTATCATTTTGTGCTCTTCTTTGGTGTAGCCGTCAGCCTCGAACACGTCGATTTGAGGTAGGCAGTTAAAAGCGATAGGCTTGTTGAACTTTTGAGGAGCGATACCCTCTACGCCGTTCTTTAAGTCGTTAAATCCTCCAACACCTGCGCCTGATACTGCTTGGTAGGTAGAGAATACAACCCTTTTGATGCCGTACTTATCGTGTAATGCTTTTAGTGGTAGCATTGCTTGGATAGTAGAGCAGTTAGGGTTTGCGATAATGCCGTGGTTCCAGTCAACGTCAGAAGGGTTTACCTCAGGAACAACAAGAGGAACGTCGTCGTGCATTCTCCAAAAACTACTGTTATCTATTACGGTTGCGCCGCATTTAGCAAAAACGGGAGCATATTCGCCGGAAGTAGAGCCGCCGGCAGAGAACAAAGCAAAGTCAACAGGATACTTTTTAATGTTTTCCTCGTTAAGTTCGATTACGACGTGGTCCTTTCCCATAAAGTTAATTACTTTACCGGCACTTTTTTTAGAAGCGTACAAATAATACTCTTCAACCGGTAAATTTCTCTCGGTTAATACTTCCAAGAATTTGTTTCCAACCATTCCCGTTGCGCCAACAACGGCAACCTTAAATTTTTTCATACTTACTCTCCTTATATTAAAAACGGTGTTCCGGAAGGAACACCAAAAATTTGTCAATTATAATAGTACTCCATCTAAGTGATGACAGTCGTATGGATTTAGCCATACCAACCGACAGACAGCATAGTAAGATTGCTGAAAGCCTCGGCAATAACGCCCTTTCCATAGCCTAGCCTTACTTCAAAACGGCTACGTACTCTTGCTTATTGCGCCTCTATATTTTATTCGATTAGGTTAATATTAACATGATTAGCCCGACTTGTCAAATTTTTGATATATATTATTTGATATTTTTTTGATTTTGTTGTATTATTGTAGTTGAGAAAATAATTATTTATAAAAATAAAGGATTTAGGAGAAATATGGCTAGTAAAAACCAGACTAACGAAAGAAAACCCTTGTTTATGTACCTTACCGTTGCTAAGGAGAACAGACAAACCGAAGTTAAGGAAAGGCACGCAGGCGGAAAGTTTGCAGGCTTAAATAGAGTGTATAGGGCAAAAATGAACGACGTTATGAAAGTAAACCTTTTGTTCACGTTGTTTGCCGTACCGTTTTTGGTGCTTACCGTATGGGCGCTTGGATATATGCTAAACCTATCCGACGCTAAGTTTTTTATAGGCGGGCTTGGTATCGATTATCACCCGGGGCTAAATAACGAACTTGAGCAAGCGCTAATTTCAAGGCTAGACGTACATGCGTTCTACTTTGCGCTTCTTATCCCTGCCTTTACTATTATGGGCTTAGGTCTTGCAGGCGCTATGAACGTGGCAAGAAAGATGTTTTACGGCGAGGAGTACAAGATTTTAAAGGCTTTTGGACAAGGCATTAAAAAGTACTGGTGGAAAATGATGATAGTTACAACGCTACTTGGCGCTATCGTGTACGCTTGTGCTATTACGTTTATTCAGTTCTACAAATTAGACGTTTACGGTCTTGTTACGGGCGGTTGGTACGCAATACTATTTTTCGTCGTGCTATTTGCGGTGCTATTTACCTTGGTTTTACTGCAACTTGCTCCACAAATAGTTACTTACGACACGATGAAGTTCTCGGCTATGATTAAAAACTCGTTTATTTTGGCTATCGAAAACTTCTTGCCTACTTTGGCTTTTGCCGTGCTAGTTATTGCTCCTATTTTGCTAGTTGTTTACGTAAATATGTTCGGTATATTAGTATATATGATTATGTTTATGTTTGGTTTTATGTACTATATTATGGCAAACCTACAAATCGGCAACTATTCTTTCGACCTATATCTAAACCCTATGTACGATATGCTTGGTGAAGAGGGCGCAAAGGCAATAAGAAAGGCTAAAAACGATAAAGCGCCTGTTCAAGAGGCAAAGGCTGAAACGGTAAAAACCAACAAACCAAAGAAACAACAACCGCAAAAATACGTTAATCCGAAAAAGAAAAAGAGTAATAAAAAATGAGAGAATCGTATTCGGTACTAAGTAAATATTATGATAGGTTAATGAGCGATTTCAACTACAATGAAATCGCTTCGTTTATAACTGACGCCGTAAAAGGAGAAAAAGGGCTGGAACTTGGCACGGGAAGTGGTAAAATCAGCCTTATGCTAAGCCAAAACGGATTTGATATGACGGCGGTGGATAGTAGCCCCGAAATGCTGGATATTGCCAGCAAAAACGCACTTAAAAATGCGCTGGATATTAGGTTTATGGAGGGGGACGCTACTACTTTTAGGCTGGACAAAAAGTTTGATTTTGTGGTGGCTATTTGCGACGTGTTTAATTACCTTGATTACGAGGGCGTAAAGAGTGCTATTTTAAACGCCTACGATATGTTAAAAGAGGGCGGAGTGCTAATATTCGACGTTAGCAGTAAGAAAAAACTAACCGAAGTGCTTGGCGACAATTTGTTTTTTGAAGAGTACGACGATTTAAGTTATTTTTGGCAAAACGAACTTGACGAAGAAAACAAAAAAGTGTATATGGATTTAGTATTCTTTGAAAAGGATAAAGACGGCAAGTACGAAAGAAAAGAGGAAAATCACGAGCAGTATTACCACGAAAAAGAGGATATTTTGGGCTTGCTAAGTAAGTTTTCCAAGGTGGAAACCTACGGCGAGGACTTGAAAAAGGATAAAAAAGGAAGTTTAAGGCTGTTTTTTAAGGCAGTAAAATAGAGGTTAATATGGATAAATTACAAAAGTTTTTTATAGCGGACGGCAAGGTTTTAATCACGGTAATTAAAGACACCGAACTTGTGGAAGAGGCAAGAAAAATACATGGCCTAACCCCGACTACTACGGCGGTGCTAGGCAGGTGCTTGACGGTTGCCGCTTTTATGTCTAGCGGATTTAAGGACGAAAATCAAAGGTTATCTTTTAATATAGACGGCAAAGGCCCTATCGGTAAGATTGTGGTTAGCGCAAGGACGGGCGCAGAGGTAAAAGGCTACGTAGAAAATCCGTCGGTGGACTTGCCTATTAGGGCGGACGGCAAAATCGACGTGGGCGGAGCAGTAGGAACGGACGGCGAGATAACCGTAATAAAAGACTTAGGACTAAAAGAGCCGTACACGGGTAAGTGTAAACTTGTCAGCGGGGAGATTGCGGAGGATTTTGCTTACTACTTTACCACCAGCGAGCAACAACCGTCGGCGGTAGCCCTTGGCGTGCTTGTGGATAAAAACGGCGTGAAAACAGCCGGTGGAATATTTATCCAACCAATGCCCGGCTGTAACGATATGGTGATTACTATGCTTGAAGATATTTGCACGAACTTTACGCATATCAGTAGCGTGCTGGACAAAATGGAGGTAGACGAGATTATCGACTACTATTTCGGGCATTTCGACGTGAAAACGTTGCCACCACAAACGCCAAAATTCAAGTGCGATTGCAGTAGGGAACTGATTGAAAGGGTGATAATGGCTGTTGGCAAAAAAGAGGCTTACGACATTATTGATAAAGATAAGAAAATCGAGGTTGGCTGTCAGTTCTGCAACAAAAAATACGTGTTTAACAAAGAAGATATAGACAAGATTTTTGGAGAATAAGTGGGTAAGGTACAAAAAATACAATTAGATAGCGATAGGCTTTTAGAAGTCGGGCTGGACGCTTTGGACAACGAGGATTACGAAAAGGCGATTTTCTTTGTCAAAAAAGCGTTAGAGGAAAAGAGGAACGCATACTCCGTGGGCGTTTTAGCAACGATTTATGGGGAGATGGGTGCTTTTGGGCTGTCTAAAAACGTTATGCTTGAGGAGTTTGACAGAACTCACGACAAGGAATGTTTGTACGTAATTGTCGAAAATCTAATAGAGGAGAACGACTTTATACCCGTAATTAAGTACTATCGCAATTATAATCTGGACTTAAAAAAAGTAAGCGTTAGCGATTTTTCTTTGATGAACGAATTGTTTTCAATAAACGAAAACAACTTTGAGGTGGTGTATCCGCCTACCGACGATTATCTATTAAAAATGTTGCAAGTAGCCAAGGTTAGAACTGAAAAAGGCGACTATTTAGGCTCTAATAAACTGCTTGATTTTAGGGATTACAGCCATCTTGAGTACTACGGCGAGGTGATTAAGCAAAAGGCGTTTAACTACGTAATGCTTGGCGAAATAACCGAGTTAGTTCAGTACGCTTACACTTTGCTAGGCGGAAAATTCGAGGCGTACGGTAGGGCGTACCTTGTGTATGCTTACAATCAATTCGAGTTCTACGGCGAGGCAAAGGTGAATATGGATAGGCTAATGGAACTGGAAATCCCCGTTGAACTACTTATCGAACTCCCGAAAATACTTGGCAACACCACCTTTAATAAGGAAAGTTTGCAGTTTGCTAATATGCTTGTGGAAAGTCAGCCGTATTCAAGCAGAATGATAACTTATAGGGCTATGCTTTACTACATAACAGGCGACGTTAAGACGGCGCTTAAAGAGATAAATAGGTGCGAAAGTCTGTTTTGCGAGGAAGTGGAAACCTACTTGTTAAAAAGGGCGATTTTAAGCGAGGTAAAGTACGAGTCGGTGGGCGAAATGCTAGCAAATATTTATCTGGTGACGAACACGGGAATGAATAGGCTAGTTGAAAAGATAGATAAAAAATTTGAAGATGAGGAAGTAAGAAAGTTTTTTACCTTTTGCTTAAAGTGTACCGATACGTACACGGTAAATCACGCCTTAGAGGTTTTGGAAGAAAACTACGACGAAAACGTGAGAAAAATCCTAGATAAAGTGCTGATTGATTGCGACGTGGCAAATAGTGAAAAAATATCTATAATTAAGGTGATAATTAACCACGACGTTAACAAAAAAATAGCCTTCGTCCTAGATAATTACTATATATCACACGATTTTAATTTGCCGTTAACTATGGTTTTCGGCAACCTTAAAAACGGGTATTACGAGGCTCTGTTTTGCAACTTTGTGGCGTCGTTAAACCCGAATAGGGACGCAAAGAAAATAACGAAAAAATTAAAAATATTAAGCGAGATTTATGAAAAATATCCCGATAATTTTCTAAAAAGCAGAGATGAGCAAATAATCGGGGCGTTGTTGTGCTATAATAACGAGCAAGGAGAATGGTTTTCAAACACCGCCTTGCTAAGCAAGTTTTACAACGTGGACGAGCAAGAACTAATAACGTGTATCAACGTGTTTGACGGCATGATAAAGGATTTTACTACGAAGGAGCAATAATGAAGTATTTTGATTTAGAAGATTTGTTTATGAAAAGCGTAAGGGAAAAGGTTTTAAGCGACAAGGAAAAATACGCTGACGTAAAGGTGATTGAAAAAGAACTTATGAGTATGTACTTGGACTGGGTGAACCGGTCAAACGAGGAATTAGACGGTTTTACCCCTATCGAGTACGTGAAAATTGTGGATAAAAGCGGAAATTTGTTTGATTATATCGAATATATGCTAAACACCGAAAGGGAAGTAAGCGATATCGTGACCGACGCCCTTGTGAAGCGTGCCGACGCAATAGAACTTGTGAAAAAACTAATTAAAAGCAACGACAGAAACACGCTAAAATATGCTTTTACGATTATGTTCGAACTAGATAATAGCGAAGTGACCGACCTATGCATAGACGTAATTAGGAGCAAGGACGAAAACGAGGAGAAAATTGCCGCTTGCTACGAGATGCTTGCCGAAAACAACGAAGAGGCGGTGGAGAAAATACTTGCGATTATGTACGAGGTGGACGAGGACACGCAATTTATTTTTGCAGATATTTTGTCTAATTACAATGATAACGAGAATATTTTTATGTGGCTGGTAACTATGCTATATAGAGGCAACGATTTATGCCAAGTAGCAGAGATGCTAGGTAGGTTTGGCGATAATAAAGCCGTAAATATGATAAATAGTTTCGTTCTTGACAAGGACTTAAATTATATGGAATTTATCGAACTGAGAAACGCAGTTGAAAGGCTGGGCGGAGAGTTCGAGTACGAAAAGGACTTTACCGAGGACGAGTACTATAAAAAAATCGTAACTAATAAGGAAAAGACGAATGGTAACGCTTAAACAAATCAAAAACGACGCAATGGTAAGGGCTTTGATTAAAGCCACCGATAAGAGCCTTGACGTAATGAATTACACCGAGCACGGCGAAAGGCACGCAGGCTACGTGTCTAGGATTACGGGCACGATTTTGTCCAAACTCGGCTATGACGAAAGAACGGTGGAACTGGGGTATATTGCGGGCTATTTGCACGATATAGGCAACTGCATCAACCGTAAATATCACGGAATTACGGGGGCAAACCTTGCGTTTGATATTCTTAACCGTATGGGTATGCCGCCCGAGGAAGTAACCGCCGTAATAGGTGCTATCGGCAATCACGAGGAGGAGATAGGCGTTCCGATAAATCCTATCAGCGCAGCGCTAATTATCGCCGATAAGTCCGACGCACACAAAACGAGAGTGCATAAAGGCAACTTTAATCCTAACGATATTCACGATAGGGTAAACTATTCTATTAAGAAGAACGTGGTGGAGGTTGACGCCGAAAACAAACTGATTTTAAGCAAGATTTATATGGACAATATGTCCTCCGTTATGGAATATTTCGAGATATATTTGTCAAGAATAGTAATAAGCGAAAAAGCGGCAAGATTTTTGGGTACGTCGTTTAGGCTTTACATCAACGACGTTTTGATAAACAATATAAAAGAGATAGGAAAACACGAATAAATTTTCGTTTTAGTATTGCTTATACCAAAAAGTTGGTCTATAATTTTTTGTAGGGAGGTATAAGTAGTATGGCAAAATGGTTTAACAAACAACCACGTCTTATCCAAATAATACTTTTGTTTATTCCTGTTGTAAACTGGGTAATAGAGATAGGTGTAAGATGGTCTGTAGCAATGACGAAAAAGGATTTCTTGCACGTGCTAATTGCGGTGCTTGTAACATTCGGCGGTGTAATTATAGGTTGGTTAGATGCAATTTGGTGCTTAATTAACCATCATATGATTTTAGCAAAATAGTTTCTACTAAATCCCGACTTGGTCGGGGTTTTTTATTTTATAAGATTGTATTAAGGTTGCAATTATTCTATTATTCTAGTATAATATTTTTATATGGAAAAGTTAACTTTGGGCTGGCACAAACTGGATAACTCAGCATTGATTTATCCTATGCTTATGACTGACGACAAACAAAATATTTTTAGAATAACCTACGCTATGGATAGCGACGTAGACAAGGCTACTTTGGAAAAAGCGGTGGAGATTGCCTTCGACCGTTTCCCGTCCTTTAAAGTAAAACTGGAAAAGGGCGTTTTTTGGTATTATTTTGACAAAAACGAGCGTAAATTCAGGGTGAAGGAACTGGACGATATCGGGCTTAAAAAGATAAACTTTACCAAAAACAACGATTATTGTTTTAGAATATCCTACTACAAAAAACTAATAGTTGCGGACTTTTTCCACGTGCTATGCGACGGTACGGGGGGTAGCGAATTTTTGAAATGCATTATTTACTACTACCTAAAACTGCAAAACGTGGATATTATAAACGAGGGGCAAGTGCTAACTAAGGACGTGCCTATCGATAGTAAGGAGTTTGAGGATAGTTTCGTTGCAAACTTCCAAAAAACCAAAATTAAGAACCTTAAAATTCATTCGCTAACGGGTGAGGCTGCTTATCACGTAGAGGGTGATTTAATAAATAAGGCGTACGGCAGCAATATTATCCATTTGTACTGCAAAAGCGACGAATTACTTAGCGTGGCAAAAAGCAAAAACAGTACTATTACGGAGTTTATGGGCGGAGCGTTTTGCCTTGCGTTATATAGGGCGCAAATCGAGGGCAAAAAGCAAAATACGAGGCCGTTACAAATAATGTGCCCGATAAACCTAAGAAAAATGTTCAATTCTAGGTCGCTAAAAAACTTTTCATTGTTTTCTAGGGTGGAAATCCCAACGAATAACCTAACCCTTGACGATGCTATTAAGCGTTTTCACGATAGCATAAAGAGGGATAACAACAAGGAACTTATGCAACAAAAGATAAACACCACGGTAATGGGCGAGAAGTTCTTTTTGTTCAGGATTTTGCCGTTAGTGTTTAAGCAGGCTATCTTTACTTTTAGCAACCTGTTCGTAGGGAAAAGCAACAAGACGGCTACCGTATCTAATATCGGGATCGCAAGGCTGCCTAAGGGAATGAGCGAGCACGTCAGAAGCATTGCGTACTCTGTAAGCGTTAATGCTAAAACGCCGATAAGTATGACGATAGGTACGCTTGGCGATGAGACTTGCATCACTTTTACAAGCATACTTAAATCTACCGAGATTGAAAGAGAGTTTGCTAAAATACTTAACGAGTTCGGTATAAACTTAACGGTTGCGTCAAACAGCGTGGAGGCAAGATATGAAATGCAAACATTGTAACGTGGAGATATACGGCAAGGCGGATTTTTGCCCGTTGTGTAAGATGCCCTTAGAGGCAAGTAGCGAAAACGAAAACGCCGAGTACGTTTACCCGATTAAAAAGAAGCGTGGCAAAAGTTACAAATGGCTGTCGTTCACCCCTATGTACACACTTATAGCCAGCCTAGTATTTTTAATCACGGTGGCAGTAAATATGGCAGTTATGCCCGAAAAAAAGTGGTTTTGGATGGTGGCAATCGTTTTAATGTACGTGTACATTTTGGTGGAAAATACCATTCTTTCCCGTAGTACGATATCGCACAAAATACTGTGGCAGGGCTTTATTGTATTTGCGTTTATTTGGGCAATCAGCAACTTTTTGTTCCAAATGGGCGTGATAGAGGACGTGTGGTTTTGGTCGCTTGATATTGCGTTGCCGCTGGTTATAGGCGTATCGAACCTAGTTATGTGGATACTTACCGCTTGCTTTGTAAAAACCGATAAAAGCCTGATTATAGACTGTATTTGGTTTAGTGTTACGGGTTTTTTGCCGCTGATTTTGTACCTATCAAAAGTGATAGAAAGCGGGCACTTTGCAATAATGGTGTCGGTGTGCTCGGCGGTGCAAATAATCGTTTTGGTCATAGCCGGCAGAAAATACCTAAGGAAAGGTTTTAGGCTGAAATTTAGGGCTTAATAAGTGCGACTTCGGTCGCATTTTTTTATTTAAAACGGCAAGAAAATAAAAGTTAAAGTAAAAATATATTGATTAAAAGTAACAATAAAACTATATATAAAAAATACTATAATCTAAATAATCCATATTGCTAAACGACAAAATGGGTGATATAATTTTTTTAGGAGAAAATTATGGTAAAGTTTTTGGATTTTAAGGAAGCAAAATGTAAGGACTGCTATAAATGTCTTAGGGAGTGTCCCGTTAAGGCGATAGCAGTTATAGAACACCAAGCGAAAATTATAGATGAAAAGTGTATTTTGTGCGGTACTTGTACTAGGGTTTGCCCGCAAAATGCAAAAATGGTGCACTCTGAACTACTTAGCGTGCAAGAATTACTTGCAAGCGGAGAGAAGGTGGTGGTCAGCCTTGCGCCGAGTTTTGTGTCTAGTTTCGGCGTGCTAAACTTAGCCACTATGAAAAATGCGCTACTAAAACTGGGCTTTTTCGACGTGGAGGAAACAGCCGTTGGTGCAAAACTTGTAACCGAGAAATACGCAAAACTACTAGATGAGGGCGAGTACAAAAACTTTATCACCTCGTGTTGTCCTGCGGTAAACAACCTAATAGAGAAATATTACCCGAAAGCCATAGACTATCTAGCGAAGGTGGATACGCCTATGATTGCGCATGCAAAACTACTTAAAGTAAAGTATCCCGACGCAAAAATCGTGTTTATAGGCCCTTGTATTGCCAAGAAAAAAGAGGCGGTGGAGAGCGGAATTATCGACGGTGTGCTTACTTACGAGGACTTGTTTAAACTACTTAGCGTAGAGGGAATAGAACTTGAAAAAGTAGAAGATACCGGTGAGGTAGGTTTTAACAAAGCAAGAAATTACCCTATTAGTAGGGGAATAATAAAGTCGCTGGATAGGTTTAACGAAAAGTACGAGTATTTGGCTATCGACGGTTTGCAAAAATGTATGGAAATGCTTGAAAATATCGAGAATATCGAAGGGGCGTTTTTGGAACTTAACGCTTGCGAGTATTCCTGCATAAACGGACCTTGCTCACTTAAAAACAAGGCTACTTCGGTGGTGCTAAACGGCGAGGTTAGAAAGTACGCAAAGACGGGTAAAACCGATATTTTGATAGAAAACAAGGACGAAGTGGATATAACCAAACAACATTACCCTAACGTAATAAACGAAAGGGTTAGCGAAAGCGAGATAAAATCTATCCTTGCAAAAACCAACAAATTCACCAAAGAGGACGAACTAAATTGCGGTGCGTGTGGCTATTCTAGTTGTAGGGATAAGGCTTACGCCGTGGCTTTGGGGTATGCAGACGTGGAGATGTGCTTGCCTTATATGAGGGAAAAAGCCGAAACGATGTCGTACGAAATTATCCACAACAGCCCTAACGGAATTATCCTAGTGGATAGCGATTTAAGTGTGGTGGATATGAACCAAAAAGCAAAAGAAATGCTAGGGGTTACGGTGGACGAGGTTAAGGGTACGCCGCTTGTCGACTACTACAACCCAACCGACTTTTTAACGGCGATGACGGACAAAACGCAGGTTAATAGTGAAGTTTTGCTAGATAAAACTAATATTGTGGCAAATTCGACGGTAACGTACTTAAAAGATTACAACGTAATGTTTGGTATTTTTGCAGATATTACCGAGCAAGTTCGAAAGGACGAAATGCTGGCAAAAATGCGTATGGATACTTTAAAAACCACCGACGCCGTTATTGAAAAACAAATGAGAGTGGCGCAAGAAATAGCGTCATTACTTGGCGAAACAACGGCAGAAACCAAAATTGCGCTTATAAATCTAAAATCGGCAATTAGCAAAACCGAGGTAAAAGATGGAAACGAAGATTGATTACGGCTACATATCCCTAACCAAATTCGGCGAGCAACTTTGCGGCGACAACGTGGAGGTAAACCGAGGAAATAAAATAACCGCATTCACCCTAGCGGACGGCTTAGGTAGTGGCGTAAAGGCTAATATTTTGTCTATGATGACAAGCAAAATTTTGTCCACGATGCTGGCAAATGACGTGCCTATTGAGGAGTGTGTGGATACTATTGCCGAAACTTTGCCCGTTTGCAAGGTGAGAAACGTTGCTTATTCTACCTTTACCTCGATAGTGGTTGACGACGAGGGTAACGGCTATATGATAGAGTTCGACAACCCCGACGCCGTGCTGGTTAAAGGCGGTAAATGTCACAACTTCGATAGGGAAAAAACCACCGTTTCAGGCAAGACTATTTACAGGACGAAACTGAAAATGGAAGTGGGCGATTATATCGTGGTAATGAGCGACGGCGCAACGCACGCAGGAGTGGGCATAACCCTTAACGCAGGCTGGCGCAGGGAATCTATTATGGAGCACCTTGACCGTCATCTTAAAGGCGGAGAGTCGGCAACGGAACTGGCGCTTATGGTAACTTCGGCTTGCAACGACTTGTACCTAGACGAGCCTAGCGACGACACGACTTGCCTTGCTGTCGGGCTAATAAAAAAGAGGCTTGCAACCGTGATGATAGGGCCTCCTACCGATAAGGAGTTGGACGAAAACGCAGTACACGAACTGGTAAGTAGCGACGGCATTAAGATTGTGTGTGGGGGCACAACGGCAAAAATAGTCGCTGGGTTGCTACAAGAAAATATAGACACGAACTTCCCGATAGTAGTAAGTAGCGTACCACCTATTTCGGCAATCAAGGGGATAGATTTAGTAACCGAAGGGGCGGTGACGATAGGCGAGGCGCTAAAACTTGCTAACGAGTACAACGATAGAAATACCCTAAAATCCAAGTCGTTTGAAAGCCACGACGGAGCGTCGATTATTTGCGACTATTTGTTTAATTACGCAACCGACGTGCACCTAATTATCGGGCAAGCGATTAACCTGGCAAACAGCAGTTCTGCCGTGTCCGTTGAGGATAAGCAAAACAATATTAACGGGCTGATTAGCGCGCTAAAAAAGGCGGGAAAAGAGGTGACCGTAACCTATTATTAAAGAGTGGCGTAACGCCTATTTTATAAGGCTACTTAGAACAAACGCATTTTAATGCTTATAAATCTTAGTAGCGGAAGTTAGGTTGGTTTAGCCTAAAACTTGTATTATTCTACAAAAAAAAATGCAGAAATATGAAAGGGTAAATTTTGACGAAATACAACTAAAAAAGGAAAAAATTACTTATCGTAGAAAATAACGACAAAAAAAACAGCCTGAAAAGGCTGTTTTTACTATATATCCGAAAATTATCGTTAGTTTTTAAGGCTGTGAATAGGAGCAGGAATTCTGCCGCCACGGTTGATAAATTTAAGAGGGGAGTACTTAGATACGGGCACGATAGGTGCTCTGCCAAGTAGTCCGCCAAACTCTGCGTAATCGCCAACTTTTTTGCCGTGAACAGGAATTAGCCTTACGGCAGTTGTCTTAGTGTTTACCATACCGATTGCAGCCTCGTCGGCGATTATTCCCGAAATAACTTCGCTTGGGGTGTCTCCGGGTATTGCAATCATATCCAGTCCTACCGAGCAAACGCAAGTCATAGCCTCTAATTTTTCAATAGTTAGCGCTCCCGTTTCGGTGGCTCTTATCATGCCTGCGTCCTCGCTAACGGGGATAAACGCACCCGACAAGCCGCCAACGTTCGACGCTGCCATAAGTCCGCCTTTTTTAACGGCGTCGTTTAGCATAGCAAGGCAAGCGGTAGTTCCGCAAGCGCCCACGCTTTCAAGCCCGATTTCCTCCAAAATGTGCGCAACCGAGTCGCCAACGACGGGGGTAGGGGCAAGCGATAAGTCCACAATGCCACAGTTTACTCCAAGCCTTCTTGCAGTTTCTTTTGCAACCAGCCCGCCAACACGGGTGATTTTGAAAGCAGTTTCCTTTATTGTGTCCGCAACTTCAAGTAGGTCGCCGTCCACCTTTTCAAGTGCGTATTTTACAACGCCCGGCCCTGATACGCCTACGTTTAACGTCAAATCCTTTTCCCCTACGCCGTGGAAAGCGCCTGCCATAAACGGATTGTCCTCAACGGCGTTGCAGAAAACCACAAGTTTTGCGCACGCAATAGAATCTTGGTCTTTGGTAAGAAAAGCGCAGTTTTTAATTACTTGTCCCATCAGTTTAACGGCGTCCATATTTATGCCTGCCTTTGTAGAGCCGACGTTTACGGACGAGCAAACCTTTTCGGTGGAGGCAAGCGCCTCGGGAATGGACAAAATAAATTCCTTTTCGTACTCGGTCATACCTTTTTGGCATAGGCAGGAGTAACCGCCCAAAAAGTCGATGCCTATTTCTTTTGCCGCTTTATCCAGGGTTTTAATCACCTCTAATTGACCGTGGTTAGACGCACAAACAAGGCTTATCGGCGTAACGCTTACACGCTTGTTTACGATAGGAATGCCAAGTTCTGCGGAAAGTTGGTTTGCTGTTTTTACAAGGTCTTTTCCGCTCATTGTGATTTTGTCGTAGATTTTTTGACAAGTCGCTTTGGTGGACTGGCTAATGCAGTCAAGAAGTGAGATGCCAAGGGTGGTAGTTCTCACGTCAAGGTGCAACTGGTCTATCATTTGAATAGTTTCGAAAATTTCGTTATTATTAAACATTTTTGCTCCTTAGATTTTGTGCATAGCGTTGAAAATGTCTTCGTGTTGCAAACGTATTTGAACGCCTAGTTCCTCGGATAAAACGCTAAGTTTTTCGTTGATTTTCTCAATGCTGGTAGTGTCTTTCATAGAAACTAGCATAATCATTGTGAAATAGTCTTGAAGTATGGTTTGAGAGATATCTTCTACGTTGATGTCTTCCTCGTATAAAGCCTTTGTAACGTGGTAAATAATACCTGTTTTGTCTTTGCCGATAACGGAAACTACTGCTTTCATATTGACCTCTTCTTTAATTCTTTTTTTTAATAATAACACACCTAGGAAATTTTTACAAATATATAAGGGGTAGTTATTTTTATAAACTAAAATTTATTATTATGCAAAACCGTTTAGGCAGAGTTTTGGTGACAAACAAAGTTTAGCGTGCAAAATACCAAGAAGGGCAAAATATCGTTTGATAAAATTCGCTTGCTGTGTTAAAATTTTACAAAGAGGTTAATTATGTATTCAAAAGAGATGTATGATTTAGGCAACAAAAGGTCGGTTATTCGTGAGATATTCGAGTTCGGCAAAAAGAGGGCGCAAGAGGTTGGAAAGGACAACGTATTTGATTTCAGCCTTGGCAATCCCAACGTTCCTGCACCGGAGTGCATTAAGGAAAGCATTTTAGAACTACTTAGCGAAATGGACGCAGCAGAACTTCACGGATACACCTCGGCTCAAGGTGACTTTGACGTTAGAAAAACCTTGGCGGACGATATAAACAAGCGTTTTGGCGTGAATTTTTCGGCGGACGATTTGTATATGACGGTGGGTGCGGCAGCATCGCTTACCATTTGCTTTAAGGCGCTTTGTACAGGTGGTGACGAGTTTATTGCAATCGCTCCGTATTTTCCTGAGTACAAGGTATTCTGCGAGGGAATGGGCGGAAAACTTAAAGTGGTAAAACCCGACCTAAAAAACTTTGAGATAGATTTTGAGGACTTGGAGAAAAACCTAAGCGAAAAAACGAAGGGTATAGTAATAAATTCACCTAATAATCCGTCGGGAAAAGTGTACGGAGAGGATACTATTATTAGGCTGTGCAACCTATTAAAACAAAAGCAAATCGAGTACGGACACCCTATCTATTTGCTTGCCGATGAGCCTTATAGAGAGATAGTTTACGGGGAGAAACAAGTTCCTTACCTACCTTGCTACTACGATAACACCTTGGTTTGCTACTCTTATAGTAAGTCGCTTTCATTACCGGGCGAAAGAATAGGTTATATTGCGGTTAATCCTAAGGCTGACGACTCAAAAGAGATTTACCTTGCCGTTTGCGGAGCGGGAAGAACGCTTGGCTACGTGTGTGCCAGCAGTATGTACCAAAGGGTAGTTGCTAAGTGCGTGGGCAAAACTTCGGACGTGGACTACTACAAAAAGAATAGGGATATTTTGTATGGTGCGCTTACCTCGTACGGATATGAGGCGGTTAGCCCTGACGGAGCGTTTTATCTGTTTGTAAAAGCGCTTGAAGACGATGCTAACGCATTCTCAGAAAGAGCGAAAAAGTACGACTTGTTGCTTGTTCCCGGTGATGGTTTTGGCTGCCCCGGTTACGTAAGAATTTCCTACTGCGTAAAAACCGAAACTATTGAAAGAAGTTTGAAAAAGTTTAAGCAACTTGCAGAGGAATATAAATAATTTTCAAATTATCGCCTTACCAAGCGGACTTTAAAAAAGTAGAACCATAATTTGCGATTTTTAGGTAAACTGATACGAGAAATTATTATTGCTTAAAAATATGGCGACGTACAGGCGCTATTTATTAAAGGTGAACGAAACAGGTTTGCAAAAGTCGTAATTTAATATTAAAACGAATAAAGGAGCGGATTTGCTCCTTTTTTTGACGAATTTTTTAAGAAAATTAAATATGATTTTAATAAAAAATACCTCTAAAAATAGCGATTTTTTGGTAAAACAGCCTGTAAATATGCGATTTTTTTAAATTTTTTGGCGATTTTTTTATTAAATAAGGCAAATATTCGAAAAATTAGGCGGCATATTGATTTTTTTAGCGAAAAATTCAAGAAAGCAAAATTATGTGGTAAAATTTACGTATTGATAATTTTGGGGGACTATATGAAAACTTTAAATCAACCTACAACAAAAAGAAAGGTGTTTTTTGCCGTGATGTATATCGTTGCGTTCGTCAGCGAGATACTAGGTGTGCTATCTATACTTACGGTTGGTAGGATAGGAGGACTTAATATCCTAAAATTTTACGACGGCATTATCCAAAAAAACTTGATTTTAGCGTACGTATTAGTTATTACTTTTATGTCGATAGGAATACTTACTTTTTCCAACCTATCCGCAAGGCTTACCAGCCTTAAATGGCGCAAAAAACTTACGATAGGCATAACCGTGTACACTTTTATTCTTACTCTTCCGCTTCTTTACGTGTTTATCGCTTGCTTTTTTGATCCAACGGGAGCGGCTCAAAACGGGACTATTTTTATGGTAAACGAAGAGCCTGCAAACGTGGCGAGGGCGTTTTACGAGATGGTAAAAGGCAATATGCAAGCGTTATATACCTTGTATGCGGCGGGCGTGCTAATGAGCATTATATTTTTAGCAGTTCCTTTGCACGACGGAATTAAGGTGGTAAAAAATTGCAATAAATTGCTTTTAAGACAAAATGAACAATAAATCGCCAAAAAATTTAGGGTGAATTTTTAAAAAGCGGGGAGCAAAAGTCCCTGCTTTTTTAATAGTTTTTAATCATTTATTTATCTTTGTCGATTATTCGACCGACAAAACACTAATATATATATTATAATAAAAAATATAGTTGTCAAAATAACCTATTGTATGATAGAATATTTCCGTATATGAATGATAAACAAAAAAAGATTTTAAAAGCCGTGGGGTATATTGCTTTATTCGGATATATCATAGGTGCGTTGTTTTTGGTGATTTTTCTAAAAAAACAGGCACTAAACAAGCAACTTGACTTTGCTGTGGCAAATACCCTGTTCGACATCTATACTTTCAGTTTAGGTGTATGCTTACTTGTGATAATGCCGTTTAGCATAAATAGAAACTACGACAGAGTGGTTATATTATCCTTTGTTATATTCGCTACGTTCTTAGGGCTTGCAATCTATTTTAAGTATTCTACAAGCGATAGCGGAGTGTTGGGGGATTTGTTGTACGTATTTAGCGGAGCAATGTTTTATCAAGGCGTTAAGTATGCGATAAAATGGAAAAAGTACGGCAAAAATCACAAAGACTTGGAGGACGAAGAATGAATATTTGGCACGATATAGCAAAAGATAGAATTAAAGCGGACGAGTTTTACGCCGTAATAGAAATACCTATGGGCAGTAAAAACAAGTACGAACTAGATAAGGAAACGGGTATGCTACTTCTTGACCGTATTTTGTTTACGGCTACTCACTACCCGGCAAACTACGGCTTTATCCCAAGGACTTTTAGCGACGACGGGGACCCTTTGGACGTGTTGGTGCTTTGCTCAGAACCTATATCGTCTATGTCGCTTGTAAAGTGTTATCCTATCGGCGTTGTAGATATGCGTGACGAGGGTGACGAGGACAAAAAGATAATTGCTATTCCGTTTGGCGATCCTATTTGGAGCGCATACAAAAACGTGGAGGAGATACCTCCTAACTACGTTGCCGAGATTAGACACTTTTTTGGAGTGTACAAGCAACTTGAAGGTAAAACCACGGTTGTGCTAAATATCTACGGCAGAGAGAAGGCTATTGAATATATCAAGAGCGATATGAAAGCCTACGACGAAAAATTTTGCAAATAAATTGAACATTATTAAAAACATTATATAAAGGAAGGAAAACCATGTTTGATGTTATTATCGTAGGTGGCGGCGTTATCGGTTGTGCGGTTCTTGACGAACTACAAAGATACAATACGAAATGCTTGCTACTGGAAAAGAACGACGACGTAAGTTGTGGAGCAAGCCGTGCAAATAGTGGTATTGTGCACGCCGGTTACGACTGTAAGCCTAATACACTTAAAGCCGAACTTAACGTTAAGGGTTGCAAACTAATGCAATCTTTAGTAAAGGAACTACACGTGCCTTACGTTAATACCGGTTCTCTTGTTGTTACTACCGCAGGTGGTAAAAAAGGTATCGAAGAACTTTACGACAAGGGTGTTAAAAACGGTGTTGACGTAGAGATTATCGGTAGGGATAGGATTGTGGAAATCGAACCAAATATCGCTGACGATATCGAGTGGGCATTGTGGGCAAAAGATGCCGGCATCGTATCTCCTTACAAACTAACCATCGCACTATGCGACCACGCAATCTTAAACGGTGCAGAGGTTAAAGTAGGTCAAGAGGTTGTTGACGTAAAGAAAGAGGGCGAAACTTTCAAAGTAACCACTAAGTCGGGCGAAGTATTCGAAGCAAAAGTCGTAATCAACTGTGCAGGTGCAGGCTCTATGACTCTTAACAAGCAAATAGGCGCCGAAGTTTACGACGAAGTATTTAGAAGAGGCGACTATATCCTACTAGACCAAGAGGAAAGAAAGAACGTTCATACCGTTATTTTCCCTCTACCTGACGAAAGAGGAAAGGGTATCTTGGTTGCTCCTACCGCTGACGGTAACGTATTGTACGGACCTACCTCTATTATCGTAGAGGACGGCGACGACAAAGCAGTTACCCTAGACGGTCTTGACCAAATCAGACAAGGCGTATCAAAGACCTACAAAACCGTAAACTATCGTAAGGTTATTAGGCTTTATGCAGGCGTTAGACACGTTGTTGGCGACGACTTCGTAATTGAATTTTCTAAGAAAATACCTAACTTTATCACCGTAACCGGTATTTGCTCTCCGGGGCTTTCTTCTGCTCCTGCTATTGCAAAGAAGATTACCGATATGGTTGGTGAAATTGTAAAACTAGAAAAAAAGGACGTAATTGTAGAGAATCCTGAGCACGTTCGTTTTGTAAATCTAACTCCGGAACAACTTAACGAGAAGGTAAAAGAGGACTCTAAGTGGGGCAGAATTATTTGCCGTTGCGAAAAGGTAACCGAGGCTGAAATCGTTACCGCTATCCATTCTCCGCTTCCTGCAAAGAGCGTTGACGCTGTTAAGCGTAGAACTAGGGCAGGTATGGGCAGATGCCAAGGCGGTTTCTGTGCTCCAAGAGTAATCGATATTATCGCAAGAGAGTTAAATATCCCTGTAACCGCTGTTAAGAAAGACAACGGGGCAAGCGAGATTGCAATAGGTAAGTTGAAGGAGGTAGAATATGAAATTTGACGTATGCGTAATCGGTGGTGGCCCTGCAGGAATGGCTGCTGCTTTATCCGCTCGTGAAAACGGTAGTTCCGTAATTATTTTGGAAAGAGACGTAAAACTAGGCGGAATTTTAAATCAATGTATCCACAACGGTTTCGGACTACACTACTTCAAAGAAGAATTGACCGGTCCTGAGTATGCTAGCCGCTTTGTTGATATGGTAGCAAAAACCGATATTAAAGTTGTATTAGAGGCTATGGTAATCGGCATCACCGACGACCACAAAGTTACCGCAGTTTGCCCAAGCGAAGGCGTGTTCACCGTAGAGGCAAAATCAGTAGTACTTGCAATGGGTTGTAGGGAAAGGACTGCCGGTGCTATCCAACTTCCCGGAACTAGACCTGCCGGTATCTACACCGCAGGAATGGCACAACGTATGATGAATATCGAGGGCTACAGAGTAGGTAAAAAAGTGGTTATCTTAGGTAGCGGCGATATCGGACTAATTATGGCAAGAAGAATGACTTTTGAAGGCGCAAAAGTACAAATGGTGCTAGAACTTATGCCTTATTCTTCAGGATTAAAGAGAAACATCGTTCAATGTTTGGACGACTTTGATATTCCTCTACACTTCTCTCACACCATTACGAGAGTAGTTGGTAAGGACAGGCTAGAAGGCTTGTACTATGCTGAGGTTGGCGAGGATAGAAGACCAAAACTAGAAACCGAGAAATTCGTAGAGTGCGACACCTTGCTACTAAGCGTTGGTTTGATTCCTGAGAATGACCTTGTTTCTAACTTAGGTTTAAATATGAGCCCTATTACCACGGGCGCTGTTGTTGACGAATATCGTCAAACAAATATCCCGGGTATTTTCTCTTGCGGTAACGTACTTCACGTTCACGACCTAGTTGATAACGTATCTGCAGAGGGTACTATCGCAGGTAAGTACGCTTCAGAGTACGCTAAGGGCGAACTTCAAACTTCCGACAAGTCATATAAAGTGCTTGCTGAAAACGGCGTTAGATACGCTTTACCTCAATCGGTATATGCAGGCGAAGGCAAAGTAAAAATCTACTTCAGAGTTGGCGACGTTTATAAGGGAGCAAGGCTAAACGTTAAATGTGGCGACGAAGTTATTTATACTAAGAAAGCAATGATATTTACTCCGGGCGAAATGGAAAGCGTTGAACTTGATAAGAGTAAGATAACCGGCGATATCGTTTTATCGCTTGAGAAGTAGGAGGTATAAGATGATTAAGAATATAACTTGTATCAACTGTCCTATGGGTTGTCCGCTAACCGTTGAAATCAACGGCGACGAAATTAAAGTAAGCGGAAACACTTGTAAAAGAGGAGAGACTTACGGAAAGCAAGAAGTAACCAACCCAAAAAGAGTAGTTACCTCGCTAGTAAGAATTAAGGACGGCGCTGTAGTTTCTTGCAAAACCAACCAAGCAATCGATAAGGCTATGATATTCAAAGTACTTAACGAACTACGTAAAGTAGAGGTTGCTTTACCGGTAAAAATCGGTGACGTAATTATTGCTAACGTACTTGGAACGGGCGCTGATATAGTTGCAACTTGTAACAGAAACTAATTAAAATAAATAGAAAAAGCGTAACTTTTATGGTTACGCTTTTTATCATTTATTAGCACAAATTGAGGTTTTATTGTGCAAAAAAGATAGATAAACCACGTTTTGTGTAATTATATAGGGTTTTAAAAATACTAATGACGAAGAAGAGGATTATAAATTACAGACCTATGGTGTTCGGCTTTTTGGCTATGCTACTAAGTATAGTTATTATTGTCGAATGCAAGTTTAACGTAATTTGTTTATCCTTGCTTTTGATGTTTAGTTTGTTCTTTATTTTTGCAACGCTAATAAAGAGGAAGTGGACGAAATATGCTTTTGTCGGCGTGTGTATGCTGCTAAGTATTATATCTACGTCGGCTTTCGGGTACTATATTGCGGTAAACAAAGTTAGCGAAAAGCCGCAGTCTATCGAGGGCAGAGTGTGTGAAGTAAATAAGGATAGTTACGTCTTGGACGAAGTGGTGGTCGGAAACAAAAAGTTAGGCGGAAGGCTACTTTTGAAAACAAACAATGAATTTTCGGTTGGCGATATCGTGTACTCGTATGATAATATGAGCAATATTGAATTCGACGCAAAAAACGGCTACGTAACAAGCCTGTACGACGACGGAATTTATTATCTTTTAGCCACTAATAATATCGCAAAGGTGCGTGACGGCAAAATTAAACTGAGCGAAAAGGTAAAACTTAGGGTGAAAAGCGTGTACTCCGCCTATTTAAGAGAGGACGGCGAAGGTATCGCTCTCGGAATGCTGCTTGGCGACAAAAGTGCTATGACTAGCGAACTAAAAGAGAGCGTAAGCAAGACGGGGCTTAGCCATATTTTTGCAGTTTCGGGCTTGCATATCGATTTTCTTACGGCAATTATCCTATATATCAACAAAAAACTAAGGATAAAACGCCTATTAAATATGCTAATCACCATAACGGTGCTGATTTTGTACAACGTGCTATGCGGTTTCTCGCCTAGTATGGTAAGGGCTACTATTATGAGCGTAGTCGTGCTGTTTTCTAGGGAATTAGGCTACAAAGCGGACGGATTATCGGCGCTTGGGCTTTCAGGAATTATCATCGTGTTGTTCAAACCGTACTCGATTTTTACCATAAGTTTTCAAATGAGTTTTCTTGCGGTGTTTGGAATTTTTGCTTTTTCAAAACTAATTCGCTTTAAGAGAATTCCAAAATGGGCTAACGATTTAATTGCCCTAAGCCTTGGCGTAAACTTTGCAATATTCCCGCTGGTTTCTTACTGGTTTAAGGAGTTTGCGGTGCTATTTCTCCCCGTAAATTTCATAATTATGCCGTTTATGTCCTTAATTTACGCACTTACCGTGACGTTTACTATCGTGGGGCTTATCCCTGCTTTTGCGCCTATCGTGATTGCTATCGACTACGTGCTAATTCCGATTAAATTCGTAACGCTTGCTGTTAATAGCCTTGCCTTTAACACTCTTAACGTTGCGCTTACAACCACGGGGCTAAGTTTTTATCTTCTGGCGGAGGGCGTGTTGTCTAGCCAAGTTATGCTAAAACGCAAAACGAAAATCATTGCCGTTTCGGGCTTAATGCTTGTTGCGTTGCTGTTTTTCTTGTTGCAGTTGTAGGCTGAATCGTAGTAGCAAGATTGTAAATTCGATAAAATTTTGAAAGCGACGTAGTGATTTTTGTTAATTATTTTCACATAACAAAACGATAAAAACCGCTTAAAACAAATGTTTTTAGCGCTATAAATCACGTATTTTTTAGTAATTTTTTCTAGGCTAAAATTCAAAGTAAGTTGGTTAAAATCCGCAAATAATAGGTGGCAAAGCACAGGGTTTAGTAGGTAAAATTACAAAATATTTGCTTTACTTATGAATAATTAAAACTTTTTTGTTCTTATACTTTAATAAATAATTTTCTTTAGTATTACATTAAAATAATTTCTTTACAATATAATAGGCTTTTGATATACTATACTATAAGGAGTGTAGGCTTTGAAAGTAAAAGAATTGCAAAAATCATTAAAAAATGATATTTCGCCCGTATATTTTATTATCGGCGACGACGATTATCTAAAGGATTATGCGTTTAATCTGTTCGTTAAACTACTTAATCCCGACGTGATGGACTTTAATTTAAATATTTTTCAAGATTTTTCGAGCGTGGCGGATATAACGGCGTCACTTGGTGGGTATCCTTTAATGGACGAGAGGAAAGTAGTGGCTGTTAAAGAACCGACAAAACCAAACGCCGACGAGGGCAAATTGCTTGTAAAGTACTTTGAAAACCCGGAGCCACAATCGGTGCTTGTAATTTTTGATAACGGCGATTTAAGTAGTTATCACAAGTACGGCGAAGTGGTGGATTGCAACACTTTAAGCGTGGAAGAGTGCGCTAATCAAATAGACCTAACCATAAAAACCAAGGGCGCAAAAATAGAACGCATTGCCTCGGTAAAACTGGCTGAGTACTGCTTGTGTGACCTAAGAAAAGTGCATAACGAGGTGGACAAACTGGTTAGTTACGTGGATGGCAGCGTGATAAAAGTTAGCGACGTAGAAAGGCTGGTAACCCCGACTACCGACTACAAAATTTACGAATTCACCCAAAGTTTAGCCGAGCAAAACGTGGTTAAGGCAAAAACGATTATGGACACATTACTTCTTCAAGGCAACAAGCCGCTAGCCCTAATTCAAGCAATATTAACGCAGTACAAACGTATGCTTTATTCCTTGATAAGCAAGGGTAAGGACGAGGAGATTGCAAAAAGCCTAGGGGTAAAGCCGTTCGCTGTGAAAATGGCAAGAAAAGTGGCGGAAAATTATAGCCCGAAAATTCTTAAACAATATGCTGAAAGTTTAGTAGATATAGAGTATAAGACGCTAACCGGACAAACTAACGAAGGCGACGCATTAAAAACGGTGATAAGTTTGCTACTGGTTAAATAGGAGAAAAATGGGAAAGGTAGACGTTAAAAGTGAAAAAACAATGAAGGTATTTTCGCATATTACCTTTATTTTGCTATGTTTATCTATTGCGGCAAAGGATTGTTTTTCAATCAATAGCACTATAAACACCTTGCCGTATATGAGTAATCTGGCAATAGACGTAACTAGCGCAAATATCGTAGGCGCATCAGTACTTGTGTATATTTTTTACGGCTTAATTTACGGAGCAATGGTGGAGATACTATCTAGGTTTGTGTGCAACTCTATTATTAGGGTTAGTTTTAACGAGGTGAACAAGTATCGCTTTATTTCAACGTTTAAACTTGTGGTGACAGTTGCCAACTTGCTACTTGCACTATTTAACGTAATGTATTTTTACTTGCCGTTCACGTTCAAGTTGCAACCTGTTATCGAGATAGTGTTTTTGGCAGTAACTTTCAGCGTGATATACGCAATATGCTACAAAAAATATCTAAATAAAAAATCAGCACCTGTAATATTTATGTCGATGGCAATGCCTCTTTCGATATATTTTATTATGGTGGCTATATAGGAGGGCGGTATGAAAAAGGCGATATGTAGTATTTTGACTTTTATTATGCTTGTCTTCCCTATCTGTACTAATGCCGTGGCTTACGCAGAGGGCGTTAGTACCGATACTGCCGTGGTAAGTAAGGCTTACGACTATGCTAAGGAGTTTGTAACTAGCGAGGAAAACAACGTAACGGGCTACGCCGAAAGAATGGCAAAAAGGCGTGACTACCTAAAAACCGTGATAAATTCTATCGGCGGGTACGACATAAGCGAACAAAAATTTAAGTATAATAATCAATTTAACAACAACCAAAGCGAAGAGACGGCAAACCTAATTGCCGAAAAGAAGGCTGCTACCGAAACAAATAAAACGGTGATTATCGGCACTAATTACGACAACGCCGAGGGGCTTGTTAGTAGCATTCAAAATAGCCAAGGCGCAACCGCAAACGGAACAAGCGTGGGCGTTATGCTTGCAATTATGGAAGAATTGAAGGGCGTAAACTTGCCGTTTAACGTAAAATACGTGTTCTTTGGGGCAAGCGAAGTAGGGTTACTTGGCAGTAGATATTACGTGGACAAGATGACCACGCAAGAAAAAGCAGGTTTACTGTTAATGATGAACCTAAGCGGAATAGGAGCAGGTGACAACACCTACGTTTACGACGACGAAATTCATTGGGAGCATTACGATTACGTACTAAATACTGCTAAAAATAGCAATATCACGGTAAGCGAATTGCCTATCGATAAAAAGGTAATAATAGCAGGCGAGGATAATATCGGGCTTGAGTACAGCCACCAAGCACTTTTGAACGACGTAACGCCGTTTATTGCAAAAAGGTTGCCAACCTTATTAATGTACAGCGGAAATTACGTGGACGGCGGTTTTGTTCAGTCCAAAAGGTACGGCACGATAATGCAAACCAAGGACGACACGATGGCTAAGTTCGACGAAATATTCGGCGAGGGCGGAAAGCAAAAAATGAACGACGCAGTAACGCTTGTAAAGGCGATAGTTACCGACGAAGTTTTTGAAAAGATAATGGCAAAAAGCATAGAAAGTAAGCCTGATTACTCGTTCTTTACCACTAATAGCACGGGGCTAACGGCAGTTAGGTGGGTAGTGGTTGCTATTGCGATTATTTCTATGATAATCGTCTATGCGGTGCTAAAAAATAAAGCCGACAAATCCGACGATCCGATTAAGCCTATCTTTATGGGCGTAGATCCGTTTGTTAAAGCAAATAGCGACCCTAACGGGTTTGACAGCGAAGAGGGGAAATCTCAAGATCCGTTCGGGCTTGGCGAAGATAACGACGATAATCCTTTTGGAATATAGGAGGGCAATATGGAAACAAAATACTATCTAATAGTTTTCGACGTGCTGATAGCCGTGCTTGCGCTTACGGTGATGTTTTTGTTTTTTAAGAGAAAAAGCCATTTAAGAGTATTTTTGATATTCTTGATTTTGACCGCTATAACGGTGTCTATCGATATTGCGGCGGCAACCTTAAAGCACAACGAATTGCTTGTGTCTAAATCGATAATGAACGGCGTTATGCTTGCTATGATGGTGTCGATTATCGTTGTGTACCAAGCGGACTTAAAGCAGATTTTCCAAAAGATAGCAAACCCTCGATATAAGGAGTTTTTCGGCGACGTTTACGGTAGCGACGAGGAATTAGAGGAGGCTACCAGCGAAATTCTTAACGCCGTGCAATCTATGGCTAAAAAGGACATCGGCGCACTTATTTTGCTTACTCCAAGTTCAATAGAGCAACATATTATGGAAACGGGTATTCAACTAAATGCGAATATATCCGCACAATTATTAGAGTGTATTTTTAATACGAAAGCGCCTCTACACGACGGTGCGGTAGTAATAAAAGGTAACAAAATTCTTGCATCGAGTTGCTTCTTGCCGCTTACCGCTAACGTAACGGTAACAAAAGAGGTGGGCACAAGGCACAGGGCTGCAATAGGTATCACGGAGGAAAGCGACGTGCTTGCTATCGTAGTAAGTGAGGAAACGGGAATTATCTCTATTGCAAAAAACGGCGTGCTGACCAGATATATGACTATTGAAAGGCTGAAAGAGGAAATAGAGAACGTTTACGGTATCAACGTGAACAACCATAATAAAAAGAGGTTAGGCTAATGAACGTTATCAAATCTATGCCGATATTACTTCCTAAAAAGGATATAGATTTAAGCAAATGGTCGGTCGTTGCTTGCGACCAGTTTACAAGCGAAAGAGCCTACTGGGAAAGGCTGAAAGAGTACGTTGGGGATAGTTATTCCACGCTGAACATAGTTTTCCCTGAGGTGTACCTTGGCTCTAATGACGACGAAAGGATACAAAAAATCAACGACACTATGCGTAAATACCAAAGCGAAGGTATTTTCGACGTTCACGAAAATTGCTTTATTCTTGTGGATAGGGTGATTAGTAACGGTCAGCATAGGCTAGGGCTCGTTATTGCTATCGACCTTGAAGAGTACGATTTTTCGCCAACTAGCAAGGCAAGAATAAAAGCCACGGAAGGCACGGTAATCGAAAGGATACCGCCTAGGGTTAAAATTCGTAAAAACGCTATTGTGGAACTTCCTCACGTTATGCTGCTTATGGACGATAGGGAGCAAAAAATTATCGAAAACCTATATGATAGCCGTGACAAATTGGAAAAATTGTACGATTTTGAATTGAATATGGACGGCGGACGTATCACGGGCTACAAGGTAACTAACGTCACCGAAATTACTAATAAACTTTACGGGCTACTGGACAAAGATTATCAACGCAAGATTTACGGGAAGGAAACAAGCATTTTGTTCTCGGTTGGGGACGGCAATCACTCCTTAGCCACCGCAAAAACGCATTGGGACAACCTAAAACAAACGTTATCAAAAGAGGAAAAGGAAACGCACCCTGCTAGGTACGGGCTGGTTGAACTTGTCAACCTAAACGGCAGCGGCTTGGACTTTGAGCCGATACATAGAGTGGTGTTTGGCGTAACTAAAAAGGACGTTGAGGAAATAGTAAGTAAGTTTAGTAAGGGTAATGGGAAAATCGAACTAAACTACGAGGGCAAAGAGTACTTTATCAAGGTGGACGAGAATTCGCCTAAGGCAATAGACGAGGTGCAAACTTACCTCGACTCTTTGGTAAAGAGCGGTAAAGCCGGCGTTGACTACGTTCACGGTAGGAAAAATACGCTTGACGTTGCAAAGAGCGAAAACGGTCTTGCAATATTTATGCCGACGATAAAAAAAGAAGAATTGTTCGGCTATATTATAGAAAAAGGTGTTTTGCCAAGAAAATCATTTTCTATGGGCGAGGCAAACGACAAAAGATATTATTTAGAGGCAAAATATATTGTGCCTAATAAGGAGTTAAAATGAGTTGTAAAGTATGTAAGTTCGGCGGAACGTCGATGGCAAGCGCAATTACCGTAAACCAGGTTTACGATATTATCGAAAGCGATAAGGACAGAAGATTTATTATTGTTTCTGCTCCGGGTAAAAGAGATAATAACGATATCAAAGTTACCGATATGCTATATAAGGCTTTTGATGAGGCACAAGAAACCGGTAGATGCGACGTTGCTTTTGGAAAAATTAGAGAAAGATTTAGAGCGCTAGCAGAGGATTTAGGGCTGAAATTTGATTTGGACGATTTGTTAGATAGCATTGAAAAGCAAATCAACACCAGCACTACGCCTGATTATGCGGCAAGTAGGGGCGAGTACCTTTCGGCAAAAATGTTTGCCTTAAAAACGGGCTACACCTTTATTGACGCACAAGACCTAATTAAGTTCGACAGCCGTGGAATTCTAGATGCCGAAATCACAAACGATAACGTAAAAAGAGTGCTAGAAAACGTGGATAGAGCGGTAATCCCGGGCTTTTACGGTATAGGCGCTGACGGAGAGATTAAAACCTTCTCTCGTGGCGGTAGCGACGTAACGGGGGCAATTATAGCAAGAGGCGTTGGAGCGGACCTATACGAAAACTGGACGGACGTAAACGGCTTTATGACGGCTGATCCAAGAATCGTAGAAAACCCTAAGATTATTAACCAACTTACCTATAAAGAACTTCGTGAACTTAGTTATATGGGCGCAAACGTTCTTCATCCGGAGTCTATCTTCCCGGTAAGACAAGCAGGTATTCCAATCAATATAAAAAACACCTTCAACCCTTCGCACAAGGGCACTATGATTGTGGAAGATTATGTGCCGGACAACAGCGTAATCACAGGAATTGCCGGCAAAAAGGACTTTGCGGTACTACTACTTGAAAAGTCTATGATGAACAACGAAATTGGCTTTGCAAGAAAGGTTTTGTCCGTTCTTGAGCATTACGGAATATCTTTCGAGCACGTTCCGTCGGGCATCGATACTATGAGTTTTGTAATTAGCGAAAACGAACTAGACGGCAAACTTGATAAAGTGGTTGACGACATTAAGAAAAACCTTTCGGTTGATAATATTACGGTTTACAAAAATATGGCGCTAATTGCTACCGTTGGACACGGTATGGCAAAGAGGACGGGTACTTCGGCAACCTTGTTTACAGCGCTTGCAGAGGCTAACGTAAACGTAAGAATGATAGACCAAGGTAGTAGCGAACTTAACATAATCGTGGGCGTTGATAACGACGACTACGCAAAAGCAATCCAAGCAATTTACAAAGGTTTTGTAGGATAGAATAGACCTCCTTTTTAGGAGGTTTTATTTTAGAGGGAATTATGAGAATTGAAAGCAAAAACTTGGTTAAAGAGGTGAAAATAGTTGACGGAAAAATCACAAGCGCCACTTTAACTAATAAAATCACAGGTAAGAGTTTGCCGCTTAAAAACTACGAGGAATTTAGCGTTTCTTACTTTGAAAAGCAAGAGAAAAAGCCCCGCAATTTTCCGCTTTTTAAAGGGGAGGAAAAGAAGACTAAAATCATTACAAGCGAGGACTTTTTTGCTAAAGAAAACGGCAATAGTATAGAATTTGCGGGGAGAATTGACGAAAACGACTGGAATATCAGGGTGAATTACTACGTGGACGAAAAAAGCCAAACCATTAAAAAGCATTTGGTTTTAAAGGCTGGCGGCGACGTGAAAATAGACTATATTTGCCTAGATAAATTCGACATATCGGGCGCTGGTTTTAGGTGGACTATTCCGCCCGTTAAGGAGAGGGTTTACGTCCCTAGTAGGATTTTTATCCTAGGTCAGCCGTACTACGTTAGCGATATGTTTTTCGGTGGCGAGTTTCCTGTTTGCGAGAACAAAATCGAGGGTGAAACCGCTAGCAGTAAGTACTATTTGGGTAGGTCTTTTGACGAAATTAGTACTGGCGGCAAGTACAAAACCGTTGACTTTGTGGTGGGCGCAGGCATAGGCGACACGTTTGAAAAACTTCGCTCGTCGTTTTTTAAGTACGTGGAGACTTTCGCTTCGCCTTCTAGGTTTAGGGTGCAGTACAATTCTTGGTACGACTATATGCTGGATATCGACGGCGAAAAGATAGAAAAATCTTTTACAGAGGTTGCCGAAAATATGAAAGAGGCGGGATTTAGACCTCTGGATTGCTACGTTATCGACGACGGTTGGACGGACTACAAAACGGCGAAACTTTGGGCGTTTAATAGTAAATTTAAGGACGGTTTTAAAAAGGAAAGCGAACTAACTAGGAAGTTGGGCTCTACTTTTGGCGTGTGGTTTGGACCTCGAGGCGGCTACTCGGCGCAGACGGTAAGATACGCAAAACTACTTAGAAAAATCGGCTACGGCTATTGTAGTGCCTCGCACGATATTTGCACGGGCGATCCAAAGTACGTAAGCGATTTAACGGATAAAATGGCGGATTTTTGCCGTGAGTACAACACTACCTACTTCAAGATTGACGGCTTTGCAAACACGCCTTGTAAGTCTGCAAAACACGGGCACCCTAAGGGCGAGGGCGATGGAATTTACTTCTACACTTTTTTGTGGGAAGAGTGGATAAAGGGCTTTGAAAAGATAAGAAAAGTGCAACAAAACGTGTTTTTGAACGTTACTTCCTATGCGCACCCGTCACCTTGGTTTTTAAAATGGGTGGACGCAATGTGGTTGAATAATTGCGGTGATATGAACTACGAGGGTAAGGGTAGCGACCTTGATCAATGTTTAAATTACCGTGACGGCAAGTATCGTGACTTTTTCGAGACGAGGCAACTGCAATTTCCGGTTGTGCACATATATAATCACGAGCCGTGCTATGCCGAAAGAAATTACAATCCGCCGCTACCTAACAAGTTGCACAGGACGGTTAAGTACACGCATGAGGAATTTGAAAAGTATATGTACGCTTGTATGATGCGTGGAACGGGCTTTGTGGAACTATATTTTAGCCCTAGTATGTTTGATAAAAAGAGGTGGAAAATCGCAGCGGACGTCTTAACTTGGGCTGAAAGCAACTTCGACGTGATAAAAAACAGTCAATTTTTCGGTGGTGAGCCAAAAGATGAGACCGTTTACGGCTACTACGCAAAATCTAACGATAAAGCGATAGTAATGGTGAGAAACAGCAGCGATAAAGAGGTGAGTTATCTTTTAGATAATGCCAAGTTATCGTTTGACAGCGGCGATTACGAGGTTAGCGAGTACTATCCAACCGCAAAAGGCTTTAAAAAAGTCAGCGGAAAGGAAAAGTTTGAAATCACGCTAAACCCGTACGAAATCAAGATATTATATATCAATTTTATTAGGTAATTTAATTTGCGCTTATATAGTTTGAAATTATTAAGCAACATAAAAGCCACGCTTACATAGTAGCGATTTTTAGCAACGTTTTAGCACTTATTTGTTTAAAAGTTACCAAAAATGATTGTAACAGCGGTTTATATTATCACAAACAAAACTCCCGAGTGGGAGTTTTTTATATATGAGCATATTAGCAAATAAGAATAAAAAACAATATAAGCACGTATGAGCAAATGATACGATATTAGCGAAAACAGTTAAGAAAAGAGGAATAAAAGAATAGAAAAAAATAAAAATGCAACCAAAATAGCACGACAAAAAAGGTGATAAGGGTGACAAAAAAGGTGATAAGGGTGACAAAAAATAAAAAAAGAACGCCGAGCGCTCCTTTAACGGTTGTATGATTTGATATGTGATATTAGAAAATCGAAATCGTTATAGTATATCTTAGTGATTTTCCTTGTATTCTTTTAATGCTTTTGCAAGTTGGTCGGGGCAAGACGTGTTGCCTCTACAAGGGATACCCTCAAGAAGCGATATAACGTCGTCCACTTTTCTGCCCACGCAAAGCCTACCTACGCCCTCGGTGTTGCCTTTGCAACCGCCCTCGAACTCAACGTACTTTAACGTGTCGTTTTCAACGTCGAAAAATATTCTTCTGCTGCAAGTTCCTTTAGTTTTGTAAGTTTCCATAATTACCTCATTCAGTTAGTATTTCAAGTAGTGCACTATACGCTTGCGCAGCCTTGTCCGTCCAGTTTTTGCAAATGTTTTTTGCCGAACTTCTGCTTTCCACGATTAGTTTAACGTCCAGTTGTGGCCTATCGGTGTTGAATATTTTTAGTATAACGGTGTAAGTTCCGTCGTTATTCCTGTAATAGTCGGTAAAATATTCTTGCCTTTTGCGGTAGTAAAGTCTGTTTTTAGCAATGTACTCGCTGATTTCATCTCTTACGTGCGATGGAATACGGGTGTAGAAGTTTGCAATGCACGACCTACCGTCAGGAGTAATCGAGAACAACCTAGATGACGAAAGTTGGGTACTATTGTAGCAAAAACCGGTGTCTAATAGGTCGTTAAGGGCTATTTTGCAGTCCATATAACTAATCCATTCGTTAGCGCTAGAACAAATATCTAACAAAGAATCCTCGCTAAGAGGAATTTCCATCTTATCGAATATGAATAATAATATTAACTTGTTTACAATATTATCTTGCATATTTTTGTCCCTTTTTTGCGTAGTGCTTGAAAAGTATAGCACATTTTTTCCCGATTATCAATTATGTTTACCACTAATTTGCAATATTATTAAAATTATTTTAATATAGGCGGAATATGGGCTAAAAGTTTTATAATAAATCCAACTTATTTTGAATAAAAGCGCAAAAAAATTTTAATTTTTGCTTAGTAAAAGCGTAAAACAAACCAAAATACAGTAAACAAATGCAACAATAGGACATAGTAGCGCTGGTTAGAGGCAGGACAGAAAAGGAAGCAAAATAACTAGATAGTTGGCTAATTAGGGGAATGGGAACAAATAAGACGTATGCTTTAAAAAAGCGGAGAATAAAGTGAATAAAAAAAGAAAAACGAGGGCTGAAAGTAAGCCCTCATTTTATCATATATTGCTATTTCGCTATTCCTTGCTCATATTTTGCAAACAAGCGATAAAGAATTGTGTGGCACGTTTAAGACCTTCTATGCTTGCTCTTTCGTCTATGCCGTGAATTCTGTTTTGGTCTTCAAGTGACACCAAAAACGGAGTAAATCTAAACACGTTGTTGCAAACCGGATAAAAATATCTTGCGTCTGTTCCTGCAATAAACGGGTAAGGTGCAAGCACAAGTTCCGGGAAAGCCTCGCTGATCGACCTAGTCAAATCGGCGTACGCTTTGGAAGTTGTATCGGATACGTCGGTTGGCTCTGTTGCCGTGCCAACTTTCTCACAAATCACGTTTTTGCCCGCAATTTTTTGTATTCTTGCCAAAGTTTCGTCGGTGGACTCGCCCGTAAGCACCCTACAATTTATGTTTGCCGATGAGGTTTTCGGGATTACGTTGTTAGCGTTACTGCCTTGGCACATAGTAGGTGCGTAGGTGGTTCTAACAATCGAGTTGGTAACGGGGTGCGCCTTGCTAAGCACAAATTTAAGTAGTGGCGACAGGATATCTCTGTTTGCAAAAACAAAGCGAATACCAAAAGGCATATAAGGTGCAAGATAGTCGAACATTTCGATGCTGGACTTTGTCCATTTGGTTTTAGCAGGGTGATTTTCTATCTCATATATTGCTTTTCCTATAACGGACAATGAAGAAGGTCTGCGTGGGTTAGATGCGTGGCCGCCGTCCTTTGTTGCGGATAGTTTAATATCCACGTAACCCTTTTCGCAAGTGCCGATAAGCCCTATTATTTTGTTCACGCCGATAAGTTTGCCGTCCACAATAGTGCCGCCCTCGTCCACAACGAATTCAAGTTGGATACCTCTTTCTTTAAGAAGTTTTGATACGACCGGCGCTCCGTCGCTGGTGTTTGGCTCTTCGTCGTGGCCAAAAATAAAATACAAATCTCTGTCCGGCACAAATCCCTCTTTAAGCAAGGTTTCAATAGCGTCAAGCAGGGTAATCATTTGCCCTTTCATATCCTGAGAGCCTCTTCCGTAAACGTAGCCGTCTGAAATAGTGCCGCTAAAAGGAGGGTAAGTCCATTCGTTTTCGTTTACTGCCGGCACAACGTCTTGGTGCGCTAAAAAGCAGCCCGGTCTAAGATTTGGATTTTTGCCCTTTATCGTGTAAAACAGCGTGTATTTATTTACCAGTTCTTTGGTTGCCGTTTTGTGAAAAACGGGGTAGGTCTTTTCCAAAAATTCGTGATAGCGGTAAAATACCGAGCCGTCCTCGTCTATGTTTTTTAGCGATACGGTAGGCACTCTTACTGCGTCTGATAGGTGCTTTGCTACTTCATTTTCGTCCACCTCGTGCAAGGTGACCTCAGGTTTTTCGGTGCAGGTAGGCTTGCAAAGGGCGGTTCTAATAAGCATAATTAAGATAAGAACGGCAAACGCTCCAAGCAAAGCCAAAAACACCACAAGTGCAGGATTCATAGTTTTCTCCCTTATGTTTTCGTTGGTTTTTTGTTTATTATACCACGATTAAAAAATTTGGAGCGGTTTTTTTGGAATATTAGTTACAAAACTGCACAAAATGGAAATGGATAAGATAATTGTTAAAAATATAACTTGACCAAGGAAAAAAAGTATAGTATGATAATATTACGGGAATTTCGAGTGATATTCTCGCCCAACCAAGAAAAATTTATTTTTTAAAATACAGGAGGCATTTGTATGGAATTGACTAAAAACAAGATGGTTCTTGAATTTATTGAAAAATCAAGAGCATTAACCAAGCCTGACAAAGTAGTTTGGGTAGACGGTTCAAAAGAGCAAATCGACGCTTTCAAAAAAGAGGCATGCGAAGTTACTCACGAACTTGAAAAGTTGAACGAAAACATTTTACCGGATTGCTACTTGCACAGAACTGCAATAAACGACGTAGCACGTGTGGAGGACAAAACTTATATTTGTTCCACTTTGAAGGAGAACGCCGGTCCTACTAACAACTGGAAAGATCCTAAAGAGATGCACGCTATTCTAGACGAAATCTACGACGGCGCTATGCAAGGCAGAACTATGTACGTTATCCCTTATATGATGGGACCTATCGGCTCGCCTTATTCAAAAGTAGGCATCGAACTTACCGACTCTTTGTACGTAGTACTAAACATGGTTATTATGACCAGAGTAGGCAAAGAGGTTCTTGATTGCTTAGGCGACAGCAACGACTTTGTAAGAGGTCTACACGCTAAGGCAACTTTGGATATTGACAAGAGATATATCGTTCACTTCCCTGAAGAGAACACCATTATGTCCGTAAACAGCGGTTATGGTGGAAACGTGCTACTTGGCAAAAAATGTTTCGCACTAAGAATTGCATCGTTCCAAGGCAAAAACGAAGGCTGGATGGCAGAGCACATGTTAATTTTGGGTATCCAAAAACCGGGCTGCGACGAAGTAAGATACGTAACGGCTGCTTTCCCGTCGGCATGCGGAAAAACCAACCTTGCAATGCTTATTCCTCCTGAGGTATACACCAAGAAAGGCTACAAAGTATTCTGCGTAGGCGACGATATCGCTTGGATGAGACCGGGTAAAGACGGCAGATTGTACGCTATCAACCCAGAAAACGGTTTCTTTGGCGTTGCTCCGGGCACTAACGAAAAATCTAACCCTAACGCACTTCATACCTGCTTAAAGGGTACTATTTACACCAACGTTTGTCACGACCTAGACAACAACACGGTTTGGTGGGAAGGCATGAACAATAATCCTCCTAAGCACGCTGTTGACTGGAAAGGCAACCCTTGGACTGTTGAAAGTGGCGAGAAGGGTGCTCATCCTAACTCAAGATTTACCGCTCCTGCTTGGAATTGCCCATGCATCAGCCCTGAATTCAACAACCCTAACGGCGTTCCTGTAAGCGCTATTATCTTCGGTGGAAGAAGAGCAAAAACCGCTCCGCTTGTATATCAATCAAGAGATTGGAATCACGGCGTATTCGTAGGCTCTATTATGGCTAGTGAGACCACGGCTGCTGCTGCAGGTAAAGTTGGCGTAGTAAGAAGAGATCCGTTTGCAATGCTTCCATTCTGCGGATACAATATGGCAGACTACTTTGCTCATTGGCTAGAAATGGGCGACAAGATTGCTAAAAAACCTAAGATTTTCCACGTAAACTGGTTCAGACAAGACGACAACGGTCACTTCTTATGGCCGGGCTTTGGTGATAACCTAAGGGTATTAGACTGGATTTTGGATAGATGCGACGACGTTGTAGACGCTAACGAGTGTGAAATCGGTTTTGTTCCAAAGGCTGAAGATATCAATATCGAGGGCTTGGATATGGTTACTGCCGACGTTGAAAACCTACTACAAATCGACAGAAACGCTTGGAAAGAAGACGTTGAGTCTATTAAGGAATTCTACGCAAAATTCGAGGGCAGAATCCCAACCACTCTAACCGACGAACTTGCAAAACTAGAAGAAAATCTAAACAAATAAGTGTAAAAACTTAAAAAAGGAAAGGCAGATAGAAATATCTGCTTTTTTTGTTTGAAAAATTACGATAATTTAATTAAAAACCGATTAAAAAAACGATATCCATATTGACACGTGATTACTAATAATATATAATAGTTATATGTAATATTATGGATAATTGTCTAGGTTACCATATTTACACAAAAAAATTTGGGGTGTAGAACATGAAGAAAATCTTTGCAATAATTGCGATAGTTATGGTAGCGTGTCTTGCTGTGACAGGCTTGGTTTCTACCGACTTTAACGCAATTGCAGACGGAGATCCTGCGGCACTTACTAGTTTTGATACCGTAACTGCTACAGAACCAACTAAAACGTCTTTTGATGGCGTTACGTACTATTCAATCAAGAGTGTTGAGAATTGGAAGTGGGTATTTGAAAATATCGAAACTTTAAACAATCCTAGCGTTAAGACTAGCGTTGTTATCGAAAGCGATTTGGATTTCAGCGGTTATAGTAATATTCTGGCTCTTGATTACCAAAGCGTTACGGGTAAAAGTCAACCGATAAATTTCAGTATTATCGGCGGAAAAGTTGATAGCGTGAACAAAACGCTTAATGGGTCTATCAGCACTATTAAAGGTTACAAGATTAAGGTAAATAGCCGTAATCTTGGCTTTGTCAATATCTTCGCAGGTAAGGAAATTTCAAACTTGAAGTTTGACAATATGGAGATGACTTGCGACGGCTCTACCGATAACGTAGCAGTCGGCGGCTTGGTTGGTACTCTTAATGAAGGTCTTATTCAAAAAGTTAGTTTTGTTAATTCAACCATAAATTTAGACAAGATTAGCGGTGCGTTTGGCGGTATCGTCGGTAAAGTAATTAAAGGCAATATCAAACAATCGGACTTCCAAAGTAATATAGTAGCAACCAACGCTAGCAAAAATGCTACTAACGTTGGCGGTTTGGTTGGCGAAATCATGATGGATTTAGCCGCTAAACAAACGATAAGTATTGAAAATAGTTTCTTTAAGGGCGCTATCACCTCTACCACTAATGCGGGCGGTATTATCGGAAAAATCGGATATCTTCCTTTTAATTCAACCGTTGAATCTCTTGCAGAAATCAAAGTGCTAACCTCTTATGCAATGGTTACGGATATGACGATTAATGACGAAAACGGCGCTAAATTCGGTATTTTAGGTAATGCCGATATTGAAGATACGGCAATATCCGGAGCCCCTACCGAAGAGACGAAAATCGTCCCTATCAAGAACGTTACGTTCACAAACGTTATTTCTTCTAAAACTATCGGCGGAAAAGAATTAGAGCAAATGCCTTCTATTTTCCCTGCTAGCCAAGTAAGTGGAACAAGGCTTACCGAAGAAGAGTTTAAAACAACCGTAAGTTACACCAAATTTGATATCGGTAACGTTTGGATTATGTCCCAAACTAATGATTACCTAGACTTATTATATAAATACAATAGCAAAGAAGTAAACGTAGAGCGTAGTCCTAAAGGTACTATTGCCGAACTTAAGAATAAAAAAGTAAGTTTTGTTGACGGGTCGCCTATCGTTATGACTATGCAACCTGAAGACGGAAAGCATTTAGTAAGCGCAACCTTAGTACTTGTAGATAGTGCTGGTGTGAAAACAGAAATTACACTTTATAAAGCAAAAACTGGTTTTAGAGCGGAAGGGGATGACTTCTTTACGTATTACGGCGCTATGGAGAGCGGGATAGAAAACGTAACTTACGATTACAAAAACTCAAGGCTTAGCGTAAGCGTGACCGGAAATAAGTACGTAGTTAAGGCTAACGGCGTAGAGTATGATTTGTTTAAAAAGAAGGCTGACGGCACAGGTAACGAATATACCGTAACCTTTAAGTTTGACTTTGAAAATGAAATAAATAAGTACAAAATGAGTGCCGAACCGCTATTTGAAAACGAGTATACTCCAACTTTCTATGCGGGCGATAAAACTTCGGCAAACAAGATTCAAATTGTAAAAATCGAGAAGACGACCGAGGGCAAAGATAAAGTTGTTCCGCTAAGTGCTAGCGAAGTAGTTGAGCACAAAGATTTAATGTACGTGTTCGTTCCTGACGCTTACAATAATATGAAGTTGGAAAGCGTTAAGATAAAGAGTTTCGTAGGTACTCAAGTGCTTGCAAGTAGCGGTACAGACCACGGTTGGGGTCACGTTAGAAAATGTGATCTTGAAGAAGACAAGGTTGTAGGAGAGGGAACGATAACGGAAAAAACTCCGGGTAACTTGTACAAAATTCAATTTAACTACATACAACCAAAACCACTTTACGATAAGGACGAGGCAACCGTTCAATTCGTATTTAAGGGTAACGAGATAGATTTAAAGGCTAATAGGGTTGTACTTGACTATGCTAGTAACAACTTAGTACATCAAGAGATTTTGGACGTTAAGTTCTACGATAAAAATGACAACGAAGTTTTAAATCCTAATATGTACTCAGCGCTAAAACTTGAGTTTGGTATTAGCGAAAAGGGTAAGGCAGGCCATTACGTATTCAGTTTGGAAGACGGTACGATAAACGTTGACGGAACAGACTATAATTACGTTTTGGTAGACGGGAAAAAAGTTCCGGTTATTCAAGTATCCGGCACAAATAAGTACGTTACGAAGGACACAATTAACTTCGAGCCCGGTCTTGAAATTAAAGTACGTTGCTCCGTTGTATATAGCAATAGCATTAGCATAAGCGGTGTTGACGTAGATCGCCCGGGCTTACAAATAAATAATATACCTATCTTTAATTCGGACAAGACCGTAATTAAAGGGTTTACGAATGATAGTAGCGTTGCGAAATTTTATTATGACGAAAACGGTAATTTAACCGTTCAAGCACCAACAGGTTGTGATTTTACTGTAAACGGAAACGAAGTATTATTTACGGCTGCAAACGGCAAAAATATTGAAGTTAAAGTTGTTGGCGATAGCGTTTATACTTTGAAGAGTTACAAGTTTAGAAACTCAACCGAAACGGACTTTACCTTTAGTGATGCGGATAAAAAAGTAGGCGTAATCGATATGATTGACACTACGGAAAAAGATATTAGCGTCTTCTTTAACGTTCCTAAGTTCAAATTAACTTTTACTCCTTACGTTAAAAACGAGGCGGGCGAATTAGAGCCTATTACGGAAAAAAAGGAAACCACGGAAGGTAATTACGGCACGGAGAAAGAGTACTTCGACGTGGAATACGTAAATAGTTACAAAAACGATTACTACTTCTTGGGTTGGGCAATTAGTGATGTTGTTGACGGTGAAGGCAATCTAATTATCGAGAACAAACCTTCTAAGCGTGTTAAGTTTGATAAAAATAAGGAAGTTCAAATCATACTTGTGCCTAAGGTAAAAATCACCTTTAAAACAAACGGCAACTTCGGAACTATTAAACAAGGCGAAAAAGAAATCGTTAGCACGTTCGAGTTTAAGAAGAGCGATTATACCGAACTTAAATTTACGATAACGCCAAACGAAGGCAAGTTGGTTAGCGTTAAGGATGACGTAGTAGCCGAGGGCGAGAAAAAAAGATTTACGTTTGAGGGTAACACTATTACGGTAGCACTTAACGATATCACTTCTAATTACGAAAGCGTTAAAAACGGCAAGTTGGATATCGTTGTAAACGTTACCTACACCGATATAACCTATGACTTTACCGTTACCGAGGAGCAACCTACCGAAAAAGGCGGCATTACTACCGTGCTTGACGCAAACGGCAAAAAGATAAATACAAAACCCGACGCAAGCGGCAATAACGTGTATCCACCTGTCGTGCACGGCAAAACCATGCTTGTTGAGGCGCAAGTAAACTACGGATATACGGTTAAATTCCTAGTAAACGGCGCTGAGGTGACTCCTTCTCAAAAGGGTAATCAATACGTAATTAGGATAGAAAATATCAAGGCTAAAACAGAAGTAAAAGTTACCTACGAGAAATCCGAAGAGGAAACTTTCTACAATATCGACAAGGTGATTGAATTTGGTCACGTTGAGAACGGAATGTTTGTAAAGGACGGCACGGACTTTGAAACCAAACTAGCGTTTATGTTTAGTATTGAAGGTACTGACGTAAGTGCGTCTAAAGTACCTCACGGCGCTAACGTAACCGTAATGATTGCTAGTATGAACCCTAAATATATGTTCTACGGCTGGCAAATAGACGGGGCTGACGTAACAGGAACGGGGCTAACGTGCGAAATCAATGACGTTAAGAATAACCATACCGTTACTTTACGAATTGTGGAAAGAACTTTCGAGATTAGCGTTGTAATGCCGGAGTTACCTTATGGCGAGAATGCTACGGTAACTGTTCGTGAGCCGAACGGCACAACAAAGCAAATAGTAAATACCGAAGGAACAGTTAAGGTATTTGCTAAATACGGCGAAAGCGTTACCTTCTTCTTGAACCCTAGCGATAACAAATCTTATGAGATTGACCAATGGGTAGTATCGGGCGGAGCGTCATCAAGTACTGCACAATCTTACACCTTTGGCAATATCAAAAACGATTATGAAATTCGTGTTCAAGTTAAGAAAAAGCAATCTAACGAGGCAATAACCTCTAGCGCTCTTAAAATTAAGCACGATATGTCTTACGAGGGTACTGCAACCGGCTACACCAAAGCAATACTAATAGATAACAACACGAACGTTATTCTTACTGCACTTCCAAGCAGCGATGCTGTGTTTGAAAAGTGGATTGTAAAAGAGAATGGCGTTGTGGTTGAAGATGCTACTATCGACGTAACAAAGGCGGAAATCAACGTTGGAAACGTGGAGGGAAGAAGTTACGAGGCTGTGTTTAAGAGCAAAACTTACAAGATTAGTTTCGTAAACCAAGACGTTTACTCTCCGTCAATCAAGGGCGTTGACGCTAGCGCTGTAAGTTACGGTACAAACGTAAGAATTGAGTTCAGCGTTATGAAAGGCTACAAGATTGATAAGGTTATCGTAAACGGTGGCGAACAAGTTATTCCTATCGGTTCGGTAACGGCAATCGACCTTTACAATATCGATAACGACCAAACTATCCAAGTGTTGTATCACAAAGAGGAAATGACCGATAGTGACAAAACTATTATCAAAGTGGCAGTAATTATGCTTGTTGTCGGCTTGGTTGTAGCAGTAATCGTTCGTAACGTGCTTGTACACTCTTCGTTGAAACAAGCAATGAAAAAGAAAAAGAATAAGAGCAACAATATCAACGTTGAATAATTCTAAAAAACAAATAAGAAAATAGACTCGAAAGAGTCTATTTTTTTGTCCAAAAACTAGGGTGACGGCAGTCGTAGTATTAGTTAGTTGTGTTAAAAGCATTAGTTGTTTGGGTTTGGTAGTGTGTTGCGGTGGCGGAAGTGTGTTGTCGTGGCTTTGTGGTGGTGATTGTCGGTCATTTACGATATTGTAGTGTGCGGTTTAGGTTCTAAGTATTAGTTGTTTGTGGTTAGGTAGTGGTGTGTGATTGATATAGTGCGGCGATAGTTGGTGGAGCGGGTGGACATAATGGTTTGTTGCCGTGCTCGTAATGGGCGGCATTAGGTTTTGTGAGAGTGCTTGTGGTGGCTTTGTGGTGGTGATTGTCGGTGCATGGAGATGATTTTAGGAATGTTGCGTAAAAAGTTTCAGCCTTGCTTATATCACGATTCAGTCGGTTTGCAGAAAGCCTCGATATTTTGCACGGTTTTAAAGCCCTCATTCTATTATTTACTTTACTTCGGTTTGCCACTATAAATCAGCCGTTATTTCGCCGTAAATTTGCCTATATAATATATATAATATATTTATATATAAAATATAATCAAATTATATACCGTTTTTCTTGGGCTAATTTCTGGCGTTATACGGGCTGTACTAAGGTGACAAACGAATAAAAGAGGGCGGCGGAGCAAGGCTGTAAAGAATAGGTTGAGCAATATAAAGCGTAGTCGCAAATTGTAGGTAAAATAGGAATGCGTAGTAATGTAGTTTGCGAGTAAGAAAAAGTTGGCGGTAAAAAAAACTTGGGCGGTAAAAATAACGTAAAACAAATAAAAAAAATGCCAAAAGGCATTTTTAGTTTCGCTATTTAGCGGTGATTTTTTAGTCCTCAAAGAAGGTTTTGCATATTTGCTTTACGTATTGCTCCCTAAACTTTGGTTCTGAAATGCTGTTAAAGTACGCAACCTCCACTTTTAATAGGTTAAGTTCAAATATAATCGGGAAAGCAAAGGTGGAGAACAGTTGGGTATATTTTACCTTGCATTCCTCCATAGAGTATACCGGCGATATCTTGGCAACGGTAGACATAATTTTGTCCATAAACGCTTGGTCTAGCGATATTTCGTGCACGTAAATAAAGATTGCCTCCTGCATTATCTTGCTGTCCGTTGAGAATATGTAGTTAAGTAGCCCTAAATTCTCAAAACAGAAATCGTACATGCAGGATATTAGTTTGCACAAGGTTTGCTCGTAGTCGGTGGAGGTGTCAAACTCGTCCAAATAGGTGGTTAGCCTCACTTTTAACTGACGTAGTTGGTCGGCAATAATCTCTTTTATAAGATTTTCCTTATCCCCAAAATAGTAGTTAATTGCGGCGATATTTACGTTCGCCGACGAGGAAATATCTTTCAAAGTAAGATTATGATTTTTTCTAAGTAACTTCAAAGCAGTATCAAAAATAAGCGCTTTTGTCTTGTTATTCTTTGCCATAATTCACCTCTCTTACGTTTATAATAGCAAGTAAAACCGCCTTAGTCAATATAAATCAAAAAAAAATAAAAAATTTTTGAAAAATTGCGATTTAGTATTATGAATAATTGTTTTTAAAAGGCGAATTTTGTGCCTGCATAGATTAAAATGTTTATAAATCCTATTTTTTGCGGCTTGTTAGTAAGGTTTGTTTAATTGCGTGTAATTTAAAATCGCACCGACTTTTCCTTTTTGTTTAAGTCTCCCTTGTGTGAAATAGTACTGATTATAGTCAAAACCAATCACCCCTATATAGTTACCAAAAAAGATTTTTCTCTATCCAAATACGCCGCTATTGTGCTAAATAAAGTTGTTAGTCTATCCAAACAAGCCTCCCTTGTGTAAAGGGAGGTGGCGCAAAGCGACGGAGGGATTGTGAAAAAGAAATAATGATACAAAAAACGCAACCTATCGTCAAGGCAGTTAAAAATTAAAGTAAAAATAAAAAAACAACATATTGAGAAGGATACGAAGTTAAGATAATTAAAAATTAAAGTAAAAAAACTTCCGACATTTTGAGTAGGTTACAAAGTAAAGATAGTTAAAAATTTAGGCAAAAATAAAACCCTGCAAATAGCAGGGTTTTAAACATTTTAGGTTAGTCGATTATCACGTCTTGCTCGTCGGACTTTTTCTTTTTGAATTTATCCATAAAACCGAACAATCCTTTACCTCTCTTTTTCTTAAGTATTTTGTTGGTTACAACAAGCGAAATAACAACTACTACTGCGATAATGATAACGATTAGTAGGGTGTTAGGTTTTGCAGGAGTGGTTACGCCAACGCTGTACTTAATAATGTTGCCTTCCTCGTCGCTAACGAAAATGGTTACTCCGTTTTCGCCGTCGCCTAGGTTGTAGCCTTTGATTTCAACCACGTACTTCATACCGTCTTTTTCAACAAAGTATTTCATAACGTTTTTGTCTTTTAGTAGGCTGTCGTCCTTGGTGATAGTAGCGGTAGGGTCATCAAGTAGGGCAAGGGATAGGTGACCGTTTTTGTTTTGATAATTAAACTTCAAACCGTCGTAATAAGGCTTGCCGTTTACGTATAGCAATTCGCCTAGTCTATCTTCGATGATATTGTTTACTCTTAACTTGAACGGATAGTACTTAACGGTTTTGCCGTCCTCACTATAAACTGCAAGGCGAACGTTTGTGGATTCAGAGCCTAAGTTTGCGCCCAGTTTGTCAAGCGGAGAGATTGATTTGTAACTTAAAGTGCCGTATTCTACTGCCTCGTATTGCAAATCCCACTTCTTCCAAGTGCTGTTGTCACCCTTAGTGATGGTCATATCGTTAAGCGTGAAGGTGCTTGGAACGGAGTAAACTTCGCTCGGGCTATTTAGGTTTACGTTAACGTTTTCGCCGTTTACCTTTAAGGTGATGCCTTTAACGGTAACGTCACCGGTTTGAGCAGCCCTATTCTTTGCGATAGTGATAGGTTTTGCCTTTAATTTAGCGTTTTCTACTGCGTTGAAACTACGATAGTTGATTTGTAGTTGTTTGCCGTCAACGGTGAAGTAGCAGTAAGTTGCGCTGTCTAGCGTATTCGTGATTGAATGCGTTTCGTCAATAGCAAAACCGGAGTTTTCGTTGTACTTGTAGAACTTATCTGCGATAGTGCCCATAGTAGCGTATAATACGCCGTTAGGGGTGTCGTAAGAGAACTCAGAAGTGGTTATGCTTGCATTACTGTTGTCTACCGGGTTGCCGTTTCTATCCAAGAATTTGGTGGTAGTAAAGGTGTGGTCGTGGCCTTGTAGTACTAGGTCAACGCCCATATCATAAAGCAGAGGAGTAAGTTGACTTCTTAGTCCTTTTACCTCAACGTCGTTGGTGTGCTCGCCAAGAGTGTACAAGCCCTTGTGCATTACCACGATTTTCCAGTCGATGCCTTCCTCGTCTCTAAGTTCTTTAACTAGCCAATCGTATTGCTCTTTTGGTAAGCCGTTTACGGTTGCCGTGTTAGTGTTTAGTACGATAAACTTAGCGTTAGCATATTTGAAAGAGTAGAACAAGCCCGACTCCATGCTAGATTTGATAATCTTATCAGCCTTAGCAATTTCTTCTTCGGTTGGGTTCTCTTTATCAAATACGTATTCGCCGTTTTTGATATTGAAGTATCTAGCAAGTACGCTGCCGCTCTTTTCGTGGTTACCTGCCGTAATAACGGTAGGGTAGGTAGAGAATAGCGTCTTGTAGTTAGTGGTTGGGTTGTAGCCGTTAGTTACGTTAAGTGCGTAATTCCATTGTTTTACGTTCTTGCCGTTGTCGGTTACGTCGCCACAGTTTACGATAAAGTCAACGATGCCTGCCTCGGCGATTGCCTTTTCGATATTAGATTTTGCAATATCGTAACTACTTTGCAACGTGCCTTGAATATCGGTGATGCCTAGGAAAGTGAACTTGCCGCTATCTTTAGCCGTCGTAAACTCACCGTTTTGAGTGTGGCCGGGAATATTAGTAATGGTGCTGCCTTCCTCGTTAGTGGTAGTAATCTTATAGGTGTACTTCTTGCCGGGTTCTAAGTTTTTAACGGTAACGGTGTACACGTTCATAAATTTAGTGGTTTTTGCAAAACCGTTTTTGATAATTTGTTGTTGTTGCTCGTATTTAGACTCGTTGGTCAGTTTAGATAGTAAGCCAAGGTCGAATAGAGGGTAGCCGTAAGCGGTGTTTACCTTCTTGATTTCTACGTTGCTACTGTCTACTCCGTCAACCGTTATAGTCGAATTTCTAAATGCGGCAGTAGTCCAAGTTAGGTTCATTTCCGTGTTTGTCTTACCGAAAGATAGGGTAAGAAGCGCAGGGGTAAAACCTCTTCTTTGGTACTCGCTTGGGCTAATAGATGCGTTGCCTGAGGTGTAGATACGTCCGTTTTCTTGAACTCCGTCTCCGTCAACTTTTAGAGGGCTTCCAATCTTGTCTTGATCTAGGCTGAACGACTCGATAATATCGTAAAGCACGCCGCTGATATTTACGTAGAAGTTATCTACTGCGTAACTATTTACAAAATCTCTAGCAAGAGCGGTTACGTCGCCGCCGTTAGCGTTTAGACCGGCAAAGATAGTGCCAACTGTTCCTGCTTCCGTGCCGAATGATTTGCCTGCTTTTGCCGCAACTTTAATGATTTGATTTAAACTAAACGAATAGTTAGTGGTTTCGTCGAATTTAATGTCTAATAAGCCGAACAATGCTTTTGCAACTTTCAAACCGCCTGCGCTCATCTTAGAACTTGAAAAGTCAAACTTGAAGTCAAGCACTTGGTCGATTAGGTTGTTGTCAGCGTAAAGTAGAGGGTATAGTAAGCCACTCTTTTTGCCTGCTTGGTTGTATGTTTTAGGATCGCCGAATAGTTGTTTTGCTAGCGAACCGTCCTTTGCGTACTCTCTTAGAGAATACAAAATACCGGAATCGTCAACGGTTTTAACTTCGCCGTTTACTAGGTATTTAACGTAGGACTCGATAAGGATGTCACCAAGGGTAAAGTAAGTACCGGGTGCTTTCTTATTCTCGAATTTAACGGTGGCTAAAAAGTCGTTCTCGGCGGTCTCTTTGTAGCCGATAAAGTCGTGTACTAGGGTGTAAACGTACTTAACAAGGCTTTCTTGCTCTACGCCGTTGATGTATTTTGGTTTCATACTAAATAGTTGTTCAATTAGTTCAGAAACAAAAATATTTAGGTCTTGGTCCTTAGAGAAGTTAGCGGTAAGCGTCTTCACAAGCCCCTCGTTTACGTAACCTTCTAGTAGGTTAGGGATAAAGTTTACAAGCACGGTGTCGTACATATATTTTTGTACGTCGTCGATATAGTTATATTCCACACCGTCAGTCGTGTCGTCGTTGAACCACTTGCCTAGCGTTTTATCTTTGTCGATAGTTTTGCTAGTGTCGGTCATCGTCATAGGCACGCCTTTGAAGGATGTGATAGTTTGTGTGGTATCACTAAGTTTATCCGTAATAACGCCAAGAGCCAAAGACCTTGAGAACGTAGCGTAACGGATAGGAGAGCCGTACGAAATCAACGAACCGGTAACGATATCAACAAGTTCCTTACCGTTGTCTGCTACGTAAGTAGCAACGTCGGTAGCGTGAACATGACCGGTTAGAGAATATTTAATGCCTAGGTCGGTTAGTTTAACAGCCGATTCTTCCCAGTCGTACAAGATAAAGTCCGTCATAAAGGATTCTTGTGTGGTTAGGTGAGGAACGGTACCGTGGTGCATAGAACTGATAACGGTGTCTTGTCTTTCGGCAAAAGAAACTTTCTTACCTGCGGAATTAGTGAAGGTAAGGGCGTCTTTTAGCCAGTTAAACGTGGTGTCCATTATTCTGCCGCCGGTAATGTGCTCGTAGCCGTATCTTGCACTAGCCTTAGGCTCTCTTAAAGAAGAGTCTATCATAGAAACTACGAAACCGTCCAAACTTGGCTTTTTGCCGTTAGGGACAGCAACGTAAGTGCATACGTTTTGTTTGGTAACGTTGTTGTAAGCGTTTAATGCTTGCGGCTCTTTGCTAATTACGTCTTCCTTTTCAGAAAGAGTAGCGCCTGCTTTAACGCTTAGGTTAAACAACTTAATTACGTAATCTGCAGAGTAATCTTTAACGGAGTCTTTAAAATAAGAGTAGTCGTAAGCAGAGGACAAGGTGCTGTTGTAGAAACTCATAAAAGGAGTGTTGAACTTGTCAAATTCCGTTTTGTTTACGCTTTCGTCCGTATATTTTTTAATATCTGCGTCGGTGAAGTTAGGGTAGCCAAGACCGGAGTAAATGTGCATAAACTGAGCGGTGGTGGTAGTGTTTATTCTGGTAGGTTCACCGCTATTAGTTAAAATGTTGCCGTCTGCGTCTTTTCTGCCTAAGTAATCGTTAGTTTTGCTATTAAAGGTGTCGTGGTTGCCAAGAACAACGAAAATTTGGAAATCAGGATTGCCGGTTGCCTTTCTAATATCGTCTTGAAGTTTTCTCAGCCTATTAGCAAGGTCAACGTGCGCACGAAATTCGCCGTCTTTAGTAAGGTCGCCACTTACGATTATAGCGTCTAATTTTTCGCTAACTGCTTTTTCAAGTAGTTTTTGGCAAGTAGCGTTTAACATAGTACCACTTTCAGGGATTAACTTAAAGTATTCCTTGATAGTTAGCGCATAAGTAGAGTCCTCGGAATATTCCGTAGGGCATAAGTCGTTAGGAAAATAGTGTACGTCGGAAATGTGTGCTACTTTGAAAGTATTGTTTTCTCCTATAGGAGTAGTACCTTCGGCAAACGCATTGAAAGTAAATACGCTTGAAAGTAACAATACAAAACACAACGTAAAAATTAAAATCGGTAATAATTTTTTACCTTTAGTGCTATGTGTCATAATCATCCTCCAAAATGCTCTCTTACATTATATCACGAAATAAAATTTAATCAATATATATTTATTTTTTTATTTATATATATTTTATATAGTAAAAAAAACTAAAATATTACGACCGTTTTGTTTAAATTCGGTGGTGCAATACTTAAAATTTTTTAAAAAAATTAAAAAAAGAGAAATAAAACGCAAAAAACCACATAAAACTAGTGGGGAGTGAATTTTTGGTTGAAAATTAAAGTGCTTTGTATTATAATAGAAGAAAAAATTATTTAAAAGGTTTGAGTATGAAAAAGAGAAGATTTACAATTTTTGCTATGCTTATACTTGTTGTTACAACTTTGACCTTTACTTTAGCAGGTTGTAAGAAGTTTAGTTTGGAAAATAGTTTTACCGAGGAGTTCGGCAAGAGGGAATATTACGGGCTAGACGTTGACAAACTAGACAAAATTACCGATAGCGACAGCGTGCTTAGTGCTTATGGTAAACTGGTGAAAAATTTTGCAAAGTACGATAACGTAGCGTACAGAATGCTAACCACCGGTACTGCTAAGAGCAAATATCTTGATATGGACCAAAAGGTATATACTACCTATATTAAGAACAAAAACACATTACTTAATACCGATAAAATCTACTATGAGGATTCTGCAATAGGCAAATCCAAGGTAGGAATATCTGCAGGTAACAGCATTGTAAAAATGATGTACGATCCAAATGCAAAAAATCCATATTTGGTAAAATATAGCGAAAAGGAAATAGGCGAGGACAACAACGGTTATCCAACATCTGCCGATAGCAACTTTGTGTATGAAACCTATGAGAATAAAGATAGTTTTATGGAAAAGTACTTCTTAGATTTAGAGGCTGTTTCAATTTACAAAATCGATAACGCAACTATCGACGTTGAAAAATCTAAAGTCAGCGAGGACAAGAACGGCTTTATCGAAATCAAACTTGTATTCAAAAACGAGACGCTTCAAGAGGCTACCGCACAAAGACGTGGAATAATTGCACTAAAAACTCGTTATGGCACGACTTTTCCAACTACCGCTAACGACGTAACTTTTGATGGTTTATCAGTTACTTTCAAGTTGTGGAAGAGTGGTTATATCAGGCAAATGGACGTAACGGAGAATTACAAAATATCAGTAATGGGCGGACAAGAGTGTAGTTTTACTTCCACCGCTTACTTCTCTCACGATCCGGAAGAATTACCTATGAGTCAGTTTGAGTTCAGAAAGCCATAAAATGTTGAATTAAAAAATAAAATCAACTTTAACGCTACTGTTTACTATATGTTTGAAAAGTGAACGGTAGCGTATTTTTTATGTAAAAAATCGTAAACTTAACGAAAGTGGAGAAATAAATCAAAGGTTTTTTTGGGGGGAAAGAGCAAGTTTTTTAATAGTTAAAAGACAAAAAAAACAACCGGTAAGGCGTAGCGGTTTGGAGGAGTGCCAACAAGGGAAAATTAGACGGTGAGTAATTGATTTTGTTGGTTAAGCCGCAAATTAAGGAGGGCTTGTAGTTGTCGTAAGTAGAAAATAACGAAAAAGCAGTAGTAAAAAGTTGCGTTTTGTTATAAAACCGAATAAAGCGTAAATAATATAAGCGGAGGAAAATATGAAAAAGTTTCTTACGGTTGTAGTATTAGTGTTAGTTGCAGTAGGGGTTGCGGGGTGCAGTAACAACGTGCTCCCTGACCAAATAGATAGGTTTATCGTGCCGTGCAACGTGGTTGTGGAGGTAGGCGAAAAAATCCCTCTTAACGTAAAGTACGAGCCGAACAACGCAATTAGTAACGAGGTGCTGTATTCTTCTAAAAACGAGGAAATTGCGGTTGTAAACGGCATAGGCGAAATAATCGGTAAAAGCGTAGGCAATACGACCGTGGAGGTTATGGCAAAGCGAGGCAAAGCAAAGGCGGAAATCAGCGTAAGGGTAGTAAACAAAGGGGATAAGCCCGTCCTTCTAACAGGCGAAGACGTGGTGATAAACTTAGATAACGACGGGGTGATATTCACCATTAAAAGCAATGATAAAACAAAAAGTATCACCAGCGATTTAACGCTTAGATTTACCACGAAAAGCACCGTTTCAAGCCTTGTTTTAGACGTTAAAAAGAGGGAAATATTAAAGGTGATGGATATGCGGTTTGACGGAAAGTATCTTGACTACGAGCGAGGTAACGACTTAAAACTTACTAGTGACTTAAAGGCGGGAGAAATTACTTTGGAGGTGATTTCCAAATCAGGAATAACCGAAACCTCTACCATAAAAGTAAATATGTAAAAATGGTTAAGCAAAACGATAACTTAAAAGTACAAAAAGAACAAATTACACGGAATGATTAAACTTAAAAGAAAAAAATAATGAAAATAAAAAGACTAACGAAGAAAATCGTTAGTCTTAATTATTTTAACTTATTTGCTAATTAGATAAGTCCTGCTTGAATGCCGTAGTAAATACAAGTAGCACCTAAAACTGTGACTGCCATGCAGAAAATTCTAAATTTTAAGCCTATTCTTGTCATACTTACCTCCTCTTAGAAGTGGTCTTTTTTACCATTTTTACGGCTGTTTGCTCTTTTTGTCTTGGTGCTCTTACCGATGGAGCAATATCTTGTTTGCTTATTGCGGTGGTACAGAAGTTTTCAACCTCCATGCACAAAGCATTGATAAGTTGTTCGCTTGCGCCTTTAGTAAATAGCAAACTGATACCAAGGTCGTCCCTACCGTTTACAATGTAGAACGCCTCTTTTACGTAGTCGTCGATGTCAAGGTTAGGAATTTCTTTGTCAAGTAGAGTAGTTAGACTAACTTTCGTCTTGTCAATCTTGTGGGCAACCACAGCAAACTTGTCGTAAGTTAGGATATTTACTCCGCTATCGATTTGCGCTTTAATCTCGGTACTATCAATACCTAGTTCGCTTAAAGTCTTGTCAGAACGCAACAATTCTGCCTTCGTCTCTTGGAAAACGGAGATTAGGTAAGATTCCTTAATTAGCCATTTTGCAACGGGAGCGGACAAGTTTTTAAGGTCGTTAAACATAAACCAGTACGGACCGCTTGGGAAGTTGGAGTCTTCGATTGCGTGGTAAACGTTGTTTAGTTTTTCAGCAGCGTCAGGGTAGGTTTTGAAGGAAACCTTAAAGTCTTTTCCGCTACTTCTAACTATCATAATAGTCTTAGATTTGTACTTATAAGTCCAGTTGATAGCGCCTCTCTTCTTTAAACAATAAACGTCGTCAAAAGTGGAAATATAAGCGATAATCTCCTCCAAAGTCAATGCTTTTTCACGGTGAGCCGAGGTTAATAGTGCGTTAAATTCGGTATTACCTACCATATTCATACGGATAATATCCATATCGGTAGCGCCGGTTTCTTTCAGGCTGTTTACTGCGTCAGGATACTTTTGTACACGTGCAAATAGTTCGCCGTTTTTGGAGCGAGTAGTAGTGTAGAAAGTTTCAAACTCAGTACCTGCAATTCTGTCCTCGTCCTCCTCAGGCGCATATTCGGTGATGTTTTCGTCGTGTTCAGCAGTTTGCACTTGTTGAGGTTGAGCGTTAAGCGTAACGGTTGATTTAACGCTGTCGTCACCATCGTTTTTGAACATTTCGTCAAAGAATACAAGATTAACTTTCCTTGGGTAAAGGATAAAGTAACAACTGATACTTATGATAAAGAACACGATTATCGGGAAAATGCACCAGTAGATATAGGTGGCTTTGTTGGTCATCATAGAGTACAAGAAGTCCGTATCGGTGCTAGTAGCGTACTTGCCTAATACTTCGCTTGTAGGAACGACTGTTCCGTTTGTGAAAGTAACCGTTTTACTATCCTTGCTTTGAACGACGCCGATTTTCAAATCCATTTTTCCGGTATCGTAGTTAAATACTTTATAGCCAACGATATTACCGATTCCGTATTCTGCCTTCAAATCGAAAGTCGCTAGTTTTTTAGTCGTTTTCAGTTCTGACGGGATATTGTCAAATTCATAGTAGCCTGTGCCCGCAAAAGTAGGTATTCCGTCGCTATTTTTGGTTTCGATAGCAAAAGAAAGGATAAGACCGTACATTGCTAAAAATACTATAACTAGCAAGTTAAGTAAAACTTTAAGTGATTTTGTTTTTGCATTGTCAGGTTTTCTAAAATAGTCAAGCCTAACGTTTTGGTTAAAAATTTCCGCCTTTTGTTTGGTAGGTGTTTCGGGAACGTTTTCTACCACGGCGGTGTCCAAAGTAATTTTTTCTTCCATATACACCCCTAATATTATATAACTCTATAATACAAAATAAAAAAACTAATGTCAAGGTTCAGCCAAATTATATATTAAAATCATTCAAAAAATTTGCTTATTTTGGGTGATTTTGCCCGCAAATTTCATTTTTCGGTGTTTTTTAAGGTAAGAATTTGTAATTTTTGTTTATTTTAAATAAATATCAAAAAGTGGGAATTTGTAAATAGAATTTTATATTATTATTAAGCAAAATAATTGTTACAAAAGTGAAAATCGCAAACAAAAATTTTAATTATTATTTAGAAAGATAAGTGCTATAAAAAGTAAAAAAATCGCAAATTAAAATTTTTTAATTTTTTTAAAAAAATTCTAATAAATGGAAATCTCGTGCTGTTTATTAGTTAGATTTGTAAAAGCGAGGTAAATTACAATGAAAAAAATTGTTCCAAAAATTTTGGCTCTTATGATGGTTGTGGCTATTTTTACCACATGTTTAGTGGGTTGTAGCCCGAAAGCCGACAAAGATCCGGTTAAAAACGCTTCGTACGTTAATATAGATATTAACCCTAATATCGACTTAGTAGTTGATACCAATAATAAGGTAATAAGCGTTGTAGCAAACAACGACGATGCCGAAAAACTTTTACTTAACGCAAAAGTTGTGGGCAAAAACGTTGACGATGCGGTAGACGAGATTATCAGGTTGTCTTTTGAACTAAACTATATTTCAACGGCTAACGACGACGTTAAAGTAGTTGCTTTTGACAAAGCAGGTAAGATAAACGAAAACTTGCAAGCAAAACTTGTATCTAGCGTAAACGCTGCCGCTAAAAAAGTTCAACTAGGTGTTGCCGAGGCTGAAAAAGTAGCAGTTAAGGTTATTGACGGTGTTTCTAATTCTTGGCAAGCAAGACTAGACGCTTACAAACAAAACGTTGCAGAGTCTAATGCCGATGCTGAAACCAAACAAGCAGTTGCTAAATTGACCGTTGGTAAATTTATGCTTGTTGAAACCGTGGTTACTATGAGCAACGGTACTATCAAAATGGAAACCGCTGTTCAAATGGATATGACTGAATTAAATCGCTATTTGTATGAACTTAACCAAAAATGCGACGTTATCGTTGAGGGTATCGTAGCAGAACTTGAAAAAGCAGCGCTTGAAATCCAAAAACAAGCACAAGACGAACTTAACAAAGTGTACAACGAACTTGATAAAGGAAAATATAGGGCAGTACTTCTTGCTAAAAATGCTTACGTAGGCGCACAAGAAACGCTTAGCAATATCATCATAAGTGCAAACGACACTTTCCAAAAGGCTAAAGAGTACGCTAAAACCGCTCCTACAACCAGGCAAGGTCAAACACAATTAGATAATATGGTTTACGCCTGCGCTGACGAACTATTCAATAACACCGAGGAAGGCAAGGCAGCAAAACAAATTTTCCTAGATAGTATGAAAGTAGACGGCAGATTTACTTACGAGTCGGTTTTGAAAGGTTTTGACAAATTCTACAATAATTATGATGAGTTAGATCTAAATGAACACGCCGATGCACTTGCTAACTTCTATAGATGGTTCGATACCGTTCATCAAGACGTTTACAAGGAAATTAACGATTTAGTTGTAAAACACTTCAACGGCGCTAAGGCAGGCATAACCTCGGCAGTAAGAGGATACGTTACCGCTACTAACGCAATGAACAAGGTATTTGGCTTACCTGAAATTGCAGCACCTACCGAGGACTTCAAGGATATGAACGAAATGGTAGACTACGTAAGTAATATGCTAAATACTCAAAACGCAAACGTTGAAAAAGCATTTGCAGATTACGTTGACAGAGCACTAACTCCGGAGCAAAAGGCTGAGATTGACGCTCAAAACAAAAAGATAAAGGGCGCTTATGAAAAAGCAAGAGAGGATTATCTAATAAAGTTTGCTAAAGGTAACTAAAACCTTTTGAAAGAGTTTTAAAATTGCATAACCAAATCCTAACAAATAAATAACCCAAAAGCGAGGGCGGAGTAATCCGCTCTTGTTTTTTATAATTAAATGTTGTTAAATTTTTATTGTAAATAAAATTGTATTGTGATATAATTACTTTTATATTTAAGTTAAACTTAAGGAGATAAAGTTATGGATTTTGTAAATAACGTGCTTGCTAATTCGTGGCAAATGTACGTTCTTTGCGGTTCTGTGGTGGCGGTAGTGCTGGCACAAGCGTTTTTCTTTTTGATAAGGGCTTACCGTGAAGGTGTAAAAATCGGTATGGAGAAAAAGGTTTTGAACAAGACTATTTCGTCTAGTTTGATTTTCTCTATTTTGCCGTCTGTCAGTATTTTAATTGGCGTATTCAGTTTGGCAGGAAGTTTGGGCATTCAATTGCCTTGGCTAAGGTTGTCGGTCGTTGGTGCGCTTCACTACGAAGTTACCGCAGCAAACGTTGCAATTCAAGCAACTGTAGGATCGGGGGCAGCATTAGGTGATGTAGCGATTACTCCGCAAATATTTGCTACTATTGCTTTTATTATGACTATAGCAATTTTGGGCGGTATCGTAACCGTGCTGTTATTCTATCACAAGATTGATAAGGGCGTTAAAAAGGTTACGACTGGTAACCCTAAATTTGGCAACGTTGTATTTGCCGGTATGTTTATAGGACTTATCTGCTCGTATATTTCTCTTGGTTTTTCAAAACTTAGATTCCCAGGAGTAGACCAGGCAGGTAATCCAACTAATGCTACGCCTATTCCGTTAATTGCTATGGCAACTAGTTTTGTAGCAGCATTTATTTTTTACGTTTTAGAAAAGAAGTGCAAACAAAAATGGTTAAAGAACTTCTCTATCTCGTTTAGTATGTTAATCGGTATGGTATCCGCAATGCTTTGCGCTATGTACGTACCTAGTTGGAGGTTTTAATTATGGACGAAAATAAAGTTACGAACGAAACTGTTGAAACCACGGTGGAAACCACTACTGTTGCGGCTACTACCGAGGCTAGTAGCGACTACAAGTACAGTTATATAAGTCAAGAGCCTACTAAGTACGACAAGTCAATGCACAAAGTCGGTAAACTATGGATGGGCGGCATTCTTATTTTGTTGCTTTCCGTTCCGTTTATTATAGGTGCAATTTTTGACACTACGGTAGATTTTAAGGTGCTTGGAAATGGTAGTGTATGGTTGTTTATTTTATCACAATTTTTAGGCGCTGTTGCCGAAGTATTTATTTATTGCGGTATGCTTGGTAGGGGCGGAAGTTACCTAGGCTTTGTAACCGGTAACCTATCTAACCTAAAAGTTCCTTGCGCACTAAATGCACAAGAGATTGCAGGAGTTAAATCAGGTACTAAAGAGGGTGAAATTATTAGCACGGTTGCAATTGCTACTTCATCAATTGTTACTACTTTAATGATAATTATCGGTGTAATTGCGTTTATTCCGTTGCAACCGGTATTTGCAAATCCGGCTTTTAGTCCTGCGTTTGCCAGCGTTGTTTACGCTTTGTTTGGCGCAATGCTTGTTAAGTACATTATCGAGTACCCAAAACTATTCGTTTTGCCATTCACCGTTGCAACTATTATCGGTTTAACTTGGGAGAGCGTTGGTGGAAACGTAGCAACTATGATGATTGTTTGCGGCGTTGTTTCTATCGGATTTGGCTTGGTACTACTAAAACTAAAGAAAATATAAACTAGGAGAGGGAAATGCTTTTAATTAAGACTTTACTTACGAAAAAACCCGAAAAAAACGTAAAACCGATGGTGGATAATTACGTTCCAGATACAAAGAGGATAGACCAAAACCTTAGCGAAATGGTGCAAATCAAAACCATTTCCACCGAGGAAAACACTTATCTTGACAATATGTACAAAATGCACGATTACGTGCTAAATAGGTTTACTAATATCGCCAAAGTTTGCGAACTTAAAGACTACAACGGCGGTATGATGATAAGATGGCCCGGCAAGACCGACCACAAAAAGCCGCTAGTTCTTATGAGCCACCTAGACGTAGTTCCCGATAAAGGCAAGTGGGATAAAGATGCGTTCTCAGGCGAGGTAAAGGACGGCATTATTTGGGGTAGAGGTACTGTTGATACCAAAGGTCCTTTATCTGCCGAACTTGAGGCTATGGACAGCCTTATTAAAGAGGGCTTTGTGCCGGAGCAAGACGTGTATATCCTATCTTCCAGTAGGGAGGAATTAGGCGGCGACGACGTACCTGATATGGTAAAGGACTTCGAAAAGGAGGGCATCGTGCCTGCTATCGTTCTTGACGAGGGTGGCGCAATAATGGACGGCGTTATGCCCGGTATGAAGGGTAGATACGCCATGATTGCTTTAAGCGAGAGGGCTAGCACTCATATCTTGGTAAGGGCAAACTCTATTCCTAAGAAAAAAGCGCCTGCAATTAGGCTTGCGGACTTTACCAAAGCGCTTAGCAAGGCAAAAATAGGCACTAGGGACTTCCCGCCTATCGTTACCGAAATGTTCACGACCTTAGCACCTTATATGCCGTTTGGCTTGAAATATTTGTTCTGCAATATGAACGTATTTAAGGGCTTGCTACTTAAAGTTTTGCCACTTGCATCTCAAGAGGCTACCGCTATGATAGGCGCAACCGTAAGTTTTACTTACCCTAAGGACGAGTACACTAAGAATTTGGAAGTTGGCGAGAACGCAACGCTTGTAAACCTAATGTACACTCCTTTTGTTGACGAGAAAGAGTGCATTGAAGATATTAGAAAAATTGCTGAAAAGTTCGACCTAACCATCGAAGTGGTAAGCGAGAGGCCTACGCCTGCTGCCGAGCCTATCGGTACCGATGCGTTCAATTACGTTAAGGAAATCAACAACAGAGTATTCAACGACGTTGTAACCGCACCGTTTGCTTTGTTTGGCGGAACCGATGCAAGACACTTTATCGGTAAGGCTGATGCTGTACTAAGGTACGCTCCTATCTACATCGATAGCGAGGAGTTCAAAACTTTCCATCACCCTAACGAGAGGATACACGCTAAGTCAATTTACGATGCAGTAAGATTTTATCGTGAATTTATCGTTGCTTATAATAATAAATAGTATTATAGTATATATATAACATATATTTACTTGACGATTTTGGAGGATTATATGAAAACTTACACTATGCAAATCGCAGGGCTAACCAGAGAATTACCTATTTGCGAAGTAAACGAACATCTTGATATTGCCGCATTCGTTATGTTTTCCGACGTGGAACTAACCGTAAGATGCGCAGAAGAACTGCTTAAAATCGCACCGGAGCACGATATTATTTTGACGGCAGAGTCAAAAGGTATTCCGCTAGCGTACGAAATGGCAAAACAAGAGGGCAAAAATTATATTTTGGCAAGAAAATCTGCAAAATTATATATGACTAATCCTATCGAGGTAAAGGTTAAATCCATCACCACCTCGAAAGTACAATCGTTATTTATCGACGAACTTGACGCTAATAGGCTTGACGGCAAAAGAGTGCTTATCGTGGACGACGTTATCTCAACGGGTGAGTCACTAAACGCACTTGAAGAACTAATTAAGCACACTAACGCTACCATCGTTGGCAAAATGGCTGTTCTTGCCGAGGGTGACGCTGCTGAAAGAAACGATATTAAATATTTGGAAAAATTGCCTTTGTTCTTTAAATAATTCGTGTAGCGTCAGGCTTTAAAGGTATTACCTAACTAGCCTAATGCAAGAGTTATTACAAAGTAATTTAATTTAGATATTTTATTGACCGAACTTTTTGTTCGGTCTTTTTTTATTTTGCGGGCGGTTTAGCGGCTAAAAAAAGGGCGGTTTGGTAGCAAAAATTAGGGTGATATAGCGGCAAAATAATATCGAATTTAAGTTATAATTTACGGGGCAATTTAATAGGTTTTTATTAGGCGGAAAGTAAGGCAAAAATTTTTAAAAAACAACAGAAAATTAGACCTACTAAAAAGCCCTATAAAAGTAGTTTTTAATAAAAAGTGGTGAAAAACGGCTATTTTGCCTCTTAAAACTGTACTAATAAGGTATTTTATTAAAAAAATCGAAATTTTTTTTAAAAAAATTCCTTAAAAACGGGGCTTGCAAGCCTTAAAAACCACTTAAAATAGCAATTTTTGAGGCTTTTTTAAAGATAAAAAATTAACAAATCGTCATTTTGGCAAAATTTAGCGTGTTTTTTCAAAAACACCATAATATTTTTCGTTTTTTAAAAAAGCACTTAAACTTTTTTTGTAAAATGTAAAAAATCAGTATTTACAAGCGTGAAAATTTAATATATATTATAGGTAAGAGGTAGATGTTATGGAATTAGATGAGATTAACGTAAAGATACTAAATTGTTTAAGAGAAAATTCCAGAGAAAATGCGTCGGTGATAAGCGAGAAAGTCGGATTATCGGTATCGGCGGTTATCGAGAGAATTAAAAAATTAGAGGCAAACGAACTTATTCAAAAGTACACGGTTGTGTTCGATAAGAATAAGATCGGCAGGGACGTTACCGCTTTGATGCAAGTTACGTTGGATCACCCTAAGTACACCGAGAACTTTATTAGCAAAGTTAAAAGCAATAACGACGTATTAGAGTGCCACTATCTAGCAGGTAACTACGACTTTTTGATTAAGATATGCACAAACTCAACCGAGAGCCTTGAAAAAATCCTAAATAAGATTAAGGCGATTGAGGGCGTTTCTAAAACGACCACTATGATAGTGCTATCTACCGTTAAAAACGAATATTCCGTATTATTATAATGCGGTAAAATAAAAAATAATAATTGTAAGATATAGGAGGAAAAAATTATGATTATTGGTATCCCTAAGGAAATTATGCACGGTGAGTATCGTGTTGCAGCAATACCTGAGACAGTTAAGAAATTAGTAGACGACGGCCATACCGTTTTGTTTGAAAAAGGTGCAGGACTTGGCGCTTTCTATCACGACGAAGATTACGCTAAAGCAGGCGCAAAAATGTACGACGACGTTCAAAAATTGTTTGACGACGCTGAAGTTATTTTAAAGGTTAAAGAGCCTCTACACAACGAAACTTACGACAAAGACGAAGTTGATATGATGCATAAAGGTCAATATATCATCACCTTTATTCACCCTGCATCTCCTGTAAATCACGAGATGGTTAAGAAAATGGCTAAAAACGGCGTTATCGGTCTTACTCTTGACGGCGTTCCTAGAATTTCTAGGGCTCAAAATATGGACGCTTTGTCAAGCATGAGTTCTTGTGCAGGTTACAAAGGTATGATTATGGGTGTTGACGACTTACCTAAATTTATGCCTCTTATCTCTTGCGCAGTTGGTATGATTAAGCCTGCAAACGTACTTGTTATAGGTACAGGTGTTGCAGGACTAAGAGCAATCGCAACCGCAAAAGCACTAGGCGCAAAAGTATCTGCCGTTGATATTAGACCTGCTGCTGAAGAAAACGCAGTAAGCCTTGGCGCAAAGATAGTTCCTACCGGCGTTCCTGCTGAAATAGCAGTTGGCGAGGGCGGATATGCTAACAAATTACCTGACGAGTGGATTTTGAAAGAAAGAGAGAATATCAGAGCAGCCGTTGAAGATGCCGATATCGTATTTTTAAGCGCTCTTGTTCCGGGCAAGATTGCTCCTCAACTTATTACCGAGGATATGGTTCAAAATATGAGACCGGGTTCTGTTATCGTTGATATCGCTATCGACCAAGGCGGTAACTGTACTATCACCAGCCCCGGCATTAAGGAGAGAAAGCACGGCGTTATGATTCAAGGTATCAAGAATATCCCGGGTATGCTTCCGACTTCTTCTACTTGGATGTTTGCTCATAATATTTACAACCTAGTTAAATATCTAAACCACGATGGCAAGATTGCCCTTGATTTAGAGGACGAAATTTGCAGAAAGATTTTAGTTACCGACGGCGAGAAAATCGTTCACGAAGGTGCTAAAGAGGCAATGGGACTATAAAAACAAGTTCAAATATTAAAATTTTGGTTATGTTGGGATATTGTTCCCAACATAATCATAAAAAGGAGAAAATTATGCAAGAATGGGTTGCGCCTTTGATTAGTGTGGTTATATTCGTTGTAAGCGCTATCGTTGGCTATTTTGTAATAAATAAAGTGCCTAGTTTACTGCATACGCCTTTGATGAGCGGTATGAATGCTCTAAGCGGCGTAACTATACTTGGCGCATTGTCCGCAACGGCTGCTGCTGTGGTTTGCAAAACCCTTAGCCTTAACGTTATAGGACAAATTTTAGGCGGTATTGCAATAGTACTTGCTATGATTAACGTAGTTGGCGGATTTGGTGTTACCCACCGTATGCTACGTATGTTCAACAAGAAGAAGGGGGGCAAGAAAGATGCTTAACCCTACCACGTATTACGTATTAGTTGCACTACTTGCAGTTGGCGTACTTGTAGGCATTTACCTAATGAGTAAGGTAAAAACCTCGGTTGCGGGCAACGCTTTTAGTGCTGTATGTATGCTACTAGCAATTATCCTTACGCTAGTTCAATACGAAATTTTTGACAAATGGGTACTATATCCGTGCATGATTATAGGCGGAGTTATAGGTATTATTTGGGCTTATAAAGTAAAGATGATACAAATGCCACAACTTGTTGCTTTGTTCAACGGCGTTGGCGGTCTTGCGTCTGCTTTGGTTGCTATGATAACTATGTTAGGTATCGCAGCGGAAGGCTACGTTATCAACGAGTTCGTTATGGTTACGGCTGCGCTTGCTTTGGCAGTTGGCGAAATCACCTTTATCGGAAGTTTGATTGCTGCCGGTAAACTTCACAAGATTTTACCTCAAAAGGCTGTGGTTATCAAAGGTCACCAAGCGCTAAGTATCATTACTTTACTTCTTACCTTAGGTTCGATAATTATGAGTGCGTTCTTTAACGTTATTCCTGCGTACGCATCAATGATTTTATGCCTAGTGGTAAGTACTTTGTTTGGAATACTATTTGCAATAAGAGTAGGCGGTGCTGATATGCCCGTTGTTATCTCGCTACTTAACTCGCTAAGCGGTGTTGCTGCAGGTATTGCAGGTATTGCAATCGGCGATTACTTGCTTGTTGCGGTTGGTGGTATCGTTGGCGCATCGGGACTACTACTTACTCAAATTATGTGCAAATCAATGAATAGAAAATTGTCGGGCATCTTGTTTGGAAAGGCTGCTAAGCCTACCGCTCCTCACAAGCCTGAGGCTGCACCTGTAAAGGAAGAGCCAAAAGAAGAGCCTGTAGTTACCGAAAAGGCAAAGACCGACGGCGAACTACTTAATGAGGCAAAAGAAGTGATAATCGTTCCCGGTTACGGTATGGCGCTTGCGCAAGCGCAACACCTTGTAAAGCAACTTGCCGATAAACTGACCGCTAAGGGCGTAAAGGTTAAATACGCTATTCACCCTGTTGCAGGACGTATGCCGGGGCATATGAACGTATTGCTTTGCGAGGCAGACGTAGACTACGAGGACCTATACCAAATGGACGATATTAACGACGACTTTGGTAATGCGGACGTAGTAATCGTAGTGGGCGCAAACGACGTAATAAACCCTGCGGCTCGTGAGGCAGAGGGTACGCCTATTTACGGTATGCCTGTACTTAACGTTGACAAGGCAAAACACGTAATTATCTGTAACTACGACTTAAAGCCGGGCTATGCGGGTGTAGATAATCCGCTTTATTCAAAGGCAGAGGGCGTATCTTTAAGATTAGGTAATGCAACCGATACGTTGCAACAACTAATCGGCGAGATGGATAACGTTACCGCCGAGCCTAAGAAAGAGGCTAAAACAGAAACGAAAGCCGTTTCCGACGTGGATATTTTGAAGAAAGCAAAGGAAGTTATCATAGTTCCCGGTTACGGTATGGCGCTTGCTCAGGCACAGCACCTTGTAAAGCAACTTGCCGATAAACTGACCGGCGATGGTATTAAGGTTAAATACGCTATACACCCTGTTGCAGGACGTATGCCGGGACACATGAACGTATTGCTTTGCGAGGCTGACGTAGACTACGAAGACCTATACCAAATGGACGATATTAACGACGACTTTGGTAATGCCGACGTAGTAATCGTAGTGGGCGCAAACGACGTAATAAACCCTGCGGCTCGTGAGGCAGAGGGTACGCCTATTTACGGTATGCCTGTGCTTAACGTAGATAAGGCTAAGTACGTAATTATCTGCAACTACGACTTAAAGCCGGGCTATGCGGGTGTAGATAATCCGCTTTACTCAAAGGCAGAGGGCGTGTCTTTAAGGCTTGGAAATGCTAGCGATACCTTGCAAGACCTACTAAACGGGCTTAACAGTTCAGCACCTGTAGAAGAGGCGGAAGAGGTAAAAAAAGAGGAAACAAAGGCTGAAATTAGCCCTGAAGATAGGCTAAAAGCGGCAAAAGAAGTGATAATCGTTCCCGGTTACGGTATGGCGCTTGCGCAAGCACAACACCTTGTAAAGCAACTTGCCGATAAATTGACCAGCGAGGGTATTAAGGTTAAATACGCTATCCACCCTGTTGCAGGACGTATGCCGGGGCACATGAACGTATTGCTTTGCGAGGCTGACGTAGACTATGAGGACCTATACCAAATGGACGATATTAACGACGATTTTGGTAATGCGGACGTAGTAATCGTAGTGGGCGCAAACGACGTAATAAACCCTGCGGCTCGTGAGGCAGAGGGTACGCCTATTTACGGTATGCCTGTGCTTAACGTAGACAAGGCTAAGTACGTAATCATCTGCAACTACGACTTAAAACCGGGCTACGCAGGAGTGGATAACCCACTATATAGCGACTCTGAAAAAGTTACCTTGCTTCTTGGTGATGCAAGTGAAACCTTAAGCAAATTGATTGCTAAAATATAATCTTTTATCTCTCTTTGGGAAAAGGACGGTGCGCCGTCCTTTTTTTCTATTTAAATTAAAATATTTGAGCGAAAAAATATAAAAAATAAATATTTTTCGAGGTGAGACAGTATATTTATACAGTATTAAAAAAAATATTTATCCAAATTTAATTTTGTAAAAAATTTTTGTAAAAATTTTAAAAAGTGATTTGACGGATTTATAAATGCCGTGTTAGGATAGAAAAAAGGAGAAAGAAATGAAAAAGTTGTCCAATAATCCGGTATTAGCCGTTCTAATGCTAATAATAGCAGGTAGTGTAAATGCGACTGGTGTTGCGCTGTTTTTATTGCCTTCCTCGGTAATTGACGGCGGAATATCGGGTTTGTCGCTATTTTTATCGCACGTAACTAAGGTAAGTGCAAGTATATTTATCGTATTTATCAACTTACCGTTTTTCATACTCGGTTTTAAAAGGATGGGAAAATCCTTTATTTTCAAGTCGCTCACGGCGATAGCAAGTTACGCACTTATGACGTTTATTTACACCTATTTTAAGGTGGATATTTTCGTGTACGAATCCTTAGGCAAGGATATCTTCTTGTGCGCAGTTTTCGGCGGCTTGGTGTCAGGTATCGGTAGTGGTCTTACCATTAAAGGTGGCGGTGCAATCGACGGCATAGAGGTTACGGCGGTGTTATTCTCCAAAAGACTTGGCATTACCGTTGGACAATTCGTTATGATGTACAACGCCGTTATGTACTTAGTAGCAAGTCTTGTAATGGGCGATTTTAGAATCGGTTTGTACTCAATAGTAAGTTACTCGGTAGGTCTAAAAGCGGTGGACTTCGTTGTAGAAGGTTTCGACAAGTGCAAGGCTGTAATTATTATCACCGATAAGAGCGAAATTATGGGCGAGGCAATCAGCAACGCACTAGGTCGTGGCATCACCATTCTTGACGCAAAAGGGTTTTACAGCAAGGAAAATAAGACTATGATGTACTGCGTAGTAAACCGTTTCGAAATTGCAGGGCTTAAAAAACTTATCAAGGGCGTGGACGAAAATGCGTTCGTTACAATTAACGAGATAAGCGACATTATGGGCAGCGAAATAAAGCGAGAAAGTGCTCTTGCTAGAAAGCAAAAGGTGGAAGAGCAACTTAAAAATATTCAAGATAATAATTAACATAAGTCCGAAATGGCTTAAATACATTGACAAAAGCATAAAAAAAGAGCATACTACTATTTAGCACATAAAGGAGAAAAACAATGAGCGATACTTGTAATCATAATTGCTCTGAGTGTTCGTCAAACGGGGAATGCTCAAAGGAAAAATTAAACGAAAATAGTAGTGTGAAAAAAGTTATTGCCGTAGTTAGTGGTAAAGGTGGCGTTGGTAAATCGCTAGTAAGCGGTTTGATTGCCGTAGAACTTAACCGCCGTGGCAAAAAAGTTGGTATAATCGATGCGGATATTACGGGTCCGTCTATTCCTAAAATGTTCGGTATCCACGACAGCGCTTACGAAAGCCCTTACGGAATACTACCTGCAGAAAGCGAAAACGGAATAAAGGTAATGAGCCTTAACCTGCTTGTAGAAAAGGAAGATACGCCTGTATTTTGGCGTGGACCTGTCCTTGCCGGCACGGTAAAACAATTCTGGTCGGACGTTTACTGGGACGAACTGGACTATTTGCTAATAGATATGCCACCGGGAACAGGGGATATACCTCTTACCGTTTATCAATCACTACCAATCGACGGTATCGTTATCGTTACATCGCCGCAAGATTTAGTATCGCTAATAGTTAAAAAAGCCTACAATATGGCAACCGCTATGAACGTTCCTATTCTTGGTTTTGTAGAAAATTACAGTTACGTTACTTGCCCTGATTGTGGCAAAAAATTCTCGATTTTCGGGGAGAGCAAACTGGACGAGATTAGCAAGGAACTAGGCGTAAAGGTTCTTGATAGGCTACCTATCGATCCGCTTATTACAAAGGCTTGCGACGAGGGGCTTGTGGAAAGCGTAAGAGCAGGACTGGTTGACGGCAGCATTAAAGAAATCGAAAGTTTGGAATAATATAAGCAACGTATATTGAACTAATAAAAGAGAGGATAGTAAAACTACTATCCTTTTTTGTTTAAATAAAATAATAAAAAAATTGCGTTGTTGTTACGCAATCGATAGTTTAAGTGTCAAAAATGCTAGATAAACGCTCAAATACGCAATATTTTTGCAAATTTAAAATCTGGGATTAGGCAAGTGATAGCAGCAAAATAACAAGCGACAAGACAAGGTTTTAGCAAAAAATAAGAAGTAAAATATCATCTATCCCAACAAGGTTTAGTAAAATATCAGTAGCAAATTAACAAATATTTTAACAAAAATTTAGCAAAATTATTAGTAGCAAGGCATAAATATCACAATTAGGTTTTAGTTTAGTATTAGTAGCGTTTTAAAAAATCACAGGGTATTATTTGCTAAATATATAAGGAAAAAGCGGGGCTATTGCTCCGACTTTTTGGCTAGTTGCGGTTTTTTGCCCATATACTGATACAGCCTGCACTCGATATTGCCATTAAATAGTTTGCGGGTTTTGGTTGCTTTTTTGTTAAAGGCTTGTTCTAGTTTCGGATATGCGGTGATTAGGTACAAACTCCAGTCCGATAGGCTGAAAAAGGTGCTTGCAAAATCACGATACAAAGCGGCAACCTCTTTTTCCGTCATTAGTCTTTCGCCGTACGGAGGGTTTGCAAACATTACGCCATAAGGGTGTTTGGAACTAATTTCCCTGCTGTCCATACGCTGAAAATGAACGTACTTATCCACCCTTCCGTTTTTTGCGTGGTGGCGGGCAATGGATATTGCGTTTTCGTCAATATCGAATGCGCTTATGTTCAACTTCCTGTCGGTAACAAGGTCGTTTGCCTCCTCTTTGGCAAGGTCAAAGTACTTTTTATCCACGTTTTCAAAGGTGTGGAAGGCAAAATCCCTGTCAATTCCGCTTGCAATGTTCAAGGCTTTGCGGGCGGTTTCAATAGCAAAAGTGCCACTACCGGTAAATGCGTCTATGCAATATTTGTCGGGGTTGTACACGCTTAGGTCGATAATAGCGGCGGCAAGCGTTTCTTTTATAGGCGCTTCAACCGATAGGTCTCTATATCCACGCTTGTGTAGTGCCTCGCCCGTGGTGTCTAGGCTTACGGTTACAACGTCGTTATCAATGGAAAGTTCAATCACGTATTCGCTGCCTGTTTCGGACAAAATCACCGTGTTATATAGTTTTTTAAGTTTTTCGATTATGGCTTTTTTGCCCACACTTTGCACGCTGGACAGGGCAAAAAGTTTGCTGTTTTTACTCTTTGCAACTAGGTGAACGTAGGCGTTTTTCACAAGGTAATTATCCCAGTCAATAGCGTATAAGCCGTCGAAAAGGTCGTCAAAAGTCTCCGCCTTAAACCTCGCTATTTCCACGTACACACGCTCCGCCGTAGACAAAAAAACGTTCAGCCTGCTTACTGCAAGCATATCGCCATGAAAGGTAATTCTGCCGTTATTTGCAGGTGCGTCGGGGTAGCCTAGTTTTACTATTTCACGCTTTGTGATTGCCTCTACGCCAAATGCCGTAGCAACCGATATTGTTAAATTCTTTTCGTTCATAACGCTATTATATCATATCTAACCAAAAAATTAAAGGATACGGCTTAGTTTAAAAAGTAAGTAACGCTATAAAAGGTTTTTTAATGCTAGTATTGACAATAAATAATAATTCGTATTATTATTAAAATGAAATTGATAACTATTATTGATTATAAAACGCACTTTTATAGATATAGTTATTAGTAAATTATAGTTTGCGTAAGATTTTTATTGCAAAAAGTAGCCATTTAAAAAGCAAAAAATGTAAGCGACGAATTAAAACGGCGGGTAGCGAAGTGGAAATCTTCTGCATAGGTTTATTTTTAGGAGGGGAAAAGATGAAAATTGCAAGGTGTAAGCATTGTGGAAATTTGGTTGATTTTGTAGTAGATAAGGGTGTACCTATTCTTTGTTGCGGAGAGAAAATGGAGATTTTGACTGCTAACGTAACCGATGCGGCACTAGAAAAACATTTGCCAATGGCTACTTTGAGTGAGGATAAATTGCACGTTGAAGTGGGTAGCGTTTTGCATCCGATGACTAAGGAACATTTAATTCAAACAATCATTGTGGTTAATGGAGATAAGGTGCAAAGGGTTAATTTTGACGAAACTATGCAACCTATTGCGGACTTTACTATCGATACGAGTCAAGGAGTGGAAATTTACGAATATTGCAATCTGCACGGACTGTGGAAAGCCGTTATAAAATGATAGAATTAAAGGAGAGAAAAGTATGGAATTAAAGGGAAGTAAGACCGCAAAAAATCTAATGGAAGCCTTTGCGGGTGAAAGTATGGCACGCAATAAATACACGTTTTTTTCAAGCAAGGCGAAAAAAGACGGCTACGTAGAGATATCAAAAATATTTGAGGAAACCGCAAATAATGAGAAAGAGCACGCAAAGTTGTGGTTTAAGGAATTAAGTGGCGGAAAGATTGACGATACTTATCTAAACCTTATTGCAGCAGCCGAGGGAGAGCACTACGAATGGACAATTATGTACAATAGAATGGCAGATGAGGCGGAGGAAGAAGGATTTTACGACATAGCCGAAAAGTTTAGAGGTGTAGCAAAAATTGAGAAAGCACACGAGGAGAGATATAGTAAACTTGCCAGCCTTGTAAAAGATGGCAAAGTGTTCAAAAAGGACGAAGAGGTGGAGTGGAGATGCTCTAACTGTGGACATAGCGTATTTTCAAAAAGCGCACCTGACGTGTGCCCTGTATGTAATCACCCGCAAGCCTATTTCGAGATAGTGTCCGACGAGTTTTAACGGTGGAAAAATCTTGCTGAAAATTAAAATAGCACGAAAAACTAAAATGAGTCGGTGAAGTAAAAATCTGTTAAAACAGAAAACCGAAAAACTAAAAAATTGTTAAAATTAAAACTGTCGTGAAACTTAAAAGTGTACGAAAAACTAAAATCTGAGGGAAACTAAAAGCGGACTAAAATGATTAAGAATTAAAAGTAAAGTAACTAAGTAGCGTCTATCTAAAAGTGTAGGAATTGCGTCTAGTAAAATTGAAAATAGGCAAAATTTTTTAAAATATTATATTTTGCAATTTGCAACAAAAAAACGGGGAAAAATCCTCGTTTTTTTGCCTATTTATATAAATATATATAAAAATCTTAAAAAATTTAACAAAAAAACGGTTTTAGTATTGTAATGCTCGCTATTTTATGATAAATTATTGTTGTATAATTACATATTTTATGTGGTTATGCGCTATAAGAAAAAGTTATATTGCTAGGAGAAATTATGAAAACCCTAAAAAAAGTCCTAATTTTATGTTTACTTTTGACGTTATCCGTAGCGCTACTTACGGCGTGCGGGGACGATATCGATGCGTTCCAAAAAGATAACTACAAAAAGTTTACCATTACTTACGACGTAAACGGCGAAGGCGCCGTGTTTATCGACAACGGTTACGTTCACAAAGAAAATACTTACACGGGCGGTCAAAAATTGACTATGCCTGATGATCCTGTGCGTGAAGGCTACGATTTTGGCGGCTGGTACAAAGACAAGGCGTGCACTCAGGCTGTAACACCGGGCTGGGCAACTGCCGATACTATGACCTTGTACGCAAAGTGGGATAAAAAGCCTTCGTATAGGTTCGAGTTCTACTTAAAGGAAACAGGCGAAAACGGTGCGGTAACCGATACCCTACTATTCAGTTTTGACAATCTTTACAAAGAGAGCAAGATTAGTAGCAGCGATATTAAGAAAAAAATTGACGAGGTTAAGCAAAACCCTGATATCGTAGGAAAATACGATAACGGGGACTACAAACTTAGTTTTAGTTTTAGGAATTCTAGCGGTAGCCTATTTAGTTACAACACTACCGTAAAAGTAGAAGGTTATATCGATAAAACCGAGAAGGACGCTAACGGCGTTGGCGTGTACAAACTTTACACCAAGCCCGTTCCTATCGAAAGGAGTTTCTCGTTTAGGAGCGGTAATACTACCATTGCAAAAATTAAAATGTTAGAGGGTAAGTTTAGTTTTGCAAAGGCAGAGGACGGTCAAAACGCATTATTGACCGATGACGATTTTGTGCTTGACGAAAAAGGCAATAGGCTTATGCCAAAAGCCATGAATTTGGTAGGCAAAAAATTCGTACAATGGAAAGTTGTTACAATAGAAAAGGACGAATATAACAAAGATAAAGAGGTTTTCACTTATTACGATGCTAACGGCAACAAGATTGAAAATGGCATCAGCACTAGCGAAAGATTTATAGATAGAACTGATTTTGAAGATATTGATAGAGTAGAGGCTGAAACCGAACCTATCAAACTAACCGTAGAGTACTACGTATATGGAAATAACGAGGCACTTGTACAAAAGGATAGTAAAGTAGTTACTTATGATTACAAAGTTCCGGAACCGCAACTTGAAGGTAAAAAGCCAACTTATTGGACCTATCTTGAAGCAAATGCTTATATGGGCGTTAAGGCTAACCAAAAGGTTGACTTTGCAAAGGATTTAGTAAAAGGAATAGAAACTACCGTTATTAAAGTAGTGGCTTACTTTGAAGAAGTACCACAAAAAGTAATATTCCAAAAAGGCGATAATCAATACTTTGGCGATAAAGACTTAACGAGTTATTCTTATAGCCTTGAATACTTAAACGCTATGTTGTTTAAGGGCGCAGATAGAACGGGCTTAGACAGAATTCTTGGCGGTATGTACTATGAATGGCCTGAGAAGATAAACGTTCCGTTTGGCAAAGAAAACGTGGTAAAGAGCCAAGAACTAACCGACAAAGAGAAGTCTGTACTAAGGGCACTATACGTATTTAAAGGTTTGCAAGACAAAAACGGCAACCTAATTTTAGAGCCTAAGGTGGAAAAAGGACAAATCAAACTTGTATCGGTAACCGGTAAAGAGATTAAGTTTGAGGGTGAAAGATTAGTATTATCTCCTAAGTTTGAACTTAGAAACGACCTAAAAGTTATGATAGATAAGACTAGCGACGCAAAATTGCTTGGCGAGTACGATAACGACGGCACGTATTACTATTACACCACCGACTTTAAGAACAACACTCATTCTATTCCTACAATAACCAGAACGGGCTACACGTTTGAGGGTTGGAAGATAAAGGAGATTAAAGACGGTAAGGAAATCGTTTTGGAAAATAACGCTTATATGGTTAAGAACGTTACGTTCGACGTTAATTACGTAGGCGCTACTTTCAACAAAAACTACAACGTATTATCCGACATCGTTATCGAGCCTGTTTGGAAGCCGATTGATTACAAAGTAACTTTTAATGCGTCAAACGGTGCAAACTTATTCGAGTTTACCTATACCGTACTTGATAGGCTAAAAGATGCTGATATTGCTAAGGTTAATAATGAAATTCAAAACTTGTTGCCAAACGTAAAAGAGGCTGACTATAAATATTACGTATTTGATAACTTCTATGCTGAAATCGGCGGAAAGAAAGTAAGTTTTACCGATTACGTAACTGAAATTAAAAAACCAAATACCGACAGTACCAAAGTTGTGTACACCGGAAATATTGAGTTTAAGGCAGCGTTCAAGTTCGTACCATATAGCATTCAATATATGATAATCGATGGATACAGCGCTAAAGACCAGATTACCTATATCGTAGGTAAGAACGCCCTAAATTCTTTCGATAAGAATGGCTTAATAGAAGGAAAAGAAATGTTTGACGAGTACGCTAGCCCACTAAAATTCGGTAAACATAACTTCGTAAACGGATGGTACTACTTGGATAGCCAAGGCAACAAACACGAGTTTACTAAGAACACGAAAGTTAGCGTAGATATCGACGCCTTAGAGTTTGAGAACGGGGTGCTTAAAGTATATCCGCAAATCGTAGAGTACGACGTAACTTTGTTTGCTAAGGGCGGTACGTTCTTTAAAAACGTAAATGGCGTTAAAAAAGAACAAGGTACTAGCATCACCGTAAAAGGCGGCTACTTTGGATTTGAACTACCTCAAGGGGTAACGTTAGAAAATCCGGGTTATGAGCAAATTGCGGCTACTCCTTGGGATTATCCTGCTGAATTTAATGATAACGGTAATATTAGAATTACGAAGAAATATACGTTAAACGCTCAGTGGGAGATGGTTGAGTACAAAGTAACGTTAACTATCGATGGAGCGGCAAATAGCACCTATAAAGGCAACGTTGAAGGCAAGATTTATAATGACGACGTACCAGAGTTAACGGTGGATATTATCAAAGGAAAATTGTTTGACGGCGTTGATCCTATTTATTACGACTATGAAATTAAGTTAATAGATAGCGAGAGGAACGTTAACTTTAAAGACGGAATCGAAGTAACCAGAAACTCTGAAATTGCCGCAGTTAAAACTTTGAGAAGGATACCTATCACGTTACATGCAAACGGCGGCTTGTACAAAGGCTCTGTAACCAACGGCAAGGAACGTCTTGAAAATTACGTTGGCGAGAAAGCGGTGGAAATGCACGGCTACGCTAACGGCGGCTACTTTACTAAGAACCAACAAAGCGGCTGGATAGACCAAGGCGCTCCGGTAAGAGAGTTCTACGTATTCAACGGCTGGGCAACTAAGGAAAACGCAAAATTCGGCGTAGATAAAATCTACTACGCATATAAAGACGGTTCGGATTTATATAATAGTAGCGATAAGAATAAAGAAAACTACATCTGGTTAGGCGCTGAAAACTTTAAGGTGGCTGCTGACGGTGACGTTTTGATTGATGGTAGAGCAGTAACGTTGTATGCACAATGGGTACCTATCAAAACAAAGGTAAATTACTATCAAAGAGATGGCAAAACACCATGCACGGCAATACCAAACGACTTTAACGCTTATTTTGGACCGGAAGATGGCTTTAGAAGTCCTTATGGCGTAAGAGAAGAAATTACTTGGTCGTTAACCATAGGCAAGATGGATATTATTAAAAATGGCGAAAAAGTAAGTAGATACGCTACCTACGACGTAAATACGTTGGGCGCTATGGAAGGAAACGATAATGACGGCTTCTATTTCACTACTGAAAGAACCGTGTACGAATACGTTAACGTTCCGATTATAGTTGCCGTAAACTATAAGAACGGAGAAACTATTATAAAAACGGTTAACTACGAAAACGGAATGGACGATTTCTTTGAAAATGACTTAAAGGACAGACCGTTGACGCTTGGCTCCGGTAACGATAAAGGCTACGTATTCCGTAAAACTTACGTTACTGAGGATGGCAAATACGTGGACGGTTTGACCGATGCAAGCACTAGCCCAACCGTAAGACCTTACGTATATGCAGAAAACAAAATCGGCATATTGAGTGGCGAAAAGTACACGATAACTATGGAAGTGCAACAAGCAGAAGAAAAAATTCCTATCTACTTTAGGACGAATTACATGGCTGCTACGGAACATAGCAACGTTACAATCAATAGTATTATCAATAAGTATGATGAGGCGATTAGTTATCCATACAAGCACTTGAAGGTTAGCATTAAACATAATGCGGCAACTAAGTCTTTTGACCAACAATGGCTAAATTACTACTATAACAATACTTCACTAGGAAGTCTAAGCGCATGGAAAAATAATAGCCAAAGTAAATTAGGTGACATTGTAAGCGTAACGGAGGCAGACGTTAACGATAAAGATAAAGCAAAGAGAGACTCTGTAAACGGCGAACCTGCAATTATCTTCAACGTAGACGTAAAAGGTAAGTGGGAAAACGTTGATGCTGCTAATAAGATAGGTGAAGTAAAAATCAAATATACTTATGAAGAAGAAGACAAAGATGGAAATAAAGTAACTAGAACGTTAAAGGTGGAATCAAGATTAATAGAAGGTTCATATTTTAATGCTGATTACGAAATTCCAAATCCTACTCCAAACGAGACGAGCGAAAGCGGAAACGAAAGAAGAACTTGGACTGTTGATGGAAACTTAGTAGATATCCAAGATACTACGGTAACTTCGGAATTAGTACTAAAACCAAACCTATACCTAACCGACGTAGCAGGACTTGCTGACCTAGTAAAAGAAGGAAGCCAATGGGTAGTTATGCTAGAAGCAAAAGAGACTTACGTACAAATTACTAATAGTTAATGATAAACTTAATAGTTAAAAATAAAAGGGCTTTTGCCCTTTTATTTTTTTGCATTTTATGGTTAAATACTTATTCTAATTTACTGATTTACGGGGAGATTTAGTAGCGTTAGTAGGACAATCCTATCAAGCCTCCATTATGTTAAAAAATAAAAAAATTTATCTAAATAAGCCTCCCTTGTGCAAAGGGAGGTGGCGCAAAGCGACGGAGGGATTGTGAAAAGCCGAGAGCAAGAGGACAGAACAAGGATATAGGAGTGGTTGGTAAGAGGGCAAAATAACTTTAAAAAAACAATTTTTGTTTTAAAATCATTGAGTTATTCTATCCAAACTAGCCTCCCTTGTGCAAAGGGAGGTGGCGCAAAGCGTCGGAGGGATTGTGAAATAAGGATAGATATTTATTTGTGTTATATTTGATAGATATTCGTGGGGAATTTAAGAAGATTATATTCAATATAGGCAAAATGCGAGTTAGTAAAAGAGTCTGAAATTATCATCGGACTCTTCTCTTTTATTAGCCGAAAATATATTTCAGGCCACCCGTTTATGTAGGTTTACAATACATTTAATATATTATATTTTACAAATAAAATAATTTGTTTTATAATTAAATAAAAGATAATATAGGGGAGATTGCATAGTTTTTATGGCACTGCTCTATAAATAAGGTAAAAAAATGTGTAATGGCAAAAACAAAAACTTTAATAATAATGCTTGTGACTATTATATTATCCATTCCAAATTGTCTTCGGATAGGATGAATGTTGCTTATAATCAAATTAGATATATAATACCTGCTTTCCAACTTGGAGAGCAGGTACATCTTAAAGATTTAGATAATTTTTTATCAAAAAAATATAGAGCAGTTAAAGCTGAATGGAAAGATATAGATAAGTGCACAAAAACCAAAGTTAAAAGGTATAATAAATATTGTAAAACGGTATTTTGTGTAAGCGAAGCTCATGTGTTAGAAGAGGAATATCATTGTGCTTATATTATAAAAAGAGAAAACTGCATAAGTCCATCTACAAATAAAGACGATTTTTTTTACGATCTATTTGTTATTGTCGGAAGTGAAGATAAAGTACATTTATCATCTTACTATATCGGCGGTTATTCTGATGGACTTGCAGAAGAGCTGTTTGTGTTATGCGGTAATAAATGATGAAGATTAGGGATAAAGTAAAATATAAAGCAATCATAATATTGCTAACTTTATTGTTATTATTTGATAGGGATTTCGAAGTTTATAATGTAAAGTGTAATAATAGAGAACTAAATTTTTTGCAAGCAAATAAGAAATATGAAACAAATATTAGCTCCCTTTACACAAAGGGGCCGTTTTTTGTTAATGCTAATTTATGGTTGAAATTTTTTCTCATTGAAGATAATTAGATAAAAAAGTAATAATCTAAGTTTAAAAACTAAAACCTATCAAGCCTTTATTATGTTGAAAAATAAAAAATTATTTATCCAAATAAGCCTCCCTTGTGCAAAGGGAGGTGACGCAAAGCGTCGGAGGGATTGTGAAATAAGGATAGATATTTATTTGTGTTACATTAGAGGTATTAAAATTTTTCAAACAATCTTTGGCATTAAAATATATGTATTGAAGACAATCCCCCAGCCAGCGTGCCGGCAGCCCCCTTTGCACAAAGGGGCCGTTTTTACTTTTTATTTAGTTATACTTGTGTTTTGTTGGTTGTATTTTTATTTGATATTGAGGTTATTTGTTTTTTATGTGGGAGTATGTTTATAGATGGATAAAACAAGATAGATGAAAATAAGTTTTTCTTGTGAAAAAATTACTCTATCCTACTACGCCCCCTTGTGTTGAAAAATAAAGATTAAATCAATCCAAATAGGCCTCCATTATGTTAAAAAATAAAAAATTATTTATCCAAATAAGCCTCCCTTGTGCAAAGGGAGGTGGCGCAAAGCGACGGAGGGATTGTGAAACTAATAGGCGAATTATAAAACTAATCGGGGGATTGTAAACTAACAGACGAACGATAAATATAATCGGGTGATTATGAAACCTAGGTTTTTCCAAATAAAAAACGGGGAGAGAATTAACTCTTCCCGTTTTGGATAGTTGGTTTTAATTATTTGTTAGCCTCTTCAACGGCAACTGCAACAGCAACTGATGCGCCAACCATAGGGTTGTTACCCATACCGATTAGTCCCATCATTTCTACGTGAGCAGGAACTGAAGAACTACCTGCGAATTGTGCGTCACTATGCATTCTTCCCATTGTGTCGGTCATACCGTAAGATGCAGGACCTGCAGCCATGTTATCCGGGTGCAAAGTTCTACCCGTGCCACCACCGGAAGCAACTGAGAAGTATTTTTTACCGTTTTCGTTGCACCATTTTTTGTAAGTGCCGGCAACAGGGTGTTGGAAACGAGTAGGGTTGGTAGAGTTACCGGTAATAGAAACGTCTACGTCCTCAAATCTCATAATTGCAACGCCTTCGTTAACGTCGTTAGCGCCGTAAACCCTTACTTTTGCTTTGTCGCCGGTAGAGAATGCGATTTCGTTAACAATTTTTAACTCGTCGGTATAGTAGTTGTAGTCGGTTTCAACAAAGGTAAATCCGTTGATACGGCTGATGATGTAAGCGGCGTCTTTTCCAAGACCGTTCAAGATAACCCTTAGAGGCTCTTTTCTTACTTTGTTTGCGGTTTTAGCAATACCGATAGCACCTTCAGCAGCAGCGAAAGACTCGTGACCGGCCAAGAATGCGAAGCATTTGGTGTTCTCTTGTAGTAGCATGCTTGCTAGGTTTCCGTGGCCAAGACCAACTTTTCTTTGGTCTGCAACAGAACCCGGGATACAGAACGATTGCAAGCCCTCGCCGATAGCCTCAGCAGCCTCGCTAGCCTTTTTGCAACCTTTCTTTAATGCGATAGCGCAACCTGCGGTGTAAGCCCATACAGCGTTTTCAAATGCGATAGGTTGGATACCTTTTACGATTGCCTCTACGTCAATGCCTTTGTCTAAACAAATTTGTCTTGCCTCTTCTAGTGATGCGATTTTGTAGTCAGCCAAAACTTTGTTTATTTTATCTATTCTTCTTTCATATCCTTCAAAAGTAATACTCATAGTAACCTCCATTATTCTTCACGAGGGTCGATTTTGGTAACCGCTTCGTTAAATCTACCGTAGTTGTTGGTTGCTTTTTTCAATGCTTCCTCAGCAGGAGTACCTTTCTTGATAGCCTCCATCATTTTGCCAAGGTGAACAAATTCGTAGCCGATAACTTCGTTATTCTCGTCAAGACCGATTCTGGTTACGTAGCCTTCAGCCATTTCCAAGTATCTAACGCCCTTAGCCTTGGTAGAGTACATAGTACCTACTTGCGAACGCAAGCCTTTACCTAAGTCCTCAAGACCGGCGCCGATAACAAGTCCGTCCTCAGAGAAAGCAGATTGTGTTCTGCCGTAAACGATTTGCAAGAACAACTCTCTCATAGCGGTGTTGATAGCATCGCAAACAAGGTCGGTGTTAAGAGCCTCAAGAATGGTTTTGCCAACCAAAACTTCAGCAGCCATAGCAGCAGAGTGAGTCATACCTGAGCAACCTAAGGTTTCAACTAGAGCCTCTTGAATGATACCTTCTTTTACGTTCAAGGTAAGTTTGCAAGCGCCTTGTTGAGGTGCACACCAGCCAACGCCGTGGGTAAGACCGCTGATATCTTTAATTTCCTTGCTTTGTATCCATTTTCCTTCCTCAGGAATAGGTGCAGGTCCGTGGTTAGCGCCTTTTTTAACGCATACCATTTTTTCTACGTCTTTTGAATATTGCATTAGAATTCCTCCAATTTTTTTCTTTTACTAACGTTAATATTATAACATAACCTTGTAATTTTAACAATTAAATAATAATGTTATTTATATATAAATATAAAATATTCAAAATGATTGCTAGGTAGGTTGCCTATTTTTAGATAAGGTGATATAATTAACCTACCTAAATACATAATCTAAGGAGAATAGAATTGACTAACGTATTAGATACCTTGAAAAGCAGAGGATTTGTAAAACAAGTCGTTTTCGAGGACGAACTTTATAAACTTTTAGAGACAGAAAGCGTGCCTTTTTATATCGGGTTTGATCCAACGGCAGATAGTTTGCACGTAGGTCACTTTTTGGCGCTTATGGCAATGAGCCACATGCAAAAGGCAGGGCACAAGCCGATAGTACTTGTTGGCGGTGGCACAGGTATGGTGGGCGATCCGTCCGGAAGAAACGATATGAGAACCATGATGACTAAGGAAACCATTAAGCACAACTGCGATTGTTTTAGAAAGCAAATGTCCAAGTTCTTTAGTTTCGAGGGCGAAAACGCTGCTATTATGGTGGATAACGGCGACTGGCTACTAAACCTAAATTATATCGACTTTTTAAGGGATATCGGCTCTCATTTCTCTGTAAATAAAATGCTTACGGCAGAGTGCTTTAAGCAAAGAATGGAGAAAGGTCTTACCTTTTTCGAGTTTAACTATATGCTAATGCAAGCGTACGACTTCTTGGTGTTGTACCGCAAATACGGTTGCAAATTAGAGTGCGGCGGCGACGATCAATGGTCTAACATTTTAGCCGGTGCTGACCTTATTAGGCGTAAGGAGAGCGAGCCTGTTTACGCTATGACCTTCCAACTTCTAACCAAGAGCGACGGTCAAAAAATGGGCAAATCGCAAAAGGGCGCAGTTTGGCTAGATCCTGAAAAGACCACCCCTTACGAGTTCTATCAATACTGGCGTAACGTTGACGATGCCGACGTTGAAAAGTGCTTAAAACTTCTTACCTTCCTTGACCTTGATTATATTGCGGACTTGTGTCAATACAAGGACGAAAGGATAAACAGGGCAAAAGAAGTGCTTGCTTACGAAGTTACCAAAATCGTTCACAGCGAGGAGGAGGCTAAAAAGGCAGAGGAGCAAGCAAAATCAGCGTTTAGCGGCAGCCTAGACAATATCCCGACTGCCGAAATCAGCGGCGAAAACACTTTGGTTGTAGATATTCTTGTAGAAATCGGTCTTGCAAAGTCAAAGAGCGAGGCAAGAAGACTAATCGAAGGCGGCGGAATTAGTGTGGACGGTCAAAAAGTTGCGGGCATTGACGCTAGCATTTTGGACAGCCAAAGAAACAACGGTTTTGTTCTAACTAAGGGCAAAAAAGTAAAACTTAAGGTAACAGTTAAATAATGAAAGAGTATTTTACGATACTTGGAAAATCAGAGAGCGAATTTGTAATAAATCGCTCTCGTTTCATAACTAACGCTATGCACGTAACGAATATGGACGAGGCACGTGATTTTATAGGTAAAATCAGCAAAAAATACAGCGACGCCACGCATAATTGTTACGCTTTTATCAGCGATAAACTCGGCAACGAGATGCGCTTTTCGGACGACGGAGAGCCGGGCGGCACGGCAGGGCAACCTATTTTAGAGGTGATTAAAAAGAAAAATCTAAAAGAGGTAGTAGTGGTGGTAACAAGGTATTTTGGCGGCATAAAATTAGGTGCAGGGGGACTTGTAGCAAGTTACACCGAGGGGGCTGTCACTTGCCTTGACAACGCTAAGATATCACGCATGGTGCTTTGTGACGTTTACGAAATCACGGTGGATTACCCCACCTTTTCGCTGGTGGAAAAATTGCTAAGCAGTAAGGCTGTTTTGCTTAATATAAAGTACGAAAACGAGGTGACGATAAAATTCGGAATTACTAGTGACAGCACGGTAATCAGCACAATCCAAAACGCAACTTCGGGTAAAATTGAGCCCAAAAAAATAGGGGAGGAATACGTAAATGACAATAACTACGCTAAGTAGACAAAAGAAGAATCCAACTAGGGTGAACGTGTGTGTTGACGGCGAGTTTGTGGGCGTAATTTATGACGAAACGGTATTCAACCTAGGGCTAAAAGTTGGAGAAGATGTGGAGGAAAGCGTACTAAACACGGCAATTAGCGATAGCGCAAAGGCTTTTGCGAAAAACGATTGCTTTAAGTACCTATCAAAATACGTAAAAACCGAAAAAGAAGTAAAGGAATACTTGTATAAAAAAGGCTACCACAAAAGCGAGGTGGAGTTTGCCTTGGATTTTGTAAATAATTACGGGCTGATTAACGACGAAAAATACGCCGAAAACTACGTAAAATCTTACGAAAAAACTAAGAGTAACGCTCAACTTAAAGCGCTACTTAAAGGCAAAGGAATATCTGACGAAATTATTGATAAAGTGGTGGTTTACGACGAAGATAACGAGGAAATGCTTGCCGAAAAACTGGTGGGAAAACTCTACAAAGGGCAGGATAACGAGATAAGTTACAAGGATTTGGCAAAGTTAAAAAGGCAACTTTTGACTAGGGGAATAAATTACGACACCATAAATCAAGCGACCTCAAAGTTCGTAATTAAGGAAATTTGCGGGGAGAATGAGTGATGAAGAAACTTTTGACCGGCGAAGAAATGCGATTTTTTGACGGCGAAACCGTTAAGGCGGGAACTAGCGAACTAGCGCTTATTAAAAGGGCGAGCCTATCTGCAAAAATTGAAATCGACAAGTTAGGCTTAGGCTTGGGCGCAAGGGTTTTAATCGTGTGTGGCAGCGGAAATAACGGGGCTGACGGATATAGTTTAGCCGAGGATTTGCAGGGCTTGTACAAGGTGGACGTGCTTAGCGCCGCCGAGCCAAAAAGCGAGGGTGCAAAATATTATCATAGCAGGCTGGTAGAAAAGGGCGCTGGTAGTAACGTAATAGGCTTTTCTTCCTACGACCTAATCGTTGACGCTATGCTTGGCACGGGCTTTAAAGGAGAGGTTAAGGGCGAATATCTTAGCCTTATCAACAAGATAAACCAGAGCGGCGCAAAGGTTATGGCTATGGATATAGCAAGCGGACTAAACGCCGATAACGGCAAGGCAAGTACTAGCGTAAAGGCGGATATTACGGTAAGTTTCGGGGCGCTGAAATTAGGGCAGTTCCTTTCGGACGGCAAGGACTACTCGGGCAAAGTGGTTTGCTACGACGTGGGCATAGAAACCAAAAGCAAAAGGTTACTTTTTGAGGAAAGCGACGTAAAAGGTTACTTCCCGCCAAAAAAACAAAATATGCACAAGTACGACAACGGAAAAGTGTGCATTATGGGTGGCTCTAAAAATTACGTTGGTGCGCCGCTACTTGCTCTTCAATCCGAGGTTGCGCTTAGAACGGGGGCAGGGTTGTCTACGTTAGTTGTGCCTAGTAGCCTTGAAAATGCCGTTAAGGAAAGAATTTTGGAGCAAACCTTATACGTAATACCAAGTTGCGACGGTGAAATGACGTTTGATAAAAACGAAATCGACCAAGCAACTAGCAAGGCAAAAGCAGTAGTTTTTGGTGGCGGAATAGGGCTAGGCGAGGATATACTTAAAATATTAGAGTACCTATTAACAAAGGATATAAACCTACTAATTGACGCCGACGGAATTACCGTGCTAAGCAGAAACGTAAGCCTACTTAAAAATAAAAAGGCTAGGGTGATACTTACGCCCCACACCAAAGAATTTAGCAGGCTTACTGATAAAACGGTGGAAGAAATTTTGGACAATCCGATTGTAGTAAGCGAGGATTTTGCAAAAGAATTTGACGTGGTGGTTGCTTTAAAAGGCGCTAGCACTATCGTTACCGACGGAGAAAATACTAGGGTGATAAGCCACGGCAGGTCGGCGGTAAGTAAGGCAGGAACGGGCGATACGCTTGCAGGAATTATCGGGGCGCTACTTATTAGGTTGGATTGCTTTACGGCAGGCGTAGTAGGTAACTCGTTACTTGCAACTTGCTCTACTAGGCTTGAAGAAAGGCTTGGCGCTTACTCGGTGATAGCCTCGGATATAGCAAAAGAACTTCCCATTGTGATTAAAGAATATATCGGATAATAGCAGAAATCGTGGTTTAAACGTCAAAAACGCAATATAAAACCACGATTTTGTAATTATATAGGTTTTTAAAAAATTCACGTTTTGAAAAGAATATGCATAATATAATTTGCAAAGTATATATTTTGCCGTAATGACAACACTTAGAGAAAAGGAGTGTTTATGGTAAAAAGAGGAGAGTTATATTATGCCGATTTAAGCCCTGTTGTCGGTAGCGAACAAGGGGGCGTAAGACCTATACTTATCGTGCAAAACGACGTGGGGAACAAGTACAGCCCAACGGTTATTGCGGCGGCAATTACAAGCCAACTGAACAAGGCAAAACTACCAACTCATATAGAACTGGATAAGGACGCATACGGGCTGAAAAAGGACTCGGTAATTTTGTTAGAGCAAATTCGCACGCTGGATAAAAGAAGACTGAAAGAGAAAATAGGCGAACTACCCGACGACCTTATGAAGAGGGTGGACGACGCATTACTTATTAGCCTTGGCTTTTTTACTTTATAAAACGGCGGGCTTAGTGCGGCAGTAAATAATAAACTTTTAGCGTGTAGCAAAGCGGCGGGCTTAGTGCGGCGGTAAACTACACAACTATCAAAGACTAGCAAAACGGCAATAAATTATACGGTAGGCTAGCGCATGACGGTTACTTAACGGCTAGCGGTTATACGTTAATAATTGCCGAAGTTAATCAAACTTTTTCTTAGGATATCAAACATAACTTCGGCTTTCGATTTTTTAATTTTCCTTGCATAAAAACGTAATATAGTATATAATTGTTGTTGGAGTAATTATGGCAATAGCATTATATAGAAAATACAGACCTAACACTTTTGATAAAGTGGTTGGGCAAGAACACGTAACTACCACCTTGATAAACCAAATCAAATCAGGGAATATTTCGCACGCTTATTTATTTACGGGTACGAGGGGCTCGGGTAAAACCAGTACCGCCAAGATATTTGCAAAGGCTATAAATTGTATTAGCCCTGTAAACGGTTCGCCTTGCTTGAAGTGTGAGGTGTGCAAGATGCTGGATGACGGCGCAAATATGGACGTAATCGAGATAGACGCAGCAAGTAACAACGGCGTTGACGAGATTAGGGATTTAAGGGAAAAAATCAAGTTCCCGCCTACTAATTGCAGGTACAAAGTGTACATTATCGACGAGGTGCACATGCTTACAACCAGCGCTTTTAACGCTTTGTTAAAAACGTTGGAAGAACCGCCTGCGCACGCCGTGTTTATTTTGGCAACCACCGAAGTTCAAGCCTTGCCGCAAACCATACTAAGTAGGTGTATGCGCTTTGACTTTAAGAGCGTGACCAAGGAAGTGCTTTCTAATCACCTTAAAAACGTGCTTAAAGATAACGGCACGAAGTTTGACGAGGAGTCTATCGAACTAATTGCAGAGAGCGGAAACGGTTCGTTTAGAGATACGTTGTCGGTTGCCGATATGTGCGTGTCTTACTGCAATAACGACATTACTTATGACAAGGTGTTAGACGTACTTGGTATAGGCGATCCAAGGGTGATAATAGACCTTTGCGACAGCGTGTTAAGTGGCGATATTGCAAGGAGTATGAACCTGGTTAACGACCTAATTGCAAGCGGCAAAACGGTGAAACTGATTGCAAAAGAAATGGCAGAAACGTTGCGTAACTCTATTTTGGTAAACAACTCTAAAAGCGAGGACGTTGTAAAATTGGAAATACCAAGGGCGGATAAACTTGCCGTTTTTAAAAAATATCCTAACTGGAAAGTGCTGAGGGTACTGGATATTATAGGCAGTATGGACGGGGAACTTAGGTATAACGCTAGCCCTAGAATCGTGTTTGAAACGGCGCTACTAAAATGTATGGAACTAAAAGCCGATATCGATATCGGGGGGCTTGTAAATAGGATTAAGCAACTTGAAGGCGAGATTGAAGAGTTAAAAAAAAACGACTGATGAAGTGTAAAGAGGGGGGTAAAAGCGGTGAGGTTAGCCAAAAAGAAGAGGCTAAGCCTATAATCAAGGCGGAAAAACCAAAAACTGCGGACGAATACCACGCTATTTGGAGCAAAATGACGGTGGAATTTACGTCTACCCAACCGATACTTGCAATGTGTTGTAGCAAGGCGGAAAAGTTTGAACTGGATAAGGAAACGAATACGCTTAAAATATGGTTTTCCAGCGACGCAAATATGCTGCTGTTGGAGGACGAAAAAAATAAAAAATACGTGCTAAGTAAACTACTTTTTGAAGGTGACGACGTAAAGGTGGAGTACTTTGCGCTTAAAGAGGAAGTTAGCGACGTAGACGACAAAATAAAAAGAATTAAAGCATTGTTTAACGACGATATTTTGAAGATAACAAAAAAATAATGGAGGATAATATGGGCAGAATGGGTGGATTTCCAGGTGGTGGAAATATGCAAAACATAATTAGACAAGCACAAAAAATGCAACAACAAATGAAAGAGGCGCAAGAGCAACTTCAAGAGAGCGAAGTTACCGCTACCGCAGGCGGCGGTATGGTGGAGATGGTGATGGACGGCTCTAAAAGGCTTACGTCAATTACTATTAAGCCTGAGGTTGTTGACGCTGACGACGTTGAAACCTTGGAAGATTTGATTATGGCTTGCTACAACGACGCTATCGGCAAAGTGGACGAACTAACCGAAGAAATAATGGGACCGTTTGCACAAATGGGCGGTGGAATGTTTTAATGGAATATATTGAACCTGTAGAAAGACTAATTGCGGAGTTTACTAAACTTCCCGGTGTTGGCACGAAAACGGCGGCAAGATACGCTTATGCCGTAATCAATATGAAAGACGGCGACGTGGAGGATTTTTCCAAAGCGCTTGTCGAGGTGAAAAACAGCGTGCATTATTGCCCTGAATGTGGCAACTATACCGATAAGGATATTTGCGAAATTTGTTCAACGAGGGATAAAAGCGTAATTTGTGTGGTGGAGCAACCTGCCGACGTAATCGCCCTTGAAAAAAGCAAAGTTTTCACTGGAGTGTATCACGTTTTGCACGGCGTACTGAACCCTAAAAACAACGTAAGCGCCGATGATATTAGGATAAAAGAACTAATGGCAAGGCTGGTAAACGTAAGCGAAGTGATTATTGCAACCGGCAGCGGAATTGAGGGCGAAGTTACGGCAAGTTATATTGCAAGGCTAATCAAACCGCTAGGCATAAAAGTTACGAGAATTGCAAGGGGTTTGCCTTGTGACAGTAGGCTTGAGTATATCGACGAAGTGACGCTGGCAAGGGCAATGGACGACCGAAAAACTTTGTAATTAGTTAGGGTTTTCTAAAATAAAAAAGTAAAAAAACAAAAGGGCAAATCGCCCTTTTTTTTGTGTGTAATTTTTTTATTAAAAACAGCCTAATTTTTAGCGTTCTCCCCGCAAATTTTGTGTTTTGCTGTGTTTTTGACGGTATTTGCAAGGATATTAAGAGTAAATTTACCTTGCTAATTATGTACGCTTCACGGCGTGAAAAATCGCAAATTACATTGCGTAAATTACGATAAGCCCAGCCAAAAAAGTGACTACGAAGAACAGCAGGTTGAACAAGATTAGGTTTTTAACCAGCCTTCTAACAAGGTAGTCGTCGTGGGTGGAACTAGAATACAAAGTGTACGCCATAACGCAGGACATAGAGGCTATAAACGTGCCGAATTTACCCACGTTCACGCCACAGGCAAGGGCAACTTGGTCGGTTGCGAATTTGTACACAAGCAAGGTAGCAGGCGTATTCGATATTAGTTCGCTTAGTCCTATCGTTACGTAGTATTCGTTTCCGCTTACCGCACTTTGAATCAGGTTGTTTATCGACGGGATTTGGCTTAGGTTTCCTACCAAAATAAAGAACGCTATAAACAAAAGCAAAATCGAGTAGTTGGTTTTTTTGAATACTTTCGGATCGAAAAACAGCACTACGATAACTACCGCAAGGGTGGTGTAATAAACGTTGATAACCTTCAAAACCGCAAGTACGCACACGATAAACAGCGTGGTGTAGATAACGTATTTATGCCACGGCAATTTATGTTTTGTTTCAAGTATCGGCTGAATGGTTTGGTTAGCGCCTAGTATGGTAGCCAAAAACAAAGTTAGGTAGCCAAAAATAGCCACCGGGTACAAGTTTACCAAAAACCAACTTGCCTTAACTCCAAATAGTTCGTAAAGTAAGATGTTTTGCGCATTACCGAGAGGGCTTACCATACCCGACAAATTCGCCCCCATAATCTCCAAGGTGATTATCCTTGGCGTAAGTTCTTTTTGGTTTGCGATTTTAAGCATAACGATGCTGAAAGGTACGAAAGTAAACACCGCAATATCGTTGGTTATAACCAGCGAAAACAGGGTGGGTAGTAGCACCATAATAAACGATAGCGCCCTTGTGGTTTTAACCTTTGCAAGTATCTTAATCGCTAGCATTTGGAACATTTTGATAGAGCGCATAGCCCTAGTAACCAGCAGCAAGGAAAGAAGGGTGCAAATCGTCCTATAATTGATAAAGCCTAGGTATTGCTTTGACGGAGGGTTGAAAAAGCACGAAATAATAGCAGCCAAAACAGCCACAAGTAAGATTACGTTTTTTGAAACGAACTTTTTTACTTTTGGCTTGGAAGTGCGTATCTTGTCTTTAATAAAAAACAAGGCGGATAACACCTTGTCTTTAATAGGTTGTTTGTGCATATATCTCCGTTATTGTGAATTTATTATATAATGAAATAGCCTGTTGTCAAGGGTAAACGGCAATTTTTACCCTATGAATATTTGTTATATAGTGCAAAACGTATATATTTAGCATATTTATAGTATATTATGGTATAAAATAAACAATAATTACGCTAATTGCTCGCACGCTATATTATAAACAAAAGATAATTTTCTATGCCAAGGCAGGTAATGAAAAAATAGAGTAAAATCGCTTGTTATTTTGATATTTTTATGATAGACTTTATATGATTATTCCAAAAAATGACTAAAAAGGTGATTTATGTATAATATGATGTCAAACATGTGTATGCTTGCAAACAACAATCAAGTTGCAATTCCAAGCGAAGTTAGAACGGCTTTGCTTAGCACGTTTATTTGCCTTATGGCAGTAACCGCAATCGCTATGATTGTCGTAGTACTAATGCAAAACAGTACACCACAAGATTTGGGCGCTATTTCAGGCGGAAGTAATAACGATACTTTCTTTGGCAAAAACAAAAATAGGTCGAAAGAGGGTAAGTTAAAGATTGCTACTATAGTACTTGGAGTATTACTTGTAGTATTCTCGATTATTTACTTCATTATCTTAAACGTATAAGATAGATACTTGAAAGGCGACTATAAGGTCGCCTTTTTTTATTAGGAGCAGTAATGAACGTTAATGAAGAACTGGAAAAACAAATACTAAACGTAACGGGCGACGTCTTTGATGAAAGGACGGTTTTGAATAGCCTAAATATGACCACGGGCTTTGACAAACAACAAATAAGGCAAATCTTGAAGGGGCTTGTCAGAAAGGGTAAAATAACAGAAGTATCCAAAAACCATTACAAAAAGGTGGCTATAAACAACCGTAAGGCAAAGTCTAAGGTTAAAAGCGTAAGTTTCAAAAATAAAGATATCGTACAAGGAGTGCTTAGGGGCAATCCTAAGGGCTTTGCGTTTGTAATAGCGGACGGGGAGGACGACCTGTTTATCCCTCACAAGTCGCTAAAAGGCGCAATGCACAAGGACACCGTGCTCGTTGAAAGGATAAAAAGAAACGGCGAAAAACCCGAAGGCAGAGTGCTGAGGATAATCGAAAGGGGTATGACCACGCTAATAGGTACGTATTATCAAGGCAGAAATTTTGGCTTTGTCACCCCCGACGTAAAGGAATTTTTCGACGACGTTTTCGTGCCTATGAAAAATTCAAGCGGCGCTAAAAACGGCGATAAAGTAGTGGTGAAAATAGTAAGTTACGTAAAGGATAAAAACCCTGAGGGCGTTGTAACCGAGATATTAGGTAAAAGCGGAAACCCAAAAACCGACGTTCTTTCTATTATCCGTTCGTACGGATTTAGCGAAACGGATAAAAGGGCGGAGCAAGAGGCGTATAGGATAAACGCTCTTGGCGTGTTACCTAGCACGAAGAACGGCAGAACCGACTATACCGACCTTATGACGATAACTATCGACGGCGACGATTCTAAGGATTTTGACGATGCGATAAGCCTTGAAAGAGACGAAAAGGGCTTTAAACTTTACGTGCATATAGCCGACGTGTCGGAGTACGTAAAGCCTGACGGGATTATTGACGACGAGGCGTACAAAAGGGCAACCAGCGTGTACTTCCCGGGCTCTGTATTCCCAATGATACCCGAGGCTTTAAGCAACGGATTGTGCTCGTTAAACGAGGGCGAGTTGAGGCTGACGCTTACCGTAGTTATAGAACTTGACAAGAGGGGCAAAACCAAGGCTTACGAGATAAATAAGTCCTACGTTAAGTCTAACCATCGTATGACGTATAATAACGTAACCAAGATTTTGGAGGGCGACGAGAAGTTGTCTAAAAAGTACGCCGACGTAAAGGAAATGCTACTAAATATGCGTGACCTTGCTTTGATACTGGCAAATAAACGAAACAGGCGTGGCGCTATTGATTTCGGCAATGACGAATGCAAGATTATCCTAAACGACAAGTACGAAGTGGTGGATATAAAGCCTTACGAATACACGGAAAGCAACAAGATTATAGAGGAATTTATGATACTTTGTAACGAAACGGTTGCCGAGTATTTTGCAAGGATAGAGTATCCGTTCGTGTTTAGAGTTCACGACAAGCCCGAGGAGGAAAAACTTGCCGATTTTATCGACTTTATAAAGGCGTGCGGATTTAATATAAACGCAAAAGGCGAGATAGCAAGTTATCATTTTCAGCGCTTACTTGAGGAAATTAAGGGCACGGAGTACGAAAAAATTATATCGAAAGTTATGCTTAGGGCTATGCAAAAGGCTAAGTACAGCGTGATAAATAAGGGGCATTTTGGTATTGCTAGCGAGTATTATTGCCACTTTACCTCGCCGATTAGAAGGTATCCCGACCTTATGATACACAGGGTAATCAAGAGGTTTTTAGACGGCGGAATAGACAAAAAGACTATGATTAGGTTGGAATCTAGGTGCGAGGCGGTTGCAAGCCAATCCTCAGAAAGAGAGATTGCTGCCGAGCAGGCTGAAAGAGATGCCGACGACTACTACAAGGCAAGGTTTATGGAGGACAAAATAGGCAACGTGTACGAGGGTACTATTAGCGGAGTTACGCAGTTTGGCGTGTTCGTAGAACTGGATAATTCGGTGGAGGGTATGATAAGGTTTGAGGACTTAATCGGCGAAAATCTTGAGTATCTTGACAAAAAATACACCATAAAAGGCTCTGACGTCACCTATAAACTGGGCGATAAAATAAAAATTGTGGTTTCGCACGCCGACGTGGAGAATAAAAAAATTAGATTTACTCAATTTGTCGATAAACAAAAAGAGCAAGATATGGTATAATAAATTGATATGGAAAAGATAATTGCAACCAACAAAAAGGCTTATCACGACTACTTTATAGAGGAAACTTACGAGGCAGGAATAGAACTTAAGGGTAGCGAAGTAAAAAGCATTCGCTTGTCTAGGGTGAACTTAAAAGATAGTTTTGCGCTAGTAAAAAACGGCGAGGTTTTTGCTTTAAATATCCATATTTCTCCGTACGACAAGGGCAGTTATTTTAACGAAGATCCGCTTAGGACAAGAAAGTTGCTTTTAAAAAGGCAGGAGATAAACAAACTTAGGGGAAAGGTGGAGCAAAAAGGCTACACGCTAGTACCTACAAAGTTGTATTTTAAGGATAGCCTTGTTAAAGTGGAACTTGCTTTGTGTAAAGGTAAAGAGTTGCACGATAAGAGGCAGGATATTAAAAATAAAGAAAATAAACGCACGGCAGAACGTGCTATAAAAGAATACAGAAATTAGTTTGGAGGATAATACAATGGAGAGAGAAACAATTTGCGTGCAAGGTGCATACGAGCCAAAAAGCGGCGAAACGAGAGTGTTGCCACTTTATCAAAGTACCACCTATTACTACGAGTCCTTAGAGGAAATGGCACATTTGTTCGACGTTCCAAAGGACGGACACATTTATTCAAGAATAAGCAATCCGACGGTTGCTTGCTACGAGCAAAAAGTTGCTATGCTTGAGGGCGGTACTGCCGCTATGGCTGTTTCGTCGGGTATGGCTGCTACGCTTGTAACCGTTTTAAACGTATGTAAGGCAGGCGATAACATCGTGTCCAGTTCTACTATCTACGGCGGTACGTTTAACCTGTTTAAAACCACTTTGCCAAAGTATGGCATCGAGTGTAGGTTTGTTAATGACGATATGACCGACGAGGAAATCAAGGCAAATATCGACGAGAACACGAAGTTGTTCTTTGCCGAAACCATCGCTAATCCGGCAATGGTTGTGTTTGACTTCGATAGATTTTCCAAGATTTGTAAGGAGGCAAAATTGTTGCTTTGCATAGACAACACTTTGGCTACTCCTATACTTGTAAAACCGTTTTTACACGGCGCTAACATTATCGTTCATTCAAGCACGAAGTACCTAGACGGACACGCTACTGCTGTTGGCGGAATTATCGTAGACGGCGGAAACTTTGAGTACAGAAACAATCCTCGTTACGTTGATTTCGTTACGCCTGACGAGAGTTATCACGGTATAAACTACGTTGACGAAGGCGAAGGCGGAAAATATTCCTTCGTATTAAAGGCAAGAATGCAATGTATGAGAGATTTTGGCACAAGTATGAGCCCGTTCAACGCATATATCACCAACTTGGGTATGGAAACGTTGCATTTAAGAATGGAGCGTCACTCTTCAAATGCGCTTGCTCTTGCTAAGGCGCTTGAAAAACATCCTATGGTTGCGTGGGTAAACTACGCCGGTCTTGAAAGCAACAAGTATCACAAACTGGCTGATAAGTACTTTAAGGGCGGTTATAGTGGTATGGTTGTGTTCGGAATTAAAGGCGGTAGAGAAAATGCCGAGAAGTTCATTATGAACTTGCACCTATTCAAGAACGTTACCCATATTGCAGACGTTAGAAGTTGCGTTTTGCACCCTGCTAGCACAACTCACCGCCAACTTTCTTCAGAGGACCTAGTTAAAGCAGGTATCGACGAGGGATTAGTAAGGCTTAGCGTTGGTATCGAAAACGAGAAAGACGTGGTTGGCGACGTAATAAATGCGCTAGATTCTATAAAGTAGAGGTTAGTAATGCCAATAGTTATTCCAAAGAATTTACCCGCTTACAAAAAACTAACTAACGAAAATATCTTCGTTATGCCAAAACTTAGGGCTTCAAGCCAAGATATTCGTCCTATCGAGATTGCTATTCTAAACTTGATGCCTACGAAAATAGACACCGAAAACCAACTACTTAGGCTGCTAAGTAATTCGCCGCTACAAGTCAATCTTACTTTGGTCAAGACGAAAAGTTACAAGTCCACGCATATTTCAGACGACCATATGCAAACCTTTTACAAGACGTTTGACCAAATCAAAGACCTTAAATTCGACGGTATGATTATTACGGGCGCACCCGTTGAAAATATGCCGTTTGAGGAGGTTAAGTACTGGAAGGAACTGACCACGATTTTCGATTATTGCGACAAAAACGTTACGTCAACTATGTTTATTTGCTGGGCTTCGCAAGCGGCTTGCTACCACTATTATGGCACGGATAAGCACCTACTTAGCAAGAAACTTTTCGGAGTTTTCCCTAACTATGCTGTGGAGCAAAACGATATGTTGCTAAAAGGTATGAACGACGTATTTTATATGCCGCAATCACGCCATACGGCAATAGACGAAAAGGAAATATTAGAAAACGACGAACTTGTAGTACTAGCAAAGTCCGACGAGAGCGGTATATCTATTTTCAAGTCTAAGGATAACAGCAAAATATTTGTAACAGGCCACGCAGAGTACGATAGATTTACTCTAAAATCCGAGTACGTTAGGGATCTTAATAAGAAATTGCCTATCGAAATGCCAAAGAATTACTTTATAGATGGCGACCTTGACAAAGTGGATATGTGCTGGGTGTCAACGGCAAATCTATTGTTCTACAACTGGTTAAATTACTACGTATACCAAGAAACTCCTTACGTAAGAGAGGATATCAACAAATACAAAAACATATAATATAGTAGCCGCATGGCTACTAATATGGGGGTGTATCGGTTTCGACAGGGAGTTAGCAGTAATATAAGCATACCGTAGGCTCGTCTACGTTAAAACGGAACTTAAAATTAAACGCTAATAATAGCAAACAAATCGCTTACGCTGCTTAGTAGCGGGGCAGTCAACCAAGATATCCGCAGGTCTTGTGCTTGGCTTCATCTATGCGGAAACTCTTTTAGTAGCGTTGCGGACTAGGGGAGTATCAGCAACTTGCTAATGCGTAGTTTGTGAGTAGAATACGCAAAAGGACAACCAAATATTCACTAAGTATGTAGAAAGTATTATGAAAGACTTTTTGGACGCGGGTTCGACTCCCGCCACCTCCACCAAATGAAAACACTATCAACATCTGAACCCCTATGGTCCGATTGTTGATAGTGTTGTTTTATATTCTTCAGTATTTATGCGGTATTTAGTAATTTTGTTTGCAATTTAGTTATCGGACTAAAAACCGGAAAAAGTGAAATATTGAGAGCAAAAACAAAAATATTTTCATTTTCGAACCCCTCTTGTCCGATTGAGTTATTCAAAATCTCCAGATTTTTCTTTATATTCGCATTCCTTTTGATTAGGAGTCTTGTATTGCAGTTTTGCGTGAGGGCGTCGTTCGTTGTAAAATTCAATATAATCGTCAACGGCGTTATAAAATTCTCTCTCTGAGCGATACTTTTTTCTGTACAATTCTTCTCGTTTAAGCGATGCAAAGAACGATTCCATAACGGAGTTATCGTAAGGAACGTAAGCACGAGAAAATGAATGTGTGATTTGCAATGATTTGAGATAATCGTTTAATCCTTTTGAAATATAATTTGCACCTCGATCGGTATGAAAAATAAGAGAGGTAGAGGGTTTTCTTTCGTCATATGCTACCTTAAAAGTCGTTTTCACGAGTTGGGTACTGTTGTTTTTACCTATTTTGTATGCAATAACTTTTCTTGCATACAAATCAATAATAGCGCATATGTAGTGATTATTATTGTTACACTTAAAATATGTGACGTCGCTTATCCATACTTGATTAGGAGCATTTGTATGAAATTCTTGATTGATATAGTTTTTGTGTTGTCGAACATTGTCGTTATAATATTTTTTTGCGCCTTGACGAATGCTTGTAATTCCTATATCGTTCATTAAACCTCGAACCATCTTTACTGATGTTTTTATGTCACGACTACATAAGACTGCCGTAATTTTTGCCGCACCAAATATTTGATTGCTATCATCATATATTTTTTGAATTTGTTCTCGCAACATTTCTCTACGTTTTGCGTACCAAGTATTATCTCTTTTGTTGCGGAAAATATGGTTGTAATACGTTCCTCTTGGAATGTCCAAAGCATCGCATAGCATGTGAACGCTGTATTCATTAGAGAGACGTTCTGCTGCACGCAACTTGTCTTTTAATGGTGAGTTCTGCAGTACGTTTGCTTTTTTAATAATTTCGATGATGCCTTTAAGTCGTACTATTTTTGCTTCTAATAACTTGAAATTGTGTAGGGTTAACTTTTTGCGGTTGGCTTGTTTTTGTTCACTTTGGGATTCCGCTAGCCACTTATAAAAAGTACTTTTGGAAATTCCAATATTGTTGATGATTTTTAATGGTGATTCACGGTCGTTGGTATATCTTTTTATAGCGTTTTGTTTTTCTTCTGACGAATGTTTTCTTGTCATAGCATTATCCTCTTACTGTTTGAATTGATAGAAGTATTATATAGCGCTTTCAAAACATAAAACAAGATAGACATGGTAAAATGAAAAACAAAAAACTACGGCATACAGCCGTAGCAGAGAGTAATCATTATTTAATTTATAGAAACTATATCTTTTGCGGATACCAAAATGGTATTGTTGTGCAAAGCTGCATACTCTTTTACGGCATCTGTGAAGCCAGAAAGAGAAAACAGATAGAAATAGTTGTTGCCTTCAAGGAAAACTTTTGATTGTAGTTTTTTCAGTTGTTGCATGTCGAAGGCTTCGTTGGTAAATTTGCATTCGCCATAAATAAAGTTTTTCTTTTGGCTGTCGGGAGCCAATATATCAATCTCGAGATTTACTGATTGTTTTTTGCCTTCTATTGTTTGGGTTGTTTTGCCCCAATACCTCGATGCGTTGTGAATTCTGAACGGCAAGCGATTGCTCTTGTTCAAGACATACAGATAATCAAGGCAGACCTTTTCAAAAGATGAAGCGGCAAAATCGTGAAGATTGTTTTTGATAGAATTGTCCCAAACACCATCGATATCATCGTTTTCGAGATCGGTCAAGTTGCGATATGCAAAAGCATACCAAAAGCGGAAGAAATTGTCTGTCAGGATATAATTGCCTTTCGCTGTGCTGCTTTTGTCTTTGTCGGAAGAAAGGGCAGGAGATTCTTTTTCAACGATAGAAATCTCTATTAGATTTTTGAGATATACGCTGAGTTTACTTTTTTCAAGTTGTGTTTTGCTCAAAATGTCGCTGAATGAATTGTTTCCAAGAGCAATTGCCTCAACGATTGTATTGTATACAGACGTTTCTCGCAGTTCTTGTTTCAAAAGGAATTCCACTTCATTATAAAGCGAACAACCTTTGCGAAGAATATTTTGTTTTACGTTGTCTTCCAAAGAAAGATCGTTGTCGAATTGCCTCAAATAATGTGGCACGCCACCTAGTATGGAGTACGCTAAAAGTTTGTCTTCATCGGAAAAATTTGGAAAGAATTTGATAGAGTCATAGTAGGGCAAAGGTTTGATTTTATAAATGCCGGTCGTTCTGCCATACAGCGGATTTTTCTCTGCAAGTAGTTCTTTTTCAATAAAACTCATTGCACTTCCGCAAAGGATAATCATTACATTTTCGTGTCGCAATTTTTCATCCCACAAAACTTGCAAAATTGATGGAATGCTTTCGTTCATTTTGCAAGCATAAGGGAATTCGTCTATGATAAGCAGTTTCTTTTTGTTTGTGTTAATATGCAGACAAGAAGAAAACGCTGTTTCCCAGTTTGAAAAACAATCTACATACTCGAATGCGGGCATATTGTAGGAGTGGATTTTGTTCGTAAAAGACTGAAGCTGTATCTTGTCGGTGTATTCTCGGCAAGTGTAAAAAATACAAGGCTTGTCTTTGCAAAATTCGTTCAAGAGTTCGGTTTTGCCAACACGGCGTCTGCCATACAAAACGATGAATTCTGCACGATTGGACAAATAAGCATCATTCAAAAACTTCAATTCGGTTTCTCTTCCTATAAACATAGCAGTACCCTAATCAGTATAATCTAAATTAGTCAAATTACGATTTGACAATAATATTATATCCAAGAAAATGGTCTTTGTCAATATAAAAATGTTAAAAATAATAGTTTTTTTGTCGATAGTAGAGGGCAAGTTGGCGAGTGATAATGTTTTGAATAGGTGATGGAATACATTATCACAAGTTCAAAGTGTTTCACTTAGTTTAAAATTCACTTAGGGAAAGGCTAAATACCATCGATTGTCTTAGGGGGCTTGCAAAATGTAACGAAATATGGTATAAATATAATAAACAAAGTTATTCAAACTTGGGATCGTTAAATTTGACGGAGGGGTGTTGGCTGTGGCGCGAGCTATTAATGATGCAACATTGCAAAAAGCTGGTGATATTTATCAGTATTTAATTGCATTGAAAGATTGCTTTGAATTGACCGATGGGGACACTTTGCAAATTGAAACTAATGGAGATGTAAGTATCATAAATGAAAAAGGTGGCAGCTTTCAAAAGGAAGTCAAACATCATTTTGGCAATAAATCCATTTTGGACAGAGATATAGATTTTTGGAAGACACTTGCAAATTGGTATATTGATTATGAGCGTGTAAAAGAATTTTCCAACTATATACTCAGCACTACCGCTATAATTGAAACTGATTCTCCTTTTTATAATTGGAATGATATTGATAAAACAGAGAAACTCGAACGCCTAAAAAGAATAGGGGCTATAATTAAAAATGCGGAAGAAACATTTAGAACTCAATATAATAGAATTTTTGGGGATTCTTATAACGAAAGTCGCCTTTTAGAAATATTAGATAAATTTACGATTGATGCCGCAAAGACTTCAATAGACGGTATATCTGATGATTTTTCTAAATATGTTGGTCATATTCCTTTTGAAAATAGAGATAGATATATTGGGGCCTTGCTCGGCGAAATATTAATAAAAGTTAAGAATCCGCCACATAAATGGGAAGTAACGAAGCCAGTTTTTGACGAGATACTACAAAGACAATCAACTGCATATGGAATGAAAGGAACTGCATTGCTTCCAAATGAGTATGCAAAAGAAGTTGTTCCTAAAGAAAAAATCACTAAACTCAAACAGAAAAAATTTATTTTATCTATTCGTGAGATAAAATATGACCAAATGATCCCCCGGGCAATGTCAGATTATTGGAAAGCTGATTTAACCGTTGCTAAGTATTTCAAGGATAACCTTATGTATTTGGATAGTCTTGAATCATATAAGGAAGAATTGACTGCGAAAATGCAATATGCAAAAGCAAATAGCGATTTGGATGCAGAAGGAGAAACAGAAGCAAATCAAATAAGAATATCAAAGCAACTTTATAATGGCGTAATGGCTTGGGATGCGAATGATTTCGGCTCAATTATTCGTAATCAAGGATACTTTCAACGAGGCGTTATACATAATATAGTAGATGAAACAGATTTTAAATGGAAAGTAGGAGAGGAAAGAAATGAGCATAAATAACATAAAAAAGCTTTCATTGAATCCGCATTTTTATTCTTTACTTATGCAGAGTTTTCTTTCTGGCTATGAAAAACCGTGTGATATAAAACTACCATTTATGGCGATTCCGATTTTACTATATGCTGAATCACGAGAAAAATTGATAAATGCCAATAGAAAAAGTCGAATAGATACATTGTTTCAGTCTCATCAAGTTATTGAGGAAAGTAGAATTTCTGGCAGAACAAGATTATCTGGCTATGTTGACAGATATAATTCACTTAAGCCATATTGTAAAGAAGCAATTATTATTTTATTTTCCGAAGAAAAAATTGTCTTTAATGATTACAAGATGGTTCTTATTAAAAGAATTAATTACAAGGATTATGAGGGAACTATCAAAAATTGGATTAAATGTGCGTTTTATCTTGGTGTTATGTTTGGAAAAACCACTGAAGAACATTTATCTTTCTTTTTAGGAGTTGATACAAAATGAAAAGTTATATAAAAGCTATTGTCATTTTCAACAGAAATGGCGAAAAAAGAATGGTTCCGCTTAAACAGGGAGTAAATATAATTACGGGTGAATCAAAAACAGGAAAAAGTGCGTTGGTTGAGATAATTGATTATTGTTTGTGTAGTACTCGTTGTACAATACCGAAAGGTAAAATTACAGACTTTTCTTACCTATATACTCTTGTAATGGATATTGGGGATAATACCTATATTATTGCTCGTTATTCGTGGGACGAAGGCGGTAAAATGTGCTTTTCTAAAGAATCAAGTAACTTTGTTCCCGAAGATTTGGATTTGAGTTATTTTGAAGAAAAGCCAGTGCTATCATATAAAAATGTAAAGAGTGAAATTGAAGGCGCATTAGGCTTGTTTGTAACCAATATTGCTACTGATGTCGATCAACCGGGTAAAAAAGCATCATTAAGAAATATGGTTTCATATATGTTTCAGCATCAAAATTTAATAGCTAGTAAGTTCGCACTGTTCTATCGTTTTTCGGATTTTTACAAAAGAAAAGATGTGATAGATCAATTTCCTGTTTTTGCGGGTATGATTAGTCAAGAGTATTATAGCGACTTGATCCAATTGAATGCATTAAAAGCTCAACTGAAACAAAAATACAAAAAGCAAAAAGCCAATGAAAAAAGCACGGCATATGTTAGGAAAAATCTTTTGCCGCTTTTAAAGGATTATTTTGCATTACTTGAACAGGACTTTGATGACAATATTTCAGTGCATGAAATGCTTAAAATAGCTTCAGATTTACCAGGGTTCGATGACACGCAACTATTTGGTGAAAATAAAATAACGATGCGATATAGTGAATTAAATGCCGAATTAGAAAAGCTTAGGAATGAAGAAAGAGAAATCTTGTTAAAAATTAAAAATATAGATAATTCGTCTAACACAGGTAGTTCATTTACTCAAATGCTGAAAGATTTGCAGCAACAAACAAGCATAGCTGCAATTGAAACCGATGAATATATATGTCCTATTTGTGGTCACGAATGTCGAGAAATTGCCGAGGATGATTCGCAACTTATTGAGGCTACAGAATGGTTAGATAATGAATTAAGAATTACTGAAAAATATACTGCCGATTTTTCAGAAGATGTTAGAAAACTTAAAGAAGAGCACTCAAAAATTGATGAAAAGATACGAGATATTTGGAGACAAATAAAAACGATTGAGGAAAAATTTATTTCATCAAAAGCTCTTGTTTCGAAGAGAGAAAAAGTCAATTACGCAAAGGCAAGAATCGCTTTATATGCCGAAATGAGTAGCTCTGGTATATTTGAAACGGTTGATGGAGATATTGATGAACTCAATGAGAGAATAGCTAGACTTGAAGAAAAAATCAATGGGTTTGATGTAGATAAGAAGATGTCAAAAGCTGAGAGTTTTTTGTCATATAATATGAATCGTCTTTCTTTAACGTTGGATTTCGAAGAAGAGTATCGACCAATAGACTTAAATTTTGGTTTAATGGATGGTAGCTTCGATATTTATCAACACCAGAGCAACAATGAAAATGTTTATTTGTACGAGATGGGAAGCGGGGCGAATTGGGTATCTTGTCATATTGCTTTATTCTTGAGTTTTTTACATTATTTTGCAATTCAAAGCAATTCATCGATGCCATTGATCATGTTTTTTGATCAGCCAAGCCAAGTATATTTTCCACAGGGGAATGATGAGTCTAAAATAACTCAATCAGATTTGCTTGCCGTCAACAAGATTTATAAAACTATTTTTGATGAAGTAAATCTTATAGAAAAAGAAACGGGAATACTGCCACAGATGATTATCGTTGACCACGTTGATGGGGATAATTTGGATTGCAAAGACGAATTCAATGATTATGTTCGGTGTAATTGGAGAAATGGCAAAGCTCTTATCTAGCGATATCATAGTATATAGAGATTTTATTTTAAATTGTAATAGAAATATATGATAGATAAAGAAAGATTGGATTATTTACAACGGAAATATTCACCGATTATAAGCGATATAATGAACTCCAATGTTAGGTTTTATAGAACAAACCAAAAAATTCGATGGAGATTTGGATATAATGAAAGAGTTGCAATTTTTGCGTGGTGTAACAGAAAAACCAATTTTGTTGCCGTAAATATTGCGGCTGTTGATTTCTCTTTCCTGCGAGATGAACCGTTACATATTGAATATTTTCTTCTACACGAAATACGTCACATCTATCAACATTTAGAAATTGAAGATTATCGAAAAGATTCGACAAAGTGTAATAATGCGGAGTTGGCAAAAAAGTGGTCGGAGGAAGAGGATAACTATGTAACCGCTTTGAATAAAGAAGGCAATGAGAATAAGGAGTATTTTGCACAAGATATGGAAATGGATGCTTATGCATATGCTTATGCCGTAATGAAGTATAAGTATGGCGAAGTTAAATATCTTTATCTTCCCGAAGTTTATTATAATGACGAGTTTGATAAAATAGTCAATGAATGGCAGGTGGCATTCAAAAACGAAGGGCTGTAAATCGAAATGAAGGTGTAGCTATTTCGTATTGGAAACACATCTTTGTAGTACGAAAAAGATACAAACACAAAAAGCGCAAGATATAGCAGTCTTGTGTTTTTTCATTTACAATATGTTGTGGTTTTGAAAATCGTAGCAATGGTTACATTTAACAGCTACATTTTGCCTATTTTTTGCTTCTAGGGGGAGCCAAACTGGCGAAAACGCATTTTTTTCAGGCAAAATTAACAACAATTTAATATAAAAAAATTGAAAGAGAGAATAAAAAAAGGTTCTCTCTTTTTTTATGTCTTAACAATAAGCGATTTTCTATTTTTGATAAGAAAAAATATAATAATAACAGGAAAAAATGAGGGAGTAATTATGAGAAATAAAGATTGGTTGTATAAGATGTCTAGTAACTAATAAATAAGTTAAGTTAGCCTATGCTAACCATTTGATTTTTCTGTTATATCGCTGTATAATTAAAAAAAGGTTTTGGACAATGAATGGATTTGGCAGAATGTTAAAAAGAGATAATGCTTGTCAATTCGTGATAGTTAATAAAACATATTCTACTGTGGTGTAAGTAATACTTGCAAGAGCAAACATAGATGAGAAAAGGCATTCGTTACGGAATAACAATGAGATAGGGAAGCGAAAAAGATATCTGAATTGTAATTCAGAACTTAATAAGTTTTAATCGTTGCAAAGGAGAAGGTATGAAAAAGATTCATTTTAATGTGAAAACGGATGGATTTTACGGTGTGTATTGGAAATGCAAAACGCCCGTAAATGCTACCATTATCGCAATCCTTGGCAACGATCCTGAATGCTATATGGTGAAATCATGCGCAAAATGGCTCAAAAAGAACGGCGTAAACGTACTTACAATGTCGCCCGCTAAAAAGAATTTCAGTCATCATAATTATCCGCTCGAAAGGATCGAAAACGCTATAGAGTGGCTCAAAAACAACGGAAACAAAAAAATAGGCATTGTGGGAGGCTCTACCACCGGAACGCTTGCGCTGACCGCTGCGTCGTATTTTCCTGACATTACGCTTACAATAGCGATGACGTCAAGCGATTTTATATGGCAGGGATTTGAACAAGGCAAAAAAGACGGTTGTAGAGAGTGGCCTGTCGAGGGAGAATCGCTGTTTTCATATTGCGGAAAGCCGTTACCGTATATGCCATTTTGTTATAAGCACCCCGAGTATTGGCAGGTAGTGAAATCGGAGGCAAAAAAGTCGGGAAATATGATCGATTCTAAAAAGATTTTCGACGATTCGGAAGCGGCGCATCCCATCACCGAAGACGAATATATAAAAATCGAAAACATAAAGGGCAAACTTCTTATGATAGGCGCAGAAGACGATTGTTTATGGAACGCTGCAAAATACGTTAAAAGAGCGGAAAAGCGGTTGACCGAAAAGTCGCACGATTGCGACGCCGAATTTGTCACATATAGGCACGGTTCACACTTCGTTTTCCCCGAAAGCCTTTTTAAGACCATTTTCCCCATCGGGGCGAACTTCTTTTTGAAAGTTATGTTCAAAGCGGCGAAAGATTTTCCGAAAGAATGTAAGGAAACGAGAATCGATATAGATAAAAGACTTTCAAAAGCCATAAAGGAGTGGATAAACAAATGAAATACGGATTTTAAGAAAAAATGTGGAGAGGGACAAAAACACTTTCAAAACACCTTTCCACAACCAAAAACGACCCTGACGCCAAAACAGTAATAAAAAAAGTATAAAGAAATTTTGGTAGACAATGATGACTTAGAAAAAGACGATTATTTTATTATCAATATTTTAAGTTGCGTGTTGTCGGCGAGCGTATTGCCGACGATAAAAAACAAATATCCGGTCGAAGAAGTCTGTATATATTACGATTGTAATTACGAAAATAAAGGATAAATAATGAATTGCTCGAATTTTACAAATTATTTAAGAGAAACAAAAATACTCGATTATTCATCTAAACAAATTCAACTGCTTATAGAAAGACGGGGGTGGAAGAGTTTGCCTGAAGCAAAGCGAGTGAAGGCGATTTACGATTTCGTAAAAGACGAAATTGTATTCGGATATAACGTTGACGACGGTGTAAAGGCAAGTCGGGTGCTGAAAGACGGATACGGGCAGTGCAACACCAAGGGGACGCTTTTTATGGCGCTTCTTCGTGCCTCGGGTATTCCTTGTCGAATACATGGTTTTATGATAGATAAAATCCTACAGAAAGGAGCGATGACGGGTTTGGTGTATAAGTCCGCACCTAATGAGATTTTTCACAGTTATGTAGAAGCGTACGTTTGCGGGGAATGGTATAACCTCGAAGGATTTATTCTCGATAAAAAATACCTGTCCGCATTGCAAAAAATATTTAAGCCAAATAATGACGGCTCTTTTATCGGTTACGGGGTTGCGACGAAAAACTTACTAAATCCGCCGATCGAATTTAACTGTTGCGATACTTATATACAAAAAGAGGGAATCGTTCGAGATTTCGGAGTGTATGACGAGCCTGATTCGCTTTTAAAAGAACACGGTCAAACAATGAGTGCATTGAAAAAATGTGCTTATCGTCTTGTGGGTAGGCGTTTGATGAATAAAAACGTAAATAAGATACGAAAAACAAACAAAAAGAGTGCCAAAGATTCTATTATTTCTTAAACGCAAGGTTATATAGTCTATTAAGGCTACTAAAATAGATAGTTCCATAATATTATCAAATAATAAATGGGATTTTTTATTTACACTATGGTTAGCCTGTGCTAACTAAGAATATAGGAGGTTTTTAAGTTGGAAAAACAATCAAATATTTCAAGGCTTATGGGGTATGCAGGGAAACATAAGTATTTTACGTATGCTTCGTGGTTTCTTTCGGCGGCAAGCGCGTTTATAGCCCTTCTTCCTTTTGTTTATATATGGAAAACAATAAAAGAAGTGCTTGACGTTGCCCCGAATTTTTCATCGGCAACAGGGCTTATGCACAATGGACTTATGGCAATGATTTTTGCTATTGTATCTTTTCTTGTATATATAGGTGCGCTAATATGTTCGCACCTTGCAGCATTCAGAGTTGCGACAAATATGCGAATAATAGTTACGGAGCACATAGCAAAACTTCCGCTTGGGTTTACGGATAGTTTTGGAAGCGGAAAACTAAGAAAAATTGTAAACGATTCTACGGGAGCAACTGAAAACTATCTGGCACATCAACTGCCGGATAAGTACGTTGCGATGGCAACACCCGTGGGTTTTCTCGTTTTATTATTTGCGTTTGATTGGAGGCTTGGATTATTGAGTCTTGTCCCAGTATTGCTTGCATTTATAATAATAGCCACGATGACAGGCAAAAGGCTGGAGGGAAAAATGAAACAATATAATAATGCGCTAGAAAATATGTCTAACGAAGCCGTAGAATACGTTCGAGGAATCCCGGTAGTTAAAACGTTCGGGCAGTCCGTGTTTTCGTTTAAAAAATTCAAAAGAGCAATTGCCGAGTACGGGAAATTCGTAATTTCGTACACTAAAGATATGCGCATTCCTATGATGTTTTACACAGCGGCAATAAACGGCGTATTTGCATTTTTAATCGCAGGTGCGTTGTGGTTTACGGCAAACGGGGTAACGAACAAGTTTTTACTTAATCTTATTTTTTATATCATAATCACGCCCATTATATCTTTAACTTTAACTAGAATAATGTATATGAGTGAAGACAATATGATTGTTAAGGACGCACTTTTGCGTATTGACAGCGTTATGTCGGTCGAGCCGATGAACGAAAGTGAAACTCCGAAGCACCCCGTTGATTCGTCCGTCGAATTTAGTGACGTGCATTTTTCTTATGACGGGGAAAACGAAGTGATTTGTGGCACATCTATGAATATAGGAGCAGGACAAACGGTTGCTCTTGTAGGTCCTTCGGGCGGAGGAAAAACCACGATTGCAGGGCTTATCGCAAGGTTTTTTGATGTTAAAAGCGGAAAAATAACAATCGGCGGTGTGGATATACGGGAAATACCGAAAGAAGAACTGATGGACACCGTTTCATTTGTTTTTCAGGATTCCAAACTTATCAAAGCAACCATTGCCGACAACGTGCGGCTGGGTAAACCTAATGCGACCGCTGAAGAGATTGCAGCGGCTCTTCATACTGCGCAGTGCGACGATATAATACAAAAATTCCCCGACGGAGCGGACACGGTGATTGGTACGAAAGGAGTATTTCTTTCGGGCGGTGAACAACAGCGAATAGCAATAGCACGTGCCGTTTTGAAAAATTCGCCTATTATTATTCTTGACGAGGCAACGGCTTTTGCTGATCCCGACAACGAGATAAAAGTGCAAAAGGCGTTTTCTGAACTATCAAAAGGGAAAACGGTCATTATGATTGCGCATAGGCTTTCGACCGTGGCTAACGTCGATTGTATTTATGTAATAAAAGACGGAATTGTCGCAGAAAGCGGTAAGCGTGAAGAACTTCTTGAAAAGAACGGAGTATTTGCGAAAATGTGGAAAAATTATGCCGAATCAGTTGAATGGAAAGTGGCAAAGGAGGGTGAAAATGTCGCTCGTTAAAATAATACAAAAAAAGACGGCATCGTCAAAACAAGGAGCAAAAGGACTGATTAAAGGAATAATCGCTTGTGCGTTTCAAAATATGGCGTTTATCTTTCCGACCACACTTTTATATTTTCTCGTTTCAGATATGATGGGAGGCGGAGTAAAAGGAAATAGAATAACGTTTTATATTATAGGCTGCATTATCTGTTTTGCGCTTATCTTTTTAACTACGTGGTTTCAGTATAACAATACTTATTTTACAACTTACGAAGAAAGCGGAAAAAGAAGGTTGAGTTTAGCCGAAAGACTTCGCAAACTTCCGCTGTCGTTTTTTGGCAAAAGAGATCTTGCCGATCTAACGAGCACGATAATGTCGGATTGTGAAGTAATAGAGAAGAGCACCTCTCATTTTATCCCGGGGCTGTTCGGCGCTCTTATATCTACCGTGATAATAAGCGTAGGACTTTTTGTATTCGATTGGAGAATGGCTCTTGCTTCGTTGTGGGTAGTTCCCGTTTCGTTGATTATCGTTCTTCTTAGTTATAAAGTACAGGATAAGGTGCTTATTAGATTTATGGGGTCAAAAATGTCGTGTGCGGACGGAATGCAAGAGTATATCGAAACGATACGTGACCTGAAAGCAAACAACGCAGAGGAAAACTACCTTTCGGGACTAAAAAACAAGATTAAAGGTGTTGAAAAGAGTAATATCAAAGCGGAACTCACTACTTCATTGTTCGTAACGAGCGCCGGAATGGTATTAAAACTTGGGATTGCCTCGGTAGTTTTAGTAGGTTCGGCTTTACTTGTGAACGGATCGCTTGGAGTTTTGACGTTCTTTATGTTTTTGCTTGTAGCATCCCGTCTTTACGATCCGATGCAGACGGCTCTTTTGAATCTTGCCGGAATCATTGCGGTGCGTACAAACGTTGCTAGAATGAATGAAATTCTGGAATATCCTATTCAAACAGGAAGCGACACGCTTACAAATGACGGATACGATATAGTGTTTGACCATGTCGGCTTTGCATATAATGACGGCGAAGTTGTATTAAAAGACGTTTCATTTACGGCAAAGCAAGGCGAAGTTACTGCGCTTGTAGGACCTTCGGGCGGTGGGAAAACAACCGTTTCGAGGCTTGTGGCAAGATTTTGGGATATTCAGAACGGGAAAATCACCGTCGGGGGAATGAACGTTGCAGAAATAGAACCTGAAAAATTGATGAGCCTTTATTCTATAGTTTTTCAGGACGTAACGTTGTTTGATAATACTATTATGGAAAATATTCGTCTTGGGAAAAAGGGTGCGACGGACGAAGAAGTGCTTAATGCGGCACGACTTGCCAACGTTGACGAGTTTGCCGAAAAACTACCTGACAAATGGAATACGAATATCGGCGAAAACGGTTGTGAACTTTCAGGCGGAGAGCGTCAGCGTATTTCTATTGCACGTGCGTTTTTGAAAGACGCTCCCGTTATTCTTCTTGACGAGGCGACGGCAAGTCTTGACGTAGACAACGAAACGATAATACAAACCGCACTCTCTCGACTTATCAAAGATAAAACGGTGCTTATCATAGCGCATAGAATGAGAACGGTTGCAGGTGCAGACCAGATCGTTGTTTTGTCAGACGGAGTTGTGGCGGAGCAGGGAAAACCTAGTGAGTTGTACAAGAAAAACGGCATTTACGCTCGTATGGTGGATTTGCAATCAGACAGTAGTAAGTGGGAAATTAAATAGGTAATTTATTCGTTAAAAAACGTGTAAAGTATTGAAAAGTAGGTTTTTGCTTGCTTTTTTCTGTACAAAACTATATAATAGAGAAAAAGCAAGAGGGCAATATGGTAGATAACGAATCGCAGGAAATGTATCTTGAAACGATACTTAAATTGAAAAAGAAAAAGGGTAGCGTAAGAGCGATAGATATAGCGGAAGAACTTGGCTATTCTAAGCCGAGCGTTTCACGTGCCGTAGGAATAATGAAAAAAAACGGCTTTATTGTTGTGCACGTTGACGGACTTATCGACCTTACGGAAGTAGGAAAAGAAAAAGCAGAAAACGTTTTTGCTCGTCACAAATCCTTAACACAAGCGCTCATCGTTATGGGGCTTTCGCCTGAGGCGGCGGAAGAAAACGCTTGCCGTGTAGAACACGTTATTACGGAAGAGGCGTTTGAAACTATCAAAAAGTATTTCAACGTCTAAATAGTAACCATAAAATTTTTTAGTCAACCGCTAACTTTCGGTTGACTTTTATTTTGTTAGTAAGTATAATTTTTATAGGCTTTAAGAAAAGCCGTTAATTTTTGCACGATAGTTAGCCTTGACTAACTTGCTAATTTTAAAAGCATAGTTCAATTTATTTTTTGACCATTAGTTAGCCTTGACTAACTATGGTAAAGTGAGGAGAAAATTATGAGTTCATCTGAATTAAGATATTTGATAGCGGCGAGCGTACTTGCTAAACAATTAGATATTGTAAAACAAACGGACTTGGCAAACAAACTGCAAGTGTCAAAGGTAAGCGTATATAATGCGGTTGAAAAACTCAAAGAGAAAGGGTTTATCGAAAAGAACGAACGAAAGATTCTCTTAACTAAAAAAGGTGAAGAAATTTTAGATGAGTATATGGTTATTATTCGTTTTATGGCAGGACATTTGTCGTTGCATTGCGGAACGAGTGAAAAGCAAGCGTATGAAGACGCTCTCAATGCATCTTGTGCGTTTTCTGACGCAACTCGCAACGGCATAGCAAGGTTTATAAGGCTGAAAAGGGAGAGTGAAAACCGTGAATAGGGAATATAAACAATGGAATATTGAAAAAAAGTTGATTCCTGAGATGATAAGAATATATTGCGTGGGCAATCACAAAGAGTCAAGAAAAGAAGAAGGCGTAAAAGACAAAGAACTTTGTTCAAAGTGTAAAGAACTTGCCGAATATGCAGAGTTTAGGTTGGAAAAGTGCCCTTTCAAAAAGAATAAAGGATTTTGTTCCTTTTGTAAAATTCATTGTTACAAACCGGAATATCGTGCCGAAATGAAAAAAGTAATGAAATATTCCGGCAGTCGAATGTTGCTTTCTCACCCGATATTTGCATTGTCGCACGTTGTAGCGATGATTAGATATAAAAGAGAGTTGAAGAAAAATCAAAAGGTGCACAATGACGCCACAATCACAAAGGAGAGTGAGCAGTCAATTCGTATGACGGAGCAAAACAGCGCCAAGGAGCAAAAAGATGATAGATAAAGAACTGTTTAAACTAATAGGCAACAATAAAAAGTATATATTTTTTGCCGTATTGTTGCAATCTATAGGATTGATTGCAAACGTAGGAATAACGGCTAGCGTCTGTTATTCTTTATATTTATTGTTGCAAAATGGCGACGTTACAAAATTCGTTTATCCGCTTATCGTAGCGGTTGTGAGTATTGCGGTAAGATACGTATGCTCACGTGCGACAGGATATATAAAGGACAAACTCGGAAGAGGCGTAAAAAGAGACTTGCGAGAAAGGGTTTATAACAAAATAGTAAAACTCGGCGTAAAAACTACCGACGGAATGAGTATGGCGGGACTCACGCAGGTTTCGGTTGAAGGGGTAGAGCAACTTGACTTATACTATTCGTCTTATTTACCGCAGTTTTTCTTTTCTATGATAGCGCCGATAATATTGTTTTTGATATGCGTATGGATAGATTGGAGAACGGCTCTCGTACTGATTGCTTGCGTTCCGCTTATCCCGTTGTCAATCGTAGCCGTAAGCAAATACGCTAAGAGAGTTTTTGCAAAATATTGGGGCAAATACACTTCGATGGGCGACAAGTTCCTCGACAGCGTGCAAGGGCTTAAAGAACTCAAAATTTTTCAGGCAGATAAGGCTCAACATGCCAAAATAAACCAAAGCGCAGAAGAATTTAGAGTTATCACGATGAAAGTTCTAGTAATGCAACTTGCAAGTACGACCATAATGGACCTAGTTGCTTACGGCGGGGCAGGCGTGGGCATTGTGCTCGCAATTTGCGGCAGTGCATTTTGGGGGCTAAATCCTATTGCGGCGTTGTTTTTGTGTCTTGTAGCGGTGGAGTTTTTCTTGCCACTTCGAGCATTTGGCTCAGCATTCCACATTGCAATGAACGGCGTAAGCGCAGGTAAAAAAATCATTTCTCTTTTGGAAATGCCTGAACCAAAATGGGGAGAGGAAGATATAGAAGATAAAGCAATTCGGCTAGAAAACGTTACCTTCTCTTACGACGGGAAACGAGACGTTTTGAGGGGAGTGAATATGAGTTTTGCAGGTAAAGGAATGACAGGTATAGTGGGCGAAAGCGGATGCGGAAAGTCCACCGTCGTGAATATGCTTATCGGTGCGTTCCGTCCTCAAAAAGGGTGTGTAACCATAGGCGGGAAAAGGCTTGAAAATTTGTCACGAGAGAATTGGTATTCGCATCTTGCGGCGGTAAGTTACAATACCTATATCTTTAACGAAAGCGTGAGAGATAATTTCAAAATGGCAAAAGAAACGGTTACGGACGAAGAAATTTTCGCCGCACTCGAAAAGGTGAACCTGAAAGAGTTTGTCGAAAAAAACGGAGGACTGGATAAAATCATAGTTGAGGACGCCAACAATATATCGGGCGGGCAAAAACAACGCCTTGCGCTTGCAATCTCACTTGTTTCTGCAAAAGATATTTACGTTTTTGACGAGGCAACGAGCAATATCGACATTGACAGCGAAACTATAATTATGAAAAACATTAAGGAGATTTCGAAAGAAAAGAGCGTTATCGTGATTTCACACCGCCTTGCCAACGTCGTACAAGCAGACAATATTTATTATATGGAAAACGGAGCAATAAAAGAGGTTGGACCGCACGAAAAACTTATAGAGGCAAAAAATGGTTATGCACGGCTATTTACCGCACAAAAAATGATGGAGAACGGATATTCGGAGGTGATAGAATGAGCACAAATAAAAACGTAATGAGAAGAAGCGGCGTGAAGATTATGGCAAGTCTTATCCTTCTACTCGGCAGTTTGTCATATATAATGGTGCTGGCGATTATCAACGGTAGCGTGGGATTTTTCTGTGCGATGGGCGTGACGATATTCGGTGCGGTGGGCGTAGCAAAAGCACTTGGAGAAGCGGTTGCGCTTTCTTATGGCTGGATAATAGCGCTTACGATAGGGTGCGGAGTTCTTCGAGGAATACTTAGATATTTTGAACAATATTCCAACCACTACATAGCATTCAAACTTTTAGCGGTTTTGAGGGACAAGATTTTCGGAGCGCTACGTTCGCTTTGTCCTGCAAAACTTGAAAGCAAGCAAAAGGGGAGCATTATTGCAATGATAACCTCCGATATAGAAACCCTTGAAGTTTTCTATGCGCATACTATTTCGCCTATTTGTATTGCAGTATTTGTATCTACGGCTGTATTTTTGTTTGTCGGATTTGTTTCGAGTTGGTATCTTGCTTTCGTAGCGCTAGTAGGTTTTCTGACTATCGGTATAATAATTCCGATTATATCTTCGGGAAAACTTAAAGAAAGCGGAGTAAAATATCGTACGGAATTTGCTTCTTTTTCGGCATATTTTCTTGACAGTATCAAGGGAATTAAAGACATCGTTCTGAATAATGCAGGAGAAGAGAGAGAAAAAGAAGTAAATAAGCGCTCCGATAAGATGCTTGCCCAAACCAAAAAGATGAAACGTGATATTACCAAAGCAAGCGCTACGATAGAACTCGTGGTGTCCTTATTCGTTCTAATCACCATTGCGGTCGGAATTTTGCTAGTCAAAAACCAAATGCTTTCCGTAGGGAAAATGATTGTAGGTATGGTAACGGTATTTTCTTCGTTCGGTCCGGTAATTGCGGTAGGATCACTTCCCGGCAATCTAACGCAGACTTTCGCAAGCGGCGACAGAGTGCTTAATCTTCTTGCCGAAAAACCGGCGGTGGAAGAAGTAAAAAACGGCAAAGAATTCGAGTATGAAAATCTCGACGTAAAAGATCTTTCGTTTAGTTACGACGGGAATATAGAAGTGCTTAAAGATATAAAAATGCACACCGAAAAGGGCGAAATTGTCGGTATAGTGGGCGAAAGCGGTTGCGGTAAATCCACTTTCTTAAAACTTTTGTTGAGATTTTGGGAGAGAAACGACGGCGAGATAAATTATAACGATATAGATATTGATAAAATCAACACCGATTCGCTTCTTAAAAACGTGACGATGGTGTCGCAAAGTACGTATTTGTTTGAAGAAACGATAGAAGACAACCTGCGTATAGCAAAATCGGACGCCACGAGGGAAGAAATCGAAAACGCTTGCAAAATGGCGTCGGTGCACGACTTTATTATGACGCTACCTGATGGATACAAGACGCAAGTGGGAACTCTTGGGGACAATCTTTCAGCAGGGGAAAAGCAACGCATAGGACTTGCCCGTGCATTTTTGAGAGGTAGTGAGCTTATTTTACTCGACGAGCCGACGAGCAACGTTGATAGTATCAATGAAGGCATTGTATTGAAAGCGCTAAAAGAACAAAAAAACAAAAAAAGTATTATTCTCGTATCGCATAGAGAATCAACCATGGCGATTGCCGACAAGATTTACAAAATTGACGGCGGAGTTATGAAGGAGGAAATAAAAAATGGATGAACAAAAGAAAGAAGATATTGTAGAAGAGGCAACTTCTGCACTTATTGAAAACGCAGAAGAAGAAAATCAAGCAAACAAGGTAGAAATATCTCCAAAGAAAGATGTTGCGACCGAAGAAGAGAGCGATAGAAAATTCTTCAAGAAATACAAAATAAAAGATATAGTTTTTCTTGCTATCATCACGGCGTGCACGCTTATTACCGGCTCCGTTATGCCGCTACTCGTAAACGTTCCGTTGTTTGGAATCGTGCAACTTGGCATAGGACTTCAATTTTCCATATTCCCCGTCATCGGAATGATGAAAGTAAGAAAGCCTGGGGCTTTATTGTTGCAGTCAATTTTTATTGCGATGATATTAGTGTTCATGTTCCCGCCTATGGCTATGATTGTGTTGTGCGGTCTGATTGCCGAAACGCTGTCGCTGCTTATTTTCCGTAGTTACAAAAACGACTGGGCGTGCGTGCTTGCAGGAACTCTTTATATGCCTATGACATTGCCGCTACTATATCTTTATTACAACGTTTTCTATACCGTAACGGGAGGAGAAAAAGCGGCAATGCGTATGTTTATCGGAGGTGGAAACGCTGGCATTGCGGTAGGTATCTCGATAGGAGTCCTTGCGCTTTGTTTTGTGGGTGCGGTTGTTGGAATGCTTATTGCAAGAGAACTTAAAAAAGCAGGAGCATTGAAAAAATGAGATTTTTGTCTTTTAGGTACAAGATATATCCATTATTCGTTTTCTTGGCAAGTTTGTTTTTAATCGTGTTCGGTTTGTGTATGGCAAGAAACGTAAAATGTTCCTATTTTTTGGCAGGGTGCTTTGTATGGCTTATATTGTTTGGTTGCAAAAAGGGTTGTCTACGAGTGTTGCCTGTGTTCGTCGTAGTAAGCGGGCTGTTTGCTTGTATTGCATATTTTGCGCACGGGAAAAATCCAAATGCGGCAATCTCTATGACAAATAGATTTGGTTCGGTTTTTCTTGCTGCGGCGCTCGGTATGAGCGTAGAGCCTGTGGATATGACGAGAAACCTTTCTACACTCAAAGTGCCACGAAGTATTACGCTGGGAATTTTGATTGCGACGTCTTTTCCGCCTGTGCTCGGAGCGGAGATAAAAAGGGTAAGGGAAGCGATGAAAACACGAGGGGCAGGTAGCATACTAAGTCCGAAGATATTTTATAGGGCGTTTTTAGTGCCGTTCGTGATGCGACTTGTAAACATTTCGGACACCCTTTCTTTATCGGTCGAAACTCGTGGATTTTCACTTGAAAAAACGCCGTATACGGTCTATAAAAAAGAAGTTGTTTGTCTGTCCGATATATTATTTTTGTTTGGACTTATCGCAGGAGCGGTTTGTACGGTGGTGTTATGAAAGCAATAGAACTGATAAACGTAAAATTTTCTTATGATGAAAAAAACATAATTTTTGAAAATGTCAATATGTCGCTCGAATACGGCGAAGTGAACCTTATTTCAGGGTTTTCAGGAGAAGGGAAAAGCACGCTTATGTACGTGATAAGCGGCATTATTCCAAATATTACAGACGGAAAACTTTCGGGCGAAGTATTGATAAACGGAGAAGATATAAAAGGAAAACGACTAGGGGAAGTATGTCGCAACGTAGGCGTAGTGTTACAGAATGCAGACGCTCAAATAATACAGAAAAAAGTCGAAGATGAAATTGCCTTTGGATGTGAAAATATGGCTTTTTCTCCACAAAAAATAAGCAAACAAATAGATATAGTTTGCGACCTTATGAAACTTGAAAAGCAATGGAATTGTCGTACGCTTTCCGGCGGACAAAAGCAAAGACTGATAACGGCGTCTACACTTGCAATGGGACAGAAGATTGTGATACTCGACGAGCCTCTTGCAAATCTAGATAACGAGGGTTCTCAAATGCTTATGTCTACACTAAAATCGCTTGCAAATGCAGGCTACTGTATCGTTGTTATCGAGCATAGACTTGACGTAGTGCTTCCGTTTGTAGATAAGGTATTCCACGTCGGAGACAAGAGCGTAAGAGAAATAACGGACGCAGGAAAATACCTCATAGAGCAGTCGACCGAAATAGAGGACGCTTGCAACGTGTTTAGCGGTACTCTTCCCGTATTTTCTTTATCGGACGTGGCGTTTTCGGTAAAAGAGCGAGATATATTAAACGGAGTGAGTTTCGACATATTAAAAGGCTCACGAACGGTTTTGCTTGGCGAAAACGGTTGTGGAAAAACAACGCTATTAAGGCTTATTTCTCGTCTTGAAAAACCAAATCGAGGCGTTATTTGGCAGAATATAGACGACAAATTCGGAAATAAAAGTAAACAAAGTAAAAAATGGTATAAAAAAGTGGGCGTGATTTATCAAAACCCGGAATATCAACTATTTATGCCTACGGTTGAAAAAGAAATAAAATTCGGTGCAAAATCGAACGAGTATGCCGATGAAATAGCCGAAAAATTCGGCGTAAAACACTTATATGCACGTCATCCGCAGTCACTTTCCGAAGGTCAGAAAAGGCGAGTTTCGATAGCCGCCGTCGTTGCAACCGCTCCCGAAATACTTATTTTGGACGAGCCAACTGTAGGACAGGATTACAACGGACTGTGCAGAATGGTAAAAGTTCTCAACAGTATTCACGAAGAAACGAACAACACGATGATTACGGTAACGCACGACAAACGGGTAGGCTCGGCGCTATGCGACTATGCTGTGTGGATAAAAGACGGAAAAGTACATAAAGTCGGCAAAAAAGAACTCATAGACGATTTTTTCTTGAGTGGTAATGATAAAAATTAGTGGTCGCTAACTTTTCCCAAAAAGAAAAATTAACATTATATAATTAAATAATAGGAGGTAAATATGAACTTTTTTGAAAATACACGAAAGCCACAAGGTTTCGGCGGAAAAATAATGGTGAAAATGATGAACGGCGGTCATAGTAAGTTGGCAAAGTGGGGCTTTACTAAAATTTACGCAAATTCGAATGCCAAAGTATTGGATATCGGTTGTGGAGGTGGAGCAAATATTGTCAACTGGCTAGCAAAATGTACAAACGTACACGTGACGGGAATAGACTATTCTAAGGTTAGCGTGGCAGAATCGGAAAAACTAAACGCTATCGCAATCAAGCAAGGCAAATGTGATATTGTTTATGGCGACGTATCGTCTATGCCGTTTGATGATGAGACTTTTGATTGTGTTTCTGCTTTTGAGACGGTATATTTTTGGACAGACCTCGAAAAATGCTTTGCCGAAGTAAATCGTGTCATGAAAAGCGGTGGTACGTTTCTTATTTGTAACGAGAGTGACGGAACAAACCCCGCAGACGAAAAATGGACAAAAAAAATAGGCGGAATGATAATTTACAACGAAAAGCAGTTACATACCGCGCTAGAAAAGACGGGGTTCTGCAATATTAAAAGTTATGCAAATGCTAAAAAACATTGGCTGTGCATAGTTGCGAATAAATAAGCGGTAGGGTGTTTTGTAGGAGAAACATATAAAACCCTAAAAGAATGTAAATAATTTATAAAACCAAAACGCACATAGAAACACAGGGTGCGTTTTTGTGTGAGGAGAGAAGAGTAAAAACAAGTAAAAAAGAACAGAAAGAAAACTGAAATTTGAAATGATTCATATTTTTTTGAAGATGGAGCGTTAGTCTTGATTTAATGAAAAACGTATGGTAAAATTATAAAAAATATATGTTATATAAACAAGCGTTAGCGTTTACGAAAATAAAACAGGTTTATTAGAAATAAGACATATGTATGCAACCTATATTTTATTGTCAAATGGGAATCCAAATCCTAATGACAGTAGAGTTATGGTAAACGGTTTAAGTGTACATTCTTTCTATTTTGCATAAGGGTTGAGATTTTATGGATATATTTGATAAAGAAAGCAAATTAACTGAAAAAATGTTTGATGGTGCATTTAACAAAAAAAAGAATTATTGTAGCAAAGATGATTGGGATAATCGTATTTATAAAGAAGAAAATTATTTAAAAGTAGAGAAAGATATAATCAATATTTTAGGCAAAAAACAAGAATATAACGTGTACGAGGTATGTCAATATTTTGCTGAAAAGTATTATGCCGTGCAAATTCCTGTTAAATATGATATACCATATCGTGATACTAGTAATTTCCAATTTGGCTTGTTTAGTAGCGATAAATTCATTAATTCGACTACAAAAATTTATGACACCGAATTTAATTGCACCGATGACAAAACGGAAGATGGCGAAGAATCTATTCTTTTAATGGTTGATTTGTATAATAATAAAACGTTGCACGATAAATATCCTGACGTTAAGCAAATTTATAATGAAATAATGGAATTTAAAAGACAACAAGAACAAAAAGGCAATTCGTCATATTATCAATTTAATATACTTATATCTATAACGAGTTATGATAGATTAACGATTAATTCTATAAATGTTATCGAAGGCGTCTCGCCAATCGAAGATATAAATTATGAAATATGGTATTTTTATAATCATTCATAATTTTGTGTATTGATTCCAAAAATAACTTTTTTAACAATAAATACAAAACTCTTGTTAATTTGGCGAAGGAAATTATAAGCGAATATTTGAAGCAGAATATGACTTTTCAAATAAATTAATTGAGTTTGTCAAGAACAATCTTGTAGACGAGGAGGCAATGTGAATCAAGTTTTATTGATAATCGGAATATGTTGCTTTGTTTTTATGATTGTACAAAATCTATTCTTTTTGATGTACGCAGTTTACAAGAGCAAAAAGGAAGGAGTTGTCTCTACAAAAATGAAGAGCAATATTTTGTCAAGTGCAATATTTAGCATTCTTCCCGCTTTTGCCGTAGCCTTGACAATAATTCCGTTGGCAAGATCGCTTGGTAATGAGTTGGTGTTCATAAGAAGCATATTTACCGGCTCTGTTCAAGACAACATTTTAGCGGCGGAGACCATACTCAACGTCTTTGGTCTTGACCTTGCAAGTACAATCCTTTCTCCCACAGTGCTTGTAACAGTGCTTTGGGGAATGTCCTTATCGGGAATTGCGGGACTCATACTCATTGCATTTTTGAGTTTAAAGAAGAAAAAGTCAAAAAAAGAGATTGAAGCGGCAGTTTGTGATATGCAAAACGCTGATTCCGCTGAAACAACGGATGCTGTCCTTAATCAAAGCGAAGAAAACAGCATTGTTTTAGATGAAAATATTGCGGTTATAAACGTCACGGAAAACCTAAGCGAAAATGTTGTTAAAGAGGCAGGGATTGAGGAGAATCACTCAAAAAAGAAAAAATCCAAGTGGCTGAAAATACTCTCTATGAGCGTAAGTCGCTTTGGCAATCTTATGTATATCGGAATCATAGGCGTGTACTTTGTTAAGCAAATTGCAGCAGAGGGTTCGCCGGAAGTTGCAGGAGATGGTGCGGGATTTTTCTCCTTACTCACAGTGCTTTTGTCGGGGGGATTTATGATCCTATTTTCAAAACTTGGCGAAAAAAAGGTGTGGCTTAAAAATTTGGCGATGCCCATATCAATGCTTCTTGCGTTTGTGATTGTGATGTTGCTTTCATTGGTTATTCCTGAGAATGTAGCAAACTTTGAGTGGAGGACTTGATATGAACAAAAAATCCATTTTAATTTGGGATATACTCTCACTCATATTTATAATTGGCGTACCACTTGTAACTTGTATCGCCCTTGATGTGTGGCCGGATGGCGGAAAACTTGCCAAGTCAATGTTGCCAATTGCAATTTTGTTTTATCCTGCGGCAATATTCAGTGCATTCCCCTATATATCAACCATTGGCATGTACGGCACATATCTTAGTTTTTTGACGGGCAACGTTTCCAATATAAAAGTGCCGTGTGCCCTTAATGCCATCAGTTCGCTTGATGATGGTTGTTCACAAAACAATAAGGATTGTATGGTGACCGTGGCTGTGGCGGTATCAAATATAGTCACCCTTATAGTGCTTACAATTTGCGTGTTTGGATTGCTCCCTTATATGGACGATATAATGGATTTGAAGATCGCTCCTGCTTTTAGACAAATTCTATCAGCACTTTTTGGTGCGCTTGGCGTACATTATTTCAAAAAGAATAAACTCTTCAGCACCATTCTTATTATTGGATTGATAGTTGCGCTTGTTATAGACGGCGCTCTCAGTTCAACAATTCTTCTTGTCATCGCAATGGGAATTATGGTGGCGTATTCAATTGTGGCATCCGTTGTGGAATATAATAAAACCACTAAGGAGAAAAAGAAATAAAAAAGGGTTTATTATTTCTTTGTTTGTTATTAACCATAATATAGTTGTTTTTATGAGTTCTTGTGGGAAAAGATGATTCACAAACAAAAGTGTCGTTACGTCAAATCAATTACAATAAAGATATTTACATTTATGTTGATTCAATAATTTATAATTACATATATAGCATTGGTGTAAAAAAAGGACTTTTGAAATAGTGAAAGTGTGCAGTGTAAAATAGGAACTCTGCATTTGATGAATAATTTAAGAAATTATATAGTTATGTTATTTTTACAAACAAAACGATGAATGATCAGTCTTTTATTTTGCATTATTTAAAAGTATGATATACTAAAAGTATAAATGGGGGATTTATGGAACAAAAAGTTGTTAGAGAAATCAGCAAAGAGCAAACAAAGGAATTTGTCAAAAGTATTTTGTTCGAGCATTATGCTTGTGAAGTATCAAACATAAAATATGTCGGCGGTGGCTCTTTTGGTTATGTTTACAAGGTAGAAATGCAAGTTGAACCTTATAAACTTATCGTTAAGGCGTGCCGAGTGAGTGGTATGCATAAAAACGAAGCGAACGCACTAAAAACGCTTGGTGCGGACACTTTGATACATATACCCAAGGTGTATTTTACGTTTAACGCTACTGATGAAGTGCCTATGGATTTTATTGTGGAAGAGTTTATCGCAGGCACGGATTGTTTTACCGATTTTAAGAAATTGTTTTTAGGCAAGCAAAAAAAACAGCAGTTTGCTAATCAAATAGTTGATGCATTAGCGCATTGGCATAGCAAGACTAATGATAAATTCGGAAGCCTTGATGATCCGGAATACGACAGTTGGCTTGACTTTTACAAGCCGTTTGCCAAGGATATTTTTGATACGGCTCTTCAAATGCACAAAGAGGGGAAAATTAACAAGAAAACTATCCAAACTATGCAAATTGCTTGGAATAATTTTGACAATATTTTTAGTGAACCAATAGAGAAAGCGTCGCTTATCCACGGCGACCTAAACGTAATGAACGTTATGAGCGATGGCAAATTGAATATAACCGCCATTATCGATCCGCTAGATTGCAAATGGGCAGATAAAGAGTTTGATTTGTTCCAACTAAGAAATCTTACGGGTGATTTTTTCAATCTTTACAACATCTATAAAGCCAAATATCCCGTATCCAAAAACGTTGATATAAAATGTGCTTTCTACGCTGTTTATAATGAAATATATTGCTATATATCCTCTGGATTTAAAGTGGGATTTATTCTAAGAAAAACTGTGAAAATGCTGAGAAAAGAATTGAAAAAAGTAGGAATGATGTAGTTAAATAGGAGAAACCGAGATACTTATTTGAATAGAAAACGGCATAGGTTATTTATAGAAAAATTCAATGTATTTATCGCATAAATCTAATAACTGTAAGTTACTTTAGATAATTATTTTGAATATATTTCTTGACCTAATGTTGTATAACGTATATTAACTAAATAAAAGTTCCTTTAAGATATTTTATTATTATAAAGTATTGCATTTGGTTAGTATACTCATTGTAGCGTTAGAAAATTTATAAATTGATTATAAAAAATTACGTAGAGAATATAAGGAGGAAAATGAATAAATATATTGATAACAGAAAACATAAGGAAGAGAAACCGGTTGTAGCAATATGTTATGATTTTGATAAAACGCTATCGCCTACTGATATGCAGGCGCAAGGTTTTATTCAGTCTGTCGGATGTGATGTAAATGAGTTTTGGGAAGAATCCAACTTCCTTGGTGAAGAAAACGATATGGATCAAAATTTAGCATATATGTTAACAATGAAACAAAGATCCGAGGGGAAAGTTCTTTTTACAAGAGATAGCCTTATAGAATATGGAAAGAAAGTTGAACTTTATAATGGTGTTGAAACGTGGTTCAATAGAATACGACAGTATGGCGAGGAGCATGGCGTTATAGTAGAACATTATATAATTTCTTCAGGATTAAAGGAGATGATTGAAGGAACAAAAGTTGCTGATGAGTTTGAAAAGATTTATGCTACTTCATTTTATTATAATGATAAAGGGGTAGCAATTTGGCCTGCGCAGGTTGTAAATTTTACAAATAAAACGCAATATTTATTTAGAATAGAAAAAGGAGTATTAGATATTAACGACTTAGGCGTAAATGATAGTTTTGATCCATCTGAAATAAGAGTGCCTTTTAGGAATATGATTTACATAGGGGATAGTGATACCGATATTCCGTGTATGAAACTAATTTCGGTAAACGGCGGATATTCTATTGCGGTATACGATCCGATTACGAAAGATAAGAACAAGGCATATAAAATGATGCGAGAAAAAAGAATTAAATTTTATGCACCTGCCGACTATTCGGAAGGAACGGAATTAGATGAAATCGTAAAAGCAATAATAAACAAAACTTGTGCAAACGAAAAGTTGGAAGATTTGTTTTATAAACAACAAAAAGAACAAAGAAATAATGATAAAGAGCAGGGCGAGGAGAAAAGAAATAAGGTTGACTTAGTTTCAAAATTGCGTAATAGTCTTAGTTATGCATCAACTCACGTTGCCATTGCGAAACTAAATGAAATAAACGAATGGGATGCAGAGGAGCGAGAAGAGATTTTTAAAATTGCTAATGAAAACAGTCAGGTTTACGGCGTTTTGAAAGATAATGACGTAAAAGCATTTTTTAAAAAATTAATTAATCAATCAAAAACATTGAATGAGTATGCGAAAATAATTAAAGAAATTATTAACGAATAATACATGAATGACGTGATTGCTTATATAAAACGTTGATAATTCAAAAGTTTGGTATTAGCCACGTAAAACCTAAAACGAATTTCTAAAAAGGAATAAGTTTTAGGTTTTCTCGTTTAAGTTTTTTAGAATTAGTTTTTAAAAACGCTATTGAGTAAAGGGGTTTTGGGGTCTTGTTTTAAATAGGTTAGAGGCAAATTGATGTTAAGGGTAATCGGTGGGGAGTAGGTAAAAAGCGGGGAAACTAGCGAAAATATGGTAGGGGAAGGCGGTTTTAGTAGTTTATATTATATGAAAAACGGTTTATTTTTTTTGCTTTATTTATTGATTTTCGAAAAAAAATTCTATATACTGAAATTAGGAAATACTAAAAAATTCATATAAAAGGGGGACTTTTAATGGGTTATTTAGGAAAACTACGCATAGCGCACGTGGGAAAAATCTTTTCAAACGTTTCCATTGCGGCAACGGTAACTGCTATCTTTTGCGCACTTTCCGGCACCATTACAGTACTTGCCTCCGTTTTTGCCATAATGATAATTGTGATACTTCTTATAGGAAGTTTTGGGCTGATATACGTTATTTGGCCGCAAAGCGTAGAGGTTATGCACAATTTAGGTTCTGCTAGTGAAGTCGTGCCGTTTATTATGAAGGCTTTTCTTCCATCGGTGATTATTGCGGTGATTACAAGTATTTTTGCCCTTATTTGTCTTAGGGTGAGCCCGACAAAGAGTTGCAAAACGAAAATCGTGCTGGGTATTTCTATTCTTGTTGTGGATTTATTATTGCTCGTTTTGGCTATTTGCAAAGTTATACCGATTGCGAGGTAGAGTTATGGGAAAATTAAAACTTGAGTTTCGCAATACCGAGCGCTACGCACCGATACTAAGCGTAAAAGGAAAGCCGACCACGTTAAAATACGACCGATACGGCAACGGCTCGTGCGAAGTGGAAAAATCAGAGTGCGTTAGGGTGGAACTAAAAAAGGTGTTTGAAGAAAGCGCAAAATCGTGGTTTTGGTTCGACCTATTGTACTTTATCATTAGTTTTTTCGGTATTTTCGACGTAAGGCGAGGTAAAAGTTGTCGTGGAGCAAACGTTAGTATAAATTTTTATCCTAGCGATATGGACAAAACGGACGAGGCAATCATTCGGGCTGATACGTTTAAGCAAGGCGGAGAGGCTGTAACTGTGGAAAGTACGTGCCCGTACGAGATACTTGAAAACACGTTTTATAGCGATGAGGTAAGTAAAAAGCGCATCAAACTTTCTAAGGTGCTGCGCATATCTTTTTGGGTGGTAATGCTTATCGTTTGCGTTGCGATTGTGGTAAAAACGCTAATTTAAAAAACTGCGACCGAAAAGTAGATATTTAAGTGGCGATAAAATTACGTAGTAAAAAAAGTGGCAAAATTTAACTGTAAAGAGGAGAGGGGTTATGAAAATTATTTTGAAAAACAAGATATCTTTGAGGGGCAGTTCTTCCATCAAAGACGAAGCGGGAAACGACGTTTTGAAAGTTAAGGGCAAATTCTTGAGTATTACTCGTAAGAAAAGTATTTGTTCGCTGAACGGAGAGGTTTTGTACAAGGTGCGCAACAAGTACTTTAACTGGGCGTTTCATAGTGCGTATATTTTAGACGCAGAGGGCGAAACGGTTGCGTTACTTCGCAGCAAACCACTTCGTAAGGAGCGTTTTATTTTAGAGGGATACAAGGACAATATCTCGCTTGTATTTAGCGGCGACTTCAACACGATGGACATCGTGAAAAACAACGAGAAAATCGGCAGCGTTTACCGTAAGTTCTTCTCGATGATGGACACTTACGAAATCGAGGCGAATGAGGACAATATTCCACTTCTTGTGGCAATTGTCGTAGGGCTAGACAACATTACCGATAGAGCCGCTAGGACGGCTAGGTAAGTCAATAAATACTAAAAATAGAGGCACGAAAACGGGTGTCCCATTAGGGATTATAAAAAAATCAATTAATTTAATGGGGACACCTGCAAGCGGCAAAAGCCTCGAAGTTGTTTAACTTCGAGGCTTTTGTTATGTTAAATAACGTTGTAGAAAAGAAATTTAATTATATTTCAAAAAGCTAATTAAAAATAAAAATTGAATGTTAATATGGCGAATAGTATATCAAATTGTATAGAAAAAAATACCGTGGCTTCAAATTCCGTTTGGTATGCGCTTATGATTTCAACCTGTGTTTTGAGCATAAAAGCTGAACCCGAACTTTAGATTTTACGGGTTCAGTTAGGGGCATTTTGACGGCATATCTGTAAGTAAACCAGAACTGCTGATCGGTAAGCAATATTGCTTTGCCAAAGTCAAGAAAAAATTGAGGTAAACAGCGGAAATATTAACCTTCATTACGAAAAATTGCAACATATCACAGCTTTTTGTCATGATTTCTAAATGCAATAAAAGTCGGCTCGCAACAGACTTTTAGTATCTGTAAAACAATGAGTTGGGTAGTGGCACTACCCAACGAGATGTAATTGTCTTGAATTGTTAATATTTGCTTAACAATTTGAAAGTTTTATTATTAATATTGTTTTCTTATTTCTGCAAGCGTTTCATTACTGATCTTATACCTTATTTGTAAAGCTTTTTCCTTCTTTGCAATGAAAAAATTTACAAATTTATTGTCAATACCCTTTAGAATAGCAGACAAAATGGTTCCAACAAAAACAATTAAAGTTGTTAGATAAATCCACCATGTCTGATATAATGGTAATGAGAACCAAGAAGTAAATCCAGTAACTAGAGTGATAGTTATTTCAGCAAGTGCAAACATCTATAAATTTACAATATGTACAGATAAAACCATAAATCCAAGTTATTAACTCACTCTCATCTCTATTGTCTAAAGAAAAACTTTTATATTCTTTGATAAATTTATGAATATTACGGTAGCTATCTTGTATGGCATCTAAATAAATATCTTGTTGATTTTTTAAAGAATGTAAAACCTTAAAATAATTACCTTGTGATAAAAGCACAATATGTCCTGCTTTTTTAATTTTCTTCAATAAAGATTTAAGAGTTATTGTATTAATGTCAATACCGCTTGAGTTTAAGATTTTTTCACGAAGCGAATCTGTGTCAAATTGTCCATCGCTGTTTGTTTCATTACATAATATTGCAATTCCATATTCTACAAAAGGTAGAAATGAGTCCATTACGCTTTTGCTTTTATCGTGAAAACTTGTTATAATGCTAAAACTTGTTAATATTTGATCGTTCATGTTTTTTCTCCCTGTTTTAATATTCAATACTTGTTTCATCGAGCAAAAAGTCGTAAATGCTCATAGTGACTATTCCATTTTCATCGCGTTTACGCTTGATATCGTCTTTTACGACGATTATTTTTTTGAAAAAATCTTTAATGTTCAGCAAAGAATTTTTTTCTTGCGCTTGCTTTTCTTCGGAATCCATTGCAAATGCAGATTGAATATAAAACTTATTATTACCACGATTGGCTACAAAGTCCACTTCGGCATAATTGCGAACAACTTTTCCATCATTACGCTTGGCGGTTTCAACTATACCGACGTCTACGGCAAAACCACGCTTCAAGAGTTCAAGATAAATTATGTTTTCCATGATGTGATTTTCTTCTTGTTGGCGGAAATTGAGAGTAGCATTTCTAAGCCCCAAATCAGTGAAGTAGTATTTTGATGGGGTAGAAAGATATTTTTTACCCTTAACGTCATAACGCTTGGCTTTGTCAACCAAAAACGCATCTTCTAAATATGCAAGGTAGTTTGAAACAGTTTTGTCAGCAATCGGCAAATTGGCAACGCTTCTAAAAGTGTTTGAGAGTTTTAGAGGATTAGTAAGCGAGCCAATACTTGATGCAAGAATTTCCAACACTGCGTTAATTTGTTCTTCGTTTTGAATGCGGTTGCGGTCAATAATATCGTTCAAGTAGACATTTTGGAGTTGTCCTTTTAGATAGTTCATTTTTGCTTCTTCGCTTTTTTGAGAAAGAACAAGCGGAAGTCCACCATAAGTGTAATAATCCTTCCAACCTTGCATAGGAGAACCATTATAAACAGACATAAACTCGGAAAATGATAGTGGCAAAATGCGGACCTCGTCGCCACGGCCGCGAAACTCGGTAACAATATCGGTTGATAAGAATTTAGAATTACTGCCGGTAACGTAAATATCTACATTTGGAAGTTTCATAAGTCCGTTTAAAACGCCTACAAAATTATCTGCAAGTTGAATTTCATCAAGCAAAATATAATATAAATCGTCGTCAATAATCAAATTTTTAATATAATGACTTAGTGCTTTAGGCAAAAGCAAGTCGCTGTTTTCGTCATCATCAAGAGAGATTTTTATAATGTGGTCATCTTGTACGCCTTTTTCTCGAAGATAATCGTAAAAAAGAGTATTCAAAAGGTAGGACTTACCACAACGGCGAATGCCGGTAACGATTTTTACCAGCCCATTTTGTTCTCTATCTTTTAGCCTTTGTAAATAAATGTCTCGTTTTATACTTTGCATAATACCTCCATTACGAAAAACTGCAACATGTTGCATTTTTATTTCCTATATCTATTATAATCGGTAATAAAATAAAAATCAATAGTCATTACGAAAAATTGCAACAATTCACAAAAATATTGCGACAATAGATTTTGTGTAAAACAGGGCATTGATTTTTAAGGGTTTATATGATACAATATATTAAAATATGTGCCTATAGTTTTGCTATTAGGAAGCAGGAGAATATTTATGGCTAAAGAAAAGATTGAAAAAACTCAATCTCTTGAAAAAACACTTTACGCGGCGGCAGATAAACTTATCGGCGCGGTTATGCCTCATGACTATATGAAAATGGTTTTGGGACTTATTTTTCTTAAATATGTTTCAGACCGTTTTGATGCAAAATATAAACAATTAGTCGCTGAAGGCGACGGGTTTGAAGAAGAAAAAGACGCTTACGCAGAAGACAATGTTTTTTGGATTCCCGAAACCGCACGTTGGGGGTATATAAAAAAATTTGTTAAAGACGAAAAAATCGGAACCATTCTCGATCAAGCGTTGATTGATATAGAAAAAGCAAACGATGAGCTTAGTGGCATATTACCAAAGGTTTATTCTAAAGGCGACGTAGATAAACGTCGTTTGGGCGAACTTGTAGATCTTTTCTCTAACAACCTTTCGACCGAAAATATGACCGGCGATTTGTTTGGTAGGTGTTACGAGTATTTTTTGGGCGAGTTTTCAAAGAAATTCGGTCAAAAAGGCGGTGAATTCTATACTCCACGTTGTGTAGTTGACCTTATCGTCAATATGATTGAGCCGTTTAATGGTCGTGTATACGATCCTTGCTGTGGCTCGGGCGGTATGTTTTCACAATCCGTCAACTTTATAAAACAACACCAAGGCAACATAAACAACATTTCTGTTTATGGACAGGAACTCAACCCGGATACGTGGCGTATGGCTAAAATGAATTTGGCTATTCGCGGTATTACTGCGGATTTGGGCGATTCTTACGGTGATACGTTCCATGATGATAAGCACAAAACCTTGCGTGCCGATTTCATTATGGCAAATCCCCCGTTCAATATTAGCGATTACGGTCAGCCGTCACTTCTGGAAGATCCGCGCTGGATTTACGATATTCCACCGCAAGGCAATGCAAACTATGCTTGGATTCAGCACATTATAAGCAAGTTGTCGCCGAGAGGTGTTGCCGGCTTTGTTTTGGCTAACGGTTCGCTTTCAACTTCTTCAAAGCAAGAATACAATATTCGCAAAAAGATGCTTGAAGAAGGAATAGTTGATTGCATTATTGCACTGCCGACAAATCTTTTCAGCACCGTTACAATCCCTGCTTGTTTGTGGTTCTTGCGTAAAGATTGCAGAAATAAAGGCAAAACTCTGTTTATAGATTGCCGCGAAAAAGGAATTATGATTGACCGTAAAATCCGCGAGTTGACTTACAACGACGTGGCGGCCGGTCATAAAGACAATGATGAACTCATTGAAAAAGTAAAAGCATACAATCTTGCCACCTATGGCGATGAAAACAAAGGCGATATTGAAAGTATTGCCACAGTTTATCACGCTTGGTTGAAAGGCGAAGGTTACGAAGATGTTAAGGGCTTTTGTAAGTCCGCAACAATAGATGAAATCAAAGATGCCGACTATTCTCTCGTTCCTGGAAGATATGTCGGAATCGATGATTCCGGAAAAATGTCTGAAGAGGAGGTTAAAGCCGAGATAGTAAGAGTTAAGCAAGAATTAAAAGAATTGATGGAAAAAGGCAGAGAACTTGACGAAAAAATCTATGCGATACTAAACAGCGACGATTAACACTTGGTATCAACTATGTGGCGTTGTTCAGTGGACGAATGTTTAGGAATATCTATCGAATTTATAACCTTACTCGTCAAAAGT